>NC_018020.1:0-1461338 GCF_000266885.1 Turneriella parva DSM 21527 | reverse complement strand
GCTGGGAACTGGTACCCTAGCTACCGCAACTCGTACTTACCGGCCATTTGCCGCTGCACGGAATTTTGCTCGAACCTTAGGATTCAAGAGCCAATCAGAGTGGTACGAATTTGCTCGCTCCGAAAAAAAGCCGCGGGACATACCAAGTAACCCGTACCCATTCTACAAAGAGAAAGGTTGGGTTAGCTGGGGGGATTGGTTGGGTACAAATTCTGTAGCCGCTTTCAAAAGAGAGTTCCTTCCGTTTGTAGAAGCGAGACACTTTGTTCAGAATCTAAAACTGAAAAACCTGAGAGAGTGGAAAGAATACTGCAAATCTGGTAACAGGCCGGTTGATATATCAGCAAATCCTAACCGTACGTACAAAAATAGTGGTTGGCAGGGTTATGGTGATTGGTTAGGTACCGGTTCGATCGCAAATTTTCGTAAGAGATATAGACCATTTATGGCAGCCCGAAAATTTGTTCACTCCCTGAAATTGCAGAGTGGTCGCGAATGGAAAATTTATTGTAAATCTTCGGCTAAACCCGGCGATATTCCGGCTACCCCACGGAGTACTTACGCAGAATCGGGCTGGAAAAGTATGGGTGATTGGCTAGGCACTGGTACAATTGCGCCACAAAACATGATTTATCGGGAGTTTGCCGATGCCCGAGATTTTGTTCACGCATTGAAATTAAAAAATAGTGCAGAATGGCTAGAGTACTGTAAGTCTGGTAAAAAGCCGAATGATATTCCGGCGAACCCGAAGGCTGTTTATCGTGCATCAGGTTGGCAAGGTATTGCCGATTGGCTTGGTGCCGCACCGATTGACCGCGCGAAGATCCAATAGAAAACTGAGTATTTCGTGCACCATAATGCTTGCAATACTAATGCCTGCGAGACAGATCATTGCTAGGCTATAGGACAATATATGCTTTTGATCGATAAGTACGGAAAGTTTCTAGAAGAGTACAAATCTGAATTAGCATGCTTGGTATTTGACGGCCCATCCGCGCGTGACCACATTGCTGGCACGATGCTCGCAAAGCAATTCGACTTAGCTTACTCTGTAGAAATATTAGGTCGACGCGAAACCTTAACCGGCATACCTATTTTGATGCGCAGCATATATGAAGCCTCAAATGATTTGAAACTTCACCTGAAAGATGAGAAGCATCTGAAACAGCTTTTCTTTGAAGAATTGAAGCGAGAAAGAACCGCTGCCGTAAATGCGAGGGCAGCACCTCAAGACTCACTGCTTAGAAGCTTATATGACTCGGAAGAATCAATTCAAGCTATACTCGCTGAGTTCGAAAGGGCCGAATTGCGAGCCAAGGAATTAGGCTTAAAAAAACACCAGTCAATAAAGCATGTCTTCAGAGACCTAGGTAGCGAAACTGATTATGACAGCTTATATGCCTTTTTGAGTAAATATGTCCACACCAGTCCAAAAATGCTCGATAAATCTTATGCGCCAATCTCAAATGGACAAGCCAAAAGCATGCTATTGCACCCTGCTTTTAACCCTGTACACTTGAAAGGCTATTTATCCGCAACGATGGAGATACTCGTTGATTCACTAACGGCATTTTGGTCTTACAAAGGCATTGCCAAGCCTGCGGCGATTAAATCTTTTCGAGTGATGCAAAGATCTCTCTAGGCAGGGCCTAAAGTCTCACCCAAGCATGCAAATCACAGCACGCCCCTCTCCTCGCCTCGTTGAGAAGGTGTCGCCAACGGCCGGGGTGGCTCTTCTCTTGAAGAAAACCGAAAACAATTGACGAGCCAGAAAATATACTGTTTCACTTTTCCAAGAAACACATGGAAATAACCCTCATCACGTTCGTCGCGCTCGCTGCTTCGGTGCTCACCTTCTTCTCGGGGTTCGGGCTCGGCACGATTCTGACGCCGTTCATGGCGATCTTTTTTCCGGTTGAGACGGCGATAGCACTGACGGGTATCGTGCACCTGCTCAACAATCTGTTCAAATTTGCACTCGTGCGCCGGCATGTCGACTGGCCGGTTGTGCTGCGCTTCGGTGTGACCGCGATTGTGGGGGCGGCAATAGGCGCTTTGCTGCTCGGGCTGATACCGAACCAGACCGCACTTTTCGTCTGGCAGGCCGGCACGAAGACGTTTGAGATCCGCCTGTTGAAGCTGATTGTTGCTGCGCTCATGATTGTGTTCGTGCTGTTCGAACTTCTGCCGAGGTTGCGCGCTTTGCAGTTCGATAGAAATAAACTGATGCTCGGCGGGGCGCTGAGTGGTTTTTTTGGCGGGCTCACCGGGCACCAGGGCGCCCTGCGCAGCGCCTTTTTGATAAAATGCGGATTAAGTAAAGAAGCGTTTGTGGCGACCGGGGTTGTGATTGCGTGCGCGATCGACATCACGCGGCTCGGCATCTATTCGACGCGGCTGAGTGTCACGCTGGTGCAAGAGAATATGGTTCTGCTCTTTTCTGCGATCGCGGCCGCCTTTGCCGGCGCCTGGCTCGGCAGCCAGCTATTAAAGAAGGTCACTCTGGCTTTCGTGCAGTACACTGTTTCAGTGCTGGTGTTTGCGCTGGCTGTCGCATTGGCTGCCGGTGTAATCTGATCGGCAAGATTCGCTCAGGCGACACGTTTTCTCAAAAACTCGCGCAGGCCCTCTGCACTGAGGGGCTTCGCATAAAAGAAGCCCTGCAAATAATCGACACCTTCGCGTTCGAGCCAGGCTGATTGCTCTGCTGTTTCAACACCCTCTGCGACGAGTTCGAGCTGCAGCGCACGGCCCAGCGCAATAATCGAGCGCACGATTGAAGCGTCGTTACCCGAATGTGGCAGACCGTCGATGAACGATTTATCGATCTTGATTTTCTGCACTGGTAACAGCTTGAGACGGGAAAGCGACGAATAGCCCGTGCCGAAGTCGTCGACGCTGATGCCGATACCGGCTTCACGCAGTCGAGTCAGCTGCGCGTGCACCAAATCAAAGTTGCCACCGATCAGCTCTTCGATGACTTCGAGCTCGAGATTTGCCCCTGGCAGCGAGTTTTTGGCGAGCAGCTGCGCGATGTCGGGCACCAATTGCAGGTCGTAAAGCTGGTCTGCCGACAGGTTGACCGAAACGCGGCCCACGTCGAGGCCTTCGCCGAGCAGACTAGCTGCATCTTGGCAGGCCTGCGCCAGCATAAACTGGCCGAGCACCCGGGACTTACCGCTCTCGACGACGAGCGGCAGAAAGCGCGCGGGTGCGAGCAGCCCAAAGTCAGGGTGGTGCCAGCGCACGAGCGCCTCGACGCCGATATAGAGTTTCGTACGCGCATCAAAGATCGGTTGGTACCATGCAGAAAACTGCCCTTTCGCCAACGCGCTCTGTATGTCGTCGATCATGCGCGTTTTGTCTTGCAGCAGCCGGTAGCCGCTTTCAGTGAAAAACCCGACACCACCTTTGTTCTCGCGCTTCGTGTTCTTGAGTACGATCTCAGCGGCGAGAATTGGGTCTGGTGCTGCCCGTTCACCGGCGGCATGGACATACACGCCCGTCGTGCCGCCGATAGAAATGCTGATACCATATTCGGTAACTACGGGGGTGGCAACAATCGCACGTATGTCATCGAGAAAGCGGTCGACCTGCGCCTGGTCTTTTGGGTGCGCAAGCCAGAAGCCCAGGGTATCGCCGGTGATGCGCCCTGAAAGACTACCGTGCTGCGCGCAGACACGCAGCGCACGTTCGCCGAGCAGCTTCAGCGAGTTGTTCGCGACGAACTGGCCATATTTGTCGTTCACAGCGGTAAAGGCATCGAGCCCGAGCAGCGCGAGCACGTGGCGCGCTTCGGGTTCTGACGCTATGTCGCGAAAGACATGCTGTTGAAAGCCGCGGCGGTTGATAAGGCCTGTGAGTGAATCAAACTGTTCGAGAAAGCCGTTATAACGGCGTTCTTCTTCCCATAAGTTCTGTTCGTTGATGGCTGACACCGAGTCGGCAGCGGCGGCGGCGAATGAAATATCGAGCAGCGACCACTCGCGAACATGTTCTTCGACTTCGATACAGAGCACACCTGCCAGCTTGCCACCGGCAAATACCGGGGCATCGAGCAACGCTCTGATATGAAGAGGCTTTAGATATTGCTCCACAAACTCTGCGGTGCGTGCGTCTGCATAGGCGTCATTGGCATTGATGATGCGGTCTTGATTGAGCGCTGTAAAATAGCGGGGAAACTCTTCGGCGCGAAGTTCGCTGCCGATTTTGTCATGGTAACGTCCGCGTTCATGCTGCATGGTGTGCACAATCGTGTCGGCCGCGGCGTTGAACCGCCAAATGGCGACACGGGCAACGTCGAGCTCTTCTGCACAATACTGCAATATACGCTGCAACTTTTGTTCGGTGCCGAGGCCATGGCTCTCTTCGCCATAACGAATCTGCATAAGGCGCTGGTGGCGCGCCGCAAGCGTCGTTAGATTTGCCGGTTGAAAGGGCATCGGGAAACGTTAACCGGGCGGGCTTGTCTCGTAAACAGATATCTTTGCGATATTACCCCTGCTGCCCGTCGCCGCATCGAAAACGCCGAGCTCGCAGCCGATGTTATGGATTTTTGGGTAACCGCTTCAATGCCGACTGCAAATCGGCGACCAGATCAGAAAATTCGATATCCGCAACCTCTTTCTTGGGAATGATCGCCAGTTCAAAGCCCGATTGTTTCACTGTTTTTTGTTTAAGAAGGTGAAAGAGCGCCTCGCGCAGGCGCCGCTTGATGCGGTTGCGCACGTGTGCATCGCCGAGTTTGCGGCTGACTGCAAAAACGACCTGAAAAGAGGGATCTACCTCTTTACTACGATCGAACCGAAGCATGAGGCTTTTGCCGAAGGCTTTGCCACCGCTCTTGAAGAGGTGGTCCATTCGCTTTTTAAGCTTGAGACTTGTGAAGAAATCAGAGCGCTTGAAATTCTTATTGTCTGCTGACCGTTGAAGTGTATCCGCATGCACGGAAAGCCTCGCAGTTCGCAGGGCGAACTGCTGCTAAAGCGCTACGCTGCTTTCCGTGCAACGCGGCTTCAACGGTCAGCCCCGGAGGTACCTGCAGTACCTCCTTAGCGCTTTACGATATCCCAGCGGCGGCGTTCGTCAGAAACGGTCAGCTTCCAGCGGCCTTTTTGCCGGCGGCGACGCAATACGTCACGACCTGCGGCAGTCTCATTGCGCGCGCGAAAACCGTGTGTGCGGTTGCGTTTCTTGTTTGCGGGCTGCCATGTCCGTTTCATGGATGCAAATTTGTAGCGCGCGACAGGGTGTAAAGTATTATGAGGGCAGAAGGGCTCTGCAGCTCGGGAAATCCATAGCTACGGTCAGCAGACAGGCCGCCAAGCCAAAAGCGCATTATGTCACATGAAGGGGGATTCCTCCTGTTTAGAATCGCTTTGACGCAAGAAAGAGATTTCGCAGAGGCACTTTGATGGATATTGTCAGAATCGGCGCAACGCCCTCGACGTCGGTTGTGGTAGCGGCGGCCGAATTTTTCGACTGCTGGGTGAGCAGGGCTTTAAGGTCAGCGGCATCGACGCCTCTGCTGAGATGGTACGGCTCGCCGCGCAACAACATTCTGATGCGCAGCTCGAAGTTGCAGACATAAGAAGTTGGAGGAGCGATAATTCATACGACCTTATAATCGCATGGGACAGCATCTTTCACTTGCTTCTGCACGAGCATGAGAGTGTGATCAGACAACTACATGGTATGCTAAGCGAAGAGGGCATTCTCATCTACTCACTGGGCGATGCTGTCGGCAACCATCGATCAAAATGGCATGGAGACGAGTTTCCCTATGGTTCAATCGGCGTTAATGAGAACCTACGCCTGTTGATACAACTCGGCTGCCAGATTCGCCACGTCGAGCTCGACCAATACCCGCAGCGCCATGCGTTTATTATCGCGTGTGCTGCACCGACCGCTACAGAGGTCTGAGAGATGTCGCGAACTGTACGCTGTATGCGATATTCTGACAAATTCGCTGGACGCCGCGCTTCGTAGGTTTGCCGTTATGCATGTCGACAGATTATTTTGCGGCGTTTCCGATTCTGATCTTATTGATAGTCGGGGGCATCTTCGCGTATATCTTTCGGCGCAAGGACCGCATGCACGCGAGCGAGGCAGGCAAGAAGCCCCTTTTCACCGAAACCTGCGCAGGGGTCATTGGTTGGTTAACCTACAAGGGCCCGTTTATCAGATTGGCGGTTTATAGCGATTTCGTGATCGTGAGCTGCGACAAACAGTATTACCTACCCTTCACTATGATCACCAAAATCGAGCGGCGCAACTTTTTGTTCCGCAAGGGTTATCGCATTTACCACACGAATACGGAATACCCGCAGAGAATCGAAGTTTGGTTAAGTGGACGCGACGGGTTTGAAGCCGCGTTTGCCGGTAAGGTGACCATCACATGAGCAACATGAAATTTATGGCATGCAGCTTTGTTTTTGTCGCGCTGTGGGCCCCGGATTTGGCGGCAGAAAAAACAGGCACCGACGACAAGGTGCGCAAACCGTTGCTCGGCGTTGTGCACACGCAGGCGCCGAGAGGTGTGTTGATACAGAAAATCATGCCTGATTCGGCGGCTGAGCGCGCGGGTCTCAAGGCGGGTGATGTGATCTTGTCGGTCAACAAGGTCGAGATTCTGAACACGCGCCAGCTATTCACCGAAATTCAGAAATATAACGCGGGTACTGTCGTCGCCATTGAATACATGCGGCGCACTCGCATTGAAACGCTGCAGGTTGCTCTTGGCGAACGCCTCGATGCCACGTCGCTCGTGAGTGAACGTGCGCCGGTAATCGCGCTGCCACTCTTGAACGGCAAATCAACGTGGTCGCTGCCCAAAGGCAAGGTTGTGATTCTCGACTTTTGGGCGACCTGGTGCGGCCCCTGTGAGAGTGTGCGGCATGCACTTGAGGATTTCAGACGAAAGAAAGAAAACACGGCGGTTGAAATTGCAGGCATTACGAATGAAGACATGGCGACGGTAAAAGCATTCTACCGAAATAGAAATCCGCCTTATGCGATTTTGATCGATGCGGCAAACGACATTGGTCTAAAGTACCGCGTTGCCGGTTACCCGACGCTCGTGGTAATCGATCAAGAGGGTGTGGTGCGCTTCGCCGGGTTTGCCTCGGGCGGGGGGCTTGAAGAAGCGCTGGCAACGGCGACGCGCCTTGCCAAAAATAGCCGGGAGAAATAGAGCATGGCAAAGTCAGCAGCAAAACCCAGCACAGGGGGCGGCAAGAATGGCGCTCTGCTTGAGACATTGCGCGAGCGCTTTGAGAAGAACAGCTCGCGGCATAAGGGCATTAGCTGGCAACAGGTCGCCCAAAAACTGGAGGCGAGCCCTGCGAAAGTCGCAGCTCTCGCCGCGATGGAAACAAGCGGGGGCGAACCCGACGTGGTGACACTCGGGAAAAAGGCGACCGCGATCTGCTTTGTAGACTGCAGCGCCGAAAGCCCGGCCGGTAGGCGCAGCGTGTGTTACGACCAGAAAGCGCTCGAATCGCGCAAAGAACACAGGCCGAAGAACAGCGCAATGGCCATGGCGAAATCGATGGGCGTCGAGATTCTCAGCGAAGAAGAATACCGTGCGCTGCAAGAGTGTGGTGAGTTCGATCTGAAGACCTCAAGCTGGATTCTAACACCCCCCGGCGTGCGAGCACTCGGAGGGGCATTATTCTGCGACCGGCGCTACGATCAGGTATTCACATACCACAACGGCGCCGAGTCTTATTATGCAGCGCGGGGCTTTCGCGCAGTGCTGCGGCTTTAGCTGACACAGGCCTAAATAATCTTTACACGGCATGCGCTGTGGGCCGACGCAAAGCCATGGGGGGCAGGTTCGGCGCGGCCACAGTTTTCGCGATAGCCGGGTTGGGCGCGGTAAGCTGCGCCTATAACAACCGCGTAAATGCGCAAGACACGCCAGAAGCCGCGAGCACGCCCTACACTCCGCCTGCGCCTGTCGTTGATACAACACCACCCGCAAACGTGACATCGGTATTGCTCACACCGGGTAACCAGAATCTGCGCATCAGCTGGGAGACACCGCCGCAGAGTGATTACAAAGCGACGCGCATTTACCGCGCGGCGAGCTCTGCCGATCTCGATAGTTCTGCGACCCGCACCCTCGTGTGCGAAAATTGCAGCGACCCCGTCACTGATGCCTCATTAACAAATGGACAGACGTACTGGTACCGACTCATCGCTTATGACCAGACGGGCAACGCTGCATCGGGCGCGACCGTTTCGGCGTCCCCGTCGAATGCAACAATTGCGTGCGATAATGCAGCCGACGCGGACTGTCTGCAAATTGCCACCTTTAACCTCGAATATTTCACGAGCGGATTCGACGGCACGTACAGCACTTCGCGCCAAACGGCGAAACAAACGGGTGTCGCGAATATCGTTCTCAATAATGGTCTCGACATAGTGGCACTGCAAGAGATCAAAGACGCGTCGGTCTTCACCTCGTGGGTTACAAGCCATCTTGGGTCTGATTGGGCGTACCTGCTCGCATCGTCGGGCTGCAGCGCGCGCGTCGCCTATATTTACAAGCGTTCACTCGTGAAGCTCGTCTCGCAAGAAGAGCTTGCGACATCGCCATTCAACAACGGTGATTGGGATGGTTGCCTGCGCCGACCGCTGCAGGCCGTTTTTCAGGCAAAACATTCAGACCGCCAGTTCAGGCTGATCAATGTGCATCTCAAGGCTTTGACCGATTCGACCTCATGCGCCACCCGCCAATCGCAGGCCGACGACCTGAGCGCATACGTTTCGTCAACGAACACGATGCCAACGCTGCTGCTCGGCGACCTCAACGATGAGGTGAAGCCGGGGGTTGGCATCTGCACATCAATCGACACACTGAATGCGATTGAAACGAATTCAAATGTTAAATTTCTGACACAATCACCGACGGTGGACACGACGCGCTTCACAAACATTCCTTACAGCTCGACTATTGATCACCTCGTGGTCAACGGCAGTTTTGAAGCCTGGTTACATTCAGCGCGTGGCAGTTGGCTGGCCGACATTATTGATCACGGCGATCAACAAATTTCAGACCACCAACCTGCGCTGCTGTGGATTAAGCTGCGCTGAGACCGGGGCCGCTCATGGCTTCTCAACGTCTTACCCGAATGATTTTCATTCTCAGGCAGGTATTGCGATTTTTTTTGACAGCCTGAAAAAGATTTCACATGCTATGTGAAGCGATGCGGCGGTTTGCGACAATCAATCTGCTTTATCTCGCATTCGTGGCGAGCTCGGCGCTTTCTACGGTGCACATCGACCACGGCGGAAGTCATGATCAGGTTTGCGTCGGCAATGAGATCAGCGCCAGCTGCCATGCCGATTTGCCCCACGAACACGAGGCCACGCACGCAGGGCAAGAGTCTCTCTTCGAATACACCTTTGAAAACGGCAATGTCGAAAAATCAGTCTGCTATCTCGCACCCGATTTAGCCAGCATGGCGCTGCTCAACACGGCAGCGGTAACGCCTGTTGTCATTTTTGCCATAGCAAAGGTCAGGTCTACCAGCGACACGTCGCCTTTTTTCCGATTCGTTAAATCTCCCCCCTCACTACGCGCGCCGCCGGCTGCCTGAGCGATTAGCCGGGGCCGCTGAACCCCAATTCAGCAATTCACAGGGGAGAGAAATATGCTAAAGAAGTTATTGGAATTTGCGCTGGCGAACCGGGGCACGGTGGTACTGGCAATTGCGGCGACACTCGCAGTCGCCTTGTTGGCGGCGCTCAGATTGCCCGTCGACGCGGTGCCCGATATCACCAATGTGCAGGTGATTATCAATGCCAAGACAGGGGGCTTAGACCCACAACAGGTTGAAAAGTCGGTCACCTATTTTGTCGAAACCGAGATGGCGGGTTTGCCGCAGGTGAAAGAAGTCAGATCGCTTTCGCGCTTTGGGCTCTCTCAGACGGTTGTGATTTTTCACGACGATACGAATATCTACTGGGCAAGGCAACAGGTCGCAGAGAAAATCATCAAGGCTTCGGCAGCGGTGCCTGCGGGCGTGGTGCTAGAAATGGCGCCGATCACCACCGGGCTCGGCGAAGTTTTTATGTATGCGTTGGTTCCAAAACCCGGTTCGGCGCTCGCGAAGAAACCTGAAATCGATCGGCTCGTCTATTTGCGCACGATTCAGCATTTCGTCATCAGGCCGTATCTCAAATCGAATATTGCCGGCGTGGCAGAAGTCGATTCACTCGGCGGTTATGAACGGCAGGTGCATATCGAGAGTTATCCCCTTAAGATGGAAGAATTTGGCATCACTTTCAACCATATCTCTGAAAGCCTCAAGAGCCTTGGCGACAACTATGGTGGCGGTTACATAGAGAAGAACAAGCAGCAGTTCATCGTCAGCACCTATGCGGGGTTAAATCTCGATCAGGTAAAGGAACTGCCGCTGCGTGTTAACTGGAATGGTAGCCCGATTCGCCTTAAGCAGGTCGCGCGCATCGGCAACTACCATGCGCAGCGAATCGGTGCGGCAACCTATAACGGTGAAGAAACAGTGCTGGGCACGGTGCTCATGCTCTCGGGCCAGAACAGCCGTGAAGTCGCCCTGCACGCCGAAGAGGCGCTAAAGCACGCTCCGCTGCCAGAAGACGTCGAGACGCAGGTTCTGTATTCACGCAGTTTTTTGGTGAACGCGACGGTGAAAACAATTGTAAAAAACCTCGGCGAGGGGGCGGCGATCGTCGTGCTCATTCTGTTTCTGTTTTTGGGTAATATGCGCGCTGCGTTCTTCGTCGCGCTCGCAATACCGGTGTCGATGGCGATGGCGCTCTTGGGCATGAAGATTTTCGGCATATCAGCCAACCTGATGAGTCTGGGCGCGCTCGATTTCGGTCTCATTGTCGACGGCTCGATCGTGATGATGGAAAACCTTCTGACCCGCATCGAGCACGACCCGCCCAAAAATTTCGCGCAGCGCCTGGCGCAGGCCAAAGAAGCGACGCTGCAGATTATGGGGCCGATGACCACCGGCATGATCATCATCATGGCAGTCTATCTGCCGATTCTGAGTCTCGAGGGTATCGAAGGCAAGCTCTATTACCCGATGGCAGTCACGGTTCTATTTGCCTTGGGGGGAGCTCTCATCGTCGCGGTGCTCGTGATGCCCGTTTTGGGCATTTACCTTGCACCCAAGTTCAAACCGCATAAGACCCGGTTCATCACTGCGCTCTACGCAGTCTATGAGCCGGTGCTGAACTTTCCGCTGAAGCATGCCAAACGGTTCATTCTGCCGATTGTGCTCGTTTTCGCAGCCTGTGCGTGGCTTTTTACCCGGCTTGGGGCAGACTTCATGCCGCCACTCAATGAAGGCGACATGACGCTGAACCTGCTGCACGATGCACGCATCTCGCTCACCGAATCCATCGACCGCGAGCGTCGGGCTGAAAAGATTATCGCGGCTTACCCCGAAGTCACTCGCGTCTTCGGCCGCATTGGCACGAGTGAGGCGGCGACCGACCCGATGGGGGTGAATCTCACAGACCTTTTCGTAATCCTCAACAAAGACCAGTCGCGTTGGCGCAAGAATTCCCGCGGAAAAACGCTGACGACCGACGAACTTTTCACGCAGATGCAGAACGACCTCGCCCCGATTCTCGCGAAGACGCCGGTGCTTGCCGAATCTGAGCTCGCGCAGACGCAGCCCATTGCGATGCGGTTTAACGAAATTCTCGAAGGCAGCCGCGCCGACGTTTCGCTGCGCATCTATGGCCGCGATCTCGAATCGCTCTTTGCGCTGCAAGAGAAGGCCGTGGCGATTATGGAAAGTATACCGGGTACCAAAGCGGTGTCGCTCGATGCGCTCACCGCTCTGCGGCGCAGCGCGGTCGTGCACCTGAAACTCAAATACGACAAGATTAATTATTACGGGCTCTCCGTAGCCGCAGTAAACGAGGGATTTCAGGCCGCGATGGTTGGCAGAATGGTCGGCAGCTATTATGAGAATGACTGGAGATTCGGTATCATCGTGAAAATCGACGATGAAAGCCGGCGCAACGTGGCGCTCATTCGCCGGCTGCCGATTGCATTGCCCGCAGGTGGCACGATTGCTTTGGGCGAACTCGCCGATTTTGAAGAGCGAACGACGATCACTTCGATTTCGCGCAGCGGCATGAACCGTTACGCAGGCATCGCGGTTTATTTGGGTGAGCGCGATACGCTGTCGTTTGTGCAAGAAGCGCAGGCACGCATCAAGACCGAACTTGGCTTACCCGCCGATTTTCGCCTGCAGTGGGGTGGGCAGTTCAAAAATCTCGAACGCGCCCGGCTGCGACTCATCATCGTGGTGCCGCTCGTTCTGGCATTGATATTCTACCTCGTGTGGCGAACCTTCGGCTCGATGCGGCAGACCGTATTGATTTTTCTCACGATACCCTTCGCCTGGACGGGCGGCGTGGTTTCACTGTACCTGGCGAAGATGAACTTCACCGTTTCAGCCGCGATCGGCTTTATCGCGCTCTCGGGCCTCGCAGTTCTGAACGGCCTCGTGAAGGTAAAGTACCTGAACGATCTCGTGGCCGAAGGGCATAGTGTTGCCGAAGCGGTGAAACTCGGTGCACTCGGTCGTCTGCGCCCCGTGCTCATGACGGCGCTCGTCGCGAGCCTCGGCTTCTTGCCGATGGTCTTGAACACCGGCATCGGCGCAGAGGTGCAAAGGCCGCTCGCCCTCGTGGTGCTGGGCGGTCTTGTCAGCGCGACACTCATGACGTTGCTGTTCTTGCCCTCGTTCTACAAGTTGCTTGAAGAGGGGCGAAAATAACTGTGGCTTTTCAGTAGCCGAATTCTTGAAGTATCGCTTCGGGTGCCGCGCCACCGCCCACGTTCATCACGCGAATGGACGATCTGGTAAAGTGCGCAACAGTGATACTGTTTTCGGGACAAACATCGAGGCAGGTGACATCGACTGCGCGCACTTTCTTTTTGAGCCCCCGCTCAGCCACGAGCGCCTTTAGAGCGACGCGCAGCCGGGTTTTGTCACCTTCCATGGCTTTGAGTTTTCGGGCACACTTGCTACAGACACCGATGCAGTTCTGCCACGGTGCTTCGGCCTCGGCGATGGTGCCATGAAGATTCTTTGTGCGGCGTTTAAAGAACATAGTTGAGGATTCAGGTTCGTTATGCATCCTAATCTAAATTGAGGGGCTTGGCCACAAAAGCCGCAACAGCAGACTCGGCGCCTGGTGCTGCGAATAACCTGAAGGATTGTTTTTATTGACGGTCATGTCTGCCGAAACTATAATATCCTTATGTTCGACTTCACAAACCGCGTTAAGAAGATTATTAACGAATACGCGCCCCGCGAGGCCAAGCGCCTCGGCCATGAGTTTTTAGGGCCAGAGCATATTCTGCTGGGGCTCTTGAAGGCACAAGACTCGGTAGCTGTGAAGATGCTGATGAACCTGGGTATCGACCTGGGCGAGCTGAAAAAAGAGATCGAAAAACGTGCCGAGCAAGACAGCGCGACGATGGTGATCGACCCGACAACCAAAGACAAGGTGCAGCGCATTCTCGAGCTCTCGCGCGATGAGGCGCGCAAAATGCGCCACAGTTACATCGGCTCTGAGCACGTACTGCTGGCGCTGCTGCGCGACACGAGCGGCATTGTCGCCAATGCCCTACAATCTTTTCAGATTAACTACCAGGTTATTCGCAACGAGCTAAACGCGACTCTGGGGTTGCCGCAGGCAACAACGACCCAAAAAACAGCGTCAGCGGCGCAGCCGAAGAAAGAAGCTTCGAAAACCCCGATGCTCGACGAGTTTGCGCGTAACCTGTCGCGTATGGCCGAAGAGAAACTCACCGACCCGGTCATTGGGCGTGACCATGAGATCGAACGCGTGATACAGATACTTTCGCGCAAGACCAAAAACAACCCGATTCTGATTGGCGAAGCGGGCGTCGGCAAAACAGCAATCGCTGAAGGTCTGGCGCAGCGTATCGCGCAGAAGCGTGTGCCCGAGCCGATGTTCAACCGCCAGGTCTATTCGCTCGACGTTGCGGCGCTTATTGCCGGTACCAAGTACCGCGGTGAATTTGAAGACCGCATCAAAAAGATCATGAAAGAGATTCGCACGAATAAAGATGTGATTCTGTTTATCGATGAGGTGCACACAATCATCGGCGCTGGCGCAGCAGAAGGCGCGGTCGACGCCGCGAATATTTTGAAGCCAGCGTTGGCGCGCGGCGAGATACAGTGTATCGGTGCCACCACGCTGCGTGAGTACAAGCGTTATATCGAACGCGACTCAGCTCTTGAACGCCGCTTTCAGTCGGTTATGGTCGAAGAGCCGTCGGTTGAAGATGCGATTCGTATACTCGCCGGTCTCAGGCATGCGTATGAGAAACACCACGCGGTATCTTTCAGCAAAGAAGCGATTATCGCAGCTGTGAAACTTTCAGACCGTTACATTAAAGATCGTTTCTTGCCTGACAAGGCGATCGACATCATAGACGAAGCCGGCTCGCACGCGCGCCTGAAATCGGCGGTGATACCCGACGAGATCAAAGATATCGAACGCGAAGTGCAGCAACTGACGCGCGATAAGAATGAAATGGTGCGCCAGCAAGAATACGAAAAGGCGGCGAAATTGCGCGACCAGATCGGCGAAGCGAACCAGAAGCTCGCCGACGCGATGAGCTCATGGCGCCGCAGCCAGAAAGAGGCGCGCGTCGAAATCGGTGCAGAAGATATTTCACGCGTCATCTCAGACTGGACTGGCATTCCCCTGCAGCAGCTTGAAGAAAGCGAAAACGAACGCCTCATCAAAATGCACGAAGAGCTCGCCGACCGCGTTGTCGGCCAGAAGGCGGCAATCGAACAGATTTCGCGCGCGGTGCGCCGCGCACGTACAGGGCTTAAGTCAACGCGCCGACCAATCGGCAGCTTTGTCTTTCTCGGACCAACGGGCGTGGGTAAGACCGAGCTTGCAAAAGCCCTGGCCGAATTTATGTTCGGCGACGAAGAGGCGCTCATTCGCTTTGACATGAGCGAATACATGGAAATGCATTCGGTTTCAAAATTCATCGGGTCGCCCCCAGGTTATGTCGGCCATGAAGACGGGGGCCAGCTGACCGAAGCGATTCGCCGCCACCCGCACTCAGTGCTGCTTTTTGACGAAATCGAGAAGGCACACGCTGAGATACAGAATATTCTGCTGCAGGTGCTCGATGAGGGTGAACTCACGGATAATTCGGGCCACCATGTGGATTTCAAAGAAACCATCATTATTCTGACGTCGAACATCGGCGCGCGTTTTCTGCAGAAAGGCGGCAAGCTGGGCTTCAGCGGTGACGCTGAGAACCGACAAGACTCCAAACGGGAACAGGTTCTTGAAGAGCTGCGCAAACATTTCTCACCAGAGTTCTTGAACCGTATCGACGATGTCATCATTTTCGACCCGCTTAGCAAAGAAGAGATTCAAGAGATTGTTTCGTTGACAATCGACGAAATTAACTTCAACGCGCTGCAGAAGAATATTTACCTGACGCTGAACGACGACGCAAAGAGTTATCTGGCAGAAAAGGGCTATAGCGAAAAATATGGCGCAAGGCCGTTAAAGCGCCTCGTGCAGCGAGAGATTGAAGACGAACTCGCGATGATGCTGCTCGAAAAGAAAATTACCCAGCCCGTCGAAATACGCATCGGTACCGAAGAGAAAGAAGGTGCGAAGAAACTGTCGTTTACCTTTGAAAATCTGAGCGCAGAAAAGTTTCTCGAAATCAAGGGAGATTACTTCGAAGACCAGGCCACAATCGATGAAATCTGGGAAAATTCGATTCTCGAGAACAATGAAGAGGGCGAAGCAGAATCGCAGGCCGAGCCCGAGGTAACACAGAAATAAGCTCTGAGAAGAGGCCGTTTCACCTCAGCATTCTGCCCGAGGCTGTGGTTGAGGCGGCAAGTTGCCTCAATAGCTTAGCCCCAGACGCTCAGCGCGTATGGGACGGCACGACCGGCCTCGCAGGCCATCTGCTGCTTCTTGCTGCAGCTTACCCGAAAGCTTCGCTCTATGCTTCAGACGCCGACGCAGAGATGCTGAAGCTGGCGCGCGAGAGAGCCGGCGGTAAGATCACAGAGTACCGCCAGGGAAATTTCGGCGAGAACCCTTTCAGAGACAAAGCACCGTTCGCGTTTATTTTCTTCGACCTCGGTATTTCATCAGCGCACTTTGATTTCTTCGAACGCGGCTTCAGCTTTCGTTTCGACCAACCACTCGACATGCGCATGAATGCTGAATCTGGCATCTCAGCGGCAAGATTACTTGCCACAGCTGAAGAGAAAGAGCTCGCCCGCATCTTCTTTGAATTTGGCGAAGAAAAGCTTTCACGGCGTATTGCGCGGGAAATCGTGGAGCGACGCAAGGTAGCCCCGATCACTACCACGCGCGAGTTGACCGAAATCTGTGAGCATGTTTATCCGCCGAAGTACAAGGCAAAGGGGCACGCCGACCGATACCCGGCAACCCGGGTGTTTCAGGCACTGCGTATCGCTGTGAACGGCGAACTCGACGCACTCGCATCGGCACTCAAATTTGCGCCCGATCAGCTGTCTGTCGGCGGCAGGTTGGCGATCTTAAGCTTTCACTCGCTTGAAGACAGGCTGGTCAAGCATGCCTTTCGCGACCGTGCTTTCATCAAAGAAACAGATCCGACTGCGAAGAGTAACTTCAAACCGGGCGATTACAGGCTAGTGGAGCCCGGCGGCATCACGCCCAATGAAAAAGAAATCGCCGAAAACCCCCGCGCGCGATCGGCGCGGCTCAGAATTCTCGAACGCATACGGTAATGGATTGTTTACTCAGTAGAACCGGGTTACGCCGGTGGGGCCAGCTCTTTGTAGAGCGTCACAGAGTTGCCTTTTTCGTTGTAGGTGACACTTGTCATATTCACGCGTGAGATGAAGATGCCGCGGCCGTTGAGCCGTTCGAGATTCTCGGTCGCGTGGGGGTTTGGTACCTTGCTGACATCAAAGCCTTTACCCTCGTCGGTAATCGTGAAAGAAATGGATTTTGTATCGAATTTGTACGAAACCCGAACCTTGCGGTCTTTAAAGGGTACTTCATTCGCGCGATCGGTCAGGTAACGCTGGTAATCCATCACTTCTTCGAGCAGGTTTTTCTTCATGTCATAGTTAATTTCAAGATTGCCGTGCTCCATCGCGTTCACGAGCATTTCGTAAAGCGAGAGTCTGATCGTGAGTGTGGTTTTTTTGTCGATGCGGGCGAAACGCGAGATAATGTGCATAATCTCTGACATGAAAGTCGAGACGATCGAAAAATCGGTCGCGAGTTCAAACGTGCGCGCCTCTTCAACGATGCTTGAATAGATATCGTAGTCAGCTTCACGATTCGCCGTGAGCGAGAAAAACTTTTCAACTATGCGCGCGATGTCGTCGATTTCAAAAGGCTTCTTCAAAAAGTCGAGGGCCCCGTGGCGCAGCGCGGTAACCGCGTTTTCTACCGTCGCGTTGTCGGTAATGACGATGAACTGCGTATTCGACTTGCTGCGTTTCGAGCGTTCGATGAATTCAATCGCGTCTTCACCCGGCAACTGAAGCTCGATGAAAATGAGGTGCGGGTCTTCACCCTGCATTATATTCTGGCTTTCATCGATGCTATTCGCAACAAAGATTCTGAAACGGTTTTTCAGAATTTCACCAAGTATCTCTTGCAGCGCGAGATCGGGATCAATAATGAGAACTGGTGGTTTCTGCATGAAACTGTCAGCGATTATTCAGTCAAAGAGAGCCTGTCAAGATAAAGGCATGAGAACTGCATCTGCCCCGCTCTTGGCAAGGCAGATGAGTTTAAATGAAGGTCAGCCGCCTTTGAGGCTTTTGATTTTGTTCAGCGCTTCCATAACTTCTGGTTTTGAACCATGCTTCTTGACGGCATTCACCAGCGAGTCTGAAAACACACCTTTGACAGCGGCTTGAAAGGCTTCGCTTTTTGCCTTGAGTTCTGGTGGCATTTCGCCCTTCGCACGCATGCCGTGCTTCTTCTCGAGCTCTTCGCCCTTCGCCTTCATGGCTGTCATGACGTCGTAAACCTTGTTCAGAGCAGCGGCGACTTCTTTAGAATCTTTGGCTTCTTTCAGATCGTTGCCGATTGCCGTAAGGTCTTTCGTCGCTCCGTCAAAAAGTTCGCCGAAATCTTTCACGGCAGCATTCTTGCCGCCGCAAGCCGCCAGCATAAAAACTGCTGCAACGACCGCCATACCTGTTTTTTTCATGTTCAATCTCCTGAGTTTCCCGAATTTGCAGCCAGATGTTTTTGATGACCGGGCGCGTTGGGTCGGCAAGAAAAACAAACCCCGAGGGGGATGTCAAGCCGTTAGTCTGCCGCCGGCGGCATAACGCGGCATGAACCCTTACTCACGGTTTCGCCGCGCTGGTTCGACCAGAGAATCTGCATTTCGACTATTTTCATGCGCTCGATCTTCTTTGAAATGGTCACGGCGCAGGTCACGGTGTCGCCAAAATACACCGGGTTGCGAAACTTTTGCGTGACCTCCAGGGCAATTGTTCCCAGGCCAGGCAGCTTCATGCCGAGCACATTCGCCAGAAGTGAAGCGGCGAGCCCGCCGTGGGCAATGCGGGTTTTAAAGGGGGATTGTTTTGCATACTCTTCATTGACGTGCAGCGGATTAAAATCGCCGCTGATACCGGCGAAGAGATACACATCGGTTTCGGTGATCGTCTTCGAAAAACTGGCGGTGTCGCCGATCTGAATCTGCTCGAATGTTTTGCCTTTTTCGTACATGGGTTTACCTCGATTTTGGCGACGCGATGTCGATCAGATGCATTTGTCTTTTTTGAGTTGCTCGAGTTCGGCGTCTGTGAAGCCTGCGGCCTTTAACACCGCGTCGGTATGCGCGCCCTGCTCCGGTGGTGCCGACCGGTAAGATACCGGCGTCTCTGAAAAATGAAACGGCGAACCGATTACCGGCACCTTGCCGAGTTTCGGGTGGTCGATCTCGCGTACCATACCGCGGTCGCGCAGATGGCCATCTTCGAGCACTTCAGCGAGCGAGCTTAGGCCAGAAAAGCAGCTGTCTTCGTTTTCAAAAAGCGGCGCCCACTCGGCGTAAGTTTTGCTCTTGAAGATCGCGGTCATTTCTTTGATGGCCGCTTCGAAACCCGACGCATCGCGCGGCATGTTTTTCAGAATATCTTCACGGTCAATCTGGCGCAAGAACGTTTGAAAGAATTTCTCTTCGAGCGCCGCGAGCATCACGTACTTACCGTCTTTGGTTTCGTACACGCGGTAGTTGGGCAGCATGCCTGAGAGCATGTCGTTGCCGCGTTCGGGCTCTTTTTTGGTCGCGATGTATTCGCCGAGATTGAGCGAGAGAAACGGCACGGCGCCGTCTTGCATCGAAACATCGACGAACTGGCCCTTACCGGTTTTTTCACGCGCGTAAAGAGCCGCCAAAATTCCCGCCAGCGCGGTGAGTGTGCCCCCTGCTATATCCGCAACCTGAAAACCGGGCACAACCGGCGGCCCGCCTTTCTCGCCATTCAATGCCAACAGGCCCGCGCGCGCGATATAGTTCGCGTCATGGCCCGCATGCTCTTTGTAGCGGCCCGTCGCGCCATAACCCGAGATCGCGCAGTAGATGAGCCGCGGAAACTTTTGCTTCAATTGTTCGTAGCCGATACCCAGTTCGTTCAGCGTGTCGGGGCGAAAGCCTTCGAGCAGAATGTCGCAGTCTTTCAGCAGGCGCATAATCACCTCGCGCCCGCCCTCGCGCTTGATGTTGACC
Source organism: Turneriella parva DSM 21527 (assembly GCF_000266885.1). Taxonomy (NCBI): domain Bacteria; kingdom Pseudomonadati; phylum Spirochaetota; class Leptospiria; order Leptospirales; family Leptospiraceae; genus Turneriella; species Turneriella parva. Next base: position 1,441,540 of record NC_018020.1, on the reverse strand, counting down.
GTTATCGAAGACTTGTTGCGGTTGAGCTGCAGAAAAATGCCCGACTCGGCAAAGTCACCCTTCGTCACCTTGGTGCTCATGTAGCGCGTGAGGTCGCCCATGCGCGGATTTTCTACTTTAATGACTTCGGCGCCCATGTCGGCGAGATGCTGCGAGCAAAGCGGCCCGGGTAAAAGCAGCGACAGATCGAGAACTTTGACACCCGTCAGCGGGCCATTTTCCATTTTCATGCCGTACACTTAAGAAAAAGCGACGGTGCGAAAAGCCAAATATCTTGTAGCGATCGCTACAGAGAATTTGGCTCAACTAGACTGCCAGCGAGAGTCGCTGGAGTGTTGCCGTCAGATCTTCAAGGTCGGCAACTCTCTGATGAGCTTCGAGTTCACGCACGATGCGCGTGAAGTCTTTGGCTCGGTCGAGATCCGCAACTTTGCCTGATACCACGACAGGCACGCCGGTGCGTTGCAGCGCGCGTATCTGGTCGCGGCCGGCATTCGCGGTGCTCCAGCGAATGTTCTCAAAAACTGCGGGAGTGAAATGCTCTTTCGCGAGCGACAGAAATGCATAACCGCCGTCGCGCGCAAGGGTAATGACGCTCTGCGGGTACAGCGCGGCGCCCTGCGAAAAAATATGCTGCGGCAGCGTGGGTATGTCGGCGCCCCAGATGAGTGCAGCATCGTGCCGCGCGAGAACTTCACGCACGGCTGCAGCAAGCCTCGCACCGAGATCTCCCGATACCTGCGGTCTGAATTTCAGATTCAGGCCCCTGAGGTGCGGGTGAAATTTTGCACGCGCAGAGAGGCGGTTCAACTCAGGAGCGTAATAGATATAGGTTGAAACCTTGTGGCCCTGCGGCACGTCACGGGCAATCGCCCGGGCCTGCACGCGCAGCAGCCAACGATAAATTTCGTACGCGCCGTTTTCATCGAGGTCTTCGGCGAGGCGTGTCTTTACCCGGCCGCGTTCGGGCAGGCGCGCGAACAAGACGCGCGCGAGCGAGAGCTTCTTAGACGTTGGCAGCTTTGAGGCCTTTGTTGTCTGCGAGCTGCAGGTAAGCTTTTTCGACGACGGCGCGAATGCCCGCGAGTTTTTCTTTTTCACTCAGCCTGCTGCCTTCGTTCGCGGGGTGCAGCTCGTTCTCAACGGTAATCGCGTCGAGCACCTGAATCGCTATGCGGTGTGGGAAAAGCAACACGTTGCTGTGCATCGGCCGCGTCTCTTGCGTGCCATAAAGCACAATGGGAAATATCGGAAACTTACCCTTCTCAGCAACTTGAAACGCGCCCGCCTTAAACGGCAAGAGTTTACGCGCATCTTTACTGCGCGTACCCTCGGGGTAGATGAGCACGCGGTTATTCTGCCGCACCTGCTCTTCGACAATCTCTAGAGAGCGCGAAGCCTGCCGCGCATTCGAGCGGTTCACCGAAATATAGCCGAGCTTGCGCATCGCCGTGCCGACAAGGGGAATCTGAAAGACCTCTTTTTTCGCAAGAAAGAGAAAATCTACCGGGTAAAAGCCGAGACCCGCGAGAATGTCAAAGAGGGATTGATGGTTGCTGATGATAATGCCCGGCTGGTCGTGTATCTTCTCACGCCCATAAACATACACCGGACAAAAAACAATGCGGATACCAATCCACCCCCAGGCTTTGGGAAAAACGCGCATCGCACGGCTGTATTTCTTTGGCCAAACCGGCGCGAGAATCATGACGGTAATCGCGAAAAGAATCGTGATCGGTATGAATATCACGAGGTACCACAGGTAAAAGACGAACCCGAATGGTATGAGTGCATAGCGCATGGTGGGCGCTTCGATACCAAAACAAAGTGTCAATGGTTTTAACTGCTGACGTTTTCGGGGCATTTTGTCAAAAGTTGGTTGCGGGGCGTAAAACTCGATCCCCTCCCCGCAAGCGGGGAGGGGCCGGGGGTGGGGACTACCAGCTATTTTTTTTAGTGCGTTGCATAATTTTTATAGTACATTACTGGTGCAGGTGCATAACATGGCACGATGCGAAGGGAGTAATAAAATGACAACCTATAAGATCGACGGGGCGAAGTTCGAGACCATGGAAGAGCTGCGCAGTGCGATGTGGTCGCTTTACCAGGACAAAATGAGCCCGGCCGCGTTTGAAGCGTACTTGATCGCGAATATTGAAGAAATCTCTCCGCGAAAAATAGCTTCTTAACTGCCCTGAATCGGTTGCGCGCTCGTTGGGTGCCTTAGTCATGGACCCATGTGCGGGCGACTCGTGCTCATTAAATACGCCACCGCCGACGGCAGCATCGGCTATTACCGCATGTGGACAGGCAAGGGCGCGCTCGACGACATCGAGCAGCTGCGCAAGGTATTTCTGGGCAGGTCGCGCTTCGACATTCGGCCCACCCAAATCATCGACGTATTCACCATTAACCCCGCAACCGGCAAACACGAAACCACCGGCATGAAATGGGGATGGCAACCCGAATGGACGAACGGCAAGCCCATTATCAATACCCGCAAAGAAGGCGCTGCGCAGAACCGCATGTGGGGCAAGGCCTTCAGAGAGCGGCGCTGCGTGGTGCCGGCCAGCCACTTTTATGAATGGCAGCGCCGCGAAGACGCACACCGCAACGTGCCCTGGATTATCAAACGCACCGGTCACGAATATATGTACCTGGCCGGCCTCTATGTGAAGCGCAAGCTCGCTTCTGGCGAAGAAGTCGCTGAAGTTTCCATTCTGACCGAACCCGGCAATAAGCTCATGACCGACATTCACAACCACGGCGGTAACGCCGGCAGACAGCCGGTATTTCTGGATGAGGATATAGTTCCCGAATGGTTAAACCCGCAACTGCAAGACTCTGAAAAAATTCTCACGCTGCTTCGCCCCATCGAAGATGGTGAATATGAAGCAGAGATGCTCGAAGAAATCGGCAACGACAAGACGCACACGCCGCCTAAACCGCGGCAACAGAACTTGTTTTAGCCGTGCGCTTCGACTGCGCTCAGCGAACGGCTAACTTGCCCTTGGCGGCAGCAGCACCAGCGACGACGTGCGTTTCTTGTACGCTTCGTAGTCTGCCTGACCACCCCACTTCTTGTCGGCGGCTTCTTCGAGCAGCGGTATGCCGCTGATTTTGGTTAAGAGCAGCGTGACGAACAGGGGCGATACGAGCGTTGCGTACTGCCAACCCTGCAGCACGGGAAAAGCCATAACCGCGATGCCAAACCACAACACGATTTCACCAAAATAGTTCGGGTGGCGCGACCATGACCAGAGCCCTGTCGAAATGAAGCGGCCCTTGTTCGCAGCGTCACGGCGAAAGACGTTCTTCTGGTGATCGGCCAGAGCTTCAATGGTGAATCCTGCTAACCAGAGTGCTGCACCTGCATACGCAAAGACATCCATCGCAATGGGTCGAGACGTGATCGCTGTGAGGCCCGCCGCGAGCGAGAACGTGACCCAAAGCCCTTGCAGGGTCCAGGCCATGAGAAAACGCCAGAAGCGGCCGCGCACGTTGGCGAAACGCGTGTCTTCACCCGCGCGCAATATACGCACGAACAAAAAACTGCCGAGACGAATCGCCCAGATGCAGATGAAGCTGCCGATGAGCTTCGAACGCAGGTCGCTGTGCGGGTTGAGCGAAATCGCGCCGAGCGTGATGCTGAGGTACGTGAGGCTGCCGGTGAGGTCATAAAACTTTTCAGTCTTAAAGAGGTAAGCCGGTATGAATACGAGCCACTGTATGCCGAACGCGGCGGCGACGCACCAGTACATCACAGGAAAATCGCGCAGCACCCAGCCGTGCTGGGCGCCGGCCCAGGCAAGGCCTGCACCGATCGCGATGGCGATCAATATGGCGAAGATGGCGGTGAGGTCGTCTTTTTTCATGTGGTTTCCTTAACTAGGCACCTGATCGCCGGGTTTTGCCACGGCCCCGTCAAGCCGAATGGCAGCCAAGATAACCCAAATGGTGAGGATTTAGTTAGTTAATGAACCTGGCGTCTAATCAGCCAGCCGCTTTGCCGCTGTGAAAATCCATAGCTAGTCCGCTGCATAGATTGATGAGACATAATTTTTTCTTAAGAGGCTATAGCTATGGAAAAACACAGCCACGAAGCTTGCAAAAAATTTTGACGATTGAAACCCTGTTAACTATATTAGCAATGTGATTGATAGAGTGCTATCAGTCAAAGAAACACAGCGCCATATAGCGCAAGACAACAACCCAGGAGGGATTATGTTAGTAAGAACAAATACACTTTGGAACGACCTCGCAGAGGTGCAGAACGAATTTGACCGCCTTTTCCGCCGGGGCCTTGGCGACGGTGTGAGCGGCCATTTTCCACCGGTGAACATTGCTGAGAATGACGATGCTTACGTCATTCAGGCGCGGGTACCGGGCCTTGCAAAAGACGACCTCACTATCGAACTCGAAGGTCGTAAACTGACGATCAGCGGCGAACATAAACGCGTTGAAGCCGAATACGCGCGTGAAGAGCGCGCAACCGGGCGCTTTGAGCGTTCATTCACATTTCGCCACGCACTGGCGGCCGACAAGATCGAAGCCGTTGTCAAAGACGGCATCTTGACTGTCACGTTGCCAAAAGCTGAAGAAGCGAAACCGCGCAAGATCGAAATCGCAGCAAAATAACGGAGGCTACCATGTTCGGAATTACCAAAAAACAAGACGAAACAACCCAGGCTGAAAAAGCCCAGGCATCGGCGGGTGTTACCTATGTGCCCGCGGTTGACATTACCGAGGGTGAAGCTGGTTACACCATCTTTGCCGACGTACCCGGCGCGAATAAAGACAGCGTCAACGTCACCTATGAAAACGGTGTTGTCACGCTCAAAGCGCAGTCTGTGGCAGCAGCGAACGACGCTGAGCACATTCGCCGTGAATTTCGCTTCGCCAACTACGAGCGGTCATTTCGGGTGAGCGACGATGTCGATGCTGAGAAAATTTCAGCAGAGATCGCCAATGGTGTGCTGCAGGTAACACTGCCCCGTAAGGCGAGCACAAAAAAGAATATCGCTGTAACCGTGAAGTAAGCGGTTGCTCTGTAACCCTGGGCGCGACCTGTGCTCAGGGTTTTTTCTTTTTCCCTTTTCGCATCGGCCGTTGTCTCAGATTCGCCGAGTCTATGCGACGAATTCTTTTTAGCCTCTTAACACTGCTTGTGCTCATGGCCACTGTGGGCTGCAGCAGCTACGAACGCTACCCTGCAGGCAAAACCCGCTTCACGTTTAAGGGCAAAGCTGTGCTCGTTGCAGCGCAAGACCGCGTGTCGGCTATACCAGCCGTCGAAGCGCTCTACCGTTCGGCAGCGGGCGACAAAGCAGGTTCAATTCACGTGCTGCCCCTGATGCCCGCACCGGCACTTGAACTGCCAGTCACAGCCGCGAGGCTGGGCCTCGACAAGAGTGGCACGAAAGACCTCGACCCGATGGCTCAGCTTGCGCTCAACGCGACACTCAAAGCCGGCAGCAAGTTTGGCGTCAAATTCGATTACATCATTTTCGTCACAGCCGAAAAAGCCGGTGCCGTGGGCCCGGTGACGAATGTCGATCACTATGCGGCTCTCTACCAAATCGCCACCAAGCGCGTTATCGCAGCGGCGAAAGACACGGGTACGACAACGGCAGAGACTGCGACGGAAAAATTGCCACTGGGAGCAAGGCGGGTTGTCTCCCTTCTGTTAGACGGTGAAATATAACCAAACTTTTGCTGGGTACTCAAACGGCAGGGTCATACCCGCGCAAGCGGGTATCTCCCTTTTATCAACGAGATTAGATTCCCGCTTTCGCGGGAATGACCATGTGGTTGAAATTTAGCGGCGAGTAGTTTCGCCTGGATCGACGACTACAAATGGTAGTTGATCCCAAAATACAAACCCAAGCTCCACGGCACGAGCGCGAGCGTCGCAGTGCTCTCGGCTTTGCCGGCGAAGTCAACCTGCGTCGCCACTTCACCGCGCACAGCCGCACCTATACCCTGGTCCATGCGGGCAAAGGTCAAGAGGGCGATGCGGTCGGTCAGAATCCATTGTATGCCCGCCGCCAGATAGACTGCCGCATAAGACTGTTGCGCGATCTGCGGCGCGGTTACCATCGCAGTGCCGGTACCCGATTGATGCTGAACCGCGACGGTACCGAGCGGCATGGCATATAACAAACCGAGCTCCGCAAAGCCCAGGTTGCCTTGAAGCCTGTAACCGATGCGCGTGTCGACAAATTGCATCGCCCAGGTGGCTGAGCCACGCTGGCCATTTAGGTTGATGCCGGCGGCGGTGAAATTGCGTTGCGCGAACCCGATGCCCAAAACGAGCGCATCGCTTTTCGTGAAATGCCAGAGCCCCGCCGCTTCGCCGACGATTTCATAATGGTAGTCGGGCCCGCTGCTCGCATAGAAACTGCTGAAAATTGAACTCGGGCTTGAAACGCCCATGCCCCCGCGCAACTCGGCACTGAACTCGCGGCTGAGCGGTAGTTCGGCAGCGGCAGGCCTTGTTTCTGGAGTCGTGTCGCTGGATACAATGTCTGGGTTTTGCCAAAGTACGTGGCCGGCATCATCGTAAATAATGAGGATATCTAGCCTCTTGATGACCTGCGTCGAACCCGTTTCGGCCGCCACTGTCACAGTTTCGGCATTCTCGCTCAGAATTTTTCCCTGCACCGGGCCGGCGGTGGTCATGACGCTGGCGGCATAACTCACACCAGAAAAAAGTGCAATCGCCATTACGCCAGATACAAAAGCGGCCCGCAGCATCGTTCGGAGAATTGGGTGGCGCTTTCACACAGGCTGTCAATTCGTCGCGGGCATGATGTCCCAGACCGTCTGCCTCTGGAAAATTGTAGACACCCCATATGTATATGTTAGAAATATACGTGATTATTCCAGACTTTGAAGCTGTAGAGGGCTTTGAGTGGAATATTGGTAATATCGATAAGAACTTCGATAAGCATAATGTCTCAAACCCTGAATGTGAAGAAGTTTTTTTGAATGAGCCACTGCTCATATTCCCTGATTTATTGCATTCTGAAACAGAAGATCGCTATAGTGCGTTCGGAAAAACAAACCAGTTTCGCTTTCTGGCTATCACCTTTATCATTCGCAATAGAAAAATTCGCGTCGTTTCTGCGCGCGATATGTCGGCAAAAGAAAAGAGGCAATATGAAAACACTTAAGAAAATACCTAAATTCAAGAATGAAAACGAAGAAAGAGAATTCTGGTCAAAAAACGACTTCACTGACTTTCTTGATTTTTCTAAAGGTATTAAAGCCAAATTTCCTAACTTGAAGCCTTCGACCCGGACGATCTCTTTGCGGTTACCCGAATCTCTGCTAGCCGATATCAAGATACTCGCAAACCGCCAGGATGTGCCTTACCAATCTTACATCAAGGTCATGCTGGCCGAAAAGGTGGCTGAGAAGAGACGCAAGAGGTAGTACAGTCTAGCCCCGCCATTACTCCGGGGCTCTGCCCGGAGTAATGGCAAAACTACAACTCATCGCCGCAATATTTGCAATACTTTGCGTCGACGTCGTGGCCCTCTGCGCTGCATGCGCGGCACGACTGGGTTGAGACGGGTTTGGGCGAGCCTTGGTCTTGTGTGAGTTCGGCGGTGACAATGCCTGTTGGCACGGCGATAATGCCATAGCCCATAATCATCACCACAGAGGCGAGCGCCTGGCCCAACGGGGTCTTCGGAGAAATATCGCCATAACCCACGGTCGTCAGCGTGACAATGGCCCAGTAGACCCCGGTTGGTATGCTGGTAAAACCATTTTCTTCACCTTCAACGACGTAGACGATGGTACCAATAATCACGACGAGCGTCATCACCGTCAGCAGAAAAACGATAATCTTGCGGCGGCTGTTCGCCAGCGCACGCTTCAGAATCTCTGCCTGCGACAGATAATTCGCGAGTTTCAAAATGCGAAAGATTCTGAGCAGCCTCAACACGCGCACCGAAAGCAGATATTGGCTGCCGGGAAAAAAGAAGCTCACCCAGGTCGGTAATACCGCGACGAGGTCGACGATACCAAAAAAGCTGGTCGCGTACTTGAGCGGCCGCGTCACCGAATAGAGGCGCAGCAGATACTCGGCCGTGAAAAAAAACGTGAACATCCACTCGAGGGTTTTGAGCTGCCAGTGCCACGCCGCCTCAATGGGCCTCACACTCTCGAGCATCAGCACGAGTACACTGGCGATAATCGCAAAGACCAGCGTGACATCGAACGCCTTGCCGGCCGGCGTGTCGGCCTCGTAGACGATTTCGTGCACGCGCGCGCGCCAGCCGGTGAGGTTGTCTTTGTCAGAGTCTTCGCTGTAGTCTTTTTTCATCGGTTTGGCTGCCGCATGTGCAGCCATAACCTTTCGGGGCGGATTGATTTTTTTTATGCGTTTGGCCATGTGCTGGAGTATACCTGCATTGACTTGAGCTGAATGGCGTAAAGCCGATGTCGGCGAGAAGGGCCCCTGGGGGCTGCGCGGCAGGTCGCCATATTCGACAATTTAGTGCTATAGTGAGACGACGAAATTCGGGAAAAGCGGGCCTAGGCCCGTTAATGGAGCGATTTTCGCTTTGAAAATCGCGGAACTTTTCCTGAATTTTGTCGTTTTACGACCTGCCGCGCAGCTCCCTCAGCACCGTGGGCACGGGTCAGCTTCGGTCTTTAGTACTTACGAAATCCTACAATGAGACATAATGCTGGACACGGCGACCCACATCTCGCAGAAGCCGTAACCTGACCCAGGTCGGGCTGAGTTCTCGGTGCGGCCTGCCAGGTCGCAATTTGCTCGACGCTCTATCTGATTTTCCTTTTTTGGCGCGATGGATCCTCTCAAAGGGCAGCGTACGCATTTTCCCAAGCGCGCCGAATTAACACATAAATGGGTCGTGGTAGACGCGAAAGACGCGATCTTGGGCCGCGTCAGCACCAAAATTGCCTCGTTACTGATGGGCAAGAACAAGACCAACTACCAACCCGGCCAGCTGGTCGGTGACCATGTTGTCGTCATCAATGCTTCACAGGTCAAGGTTTCAGGCAACAAAGAAGCTGAAAAAGAATATATCTGGCACAGCCGCTACTACGGTGGCATGAAAACCCGCTCATACAAGAAGCAAATGGAAATTGCACCTGACCAGGCGGTATTGCTGACTGTCAAGGGCATGCTGCCGAAAACAAAATATGGCCGCAAACTGCTCACACGCGTACGCGTATTTGCGGGAGCCGAGCATAACCTGCAGGGCCAACAGCCCGTAGCGAAATAACACGAAGGTACATTAAATGGAAAAACCACAAGAACGCCGCCCTGCAGCACCGACTCTCGCAGAATCAATGACAAAACGCAAGGCGGCACTGAAGCCAGCCGGCGCTGAAGCTCAGGTTCGCCGCGAACGCAAGACTACCGACCAGTTCGTGGGCCGCCGCAAAACAGCGGTCGCGCGCGTGTCGCTGAAGCCCGGCTCGGGCAAAATCACGATCAATAACCGTGACATCAATGAATACTTTCCACGACCCGATCTGCGCGCGGCCGTTTTGGCTCCGCTCGTCGTAACGGAGCGTGTTGGCCAGATCGACGTCAATGTCAATGTGTACGGCGGCGGTGTCGCCGGTCAGGCACAGGCAGTTTCTCTCGGTATCGCGCGCAGCATTGACCGCGCCGACAACACACAGCACACTAAACTCAAAGCCGCAGGCCTGCTGCGCCGCGACCCGCGTATGGTTGAGCGTAAGAAATACGGCTTGCACAAAGCCCGCCGCGCAACCCAGTTCAGCAAGCGCTGACGGTTTTCCGCGAGGAAAACCGGCAGCTCGCTGCCAGCAGCCAGAATGCAAAGAGCAGGCCGCGTCGGCCGCTTTAGCAGTCGTTTGGTCACAAACGACGAGGCTCTTGGGATTCTGGCGATGCAGCTGGTAGCGGGCTTAGAGTCAATTCAGCCGATCTATCAGTCTCTGGTTAAACCTAAAGCGCAGCTTGTCGCGCGCGTCTTTGATGTCGGGCTCATAGATGCTGTTCAGCATTTTGGTTCTCAGGTCGTTCTCCACTTTCCACGACACATCTTGCAGCTTCACCTTCTCAAGCGAACGTGAAACTTCGTAAATTTTGACGATGACGACACCGTCTTTGCCCAAATAGGGTTCGGGCTTGGCCACGTCGCGCGCGGCCATGTCGATGATGAGACGGTCGTAATATTCCCGCTTTTCGCGCGCGTCGACACCCTGCCGCCGGTCGTACCCCATGATCTTCATGGGGCTTGCGGTCTTGATGAATTTCGGTTCGCTGGCGTATTTCGCTGCCAGTTCAGCTAAATTCGCGCCTTTCTCGAGTTTTTCCATCACTTCTTCTGCGCGGTTGTCATCGGCGACAACCGTGTACGCGGCCCTCACCCAGAGCACGTCTGCGAGCGTGTTCTGCAATTTATGGTAATGATCATAGATTTCCGTTGCAGTGAGGGGTATCTTGTCCATCGAGCCGGGATAGATGCCTTTGCCGGCCTTGCCGTACCTGACTTTCAAGTACAGAGTTGAAACGCGGTTATGGTCAAAGCGCCGCAGCTCTGCCTCGTCGGCGCTCATCGACCAGGCAACGCGATCATGAATCTGCTTTTCGAGCCAGGCTTTGAGCACGTCGCGCATGCCTGAGAGCATCGCGGCCTCGTTGAGCGCGGGCAGTTGCGCATAGTCAGAGACCGACATCACACTGCGCAGGTTTTTGTAGACGATCGGCTTGCCCTCGAAGCTCGCGACGTATAGATCTTCAATAGGCTTTGCCGAGCGAATGGCTTCGGCGACTGAGCGGGCAAAACTCTTTTCGTCGTAGCTCAGTTTTTCGGCAGAAAACAGCATTTGCCAGTTGAATTTCTCTTTGTATTTCTGCTGCCAGAACCAGATTGCAGCCTTCGCATGCCGCGACCGCTCTTGCCGAAACATGTATTCAGGGTACGAAGGGTCATCGAGAATGCCCTTCTTCTTAGCCAACGCCCCGATGCCTTCGACGGTTGCCATATCATCGACGATCGCCTGGTTGCGTTTGGCCAGAGTCTCTTCTTCTTCAAACTGGCCCTGGTAATAAATGTTCTTCATGAAAAGAAAAGAACCCCGCGAGAGCCGGCCAGCATCGTGTTCATAGACAAACTTCGAACACGCGGTACTCAGAACCGGCCCGACCAGACAGCCGACCAAAAGAAGCGCACGGCGGATTGAGCCCGGTACTGGCTTCTTAACCACTGCAGCGACCCTTCGCAATTTCAGATACATACCAGGTGCGCTGGGCCTTTTTTATTCTGAAATGCCAGTCTTCGCAGTGTTTGGTTTTACCCTTTTCACGCACCGTGAATTCGCTTGAATACCGGTAAACTCCGGCATGCGCTTCGGGGTCGCCGAGCAGCACGTTTTCGATCTGCGCCCCGGCAAAACTTTCTGCCAGCAGGGCGCGTGTGTAAAGCTCGGTCACGAGGCTCGCTGCGGGAACTTCATCGCTGGCATCAATCGCGAGAATTACCACAAGTGCAGAAAGAATGACTCTAAAGCGCTTCATCAATGCCTGCGTCGCGGGGGGCAAGGCTCTGGCAAGTGATTTTGCGACAAACGGGCAATAAATGAATTTTGATTGAATAGCTGCGAAGTCGCTGCGAAATGGTTTATGGAATTCGTCGCGTCACTTCTGGTGATCGCCTTTGTCGGGGCGCTGGTCTTGTTGCTCAACTATTACCGCCGGCTCTTGAACGACGGCCGGCGCGAGTATCCGCGTGACGAACTGATCTACGCCCATAATTTTATCGTGAACGAATGGCAGCGCATTGTCAGCGTCGACCCGGCAACGAGTTATGCGGGTGTGGCCGCCGGCGCATTGCTGGGTTATATGCTCAGCTATACCGGTGGTGTTTATGGCGAACACTATGAATCTGCGTTTTTCCATTCGGCTGTGTTGCCCGGCCTGTGGTTTATCGGCCAACCATACCTCAAAGACAAGGCCGATGAAATGCAATGGCCATCATTCGTTCGCAAGTTTATTGAAAACGACACGACATTTTTCTTTGGGTTGAGTGTGACGATCGCAGCGCAGTCACTTGTAGCCTATGGTTTCTACCATGCGCTGAGCTTCTTGTGGGTTTTCTTCAATGCGCTCGTCGCGATCGGCCTAGTGCTCTATTATTTTTACAAGCGTGACAACCAGGAAAAGGGCGGTCTGCCCGATGCTCCGCGCCGCGAAAATCGCATTTGATGCAGGCTAACGGCCCACAGAACCAGTTCGTACTGTTCAAGATCGGGCCAGAGACTTACGCGGTCGATATCGCCGAGACTCAAGAGGTGTTGAGGTTTAGGCTACCGAAGAAGATTCCCCATGCGCCGCGCCACGTGCTGGGCGTCATCAATTTGCGCGGCCAGATCATACCTGTCGTCGGCCTCAGGGAAAAATTCGCGATCGAATCGCAAGAAGCATCAGCTGAAACACGCATTATCGTGTGCCACAACGAGGGCAAACTCACGGGAATCGTCTGCGACTCTGTGGAGCGCGTCGTGTTTATCCCGTCGAAGAACATTGAAGAGAACCCCGAATTCGCCGGGCAGAATAACCAGAGCGCCATTCGTGGCGTCGCTCACATTGACGACGTCGACAGCGTTATTTTTCTTTTGAATCTTGCAATTCTTTACGGCGAAGAAGACTCACGCGAAGCTGCGCCGTGACAACCACCAGCGATCTGCATTTTATGCACCTCGCTTATGCCGAGGCACTGAAAGCAGTCGGCAACTCAGACCCTAACCCAGCCGTCGGTGCTGTTGTGGTGTCGCCGGCAGGCGAGATCGTCTCAACCGGCTATACCCGGCGGGCGGGTTATGCGCACGCAGAGCGCGCCGCTCTTGAAGCAGTTGCCTCCGTAGATTTAGGCGAATGCAGTCTCTACGTGACGCTCGAACCATGCTGTCATTTTGGCAGAACTCCGCCGTGTACGACAGCGGTTCTCGATCGGCGAATCAGACGGGTGGTGATCGGCGAGCGTGACTATGCAGCCGAGGTGAAAGGTGAATCGGTGGCGTTATTGCAAGCCGCGGGTCTTGAGGTTTCAGTTCTGCCTGAAACGCTATTTGGGCGCGAGAAGTGGTTCACGACGGCACCTTTCTTCGACATGCGAAAATCGGGCATGCCGCATGTTATTCTTAAATGGGCGCAAACGGCTGACGGTAGTCTGGCGCCGATTCAAGGGAGCTCAGGCCCCATCAGCGGCGAACAGGCGGCGTTTGCGACCGCGGCAATGCGCTCACTCTTCAAACTCACGGTTGCAACGCCGGGCGTGGTTCAGATCGACCTGCCCAGGTTAACAGTTCGCCTGGGTGATGGCAATCCCTCGGGGTTTTCCGCTTCGGGCCTGTCACCGTTTTTCGAAGAGTTAATGCTCTATCAAAACAGCGTCAATTCTGAGCTGCAGCTGAATGCTGCTTCTGAGACTGCAAAGGCACCGGCAAGGGCGTTTATGGTCGCACAAGACGACGACGAAACAAGCGCAAAGGTCAAGGCACTGCAGTCATCCCTCGCCGGGACGAGCAAAATTCTCCCCGTCAACCGGCATGCATTAAAGTCAAATTTCGCCGAAAGTCTGAAAGCAACCCTCAGGCAGCTGGCTGCAGACGGCTATAATTCGGTGCTGATCGAGGCGGGCCCGCAGTTCTCTGAGCTGCTGATCGCACAGGGGCTTGTCGATGCAGTAGCCGTCTACCATTCAAAGATTCGATCCGATGCGATGCTTTGGTCAAAGCCCGGCCGGGGTAATGCCATGAGCCGGGCGCTCGCGGCGACAGTCGCTATGCCGCACCTTGAAGGCTTTCAGCTGCTCGAACACGCGAGCTGGCCGGCAGATGAGTTCTTCTTTTTCATCAAGAACGCGTAGATGCAGGTTGACGTCATCATCGCGGCCTATGAGCGCGCTGAGCTGTTGATTGAGGCCGCGCAGAGCGTGCTCACGCAGACGCACACCGATTTGAACCTTATTATCGTCGATGATGCCTCACCGCAGCCACTGGCTGAGCGGGTTTTGATCGCCGACCGGCGAATGCGATTTGTGAGGTTAGAGAAAAACCGGGGGCCCGGCGGCGCGCGTAATGCGGGTGTATCAGCAGGCAGAGCGCCGCTGGTCGCATTTCTCGACAGCGACGACCTCTGGCGTGAAACGAAGCTTGAAAAACAGGTTCGGCAATTCTCAGCCGAACCGTCTCTGCAATGGACGCATAGCAATGAAGAATGGCAGCGCCACGGTGTAGTGGTGACGCAACGCGCCGAACACCGCAAACAGGGTGGCTCGTTTCTTGAACGCGCCTTTGGCCGGTGCCTGATTGCCAATTCGGCTGTGGTGTTCAGGCGTGGCTTTTACGAGAAACATCGCGGTTTTAATGCGCATTTTCCCGTTTGCAGTGACTTCGAACTGTGGTTACGCATGCTTGCCGACGCACCGATTGGGTTTCTCGAAGAGACGCTGGTCGTTAAGCGGGCGGGTGATTGGCCGCAAGTGAGCAGTACACCTGAAACAGACCGCTACCGTGTGCTGGCGCTGCACCGCTTCTACCGCGACAGACGCAAGGCAGGCCTCGCATTAAGCGCGGCCGAAGCGCTGCTCGATGAGGCGATCTACAAGTGCCAGATTTTGGTGAAAGGTGCACAGAAATACCAGCGCCCCGAAGCCGCAAGGCGCTATCAGGCCTGGTTGACTTTACTGACTGCCCGCCGCACCCGACCCATACGCTGATCGTCGTGCGCCGCTTCGAGGTATTGCCCCGAGTATTTTTCGACAAGTTCTTTGAGATACACGCGCCGATTGTTATCGGCTGAAACCCACAGCTGTTCGCAGAGGTCGATAATTTCAAAACCCGCCTCGCTGTGCCGGTCTTTCTTCAGTGCAATTTCAAAATGGGTAATCGCCGCGTCGACATAAGCTCTGTCCCATTTTTTGCGGGGCAGAGCAAGCACTCGCTCACGCGCGACGCGCGTCTCGATCGGCGCATACAGGGCGTCGCGCTCGGCATAACTGAGAATGTTACTGATGGCTTCGGGCGAATATTCACGCAGGCTGTCGGCGATTCGCCTGAGCAGAACGCCATACTGCAGATGGTACGCCGCCGAAAACCGACTCTGCTTTTGGCGAAAGCTCGCCGATTTGGGCGGCGTTAAGTCTTTACCAAACTGGCCTAGATCTTTCTCGAATTGCCGCATCGAGGTCAAAATGGCGGTACCCGCCTTGAGCAACTCTTTGGGCTGCGATGGCAGAGAGCGCACCTTAGCGGCAAGGTACAACGAACCGAGCGTCAGGTAATCATTGACGTCTTCAAGACTTCGGCGCTCGTTAAAAGCTTTCGCAAGCGCTGCAGCCGCTTTCTCTTCGGCGCCGTTCTGCAGCGCGAGCTGCGCATAGCGCAGGTTCACCAGAGGGTTATTGGGCTCGAGCTCGCGCGCGTGCTGCAGTTTTTGCGCAGAACGTGCGAAATCCTGCTCATGCCTGTGGCGGTCAGCTTCAAGCAGATAGCTCTGCGCATCGCGCTGCTCGCGGCCCGCTGAAGGCTGCATGACGGCGACGAAATGCTGCCGCGAAACCATCGAGAACTGGCCGCGTATCTGTGCCACCCGCCCCGAAAACACCGTATCGGTCAGCGAAGCGATTTCACCCTCAGCGACGATCAGTGCCGCCCTGTTCTTCTGGTGGTCGCGCTCGCGTTTCACGAGGTAAACCTTCATGCCGGGGTACACCTTCGCCGCGTTGTCGATCGAAGCGCTCACCACAGACATGCGCGCGTCGTAGCCGAGCACCTGGCGCGGCGCGACCGAATTGTCGGTACCCTTCGTGTTGATGCGCCCGATCATGAGGCCGGGTTTCGGTTCATGGTCTTCGTACTGGCGAAAGAGCATGAGCGGGTAGACCTCGGCGAATAATGAGGAGCTCAGAGTGCACAGAAAAGTGGTGAACAAAAAAGCCCGCATATCTCTACATGATTATCGACGCGATGCGGCAATGCTGTGAGTAAAATGAGACATAAATACAACAACGTAATCGCCAATTCGTATACGCGATTTGGCGATTACAGTACTGTCAATATTAAGACCCCGCAAAGCATTTACGCAATGTCGCAATCTGGTAATCGGTCTACGCAGTAGCTGTAACGAACGCTACAATACACGTGACGGCATGAAATGGCATCCGTGCCAGCCGTCACCCCGATACCTCGTGTATCATAGGAGAAAACAATGGTTAAAAGACTTCCTCGATTGCTTCCTTTCACTGAAGAGCACGATCGCTTTCGCGAAATGGTGGCTGATTTTATTGCGAAAGAATGCGTTCCGCGCCACGAAGAGTGGGAAAAAGCGGGCGAAGTTACCCGCGACGTATGGGAAAAAGCAGGCCAGCTCGGCATGATCTGCCCTAACTTTCCCGAAGAATATGGCGGTATGGGCCTTGACTTTCTCTATAACGTGATTGTTATCGAAGAACTCGCGAAAGCAGCATCGTCTGGCTTCTTTATATCTCTGCACGCCGACGTGATTGCCCCCTACGTTCTGCATTATGCTAACGAAGAACAAAAGAAGCGCTGGCTACCGGGGATCATTAACGGAACCAAAATTCTTTCGATCGGCATGACTGAACCGGGCACAGGCTCAGACCTCGCCGCGGTAACGACCAAGGCCGTCGACATGGGCGACCACTACCTGCTGAACGGGTCAAAAACTTTCATCTCAAACGGTTACCTCTCAGACCTGTGCATCGTCGTTGCACGCACCGGCGAAGGCCAAGGCGGCATTTCGCTGCTGATGGTAGAGCGCGGTATGCCAGGCTTTGAACGCGGCCGCAAACTCAAAAAAATCGGTTTGCATGCACAAGATACATCGGAGCTCCACTTTAACGATGTGAAGGTGCCAAAGGCAAACCTCATCGGCAAACTCAACGCAGGGTTCCGTTACCTGATGATGTCACTCGCACAAGAGCGCCTCGTTCTCGCGATCTCGAACATCGCCTCGGCAGAAACCGTGCTCGACCAGACTGTAAAGTACTGCAACGAACGCAAAGTGTTCGGCAAGCCAGTGGGTTCTTTCCAGAACACGCGCTTCAGCCTGACCGACATGTACGTCGAACAAGAAGCGGCTCGTTCGTATTGCGACCGCGTCGTCTTGGCATTTATGGCAGGCGAGAAAGTGACGGCAGAAGCTTCTGCGGTGAAACTGCAGTGCTCTGAGATGCTGCAGGCGCACGTGTCTAAGTGCCTGCAATTCTTTGGCGGTTATGGCTTCATGATGGAATACCCCATCGCGAAGGCTTACCTCGACTGCCGTGTGCAGACGATTTATGCCGGCACTTCAGAAATTATGCGAGAAATTGTCGCAAAGAATCTGGGCCTCGCGAGCACCTAAGCTCGCTTAAACATTGACACCGATGGCCGGTGTCCGCATGCTGGGGCGTGCGGGCTCCGGCTTTTTTATTGGTTCTGAGCGTGGCTTGTCTTGGTTGTGCCAGCGAGTTTAACACCGTAAGGCTGCAGCGTTCAGCAGGTTCTGAGATCCTCACGCTGCGCACGCAGCACTACCTTCGTACCGACGACAACCATGTGCAAGAACTCGAGCGTGGCGAACGTCGCGCCGAGATCAAGGCAAGCAAAACTAAAACTCCCGACGGCACGACGCCCGTGACGCTGAGTATAGCGCTGCGCCTCTATGATGACGACCCCATGCCGGGCGTCGCGCTGCAGCTCGCAGGCGGCGAAGTGGCCGCGACGGTTACGGTAACCGCATGGCAGGTGCGCGAGCTGCGCGAAAAGGTGACAGTACTCGATACCGGCCAGCGAGCGCACAACAATGCCGCCCTGACAAGTGAAGTGCAGGCGCAGACCGGTTACATCACCTTTGGCAAGCCGACTGCAGCAGGGGCAGTCGCACGCGCCTGGAAGGTATACAGCGCAGACGCTCTGGCCAATGACCGGGTGCTCGCTGCATTGCAAAACGGGCAGGGCCTGAAAATGCTTATACCCCTCGGGTCCTGGCAGGCGCAAATCGAGTTTAAGCCAGACGAACTGAAAGCGTGGCAGCGTTTTGTGAAGGGCCAGATCGATAAGGTTGTCGATTAGGCCGATTTCATCCGAACAGGTACAGTTGCCCCCGATAAATCTTTTTCGCCGTGTCTCAGAACCGATGCTTGGCGCATGGCGAAGGCGAAAAAGACAAGCAAAGCAAAGCCGGCCCGCCGTAAGGTGGCAAAGAAAAAGCCTACTGCAAAACGGCCGGCAAAGGCATCACCGCCCAGAAGAAAGAGCAGTGTAGCGCACACCGCCTTAACCTCAGCCGCCCCTGTCGATCGCGAATCCAAACCAGCTGTTTTCAGCCGTCTGCAATGGGGTGTGCTGGCAATTCTTGCCCTCATACAATTCATGCACATCGTTGATTTTATGGTCATTATGCCTCTGGCGAAAAAATTCGAAGAGCTGTTTCACATTACGACGAATCAGTTCGGCTGGCTGGTTTCTACTTACACTCTGGCGGCTTTTGCTTCGGGCATTGCCGCGACGTTCTTTATAGACCGCATTTCCCGAAAGGCATCGCTCATGGTCGGCTTTATGGGATTCATCGCCGGCAACCTTCTCTGTGCAGTTGCGCCGGGGTTCTATACTTTTCTGGCTGCACGCTTTGTCACCGGAGCATTCGGTGGTTTGCTGTCTGGCGTGACATTTTCGATCATAGGCGACCTGATTGAACCCGCGAAACGCGGCCGCGCCACGGGTGTGATCATGATGGCCTTTTCAGTGGCTGCCGTGGTCGGGGTTCCGGTAGGCATCTGGCTAGCCAACGGATACTTTCTGCAGCTGCCCTATTATCTGATCGCGCTCGGTTCAGCGTTAATTCTGGTATTTGCCTGGTTGCGCATGCCGCCCCTGAAAGACCACCTTTTTGGGCCGCGCATGAATGTGATCGCGCAGATTCGCGCAGTGCTCAGCAACAACAAACACCAGCGCCTCTACCTTATGATGGTTTTTCATTTTGTGGCTGGCTTCAGCATAATTCCCTATATTGCAGGCTTCATGCAAAAGAACAATGGGGTCAGCGACGACCAGCTGCCGCTCATTTACCTCAGCGGTGGCATTGCCACCATCGTGAGTTCACCCGTCGTTGGCTGGCTCAGCGACAAGTTTGGCAACGTGCGCATCTACAGTTTCGTTTCGCTGCTCGCCTCAATACCCTTTGTGCTCGTGACCTACGAATGGACAAAGTCATTTGCGCTTCTGATGGCTTCAACGGTATTATTCTTTATATTCGTCTCTGGGCGCATGGTACCCGCGATGGCGCTTTTGAACAATACGGTTAGCCCGGCGCACAGAGGCACTTTCATGAGCCTCAACGGCTCGGTGCAGCAGCTCGCAATGTCACTCGGGGCAATTGCCGCTTCGTTGATTATCTATGCACCCGCAGGACAGCCGATTCAACACTATGCCTGGGTCGGAGTTTTTGGAATCATATTTAACATAGCCGCCATTTGGGTAGCAAACACATTCAGAAGCAGGTAACATGAAAGAGAAACTCGAAAGCCTTCTCGGCAAAGTTCAGAATCCTTTAACGCACAAATCGATCATCGACGATAAGCTTTTCATCGCGATGCATGACCCTTCGACGGGCTCAGGGCAAGCTGATAAGCCAACGATCGAGCTTAAGGCTGCGGGCGACAAAAAATGGCAGCTCGCCATCGAGGCACAGGTGCGTACGCTTGCGAGCAAAGAGGGTATTGCGCCCGACGGTTTCAAGTTCAAATGGAACGAAGCAAAGCCCGAAGTTACGAAACAAGGCCCGGTCTCGCGCCCGCAGCGCAGCATACCGGGAGTCAAGCATGTTATCGCCGTCGCGTCAGGCAAGGGAGGCGTGGGTAAGTCAACTGTGTCAGTCAACCTGGCCTCGACGCTGCAGCAGATGGGCAAAAAAGTCGGGCTCATGGATGCCGATATCTACGGGCCGTCGGTCGGCAAGATGCTCGGCTTATCGGGCCGGCAGCAGATAGACGTAAAAAATGACCGCATTACACCGGTAGAGAAATATGGTCTGAAGCTGATGAGCTTTTCATTTCTGGTCGACGACAATCAACCGATCGTGTGGCGCGGGCCGATGCTCGGCAAAGCAGTCGAGCAATTCTTGTACGACATGAACTGGGGTGAGCTCGACTACCTGATCATCGATCTGCCTCCGGGTACCGGTGACACACAGCTGTCGCTCGCGCAACTGGTGCAGACAGACGGCGCTATCATTGTTACGACCCCGCAATCTGTGGCGCTGCTTGACGCTGGTCGTGCAGTAGCCATGTTCGAACAGGTAAACATCAGAATACTGGGGGTAGTGGAGAACATGAGTGAGTTTATCTGCAGCCACTGCGGCAAGCCAAGCCATATCTTCTCGCGCGGCGGCGGTTCGCGACTTGCGGCAAGCTCTGAGAGCGTGCTTTTGGGTCAGGTGCCGCTGGTCGAAGACTGCATGGCCGCAGCCGAGAAGGGTGAGATTGCCGTTTACAAAAACAAAAACAAGAATATCGCCCCGGTAGTAGATGCGTTCGAGCACATCGCACGCAATCTTGTATCCGTAATGGAGGCGACATGAGATGCCATCCATGGCAGTCGCCTCACTCAGCGCGTCCTGCGCGTTCGGAGGCGACATGAGATGCCATCCATGGCAGTCGCCTCACTCAGCGCGTCCTGCGCGTTCGGAGGCGACATGAGATGCCATCCATGGCAGTCGCCTCACTCAGCGCGTCCTGCGCGTTCGGAGGCGACATGAGATGCCATCCATGGCAGTCGCCTCACTCAGCGCATCGTGCGCATTCGGAGGCGACATGATTCTCTCGGGTATTGAAATCAAGAAACGACTCGGCAAAGATATCAAGATCGAGCCATACGACGAGAAATTTCTGAATCCTAATTCGTACAATCTGACGCTGCACGACGAGTTGCTCGTTTACAAAGAATCGCTGCTCGATATGAAGAAGCCGAATGAAACGCAGCTTCTGAAGATACCCGAATCGGGCTTCGTCATTGAACCGGGAAGGCTGTACTTGGGGCGCACCCGTGAACTCACTGAGACGCACAACCTGGTGCCGATGCTCGAAGGGCGCAGCAGCGTGGGACGACTGGGCCTGTTCGTGCACATCACCGCGGGCTTCGGCGATATCGGCTTTCGCGGTTTCTGGACGCTCGAAATTTCGAGCATTCAGCCCGTGCGCATCTACCCCGGCGTGCAAATTTGCCAGATTTTCTACCACACCGTCGAAGGCGAATATACCGAGTACAAGAGCGGCAAATACCAGGGCAATACGGGTATTCAGCCGAGTCTAATCTATAAAGATTTCGAATGAAAACATTGACGCCAGACCCGGTGTTTTGTAATCTCAGGTCATGAGTGTCACAATGATAGCAGCTTCGGTGGTGAGCCTGCTCTGTGCCGCTTATCTGATTTCAAGCGGCATTAGCAGACTTATCGCCCGCGAAGTACACGCCCAGCTTCAGAAAAAATAGCTTACGTGAACCAAAGGGTGGTCATTTTTCTTGGCGTATCGATCGCTGGTACGAGCTTATTGCTGATCAGTACCTATAAAGATTACGCCAAGACCTCCGAAACGCTTATGATTCTGGTAGGTCTCGTCGCTAGTTTGCTCAGCATCTGGCAATTTTTCACAAAGGAATAGGCCCCAAATGTTTAGATCTATCATGCATTGGCTCGGCGTAACGCTGCTCAAGTGGCTGATGGAGTTCATCTACATGACCTGCCGCGTCACGTACGTTGAGGGCAAAGAGATTCGTGATGACATTCTTGCCCGTCGCCGACCGGTAATTTTTATCTTTTGGCACAACCGCATCTTCATGGCGGCAATCTACCTGAAGCGTACGTTCTTCGACAAGGGCGTGCATTTGACTGTGCTCATCAGCCAATCGAATGATGGTGAGGCCATTGCCAACGTGGTTGAGCGCTGGGGCGGCGATGTAGCGCGCGGCTCTTCGTCACGCGGGGGAAAAGAAGCGCTGACGATGCTGAGCCATGCTCTGGGGCGGCGCAAGAGTTCGGTGGTCATGACACCCGACGGCCCCCGGGGGCCGATGTATGTCTTTCAGGCCGGAGCACTCGTCGCTTCGCAGCTGACGCAGACTGAGCTTGTTCCGGTTTGTGTGGCGCCGCGCCGTTTCTGGCGTCTCAACAGTTGGGATGGCTTCTTGATACCCAAGCCCTTCACCGAGCTTCTGGTTTCCCTGCAGCCTTCTGAGACTGAACCGCGAAAACAGACCGAAGAAGAACGAGAAAATCGGCGTGCCTATCATGAGCGCCGTATGCTCGAACAACGCAGCAAATTAGACCAACTTGCAGGCGTCTCTGAGTACGCTGGCAAAAAAAAGAAGCCTACGGCCGTAAGGTGATCGGCGGCTACCCACCGCTGCCCTGTCAGGTCGATTTGCCAACAAGTTGTAGCAGCCTTTCGCGGGTATTTAGCTGCGGCTGCTCAAGCACAATCAATTTGAGTTTTTCGAGCGCTTCGCCGACGGCTCGGCCCTGCAGGCCTTTCGCCTGCAGGTCAGTACCCGTGACTGCCAGATCAGAAATATCGAGGGGTTCGCCTGACCGGCGAATAGACTTGTAGAGCGACACGGCAAGCTCGCGGCCTTTGCGAACTGGCCCCGGCTGCAGGCCCGAGCTCGTTTGCAAAGCGGCGCGCATTTGTGTCGCGAATCGCATATGGGCGATACGATCGCGCCGCCCGGTTTGTGCCAAGGCTCGCTTTAGATCGAGCCGACCATGGGCATCAGCTATTCGCAACAGAGGCGAATCGAGAAGGTTGAGACACAACTTCATGTCTGCCGTGGGAAATTTCGTGCCACGTAAGGTTTGTTCGATCTTGCCGCGATCGGTTATTTGCAGCAAGAAGAAAAGCGCAGCAGCGTATTCAGCCATTGAACGCATCTGCAGATGATCGATCTCGCGCAAGAACTGGTCGCGCGCCTCGCCGACAAACGCCTCGGCGATGTGCGGCAAAAAGGCCGGTAGAATGTGCGCTTCAAGCAAATGGTGCCAATACGAGCGGCGATTCTTCATACGCAGAGTTTTTCGCCATTCGTCGAAAAAGCGTTCGGGTGCAACCTTTGAGGTGATCGGCACACAATGCCGCATTGCAGTCAGC
Organism: Turneriella parva DSM 21527; assembly: GCF_000266885.1. Taxonomy (NCBI): domain Bacteria; kingdom Pseudomonadati; phylum Spirochaetota; class Leptospiria; order Leptospirales; family Leptospiraceae; genus Turneriella; species Turneriella parva. The sequence continues at coordinate 1,418,375 of NC_018020.1, read as the reverse complement.
GTATTGGGCTCAATCTCAAAACCCAGTTTCGCCGCGATTCTGCATCCTCTGATCGGCCGCAGGCCATCTTCGCTGAAGCGCTGCATGGGGTCGCCGATCGTTCTGAGCAGTTTGCGCTCGAGATCGTCAACGCCGCCGCAATAGTCGGCAAGTTGCTTTTTCAGAACGGAATATGCCAGCCCGTTGATGGTAAAGTCGCGCCTGCGGATGTCGACTGCGAGCTCTTGCGCATATTCGACCGTGCTCGGCCGGCGACCGTCTTCGTAATCGGCATCGGCACGGTAGGTTGTGACCTCGACTTTTTGTCCGCGATACAGCACCAAGAGCGTACCGAATTTGATACCGACCGGCACGGTGCGCGGGAATATTTTCTGCACTGCCTCAGGGCGCGCATTGGTGGTGTAATCGAGGTCGCTCAGCCGCCCGGCTATCAACAGGTCACGAACGCTGCCGCCCACCAGCCAGGCTTCGTAGCCGTGTTTCACGAGAGTTTCTTCGATATAGCGACAAACCGAATAGTAGGGCTCAGCGATAAAGATCGATTTCACGGTCTGAGTCAGCGACCGCGCACCTGAGTGTCGTCGCCAACCACAATTGTACCCGAAATATTCTCGAGCACGGCATTGCGCCCGACCAGCGAGTTTTCGAGTTTGCAATTCTTGATGACCGAACCTCTGTCGACGATACAATTGATCAGGGTGGAGTTTTCGATGTGCGCACCTTCGCTGACACTCGCATACTGCTGCAGCTGTGAATTCACGATTTTGGCATCTGCAGCGATCGCAGACATCTTGCCAGCGCCACGGCGGTCGAGAATAATTTTGTTGGTGTCGAGAATCGCCTCGAGCGTGCCGGCGTCGTCCCATGCTGTGAGAATCTGCCAGGTGAATACAGTTTTCTTTTCTTTCAGCATGTACTGAAAAGCATCGGTCGCCTGGTATTCGTTTTTTGTGCGGATGTTATTTGAGACTATGTGTTCGAGCGCTGCGAAGAGTTCTGCCGAACTCGGAAAATAATTCACGCCCGGTATCGCGAGGTTTGAGACAAACTTCTCTGGTTTTTCAACGAGATTCGTGATGGTCTGACCCTCGCCTTTTTCAATCACGCCAAAGCGCTTTGGGTCTGGCACCTCGAAGACACCGATGACGGGTGTCGCGCTTTTCATCATGGTCTCAATGTCGCCTTCAAACAGTGTATCGCCATAAATGAGTAACATCGAATCGCCTGCAGCAAACTTGTCGCGCGCCATATAGATGGCGTGGCCCAGACCCAGCTGCTCTTTCTGTTCGACGAATTGTATCTTCAGCTTTGGGTATGCCGCAAGAATTTCACTTTCCATGAGCTCGCGCAGGTACCCGGTGATGATGACGAAATCTTCGACGCCCGCCTTTGCGGCGCGGTCGATGATGTGGTAGATAGACGGCTTACCAGCAACGGGGAGCATTGCCTTCGGCAACGTGTGCGTCAGCGGGCGCATGCGCGTACCCTTGCCGGCAGCGGGAATCAGACATTTGACTGGCATATGCCCGATTGCCAATTTGCCGCAGCACTGCAAGCACTACTGCGCGCGAAACCATTGGGTGCGCTTGTCGATATCCTGCTGCTGCTCGAGCATCAGCTCTTCGATGTCGGCTCCGCGCTTTTCTTCGCTGCCGATTATTTTCTGCCGGTCTTGAATGCGTTTGTCAAGGGCCTGAATCGCCAGCGAGCGCACGAGCTGCCGCAAATTGCGTTTGGCCTCGGCGGGTGTGAGACTCTCTGCCTGATCAAACGCGGCTTCATAATCCATCATGATTTCGGCAAGCAGTGCCCCAAGGTTGTCGGGCAAGAACTGCATCGCTGCGTTTAGGTTCTGCCATGAATAGGCTTCGCCCGTGCGCAAGCGGTCGTGAAAAAAAGAGTAGAGCAGATAGGCGTTTTCATTCTCCCAGGGTATCTCAGACAATAGCATCTGCTCATCACCGAGGTCGGGAAATCGCACCAGCATCGCGATGATTTCTTTTTCTTGTTTGCTGACGGGCTTCGGCTTTGATGAAACGGCCGCGGTGCGCGCAACTGCCGGCTCGGGCTGGTTGAGCCAAGCACCAGCTGTCTTGCCGCCCTGCACAGGAGTCGTAAAATCTTTGCGCAGAATCTGCACTTCGATCTGCAGCGCTCCGGCGGCAGTCTTCAGAAACTCGTCGCGCTCCAATTCGGTTTCGAGAATACGCACGTAATCGTAGAAATCCACGAGCGCCTGCTTCTTTTGCGAGAGGTCAGAGACGTTGTATTTGAACTGGAAAAAATACCAGACCAGAAACTTCACTTCGCTGTGCGCCTGTTGCACGAGAAAGCGCATCTCTTCTGGAGAAAGCTTGCGGCTCAGATCGAACGGGTCTTGCTTGTCGCCCGGGGCAAGTGGATGTACAACTTTTATGGCCAGATTCGCCTTTCGCGCAATGCGCAGCGATTTGTAAACGGCCTCTGTTCCTGCGTTGTCATTATCGAGAAAGAACGTCACGTTATCTGCAAAGCGTTTGATCTGCTTCGCCTGCTCGCCTGTGAACGCCGTGCCCAGCGGCGCCACAGCATTTTCCAAACCCACTTCGAAAAGCCCCAGCACGTCGAGGTAGCCTTCGCAGACGATCACAAAACCTTCTTTGCGAATAGCCTGCGCCGCTTCGCCAAGACGGTAAACAGAGTTGGACTTATTAAAAAGCGGAGTCTCTGGCGAGTTTATGTATTTGCCCGCGTTTTCTTTCTCGCGCACGAGCCGGCCGCCAAAGGCAATCACCTGCCCTCGCAGATCTTTGATCGGAAAAATCAATCTGTCGCGAAACCGGTTGTAAGTATCACTGTCATTGCGGCCTGTGAGGCCGATGACCGTTAAGTTTTCGATTGCCTTCGCCAAGAGCTGGGGTTCATTTCTGTAGCGCTCATTGAGCTTACTCTCTAGATACCGCGTTTGATCGGGAGCATAACCCAATTCAAATGCCTCAACGGCACGCTCTTGAATCCCCCTTGATTTCGTGTAGCGCTCGGCATCAGAGCCGCCAAACGCAGAACGATACAGTTTGTGTGCCCACAGGTGCAACTCAATGAATGCGCGCTTGCGGTCATCTTCACCGGGCCTGTGCGGTTGGCGCGAAAGTTCAATACCGGCAAAGTCTGCGAGTAACTTCAGCGCTTCGGGAAACGAGAGTTTGTTGAAATCTTTGGCGAATGTGATGACGTTGCCACCGACGCCGCACCCAAAACATTTATAGATCCCCTTTTGGGGAGCAACAGAAAACGACGGGGTCTTTTCACCATGAAATGGGCAAAGGCCCCAGAGGTTGTTGCCTTTGCGCTTGAGCACCACAAAGCGCCCGATATAGCTTTCGACGGGAATGGCCGCGATGATTTTGTCTGCGTCAGTCACGGCGGGGGTTGTTAAGGGGGTGGCGCAGCCATCCCCTTAAAGTAGAAGATTTTTATGCTTCGTTGTAGATATTGCGCTTGCGGAAACGCTTGCGCTCAGCCTGGTCGCGTTCACGTTTCTTGATGACGCTCGGCTTTTCGAAATATTCACGCTTTTTCAGCTCGGTCAAAATACCCGAGTTTGCGACTTCACGTTTGAATTTCTTGATCGCACCTTCTACGGGTTCGTTATCACGCAACTCTATGCCGTTGCTGAAGTGTTGAGAAATGTCTGCTAGTTTTTGCACTAAGCCTCCTGACCGGTAAGAGTAGTGGTTTGAGACAAGGCGTCAATGATTTGCAGTTTTTAGGTCAGCTCAGAGGAGGATTTCCTTAGTTAAGGAAAATGGATCGGTGTGAATTATGTCTCCTCATTTTTTCATGAACGATTGAGAAAAAAACTGCATTCCTTGGTATTTATAATGTATATGCCTAATTCTAAAAACACGACTCTCTCGCGGAAAAAGACAAGCATATCCTTGCCAACCGGGGCACGAAGGCGCTGGTTTGCCACCCGCACCAGGTTCGTAGAACGGCTCCCAAGGTTGCTGAACCGATACCATAGAGCTCGGCCCAGAAGAGATCGCTTTCGCAGGTACGCAGCAAAGGGAATCCAATGCGAGGTTCTGAGCGTGTATTGGGATATGGCAACGTATAATCAACTGCACACCGGTGCTTAAGTACGCTTTCAGCGCCATCCAATGGTCGGCCCAGCGCATGCAGATATCCGAATCCCTCGAATTCTTCGCCACGCCACCACCTCTTACTCCTTGACGCCCTCTTTTCCGTTTGAACTCAAACTCTATGGCAGTTCTTATTACAGAAAAGACCCGCATCATCGTGCAGGGCATTACCGGCAAAGAGGGCTCGTTTCACACCGGCCAAATGCTCGAATACAACACGAAGGCAAAGGTCGTTGGCGGAGTTACCCCAGGCAAAGGCGGGCAGAAGTCTGAACACGGTCTGCCGATTTTCAATAGTGTCAAAGAAGCGGTCGAGAAAGAGCAGGCGAACGCCGCAGTTATCTTCGTACCACCACCCTTCGCGGCCGATGCGATACTTGAAGGCATCACCGCCGGTCTTGATCTCGTGATCTGTATCACAGAAGGCATTCCCGTGCGTGATATGTCTCGCATTGTGGATTTCATCCGCAACAGCAAGACGGTCGTCGTGGGGCCAAATTGCCCCGGCGTAATTACTCCCGGCGTCGGCAAAATGGGCATTATGCCCGGCTTTATCCACAAACCGGGTACGATTGGCGTGGTATCGCGCTCAGGCACACTCACATACGAATCCGTACACCAGTTGAGCCAGGTAGGCCTCGGCCAGAGCACTTGTATTGGTATCGGGGGCGATCCGATCATCGGTCTGCCACACCTTAAAGCCGTGAAGCTGCTTGCGGATGACCCAGGTACTGAAGGCATTGTCATGATCGGTGAAATCGGCGGCAGTGCCGAAGAAGAGGCTGCGGAATACATTAAGCAGCATGTTAAGAAGCCAGTCGTCGGCTTTATCGCGGGTCAAACCGCCCCTCCTGGCCGCCGTATGGGCCATGCAGGTGCGATCATTTCGGGGTCGGCTGGCACTGCGCAGACGAAGATGAAGGCGATGAAAGATGCGGGCATACACGTGTGCGAGTCGCCAGCCGAGATTGGCGCAACCATGAAACGCGCTTTGGGCAAATAAGCACGGCTTGAATCTGTTTCGCAAGGGGCCGGGTTTCCGGCCCTTTTTTTTTTACTTTTCCCTAATTAGGGAATTTTTCCCGGTTTATTACTTATTTTCGCCCTGTCTTTACTTTCAGTTTAAGTTCTGACCGTGGCAGTAAAACCTGTACTCACAATTCAAGATGAGCGCCTTTATAAGGTCTCTGAACCCGTGAAGAAATTCGACCGCGACCTGCGCGACCTGGTTCGCGACATGTTCGATTCCATGGCGTCCGAGGGCGGCGTTGGGCTCGCCGCCGTTCAAATCGGTATACTCAAACGCGTGCTGGTAATCGACCTCGTGGAAAAGGGCTTCATTAAAGGTGCCTTTATCAATCCGCGGGTTATTGAAGCCTCAGATGAGATGCAAGACGGCGAAGAGGGATGTCTCTCTGTACCAGGGCTTTCCGCTGAACTGAAACGGCCGCGCTGGGTAAAGATTGGTTACCAAGACCTCAGTGGCAATGAAAAGACTGTCGAAGGTGAAATGTTGCTGGCCCGGGCATTCTTACACGAGATGGATCATCTGGACGGTAAGGTCTTTGTAGACCAACTCGAGCCAGCGATCCATAAGATGCTGGCAGGCGACGTTGCTTTGATTAAGCAGGGAAAATCCATAGAACACCCTGCTGAACCCAAGTACAGAAACCGCAAGAAAACGGCTTGAGAAACTTTTCCTTAACTAAGCAAACTTAGCGAACGACTTCTTTTGCGGCCGCAATAATCCTATCCACATTAGGCAAGACCTGAGGCTCAAGACCAAACGTATACGGCATAGGCACATCATCAGAAGACAACACCTTGACCGGCGCATCGAGCTCGTCGAAGGCAAGCTCCTGAATCTGGTGCGCCAGCCAGGTGCCATATGAGGCAACTGGAGTCGCCTCTTGCACGATCAGCACACGGTGCGTCTTCGCCACGGCTGCCATCACCGCTTCTGAATCGAAGGGCTTAAGGCTGCGTAAGTCCATTACGTCGACTTCGATACCCTGCTCGCTGAGCTGCTTTGCGGCATCGCTCACTAAATGCACGGTGAGCGACCAACAAATGATCGTCAGCTGCGCATCTGCATGCTCACGAACCACCCGCGCTTTACCGAATGGCACCAAGTAGTCGGCATTTTCCGGTTCATCGAGCTCACCTTTAATTGCATAAATTTTTTCGTGCTCGAGAAAGATGACCGGGTTATCGCTACGCACCGCGGTCTTGAGCATACCGCGCATGTCTCCCGGCGTCGAAGGTGATACGACAATCAGCCCGGGTGTATACGTATAAAAATTCTCGATAGTCGACGAATGCTGCGCGCTCAGACTACCGCCCGCTCCCTGAGGTGCGCGAAAGACGATCGGCATGTTGAATTGCCCGCCCGACATCAGGTGCATTTTCGCCGCATTATTGAGAACCTGATCGATTGCGACCAATGAAAAATTCCAGGTCATAAATTCGACGATTGGCCGCAGGCCCGCCATCGCCGCGCCAATTGCGAGCCCGGCAAAACCGGCTTCGGCTATGGGAGTATCAATGACACGGCCATCGCCGAACTTTGCAAGCAAACCCTGTGAAACCTTGTAGGCGCCATTGTAGTGGCCAACCTCTTCACCGATCAAGAATACATTCGGGTCGCGCTCGAGTTCTTCGGCGAGCGCCTGGTTCAATGCCTCCCTTACGGTTACGTCGGCCATGGCATAGCGTGAGCGTTCGAACGCTGTGCGTCAAGTTAGAAACGGTTAAGCAGATGCATGAGGATCTATCTTTGCCACGAGTTGGTAGGCACCGGGTGCCATTGTGCCGAGCTGATACGGGCCCAGTTCGAGCCTGACGAGTTTGCGTATAAACACACCCAGCCTTTCAATGAGCCGCCTGATCTCCCTGTTCTTGCCTTCACGCAGCCAGACCTCGTATTCGGCCGGTACGGTGCCGGGGGTCATTTTTTCGAATTTGAGTTTTTCGCCCTTGTCGATGATGCCCTTTAAGCAGCGACTCATTTCAGCCGGGGATAACGGCCTCGTTGTCTGCACGCGGTATTTTTTCAGTACGCGCTGCGACGGGTGGCTGAGCGCATAGATATGGTCACCGTCGTTTGAGAGCACCATTAGCCCCTCTGAGTTCACATCGAGCCGACCGGCAAAGAACCAGGCTGCGTACTCGCGCGGTAAGGCATCAAAGATCGTGCGCAGCTCTTTGCCCCGCTCTTTTTGGTGTTTGTGCGAACAGACAAGCCCGCGCGGCTTGTGGAACAATAAGACTTCTGCGGCTGCCTGAAGGGTAACCGGCTTACCGTCTACGGAAAGTAGGTGCGTCCCCAGCGTTTGTTCGTCGACATAGAAATTCAGATCGTGAACACGATTGCCGTCAATGCGCACATCATGAGCCACAAGAAATTCTGCAGCCCCGCGCCGTGAAACGAGCCCCGCCCTCGCCAGCAGTTTGCCAATGCGTATCTTCCCTGAAGAGTCTCCGCCCACGTCAGCATCGGGCTTCATGCATCACGCCCACGAAGACACTGGGTGATGTGAATCATCAGGGCGTTGTCGGCGAAGCGCCGGCTGCCTTCTTTTTCTCCTGATCGCGAAAAAGTTCAGGGTCTTTTTCTGAAAGGTTCAGCTTGTATTCGCCACCATTCAGAGTCGTGGTGAAGACCAGAGTTTCACCGACCATTTTTGCCTTCAGATCAGTCATGAGTGGCTTCTGGATATCCGTCACATTGACGATCGCGGCGCCATCAACAAAGGTAATCTCGTATTTGCCGTACTGCAGCCCTTTGCGGTTATTGCCAAACTCGATCTGGCCGTCGGGCGTGAGTGTGACGAAATAAGCGGTGAGCGCGCCTGTGATTTTGGCGGCATCCCAGCGGCCGAGCAGCGCGGTTTTCAGCTTTTTCTCCGCCTGTTCTATGGCGCCTTTTGCGTCGCCGTCATTGGATTCGACAGCGAGGTGCGCGCCATAGACCCATCCGGTTAACCCTGCGCTATTGGTCACTTTATACCAATGCGCGTTGAGCTTACCAACCTGAACGCTGTCGGCGCTGCGCTGAACGATTTTCACCACTTCGCCGCGCGACAACTTTGCAATTTCAACGGCTGTCGTGTTGGGGGCAATGCGCATCTTTAGATCGGGCGAAGTCACGATCGAGGTTGCGGGTATCGCATCACCGGCGTCACCAGCTGCACCGCCCTTTTTGCAGGCCGACGCCGCGAGCAGCGGAGCGCAAATAAATACCAACCAATTTGCTTTTCGCATAACGTCGGGTTTATTATCGAGCAGGTGGGTCAACTCATTTGAAATTCAGAGCCTCACCATGCGCATAGAAACGCGCGAGATCGTTGTACACGAATCGGATCACGGTAAGCGCCTCGACGCTTATCTGGCTGAAAAATACAGCCAGTTTTCGCGCACGCAGTGGCAGAACCGTATTGATGAGCAGAATGTCACAGTCTCTGGCCTACCGGCGCGGGGTTCACGCCGCCTGCAGTCGGGCGAAGCGGTGGCGTTTCGCTACCCGCTGCGCGACGAGCCCGAAGTCAACGCAGAGATTGCCACCATCGCCGAAGACGAAAATTTTCTCGTGGTGAACAAGCCGCCGGGTTTACCCGTACACCCATCGGGAATTTACAAGGAGCAGACGCTCACGGCGCTGCTCGTGAAACGCGGTATACTCGAAACTCCGCACCCGTTACATCGGCTCGACCGCGAGACAAGCGGTGTGCTCATTATGGCAAAGAACCGAAAGGCCGCTGCCGTCTTTCAAAAAACCCTGCGATCGGGCGAGATCGATAAACAGTACCTGGTAGCAGTCGAGGGCACCTGGGCAGAGACGATAGACGCGACGGGCTTTCTCTATCGCCTACCCGGCTCTTTGCTGCCCCGGCAGCGATTCTTCTCTTATGAACACCCCGCCGCAGAAGCAACTGAAGTACAGACGTCGCGCACCGTATTTGAGCCCTTTCGCCAGGCACCAGGTATGTCGCTGGTCAGGGCGAAGCTATATACCGGCCGCATGCACCAGATCAGGGCAACGGTTCACTCATTGGGGTACCCGGTTGTTGGCGACAAACTCTATGGTGTGGATGCAAATCTGTACTTTCGCTTCGTCGACGACGAGATGACGCCCGCAGACTGGCAGAGACTGCGCATCGACCGCTCAGCGCTTCACTGTGCACAGATGGTGCTGAAGCACCCCTTCACCGGCAGCCATTGGCAGCTCACCGCTCCGCTACCATCAGATATTGCGAACCTGTTTCCCCTTTAGTTGTCCACATTTGTGGAAAACAGTGTGGATTCACCGCCGGTTTATGTCACTTTCTGAAACACGCATTATTTGCACATTAGCCAACTCCTTGAGCAAAAATTTAAGTTTAAACCCGCGCGGGCCCGAAAATCCGCTTCAGCATTTCTGTTTGTTCCCGATATATCAGAGTACAGATGCTTTCTCTGAATTCCGTACCCGACAACAAGGCACAGGCGCGCGAGATAGCGCAGCCGAGGCCACGCGGCGCCAACAGCGACGAACGCGAAGCACGCCCTGACTTTCAGGCCATGGTCGTTGCTGCTGTTCAGCCGGCCAAAATCGAGCAACAGCCGCTGCGCACCAAAGAAACCGGAGAGTCGTACCAACAGCATGCGCCTAAGGCCGAATCTCCCGCCCCGGCCGGCAATAATGGTGCTGTAAACGAAATCAAGGGCGACGCGATCAATACTCCCAAAGCGGGCCATGAAGCTGCGAAAGCCGAAACCAGCGAAGGCGAAGCGAAGGCCAAACAACCTGCCGCTGAAGCCAGCGCCACAACCACAGCCCAAACGAAGAAATCATCGCATGACATGCTGCAGGCACTGGGCCTTGCAACATTGACTGCGCGCACAACGACTGCGAAAGCGGCAGAGAAGGCACAACCTGCCGAACTCGCGCAGCAGACGGGCGGCACACTCTCAGCCGCAGCGCGTCTGCAGGCGGTACGCGCACAAACTGTGACGACTACGCTCAACATTTTACAAAAGGCTCCCGACGCTATTCTGGTGCAGAACGACGGCCTCAAGCGCCTCAGCGAAAAGATTGGCATCGGCTTCTTGAGCAAGTTTGCCGAGAAGCTCAACGAAAAGACCCCGCGCAGCGACGGCGCTTCAACCTTTCGCGCCGAGTCAGCTCGTGATTCACACAGCCAGACAGCAAGCCCCATGGCCAACAAAGCCGGCCATAATAACAGCCGCAGCGAAAGCGAAGCGGATGCAAAAAACAACCAACGCGGTGCGCGTAACCAGACAACACGCAATGTTTCACGTGAAACCTCCCCCCCTCTTTCCCCCCCGCATGCGGGGGGGATGTCAGATGGGGACATCAGAGACCAAAATGTCATGGTGAGCCCGTCGAACCATGACATCACTACAACCCGCCAGCAAAGCCCTGTTCCATCCACAGGCCAGGCCGGTCTCGCCGACGCGGCAGCAAACGCCCACAATGCCGAAACAATTCGCGCAGCAGTGGAAAATCCTCTAATGCGCCCTGAACTCGTACGCCAGTTCAACGAGGTCATGACGCGAGCCCAGGTTCTCGTTACCGACGCCGACAACGCAAGGTTTTCCGTTAAACTTTTTCCCCGTGAGCTCGGCCGCATGGAAATTGATCTGAAGCTCGTCGACGGTGAAATGCGCGGCAAGATTGTCGTTGAAAGCGAAGACGTGAAGAACGAGATGCAGAACTTTCTGCAGAACCGCGAAAATAATCAGGGTGAAGAGGCAACAGACCTCAGCAAGGTAAGTATCGAGGTGCGCAGCGAGAGCCAGAACGCTCAAACCTCTGACAGCGCCACAGATAACGCAGAGCTGTTGCAGAATCTTGTAACCCGCACAGCGTCTGTGCTCTATGAGGCCGTAGACGTGCCGCAACAAAAAGGTAACGCACTGTATGCCTGAGGTTTCACTCAACCCAAATCAGGCATCTGGTGATGCGCCACAGCTGACAGAGCTGTTGCGCAACCAGCGCAAGATGCCCGTAGACCGCAAGGGTGCACCCCTGCCGGTGCGCAAGAGCGGTTATGACGCCCTGGACAAAAACAGCTTCTTAAAGCTGCTCGTTACGCAATTATCGAAGCAAGACCCCACTAACCCGATGAACGACCGTGAATTCATCTCGCAGATGGCGCAATTTTCTTCACTCGAGCAAATGAACAACGTCGCCAACTCGATGAACAAGCTGCGCGGCACACAGGCTAACCAGCTGATCGGCAAAATGGTTGAAGGCAAAGATTTTGTGACTGAGAAGCCGGTACAGGGCATCGTCACCACAGCCCTCTACCAACCGAACGGCGATGTTCTGCTGAAAGTGAATGGCCGCTTTACTAAACTCGATGATATTACTTCGGTAACCGAGGTGACTCCGGTGCCGAATCCCACCCCCAGCCCATCACCACAGGTGTGGAGAGGGCAGCAAGGCCAGAACCAGCAAAATGTTTCACGTGAAACAAGTGAAGCGGCGTCGGCATTAACCTCCGCCGCGAAGACAGTAGTTCAACCACCTGTCGCCGAACCGAGTGCTGCACAGGCTGCGCAGGCCTATGAAACCAATCAGAAAGCAGTGAATGTTTCACGTGAAACAAACGGTGCGACTGCCCCTGTGAAGGCCGAAGCTGCACCTCACAAACAACAGACTAAAATAGAAGTTCCAAAGGGAGAATAAGACTATGATGAGAACACTTTATGCCGGCGTTTCCGGCCTTAAGAACCACCAGGTGAGAATGGATGTTATCGGTAACAACATCTCAAACGTGAACACAAACGGCTTCAAGAGCGAGCGCGTAAACTTTCAGGACATGATATCACAACTCATGTCGGGCGCCTCTGAGCCGCGCGACAACGTCGGCGGTGTCAACCCCAAGCAGGTGGGCCTTGGCTCCATGGTAGCTTCTGTCGATAAGCTGATGCACCAGGGTGCGCTGCAGACCACTTCGAAAAACACCGACCTCGCGATTTCGGGCGAAGGTTTCTTTGTGCTCGCAGACGGCAGCAAAAAGTTTTATACGCGCAACGGCAATTTCGACGTCGACAAAGAAGGTTGGCTGGTTAACCCCGCGAACGGCATGCGCCTGCAGGGCTGGAACGCCACCAAATCGTCTGACGGCAAACCCAACGTCAACACAGCGGCTGACACAGAAAACCTGAAAGTGCCTCTTTTTCAGAAAGAACCGGCTAAAGAAACGAGCTTCGTACGCTTCAAGAGTAACCTGAATTCTTCGGTGCAGGCGATTCCCGCGGGTGTTTCTGACGCAGACCGCGTGAAAATGATCATGGATGCCGACCCGGCAAAACGCCGCGGCCATATTACCAGCATGAACGTTTTCGACGACCAGGGCGTAGAGCACACGCTGAAAGTATTCATGTGGAAATCTGACACCAATAAGTGGACTGCCTCGGTCGCGATGCAGGGCGCAGAGCAGCTTTCGGTCGATGTCACCGGGTCAAACGGTCAGAACACCGAAGTTGCGGGCAACACGCGCCTCACACTCGGCTTTTCACCCGACGGCAGACTAACATCGGTATCTGACGGCGCCGACATGCGCAACCAGGACAATCTCAACGCGAAAGTGAGCTTTCGTCTCGCCGGCAACCCTGCCGTCAAAAATATCGAGCTGCGTCTCGGCGAAGCCGGCCAGGTCGATGGTATTACGCAATTCTCGTCAGCCTTCACCACCAAAGCGGTTGAACAAGACGGCTATACCATGGGTTACATGGAAGCCTTTGAGATAAACGATACCGGTATGATTACCGGCGTCTACTCGAACGGTGCGCGCAACATTCTCGGTCAGGTTGCGCTTGCCAACTTCACGAACCCAGAAGGCCTCACAAAGTCTGGCCAGAACAATTTTGTCGAGTCGATCAACTCAGGTAATGCGATTATCGGCACTTCGGGAATTCAGGGGCTCGGCGGTATCAACGCCGGCTTTCTCGAAATGTCGAACGTCGACCTCGCGGACCAGTTTACCGACATGATCGTTACCCAAAGGGGATTTCAGGCGAACTCGCGCAGCATCACAACAGCCGACCAGATGCTGCAAGAGCTGCTAGGCCTGAAACGATAATAAACTCTCTGACTATTCGCGGCAGCGCCGCGAATAGTCAGACCATTTCGCTTTAGTTTGTGAACATCTGGGCACGATAATACCGTATGGTCGAAGCTGCCCTAGTCGAAAAAACCGTGCAACGGCTCACGTTGCGCAAGCCAGCCCGATTTCAGATCAACGCGCTCACCAAAGTCGGCCGCAAGCAGCTGCAAGACGTTCTCGTCGAATTCTTCAATCAGGAAAACCTCGACCGCTCGCACGTTCTGCCGATTCATTACGCGATTGTCGAAGTCGTCTTCAATGCCCTGAAGGCCAACGTAAAATTCGTGGCGTTTCGTGAAGAGATTCGCAAACAGCTCACTCGCTTCAAAATTTCAGAGATCGAAGACCTGCTGCAGGTGATTATTGAAGAACGCACGCTGCGCGAGTTCATGGCGCACCGGGTCTTGCCCGAAGTGCTGCGCCCGCAGGTAAACAAGATCTTCGACCTTGAAGAGAAATACCGGGCGGGCATGGGCAAGAAGCTCAGCGCGGAACAAATTGAACTCATAAAGCGCTTTCGTTTGCTGATTCGCAGCATCGACGCAGAAGTTTTGCTCGTCATTCAGCCGTCGGCTGAACTCATCACCATCACGGTCACGAATAACGTACCGATGCTGGGCCGCGACCTTGAGCGCATCGAAAACAGCCGCCGCTACCACCAGAAGCTGCACAAAGAGGGCCGAGCCGGTGAGTTTTTTGATTACGACAACATCGACACGACAGAATCAGCAGGGTTCGGCATTGCGATGGTTGACCAGGGCTTCTATCGCTTTGGCCTAAACCCTTTCGAACACATGAGAATTGAGTCGCGAAACCGCGAGACTCTTGTGACGCTCAGTTATCCCCGCCGCGTGCTCGAAAAAAAGCCCGCGGCGGTCTGAGCCAGTCGCTGAAACTTAAGAGATGGTTTCGGCGGCTGCGTCTTTGGCGCCCTTGCTGAATGACAGCAAAAAAATCAAAGCGGCGAGCGAAACGTACGCCAGCGTGATCGCATAGGGCGTTGGCCCAGCCACAACCTGCACGCGCCACGGCAGGTACATGCCGCCGCCAATCTGTACCGAATGCATTAGCCCGAAGAATGAAAAGAGGGCGCCGATCATAATGAATACACTCGCGCGGCGAAAGCGCCTGTCGATCAGCATCGCCGTAAACGCACCCCAGATCATCGCCGTCAGAATGAACCCGTTGCCCACCGCGTTGATGGCAAGCCAGCCTTCTTGGTAATGCCGTTCAAAGTAGGCAAAACTCGTGTGCATCTTTGCTGCCAGCTCAACCGAAGATGCCTTGAGTGTTGCATAGAAGCGCTCGATGTCGCCGATCATCGGCCCTAGCTTCATCTGCACCAGCGCCGGTATCGCGGGAATAATTGCCATCGTGACCGCGGTCGCATGGCGTTTGGGTGTTGAATGGTAAGACTGCTCGACGATGTCGAGGCCGACGAAGATAAAGATGGGTGCGAGCGCCGCAGCTGGCAAGAGCTCTGCCATAAAGCCGAGGTAGCCGAAGATGCCGCCAAGCCCCACGAAGACACCCGTCGCCAGGGTATAACCCGCACGGCCGCCCATCGCTTTGTACGCCGGGTGCCCGATATAGGGCGTCGATTGAGCGACCCCGCCAAAAAGCGAGGCTCCTAAAGTCGCAACCGCCTCGGTGAGCAAAATGCTTCGCGTCTTATATGCGTCGCCCGCCAGGCGTGCACTCGCAGTCACGTTGATACCCCCAATGACAGTCAGCAATCCGAATGGAATGGCAATCGGCAGATAGTCGAAAGCCGTCTTGAGGCCTGACATGAATTCGAGAGTGGGTATCGGCGGCGCAAAACGCAGCGAAAAATCAATCGTGTGTGCGGGTATCAATTTCGCCGCGAGAAGAATATAGTAGAGCACCGCGCCGACGAGAACCGACAAGAATACGCTTGGAATGTTGTACGGCAGTTTCACTCGCGCGACGAGTGCATAAAGAATGATGCCGAACGCAATCATGCCGACGATCGGCAGACCGAACATGTGTTCGAGCGGTACGAGCGCAAGAAAGGTTATGCCCACGCCGGCGAGCGAACCCAAGAGGCCCGCTTCGGGCACAACGCGCGCGACCCAGTCGCCGAAAAAAGAAAAGACCAGTTTAACAACGCCGATCAGAAACAGCGTCGCCATGCCGACCTGCCATGCCACGATGCCGGCGTCGTACATCTGCTGCGGTGTCGGGTTTGGCGTATTGCGCAGCACCGCCAGACATGCCGGGCCGATGACCATCAGCGCAATGCCGACGGTTGAAGGCGAGTCGAGACCCAGGGGCATCGCAGTGACATTGGGGTTCTGCGTTCTGCGCGCCAGGCGAAACGCCATCCATGTGTAGATGACATCCCCAATGAGGACGCCGATGGCGGTACCGGGAAACATTTTCATGTAAACAATCTCTGCGGGTATCTTAAAGACGCCCGTGAGCAACAGACCAAAGAGTGCCAGATTCGCAACGTTGTCGAACATCAGCGCAAAGAATGCGTTGAGGTCGCCCAGTGCGAACCAGCGGTACCGAAATTGAGAAGGGTTATTCGCTTGCATGGGATAACAAGCGACACCGCGAGGCGAGGGTCAAGAATATTTGGCCGCAGACTAGTGTCGAGTCTGCGGCGTGGTTACACTAGGCTGCCGACGAAGCGGTGCGAAACTTTGCAATCGCCGCTTTGAGGTCGGGGATTGTAATGTTGCGGCTCGTGTATGGATAATCGACCGTATAGACTGACAAATTTTCCGTTTTGCCTTTGGCCTGGTAAAGACCCAGCTTCTTCAGCGTCGACGGTTTATCTATGTGCTTCAGCAGCGAATCGTCGAAAATCACCAGCGGATTGACTTTGCGCGAAACACCTTCGAGCCTTGCGGCAGAGTTTACCGAGTCGCCGAGCAAAGTATAGTCGAATTTCGCCGCCGAACCGATGTTTCCCTCACGCACCTGGCCTGAGCAAAGGCCGACACCGGCATAGAGGTAGTGCGCCGGGTCGCTTGCGGGCGCACTCGTTCTGACATCTTCGAGGCGGCGGCAGATTTCAATCGCGGCGCTGAGCGCATGCACCGTGTCGCTCGCTTTAAAATATGCCATCAGCCCGTCGCCGGTGAGCTTTGAGACCGTACCGCCGTTTTCCATCACCGAGCGGTTGGCGATGTCGTAATAGATGCCGAGAAGACGCTCGAACTCGGTGCTCGAGAGACTCTCGGCAAATGTTGTCGAAGAAAAAATATCAGAGAACAGAATGGTCTTCTCGCTGGTCTTCAGCACCCAGGCGAGCGGATCTTCACCTTTCTGCAGTCCCTGCAAAACTTCGAATGGCGAGTAGCGCTCGAGCACGTAATGCGTACGCGCGAGTGAGTTGAGCATCGTGCGTATAGGGCGGATTAACGAATCACTCGATTCATCGAGCCGAACTGTTTTCATCGCCCAGTCGCCAAACTGCCTGACCGTGATATTGTTTTCAACTTCAAGACAAAAGATATCTTTATGCCGGTTATCTTTCAGAATGCGCGCATAACATCTGTTCAACGCATCTTCAGGCCCTTCGAGAATCTGGTAGAAAATATTATTAAAGCAGAACAAAACGCCGGTTAGGCCGTCCCGCGTGTTGTTCTTCACCGAGCGAGCGCCGATCTCTTCGACTTCACTCGCCATAAGGGGCCGGGTGAAGCTGCTAATGTAAGTCAATCTCTTCATGCTCTCAGTATACTGCAACAGGGAATTTTTGTCCAAGTTTTTTAACAACCTTGGACATACGGAAAAAAGAGCGATGCCGCGCCAGCTACCATCTTATGTCGCATTTGATTGAGATGCGGTCTGTATTCGCTCGCCCCGAGGCCACCAGGCCACGCCAAGAATGTGTTGACCCCCAACAGGGCAAAGGCACTCGCGATTATGCATTTTTCTCCCGCGCGCGCCATGCTTGTGGCATTGGTGACAGGCGCATCGGCTTTGCATGGGCAAAAGCTACCCAACTTTTATAACGAGACCATGAACTTTCGCATCGAATGGAAGGGCATTCGGGCCGGCGACGTCACCTTGCGTACGCGTACCGAAGGCGATAAGCACATTACCGTCAATGCCCGGGTTAACTCTCTCGAGACAGTGCACGGTATCTATTACGTGCAGGGCGCCTTTGCCACAAAATGGAACCATATGTCGCGGTTGCCGGTGATAGCCTTTGAAGAGGCGTATCAGGGTGATGCCTACCAACGCCGCAAGTTTCGCTTTGGAAAAGACACGGTGAATGTCGACAAGAACGAAAAGAAGTTTCAGGAACATAGTTATCCGCATACAAAAGAACTCAAAGGCGAGTGGAAAGAGAACTATGACGTGAGCACCAAAGGCGGTTATCAAGACCTGCTGGGCGCGTTTTATTACGTGCGCAGCACCGGGCGGGTACCCCGGGTCGGTGAGGTCTTGCGCGTGCCCGTTCTGCCAGCCGGGGCGCGGCGCAGCCTCGTGCTCAAAGTGCTCGCCAGGGAAACGCGCACCGACGTGCCATTTTTCGGCAAACGTGAAATTATTCACGTGCGCTCGATGCTCGTCGATGACGTGAACAACAAGACGCAGGCGGGCAGCAATATGTTCTTTAACACGCAGTCGCAGATTGAAATGTGGATAACGGCAGACGCAGACTTCGTTCCCGTGAAAATCTGGACCGAAGTACCTTATCTAGGCATCGCTTATATTCTGCTCGAAAACTATACACAACCTTAAGGGGCAAGGCATGCGTTTCGTTTTTTTCTTACTGACCATTACCGTTTCATTGTCAGCCGATGGCTGGAAATTCGCCAAATCAGCCGATGGCGTGACTGCCTACACACGTGTTGTCTCAACCTCGAACTTCAAAGAATATAAAGTCGAAACTGAAGTCGATGCCACGCTGACGCAGGTCGTGGCGACGATCATGAGTGTTGCCGACATGCCGCAGTGGGTCGACCGCTGCGCTGAAGCGCGAATGTTAAAAGAGATGAGCCCGACAGAATCGATTACGCGTACCATCACGGCGTCGCCTTTTCCGCTCAAGAACCGTGAAGCCATATCGCACGGCAAACTCTACCAAGACCCGAAAACTAAAGTTGTGACGCTCGTGGCAACCGGTCGACCCGATTATCTGCCGGTTGACTCAAAATATGAACGCGTCAAAGAAACCCGCGGTCGTTGGGTGCTGACCCCTAAACCAGGCGGCAAGGTACACATTCAGATGATTGGCCACACCGACCCAGGCGGCATTATACCCTCTGCGGTCGCCAACCAGTTTGTGGTCATGATTCCCCTGAATTCGATTAAAAACTTGCGGACGCAGATACGTAAAGAAAAGTATGTCAGGGCAAAGCTGAGCTACATCAAAGAACTGTGAGGGCCAAATGTCAGTAACGAACCGAAAGGGAATTATACTCTGCGTCGACGACGAGCCGGGTGTGCTCTCGACCTTGAAAGAGCAGCTGCTCGCCGATTTTATTGCGACGCATGACGTCGTTACCGCCACCTCGGGTGAAGAAGCCCTTGCCTTCGTTGAAGCGGCGCGCTCAGAAAACGAAATAATCGAACTCATCATCACCGACCAGATGATGCCCACGATGAAAGGTGATGAATTTCTGAAACGTGTGCACAGTGTCTTACCCGATACGATGAAAATTCTGCTCACCGGCCATGCGGGCCTCGATTCTGCTATCAAAGCCATCAACGAGGGCGGGCTAAACCGCTACATCGAAAAACCGTGGAACGCCGAAGCGATGCGAGACGACATCAAGGGCCTGATCGGCAAGTTCAGGCAGAATCTCGAAAATCAGTATCTTCTGAATAATCTCGAAGCGCGCATCCGCGAGCTCGGCCAGGCATGAAGCCCAAAGCGCAGGCATTCTTGACCAGGCGCAAAGTCTATACGACCGCCCTTGCGTTTGCCGGTTTCCTGAGCTTTCTCTTTATCTTCACTCTCGCCCCCAAGGCGGCCGTCGAGCAGCGGCTTTCTAAATACTTCGATTTGGGCGAACCCTACTCGGTAATCGGCGTGTTGCCCGACGCTTCGGGCTTTTTGGGCAAACTGCGCGAAGGCAGCGCGATGCGCAGCTTCTTCGATTCGCCGCTCGGCCTGCATTTCGTGCGCTCAGCCCCGCTGCGTGGTGCCGCGCACCTGCACCGGCTGATTTCTCTCGCGCCGCGCTCGTGGCAGTGGAATCTTTATTCACTCATCACCGATGGGCCGGTATTCTACCGTTCGCAGGGAAAATCTTTCGTGCTTATCATTGCTCTCAACAAGAAAGGGCAAGTCATAACCTCGCTGCTAAAAGACGCGCACGCAGCGCGTACCGATAGCCTGCTCGTGGTTGCGTCTGACCCGCAGGCCTTGGCAAATCAGCTGGCTTACCTGAAAAACCCCAAAACGCAGGATACTGAACTCGATAACGCTTTTTCTAGACCGCAGGCGCTCACACTCAGCTGGCAGGCTTCGACAGACAAAGAGAAACGCCGCAGTCTGTTTCGCTCGCTGCTGAGCGAGTCAGCGGGTTTTTCACTGACCGGAGAGTGTACCATCGTCTTTGCGCCAGCGGCAAACACGATTGCCGCCGATGGTAGCTGCTCGCAAAATAATGCAAAGTCTACGCCGGCCGCGCGCACCGAATCAATCAGCATACCTGACTACCCTGCGGTGGTGCATTTTCAGAAAGAAGATAATTCACCCGCGCATGTCTTTGCGCTGTACGGGCTGCAGTCTGAATTTGGCTACCTTATTCCGCAGCTGTTTTTGTCAGGGCCCAGCAGCGACCAGAAGGCGCTCGAGTTTCTGGCGCAGGCGTTCAAAACGCGCCGCCACATTCTTGAAAATGCTGATGGCGGCATTCGTGTGAAGTATCCCTACCCTTACGCTTATGCCGATAAGAAGTTTGAGCTGTTTTCACCGCACCTCGTCGCGAACAAGACCCGTTTCTTCTGGCAGAGCTTTTTACCTGCGAAGCAGCCGCCGCAGACAACTCTTGAGATTAACCCGGCGCACGATTTTGATGCCAGAATAAAAATATATCCGCTGTTAAAAAATTCTGAAGCAGCCCTCAAACAATTCGATGCGATCTATTCGCCCGGTCACTTCAATGAGTTTCGCGACGCGCTCTTTAAATCGGCGGCGACTCTGCAGAAAACTGTGCTGCGGCTCTTCACTGAAACGCAGGGCAAAAAGCTTCGCATAGCCGGATCTCTAACTTTCGCAGATGCCTGAGCGATTGCTTGCGGTATTCTTTTCACTCGCGACCGCCCTGCCGGCAATAGAAATTTCGGGCCGCCTGCCCGGCAGCCAGTTTCGTGAAGACAACCCGCCGCGTTTCGGCGCCGTCATGAGCCTCGTTTCCCGGGTAGATTCTGTAGTCGTTTTGCACGCAGTCGTCAATCAACCCGGCAATACGATCGCAGCTCAGCTGAAACAAATCGCGAAAGGCTTTAAGATTTCGCCCAAAGCCCTCACAAAACTCGACATGGTCGAAGGCGCTCACCGCTGGCTGCAATATTCATTTCACAAAAAACAGGGCGGAGGCTTTGTCTACATCACCCGTACGGGTGACACAATCGTCTATCTCGTCATATTCAATCTGAAATTTGACGCGCTTTCGATTGACCTGCCCTACATCGACAGGTACATTCAGCAGATATCACTCGCCGATTCGTAATCGCTGAAAATCCGCTACGATGCGGAAACCTGCGCAGGCGTGCCTGCCTTACGGGTGTAGGCGATGTTGGCTGTAATGTTGTTCCACAGGGAGTGCAATTCGACAACCGGAGAAGTCAGAGTGAAAAAATTTACCTGATACGAAAGCAACAGACTCTTTGCGTGAAAATAAGCATGCGAAAAACGTTTGCGCAAGACCTCTTCATCGCAGTTCAGCGACACAATCAATATTTCACGCGTTGACAGTACAATACTGCGATCGGTTTCTTTGAGAATGCGGTGCACATCTTTTTGCAGTTCATCGAGCATCTCTTGCGCGAAAAATTCGCCCGTGAGACCCACGTACTTGGTAAGCGATTCGAAATACAGATACGTGAAAGTTACCGGCTGTTTTCTGGCGAGGGTCGGTGTAATCCATTCGACAACCAGATTTTCCGTATGCGTAAAGAGCGGCGTCACCCGGTCGTCGCGCGAAAAGCCCGAAGGCAGGTAAAAACGTTCAAACACGTACTTTAGCCGCCGCAGGTTGTCGGTAATTGCGGTGTCTTTGAGGGCGAGCGCGGCAATCGTGTATTCCTGATCGTGGTAGCCGCTGCGCAAATAATGCAGAGAGTAGTTGCGGCCATTGTGCTCGAAATCGATGACGCCCGCATCGTTCGAATGGGTGTCTGCCGAGACAGCGGCATAAACCGCCGGGCTCAGCGCGGGAAAAATTCCATAACTATGACCGACCGTGCCGGTCTTCATGTCGTACACAAACACCGACAAGAAAAGTGCCCGCAGCGCCTCAAAAAAGAGGTAATATTCCATGTAGCGCGAATAGATTGCGTCGTTCGGGTCTTCTATGCGCCGGCGCCAATAGGCCAGCAAAGGCCGAACCACGGTCTCGTCGATACGGTTCTCGCGCACCATCGCCTTGAGGTGCGACAGATCGATGTTGTGAAAATCGCGGTAGAGACCCTCGCGGTCAGCCATGCTCTCTCTTTGCGAGCTCGGCGTTCAGCTTCGCCAGGGTATCTTTCGCCATATAGCTGCTGCGGACAAAAGGCCCAACCTCGTGCGCCAGAAAGTCACGCGCGACGACCGACTGCTCGAGCTCTTCAAACTCAGAAGCGGTATAGATTTTCACTACCTCAGCCTGCTCGGCAGACGGCCTCAGGTATTGGCCGATTGAGACGATATCGATAGAGGCGGATTTCATATCGTTCAGAAGCTGCTGCACTTCGCCATCGCTCTCGCCGAGCCCCACCATGAATGCGCTCTTGCGGATAATCTTCGGCCAGGCCGCTTTCAGGTCTTTGAAAAGCTGCAGCGATCTCTCGTATGCAGCCTGCGGGCGAATCGACGGCGACAGACGCTCCACTGTTTCCAGATTGTGGGCGATGACCGCGGGGCCTGCTTCGGCGATCACCGCGAGGTGCTCTGCCCGGTTGTGAAAGTCAGGAATCAGCAACTCTACGGTAATGCCCTCGGCCCTGAGACTGCGCGTGATGCGCGCAAAGTGAGCTGCGAGCCCTGCCTCATCGTCGTCGCGCGCCACCGAAGTGATGACAAGATAATCATATTTGCCGGCGATCGCTGCGCGAAGAATATCGTCGTGCTCTTTCTCGGCGATGGTCGCGAGCGGCACTGGCTTCGCCGTTGCGATGTGACAGAATTTACATGCGCGCGTGCATTCGCGGCCGCCGATCAGAAAGGTCGCAATACCGAGCGACGAACATTCGTGCCGATTTGGGCAACGCGACTCTTCGCATACCGTGTGCACATTCTGGTATTGCAAGAGCTGCGTTTCATTATCGAAGCTCCACGGAATGCGTTTGGTTGTTTTCTTGGGTGCTTCGGCGGTTGCGCTCATTTTGTGGCGATTGACCTCGCGTGCAGGTAGCCAGATTCCAGCTGGTCTGCCAAACCAATTCCCGAAAACGCCCAGCCTGCGAGGTGCAGGTTCGGGTGTTTTTCTTTTAGCGCCATGACGTCGCGTTTCCACTCGCCATAACCCGGGGCATAACGCGGAATGCCGGGTGTATGCCTGAAAACCCGGCTCCATTTCGGTTTGGCACGAACCTTCATGACACGCGCCAGAGACTCTTCAGCCAAAGATGCCAACTCCGCATCTTTGAAGAGATCGCTCTCGCCCGAGATCATCGTCTTGGTGAGAAAAATATCGTCGGGTGCGCGCCCGGGAAAAACATTGCTTGCGAATATCGAACCTAGAATCGAAGCCCGTTCTTTGCGCGGCACGAGAAAGCCATAACCAGCGTATGAGAACTCTTTGCGATTGTAGCCCGAATAGACGACATTGATCGGCGAATGCTTGAGCTCGGCTACCTTTTTCGCCAGTTCTTTGTCGAAGTCTCTGAGCACATAGGCAACATCGGCTGTACCAATCGTCGAGACGATGTGGTCAAATGCATCAAACTGGCGGGATTTAGAGCTGAGCTGCAGCTGGCCCCCTGAGGCAGTCTGCACGCGCGCTATCTTCTCGTTGACTAACTCTACACCCATAGCCTGCAGCTTTTTGACGAAGGCGTCAACCCAGGTGACCATGCCGCCCTTAAAGCAGTAGATACCCTTTTCGAACTTAACCTCACCGAGTTCGCCCTGCCAGAAATTCTTGCGCTCGAGCATATATTCTTTGAGTGCATTCTTGAGGCGCGGCGCCGCCACTATCTTACCAAAGAGCTGCGGAAACACCGATGAAAACTCCAGGTCTTCTGCTTCGCTGCCATAAACGCCGCGGGCAAAAGGTGAGGCAAGGTATTCCGCTGCACTAAAGCCCAGGACATTGCGGGCAGCATCGAAAAGCGTAATCGTTGGCCACAGGGAGAATTTGCGGCGCATCGCCAGAAAAATGCGGATTTTTTCAGGAAAGAACAATAACGATGTCGTTATGAATCCCCCCGGTGATTTCGGAGCTGCTACCAAATAACCGTCTTTAAGAATGTAACGCTTCGCACTCTTCTTGTCTTCGAAAAGCAACTTGTCTTTAATATCGAGCTCGGTTATCAGCTGGTTAAAAAGCCCGCTGCGATCGAGATACGAATCAGGGCCTGGCTCGAGCGTCGCACCCTCGTGCTGCTCGGTGGCGATATTGCCTCCCGGTTTTTGCCCGTTGAAGAGTGCCACGTGCGCCTGTGGAAACTTCTTCTTGAGGTAATAGGCATGGCTGAGACCCGAGATACCGGCACCCACCACAGCGATTCGTTGCATTAGTGTGCCTCGGTTTTTTGCATAGCCTGACAATTAAAAAGCCATGAAAAAGCAAAAATAGCTTTACAGAAACATATTTATTTCGAGGTTTCAAGCATGATGCCCGCTGCCGTCCGCGAGATTGCCATCACCCCTATGGGGTATGCCGCCGTTGTGACGCCCGAATTTAAAGACAAAATTATACCAATTTTTATCGGCCCGTCTGAAGCGTACGCAATTTCAACTGTTCTGCAGAACGACAAACTGGAGCGCCCTGTGGGGGCCGATCTTCTGCGCTCGGTTATCGAAGCTGCGGGTGGTTCGCTGACTAAAGTCTTCATTAACGACTTTCATAACGGCACGTTCTTCGCGCGTGTTTATGTCACTGGGTCGCATTTTGAGAATAATCTGCTCGAGCTCGATGCACGCCCCTCTGACGCTATTGCCCTGGCAGTTCGTTTTAAGTCGCCCATTTACGTCGCTGAGCATGTCTACGATCGCACCGCCATTGACCCGACGACGCTGCGCGAAGCCGATGCTGATGCGCTGCGCACGGCAAGCGAAGGCAGCATCGACGAGTTCTTGACCGCCGATGATAGAGACGACTTTTTCGAGGCGATTCTCGAAGAGTTTGGCGAAAAAAAGAAGAAGAGCCCAAAAGAGACTAAAGAGACAACCCTTGAGAAAGTGAAATTTCTTTCACGCAGCGAGGTCTTGCAGCAAATGCTCAAGACCGCACTGGGCCGCGAGAATTACGAAGAGGCAGCCCGCCTGCGAGACGAACTGCGCACCGAATTAAGCAACTGACAGGCTACTTTTCAGAAACCTGTCAGTTATTTGTTCACGTGACTCTTGTCGGTGAACTTGTCGAAGAAGATATCGTTTTTGCCAATACCGTTTTCTGCCAGCGACACAATCGCGGCATCGATCATGCCTGGCGGGCCGCAGAGAAATGCAGCCGTGTCGGCAAAGTCGAGCTTTTGTTTGCCTATGTATTCTGTTACAAGGCCACGCGCGCCCTTCCAGTTTGAGCCGGCGTCTTCGTGAGAAAGAACCGGCACGAACTCAAAATTTGCGCCGAGTTGCTTTTTGATCTTCTCCATGTCTTCGAGGGCATACAGGTCTTTTTGTGTACGCGCTCCGAATAGATAGACGATACGCTTGGTCATTTTCTTCTGGGCCGCGTCTTCGAGCATCGCGCGAATCGGTGCCATGCCGCTGCCACCCGCAATGCACAGCAGGTTACTCTTCTCTTCGCGCCAGCCGAACGTGCCGCGCGGGCCGCGCAGCTTCACTTTTTCACCGGTGCGGTCTTTCTCGTGAAACCACGTGGTCATTTCACCGTTTGGCACGAGCCTTAGGTGAAACGCGACCTCAACATTGCCACCGCCCGCCCCTGGCGCACTGGCGAATGAATATGATCTTGAACCCTTCACACCTGCAACGGCCAGATCGGCGTATTGGCCGGCGGTATACCGCAGCTTCTCGCTGAGTTTGATCTTGATTTCGATGATGTCGTGCGTGAGTTTACGGTAACCGCTGACTTCACCCGAATATTCCTTTGACTCATCGGGTTCAAGCGTGACGATCAGGTCAGACTTGGGTATCGCCTGACAGGCGAGAATATAACCCTTCTTCAGATCATCTTCGGTCAAGACCAGCGACATATCTGAAAGGTCTTTATATTCACCCTGAATGAGTTTTGTCTTGCAGGTCGTGCAGCTGCCTGCGCCACAGCTGAAAGGATAATCTAAACCGGCTTCGAGTGCGGCCTCGAGCAGGGTTTGGCGGTGTTTCACCGTCACTGTCTTGCCCATACTCTGTATCACCGCAGTGAATGTGGGTTTTTCTTTTTTCTTGAATAGCGAAAGCATTTGGCTCGATGAAAGTGTGAAACGGCAAGGCAAACACATTTGAAAAACGGCCTGCCCAGGGCCAAAACGGTCAGGAGCGCGAGAGAAAACCGAAAAGGCGGCGATTCGCTGCTATCGACCTGATCTCGCCGATCTGTTCCATTGTTGCCTCATAACCCATAGCGATGAATTCATCGGCGGCCGAATAATCGGCCCAGTGGTAGTTGCCGCGAATCGGGCGCACAACCAGATTGGCCTTCTGCAGCTGTATTATACGCCGGTGCTCAGACGCGATTTCTTCTGTCTTGAGCATCACATCGAATCCGCTGCGCGGAATATTGTCGGGTAATTTTTCGTCTGACACATCGACCACGATGAACCTCGTCGCACCCAAACGCTCAGCCGTCTCGATGCCGAGTTTGTCGAGAACCCCGCCGTCGACATACCACTCTTTGCCGATGCGCTCAGGGGGAAATATCAGCGGCATCGAAGCCGATGCGATGACTGCATCGCGCAGCCGGTCTGAACCCTGAAAGACGCGCAGCTCACCGTTGCGAATATTGACAGCGGCGGTGGCAAAGGGTATTGCCGTCGCGTTAAACGTAACGTCGGCGATAAACGGGTACATAACGCTCTGCACATCTGAAGGAGTAAGAACACCCGGGGCGGTGAAGATTCGCCGCAAGATATTCGTACCGGCGAAAAGCTTTTGCGCACGATGCACAAAACCTTTGGAATTCGGATCTTGATTTGTAGTCCAGGTGCCCACCACGGAGTTCTTGAACGCTTCGAATGCCACGAGCTGCTTCAGCCGCTTTTCGAGAAAGTCGACATCGGGCATCACGCTGTAGATACCGCCGACGATTGAACCCATTGAGATGCCCACCAGCAGATCGAAATGTATATCGTTCTCGACCAGTGCGCGAATTGCACCCACGTGTGCGAACCCCCGCGCGGCGCCACCCCCAAGATTTAGAGAGATTTTGCCTGGCATTCTTACCTGCCGATTCCGCGAACCCTGCCGCATGGGCGACGGCTAAAGATTTGACGCGCAGCCTGAAATACCGTATTTCCCGCAGGTGATTCGCAAAGCCGAACATTATCGGGCATCGGGCAAAGGCTCGAATAAAAAATGGCGTGGTCTTCTGCTCGCATCACTAATCGTCGTTACGGTTGCAGTCTTGATTCAACTTATCTTGCGCCAACTGTTTTTCTATCCGTTGAGTGTCACCAGCGACGCAATGTCGCCCGAAATTAAGCCGGGAGACCGGCGCTACTTTGTTTATTCACGGCTGTCGACGCCCGTGAGCGGCGATGTCGTGCTCATCAAATCTGCGCGCGCCGATGTTGAACTGCTCTGCCGCATCGTGGCTGCAGACGGCGACCGCGTTCAGATAGCACAGGGCAAACTCAAGATCAACGGCTCAGTCGCGCGCGATCTTTTGCCCCGGACCAGCGATGCGCGCGATTTGAGTTATGAAATGCCTGAAACAGAAGTGCGCCCGAACTTTATCTTTTGCATGAACGACAATCACTTAAACACAAATGATTCGCGCGCTCATGGTATCTTTTCGCGTAACCAGATTGTGGCGAAGGTATTCAAGCCGCTCTTACTGTTCTAATGACCGCGCCCGAAGCTGCGTCTACCCAAGAACTCTCGCGCCGTTTTAGAACGCGTATCGCTCCTCATATCAAAAAACACGCCGCTACTCTCAATGACCTGGATTCAGCAGCGCTCTTGAGACAATTCACGCCCGATGTACGCGAGCTTGTCGATGCGCCCGGGTATTCTGACGACCCACTGAGCGAAGATGACAGCGATATACACCCTTTTGCCGATGTCATACATAAATACCCGAACAAGCTGCTCTATCTCACGACAGATGAGTGCCCGGTATATTGCCGCTATTGCACCCGCAAGCGCAAGACTTTGCTCTCTGAAGGTCACCAGCCCACTGCGCTCGACCTCATCGCAGATTACCTGCGCCGCAACAATGCCATCAACGAAATCATTTTTTCAGGCGGTGACCCTCTCATGTTAACCCCGTCTGACTTTCTTGCCCGAGCGCAGACATTCTTGCAAATCGATTCGGTGCGGTATTTGCGCCTGCACACGCGCGCACTCACCACATCACCAGGGCTCTTAAGCCAGCGTTATCTCGACGCCCTTGCAGAACTAATCGGCAACTTTAAGCAGAAGACGATTGCATTTGTGCTGCACATCAACACGTCGGCTGAAATCAGCGACTCGGCGCGCGCCGCCGTTCAGAATCTGCGTGCGTTGGGTATTGCCTGTTATTCACAATCGGTTTTGCTGCGCGAAGTCAACGACAATGCCACAAGTCTAGCCGCTCTTTGCGATGCTCTTCACCACGCCGGAATTCAGCCCTATTATCTGCATCAACTCGATCGCGTCACCGGCTCCGCTCACTTCGAGGTGACCGATGCAGAAGCAATGCGCATTTACAGCGAACTCAAGACTCTGATTCCGCGGTACATGCTGCCCGCTTTTGTGAAAGACTCGAAGCAGGGCAAAAAGCCAATGTGCTGAATCTATTCGGGCAATGAGGCGCCCGCACCTTCGTTCAACCAGATTTCAAAATCAGGTTCGCGGCGCAGTGATTCATATAGCCGCATCTTGCGAAAATTCTCCGTGAGTTTCTTGCGGGCGCGCGGGTCTTTCAGATAGACTCTACCCCTGCTCTTTATGCCTGCAATGTCGCCCATATGCGCCATCGCCATGAGGTGCAAATTCATCTGCGACGGCGATGGGTTCTTGATCTTGTCAAACTCAACCAGAGCTGAACCATATTCTTTTAGGGCAAAATGCGAAACTGCGCGCCAGCCATTGGTGTCTTTCAGATCTTGAAGCTGCGTCTTGAATTTTGATGTGAGCTCGATGACGGCACGATACTTTTCTTCTTTAAACAGAACACCCACAGCCACCGGCAGATCTGACAGGGCATAAGCTGGTAGACTTGCACCCGATTCGTCATCGTCTACGGTATCGCCCGCATATATCTGCACGGCGTGCTGCGCAGCTTCTGCGCTGTTGTTCTCCGCGAGCGCGCGTTTCATCGCATAGAGGCTCATGAACATCTTGCTTTCTGTCTTCTGAGAGAACCGGCAATAGTCTTCTTCGTGAATCCGTTTCGAAATTTTCGCGAGACAATAGAGTCTGCGCAGCGCCTGCTGCGTCTTTTTCTTCAGCTCGATTTCACCCGACAGACGGCGCGCCGGCCTGGCGTGTGCGTATGCTTCAGCAAGGTTGCCCAACGCATAATGTGCCTGAGCTGCGTTATAATGAATATAGAAACGCATCTGCAGATCTTCAGGCGGGTTCTCCAGCGCTCCGCCGAAGAACTTCAGCGCCAACTTGTAATCTTTGCGCTTGCGCGCCAAAAGACCAAGCTTGTAAGCTGCTGCCGGGTCACGTGCTTCATCCCAGATTTGGGCGTAAACGCGCTCAGCTTCGCCCATGCGCTTGCAGCGTTCGTGGTAAAGCGCAATCTTAAAACGGTATTCTTTCCAGCGGGGGTCTGCCGCTATCGCCGCGGTGTAAGCTGCGATGATCGAATCTGCGATTTCGCACAACTCACCTGCTTCAGCGCCTTGTGAGGATTTCTCCCTGTACTGTTTCTCAAGCACCACAGCCTTTTTGACGTCTGAATACCCTTTTGAACTGCCTCCGCCATGGTGCCCTTCAGCTTCCATACGAATTTTTTCGAAGAGTTCGCTTTTCTCACCGAGTTCTTCAAGCCTTTCGACATAGCGCAGTGATTCGGGATACTGCTTTGCCTGCCGGTAGAGAATAGCTAGTTTCCAATAAGCGACCTTTTTGAATTTCTTTTGCATCGGCCGCTCCGCCGCAGCGCGAAAGTACGGAATACTCTCTGCGTATTGTCGGCGCGATTCGAGAATGAGGCCGATATAAAGTCTCGGGTCACCCGATTCATCGCCGTTATCGATTGCCTGTTCGAAATGCTGCTTCGCCGCATCGAACGAGCCGCGCGAATATGCCTTTTCGCCGAGAATCAGTTCTTTGCTTTTCGCGAACGCACCCGAGTTACCTGCCGATAGCACCAACGCCAAACCGATAAGAAATTTCGCCTTCTTCATGATAACTCTAATGTCTACCCGCGCTGCCGAATCAGCTTTTTATTCCCGCCACTGGCCTAGAGTATTTTGATCGCCGATTTCCATCGCCAACTTTGCCGCCGCGAGGCAAAGATTATACTCCATTTCGGCTGATTCTTTTTCAGTCATCAGCTGTGCACCGAGCGCCTCGATCAGATCTTTGGCGCTGCCGGTGCCCGTCGTATAGGCGGTCATCTCAGACAGAGCCCATTTATTTGCTTCTTTATATTTAGACTGCACAATCTCGGATTGAAATTTAAACTTTTCGAATTCCCACATGGCCATGGCGACCTTGAGCGGCAGACCCGTGAGCGCCTCGCTCTGTTTGGCCTGCATCTTCTCGAGCTCGGCCTGCGCCCGCTGTACCTTGGCCTTTGTGTTGCCGAAGTCGATATCCCACTTGGCACCGAACACGACGGCAAACCAGTTTCGGTTAAAGGGGTCGAATGCATACGAACTCTGCTGAGAATCGCGCAGGTCAGTGTAGTTGATTTCAGAACGGCCCGCGAGAAACAGCACGGGCAGATATCCACCTTTTTCCATTTCTACCTGGTGCCGCCTGGCCCGTAAACCCGCAGCGACCGCCTTGAGTTCCGGATTTTTTTCCTGACTTTCGGCGATAAGAGCCTCAAGGCTGCGCGTCGCATCTTCGATACGCGGAAAATCCTGTTCGAGCACGAGCAACGATTCGCGCTCGCCGAGAAAATGCCCCAGCGCGAGCCCGGCGCTCTTCTTGTTGGCGAGCCACTCGGCGCCAAAACGTTCAAGCTCGAGCGCGAAGAGTTTCAGCCTCGTGAGGTCTTTGCGTTGTACCTCACCGGTGCCCTTCTTATACAATTTTTCAGCACGCGACAAAACAGCGCGCATCTTTTCGCCTGCATCGTCGAGAACCGCTTTGTAACGGTTCAGCAGAATAATCTGCAGGTACAACTGCTTGTAATCGAATATACTTTTGTTGATCTGGCTTTCATGCAACTGCCGCGCCCCTTCGACGGCAGAGGCCGCTGCCTGTTTCGCGTCGGCGATGCGCCCAAAACTGAAGACGGGGTAAACCACCGTGAGCTCGCCGCGAATGTACGGCCCCCACTTGTTGAAGTTATCTTGGCTTGCGGCGGCGTTGCCGCGCGACTCAAAAATCGGCGCCACAAAGGTTAAAAGCGATAGCGTCGGATAATCCATCGCCGAGGCTTCGGTCTGGTAAGCCGAATAGCTGAGAATCTGCGCCTTGCTCTCCAGAATCTTGGCGTTGTTCTTTAAGAGCTGGGTCAGCCCTTCGCTGAAACGAATCGGCTTCTCTGCGTGAAGCGGTATGAAAGCAACAGCTGACAGCGCGAGCGCTGCTGCGCCGAATCTACTTATTGATGCGCTGAATACGTTCACGCAATAACTTCACCAGGTGTTTGTAACCCTTTTTCTTGATGATCGATGAGAACTGGTTGCGAAAGTCGAGCAGGGTAGAAGCCTCGTCGATGTGCACATCGTAGAGTTTCAGACCGTCGTCTGACCGGTATAAATAGAACTCCACCTTAAAGCTTTGTTTGCGATGCGGCACTTTCGTGTTCACAATCAACGCTTCTTTGCCAAAGGTGTCATCGGTCTCGACGCGCTCTGAAATTATCTCAATGGGTATCTTACCGGTAATTACCTTTTGCGAGGGAATATTAGCCTCAACTACGCGATTTGCCATCAGCTCGTGAAACAAGCCCAGAAAGTCTTCTTGTTGTTTGGGGTTGAGCTTGTTGAAATACGAACCGAGCGCAAGTTTGCCGATTTCTTTAATGTCGAGAATCTGCAACGCCAGGTCGCGTGCACGCGCCGAAACATCTTTACGCTTCTCTGCTGAGAAGTCTTCAGCAAGTTCGCCGCGCAGCTGTTCAAAACTATTGATTATGTTCTGCATGTATTCGAGGCCCTCGCCCGCATGCACGGCGGTGGCAACAAAAGCGAAACAGAACAGCAATCGCAGAGAACGCATCATGGTATCGTAATGAGTCTATTTCTTCTTACGAAAGTAAGCAATGATAATAATGATCGCAACAAGTACGAGCACGATCTTCGTGATCTGCCATGCTGTGCCGATAAGAAATGAGAAAGTACCGGCCGGCAGAAAAAGCAGCAACACAACGATTGCCAGAATGAGCAACAGCGTATTCGGTTTTTGCATACCCGGAAACTCCGCAAACGAACGCTTGCCGTCAAGTTAAATGCAGGTCGTAATGCGCACATCGGTTGACGCGACGTTTCAGGCCGGGTTTCAGACGGTGATATCAGAATGCCGCGCCTGTTCTTCATGCCAAAAACCCTACGCCATATCTGCCTGCTTGTTCTGACGACCGGCGCTCTCTCTGCACAAGTCGAGAGCGAACAGTGGCGTTTTAAGCCTCAGCTCGGTCTCTGGTTCGGCCCGGTTACCCCGGTGCCCAATACTCGCATCGCCGATGTACTCACCACCAGCCTCGGCGGCGGTCTGTTCTTTCGGGGCAATCTGCCGACCAACACGCTGCGCACTGAAATTGGTTTTTCTTACAGCTATTACACCTCGCGCACTGTTGCGCGACTGCACTCGATTCCTGTTTATGGTGCACTCGTCTACACTCTGCCGATCAACCTGCCACTCTCGTTTTATGTAAAGGTGGGTGGCGGCGGCAACTTTCTGCGCAATTACCCCGAAGGCTCAAAAAATTGGTTGCCCGCAGGCTACCTCGGCTTTGAAACTTCGTTTCCCGCTGGCAGGCTCATCAACATCGGCGTGCGCGCCGATTATTTCTTCGTTTACGAACAGTACCTGAGTCCGCCGCCCAATAACCCCAACTACGAAATCCATAACGCGCACTTCTTGAACTTCGGCCTCATGGTGAACTTCAACCTCAGCAGATAACACAAATGAAAAATTTTGACAATTTGCAACCATTACGCCGGGCCAAAGGGGGATTTTTCTCTCTTCTGCTCATCACCGCATTTGCAAACTGCACAGGTGAGTTACCGCTTTCTGACCTCATCAACAATACCATTACGTTGAAAGTTCTGGGCACTTACGAGAGCAACAATCCTTATCCGCTGGGGTTCACGGATGCGAACCTGGCCGCGAATATTCGCAAAGATGATGTGATAACAGCAACAGGAATAACGGGCTCTAACTTGACATTGGTGCCAACACCTCCTGAACCAACGATCCCCGATATTGCGTTATTTGCGAATGCAATAAAGCCATCTGACTTAAAATATTACATCGACATCGCTGAAATACGCCTCGCAAAAGGTCAGGGAAAATCATCGAGCCAAACTATCAGCGATTATTGGAACCAATTCGCTATTGATAGACAGCTCTTGTGCTCAAATTATGATACGGCGGATGGCCGCTCATTGGCTAACTGCCGGGACCAGAATGGCATCGGCCGTCTGGCTGATTTTTTTAATGGCGGTTTCACTTACCCAGCGGTTGACGTTCCGTTCGACACATTTAACCACTTGGGCATCTATTTCAGGCGATTCACTGTCGCCCCCTCCGCACGGTTCAATGGCGATGGCTCATACTACAATGGCAGCGAAGCATCAGCAAAATCAGCCGTCACCGCCGCGTTCGATAACCGAACGATCTATGCATTCGACATCGAAAGCTACCTGCAAAACCCTTACGGTGCCACTTCAACGGAACCCCTGATGTTCCCCTTGCAGCGCAAAGATCTCGCCCTACAAATAGTTCACGACAAAGAACCCTACGTAATGGAAGTGCGCATCGCCATACATAACATGATGATGGTGCACGTCGCCCAAATCACAAATGATTCAACCACAGCGACCTCGGCAAGCAATGGCGCATTCATCTTTGCAGGCCCACCGGATTGGAATGTAGACCACAAGTTTAACGACCTGACAAACCTGAACCGTATGGGCGGTGCGATGCTCATGACCGCGCGTACTTACCAACCGGCGAAGGTGGGCAGCATCAACATCACCGGCGGTACAGCAACCAGCGGCGAATATTTTGCGGTAATGCCAGCGGGCACAGCGTATGCAACACCTGTTTCAGTATTACCCCATGCTGCAACGGCAGGCACAAATACAACTATTGCGAATCTGCAGCCTGGCTCGTATGATGTCTACCGCATGTGTGATAAAAGGCGTTGTTTAACGACCTCGACAGCCGGCACCTGCGATGCCACCGATACTAACGCTGATGGCTTTCCCGAAACTGCTGCCCCATGTGGCACCTATATAGTTTCGTCAGGCATTTCCACGCCTGTGTCCATTGGCTCATGTTCAGCCGCCTGTCCGTGAGAATCTTACCTTGCCACCGAATTAATTCGGTGGCAAGGTAAGTCGAGCCGCCACAAATCTTTTTCAATATCCATATAAACAGGGGCAAGATTCCCGCTTCCGCGGGAATGACCGTAATAAACCCTGCGCCCTTGCCTTCTTCTTGACCCACTGTTTCCTTACTATGGTCAATCCGCCATGAAGATTCACGAATATCAGGGCAAAGAAATCTTTCGCAAGTACAACATCGCCGTGCCGAACGGCGTCGTGACAACGACTGCAGATGAAGCAGGCGCGATCTATACAAAACTGGGTAAATCCGTCGCTGTTGTGAAAGCCCAGATTCACGCGGGTGGCCGTGGCAAAGGCGGCGGCGTCAAGCTCGCAAAGTCGGCCGATGAGGCGAAAGCGCATGCGAAGGCGATTCTCGGCATGATGCTCAAAACCCCGCAAACGGGCCCTGAAGGCCAGCTCGTGAAGACCATTCTCGTCGAAGAAGGCTCTGACATTCTGCACGAATATTACGTGGGCATCACTCTCGACCGCCGGCTCTCAAAACCCGTCATGATGGTTTCAACCGAAGGCGGTATGGATATCGAAGAAGTCGCAGAAAAACACCCTGAAAAAATTCTGAAAGAAACGATTGAACCCGCACTCGGCCTGCAGCGCTTTCAGGCGTCGCGTCTCGCATATGGCCTCGGCTTCGAAGGCGATATGGCGAAGCAGGCAATTAACATTCTGATCGCACTCTGGAACTGCTACGACGGCGAAGACTGCTCGCTGATGGAAATCAACCCGCTCATTTCAACCAAAGACGGCAAGGTCATGGCGCTCGACGCGAAGGTGAACTTTGACGACAACGCCACATACCGCCACCCCGACCAGGTTGGCCTGCGCGACGAAGCCGAAGAAGACCCGCTCGAAGTTGAGGCGTCGAAGTACAATCTCAACTACGTGCGTCTCGACGGTACAGTCGGTTGCATGGTGAACGGCGCGGGCCTCGCGATGGGCACAATGGACATCATCAAGTACGCCGGCGCGTCACCGGCAAACTTTCTGGATGTTGGCGGCGGAGCCAACGTCACCACCGTCACCAACGGATTCAAAATTATTCTGTCTGATCCGAACGTGAAGGCGATCTTCGTGAACATCTTCGGTGGTATCGTGCGATGCGACCGCATCGCAAATGGCATTATCGAAGCAGCCAAAAATGTGAAAATCACCGTGCCTCTCGTTGTGCGTCTGGCCGGTACGAACGCCGAAGAAGCGAAAGAAATTCTGCTCAAAAGCGGTATTCCGCTGCAAGTGGCTGATGGTCTCAAAGACGGGGCTGAAAAGGTTGTGCAGGCGATCGGGAAATAGTAAAAAACTGGGCGACCCAATTCACCGGATATAATCTACACCTATGAGCCTACTTATGCTGATAGGTGTCACACTCTCTCTGGCTTCAGGGCTGTATCTTCTGAGTGTCGGTATTGCAAAGCTCATCAGCGAAAATGTTTCTAAAGATATACAATCTCGTTTCCCTGTAACCCAGGTTGAAGTTAAGCCACACGCGCAGAAAGAAGCCCACGCCGGCTAAGTCGTCCGTCGAGCGGCAAGGTTCTCATATTTCTTGCTGTGATGATCCTTGCCACAACAATAGCGCTGCTGCAAACGTATCGTGAGTTTCGAGCCATGAGCGAGATTGTTACTTTGATTCTCGGCATCAGCGGCAGGCTCCTTGGAATCATAGAATTCTTTAGAAAGAAATAGATGCTATCTGAACCAAAACTCTGGTTTTCTTCCGGTACAATTTTTGAATTCCACTCACATAATATCTTCTACCGCCAATCTCTGAAACGCGGAAAACCCACCGTGCTGCTGATTCACGGGTTTCCCACTTCGTCTTTCGACTTCGCACCCATCTGGGGTGAGCTCGCGAAAAAATACTCGGTCATTACTGCCGATATGCTCGGCTTTGGTTTTTCTGCGAAGCCCCTGCCGCATGACTATTCAATCGTTGAGCAGGCCGACATTTTTGTCGCCCTCATGCAGCACCTTAGCATAAAAAACTACCATGTGCTCGCGCACGACTACGGTGTCTCGGTTGCGCAAGAGCTGCTCGCACGCCAGGTTGGCAAAAAGAAACCGATTCTGTCGGTCAGTTTTCTGAACGGCGGTCTCTATCCCGAATTTCACAAACCGCTGCTGATTCAGAAACTGATGCTCACGCGACTCGGGCCGCTGCTCGCGCGGTTCTTCACCAAAAAGAAACTGCGCAAAACTTTCGACTCAATCTTCGGAGAAAACAAAGCGAGCGAGGCGGATATCGAAGCCTTCTGGCAGCTCATTGAAATGAACCGCGGCCGCCGTGTGATACCACATCTCTTGCACTACATGATAGATCGCCGCCAACACCGCGAGCGCTGGGTGACCGCCATGGAGCAGACCAAGATACCCGTGCAGATGATCAACGGGCCGCTCGACCCGATTTCGGGTGCACACCTCGCCGCAGCATTTGCAGAACGAAACCCGCGCGCCGAGTTGCAATCACTGCCCGGCGTCGGGCACTACCCGCAGGTCGAAGCGCCGGGTGAAGTTGCAAAACTTTACCTGGCATTTATCGCGCGAGGCAAAGCCTCGCGCAACTGAAATTAATTCAGTTCTTTCACCTGCGCGATCTTCGCAGTCTGGTACTTGGGGTCTTTAATGATCTTGTGCATGTTCAGCAACGTGTTGTAGGGAATATCCGTCGCTGTCGAATTTGCAAGCGCATCGGGAATCGAACCGCCCGGGTCTGAGTGCAGCTGGTAAATCACGGTCACGTACCCGCTTTTGCTCGGTATAAACTGCCAGAAACCTTTCATCGAAGGCACGCGCACCTTACCACTTTGTTTAGGGTATTTATCCGCCATGCCTTTGAGGTAGATGGTCACAACCTTGCTTTTCGGGTCTTGTACAATTTTGCTGTAAGAAACTGTGTCACGGTCAGAAACCGGCCATGGCGCCTTGATGACTGTGTAGGTGATGCGCTCGTAGAGGTTGATATTCTGCACGAGTTTGGCAGAGGTGCAGTCGTGCAGCCATTTCGGCAGCGCGTCGGTGTCATCCATGAGCGACACGAGGCTCGCCAGTGAGGTTTTCATCGCCGTAACGCCCTTGAACTCTTTCAGCGAAGAGCCTTCGATCTTGCGCGTGTAGACTTTGATGCCGTTTTTGTCTTTGTCGAGTGAGAACTCCGTCGGCGCATCGGCCCAGCTGCCGGCAACGAGCCAGACGACCGCGATAAATACCGAGAATCTTTTCATGTGTTTCATAGCCAAGCCTGAATAGCCTGCGGCGGATGTCAAAGCCAATTGTGACAATCCATCAGATTGACGGCATGTCTCAAACACCATTATTAACCCATGTTTGAAAAAGAATTTACTTTAATCATGATCAAACCCGACGGTGTCCGTTCGGGCGACAGCGGCAAGATTCTTGCGCGCATTGAACAAGAGGGCTTCAAGATTCGCGCGATGAAACGCGTTCGCCTCAGCCTTGAGCAGGCGCAGCAATTTTACAGCGTGCACGCGGCACGCCCGTTCTACGGCGAACTTTGCTCGTTTATGGCGTCGGGCCCTGTGGTCGCAGCAATTCTCGAACGCGATAACGCCGTGCAACACTGGCGCGATGTCATCGGTGCTACCGACCCGGCAGAAGCTGCACCCAATACCATTCGCAAACTATACGCCAAGTCAAAGGGTGAGAACGCGGTTCACGGTTCTGACTCAGTTGAGAACGCAAAGATCGAAGCTGCTTTCTTCTTCAGCGGCCTCGAGCTGGCAGGCCAGTAAAAGAGGTATCAATACTATTTGGCGGCATACCGCCAATTAGTACAATCGCACCCGATGCGAGAACTTCTCGAAAACCAGAGATCCCGCTTTGAGCGGGATTTTTTTTTGCGTCTGGGTCGCACCTCGCTCAAATCTGCGCCCCCGCTGCTCAAAGAAGCGACGCTCTATGCACTCTCAGGGGCCAACAAACGTATTCGTCCCATTCTGGCTCTCGAAACAGCACGCTTAGCCGGGCTTGAAGATAACCGGGCGCTCGCCATCGCTGCCGCATTTGAATGCCTGCACAGCTATTCGCTGGTGCACGACGACCTGCCCGCAATGGATAACGACGACATGCGGCGGGGGCAACCATCGTGCCACAAGAAGTACGGAGAGAGCACAGCTATTCTGGTCGGCGACCTGCTGCAAGGGCTCGCATTCGAGCTGCTGTCGCTCGCAGAATTGCAGCCCAAAGCCATGAACTATTTCGCGCGCGCAATCGCCGCTCAGGGAATGGTCTCAGGACAATACCTCGACATGCAGCAACAACCGTCTTCGGTCAAAAGGTTGCACCGCCTGAAAACCGGCCGCCTGATCGAAGCAGCCCTGAATCTGCCACTCCTTACCGCCCAAGGCGGTCTCAGTCTCGCAACGGTTCGCTGGGGCAGAGGGTTGGGCATGCTTTTTCAGATCACCGATGATATCATTGACGCAACTTCTGATTCTGTGACACTCGGTAAGACGGCAGGCAAAGACGCTGAACAGAATAAGAAGACATTCGTCAGCGAGCTCGGGCTCGGTCAGGCTAAACTCGCGGCAGAAAAACTGGCCATGCAGCTGGCGAACACGAGCTCAACCCTGTTTGCCTCTTCTCCCCTATTGCAGCAACTGCCAAAATACCTGCTCGAACGCAAAGCCTGAGCATGAACCTGCTCGAAGCGCTATTGGCCGCGTACCCAACGCTCAGCGAGCGTGAGGCAAAAGGCCTGATATTGGCAGGCAAGGTATTGATCGGCGATACCCCGCAGACTAAACCGGGAATCCCGGTTGCAGAAACTGTCGAGCTTCGGCTACGCGGGATCAAGAAATTTGTCTCGCGCTCGGGTGAAAAACTCGATAGCGCCATTCAAGGCTTGCAGTTTCCCGTTACAGGCCGCAGCTTCATGGATATCGGTTCTTCGACCGGTGGCTTTACCGACTGCCTGCTGCGACGTGGGGCCAGGTTTGTTGCCGCCATTGACGTGGGCAAAGGCCTTCTACACCAGAAGCTGCGCTCCGATGCGCGCGTGCAGGTACTCGAAGGTTACGATTTCAAAAAAATTCAGCCGGCAGATCTGTGGCAACAGCCCGAAGCGTTTGTCGCCGACGTGTCGTTTACGTCTATAGAGCCTCTTCTGCCTCTGGCGTTTGACCTGCTAAAGGCCAAAGCCAGGCGACGCGAGGCTCTGGTACTCTTCAAACCCCAATTCGAGCTGCCGCGCGCCGAGCGCGAGCTGCTCGATAGCGGTATCTTACGTGACCAGAATAGAGCGGGCGAGCTCATCAGCGCCTTCAGCCAACGGCTTGCAAATGCCGGAATTCTCACTGAAACTGTGCAGCCGGCAGCCATCACCGGTCGCCACGGCAATCAAGAATACATTCTGCATCTGACACGCCCTTGAATCTGGTTTACTCAATGACTTGCTGCCTCACACTGCTTCATGCCCGAAGTGGCTGACGATTCCGTAAACAGTCTCTTCAGAGACCATAAAGGGCAGCTGCTCAAATACCTGCGCACATTCGTCGGCGAAGATGAAGCGCACGATGTGCTGCAAGATGTCTTTATTTCTTTTTTAAAGCAGAAACGCGAAGAGAAGATTCGCACACAAGACGAGCTGTCATGGCTCTACCGCTCGTGCCATAACCGCGCGATCGACTATATTCGCAAAGGCAAGAAGCTCACGCACTTCACCGAAGAAAAATTCGACCGCATCGAAGCACCCGAAGAGAACGCGAAAACCCGCGCCTGGCACGAACTGCGCGGCACGCTCAAAGAGCTGGCGATTCGCTTCGACAAAAAAGGCGAAGGCATTCTGCTCTTGCATATGCTCGAAGAGGGCAAACCCAAGCTCTTGATCGCCGAGACTCTGGGTATCTCTGACCGCCACCTGCGGCGCCGCGTCTCGCAGCTCTTTCAGTTTTTTCAGCTTGAACTCAAGAAAATGGGCATCGAAGCCATCGAGTTGGATTGATGAGCGTTTTATGTCTCATGCCGTTTTCGAATATGCGCTCGATGCGAAATTTTATGTCCGAGGTTGCCGATAATTGCGTATCATCATCAAGAAGACAAAGGCCTAAAACCAGAGTCTGAGAGCTAAAAATGGCGCGCAGCAGCAAAATACCGTTAACCGCACGCAAGGCGAAGGCGCACACCCTGACGCTCGCCGACACGCTTTTCGCCGCCGCGACCCATAAAATACCCGACGCAGCCGGGCAACTTTTGCCCACAAATGAAAAGGCACGAATTGCTGCCATCGCCGAATTTCAGAACACCCACAGCGAAAAACTGTCGCAGCTGAAGCCGGTTACAGAACCTCAGAAATCCTCATCTCTGATTAGCCCCGTCGTTGCCGCCTGGACCCGTATCACTTCAGTAAAATACCTTTCGGTTGCGGCGTCACTCGTCGTCGCCGTGGGGGCAGGCATCTTGCTGGTGAACCCTTTCGGCGAAGACGGCATTCATATCGAAGACGAGAGCGGCCAGAGCGCGATGCACAGCGAAGTGAATGCGCACGAAAAAAGTGTTTCGCTGAACTTCATGCGCAAGCGCAAAAAAATCGGTGAAATTACAGTCGGGCAGGGTTCGCGTCTGCGCGTCGTCAAGACGAGCAATGGCGAAGCATTTCGCTCAGAAGTGGCGTTCGCCGGCACTGAAGCTCATTTTAAACTGCAGTACAGGGGTAAGGCCTCGGTCATTGTCAATAACGGCCCCTTTAAAGCAAAGGTGCGCATGTCGCAAGACAACCACCAGGATGTACACCTGAAATTCAAAGAAATGGGGTCACCTTTGCCTTCAGGTGAGCCCCAGTTTGAAATCGAAGTCATCAAGGGCAACGTGCAGATTGCCGAAGTCGACGACGAAGACGATTTCGAACATTACAAAGAGGGCGAAAAAGCCATCTTTAGTCTTTCAGATCAGGATAGCGAAAGCCTGTAGTCCCCTGAATGTGGTTTTCGCCCCGCGAAAACTACATTCACTGCCGCATGACCACAACTATTGATTGTGAATATGTCATGCCTAAAGTAGCAGCTGCCTACCTGCTGCACTGCGGCGACAAGGCATGCTTCATCGACAACAACACGAACCATGCAGTGCCGCTGCTGCTCGCCGCGCTCAAAGACAACGGCTTCAAACCTGACGACGTCGCCTATATCATCATCACGCACGTTCACCTCGACCATGCGGGAGCCACCGGTCTTTTGCTCGAGCATTGCCCTAAGGCAACGGTGATTGCCCACCCGCGTGCGGCGCCGCACGTGATTGACCCGTCACGACTCGTGCAAAGCGCGCAATCGGTCTATGGCGAAGCGGAGTTCAAAAAGCTCTATGGTACAATTCAACCTGTACCGGAGTCACGCGTTTATATTCCCGCTGACGGCGAGGTGATGCAGGTGGGTGACACCGAATTGCAGTTCATCTATACCCGCGGCCATGCAAACCACCACTTCGTGATTCTCGACCGCAAGACAAACAGTATCTTCACGGGCGATTCATTCGGCATCGCTTACCCCATGCTGCAGCATGGTTCAAGGCCCTTTTTATTCGCCTCAACCTCGCCGACCGATTTCGATGCAGCCGAAGCCCGCGCGAGCTACGCAAAGATCGTCGCGACAGGCGCGGCGCAGGCATACCCGACACATTTTGGGGTGTGGAGTGATTTGCGTGCCGGGCATGCGATGCTCAGCGAACACATGACGCAGATTGAGAAGATTTTTGAGGCTCTGAAAAGCGGCGACACCGGTTCTGCTGAACCCTATGCCTTTGCGCGCTCTGCAATCGAAGCATGGTTTGCGGGCCAGTTGGCAGAGCGTGGCATCAATCTCACAGCGGCCGAACAACAAATGCTGGGCTTAGATATCGATCTCAATGCGCAAGGTCTCGTGTTCGCGGCCGCCCGCGCGCGCAAGAAGGCGGCAAAATGAGCGCAAAGCAACTTGAAATCTGCGAAGTCGGCCCGCGCGACGGCCTGCAGTCAGCAGCGCAAATTCTGAGTGTCGCCGCGCGTGTCGCGTTCGTAGAGCAGCTTGTCGCTGCAGGCCTCACTAAGGTCGAAGTTGGCTCGCTCGTCAACCCCAAGCTGGTACCGACAATGGCCGATTCAGATAAAGTTTATTCTGCGTTGCAACCAACAGCTGCTGCGGCATCAGCCGAATTTTCTTTGCTCGTGCCGAACCCGCGGGGTCTTGAGCAAGCGATCGCGATCGGCTGCAAATCGATTGCATTCTTCACAGCAACTTCTGAGACATTCAACCAGAAGAACATCAACCGCAGCGTCGCCGAGTCGCTCGCAGACCTTACACCTATGATCAACCGCGCGCGCACAGCCGGCATGACGACTCGGCTGTATATCTCTACCGTATTCGACTGCGCATACGAAGGCACGATGGACGCAGTAAATGATCTGAAGCGTTTCGTACCGCTCTTTACGCAGGTAGATGAAATCTCTTTAGGCGATACAACTGGCCGGGCCACGAAAAAACAGGTATCCGATCTAGTGGCATCTGGACTTCTCGCCAATTTTCACGATAAAATCTGGTGGCATTTTCATGACACCTATCGGCTTGCCGCAGAAAACGCAACCTGGTGTATGCAAAACGGCTTTCGTAAGTTCGACTCATCAGCTGGTGGCATCGGCGGCTGCCCGTTCTCGCCCGGCGCGAAGGGTAACATTGCAACCGAGAAGGTACTGCAGCTTGCCGATGCGGTCGGTCTTCAACATGGTGTAAAGCTGCCTCTGGCGCTACCTACGCCCGAATAAGCCCGGGAAAACTTGCTGCCTTGCCCATGAATTTATTCATGGGCAAGGCAAATGCAAACCCTTTATGACCACAAACAGCTCAGAGCAACGCTCGACGGCAACGGTGTCTGCCATGTAGAACTCAACAATGCAAGCCAGCTGAACGCGCTCAACACCACCATGGCCGCGGGCGCGGTTGAGCTTGCCGAAATTATTCAGAAGTCTACGGCCCGTGTCGTGGTTTTCACCGGCGCCGGCCGCGCTTTCTCTGCCGGCGGTGATCTGAACTACCTGATAGAACTCACAAAACTGCCCGCGGCCGAATCTGCCGCGGCAATGCTGCACTTCTACAAATCTTATCTCTCATTGTTCACGCTGCCGCTGCCTACCATTGCCCACATCAACGGCCCCTGCGTCGGCGCCGGCTTCTGCCTCGCACTCGCGTGCGACCTGCGCTTTGCGGTTTCGAACAGCAAAGTCGGTATGAACTTTGTGCGCATCGGGCTAAACCCCGGCATGGCCGCAGAACATTGGGCGCACCTCGGCCACACTCCGCTTCTGAACGAAATGCTGCTCACGGGAAAGATCTACAATTCGTCTGACATCCGCCTGAGGGCGCTCTTTAACCAGGTGGGCGCCAGCGAAGAAATTGAGGATGCAGTGCTATCATGCGCCCGGGCGATTGCTTCGGCATCGCCGCAGTCGATCGCGCTATCGTTGCCGCTACTGCGGGGCCACACGCTGAGCCGTGAAGAAGTAATGCAGGCCGAAGCTGCCGGCCAGGGTATTTGCATGAGCACCGGGCAAATTGCCGAATCGGTAGCAGCCCAGCGTGAAGGCAAAAGTTTTCGCTTTGAACGGTAAATTTTAAGCATGCAGCGATTACGCTGCCTGCTTAATGAAATACAAACTGCTGCCCGTCAAAAGCCGGCTCGGCGACACCCTGCCATTTTTCGAGTAGTTCAGTATGCAGGTATTGGTGCGAAAGGTGACCGATATAACCCCGTGCAGGCTTGTACTTTTCTATCAGCTCGAGCCCCTCTGCATGGTTGATATGCGACATGTGGGGTTTATCGATCGGTGAACCGAGGTATAAGACTTCAAGACCTTCGAGAAATTTTTCGTCTTGCGCATTGATCTCTTTAAAATCGGTCAAATAGCCGAATTTACGGTTCACCACGAAACCGGTGCTCAACACCCCCGCCTTGGGTATGTGAACCAGCCGAATCGGCTGAATTTTCATACCGGCGATTTTGAGCTCTTCGTAACCGTCTTCTTCATTGCCGGGAAATATCTTCAGGCTCAGGTGCGGCACGTTGCTGTAGACTGCCCGCTCGCGAATATACGGGTAGCGGCTGAGAATAATTTCATGCGTCTGC
Organism: Turneriella parva DSM 21527; assembly: GCF_000266885.1. Taxonomy (NCBI): domain Bacteria; kingdom Pseudomonadati; phylum Spirochaetota; class Leptospiria; order Leptospirales; family Leptospiraceae; genus Turneriella; species Turneriella parva. The sequence goes on along the minus strand of NC_018020.1, from coordinate 1,373,863 downwards.
GGGTTTGCATAACAGACCAACTCTGCCTTGTTATCAAACGTAAACGGCCGAAGATCGGGCAGACCATCGAGGTGGTCGTAATGAAAGTGGGTAAAGAGAACAGCATCGAGCGAACGCACCTGCTGTTTCAGCATCTGGTAACGCAGGTCGGGGCCGGTATCGATCAGCACGCGCCCATCTTCTTCGAGCAGAATTGCTGCCCTGTGCCGCTGGTTCTTTTCGTCCGCTGAAGTGCAGACCTTACACTGGCAGCCGACTATCGGCACACCAGTCGAGGTGCCGCTGCCTAAGACAGTGACTCGCATATTTTTGTGTGCAGGTCACCCTTCGACTGGCTCAGGGTGACAATAATATTGCCCTTGCGGTCTGCCGATCGTCATGGTGAGACGCAGTCTCTGCTTGCAGTGCTTGTCGAACCATGACTTGCCTATCACGAATCAAGCAGCTTGTCGATTGCCTGCTTCATCGCTTCGTACGAACGTTCTTGCTGATAGAGAACGCCGTTGATGTAGATAGTGGGAGTTCCCCTGACACCTATCTTTTGCGCATAACGCATATCGGCTTCAATTGCCTCACGCTCTTTGCCGTCTTTGTCGGCCTTACATTGTGTGTAGGCCTGCATATTGAGGCCGATGCTCTGCGCTATGCGGTCGAGCTGTGCCGGCGACATATCGAGTTCTCGGCCGTTGTAAGGTATCGAAAAAACCTTCGTCTGAAACTCAAAATATTTCGCCTGTTTGCCTGCACACTGCGCGGCGATATGAGACGGCATTGCCTGTGGGTGAAAGTCGAGCGGAAAGTTGCGGAACACCCATTTGATTTTACCGGAATATTCGGCTTTAAGGCGCTGCACGTCACCCTGCATCTGGCGGCAATAGGGACATTCAAAGTCTGAAAATTCAGTAATGACAACCTTTGCATCAGCTTTACCCCAGAACGGTTTGCCGTCGTTAACGATTGTCAGTGTCGGTGGTTTCGGTTCTTGCAGGTTAAACTTGAAATTGTATGCTTTAAACAGTTCAGAGGTTAATCCGTCGCGGGCGCCTTTTTCAGAGTTATTAATCAGCTGCTGGCGAATGCGGTCGCGCACGATTGCGAAAGGCTGATTGATACGCTGTTTATTATTTTCGTAGAACTGGCGTATCATTTCGTCGGTCACGTTGCCGCGCCGCTTAGCCAGTTCGGTTTCGACAAACTTGTCTACCGGTAGATTGCGCTTTTTAGCTTCGGCTTCGAAGATTTTTTCGCGCGCGGTTTCAAATGCGGCCTGCTGGCGAATCTGAAACTCTTTCTGGCGAATTTCGTAGAATTCTTGCTCGTTGTTTTTTTCAACATCTTTCGTGGTGACGTTGCCGCCATCAAATGTTGCTATGGTTTCATTGGCCCCGCCGCAAAGGGTGCTGGTTGAAACACTCAGAACCAAAGCGAGAACCGTAAGAAATTTCTTCATAAAATCAGCGCATGGAGCAGCCGAGTGGCTGAAAAGCACTTTTGCGCAATGGGTCAGAAAGTTGCAGATAAATCAAAAACCCACGTATTCGTGGTTATTCACAATCTGGCCGCAATATTCCACAGTCGTGCACATTTCTTGAGCCTGCTAAGCAAGCATGTTGAGCCTTGCAGGGTAAGATGTCAAAAAAGTTCATCGATAAATATGAGGAGACATAATATTTACAAGGGTTTTAGGCGTTTTCCACATATCCACACGGTTATTGTTATTGTATAATTTAAGATATATATTATATTATATAAACAACAGTGTGAAAACTGCTAGCAGATGCCCGTAATCACGTCTTCATACCAAAGCCCGCGATTCTTTAGAAATCCTCACTTTCACACGGTTGCTGTAGCGACCCCCTAAATCACCGGACACCTTATCCTGCTCCTAAGACATAGGAGTAGTGATATGAATAATGATAGTACTAAGGCTAAGGTAGAGTTAGTCACAACCGTCCAGCGGCGGCGCAGATGGTCGGTCGCGGAGAAACTGGAGATTCTGGTAGAGGCCGAACAGCCCGGTATGAGCATGTCGTATGTGGCCCGAAAACATGGAATCGCAGCGACGCAGATTTTCAAATGGAAAAAGCTGAAAGAGGCTGGCGCTCTGACGGCTGTTGGCAGCGAAGAGGAAGTATTGCCCGTATCGCAGGTCAGGCAGCTCCAAGAGCGCATCCGTCGGCTGGAGAGCATTTTGGGTCGTAAGACGGAAGAAGTTGAAATCCTCAAGGAAGCCGTGCGTATTGGACGCGAAAAAAAACTGATCTCGCACAAGCCATTGCGCGGCATCGAGGGTTTCGAGTGAATCAGGTAGCGGATGTATTGCGCGTATCTCGATCCAACCTCTATGAAAGCTTGAAATCCTCACGACGCGGAAATAAAACCGACCAGACGGTAGATGAACGAGTACTGCCGGAAATCCGACGCATCTGTGATGAAAGACCGACTTACGGGTATAGACGCGTGACAGCAATGCTCAACAAAACCCTTGAAAAACAAGGCTTTTCACGCGTGAATAAGAAGCGCGTCTACCGATTGATGAAGGTGCACCAGTTGCTGCTGCAAAAAGTTGCAAGCCGTCGCACCCTTGTGCATGATGGCAGAATCATCACGGCGAAAAGTGACGTGCGCTGGTGCATGGATATATTTGGCGTGCTTACCTGGGATGGCACTCACGTCTGGGTGGCGTTTGTTCTGGATTGCCACGATCGGCAAGTCATCAATCACTTTAGCAGCACCGTCGGCATCGACGGTCTGAACATTCGCGACATGCTGCTCGGTGCAGTCGAAGAGCGCTTTGGCAAGGCTGAATGCCCACACACCATTCAACTGCTCAGTGATAATGGCCCACAATTCACGAGCCGTGAAACGGTTCATTTTGCATCTTCCATCGGCTTTCAAGTCTGCACGACGCCTGCCTATAGCCCTGAAAGCAACGGTATGGCCGAAGCATTTGTGAAAACATTCAAGCGCGATTACGTTTACATAAATCGCCTTGAATCCGCGTGGAAAGTAATGCCGCAGATTTCAGACTGGATGCATGACTACAACCATCATGCGCCCCATAAAGGCTTGAAGATGCGTTCGCCGGTTGAATACAGGAACCTAATGGCAGCAGGTTAAGCTGTCCGGTTTTCGGGGGTCACTGCAGTTGCCTGCGCGCTGCTGAGAAAAAGGCCTCGCGTGCAGTATTATCGCGAACGGCTTGAACTCGCCGATGGTGATTTTGTCGATCTTGACTGGTCGCTTGCCAACCAAAAAGAATTCGGCAAAAAACCGGGTACAAAAAATAATCAGCTCGTGATTTTAACCCACGGCATGGAAGGTTCGAGCCACAGCAAATATATTTTGCACACAGTATGCGCAGCAAACGCTGCCGGCACCTCGGCAGTTGCATGGAATATGCGGGGCTGTTCGGGCGAACCGAACCGGGCACTGCATTTTTATCACAGCGGCCGAACCGAAGATCTCGCAGCGGTCGTGCGGCATGCACTCGCGAAAGGTTTCAAAAAGATCTGGCTCGCCGGTTTTAGCCTTGGCGGTAACCTCACGCTGCTCTACGCTGCGCGTGAAGGTAAAACTATCGCGAAAGAAATTCAGTCGGTCGCGGCAGTCTGCGCGCCGGTTGATCTCGTCAGCTCGCAGGCGCAAATTGAAGCAAAAGAAAATCGCCTTTACCTGAAACGCTTTCTGCGCGACTTTCATGCAAAGTTCAATACCAAAACGACCAGGCGCGGCTACCGCATCGATACCAAAAAATTCGCGAAACGTATTCGCACGCTTGGCCAACTCGACGCCCACTACACCGCCCCGTGGAACGGGTTTCCCGATGAAAAGGTTTATTACCAGCAGTGTAGCTCGCTGCCGGTATTGAATGCAATTCGGGTGCCGGCGTTGCTGCTCAACCCCATTGATGACCCGTTCTTGAGTCGCGAGTGCTACCCGCAGCGGTTTGCCGGCAAGAGTAAAAACTTCACACTCGAAATGCCAGAGACCGGCGGCCACTGTGCGATGCTGCTCAACCTGCGCATGTCGGCGTCTTTTATGGAAAAGCGGCTGCTCGAATTTTTCAAGATCATGCAGTAGATCGCAAATTTGAAAAACTCGTTTCACCCTGACCGGCTTCGCAGGCATGCCTTGGTGCATATGAGGATTTCTCAAGTTCTGTTATCGGTCGCCTTAATTTCGACGGCCACGCAGCTTTCTGCAGATCTGCCAGCGGTCGGGAGACACGATGTCTCCGAGCCGGCGGCGCCAAGGACGGCGTTGCCGCAGGTGGGGAGACACGACGTCTCTGAGCCGGCGGCGCCAAGGACGGCGTTGCCGCAGGTGGGGAGACACGACGTCTCTGAGCCGGCGGCGCCAAGGACGGCGTTGCCGCAGGTGGGGAGACACGACGTCTCTGAGCCGGCGGCGCCAAGGACGGCGTTGCCGCAGGTGGGGAGACACGACGTCTCTGAGCCGGCGGCGCCAAGGACGGCGTTGCCGCAGGTGGGGAGACACGACGTCTCTGAGCCGGCGGCGCCAAGGACGGCGTTGCCGCCGGCCGATGATACCATCGCCAAAACACCCCCTCCGGCCGAGGTGACGATCGAAGAGCAGATTGGCGGCGATCTGTCAAAACTTGTGCTGGTCGATGAAAATGGTAAAAATGTCACGTTGGGTCAACTTGCCGACGGCAAACGCCCTGTTATTATAGCGCCAGTTTACTATAATTGCCCCCACCTGTGTACACTTACTCTGAATGGGCTTTTGCAGGCGATTGAAAAAGAGAACCGCTATGCGCTGGGAAAGGACTACCTGGTCGTCGCGTATAGCTTTCACCCTGATGAAAAGCACCAGCTGGCGCAGGTGAAACAGAAAAACTACCTCAGAAAATTAACGCAGGTGACCGACCAGAACCTTGACGGTTATATATCCCACTGGCGGTTCTTTACCGGCAGCATCGAGAATATCGCGGCGATTTCGAAAGCGATCGGTTTTCGCTACCTGAAAGAGACGTCGACGAACCCGCGCAAAAAAGACGTTGAATATGTTCACCCCGCGGCGCTGATCGTTACCACACCCGACCTCAAGGTTTCGCGTTATCTCTATGGAGTCGAATATGCTCAGACCGATTACCGCCTGGCGCTGCTCGAAGCGGCAGACGGCAAGGTTTCAAAAACAATCGGCGACAGGTTAATGTTGACCTGTTATAGTTTTGACCCGGTGAAGCGCAAATACAGTTTGGTGGCTTGGCGCGTCATGCGCCTGGGCGGTATTGCCACCTTAATTCTGGTGGTTCTTCTGCTTGGGGTGCTTTGGTACCGCGAAAGACTCAAGCGCGCGAAAGCGTAGCAACGAATTAGGGGAAAGTAATGACGAGTTTTATCCATGCAGCACTGGGTTTTATTACCCATGCACCCACGGCATCGACCGTTGCCTCTGAAGTCAAGTTTGCCGCCGACCTGATCAATGGTATCAGCCTCGTCGCTTTCATTCTCGTCGAGGGTGTGTTGATCTACTTTGTGATCAAATACCGCCGTCGCAAGGGTGAAGCCAACAAACAAACGCTTTACCTCACCCACCATACCACAGCCGAAATCATCTGGACTGTGCTGCCGACCCTGATTCTCGGCGTCATCTTCTACTACGGCGTCGCGTCATTCGTGAAACTGCGCAACATGCCGAAAGACGGCGAAATCATTCAGCTTACCGGCCGCCAGTGGCTGTGGGATATTAAATACCCATACTGCGTAAAAAACGCGAAAACAAACGCTGAAAAGTGCATCAAGCTCACCAGCAAGAACGTTAACCCCACCGAAGACAGCATCAAATCGAATAAACTACAAGATGAACTGCAAAAAGACCAGGTTCGCTTTGTTGTTGCGAAAGGCCGCAAGTACGTGATGCAGATGACTTCGACCGATGTTATCCACAGCTTCACTATCCCCGCATTCTACGTAAAACAAGACGTTGTGCCAGGCCTGACCTCGCGCCTGTGGTTTGAACCCACAACTGTTGGCGAATTTGTCATTACCTGTAACGAATATTGCGGCGACAAACACTCGGGCATGCTCGGCATGATTCAGGTTATGGAGCCTGCCGACTTCGATAAGTGGAAGGCTGAAAAGCTCGCGCTGCTGCAGAAAGAACTCGACCAGGACGCATCGGGCGGGCCGGTCGACGAGACAGCGCTTATTGCCAAGGGTAAAGAACTCTACGGCGCGAAAGGTTGCCTTGCCTGCCATAACGTTTCAGGCGCAGCGGGCGGCGCCGCGCCGTCGTTCAAAGGTCTCTACGGCAAAGAAGAGATTCTCACTACCGGTAAAATCAAGGTCGACGACGCCTACCTGAAAGAGTCGATGCTGAAGCCTGCGGCGAAAGTCGTTAAGGGTTATGCACCAATGCCCAACATGGGTGTTGAAGAGGGCGATGTGAAATACCTCGTTGCTTTCATCAAGTCATTGAAATAAAAAGGGGAGAACGATGTCATCTATAGCACACTCTGCAGATCACGCACACGGCGATCACCATGAGAACTTTCTCAGCAAGAAAGGTATCATGTCATGGCTCTCGAGCGTAGACCACAAACGCATCGGCCTTCTGTACCTTTACACCGGCCTCGGCGCATTTCTCATCGGCGGCGTATTCGCGCTGCTGCTGAGAACCGAACTGATGTTTCCCGGTAAGACGTTCGTCGACGAAAAGACCTACAACGTACTCTTCACGCTGCACGGCTCGATGATGATCTTCGTGTTCATCGTGCCCGGCATCGTCGCTTCGTTCGGTAACATCTTTATGCCGATTATGATCGGCGCGCGCGATGTGGCTTTTCCGATTCTGAACCGCTTCAGCTATCAGGTATACCTCTTCGGTATCGCCACGATTCTCGTGGGCCTCATTGACCCGTTCAACTGGTTCGGTGGCCCCGCAGACACCGGCTGGACATTTTACACACCTTACAGCGCGAAGTCAGGTACCAGTGTCATCACCATGACGCTCGGCGCATTCACGCTCGGTTTCTCGTCGATTCTGACGGGTCTTAACTTTGTGGTGACAATCCACAAGATGCGCGCACCGGGCATGACCTGGACGCGTATGCCGCTCTTCTGCTGGGCGATCTATTCAACTTCGCTCATTCAGGTGCTGGCAACTCCCGTTATCGGTATCACGCTCTTTCTTCTGATTGCCGAACGCTTCTTTGGCATCGGTTTCTTCGACCCGGCTTTGGGCGGCGACCCGGTGCTCTTTCAGCACTTCTTCTGGTTCTATTCGCACCCGGTAGTTTATATCATGATTCTGCCAGCGATGGGTGTGGTTTCAGAAATTCTGCCCGTGTTCTCACGCAAGCCGATCTTCGGCTACAAGGCGATTGCCTACTCTTCACTCGCGATCGCGGGTGTGAGCTTCATCGTCTGGGCGCACCACCTTTTTGTGAGCACGCTCTCGTCATCGGTTGCTATCTTCTTCTCGTTTCTGACGTACCTCGTCGCGATACCCACGGCGATCAAGGTCTTCAACTGGATCACCACGCTCTACGGTGGGCAGATCGACCTCAAAACCCCGATGCTGTACGCTCTGGCATTCGTGTTTCTGTTCGCGATCGGCGGCCTGACAGGTCTGCCGCTTGCAGCACCTGCGGTGGATGTCAGCTATCACGATACCTATTTCGTGATCGCGCACTTTCACTACACGATTCAGGGTGGTACCGTGATTTCGCTCATGGCCGCACTCTATTACTGGATGCCGAAGATATCGGGCCGCATGTATAATGAGAAGTTCGGTGTTTACAGCTTTCTCTTTGTGTTCATCGGTTTTAACCTCACATTTATTCCCCAGTTTCTCATGGGCACACAGGGCATGCCACGCCGTTATTACGACTACGAGCCGATGTTCCAGACATACCACATGCTCTCGACCATCGGCGCATATGCGCTCGGCATTGGATACTTCACCGCAATTCTGAACATTGTGATCTCAAGCTTCAAAGGCAAACCCTGCGGAGATAACCCGTGGAACGCCAACACGCTCGAGTGGAAAATACCTTCACCGATGCCAGAACACAACTTTCACGAAATACCAACGATTACCGAGTGGCCATATGAATATGGCCGCGACGGCGAGCCGACAAAGTACTCGGCTAAGAAAGGGGCGCACTAATGGGCTCGAATCAGGCAGGTTACACAACCTACGAAGGCCGCACCGTACGCGACGGCAGCCTCTGGGGCAACCCAGCGCCGCTCGTCTATTCGATGTCGCGTTTCGGCATGTGGCTCTTTCTTGCCACAGAGATTCTGCTCTTTGCGATTCTCTTCACAGCGTATGCGATTGCCTATTACCGTGACGGCGAAGCGTTTCATGCTTCGGCGAAAGAACTGAGCGTCGCCTTCGGCGCCGCGAACACAGTCATTCTGCTCTTCAGCTCATTTACCGTTGCCTGGGGCATCGAAGCAGTCAAGCGCGGCAACAACCGCCTGATGCTGATTCTGTTCGGCATCACGATCGCTTGCGGTATCGGCTTCTTGATTAACAAGAAGTTTGAATATGGCCACAAGGTGCACGAAGTTGAACTCGCGAAAGCGGCGATTGCACCTGAACTCTACCAGGCGCTCAAGGCCGACAACAAGTGCGAAGACACGTTCGACAAACACCACGGTGAAGACGTGATGGTTGAGAAGTGCAAGGTTGTGCCTTTCAACCTCGCCAACATCGGCAGCACTGACAAATCAAAGCCAGCGTTTGCCAGCATGTTCTTCTTTCTTTACTTCATCATGACAGGCATTCACGGCCTGCACATTGTTATCGGGCTTTCACTGCTCGGTTGGGTAATGTACAAGGGCATCAAAGGTGAGTTTCACCCCGGCTGGTACACTCCTGTTGAGGTTTCGGGCCTTTACTGGCACCTTGTCGACCTTATCTGGATCTACCTGTTTCCGCTGCTCTATCTGGTCGCATAAGGAGAGATAACATGGCACACTCAGAAACCGGACACGCACCGCACTCGCACATGAAAGAGCTCACGCTCACTTTCGTGGGCCTGATTATTCTGACATACGTCACCGTCAAAATCGCGAAGCTCGACTTCGGCTCGGTAGCGGTGAACATCTCCATCGCAATGTTCATCGCATCGATCAAAGCCGGCCTTGTGGCTCTGTATTTCATGCACCTCAAATGGGAAGAGAAGCTCATCGTCTTTTTCGCTGCGCTTTCGATTCCGTTTGTGATTCTGATGGTCGCCACCATGGTGTGGGACGTCGCAGAAAAAACAGCTGCGCTGAACTACGTAAAGTAATCTTCGTTTGGTGCGCAGCAAACAGGCTGCGTTCGCCTTTCTTGTCATGCTTCGACAGGCTCAGCATGACAAGGGTGCTTGGTTCTTTAGCCGGGCTCTTGGTCTTCTTGCAGATTGAATCGTGGCTTGAATACAATAGCATTCCCAATATTTTATTGTCATGCTGAGCCAGTCGAAGCATGACCTGAAAAAAAGGTAGCCTCGGCTGTTTCAACAAATGCAAAAACCCAAAAAAGATAAAGTCTCTTACCTCTGCACCGAGTGCGGTGATTCGTTTGCCAAATGGTACGGGCAGTGCCCTTCGTGCAAGGCCTGGAACAGCCTGAGCGAGAACCGCTTTGCTGAGAGCCCAGCAGGGTCTTCTGCGGGGCCTGCAGAGGGCGCGAAGCTCATTACCTCAACAACAACCGCAGAGCCGCTCGTGAAGACCGGCCTCAGGCAATTCGACCAGATCTTGGGCGGCGGCGTCATGGCGGGCGCTGTGATTCTGATCGGCGGCGAACCCGGCATTGGCAAGTCGACGCTGTTGCTCGAGGTGCTTCGCAGCGCCGCGGGCGTTTATGTCACCGGCGAAGAGAGCCTCGCCCAGGTTCACGCGCGCGCGGCGAGGCTTGGTCTCAAAGACAATCTCGACATCGTGCAGGGTAACAGCCTCGCGCAGATCTTTGAATACGTTCACGCGAAAAAATCGAAGCTCGTGCTGATCGATTCGATTCAGACGACATATACCGACCAGCGCACCGGCTTTGCCGGCTCGCCTGCGCAGATTCGCGAAGTTACACAACGCATCGTTGAATTCGCGAAATCAAATCAGGTGGCGTTTCTGATTGCCGGCCATATCACCAAAGATGGCCAGATTGCCGGGCCGAAACTGCTAGAGCATGCCGTCGACACGGTTATCTATTTTGAACAGAACCCGACGAGCCGTTACCGGTTCTTACGCGCCGTAAAAAACCGCTTCGGTGCCACGGGCGACGTCGCGATTTTCGAAATGACCGCAACGGGCTTTCGCGAAATCGAGAATGCCGATTCGCTGCTGCCCGTGCAAGAAATCGGCGGCATCGGCAGCTGTTTATTTCCGCAGCTTGAAGGCACGCGCGTGATGCCGCTCGAGATTCAGGTGCTCGTCACCCCGACGGGCTTTGCCAATGGCCGCCGCATTGGTGAGAATATCGAGCTCTCGCGCATTCACCTGATCGCGGCGATTCTGGAAAAGTTCTGCTCGCTGAAACTCTCGCAATGCGACATTTTCGTGCGCGTGAATGGCGGCACGCAGCTCAGCGAACCCGCGGGCGACCTCGCGCTCTTGTGCGCAATGGCGTCGAGCTACCTCGAAAAGCCGCTGCAAAAAGGCCGCGCCGTCGCAGGCCAGGTGTCGCTGACGGGTGAAATTCGCGCCGCCGGCGGGCTTGAAGAGCGCCGCCGCGCGCTCGACGCGTGGAATGTCAGCAATGCCCTCTGGGGCGGCGCTGCGGCAGTGTCAGAAATTCGCCGGGGCGAGAAATTCGTGCAGCTGATCGAACGCGAATTACCGTTTCTCTAACCTGAGTTTGCGAAGCAAACTAAGGTTAGAGAAATGATTTTACATACGCAAACTGTTATGCAGCTTGCGCGCATGAACGCATTCGTTAACAGAACCAGAACTTACTTGATCCTCATTATGGCGACACTTGCCATCAGCTGCAAGTCGACGGGTGACAAGCCCGAAGGCCCAGCCCAGGGGGGCTGGATCACCGTCACGGGCATCGCCGCGATTCAAAATGGCAACCTTGGTCTTGCAAAAGATGAGGCGCTGAAAGACGCCAAGCGCCTTGCGGTGCAAGAGGTGCTTGGCAGCCTGGTGTCGGCGCGCACCGATGTGAAGAACTTTCAGCTCGTGAGCCAGAAGGTGACGAGCAAATCTGAGGGCATGATCGAGACGTTTGAAATTCTTTCGGCGTCTGCGGTTTCTGATGTCGAATACCATGTGAAGATCAAAGCGAAGGTGAGCGAAGCGATGATCAACGAGACGATCGCCGAGGTCGTTGCGTCGCAGGGCAAACCACGCATGATGGTGCTCGTCGACGAGTCGTTCAACGGCAAGAGCGACCCAAACAAAATTGCGCAGACCGAACTCGAAGCGCAGTTTATCGCGCAGGGGTTTCCGTTCGTCGACAAAAGCACAGTTGAAAAAATCGTCGCGAAGAATCGCCGCAAAATCGCTTCGGCGCTCAGCGGCGATAACTCTGCCGCGAAGTCGATCGGTGTCGATGCCGGCGCAGAAATTATTCTCGTGGGTTCAAGCCGCGTGAAAGAGGCGGGCAAAATCGCCGGGTCGCAGCTGATCTCGGTGCAGGCCGACCTCAACCTGCGCGTGATTGACATCAACACCGGCAAAATTCTGACCGCCGGTCAAGAGCATGGCGCGTACCCGCATATCAACGCCGAAAGCGGTGCGGTGAACGCCGTCAAAAAAGCCGTCACACCGCTCAGAGAAAAGCTCGTCACCGACATCGTCAAACTGTGGGACATCAACCGCGGCAACACGATCACGCTGCTGATTACCGGGCTCGACTATGAAAAGCTCATGGTGCTGCGCGGCGAACTCACCGAAAAGGTGCGTGGCGTCAAAGCCGTGAACCCAAAAGGCTCTGCCGGCAAGGCGGCCAAACTCGAGGTGGAGTTCGAGGGGTCATCGTTTGACCTCGCCGATCGCCTGCTCACCTCTGGCCTCAGCATTAAGCTCAAGATCGGCGACGTCAAACCCAACGCCCTCGACGCCAGCGCAAAGTAGCGTTGGCTGGCTACTGGGCGGCCTGCGCTGTCATGCGCGGGGGTGTGTGACTTCGTGTTAACAGCCGCTTTTCTGAATGGGTAAAGCGGTTTAGTTTGTTGCGTGTAATAGCAGTTGTGTGAAATAGCATGCGGGAGATTGTTCTATGAAAAAGTATTTGTTTCAAAATTTAATTATTTTTGTCCTAACCGTAACATCACTGCAACCGTCGGAAAAAGCCATTTCATCTCCCTTTAAGCGTCATACGTTTGAAATCGGCGGCTCAATTGGTTTCAAATTCTGGACAGAAACTTATGCGTACGAATATGAAGGTTCGCCTAACAAGTACGACAACGCATACACTTTCTACAAAAGATATTCCATTGATTTCGCCCCGCAATTAAGCTACTTCTTGATAGATAACCTGTATGCCTATTTTGGACCTGAATTCGGTATAATTGGTACGGCGAGTCGCACTTACAACATAGCAACCCAGGAGTTTTTGTCCGAATGGCCCTTTTACTATAGAACCACTTTCAGGCCTTACCTGGGCTTTGGGTACATCATTCAACTTGGTGAAAGGTTGTATCTATCTACCTCTTTGGATTTCCAGTTAACAAATTACTCATTTAACAAATCAACTAGAACTGGCTATGAAGCCCGGGAGCCAGATCTATCTAGAATAAATCTGCGAATAGCGCCAAAATATCGACTGACCGAAAGCGTTTACTTGAATCTATTTCTTGTGTTATTCTACGAAACAGATCGTCTTCACACTAAGTTCGCCTCGCAAATTTCGATAGGCACTCCAATCGACAATTTAGGCATGAGCCTCTTCTACGGAATTTCTAAAACGATTTCCTTCTAAGCATGCTACTTCACACAACAAGATTTACCTGCTGCGCTCGCTGCGGTGCCGTAGCTTCACCGAAGACGGAGACCTTGAGAACGGTCGCACGTGCTCTGGAGGCAGAGACCCGAAAACAGGTCGCGGCCCTACGCGCCATAAGATCGCGGACCAAGCACAAGCGGGACGCTTGTTTTGTGCTTGGCCGCGAGGCGCTGCGGGCACATTTGGCGACGCAAATTGGCTTTACAGATTAAAATAATGACACAAGCGTCACCAAACGTCAGGTAAATTCCACGTTAGGCGCCATAACTAAAAAATTTTGGTTCTAAAATTCCAAACTGAAAGACGAGCGAACAGAGCATAAACGATTTGAAAGCTGCATCCTGTGTTATTGTGTTTATTTGTTGACGTGACCGAAGGTCTGGGCACTAATTCTTCATGCTCAAGAATATTACGCTGCGGATAGACGAGAATACTCTAAAGAAAGGGAAGCATATTGCCGTTGAGCAAGGCAAATCTCTTTCCAGATGGGTAACTGAATTAATCGAGAAAAGCGCATACAATGCTTCAGAAGTAAACAAAGCCAGGTCGCATGCCCTGAAGATAATCAAAAAAGGAGTTAACCTAGGTAAAGGCAACTTCTCCAGAGAAAGCGCGTATGAATGATCGATTACGAGACATCGTAAATGCAGAGGTGTTCATTGATACAAATATTCTATTTTATGGTGTTAACATCGCTAATGCAGAGAAATATGCACAGGCTGGCGCCTTATTAGAACTCCTCTGGCAAAAGGCGTCACTTCCGAGTATAAGCACCCAAGTCTTACAAGAGTTTTACGTCACTTTAATCAGAAATAAAGTTAAAATTGACGAGGCTCAGAAAATCGTAAAAGACTATTATGTTTGGAATGTTGTTCCCACAGATACCAAGATCATAGATGAAGCCTTCCAGATACAGAAACGTTACGTTTTATCCTTTTGGGATTCTTTAGTATTGGCCTCTGCCCAACAATCCCACTGCGCCTATGTGCTTACTGAAGACTTAAATCACGGACAAAAGTACGGTAAGACCACAGTTATAAATCCTTTTCACAGTGGTTACGGCGCCTAACAAAATTTACCTGCTGCGCTCCGAAGGCGGAGACCTGCGAATTCGCTTCGCGAATCCTTGGTCGCGCTGCGGTGCTCCGGGTTTTGCGGCGCAAAACCCGGACTTCACCTAGGACGGAGGCTCGGCTTCGCCTCGTCGCAGGCAGGCGCTTCAGACGCATTACCAGAATATGCAAAATAGCAAAGGCCACTTTCTGCAAAAGATCATGCAGCCTCGTGCAAAGAAAATGCAGACATTGCCATTTACCACGGGCTTTCGTATGATTCTGATTTGGTCGTTCTTGGCGCCTATTCAGAATTATCCTCAGCAAGAGCTCAGTGGCCGATATGAAATGATCGATGCGAAAGGCGTCCGATACTATATTTCTGGAAACCCTCAGAAATTCTGCGCCATCCATTTTGTATTTCCAAGGAAAAGTGAAAATAATGAGGTTAATTACCAGAGTTCTCCGGATGATGTTCGAGCCGTCAGCAAGAAGGATTGTTCTCGGATTGAATCACTGCTTCTAAATGCAGTAAAGAAAGCAAAAAAGATATCCGTCTCCGACTTAAAGCCAGGTTTTATGATACTAAAAACCATGGGAAAGACCGAAATGTACTCAATTCAGTCAGAGCAACAAGAGTTCTTAGAGCTCAGCACCTATCTAAGAAGCTTCTGGATACCGTAAACGATAGCGACGCGGTAGCCCTTCATGGCTACCGCTAGCCAAGCAGCAACGTCACAGCGTAAAATCCATATGGTCTGAAGAAGTTGCACCCTGGTTATCCGTCGCCATTCTTGGCGACGCTTTTTCGTAAGCTAATTTTATTTTGATTTGGTACTGGACGAGGCTTTCTTTTTGCCATCGAGAATTTCTATTACGGTACGCTTAATCTCTTCATATTTTGGTTCGCCAAGATACATCTCAAAGGTGCGGTGCTCTCTTCCACCTTTATAATATCCATCAAGATGAAAGACTCTTTCTTTCGGTCCTATTTCGCCCAATTCCCGAGATATTTTGGTCGTTGCATCATATGACCCTAATGAGATGCGATAATCTTCTTTGCCGTCTGCCGTTAATACAACGAACGCATAGCGTACGGCTCGTTCGCCTGTAAGCTCGAAAAATTCTAAAGCGAGCACACGGAAGCCTTTTCGCACAAACTGTTCGCGACAGTATGATTCCCGCCCTGCACGTTCTTTCGCACCCAATTTTCCGTAGAGCGCGAAAATTTCGTTGCGGGCGCTATCAGTTTTTGCAGCGTCTCCAACGGCCGCGTAAGCCTGTACCAGCTTCGCATGAAGTTGAAAATCCGTTGGTCGCTCTAATTTGAGTATTTCCCAAAGCTCCGCGGCCCTGGCTGGTTTGCCGCCAAGGTGAGATGCCATCCCTCCGTTGTAGAGTGCGTCAGAATGTTTGGGCTCAAGCTTAAGTACTTGTTCGTATTTCGCCAACGCTTGATCGAACTCTCCGATCTCGAAGAATTGATTGGCTTCTTCCATGATTGGAACTACCTTGGGATTTATTGAAAAAGCGGACGTGGCACAAAACAGACAAGAAATTAAGCGCATTAGCAGTTGTTCCGCTCTCCACGGGGCGGTCTATAATTTTTCATCGCCTTACGTCTTGCGAAACCAACGTTGTCTGCAAGGGAGAGACGAGAGATTTTACACAGAAAAGATTGACAAGGCGCTTTGTTGTATATATACAGTATATACGTGACTGTTCCGGATTTCACGGAAATTGGGGGCTTCGACTGGAATTTCGACAATGTACATAAGCTGCTGAAACGGCACCGTGTTACCACGGCTGAGTGTGAGCAGGCTTTCTTCAATGAACCCTTCATCGTGTATGATGACCCAGAGCATTCGATCAAAGAAGACCGATATTATTCCCTCGGTGTTACAAATGAATATCGTCACTTGACTATCATCTTCACAATGCGGGGCCGCAAGATCAGACCACTATCAGCCCGACCAATGACAAAAAGCGAGGTAAAATACTATGAAGACATTAAAAAAGGTTCCTAAGTTCAAGTCCGAAACTGAAGAATCAGAGTTTTGGTCGAAACATGATTTGACCGATTACTTTGACCTGTCTAAGGGTAAGAGAGTCAAATTTCCCAACTTGAAACCAAGTACAAAACTTATTTCAATCAGATTACCAGAAAGTTTGATTGAAGATATTAAAGTATTGGCAAACCGTAACGACGTGCCCTACCAATCATTGATAAAAGTCTATTTGGCCGAATCGGTCAAAAGAGCGCGTAGATCGAATTGAGCACGCCACTGCAGAAAACGAAATGTACCTGCTGCGCTCCCTACGATGCCGTAGCTTCACCGAAGACGCGTGGCCCGCCTAACCACGGCGAAGATCGCGCGCCGTGGGGCATGACTGTCTCCAAAACGGTTACATTTATCGTGAATTGATAACTGCTACTTTACGCACAGCTCTTTGGTGCAAGGTGTGGTTTTCTTTTTATCTGAAAGGGGAATGATATTTGTTCCGAGTACGTGCACTACTTTAATGCCTTCACCACGGTGTTTTACCAGAGCGCCAATATATGTTTTTGCTGAATTTGTTTCGAGTATATACATTTCGCCCTTTTTCTTCAGAAGTTTGTACTGGTCTTTCGTAATTTTGCGGCCTTCGGGGTTTATGGCCGCCAAAGCCGCAGTTGCGCACAGTGCAAAAAATATTCTTTTCATGCGGCAGCATATGCTACCGGGCTGAGACCGCAAGCGCTAACCTTTAATTATCTACTCAACGGGGTGTGAATATGGCCTCGCCCTCACACGAGCGGCTTTGTTTCAGATTTTGCAGCAGCTGCCACCAATTACCTTGAAACCATCAGGAAACTCTTGCCATACTCGAATATACCTGAATTTGCCTTGTATCGATTGGCCCAGCATGACTCCGTTAGTTTCATAGACCGTTATAGAAATCGCCGTATCACCAATTGTACTTATTTGCTCAATCTTTAAGACCAACGAGTGCACGATCATATCACCTGCTTTATGTGAGGCCATGTCCATTGCCTTCGTGACCACAGTACCATTCGGTGCTATGAATAGCAGATCGTCATGTAGTACTTTATCTAACTGATCTGTATCGCTTGTTTTGATATAGTCAACCAACCGTTCTTCTAGTTCGGTTATTGCTGATTTCTGAATGCCGTGCATGCCGCAGAATCGCATTTATGGCTGGGTCGTCAATGGAAGCCACACAATATGAGTCTCTCGAACCGTTCGGGCCTTTTTACAAAAGAATTTGGCAAATTTGCTCTTTTGGTTCCATTAAAGACGCTACATTCAAGAGGCCTAGGGAGCTCGATTTCAAAATAGACCGCTTTAACGCCAGGTTCGAATGATATTTTTGGATTTGGATATCTGTATTCATTTTCCAAATGGTAAAGACCCAGATCTCATCAAAAGATTTCAGGCACATTCACCGGCAGACGCACAGACTGGGTGGTATGTTCTCGCGCGCAGCCGCAAACCGCTCACACGATATTTTGACTTGCTGGGTTTACCCAGCAAGTCAAAATTGCAACAATGAATCCAAGTTGTGTGAAATTCAACATGAGGTTAGTCTAAATGAATCTATCCACCACATTTGAAAGGATTTTAGCGGCATCTTTTAGATGCAGCGATTCTCGTCCCGATTTCAGAGATTATTCTGCGATTCATGCCCGCCAAATCAGGCACGCAATTTATAATCGGCATACTCATCTACTCTGTGCTGTACGTAAGTTATTCCCTAATTCTAAATTGGAAATTCGGCGGCACTATTGGCAAAATCTTGGTTGGCCTAAGGGTAAAGTCAATCGACGGTTCTGCCATAAAGCTCAATCAAGCACTTCGGCGTAGCTCAGTGGACTTTATATTTCAAATGATACAGGTTATGCAGTTTCATGCACTCATAAAGCAAGGGCAGATCGACATTCTGCCAGACGTTTCATTGAGTGCAATGCGGGCTTCAATGTACGACCAAAAAAATATTCTGACTGATAGTATGTTTTATGTGGAAATAGCCTGGTTGTTTTCCGAATTTATTAGCATGCAATTCAACGAAAAGAAACGGGCGTTGCATGACTTTATCGCTGGCACAATTGTGCTTACAGAATTTCGGCGTACCAAAGGCCCTAAGGCCCTGATGTGGGTCATCGGGCTTCTTTTCCTCACTTTCTTTGCTGGCTTGTCGATGAGCGCAAGCGATGACACAGTCGGGAAAATTCCATTTCAAAGCCCGCTTTGGAGCGCAAAATCGCCACAAGAAATAAGATCAATGCTCACAGAGCATGACATTGCCCCGACCAACGTAAATGCTTTCGGTCAGAATATACTTCACGTTGCGGCGAAAACTACAGATACGCGAACCTTCGGCGTATTCCTGCACGCATACCCAGAGCTGATTAATACATCTGATTTTTTCGGCGATTCGCCAGGCCATATTGCTTCGCGATTCAGTCCGGAAAAACTTGAACTTATGAAAAATACGGGACTGATGCAGAAAAAAATAAATCGTTTCGGCGAGGCTAATATTCCGTGAATCGTGCACTTCGCACAACGAAGGCTACGTTTTGCGCTCCGAAAGGCGGGGCCGGCGTTTTCGCATTCTTGCCGGCAGTCGCCTCGCAACACTGGGTGACGCAAATCGGCTTTACAGATCGAAATGTTGACACAGGCCTCAGGTAATGTCAGGTAGAATCTATATTTTCTGCCGTTCTGCGAAGAGAAATCGTGAAACATAATCTTTACCTGTTTAGCGGCTTAGGTGCCGACGAAAGAGTCTTTGCGCGCCTAAAATTTCCGAGGTGCAACATACGTCATATAAAGTGGCCCAGGGTGACAAATGGAACAAGCAAAGAATTATTTCTATCAGAGATAAAGGCTCAAATAATCACCAAGAAGAAAAACGTTCTGCTGGGCGTTTCGTTTGGTGCGCTGGTTGCGCAAGATATTGCCAGCGCTGTTTCGGCAGAAACACTCATAGTAATTTCGTCTGCAACTGAGCAGGCCGAGATTCCAAGATTCTACAAAGGTTCATTAGCGAAATTCGTTCTGCGAATGATGCCCAACCGATTATTGAACAAGCCCAATTTTCTCATAAACCACATGTTCTCAGTACAGACGAATGATGGCCAAAAAACTTTAGGCGATATCATTAGAGACACTGACCCTACTTTTATTCGGTGGGCCATAGCATATCTACAGCAATGGCAGAAGCCGAATTTATCGACCGTTAAGCATATTTACCGAATTCACGGCGAAGGAGACCGAATTTTTCCAAATGTGAATGCGGCGCCAGAAACGTCGTTCGTTCACGGGGGACACTTTGCGATTTACGAAACGGCCGATGAAGTAAATAGATGCCTAAAGCTCTGGCTATAGCAGGCAGAACAGCAGGCAACAAAATTCAAACGCTTCGTGTATGCCTCGCGCGCAGTTTTCTTGTGCCCTTAGCTCATGGAAATATGCTTCTGGCCTGCACTCAGCAGGCCAGAATTAGAAAGAACTAGTTGCCCGTGCAGACGCCTTGGCCGTGAATATTCTTCTGGCATTTGCCGGCACCGATGCATTGGCTGTCTACCGAGCAGGACTTTCCGCTTTGCCGGGAGCCATGATCGAATGCCTCTTTCTTGACGCAAACATTGCTCTTGCATTCAAGCATGCCACCACATTCAGCATCATGAAAGCATTTGTCACCCTTTTGTTTCGCGAAAAGCCCGACGGCCGTGACCAGCGTGATGATAAGGATTAATTTTTTCATAGTATAACGAACCCGTTTGAAGAACGCAGCCGTGTCAAACAGAAAGCTGTTACACCACAAAGCCCTGAGAACCCGTAGCCAACCTCAGGCCTGGGAGCGGTTTCGACGCAATTAACAACGACGATCTGCCCAGAATAGCTCTTGACGGAGTCCGAAATTCACAAAGCGTTGAGTGGAATAATCGCTATTTTACGAAAAAGAGCAACCAATGGAACATTCAATTCTACCAACCGCGCTGATACTGGTGAGCAGCTATTTCTTAATACGAAACTTAATCCATTTGCGAAACGAGGATAAGCTTAAGGCCTATCTGCAGAATAGTCCGAAGGCGAGCTTGTGGGTAAAAAAGTTTGGCATAGAAAGAACAATGCAGCTATCTAAGCGGTATTTTTTGCCTATCGGCATTCTCTTTTCCCTTGGAATATTGGGGACAGCTATCTGGAATTTATGCATCTTGCTCAATAATCAACATTTTACGATTAAGCTTTTTGCTTTTTCAAAATGTGCATTTCAAGTTGCTACAGTCAATGAACACCAGTAGCGTAAAAAGCGAATCGGTGAGTTCATTGTTTTGCGGCACTCGCATCGCTGTTGACTAGAGTCTGCATGAACAAATATGCGCTATCCACTGATCGGGCCACAGCGATTCACTGCCTCTCGTCTGACGTTTTTGCCCACTTGATGACACTGAAAATGCTCACGCTTTTTCCGCAGGCATGTGTCACAACCACCTATCGCGAAGGCGACAGTTGGTCATGTCTGACCCTGCTTGACATCAGCGCATCGGGTTGGGATAGCCAGAAATATCCGAATCAAGAAAGTGTCGTTTTTCTCGACGGCAACAACGAGCAATTTCTCAAAATCGCATTCGAGAATGCACCCAAAAAAAACGTCATATTTAAAGTGCACGATTCTTTTAGCAGATCGCAAGTAGCCCAACTGCCGGGAATAGAGCAGACATACTCGTTTCTATCGTATAGCACATCAGCTATCCCCAAAAAATCGCTACAATCAGTCTCGCGAGTTCAGGTATGTGCCGAACTGACTGCAGAGGCAATTGACGGCTTTGAACAGAACGCCTACACCCAAGAAGAGTTGCAATATCACTTTCAAAACGGAGCGCGGTGGTTGCGCCTCGATGTCGGTGGTGCTTGCGTCTCGCAATGCCTCGTATTTCAGAATTTCAATCTCGTCTGGGAGATCGGCGGCGTCTTTACGCCGCCCGCACTGCGGCGAAAGGGGTATGCCAAAAAAGTCGTGAATGCAGCCATACGCTATTTGCGTCTTCGGAATAGGCTGCCGAGATACCAGTTTGAAGCCGCCAACCAGGGTTCGCGTGCATTGGCTGAAAGCGTGGGCTTAAATCACGTTCTGACCGTAGACCACTTCAAAATATAGTCCAAGGCGATTCGCGGCGGGCTTCAAGAGTGCCATGGCCGGCGACAGCAACACTTGCTTTTTGAGCTGCTGTGATCAGAATTAGGCTTGCCGCGAAGTGATACCAGGCCAATAACCTGTCTCAGTGATGCATTATACTTCACGGTGATGGTGAAATATCTATGAGGCTACAGAAAATACTCGTTGCTTTTGCGTTTGTGGTGGCTACATGCAAAGATCATGAGGTTCTAAGTCAGCGACAATTTACCAGCTCTGAGGCAGCACCCAGATTCATGGCCATCGTCACAAGCAAAGACGGTCTCATCTTGCGAGAAAAACCGCAGAAATCGTCGCAGAAACTCGAGCTTATTGAATTTGCGCAGTCAGTCGAAATTCAGCCGCAGAAAAAGCCGATTTCAGAAACCGTCGACGGTATCAGTGGCGAGTGGCTAGAGACACATTATTCCGGCTCAAATGGATTCATTTTTTCAGCGTACGTGCGGCGATTTGCTGAAATAGCCGCCAGCGTCGAAAGTCTTGACGAAGGCCGGCTGTACGGCGTTTGGCAGAATCAAAAATTCGTAGACTACACAAAGAAACCTGTTACCCAATTGAATCTGAAGCCGAACAGGCAGTTTCAGTTTACGATTTTCGCGGGCGGTGACGGCGGCGGTTTTGGCACGAAATCTCTCGAAGGTACCTGGCGAATTGAAAACAATCAACTTATTCTGATTGAATCAAAGACTTTTCAGAAAATACGATATGCCTTGTTTAAACAGCATCTGATACTTGCAGAAGAATTTCCCAGCGCTGAACATCGAATATTTCTCGAGAATTTTGACGCAGAATATCCGGGTGGTCTTTCAAGATAACGGTCGCAATAATCCACCGGGCTTAACCTTCATTGACGGCCCGCTCTCGCTGCGTGGGGTATCCCAATGACACCACTGCATACAGCACTCACGCGCAGCCGCATCACCAGCGACCACGCGCTCATTACCCCCGAAAGCCATGTGCAGCTTTCGCCGCCGGGCTGGGAAAAGGCAAGCGTTGTCTATTTTATTTCACCGCAGATGGGTGCGAACTTCACCATGTTCATGGGAACATTCGAAGCGGGTGGTTCGGTGAAGCGAAACCTAGGCGATAACGAGATTCTGGGTTATGTGCTCGAAGGCGAGGGGGATTTAGCAACTAGCCAAAACTCCTCTCTGAAAGAGGGCTCATTCTTTTTTCTGCCACCGGCTACCGAATTTACAGTCAAGGCGAAGCAGCAGAGCCGCGTGCTGTTTTTTGAAAAGATGTATGAACCTCTCGCAGGGGTAAATCCCCCTTTGGCAATCATATCGCACGAGAGCAAAATCACCAAAGAACCTTTTCTGGGCGACCCGGGCGCGCTGTTGCAGGTCTTGATGCCGATGAGTGCGGATTTCGACATGGGGGTGAATATTTTCGAGTTCGCTCCGGGAGGCACGCTGCCGAATGTCGAAAACCACTACATGGAACATGGGCTCTACGTTCTGCAGGGCCAGGGCGTCTATCGGCTGTCAGAGAGCTGGTACCCCGTGCACAAAGACGACGCGATCTGGATGGCGCCCTATTGCCTGCAATGGTTCGTCGCCTCGGGCAAACAGAGCACGAAATATATCTATTATAAGGATATGAATCGGCCGCCCCTGACAGGTTCCTGAAAGGAACGTGTCAGGGCAGCCCGCCGGGGCCGCATAAGCAGAAAGCAGCGAAGCGCTTTAGCAGTCGTTTGGCCCTGCAAACGACGAGGCTTTCTGCTTAAGCGGAGCTCACCCCGGGGGCTGCCGGTCTAAATTCAGTAGTAACACCTAGTTTCTCCCGTGTGCGCGCTGATGACTTTTGCACAGATATGTGCGATATTCACAGTAACAAAACAGCCGGTTGGGGTCGCCGCAAGGTAGCCCCCGAGCGGAGAAAATGGGGGATAACATGAAAAAGATAATTCTGACAATCACTTCACTCGCGTTCGTGGCAGCACTCGGTGCTGTACAGGTCGTAAAAGAAGAGTCAACACTGAAAGGCTGCGAGCGCCTTGGCGAAGTTGCTGCGGGCGACAAATTCGCACAGATGGACCGCGAGACTGCTGAGAAAGCAGTGAAAGCGCAGGCGAAAGAAATGAAAGCCGACAAGGTCTTTCTGAACATTGTTGCTCACCCACACGGCAAGCTGGGTACCCAGTACACAGCGACTGCCGTTGCCTGGAAGTGCGATAAGTAGGCGGGGCTCGAAAGTTGCGAACCGCGCACCGGCGCGGTCAGCAGGCCGAAACCGGCCACTTGTGGCCGTTCGCGTGTAATTGCCGCAGGCAATTGCAGCGTTTTGGCCTGCTGAGCGACTTTTGGCCTGCCTTTTTTTGACTTTACCTAACCTTCGCCGTCTCGCCGCCTGTGCGGGCGCATGGTCATCGAAACTTTCAATTCTCTTTCTGAAGCTGAAGCAAGACAGCTGCTTGCAGACTGCAACGCCTGTGAAACCTGGTTTGAACGCGTGGTATCGGCGCGGCCATTCAAAGATGTCACCCAGCTAAAATCTCACGCCTCATTGAGCTGGCAGAACCTGAGCGAATCAGATTATTTGCAGGCATTCGAGGCACACCCGATGATCGGCGATGTCGATTCTCTGCGCAAAAAATACGCCTCGACCAAAGCGATGGCTTCGGGTGAGCAGTCGGGTGCTGCAGCTGCCGACGAGCAGACTCTCGGCGAACTTGCCACACTCAACAAAAGCTATTTGCAGAAATTCGGGTTTATCTTTATCGTGTTCGCGACGGGCAAATCGGCCGCTGAAATGCTGGCGCTGCTAAAGGCACGCATAGGCAATTCGCGAGAAGAAGAAATCAGAAATGCGGCAGCTGAGCAATTGAAGATCACGTTGCTCAGAATCGATAAGCTATTCAATTAACCAGAGATTCACGCTTCGACAAGCTCAGCGTGACAATACCAGCCATCGGGTTGCTACCCATATCTTCGAAAACACCGCAGAGATCAGCGGCCGTTTCTTGTCACCCTGAGCTCGTCGAAGGGTGACAAGAGAATTCAAAATGTTACTTATTTCTTGTTCCGCAGCTCTTCACGTTCGCTGCAGTCGGGCAAGACGACGTGCCTCCGCGAACGCAACCGAGTTGCTTGCAGAACTTGTCACCGTCTGAGTTGCTGCCCGAATAGCAGCAGTATTGTTTTCCCGCGCAGGCGCCGGTGCTGCTCGATGTGCAGATCAGCGCATCGCCTGCGTGAATCGCGCCGGCGAGGCCCGTGGCGAGAATGAATGTCAAAGCGAGTTTTTTCATGTTGGTCTCCTGTGTGTGAAATTGGCATACGGTTACCCGTACGTCGGCTCTGTCAAGCTTTACGCCGGTTCTTTTCTATTTGGCAGGCTATGGCGCGCAAATACTGAAGGCCATGAAATCAATCAGCACGCACATTCTCGATGTCTCGCGCGGCAGACCTGCAGCGGGGGTGCACGTCAAACTTGACCATCTGTCACAGGGGGATTTCAAGCGTGCTGCAGTGGGCGTGACTGACGCAGATGGCCGCATCAGAGACTGGCAGTTTACGCTCGTCGCAGGTACCTGGCGCATTCGTTTTGAGACCGCGGCCTACTTTGAAAATCTGAAAGAGCCGTACTTTTACCCGTACGTCGAAATTGTTTTTGATGTGCACGATGCGAGCCAGCACTACCACGTGCCATTGCTGCTCAGTGCTTACGGTTTTTCGACCTACCGGGGCAGCTGATGCATACGAGCTACGAGGCTGCCAAACGGCTTTCATAAATCAGCGAGGGCCGGTCGCCGGGGTTTACCCTCAGCACGCGCGCAAAGGCCGCCCTGGCATCGGCGAACCGCCGCTCATGAAACGCCTTTACCGCCTGCATATAGTCATCCATCGTCTTGAGTTTTAGCTCGCGTGTTTTTTCTTCATCACCGTCGATAATTTCGTAGACACCCACCGGCTTGGTCTTTCCCTTTACGGTCACGCGGTCGAGAAAACGAAAGTGAAACTTTTGCAGCGGTTTGATCTCCAGAATCGTTGTTTCGCTCACCGCAATGCGCGAGCCATAGACCTTTGTCAGCGTCTCAATGCGTGAGGCGAGGTTGACAGTGTCAGAGATGACAGTGCCTTCGAGGCGGTCTTCGGCGCCAATCGTGCCGAGCATCAGAGAACCCGTATGGACTCCGATGCCGATTTCGATGGGTTTGTAACCTTTGCCAGTTCTGTACGCATTGTATTCTTTGAGGTAGAGCTGCATTTCGACACCCGCGCCGACTGCATCGACCACCGATTTCTGAAACAAGGCCATGATCGCATCGCCGATAAACTTATCGATGAACCCACCATGCCTCTGGATAATCGGGCTCATGCGTCCGAGGTATGAATTGATAAAGTTAAAATTTTCTTCGGGTGTCATGTTTTCTGAGAGTGTCGTGAAAGACCTGATGTCGCTGAAAAGAATCGCCATGTTCTTCTGAATCTGGTCGCCGAGCTTCACGTCAAGAATCGAATCTTTGCCGAGGTTTGCGAGAAAGTCGCGGGGTACAAACCGGGCGTAAGATTCGGTCAGTATCTTTTGCATCTCGAGAGTCTTACGCTGTGCCTCTTCTTTTTCGGTCTTCATGATGTTGATGCGGTCGGCCAGCGCGATCGACAGCAGCACAACCTCGAGCGCAGAACCGAAGTACAGGCCATAGTCGGTAAAAACATTTGAGCCGAGCACGTTGGTGAACTTGAGTACAACAATGATACCGGCGAGTTGCAGCACCGTGAAAGCGAGCAAGAAAAAACGGGCGGGGCGGTATTTCTTTACGAATGCAATGATTGCGGCTGCCAAAACCATGACAACGGGTGGTATCGTCACTGCGAGCGTGGCTTTGGTTGTGATTTCGGGAGATAAAACGAGCGGCGTGAAGAATAAGAACGTGAGAAATCCTATTGTTATTTTGAACGCCTTATCGAGTCGGGGAACCAGTTCTTTGGTATTCAGAAAGCGTTTTGAGAACATCAGCACCGAAGCCAGCATAAAGTTCGACGACAAGATATACGAATTGCGCTGCAGCCAGGTGCCATTCGGCCAGATGTACTGAAATCCGTGGCCGGTGAGCACGAGCTGCAGCCACAAGAGCCCGGTGATATAACACACGTAATAGAAATAGCTGACGTCTCTCACCGAAAAATAAATGAACAGGTTATAGAGAATCATCACCAGCATAATACCGTAATAGAACCCCAGCCCGTGCTGCACGTTGGCGTTGTAGTCGGTGAACGTTTCTTTATCCCAAAAAACGAATGGCAGAATCAGGCCGCCGCAGGTTCGCGCGCGAATATAAAAGGTTTTCTGTTCGCCCGGCGCGAGTTCAATCGCGAACACAAAGTTGCGGTTCTTGATTTGGCGCGCGCCAAACGGGTAGAGCATACCTGCTGCCTGTACCTCGAATTTTCCCACGGCGACGGGCGCGTAAAACTCGACAATGTCGATATTGCTCTGGTCGATTTCGAGCACGCGCGAGCGCGGGGCATCGCTTTTTCGCTCGAAAGTCACCTTCAGCCAATAGTCGTTGTTGGTTTGCCCGAAGTTAAGCGTGTCAGTCGTCGAATCGACGAAATTGCCGGCAAACTCGCCGGCAGAAACCTGCGCTATTGTTTTGTTTTTCGCGGTATCTTCGTAATACGAAAAATTTCTGCCAATTTCAATCTTCTGTGATGGGGAATCCCACTGAACGGGTGCGGCGGCGGTGAGCGGGTACCCGGCGTAAAAAACTGCCACCACAGTCGTCAGGTATCTTCGCGTGAGCATCGGCGGTAAGAACCATGCCAAGCGACTGTGGCGTCGACAACGATTCGATCAGTTCAATTTTGGTTTGTCGCTGCCAGGGCGCCGCAAGGCAGGTTCACAGTGTTCATGCGATTTGACCGACACGAACTAGCCGGCAGCTTCGGCGACATCGGCACTGATCTGCCGTTGCTCATCGGCATGATCGCCGCTGGCGGTCTCGACGCGGGCCACGTGTTTCTTGTATTTGGCTCGCTACAGATTCTTTCGGGCATCTATTACCGTCTGCCGATGCCGATGCAGCCTCTGAAGGCGATGGCGGTTATCGTGATTGCGGGCAAGCTATCCCCCGGCATTATTTACGGCGGTGGTGTTGCGATCGGTGTCACGATGCTTGCGCTCACGGCGACCGGTCTGCTCGCGAGGGTGGCGGCGCTGTTTCCGCTGGCGGTGGTGCGGGGTATTCAATTCGGTCTCGGTCTTTCTCTGGCGTTGCTTGCAGTGCGCAGCTATATTTGGCCTTCTGGCGTGATGGGTTGGTACGCAGCAGCAGGGGGATTTTTCATCATGCTGATTCTCTGGCAGAATCGCCGTCTGCCCGCTGGCCTCGTACTCGTCGCCGCAGCGGTTCTCTATGGCGCGCTGACTCAAAACACGCCCACAGCCCTCGCAACCAGCTGGCGCGCCGACTGGCTTACATTTCAGCTACCCTCTGCAACCGACATTGCCACGGGATTTCTTTTGCTGGCGCTGCCGCAGTTGCCATTGTCGCTCGCCAATTCAGTTGTCGCAACGCGGCAGACCTGTGCTGATCTTTTTCCCGATCGCGATGTCAGCATACGCAAAATTGGTGTCACGTATGGTGTCGCGAATCTTGTTTCAGCGAGTTTCGGCGGAGTTCCGGTATGCCACGGTAGCGGAGGCCTTGTCGGGCACCATAATTTCGGCGCACGCACGGGCGCTTCTGTTGTCATCTATGGAGCGATCTTTGTGACCGCGGCATTGCTTTTTGGGCACAGGGCAAAAGACGTGCTCGCGCTTTTTCCCTTGTCGGTTCTCGGAGTGATACTTACCTTCGAAGCCTTTGGGCTCATGCGTCTGGCACGGCTGACAGAACCGGCAAAATGGGCGCAGTTTGTCACTCTCGCCACAGGTCTCGTGTGTGCGATGGCTCCTCATGGTTTTCTGGTTGGCAGCGTTACGGGTATTACTTTGTACCATGCGCCGAATTTGTGGCGCAAGGTTCGGCCATGACGACGTTGCCAGAAAAGCAGCGCGATCTCTGCCTCACCTGCAACCGTTCGCGTGCTACATGTTTCTGCAAATACACGCAGCCGTTTGAAACGCGCACGCGCTTTCTCATCTTAATGCACCCCCGCGAGTTTAAGCGCCAGCGCACGGGTACTGGCCGTGTCACGCACCTCTCGCTCTTGAATTCAGAAATTCTCGTGGGTGTGGATTTCTCACAACACGAAAGGCTGAATCAGATATTGCAGTCGGCAGACTATTTTCCCGCGCTGCTTTTTCCTGTTGCAGAGTCTCTTGACGCTGCTTCACCGCAGTTTCGCGCGGCGGCTTTAGGCCGAACGCCGCTGGTGATCATTCTTGATGCAACCTGGTCGAGCGCCCGCAAGATGCTGCGGTCGAGCGCAAACCTGCAGACTCTGCCCAGGTTGAGCTTTACCGCAGACAATGCATCTCGCTTCGTCATCAAGCGCCAACCCCGTGATTTCTGCCTGTCGACTATTGAGGCCGCATACCGCACGCTCGACGCGCTCGATTCGTCGGGGGTTGAAGACCTTCGGGGCAGGCACAGCGCGCTCATGCAGACGCTCGACCAGATCGTCGAATTTCAGCTGCGCTGTACCGCCGACCCGAATTTAGTTTCACATCGTATTTGATTTGTCGCGAAGCGCCAAATCAAATACGATGTGAAATCTTAAAAAACGCTTGCGGGTGACTTTGCCTGCGCATCTAAATCCGCTATGTTGAAATTACCTGCCGGTGTGACCATTGCCACCGATGCCCTGCAAAAGACCGATGCAAAATTCAGTGAAATTCTCACGACAGAAGCGCTAGAGTTTGTCGCGAAACTTAGCCGCCAGTTCGAAGCACGCCGCCAAGAACTGCTCGCCGCGCGAGTGAAAAGAGCGAAGGCACTCGAGGCAGGTGAAAAGCCAGATTTTCTCAAGAGCACCGCCAAAATTCGCGGCGGCGACTGGAAGGTTGCGCCCCTGCCGAAAGACCTCGAATGCCGGCGCGTCGAGATCACGGGTCCGGTTGATCGCAAAATGGTCATCAACGCGCTCAACTCAGGCGCTGACAGCTACATGACCGACTTCGAAGATTCGAACACGCCCAACTGGCAAAACCAGATCAACGGACAGATCAACCTGCGCGATGCGATTCGCCGGCAAATCGATTTTGAATCGGGCGGCAAGCAATACAAGCTCAACCAAAAGACAGCGACTCTGCTCGTGCGCCCGCGCGGCTGGCACCTCGATGAGAAGCACATTCAGATCGACGGCAAAAGAATTTCGGGCGGCATTTTCGATTTTGGCCTGTTCTTTTTTCACAACGCGAAAGAGCTGATCGCGCGGGGCAGCGGGCCATACTTCTATCTGCCGAAAATGGAGTCGCACCTCGAAGCACGCCTGTGGAACGACGTTTTCGTGATGGCGCAGAAAGAACTCGGCATACCGAACGGCACAATTCGCGCGACCGTGCTCATCGAAACAATTCTCGCCGCGTTCGAGATGGATGAAATTCTGTACGAACTCAAAGACCACAGCGCCGGCCTCAATGCCGGCAGATGGGATTATATTTTTTCGTGCATCAAGAAATTCAAGAACGACAAGAACTTTTGCCTGGCGAACCGTTCTCTGGTGACGATGACATCCCCCTTTATGCGCAGCTATGCGCTGCTGCTGCTCAAGACCTGCCATAAACGCGGGGCGCCGGCGATTGGCGGCATGAGCGCGCTGATACCGATCAAGAACGATGCGGCGGCGAATGAAAAAGCACTGGCCGGGGTCAAAGCCGATAAAGCGCGAGATGCTGGCGATGGCTATGACGGCGGCTGGGTTGCGCACCCGGGCCTCGTCGACCTCGCGATGCAAGAATGGAAAAAGGTATTGGGCACGAAACCCAACCAGATCGACAAACAGCGTGATGATGTGAATGTTGTGGCGGCAGACCTCTTGAATTTTCAACCCGAAGCGCCGATCACTGAACAGGGCCTTCGGTATAATATCAACGTCGGCATTCACTACCTCGGCTCATGGCTTGCGGGTAATGGCTGTGTGCCGATTCACAACCTCATGGAAGACGCGGCGACCGCCGAGATTTCACGCTCGCAGGTCTGGCAGTGGATTCGCTCTGCCAAGGGTGTGCTCGACGACGGCCGCAAGATCAGCGAAGACCTTGTGCGCGCACTGATACCCGACGAGCTCGAGAAGGTTAAAGAGGTAACCGGCGGCGGGCCCACTTACGACCAGGCAGCGCGTATCTTCGTCGATATGTCGACCTCGGCAGACTTTGCGGAGTTTCTGACCCTGCCGCTATACGAACGTATCTAAGGTTTCGACCGTCTTAGTGTCCCCGGTACTGGCACCGGTTATTGCGCCATGTGCAAGGGTCATAGGTTCGCATACAATCAAGATTTGTCCGCAGCTGCGCGCAGCTGGCCGTGTATTTAATCAGATCTTCTTGCTTTGAGGCTTGCTTGCGTTTGGCTTCTGCCTTCTTTTCTGCTGCCGAAAGCTCCCGGTCACCGATGAGCTTCGCCGCCAGCTTATGGCCATTGCGCGGATGAATATGTTTGTTCTCTATCCACGTTGGGTCACCCTGCGTTTCCCACTGAACGAGCGTCATGCCGTCTTTGGTTTCAATGACGAGCCCCTTGTAGTAGTATCCGTTTTGCCATTGCGCATAGACTTTACGGGCGTTCGCGGGCGCTCTCTTGCCTGCTACGCTTTCTTTAATCTTGTCGTTCGCTACCCACATTTCACCTGAACCATCGGCCCATTTTACGAGACTCTGGCCCTCTTTCTCGGCAACGACCTTGCCTTCGTAATACACTCCGTTTGACCACATCGCCGAAACCGGTCGCGGCGGGTCTACCGGCGTACCATTTTCATTCTCTGTCATGTCTTGTGCCCCGATCGCCAGGCTAAAAATCAGAAAAACAACAATTGCTGAAAACTTTTTTCTAAACATGTGCATTTTCTCCTCGGTCAGTTTATACCAAGCACAGGTTCGCGCCGGCGAGTGTCAATACACATTGCGATTTGCGCCGTATCTCGACCGGGAATGGTGGCGCATGGCAGACAAAAAACGCGACGATCTTTTGGTCGAAACCCTCAATCCCGACATGGGCTATTTCTTTCGCACGAGCAAGAAGCTCTACGAAACCCGGACGAAATTTCAAGATCTCGAAATTCATGAACTGCCGCGCCATGGTCGTATGCTGCGCCTCGACGGTGTTTTTCAGACTTCAGACCGTGATGAGTTTTTGTATCACGAACCGTTGGCGCACGTCGGCGGCATGACAATCGACGGCCCCAAGACTGCGCTTGTGATCGGTGGCGGCGACGGCGGTGCGGCTGAAGAGTTTCTCAAGTACAAGACAATCGAGAAGGTTGTCATGGTTGAACTCGACGGTGGAGTGGTTGACGCGTGTAAAGAATACATCCCCGGTATTTGCGGTGACGCATTCAAGAGCCCCAAGCTCGACCTGCGCATCGAAGACGGCATTAAATACGTGTTCGAAACGACAGAAAAGTTTGATCAGGTGCTGCTCGACCTGACAGACCCGTTTGGTCCGTCGATTGAGCTCTATACGCACGAGTTCTACGCACAGATTTCGAAGATCATGACCGACCGCGGCATTCTCAGCCTGCATATCGAATCACCGATCACGCGCCCTGAGCTCTTCAGCAAGCTTTTCTGGACATTAAAATCAGTTTTCCCGATTGTGAAGCCGATGACGAATTATGTCCCCTTGTATGGCACGCTGTGGGGTTTTGCGCTCGCGAGCAAAACACAAGACCCAACATCGGTCGACAAAAAGACTCTGGCGGAGCGCATCGCGAAACACAACCTGCCGCAGCTTCAGTTCTATAACGAAGACACACACCACTCACTCTTTGCCCTGCCGAATTATGTTCGCGAAATGATAAAGGCGGAGCAACAACCGATTCGCAAAGGCGATACGCTGCCGGTGCCTGCAGGCTCGAAACGAAACCTGTATCTCACCGAAGCCGAGGGCTGAGCATACAGACTGAGGTATGCGCGCGACGAATGCGCGCGATTAAATACGACATAAAAAAATCAGTGCGAATATAGTTCAGTCTAATTTCAGTTTACGCGTTCAGACGTCGATAGAGAGAGGGGAACATTCTCACTCAAAGGGGAGCATACGGAAATGCTTAAGAAAATAAACATAGCGCTGGCCACACTTGCCATGGTAGCGATCACCACATCGGCTTCAGCGATTGAAGAGGCCTTCAAGGCAGGCAAAGACAGCCAGAAAGCGGCTGACCTCGCCGAAACAGAAAAGCGTCTCGACGATCAGATTCGCCAGATCAGCGAGCGCCTTCAGGCGATGTATACGCTGCGCGATATCGGGCCAAAGGTAAAACAGAGCCCAACGCAAACGATCTTCTCCATGGGCAAAGACGAAGACGGTGAATACATTGAGCTCGTCGCTTACACGTTCAATCCACAGTCTTACAACTATGGTCGACCCGTAGGCACTGCGGCGAAAACCATGCGCCTCTATTTCGCAGGTAAAGACCTGTCAAAAATCAAAACCATCGTCGACGACCAGAACTTTTACGAACAGTATAAGTATTACACAAAAGCGCTGCATCCAGGTCCCGTAAAAGGTAACCCCAACGACATTCAACTCGCGACCTCGTTCAATAAGCCGACAGAAGTTGCTGAGAAATCACCCGACTACCAGGTGAAACTCGCCGACGTTGAAAACGATCCAACCAACCCTAACCGCATCAAGTTCAAGCGTGACTTTTACATCGAGAATCTCATTTACTTCGAAAAACTGTTTCGCTTTACCTTTGAGTTTCAGAAGCGCGGCGCGTCGAACGGCGACGTCGAAACAATACAGCGCCTGAAACATTCTCTGCGTTACTGAGGTTAGAACCGGGCAGGCTCTACGGCCACCGAATCAACCCAAGGTCGAAAACCGGCTCGCCAGACGAGCCGGCAAGACCGCCAATTTCAGAACAAATTTCAATCCCTCGAACTTTTTGTGCGAGTCATTGCGCATGATCTCAATGGCCCGCTGACGGGCATGAATCTGACACTTCAGGCGTGCCGTAAACTGGCGACGAATGATTCGATGCGCAAGCTGCTCGATGCGCTGGGTAACGACCTCACTTCTGCCACAGACCTGCTCGAAGAACTCAAATCACTCAACCGCCGCGACACCTTTCGTATGCAGAAGATTGATCTTGTCGCCGAGATGAGGTCGCTCATCGACCAGGTGCAGTCGAATCCGCGTGTGCCGATAATCATTGATCTCGCCGATTCGAAAGAGAAGCTGACCATCGCCGGAGATATTTCCCGTTTGCGTCGCGCCTGGCAAAATATTATTCGCAATACGATCGACGCTGCCGAAGCTCGCAAGGGCGGCGATCGCACCTCGCTGCAGATTTCGCTGAAGCGTTCTGGCGGTTCGGCGCGCATCCGCTTCTCAGACAACGGCGGAGGTATAGACCGGCGCAGAATTGCGCGCCTGTTCGAGCCTTTTTATACGACGAAAGGTGAGAAGAACCGTGGCCTGGGGCTCTTTATTGCCCGCAAGATTGCGATTGAGCATAATGGAAAAATTCGCGTTGTTTCGAAGAAGCCGATGACGCGCGTGACGATCGACCTGCCTCTGATGCCATGAGCAACGCGACCACTTCACCATTTCTCGATCTTGAAATTGACGGTAAGAAAAGCACGCGCAAGATATTGCTTGTCGAAGACGTCGACTCGATTCAGCTCGCCATTCGGGATTTCTTGTTCTCGCGCTATGACATTCAGGTTTCGGGCACGGCAGAACAGGCGCTCATGACGCTGGCGATGTCACCCGACATTGACCTGCTGATTACCGACATCAAGCTACCCGAGATGAACGGTTTCGAGCTCGGCCGCCTGGCGCGAAAGCTCAGGCCGAACATCAAGATTATCGTGATTACTTCATATGACGTGAATGAATTCATCGACGTCATCAAAGAGCACGGTTTCACCCAGGTCATCACCAAACACGGCCGCATGAGCCTCAAAGAAATAGAGGTGACCATCGAGAAGATGTTAACCGGTGATATCTTTGGGGTGCAGAAATATTTTCCCCAAATGCGCCTCAGTGAAGTTACCCTGCGCACTTTTCCCAAACCTTTTGTCGACGGGGTGCTCTATTCGACCAGGGTCGGCTCCCTTCACGAGCGAGGCGAGCTTACCGATCGCATCGCGGCGCAGTTTAAGTCGCAGAAACGCGCGCCCGAAGCCACTACAAAGCTCGTGCTCGATGAAATTACCTCGAACGCAATGTTCAGGGCGCCGACGAATGATCACGGTGAGTTCAAGTACCAGACAAAGCACTCAGAGCACGATATTTTATTGACCCACCAGGATATCGTGCTCGATGAAGAAGACCGATTCACTCTGCAATTTGGCATCTGTGATGACTGGATAATTATGAGCTGTCTCGACCCGCACGGCCGCCTCACGCAGAAAGAAATTCTCTATCGCCTGCACCGCCACCTGGCGATGGACAGCGAAACGGGCCTGCCGGCAGGCCTGCACGATTCTCACGGCCGCGGTATTTTTCTGCTGCGCGAGCAGCTGTCGTCGCTTGTGTTCAATATCGAGCGCGACCGGCGCACCGAGGTCATCTGCTTCTACAATACCGTCGCCGCGCAGGCGTACAAGAATATCTCGGTCTACGAGATTTCAGGTTCTGAAAAACATGACTGAAGCTGCGGCACCAGGCTCACTTCTGTCTCTCAGCGAAATTTCCCTGAGCTATGGCAAGCGCAAGATTCTCGATGCCATCGACCTCGAGATCGCGCCGGGTTCGTTTACGGTCATCGCCGGCGAATCGGGTAGCGGCAAGAGCACACTACTCTATATTCTGGGTGGCTTTCTGCGCCCCGACAGGGGTATTTACCTCTTTGAGGGCAAAAGAGTTTATGGCAGGTTTGGTGAGTTCGGTCTCGGCCGCTTTCGTAAAAAGTATGTGGGATTTCTCTTTCAAGACTTTCGGCTTCTGCCCTTCTTGACCGTCGAGCAGAACATACGGTTTCCGGCGCTGTTCTCGGGCAAGAAGCTCGCTAAAGAACAGTTGCAAAACCAGATGCAGAATCTGGGCATTGCGCACCGCTCGAAAGCATACCCGAATACCGTGTCGGGCGGCGAGGCGCAGCGAACAGCGCTCGCTCGCGCGCTCTTGATGAATCCCCCTTTGTTATTGCTCGATGAGCCGACCGGCAATCTCGACAGCGCGACCGAGGCAGCGATCGTTGCCGAGCTTGTGAGGCTCAAGGCGCAGGGCCTCACGCTTGTTTGCGTCTCGCACAGCAACTTCATCATGCAACACGCAGACCGGGTGCTGCGCTTAATCGACGGCAAGCTGCACGAACAAGTGGCCGTGACTGCAAAGCCGGTGCGCCGCCCGCGCAAGAAGAGCTGAAATGGAAATACTCAGATTCATTGCGCGCCGACTTTACCTGATTCTGTTCATCGCGCGCAAACATTTTGTTCGCAACGCCCTCTCTTCGCTTGGGTTGTTCTTATCGCTTTTGGTTGTGATCACAATTCTCGGCGTGCTCGAACCGATTAAAAAGCTCATTCGGGAAAAAATGGAATCGAGCCTGCCGCCGCAGACACTGCGTTTGGTACCCGACCTCAGCGCTATGAACAAGGGCGGCTCAAACTGGAGCCAGTTTCGCAAAGAGCAAGACAATCTAATGCATATCACGTCGCGCACACTCGAGCGCGCTCGCAACTGGGGAAACAAGGGCGATGTCAAATCGGTGAGTGCTACGCAGCTTCTGCAGCAGCCCGCGATCGGGCGTTTTGAAGATCCGATTCTGTCGCAGCTCGGCTTTAGTTTCGACCTCGTGCTGCAGGGTGTGCCGCAGGCGCAGTTCAGGCCCATGATGCGCTGCAAGGCGCCTTATTCCGGAAACAAAATCCAAGACAAAGACAAGACGATTGATGAGATTCCCGTGATTGTACCTGAGAGTTATCTTGAAATCATGTATGCCTATACAATGATCAATGGTCTGCCAAACATTTCGGCAAACACGGTAATCGGCATGCGCTTGCGGGCACTACTCGGACAAAGTATCGTCGGCACCAAATGGTCGCGCACTGAAGAGGCTGTGCTGATCGTCTGCGGCTTCGCACCACCCGGAGTAATCTCTGCTCTTGGCGTACCGCTCGACTGGGTGCAGCGTAAGCACCGTGAACGCAACCAGAAGAACGCCGCCATGAGCTTCGATCAGATTTTCGTTGAAGTGGCCAATGAAAAAGTTTTGCCGGGTGTGCTGAAAGCGGCGCGTGCAGAGCGGCTGAGGGTACCTGAACAGAGTAAGAAGTTTGATTCGATTCTAAAATCCATCGAGAAGATCGACATGATCTTTATGATTGTCGCGGTCGTGCTCGGCGGCCTTGCCGCCATTGCGCTCGCGAATTCATTTGCGCTGCTTGCGGTGCAAAACCGATATGAGTTCGGCCTCTATCTGGTATTCGGCTCTTCGATGTTTTTCTTATGGTTTTTGCTGGCAATCGAAGGTGCTTTATGGGGATTCATTCATTCAGCGCTTGCCTTGGCGCTGTCGCAGCCGGCTCTGCAGCTATTGCAGCAACATATTGCCGACCTGCCGTGGCTCACGAAACTTTCAGGTACCGACCTCTCGGTGATACAGTTCGAGCTGACAAGTGCGCAGCATGCTTTCATCTACGCCACATCGATCGGCATCAGTGCGCTCGCTTCTTTGGTACCTGGTGCCATTGTACTGGGCAGAAAAACTCTCGCGCTGGTGAAAAAAGATTAGCAGTTTCCTCGGAGAGGAAACTGCTAGCAGGCGCGCGAAACCGAAAAAGCGAGAAGCAGCAGAGTCGCTTGTCAGACAAGCGACGCCGCGCTTTAGCGGTCGTTTGTAGAGCGGTTTCAAAGAAACCGCATTACAAACGATGAGGCTTTTCGCTTTTTCGGAAAATTTTTCGCGAGCTTGCTCGGGATATCTGTCAGTTTTTCGCGTGATTATCGGCGAAAAACTTCAAGATACGTTCGCAATCCACACCGCTCTGTTCGCGAAATTCGTGTACGATCAGCTTTTCGATTGCCTTGCCAATCGCGGGAATCTTCACATTCGCCTCGATGTCGATCTGGCGCTTGCTGCGCTCAAGCCCATCGGCGCTGTAGAGCGAAAGTTCTTTGAAATTCACAGCCGAGTTGACGATGCGCAGCTGCGTGTCTGAACGGTATTCTTGCTTTTCTGAGTCGAGCGTGGTGATTTCATAACAGGCGAGCGGTTCGCCGTTCGCGAGCAGCTTTTGCGCAAATAGGGGCAGCGCGGTGCGAATCAATAGCTTGTATTCACGCGTTCTGATCGGCCCATTGTTCTCTTCTTTCAGCAAGATAGCCGCGGAGAACATATCCCAGATGTGCAGGTTTTGGTAGCGTTCTTCGCGAATCTGTACCAGCTTTTCAAATGAAAACGGAAACCGGTGTTCGAGGGTCGCGCGCTGCACGCGGTTTCTTTGCGAAACTCGGCCGATGGGTCAAAAACAATTCGTCAACTTGTAGCGCGAAACCGAACGGGAGAAATTCATATGCGTTTCACCCTCAGGCAAGAGTTTCCCTACCCCATCAAGACCGTCATCGCAGCACGAGAGCTGCGCTACGATGCGATAGACGAGCAGCCAGGTCTAAAATCGCAACAACTGCTCGGTGTTGAGCATAACGGGCCGCTTGTGATCACGCGCCGGCTTTTCAAATTTGGCAATGCGATACCCGAAATTGTGAAAAAGATGGTACCTGCCGGCCTTCTCGAAATGGTCGACGTGAATACCTTTAATACCGAGACATACCTCAGCCAGTTCACGATGCAGTCAGAATACGCTCCCGATAAGGTGAAGATCGTGGCGACCTGCCCATACACTGCGATCAATGACAATCTGACGGTGCGCGAATACGAAGTGCATGTACACGTGAATATTCCGCTGGTGGGCCGAACCGTTGCGAAGGCGATTGTCGATTCGCACCGCGAGGCACTGGTGAAAGACCACCAGATTATTCTCAAAGCCTGTGCAAAGTTGGTTTAGCATATTGTGCGCCCGCCGGTGGGGGATGGTATGGTAAGCGAGAAGATATTGACCCGATGTGCCGGCAGTGCTTACGTCGCCCATGAAAAGAATAACCCTTATAACGCTTTCGCTTTTGTTCGTCGGCTCGCTCTTCGCTGATGCGCTCGAAACGGCTCGCGCCGAAATTGACCGCCAGTCGAAATTGATCAAAAAAGGTGATGTCAAGGGCCTCAAGGCAAGGCTGACCGAACGCCAGCGTGCCCGCGTGACAGCAGCTGTGCTCAAGAAGGCAAAAAAAGAACTCGCCAGCTACACGCTCGATGACCTCGTTGAATCGGTAGAAGAAGGCGAATACCAGGGCCAAAAGACGATCAAGATCAAAATGAAAAATGGCCGCACACTCACGACACTGATGGAGGTGAATGGCCAGTGGTTTGCCGACACCATTTGGTTTCGCTAACAGGTTTCTGACAAAGGAACCTGCTGACAGTTTACTAAATAAATGACCCGAAACGCTGGCTGCAGCGTCCAATTGTCGTAGGGTTTCGTGTGGGGGGTATATCCCCCTGAAACTAAACAGGAGACTAACATATGAAAAAAATATTCAGTACTGTTGTTATATTGCTGGCCTGCCTCACGCTGACCTGCGCCAGCTCGGCTGCACCCGCGGCGAAAATGGCCGATGAGGCGTACGAGCCGTTCGACCCTAAAAAAAAGAAACCCGGCGATGAGTGCACGGCAAACGACGAATGCCAGAAGCACCATGCATGCAAAAAGCGCGGCGAAAAAAGTTTTTGTACTGCACCCCCGCGCCCACAGCTGCCCCCAGGCGTTGTCACCTAACCGCGGGCCATGACCAGCGCGTGGCTCAAAGACTCGCGCTTTGACCTGAGTTTCATTTTCGGCATTGCGCTGCTCGCGGGCGCAATGGCCGGTGTCACTGTCGTTTGGCCGCTGCTTTTTCTCACGATGCTCGCTGCCCACAGCTGGCTCTTCGGCTATGAGCACCTTTGGGCAACCTACAGCAATCTGCTGATCCATCGCGATGACCGGCGCCGTCACAGACGCCTCATCTTTTTCGTACCGCCGTTTGTGCTTCTTGGTCTTTGGGTTGTCGCACACTACTTCGGCCTCACGGGAATCTACTTCGTCTACTTCATCGGCCAGTTTCACCACACAGTGCGGCAGAGCTGGGGCCTTGCGCAGCGCTACCGCCGGGCGGCGGGCGGATTGCCGTGGGATAACGTTCGCCTGTCAGAGCTAACGCTCTGGTCGGTGCCCGTCTGGGGTTTGCTGCACCGCTGCAGCCAAAGACCCACCGAATTTCTGTTCCAGGACTTTTGGCTTCCCCCTGTGCCTGTTGCCGCCGTCAACACGGCCGCAGCGCTCAGCCTCACGCTCTCGTTCATGTGGATCTATACGCGAATCAAAGCCTTTCGCCGCGGAGAACTCGCATTGGGCCATACACTCTATATGCTAACGCATTTCGCGATATTTTTCTGTGGTTACGTTCTAATCGACGAAATCTGCTCGGGCTGGCTGCTCGTCAACGTCTGGCACAATGTTCAATACATAGTCTATGTGTGGCTCTTCAACCAGCGCCGGTTTGCGCAGGGTGTCGATAACCATGCGCGCTGGCTCTCATGGCTTTCACAGCCCGGTATGTCACGAGTTTTACTCTATGCCGTTGTGACGATTGGGCTTGCGCTACCGTTCTATTATCTTTTGCCGCTTCTGGGCGTTACGCTCGATGCCTTGCTCAAGAATAACGCAGTGCCGATCGCCGTGGTGCTCAGCCTCACGCTCACGTTTCACCATTACATCGTCGATGCGATCATTTGGCGCCGGTCAAAGGCCGTCTCGCAGTCGCTGTCACAAGCGACCGAGTCAGCCGCCCTATTCTGAGAATAGGACGAATTACAGCTTTACGCGCAGCTCATACCGGTATAGGTTGTTGCCCCACTGACAGGGAACAAACAAAAAATGGAGACAACAATGAACACAAAAACTATGAGAATGTTGGGTTTGCTTTTCTCAATTGCTGTAGCGGGCAATTGTGCAAGCATGGTGAACAAAGAGCGCGCGAAACAGGTCAAGAAAATCGCGATTGTAACGGCCACGGCAAATAGCGGTCCCTATCAGCGCGGTGGCGGCTCAAGCCTCACGCAGATGGCTGCAGTGGTGTCAAACGCGACTGGCTCTGATGCGCTGGGTGATTTCGGTGGAAACCGTCTCGTTACACGAGCTTACAAAGGCATTTCATCCAGAATTCCCGGTTGGGGCTGGCAGGTAATTGCCGAGAAAGAAGTCCTGAAAAAACCGGCGTACGAAGAATTCAAGAAAGCGCTTAAAGAGGCTGAGATCGATAACGAACTGCTCAGAAAACTGGCGAATTCTGGTCAGCAGGTGCCGACGGGGTTTCCGAATTACAACTCAAGGTCTCATGGCACGAACGAAAAAGTCAAGGCAGCCCTGAACAAGCTTGCGAAAGACCTCGGCGTCGATGCGATCGCTTTTGTCGATCTCGACATATATTACGGCGCTAGTTTTGCAATTGGTGGTACCGGGGTGGCCAAAGCAAAGGCCTCACTTTCACTGAATGTACAAGATCAACAGGGCGAATGGATCATAAGAATGCAGCCAGCTGCTCAAACCGAATATTTCAGCGGCGATTCTGACGGTTCAACAGCTTTGGTCGGCGGTAACATACCCTTTACCGACGGCACCGAAAAGCTATACAATGAGGCTATTGATGAAGCCATCAAAAAAATGGACGAAGGACTTCTGCAAAAGCTGAAATAGACACCGAAATTTTTCGAAACGTGACGAGAACGCATTCAGTGTTTTCGTCACACTAATGCCAATCTTTATACCGCTTAAACTTCTCGGCAAACTCTGGCGACATTTGTGTTTCGGTTAAGCGCCGGCGCAGGTTCTGAATCGATTTGTACGGCACCCCTTTGCTCGCGAGGTTGATCACCCAGTTCGGCAACATGCCACCGGGGTTTGCATGCACCTGAAAAGTGAGGTAAGTTTTCTTACCCTGCGTGCCCTTGATCACCTGCAGATGCCAGGTTACCCGTATGAAAGGCATGCGCACACGCCCTGTGTTTGTCGGTGCATTCGCGTGGTTCACCTCGTATGTCTGAATCGTGACGCTCTTCTGAGACTCGTTCACCGTTATCTTCGCCCGGCTCACGAAATCGCGGTCGGCGATCGGCCATGGCGCTTTGATGGCGCTATAATAGACGTAGTTCTTGTCATTGATCGAGTGAAGAATACGAGTCTCTATCGAATTCGCCACCCATTTCGGATGGTTCTTCGTATCTGAAATCACGGCGAGAATCTGCATCACCGACGCATCGACGACACCATGTCCCTTGAATTCAACCAATGGGCTACCCTCTATCTTTCGCCGCTCAACAGTGATGCCCTGGTCTTGTTTAATGACCTGCCACGCACCCCCGGTAGCTTGAGGTGGGCTATCATCTTTTTCGAAGGTTGCGGGTGTCGCGGCGAGGGTCGTGAAAAAAATGAGGATTGCAAACGACACGCGTCCAAAGCGCTCTCTGAGCTGGCCCACAGTCATATCAACCCGCCAACAAATCAGGCGGATTCAACAGCGTTCTGTGTATCTCTGCAAGTGGCAAAGTTTTGCCCCAGAAGAAGGCCGTTCTGTTTGCGGCGTTTACCGCAACAGGCGGCTTATCTTTCATAGCCTTGTCGAAGTAACCTTTCATATAGTCGCGAAAACCTTCTGCAGTCGTAATATTCTTTGACGCATAGTCTTTGCTGACCGTCGGCCACAATGTCACTGAAAAGAAACTCCACACGCGGCTGACCCCGTGCAGGGCCTGCCAGTCGACACCGAAATAATCACCCAGAAAGCGCGCGCTGCTTTCGACCTCTTGGCGGTTCTCTTCTGTCTCGGCCATCATGTAACCCGAGAGCGCGTTACCGAACATGTGGTAGAGCGCGTTCATGAAGCCTGAATCCCATAGTGTCGCGAGCTGCGCAATATCGGCGCGTGCCTGCGCCAGGTATTCGATCTCGGTGATGCTCTTTGCCTGCTGCATCGCCTCGATCGTCGCCCTAAGGTACGCTTCGGTGGCGGGTACTGAGATGCCGCCACCGCCGGTGTGCTTCGCCGCATCTCTGATTACTTGTTGCGCCCGCTGAAATTCTGCAATGAGCTGCACGCGTGAAATGTCGACGAGCAAGTGCTCTTCAGCAAGGCGGCGCGTAAACTGCAAGGCCGTCGCCGCTTCTTTTTCGATTGCGAAAATGCGTTCATATGCCTTACCCGTGGGGCCGGCCTTCATCTCTGCAGAGAGCGAGTTATACGCGGCATGGTAACCCTGCGCCGCCTGCGCGACCGTGGGCTCGTTCGAGGCACCGCTTGCGGGTTGAGCCATCGCCGCTTCGGTCATGAGGTTCGTCAGGCGTCCGTAGAAATTCTGTGCGCTGGCAGCTTCATGAAACGCTCCATAGTCGCTGCATTTTTCGCCAAGCGCTTCAAACTCGGCAAAGAGCGCGAGCAACGGCACAATCTTTGGGTGATCGTTGCCGAGCCGTTTCACATAGTTGTCGATACCTGATTTGTAGCTGTCAAGCATACCGCGGCTGCCTTCGTCCATTGCTATATCCCCCTTGTTGATATGATCATTGTGTTATGCTTTCACCTGTTCAAAAATCTGCCCAAGGCGCTGCATGCGCGCGGTATCGAAAAAAACAACATACACATAAGGCGTCTCGGCATAAGATTGCCAGGTGAATAATGGGTCGAGATTTTTAAGCGCCGTATAGGTTTCAAGAATGCCGGCGACTTTGCCCGAGCGGTCTTGCTCTGCCGGGTACGCGGCGTACGCCACGACGCACTGCAGCAGCGTCATCGCCAGGTTGAGTTTCTCATTGCCCTTGCTTTCGGTGACCGCGGCTGCATCTTGTGCGGTTGTCATGAGCCCCACAAGGTCGCCATGGTTCTGCGCCTTCTTCGCTGTTTCGTAGCGGTCGAGCGCAGCCTTCAATTTATCAGGATTTCCCAATTTCTGGTAGAGGCGCACCAGGTTACCATATTTGTCCATTTGCTCGGCGCGCGCAACGGCAAACATGCTCGCGAGTGGCCCAAGTTTCTGGGCGTAATCGCCTGCGTCGCTGCTTTGGCCTATGATACTGAGATATTGCTCGTAGGTTTTGATTTGTTCAGTGTGCAGGTGGGGTGCGTGGCGGCAATCTGCCAGCCTTGCTTCAAAGTATCGCCGTGATTCGCCGAGTACGTCAGACATGCATCACCCTGCGGCGATTCAAGCGACCGGTCAATACAAATAGTCGATGCGTACGCACTGAGGCGCCTGCGGGCGTCCGCCGGCCGTTACCCACGCTGGCGAGCCGCATGGTATTGTGTTTAAGTCAAGACTTCGGTCTTACCGAAAATATCCCGCAGGGTATCAAGGTTGGTCTGTCGCGCAAGCCCAAAAATTCGATCCCCAGTTTCGATCAGGGTGTCGCCACGCGGAATCAGAAAGCGGTCACCCCGTTCGACGCTGGTTAATATCACGCCAGCCGGCAGTTCGAGGTCGACTACTTTTTGACCAGCGGCGGCCGCGTCTTCACTCACATGTATTTCTATATTTAGAAAGCCTGCGGGTAAAATACCCGCAGC
Source organism: Turneriella parva DSM 21527 (assembly GCF_000266885.1). Classification (NCBI taxonomy): domain Bacteria; kingdom Pseudomonadati; phylum Spirochaetota; class Leptospiria; order Leptospirales; family Leptospiraceae; genus Turneriella; species Turneriella parva. Next base: position 1,329,976 of record NC_018020.1, on the reverse strand, counting down.
GAAGTCAATGCTTCGCGGTTTGACAAGGGGTACTGTTATCTGAAGAGTTTTGGCCAGCCATGGAATGCTGATGCCCTGAGCAATAACCGAAGATATGACGACAAAGAACACGAGGTCAAAGATGTACTCTGCCCGGGGAAAATGGATACTCCACGGATATGTCGCGAGAATAACCGGGGCTGCTCCACGCAAGCCCACCCAGGAAATAAAAACTCGCTCTCGCCACAAAATGTTCCGACCAGGTACCGCAAGAAAAACCGCGAGCGGACGCGCAATGAACATCATGAATACCGCGAGCAACAAACCTTCTTTCCAGACAGGGAAAACTCGCGTAGGAAAAGACAACAGTCCCAGCATGAGAAATACGATTATCTGCGCAATCCAGGCGATACCGTCGAGAAAGCGCGAGATACTTGCTTTGTGTAGCATTTCGTTGTTGCCGAGAACAATGCCCGCAACGTAGATTGCGAGAAAGCCACTGCCTCCGAGAAGTCCGGTCAAAGCGAATAGGCCCACGACGAGGCCGAGAGCCAGAACGCCGTAAAGGCCTTCGTACTCGATACCTGCGTTATTAATCACCCAGCGGAGGCCCAGACCGCCCAGATATCCGAACGCGAGTCCGATGCCGGCCTGCATTACCAGAAGTTTCGAAAATTCCACAACGCCCGCAGCCGGATTGCTGATAAATAGGAGCACTCCCACCGTTAAGAAGATCGCGATCGGGTCGTTGCTCGCTGCTTCAAATTCAAGCGTTTGTTTTACGGTGCCTTGCAGGCTAACGCTGCGTGCTCGCAAGAGGCTGAAAACGGCCGCAGCATCGGTAGACGAAACAATTGCACCCAGTAGTATTGAATCTGACCAATGCATGCGCAAGACTAAATTTGCAAAGGTTGCCGTCGCTGCGCCGGTGAACAAAGTCCCTAGCACCGAAAGACTAATGCCTCGCCGCAAGACTGGCCGCACACTGCTCCATGAGGTACTCATGCCGCCGTCGAATACAATCAGGGCCAGGCAGGCCGAGCCTACTGCGAATGCCATGCGGTAGTTGTCAAAGACAATGCCGCCGACACCGTCTGACCCTGCGAGCATTCCTATGCCGAGAAAAACAAGCAACAATGGTATACCAAAACGCGATGATATGCGGCTTGCGATGACTGAAATCGTTACGAGTAGCGCTGCCGCGAAGAGAATGGCTTCGAGCGAATAGCCGTGAAAATCAAATATCTGCATTGCAATTCGACCTTGGACACTGGGTGGGGCCGCAGCGGCTCCGTAAAGGCATTTCGGTCTCTTAGACCAGTGCCAATTGTGTTCGGCATGCTCGAAGGAAAATCTCGATAACCAGTGATTCTTGTATTTGCAATGAAGAACTCATGGCGTATGAAGTGCACCACTTCCATCGGTCGTGACAGCTTCGCATGGTTGTGAACTAGACCGGCCAATGTAAAGGATTCTCTCTGCACTCGTCGCTGCGTCAACGATGCTGGCAGATTCCAAAACGAAGTGCGAAAGGGATAAAGTAATGTAAGGCCGCTCCCGGGTTTCGAGGTTGATTTGCGAAAAACGACCACGGAGCCCCCGGATGCGACCCTACGTTCAACTATCAAATGATGAAAGACTGCGTATAGAAGAAAGCCTTGCTGAGGGCCTCAAGGCCAGCCAAATCGCCAGAAATCTTAAGCGACACCCGAGCACTATTTTTCGAGAGATTCGGCGTAATTCAATGCCACGACATTACAGCGCGCGGTGCGCCAGAGACGAGGCGCGAAAGCGCCAGACTAATACCAACGCCGCGAAGGTTACACCAGAGCTTTGGTCAGAGATCGGAGCATCGCTCAAGTCGACGCTGTCACCAGAACAGATCGCAGGCCGCATGCGCCTAGAACGTTTCGACGGTGTCTGCATGCAGACGATTTACAATCATGTGCGCAAGAAATCCGGCACATCGAATTTTTATCGCCTGTGCCTGCGCCGCAAAGGCAAACCATACAAGCGCAAAGTGAGGATTGAGGCTGAAAACAAAGGGTTTTTTCGCATTCACGACCTGCCAGCCGAAGCTTTGACGCGACGCAAACCCGGCTACTGGGAGGGCGATTTGGTCGAGGGTAAAATGGGCACCGGGCAGATTGCAACTTTCGTCGAAAGGCATTCGCGTTACTTGCTCGCGGCGAAACTGGAGCGCAAATTGGTGACACAGTTTAACGCTGCAGCGCGCGACCTATTCGCCGACATCGATAACGAACGGCTGCGGGGTATCATTTACGATCGGGGCACCGAGATGAGTGGCTACCGCGACCTGCAGCAAGTGCTGAACTGCGGCATCTACTTTTGTGACCCCGGCTCGCCATGGCAGAGAGGTACGAACGAAAACACGAACGGCCTGCTGCGCGAGTCTTTTCCCAAAGGCACAGATTTTCGGCGCATCGACCAGGAACAGGTTGACGCAGCGCTTAAATTACTAAATAACCGACCACGCAAGCGGCTGAATTACCGAACCCCGGCCGAGGTCTACTTTCGCAGCCCTATCGCACTTCGTTTTGGAATGTAAGGCTCTTGGTTTCGGTGAGAGAAAAAATGAAAAGCAGCGGCGACTTTAGGGGTAATTTGACCCCACGTTCTCGCCGAGTGCCATGAGCCCCAGAAAAAGGCCTTCCATAAATAGCGCCAGACCAAGAAGCGCGAGAGTCAGGCACTACCCTTAGACTTGTTGTTCAACCCGGTAGTTAGTCCCATTCTGGGGAATCTGGCTATTTGCCTTGCCAACCTGACCTGCGCAAGGCAGCGGGGGGCGAAGTGACCGTGCGATCAAGAATCAAATACATATTCTCCGTTATCACAGCGAGTGCCTCCTTCTTCTCGCCCGTCGCCGCAGAAGACACGCGGCTGATGGTGCAGGCAGCCGATCGCGAGCAGGGTTATGGTCTGAGTTATAGTCATGATCATCGGTTGATCATTACGCACGGTAATCATGCGGTGCTTATCTGGGATAGCGCAGGTCGTTTGGTGCGTAAGTTTGCGATTGCCGAAGGCATAGGGGTAATGGCATTAAGCCCAGTTGAAGATACTCTTGCCATCGGTCAAAAAAACGGCCCGGTTGTACTATATGATTTTTTGGGTAACCAGCTACGAAAATTTCCCAAAGAAACCGAACGCGTTTCGTCCATTGCTTACCTGCCCGACGGCCAATCGTTCGCAGCCTACAACGGAGCCAGTGTCTTCATTTGGGATGTCGCGACCGCAACGCAGATTCGCGGCCTGCAGGCGGGGTGCACCGGGTTCAATCTTCTCTCAGTAAGCCCCGATGGTCAGTGGATCGCTGCGGGTGGCAGCAACGGCCAAATCTGCCTATATCGGGTTTACGATGGGGCCGAGATCTTCAAGCGTAACGATGAGGGCAATATTAGCTATATCCTTTTTACGCCCGACAGCACAGGTTACATTACCGCGCACACGGGCAATACCTCGTCGATGCTCTTTTTCACCAAAAAGATCCGCAAAATAGGATTCTGGAACCTGTCGGGAAAAGAAGTTGATTCAGTCTCGGCGCATGATGCAGGGTTATCGCTCAGTATAAACCACCATGGTGGGGGCTTTATTTCGGGTAGCGATTCAGGATATCTCGAATTCTGGAATTTCAAAGGAAAGAAAACTTCTGAACTTAACACGCAACCCGGGGGCAGCGAGCACACTTCACGCGGTATTCGCGCGATAGCCGTCGACAACGGTACAGGTCAAATAGTCACAACCGGATGGGACCATGCGCTGCGTGGTTACGACATTAGGCTGCGACCCTTGTTTGTCAACAGGCCAAATTATTATGGCACGGCGACTGCGGCAGTCGACAATCAAGGCAAACTCTTCGTCTTTGGCGCGGGCAAGAACCTCGCGCTGTTTACAGAAAATATGTCGCAAACCAAAAGGGCCAACGTTCATCACATATCGCAGGGGCCTTTGGCCATTTCTTCAGATGGCACGCGCATTGCAGCGGCAACCATCGGTTATGGAACTCAAGTAGCAGATGCTCAGGGAAATCTAATCTGCGAAATGCGCGGGCACACTTCGAAGATAGCCAAAATTCTCTACCTGCCCGAAAAATCGCAGTTTGCTTCGATTGGCCAAAGTGGCACGGTCATTTTTTGGAGTCACGACTGCTTAGAGATGGCGCGGTGGCAGGCGCATATCTCTGGTAACATCACAAGCGTTGCTGCGCCATCAAACGGCGACCAAATTGTGATGGCAACAGATTCCGGGAATTTCAAACTATACTCGCTGGCCGGCAAAGAAATATGGGCTGCTGTCGGCAGAGGATCACACCCAGCTGATATCGCATTTAGTCCAGATGGCAATTTGATTGCGGTGGCATCTCATTCTGAAGCCACACAAATCTGGGAAACCAGCTCTGGCACCGCCCGTTCACAGCGCTTTGGTCCCGGTGTTGCCACATTTTTTTCGAATAGCGGTAAAGACCTCGCAGTCGGCTATATGGACGGCAGCCTCTTCATTTACGACATTAACGGTAAGGCTCATAAGAAGCTCTATCCATTTGGCAGCACCACCAGCCAGCTGGTTGCTTCTGTAAACGGTAAGTACCTACTTGCGGCTTCTGATTTTTCAGGCATCGTCTTTTATGACACCAAGACGTATGCCGAGGCTGCAAGGCTGATTAGCAACGAGAACGGTGAATTTGTCTTCGGTAGCGCTGACGGCCGCTATGACTATTCCGGTACGGGTGAATCGCTAATGCACTGGGTGGTCGGAAATGAGGCCGTGCCTGTGGCCCAGTTTAAAGAAAAGTACTACACACCTGGTCTGTTGAGTGAATTTCTTGGGGTCAAGCAAGCTACGGTACTAAAAAAACCCGAAATCTCCGTCTCTAAACGCCTTGTCGGTAAAGTTTTTCAGATCAAGCCCAACGGCGACATTGTTATCTATACAAAAGTCAGCGGCTCACTGCGCGCGGGAAAGAAACTCAAGACTCTGAACGGCGCGAACTATGTCGACGCAACCATCAGCAACACGTTACACACTAACGTCACAGCGAAAGCAAAGGGAGCGGTTGCGGTGGGTAATCCTGTGTTCGAGTGAGAGTGTGCGGGGCAGGTAATGCCAACCCGCGGCGCCGGCCGTGGGACCTGTCTACCCTTTAGCCCCCATCGGTCTTTACGGGCCTACGCGCCGCTAGGGTGTATACGCAAATGAAAAAAATACTGATGGCACTAGTTGCCGCATAACCATGCGGCGATCGATTTGCATAGCCTTCTTATTCATAACAGCGCTGAATCCTAGCGCGCTGCGCGCTGAATCTCTGCACCCGTGGCAAAACCTCTGGGGCAACTTCGTCGACGCTCACAGCGGCACGAATCTCTTGTACTATGGCGGGGCCGTCGCCGCCACCGGCGTCATGGTTGCAACACCCTGGGATAAAAATGCGCAGCGCTGGTTTCAAAAAGAGAACCCGATCGGCGATGACATCGGCTATGGCATGGTCGTGGCGGGCTGGTTCTGGCATCTCGCGCCCGCGGGCGTCATGTACCTCTATGGCTGGCGCGCCAAAGACCACGAGCTCATGGGTGCGGGCGCAGCGGGTTTGCAGGCGGTCGCCATGGTGACGACCGTGACCGTGACGCTGAAATTCATGACGGGTCGGCGCCAGCCGCTCAAAGACGGCATCTATGATTTTTACGGGCCATCGGGCCATAAACGCTCTGATGACCCGGCGGATTTCATGGCGTTCAACAATAATATTCGCAACGAGAGCCTGCGCTTCGCCTGGCCTTCGGGTCACACGAGTTCGACGGTGGCGTTCGTGTCGGCGATGGCGGCCTATTACCCAGATAAATTGTGGATTAAACTCGTGGGCTACCCTGCTTCGCTTTTGATGGCGCTTTCGATGGTCGACTACGACGCGCACTGGACATCAGATGTCATCGCCGGAGCTCTGATCGGGCACGCGATCGGCTACACAGTCGGCCGCAATTTTCGCCTTGCACGCGCAGGTTCGTCGCCGGGCGAGAGCACTGGCGCGAAAAATATGGAGACGTATTTTTCGGTGCTGCCACTGCCTGACCGCATTGAGGCAAGAGTAGTGGGTGTATTCTGAACCCTCGGGGCGTTAGTCTATTTCAACGCACAAAGGTAGATGGTCGCTGTGTTGAAGCCACAAGTCTTTGTCGCCAATATCTAACTTGTTCAGGCGCTCTGCAATCCTGCGTGAGGCGAAAACATAATCAATGTGATACGACTTATCATGATTCCTCTGGAGAAAGAATGTCGGTTCAGGCTCTTTCCCTTGGTCGATCTTGCGCGTCAGGTGATATAGACTAACGATATTTGCCTCATCGAGCTCGCGCACAACATCTGAATGGTTCCACCACCTGTCCCATTTATCCCACCGCACGTTGCTGTTCAAATCTCCGGCAAGAATTATATTCTCCATTTTATCAATGTGAAACTGCAGGTATTTCCACAGCTGCCCGATGTAGCCAAAGGTTGGTGAATTCGCCTTGTGCGCCCACATAGCAAGCAGGTCAAAGCTATCATTAATCCGCGCCGGGAGAAAGTGTTTCAGACCATGATCGGACCAATCTTTTCTGCTCAATGAGATGCCTGGCTTGGCAAAAATGCCAAGACCTTTGTAGTGCAGGTCGCCAACCCAGAGTGAATTTGCGCAGAATTCTGCGTACGCAGAATCGCTGTAAGAATCACCGGGCCTTTCGCATTCCTGAATAATGTAGACATCTGCATTCAGTGTCTGGAGGATTTCTACTTTCTTGCGCAGGGCGCCGCCGCAGTTCCAGGTGGCGATTTTCAAATATCCTCAAGAATGGGTTTTTCTTCAAAGCTTCTTGCGCGGATATATGCTCCGAAACTAATCGTGAAATAGACCATGTTGCCAGCAAATCGCGGATCGTATCCATCGAACGTGCCGATGACATAGGCTACGCGCAATCGGATAATCCAATATGCCGCCAAGGTGCCGTCGACTTTGTTTGCGCTGTCAGTATGGTCTGGGAAACGATATTCGTAATTTAATCCCATGGGAATCGCGGTCGAGAAAGGGAGGGCTACGTCATTGCCGGGTGTATCCCGGACTTTCTCAGGAGGTGCTATATGCATGGATGCGATTCCGAAGAACGGAATAACCGCAAAATTGGCTCCGATGGCAAATTCGTATCCGACCGACGCCTCTGGGTGAATTATCTGCGTATCCAGGCCTTGCTGCCAAGTCCCATCGTATGTAAAAGATTGCTTCGTATTCATGCCTAACCCAATATAGTTTCGTAATTGCAGGCGCCACGCTTCATAGCCTATGTCGAATCCGACTAATAATGGAATATGATCCGAAAAGTATTCATTCATTCGGCCGGTAAAATGGCCATACCCCGTTCCGAAATCAAACCCACCCCCCCACTTGGATATTCGCATCTGGCGGTTACGCCAGATAATTTGCCGGATTTCGCTCTTATCAATGAAGCGAATTCGATCTTGCATCTGAAATTCAATCCTGCCGAAAGCATCGCTAATGATGACACCTTCTAGAATTGTCTCATCGTTCATGACCAGTTTGTCAGCGTAAAGAGCCAGTGGGAGAAGAGTCACAAATGTCAAAATCAAGGCGCACTGAAGTTTTCTCATTCCAAAACCCGCGGCGCGCAAACCTTACGACACACTCTTCAACAAGAACCCCGCAATTGCGCCGCCCGCCAGCGGTGCGACCACCGGTACCCAGGCGTATTGCCAGTCAGACGAACCTTTGCCTGCAATCGGCAGAATCGCGTGTGCAAGCCGTGGCCCCAAATCGCGGGCGGGGTTGATGGCATAACCGGTCGTGCCGCCCATCGAGAGGCCAATTGCCCAGACGAGCACGCCGACAAGAAACGGGCCAATGCCGGCAGTGACACCGCCCGAGCCGCGTGAGAAAATGACGTAGACGCCGACCACGAGCATGGTCGTGCCCAGCATTTCACTGATGCCGTTCGCAAACGGCCGGCGAATTGCCGGGCTCGTCGAAAAGACGGCGAGCTTCAGTTCGCTGCTCTGCGTTTCGCGCCAGTGCGGCAGGTAGTGCAACCACGTGATCGTGGCCCCGACGAAGGCGCCCGAAAACTGCGCGCCGAAAAAAGGCAGCACATTCTGCCATTCGCCCTTTTGTATCGCGAACGCCAGCGTGACCGCAGGGTTAAGGTGCGCGTCTTGACTACCGAATGTTTTCGCTGTGAAAATACCCAGCATCACGGCAAACGCCCAACCCGTTGTGATGACAATCCACCCTGCGTTTTGCGCCTTCGACTTTTCAAGCAGCGCGCCGGCGACGACCCCCGTGCCGAGAGTGATAAGCACCAGCGTGCCCAAAAATTCGCCCCAGAATGGTGAAAGCATGATCGGTCAGACGAAGATAGTCTTGCGCCGTCAAGGCGAAAGGGATGAGCGATTACGTTAGAATCTGCTCGAGCACGATCGTGGTCAGTGGCTTCTTAAACTGCATGTGGTGACGGTACAGGCCGGCCTCGGCCGCAGGTTGGTAACCGAGAATCTGCCCTTCAAGCGTCAGATTTACATCGGGGATCTCAATCGTCACGATACCTTTATTCATCATCGTATCGACGATAAACGAAATGCCGCCCTCGCCGATATCGACCGTGAAACCTCGAATCACGCGCTTCGCCACGATGGCCTGCATGGGTTTCACAAACTTGTACCGTTCGTGAGAGCGGCGGTTATCGTGGGGCAGAGACTGAGGCATGACCGAAAAAATTAACGATTGCCACAGCAATCAAGGCATTGATGCTTTACCATGACGTACGGTAAACCCATAACACTCGCAGATGCGAAAAAAATTGTCGCGGCCGCGCAGGCCGAAGCGATAAAAAATGGCTGGCACATGGCGATTGCCATCTATGATTCAGGTGCGAATCTCGTGCTGCTTGAAAAAATGGATAACACGCAGCTGGGTTCCATAGAGATCTGCCAACAGAAGGCTCTGACTTCCGTCAAATTTCGGCGCGCCACCAAAGCGTTCGAAGAGGCGGTAGAAAAAGGTGGCATGAACCTCAAGATCTTGAGCATGTCGAACGTGATTCCCGTCGAAGGCGGCGAGCTGATCGTGAAGAACGACGAGATCATCGGCGCGATTGGCGTCTCAGGCGCGCTCTCGGCACAGGATACGCAGGTGGCAAAGGCGGGGTTGGCGGCTCTTTAAGAGAAGATCAACCACGGTCATTCCCGCGCATGCGGGAATCTATTGCCATGTGTGCACCAAACAAGATTCCCGCTTTCGCGGGAATGACCATCTTGCTTTATCTGCGCCAGTTCTGCTTATTTACCTTAGGGAAAGTTCAGCCATCGTCTGCGCCAGAATTTCAACGCCCCGGCCGATCTCTTCGGGCGAAGTGTACTCGTCGCTGCGATGGCTGTAGCCGCTCTTCGACGGCACGAAAATCATTCCCATCGGCGCAATGCGCGCAATAAAAAGCGAGTCATGGTATGCACGGCTCGGCAGGCGCATGTGCGAATAGCCGCGAGTTTCGGTCGCCGCTTCGGCCACCTTTAAAATTGTTTCGTCTGAAACCGCCGGCGGGTCAGAGTTAATGTCTTCGATTTCGACTTTTAATCCTCTTTCGTCGGCGAGCCGTTTTGCGAGGGTCTTCACTGCCGTGACGACTGCATCGCGCGTCTCGAGACGAATGTCGCGAATATCGAACTCCACCGTGGCCTTCGCGGGTATGCTGTTGATCGCACCCGGGTGAACCTTGACAACACCCACCGTCGCCACCGTGTCAGGGCTTGGGCTCGCCTTGGCAAGACGCTCGGCTTCTTGAATCAGAATCGCACAGGGCACGAGTGCATCTTTGCGCGCAGGCATCAGCACACCGCCGGCATGGCCGCCCTCACCGGTGAAATGAATGCGAAACGAAGCCGGGGCCGCGATTCCCGTCACAATACCGATCTGTTTTTTCTCGCGCTCGAGCACAGGGCCTTGTTCTATATGCAGCTCGACAAAGTAGTCGTAATAACCCTTAGGTAGGATTGCACTCTCTACTGTACCTTTGTACCCTGCTGAACCACGCGCCTCATCGAAGCTCAGGCCGTCTTTGTCGCGCAAAGCCGCAACCTTATCGAGCGCAATAGTGTTCGACATGATGCGGCTGCCAATGCAGCCGATGCCGAATCGTGTGGGCTCTTCTGACGTGAAGAACACAACTTCGATGGGCCGCTTCGGTTGAAAGCCTGCAGTTTTGAGTGCCCGCAAAGCCTCGAGTCCGCCGAAAACTCCAACTGTGCCGTCGAATCGGCCGGCATGCGGCACCGCATCGCAGTGCGAACCTGTACCGATGGCGCCAAGCGCGCTCTCGTCGCCCAGGCGCACAAAAATATTCCCGATCGAATCTTCGCGCACGTGTAGCCCGGCTTCGCGCGCGAGCGATTTGAAATAGTCGCGTGCCTTGATGTCGTTCTCAGTGAAGATGATGCGTGTCACCGCGGGGTAATCGTGGTCAGAAAAGCGCGCGAGCTTTTCGAGTTCGTCGCTGACGCGCTGTGCGTTGACGGTTATTTTGGGCATCGAAGGCATTGCGCCCGATGCCATGCGCGATCGGCGCGGCAAGAATTATTCGGCCTTGCGTTATCATTAGGCAGGGGTTTAACCCCCTGCCTGATGAAACTCTTTGACGCGCCATTTCGACATGGCCATTAACCCCATGGCTAAGAAAGAATTCGACCTCATAGTATACGGTGCAACCGGCTTCACAGGCCGGCTTGTGGCTGAATACCTGGCGCAGCGTGGCATCTCTGGTTGGGCAATGGCGGGCCGCAACACGGCGAAACTTGCAGAAGTGCGCGACCTCATTGGTGCACCGAAAGACACTCCGCTCGTTGCGGCCGACGCCGCGAACCCAGCTTCACTCAAGACCATGTGCGAGCGCACGCGCTGCGTGCTGACGACCGTCGGGCCTTACCAACTCTATGGCTCTGACCTCGTCGCAGCCTGCGCCGCAGCGGGTACTGATTATCTCGACCTGAATGGCGAGCCCGCGTGGGCGCGGCAGATGATCGATGCGCACGAGGCCGCCGGAAAAAAGAGCGGCGCGCGTATAATACTTTCAGCGGGCTTCGACTCGATTCCGTTCGACTTGGGTGTCTGGTACCTGCAGCAAGAGGCGATTAAGAAATTTGGCAGCCCTGCGCCACGTGTGAAAGGGCGCGTGCGCAAAATGCAGGGCGGCGCTTCGGGCGGTACGATGGCGAGCATGAAGGCGACGTTGAAGGCCTCATTCAAAGACCCGTCGATTCTCGGTTTGCTCAATAACCCGTTCGCGCTGACTCCCGGCTTCGAAGGCCCGTCGCAACCGTCGGGCATGGTGCCCGAATACGACAAAGAACTCGGCGTCTGGGCAGCGCCGTTCGTCATGGCACCCATCAACACCAAGAACGTGCACCGCACGAATATGCTGCTCGGCCACCCGTACGGCAGAGACTTCGTCTACGACGAGATGATGCTGACCACGCTCGGCGAAGCGGCCCGCGCGCTCGTCGACGCAGCTGCCAAAGCAAACCCGTTTACCGGCAAAGGCCTTAAGCCTGGCGATGGCCCGTCAAAAGAAGAAAGAGAAACCGGATTTTACGATGTCATGTTTACCGGCATCTATCCCGATGGCCGCAAAATCGTCACGTCGGTCTACGGTGACCGTGACCCCGGTTACGGTTCGACCAGCAAAATGATTTCAGAGGCGGCGCTTGCTCTGCTCGAAACGAAATCTGCAGGCGGCGTGTTCACCCCAGGGGGATTAATCGCCGCCCCGCTAGTTGAGCGCCTGCAGAAATTTGCAGGCCTGACATTCAAAGTTGAATAGCCCCGTAGAGACGCCCTTTACGGGCGTCTCTAAAGATTCTTTCGAATCTTCAATCCCGGTATCTTCTGAAAATCCGTATCGAGGGTGACGATTTCGGCTCCCACTCGCTTCGCACAACAGGCTATAGCAAGATCGGTTAATGGCAGCGTGAGACCTTTGCGATCAAGCTGCCAGGCAAGCCGGGCTGTTTCGAGCCAGATTGCAGCGTCGACATCAATCAAATCGAGCAGGTTTGAGAACTCTAGAAACTTTTCCCGCAATGATTCTTGTAGAATTCCCCTCGCAACCTCTGCCTGTATGATACCGCAGATATAGATGGGTGTGTGTTGCCGAAACTGGGCGATGTCGCGAACAAATTCATGGCGGCGGCGCATCCAGTCAATGTAGACGCTGCTGTCGACTAACAAGGCCATTATTCAGGTTTCTTTTCGCCGCAATTTCTGCAGATTGTATTGGGGGTCGATCGTCGCTTTGTCTTCGCTGTAAAAACTTTGGCTCGCCAGATTTCTGAGGCTCAGCATCTTTTCGGTTTCAATTAAGGCAAAATCTAACGCCGCCTTGCGCGTCTTCAGTTTGGCCAATCGCATGACGTGCATGAGGCGTTTATCGTCTATTTCGATTGTTGTCTTCATGAGCATGGGTACGGGAAAATCACCCATACGTCAACCCATATTTCTGATGCGTTCGTAGAGACGCCCTTTACGGACGTCTCTACAGTGAACGCAAGAACGTGACAAACACCTCGATTGCCGCTGCGACGTCTTCGACCGTCACGGTTTCAATCGGGTTATGGCTGATACCGCCAGGGCTGCGAATGAACAGCATCGCCGTTGGCGTCACCTTTGACAGAATGGCCGTGTCGTGGCCGGCGCCGCTTGCCAACCTGTAAGGCCTATGGCTATGGAATTCCATAGCTGAGGCCATCTTATTTACTAACAACGGTTCGCATTTAACGACTGCCTGGGCCTCTTGCGTTTCGATAACCATTTCGATGTTGCGCCGGCTGGCAATGGCTGTCGCTTCACCGAGAATCACCTCGGTGGCACGATCGAGCACCGGCTGATCACCATGGCGAATATCTAGGCTGAAGTAGACCTCTCCGGGTATGACATTGGCGCCGCCCGGCCGCACCTGCGCCATGCCGACCGTTGCGACCAGATTCGGTATCGAGAGCGCGTATTTTTCGACAAAGACATTGAGCTCGCTCAGCGCTGTGAATGCGTCGCGCCGGCCACGCATCGGCGTCGTGCCCGCGTGGCTCGCCAGCCCGCGATAAAATAGTTTCACGCGTGATTGCCCCACGAGCCCGGTGACGGCGCCGAGAGCAAGGCCTTCTGCCTCAAGCACGGGGCCTTGTTCAATATGAACTTCAGCGAAACCGGCTACGTCGGCGAAATTGTAGGCAGCACTTTTGAAATCCTCACCATTGAGGCCAAAGTTTTTGATCGCGTCGGCCATGGTGACACCTCTCTCATCGACGCGCGCGAGATATTCAGCCTTGAATAGACCTGCAACCGCCAGCGACCCGAGGTAGGGCATTTTGTAGCGCACACCCTCTTCGTCGCTGAAGCCGATGACATCGAAGTGGTACGCGAGGTTCTGTGCGCCGATTGCACTGGCCGCAGCAATACCGATGAGTACACCGAGCATGCCATCGTATTTGCCCGCATCGGGCACGGTGTCGAGATGACTGCCGGTAAGAAAAGCCTTCGGGCCTTTGCCTTCAAGGCGACCCACGATGTTGCCGAGAGCATCGACACGCACTTGCATGCCGGCGCCCTGCATATAGTCGCGCACGAGTGCATGCGCGCGCCGCATCGGTTCTGATAGAAAAGTGCGCTTGAGAATACCCGGACTCTCAGTGCACGCAGCGAGTTCGTCGGCGCGCGTGAGGCATTCGTGGGCGAGTTGGGTGTAGTTCATGAATCAATCAGAGAAACGTATCGCAAGCCTTCAGTTCACCGCTTTGCATGCCGGTCTTGAACCAGCGCACGCGTTCGGCCGAACTGCCATGCGTGAATGATTCGGGTTGAATGTTCTGGCCTGATCGCTTTTGCAGAGTGTCATCGCCGATTGCTGATGCAGCCGTCATCGCTTCTTCGATGTCGCCCTCTTCGAGAATCTGCCGCGCCTTGTGTGCATGGTGCGCCCAGACGCCGGCATAACAGTCGGCCTGCAGTTCCATTTTTACCGACAGGGCATTCGCCGCGCTTTCGCCCGCGCCCTCTTGCTGCTGCCGCACTTTGCGCATCGTGCCGAGCAGGTTCTGCACATGGTGCCCAACCTCGTGGCCGATGACGTACGCCTGCGCAAAATCACCCGGCGCGCGGTATGACGATTTCAGCTCTTGGTAGAACGACAGGTCGATATAGACCTTTTGGTCTGCGGGACAATAGAACGGCCCCATTGCCGACTTGCCTTTTCCACAGGGGGTGGGCGTTGAACCGCGAAACAGCACGAGTTTTGGGTCGCGGTATTCTTTACCGACCGCTGCGAAACGTTCGCGCCACACATCTTCAGTGTCTGCGAGCACGACCGATACGAATTTCGCGAGCTTGTCATTCGCCGGTATCTGCTGCGTGGGTGCCGAAGATTCTGTCACGGTGCTTTCACCGCTATTTAGCAGGCGCATGATCAAAGCCGGATCGATATCGAAGAAGTAAGCCGCCGCCGCAGCGACAATGATCGCCACGATGCCCTTGCCGCGCAGGCTGCCTAAAAGCAAGCCACCGATTCCACCACCACCGCTGCTGCCCCCACTACCACCACGCCGGTCTTCGACGTTGCTGCTCTCTCTGCCATCATCACGCATAGGGCACAGAAACAACCGGCATCACATCATGCGTCAATTGTTTTAACCGGTGCTAGAGCGCAAGATCGGCCGACCGGCGGGCGCGATTGGGGCATCCCCACCGAAAACACGCTGCCCTCTGAGCCAGGTCTCTTTGACGAGCCCCGTGAGCTGCATGCCGATGTACGGCGAAACGTCATGGCGGTGCGCGATCATGCCGGGCTCGACGCGAAACATTACTTCGGTGTCGAACACGGCAAAGTCGGCATCTTTGCCGACCGCGATGCTACCCTTATCTTTGAGGCCAACAAATGCAGCGGGGGATGCAGAAAGTGCACGACTCACCTGTGCGAGGTCAAAACCCCGCGCTTTCGCCCCGTTATAAAAAACCGACAGGCTGAACTGCAGGCCTGCGATGCCACCCCAGGCCTTCATAAAGTCACCCGAGTGGCGCTCTTTCAGGTTCGGTGTGCAGGGCGAATGGTCAGACACCGCAAAGTCGATCGTGCCGTCTGCTATGGATTTCCATAGCTGCTCGCGGTTCTCACGCTCCCGAATCGGTGGCGCGCACTTGTATTCGGTATGGCCGTCGGGAATCTCTTCGGCGCAGTATGTCAGATAGTGATGGCAGGTTTCGACGGTGATCGGCACTCCGCGTTGGCGGGTGGCAGCAAGGGTTGAGAGCGCGTCAGACGATGACAGATGCACGACATGCAGGTGCGCATTCGTCTCACCCGCGAGGCGCGCCATTAGTTCGACGGCGTCGTTTTCCCATTTGCGGGGGCGCGATGCGAGGTAGGTTGAATATCTCCTGTGATCAACGGCAGCTTTGCTGCCGTTGATCACAGGAGATTCCAGCTCCGCATGCATGAGATACGGAACTCCCCCCTTCTTCAGAATCGGTATTGCGGCCCGAATGTCGGCCTCGGTGACATGCGGAAACTCATGTATGCCCGAATGGATCAGAAAACTTTTGAATCCCAATACACCGGCGTCGATGAGGGGTTCAAGGTCAGCGACGTTACCCGGAATCACGCCGCCATAAAATCCGCAGTCGACATGCAGCAGGTTTGAACAGGCTTTGACCTTGCTTTGCAGCGCCGCTACCGTGGTCGTCACCGGGTCGCAGTTGAGCGGCATGTCGACAAGCGTCGTGATGCCGCCCTTGGCAGCGGCTGCGGTCGCGGTCGAAAAGCCTTCCCATTCGGTGCGGCCAGGTTCGTTGATGTGCACGTGCGTGTCGACGACGCCGGGCATGAGCGCCAGGTCACCGTAGTCGACAATGCGGATGTTAGACGAACCAATGTCTGCATCGTAAGGGAGAATCTCACGAATCTTTTCACCTTCGACAAGAACCGCTGCGGGGCGGACCTCGTTGTCGATGATAGCCCGGCGACTTTTCAACAAGGTGCGCATATTATCGAAGCTGCAATCCTGGTAAAACCGCCAGCAATTTCTTTTCGTCTGTGAAGGGGTTTAGCACAGTCACTCCTTCGATCACCTGGCCGTCGTTCAAATCTTCGGTCAAGAGGTACTTGCATCTGCCTTCGATAGCGGCACTTACGATGAGTGAGTCAAAATAACTTATTCTATGCCGTCCGTGAATCATGAGGGCCTGATCGAGCAACTCAAAAGAAGGATAAATCTTGCAGATTGGGTACAGGGTGGTATGGCAAAAATCGCGGAGTTCTGGTGCAGAAAATTTGCCCTTGAATTTACGGAGTGCTAAATGGCAAAATTCTTGCAATACCTGAAAACTAATCAGTGCCACGGGGGCCTTGAGCGCTAGGGCTATGATTCCATCTGAAATTCTTTCTTTTACTGGATCGTTGTCGAAAGAGTAAACAAGTACATTGGTATCGAGAAAAACACTATCCCTCATTCATTTCATCTCTGGTAAATTTTCTACCTGCTTTTATGTGACTTAATTTCTTCTTAATCTCATAATAATCTGTTGCCTGATTCTGCCCGGCATAAACCTTTAGCCAATCAATGAAAACATCGTTGAGCGATCGGTTTTCTGTTTTAGCACGAATTCTGGCTTTGCGCACGAGTGGCTCATCAGCCTTAAATGTCACATTCACCATAATACCATTCTAGCGCACGATTTTCGTGCTGTCAATTAGAACTAATTCACTCCCCTCTCCCCGTGGGAGAGGGGTCGGGGGTGAGGGCAACTTCATTCGACTTTCGCCCCTTGGTCAATCCACCTGCCGAGCAGCTCGCGTTCGGCCTGCGTCATGTTCGTTTTGTTTCCGAACGGCATTGAGTTGGTTTCAACGGCCCTTTGCCTGATCTTAACGGCCATTGCGCTGATCTGCTGCGGGGTGTCGTATTTGACGCCATTGGGGGCAATCTTGAAGACCGCATCGGTTGGCTTCTCGGCGTGGCAGCCGCGGCAGTGCTTGCCGATGATAGTGTCGACTTCGGCGAAGGCGACGGTCGTCGCGTCGCCCTGAGGCGCTCGAAGGGCGACGCTGCGCTTGGGCGCGGTCAGAACGATAACCGCAATAAAGACAACAACACTCATCACCCAAAGCCAAGGCGCGGCTCTACCCTGTCCCCGAAGATTGAACCAGTGCCGAATCAGCGCGCCGCCTAATGAGATGGCACCGAGAATCGCCCAATTGTACTCGTGCGAGAACGTCATCGGGTAGTGGTTGCTGATCATGATAAAAAGCACGGGCAGTGTGATGTAGTTATTATGCAGCGAACGGTTCTTAGCGGCTTCGGCGAATTTCTTGTTCGGCAGGCGTCCCTCTGTTTTGGCGTTCACGAGTTCACGCTGCGAGGGTATTATCGTAAAGAACACATTGCCGACCATGATCGTGCCGAGCATGGCGCCGATGTGCAGATACGCCGCGCGGCCGCCGAACGTGTGGCAGAGGTAATAGCTCGCGGCGATCACGAGAGAGAAAAAGACCGCACCGAAGGCGAGCTGGCTTTTACCCAATGGCGAGCGTTGCAGCAAATCGTAAACCAGCCAGCCTGCGATGAGAAATCCTACACCGATGCTGATGGCGACCCAGCTTTCGAGCTTTGCCACATTCGCGTCGATCAGATAAACCTGCGGGTTCAGGTAATAGACAAGCACGAGCAGCGAGATGCCCGAAAGCCAGGTGGTGTAGGCCTCCCATTTAAACCAGTGCAGGTCGTGCGGCAGTTCTTTGGGGGCGAGTGCGTAACGCTGCACGCGGTAGAACCCGCCACCATGGATTGCATGCAATTCTCCGTCAAAGCTTTCGGAGCCTGAGGGAGTGGCGTTAGCCACTCCCTCAGGCTCCGATTTCCCATCGCCGGCAGGCGATGGGTTTTTGACATTATTATTTAACCAAACGAAATAGAACGACGCGCCTATCCAGGCAATGCCGGCGATCATGTGCAGCCAGCGCACGCCGAGCTGTAGCCATTCGAGCACGTAAGATTCCATGAGCGCAGCAGTCATCGCCGGCTCATGGCCGGTCAAGAAGTTTGGTCGAAGAGGCTAATCTTGGTGAAATCGATTAGTTTTCAGCGCGGTTGATGTACTGTTGCACAACCTTGCCGTTCGCCTTGATGCCGGCGCGGCGGTGCCAGTCATAGGTGAGCTGCAGATTGTAGAGAGTGTTTCTCAGGTGTGGTAAATAATAATCGCGCTTGAACGACAGTCGAAGCGGATTTACTTTGCTGTTTTCAAGATCGCCCACCTTCAGCGGTGGTGCCGCCCGCTCATTCAGCACCCGTGAAATGATGATGTCATTGGGCGTTGCCGCTGCCGGGTTTATATGCACCAGCCGATTCGCATTGGTTTCGCGTGTGCGCAGAGAAACAGTGGTAAAGGCCGACTCGATGCGTGCCAGTTTGCCGCCCGTAAAGCACACCTGCATGCTCTGCACCTTGTAGTCAACGGGTGCCGACTTTGCGCGCGGCATTTCTTGGTTTTCGGCGTGGCCGTTGATTTCGAGGCATTCGCCGTTGGCTGACACGCTGATCTTGGTGTTCTGTGGCGAGAATTGCAGAGAGTTTAGCTTGCGCAGTGCGTCGAGTTTCTCGATCTTCTTCACTTCTTCTCGAATCTGTGCATCGAGCGCCTGGTCTTCAAGGTTCAGATCGGTATCGGGCGCATTTTTGTACGCGCTGTCGATTGCAGCGATACCTGCGCCAAACGCCAGTAATGAGGCGGCGAGCAGTATTAGGGTATTAAAACGGGGCAGCATGCTTGTCGATCGGCAGATTTGCAGAATTGCTGTAGTACTTTTCTTTGGCATCAAACCTGCTGAAATTCAATTGCCCGCTGTGATTGCCGAATCATAGTGTAACCTGAACGCCCTATGGCAACGACGCGCGAAAACGTTATCTTCTACCTGAACAACGAACGCATCGAAGTTTCGGGAAGCCAGGTATTTCAGCCGCTTTCAACGTGGCTGCGTTACCGCAAGGGCATGACCGGTACCAAGGTAGTGTGCAGCGAGGGGGATTGCGGGGCGTGCACAGTCATGCTCGGCTGGCTGGTTGGTGAGCCCGGTCGAACCATGCATGCCGACCGCAAACTCGAATACCGTATTATCGACTCGTGCATACAATTTCTCTTTCAGCTCGATCTTTGCCACGTGATCACCGTTGAAGGCATCTCTTCGCAGGGCGAACTGCACCCTGCGCAAAAGGCGATGGTCGAATGCTTCGGCTCGCAGTGTGGCTTCTGCACGCCGGGTTTTGTCATGGCACTCGCCCACCTGACAGAAGAGCGCGCCCTGAGCCCCGTCGAAGGGCAGAGGGCGATAGATGCCTCGTGTATCAAAGACAAGCTAGCCGGTAACCTCTGCCGTTGCACTGGCTATGAAGCTATTGTGAAAGCGGGTCTTGCACTCAATGGCGGGTCGTCACCAAAGTTGCTTGAACGGTTCGATCGCACGGGCATCGAAAGGGAATTTAACGTGCTCGCCTCGCATTCAGTCAAGGTTACGGGCGCGGGCGGTGAATTGTTTTTCAAACCGCAGAGCCTCGCTGAGGCTCTGAAGCTGCGCGCGGCGATGCCGCAACTGAAGATTGTCGCCGGGGGCACTGACCTCGGTGTGCAACACAACAAAGGCAAATCTCTGCTGACACAAGTCATGTTCATCGCGCACCTGCATGAAATAGCAGGCGTGAAGCAGGTTGGGCAGGCTCTCGAAATCGGCGCCGCGGCAAATTGGTCAGATGTGCTGGCCGCAACAGAGCAGCGTCTGCCCGAACTTTATGCAATACTCAAAATTTTCGCTGCCGAGCAGATTCGCAATGCCGCGACAATCGGCGGCAATATTATCAACGCGTCACCCATTGCCGATTCGCTGCCTTGCCTCTATGTACTCGGTGCAAAGCTAGAGCTGACATCGATTACCGGCTCGCGCGAGGTGGAGATCCATGCGTTTTATACCGGCTACAAACGGTTTGACCTTCAGCCCAATGAAATTCTCACGAAAATAATTCTACCGCTGCCCGCAGCCGATGCAGCCGTCGGGCTGTACAAAGTCTCGAAGCGGCGCGACCTCGATATTTCAACGGTTACCCTCGGTCTGCACATGAAAACCCGGGCAGGCAAAATCACCGAGGCGCACCTCGCTGCCGGGGGCGTCGCCGCAACAATTGTGCGCCTGCGCTCAGCCGAGAAGGCGCTCGTCGGCAGCGAGTGGACAGCAGCTACGTTCGCGCAGGCGGGGCAGGTTGCGACAGCCGAAATCTCGCCGCTCAGCGATGTGCGCGGTTCTGCCGAGTTTCGTAAGGCATTGGTGAAGAATTTGTTTTTGAAGTTCTACCATGAGTCACCCTCTGCGCTTTCAGCACGCGCAGGCTCTGCCCGCCCGAGCGGCCCGCCTGCGGGGAAGGTTGGGAGGGGGACATGAGCGCAGTCGGCACCTCTCACCCACACGAATCGGCGGTAGGTCATGTCACCGGGCAGGCGCATTACATCGACGATATGCCGCGCATGGCGGGCGAACTCATTGTCGATTTTGTAGGCAGCAGCTTCGCGCACGCTGAGATTCTGAGCGTCGATGTCTCGGCTGCGGCAAAGATACCGGGCGTTTGCGTTTTCACTTACAAAGACATCGGTGGCGTGAATCTTTTTGGGCCGATTATTCAAGACGAGGTGTTTCTGGCCGAGACGCATGTTCACTTCATCGGCGAGCCGATCGTGGTCGTAGCGGCAGCAACGCATGAGCGAATTGCGCAGGCAAAGCAGGCGGTTAAAATTGAACTACGCGAATTGCCCGCGATACTTTCGATCGATGCGGCGATTGAGAAAAAGAAATTCTTAACCACACCGATCAAGATGGAACAGGGCGATGTGGATGCAGCACTCGAGAAATCCTCACACCGCCTTGATGGCACATTCATCATCGGTGGCCAAGAACAGTTCTATCTCGAATCACAGGCGGCGTTTGCCGTGCCCGGCGAGGGCAATGACCTCACCGTCTATTCGTCGACGCAGAACACGACCGAAGTGCAGAAGGTTGTCGCTGAAGTGCTGGGCCTTAAGCACAGCGAGGTTGTGTGTATCTGCAAGCGCATGGGCGGCGGCTTCGGCGGCAAAGAAACGCAGGCGGTGATGCCTGCGCTCATGGCGGCGATTGTCGCGCAAAAGACGAAACGGCCTGCACGCTGCCAGTTCAGCAAAGACCTCGACATGATGGTGACGGGCAAGCGTCACCCGTACAAGGCAATTTATGATGTCGGCTTTTCATCCGATGGCCGTGTAACGGCGCTCAAGATCGATTATTTTTCTGACGGTGGCTGCACTGCCGACCTCTCAACCTCGATTCTGTCACGCACACTATTTCACACCGACAACTGCTATGACATACCTAACCTGCGCGCGACCGGTACGATCTGCAAAACCAATCTGCCGTCGAACACTGCGTTTCGCGGTTTCGGCGGGCCGCAGGGAGTGGCTGCGATTGAAAATATTCTGGAGAATGTCGCCACGAAACTCGGACTCGACGCATACGAGGTGCGGCGCCGCAATCTGTACCAGGGCGAAACCGGCGTGACGCATTACGGGCAGAGCGTGAAGAACAATGTACTGCCAGAGCTTTTCGCGCAGCTGTATGAAAGTTCTGATTATGCGGAGAGGCGGAAGGCGGTGGTTAAGAAGAATGCGGCTGCCCTCGCCCCCAACCCCCTCCCGGCTTCGCCTATGTCCCCCCTCCGCCCTGACGGGCACCTCCCCCCGCATGCGGGGGGAGGTTGGGAGGGGGGACAACACGGCAAACTCAAAGGCCTCGCGATGACTGGCGTCAAGTTTGGCATTTCATTCACCACCAAATTCTTAAACCAGGGTAATGCGTTGGTGAACGTCTACACAGACGGTACGGTGCAGGTTTCGACGGGTGGCACCGAGATGGGCCAGGGCCTCTACACCAAAATACAACAGATCGTCGCCGATGAACTCGGGGTGCGTTTCGAAGACGTGAAAGTGATGCCGACTTCGAGCGAGAAGTCAAACAACACCGCGCCGACCGCTGCATCGGCGGGTACAGACCTCAACGGTAATGCAGCAGCGGTCGCATGCCGCAAGATTCGCGGTCGGCTCACGGAATATGTTGCGAGGTTGTGGGGTGTGGCGCCTGAGGTTGTGGAGTTTCGGGAGGGTCACGTATTTGTGTCCCCCCTCCCAACCTCCCCCCGCATGCGGGGGGAGGGGGGACAGACAATGCCCTTCGCCGAACTGACGCAGCGCGCTTGGCGTGAGCGTATCTCGATGGGCGAGCGTGGCTTCTACGCAACGCCCGGTCTCGACTTCGACTACGCGACGGGCAAAGGCAGCCCATTCTATTATTTCACCAATGGTGCCTGCGTTGCCGAGGTGACGATCGATCGTTTCACCGGCGCGCTCACCATTGATCGGCTCGATATTCTGATGGACATCGGCAAATCGATCAATCCGGGTATCGACCGCGGGCAACTCATCGGCGGGCTTGTGCAGGGTATCGGCTGGGTGACAGCTGAGGAGCTCAAATACAGCGAAAAAGGCGCGCTGCTATCTCACTCCCCCACGACATACAAAATACCAAGCATACAAGACATACCTGACGACCTGCGGCTAGAGTTTTTCGATAACAAGTTGCATAACTTTAACATTCGCTCATCGAAGGCCGTGGCTGAACCACCGCTGATGCTGGGGCTGGCGGTTTTCTGCGCGGTGAAGAATGCGCTTTCGTATTTGTCACCGCGTGAGGCCGCAGATTTGAAACTGCCAGCGACCAATGAAGAGATTTTGATGTGCATGGAAAAAATTACCCATTGAGGGCGCAAGCCCTCAATGGGTAAATAACCCCTCATGTTCTGGCAAAAACATCATGAACTTCTCGAATCGGGCCGGCCTTTCGTGCTCGTCATTCTCACCGAGGCTCTCGGTTCGGCACCGCAAGAATCGGGCGCCAAAATGCTGTGTGACGCAAATGGGCTAATCTACGGCACGATTGGCGGCGGCAAAGTTGAGGCTCTGGCCCTCAAGACAGCGGCGGATTTATTAACTAATAAATCCACAACTGTGTTTGTTGACTGGCACCTGGAAAGAGATGTGGGCATGACCTGCGGGGGCCGCGTGAAGCTGTATTTTGAAACCTACAGAGCGGCTGACTGGCAGATTGCCATATTCGGGGCAGGCCATGTAGCGCAGGCAGTGGTTGCGGCTCTGTTGCCGCTCACGTGCCGCATAGTTTGTATCGATTCGAGGCAAGATTGGCTCGAATCTTTGCCTGAGTCACCGCAGCTTGAGCGCAGGCTGCGTGAGGCGCCAGCTATGGAAATCCATAGCCTTGCCCCGGAGACATTTGTGCTCATGATGACGCAAGGCCATGCAACCGACTTTCCGGTGCTGCTCGAGTGCATGAAGCGTGAACAGAAGTTCCCTTACGTCGGTGCCATCGGCAGCAAAAGCAAACGGGCTGTGCTTGTGAAAGAACTGATCGCCGCGGGGGTAGATGCTCATCAGGCGGATCTATTCACCTGCCCGATCGGTCTGCCGTTGGGCAAAAGCGAACCTGCTGAAATCGCAGTGAGTGTGGTCGCGCAGCTTATTCAGGTGCGCGATGCTCGCCGCGCAGACGGTCAAGAGGGCTAAAGTCGCGAATAACCGGCGCTTCCATTGACGAAAGGTAACCTAATGTTGTACTCAAGTACTGGTGACCGAGCAGGCGCTGCACCGAAAACACCGGCATGCTGAGTTCAACGAGGTGCGTTGCGAATGAGTGGCGCAGTGAATGCACGGTCACGAGGCCGGCGAGGTTGAGTCTGCCGCGCGCGATGTCGAATTCGCGATGCACCGAGCGCGTTGAAATGGCCTGTGTGCATTTCGGAACAGGAAAAAGTGTGCCCGCTTCATAGGTGGTGCGGCTCGAGGGAAATAGCCATGGGCCGGGCCGGCGGTCAGCAATATAGTTCTTGAGGTCAGGGGCCAGAGTACGGGAAAGAACCGTCTCGCGGTGGCGACCACCCTTGCCGTCGCGGATATAGACTTTATAGCTATGGAAATCCACATCTGCGGTCTTGAGCCGACAGGCCTCACCGAGCCTGAGGCCGCTGCCATAGATCAGCGCGAACAGAATTCGAAACCGGCCCGGGCGCGTGCGGTCGAGCAGCTGCCGAATCTCGTCACGCGTCAACGGTCTCGACCGGCGTTTACGGTGCCGGTGCACGCGGGGAAACAGCGTGAGGTGCCATGGCTTCTTGAGCGTTCGCGAAATGTAAAATTTGAGCGCGACGCAGGTCGTCGCGGCGTTGATATTTGAAACGCCAGTCGCCGCTGCGCGCCTGATGAATTCTTCGGCATCATCGCTCGTGAGGTCTTCGGGTAATTTGCGCAGCGCTGATGCGACGACGCTCACGCGGCGCGCATAGTTGTTGATCGTTACGGGTCTCAAGCCCGTGAGCCGCATCATGGCGCTGTAAGCTCTGCCGCTATCTCT
Organism: Turneriella parva DSM 21527; assembly: GCF_000266885.1. Classification (NCBI taxonomy): domain Bacteria; kingdom Pseudomonadati; phylum Spirochaetota; class Leptospiria; order Leptospirales; family Leptospiraceae; genus Turneriella; species Turneriella parva. The sequence goes on along the minus strand of NC_018020.1, from coordinate 1,305,413 downwards.
TGCCAGAAATTCTGCTTTGGTCATATTATGTCGCATGCTAATACATGGGGCTGCGTGGCAGCTCGTAAAACAACAAAATTCAGGACAAGTTCCGCGATTTTCTAAGCGAAAATCGCTCCATGAACGGGCTTAAGCCCGCTCTTCCTGAATTTCGTTGTTTCAGCTTGGCCCTGAAATGTCTAAAATGGCGACCTGCGGCGCAGCCCCTCATTGCCAAACAGGGTATGGTAACGATGCTCTCGACAGGCAGCGGGCCCAAAGAAATGCAGCCCATGCCGCACGCAAGATTTGTCCGGCCGATCGTATTTACCTACCTGTCGCTCTTACTAACCCTGAACTGCCAGAACAACAGTTGGGGAAAATTCTGGGATGTCAGCGCCGCAGCCGTCGACCCTTTAGCCGTGTGTCGATCGGCCGTTGCAGGCGATGCGTTTTCGATGATCTGCGTGCCAGCGAATACGACTGGGTTTAGTCGGGGGTGGGCGGGGCTGGCAACTCTCGTGCATACCGTGGCCTCGATTTCATCATTCGCCATCGGCAAGTACGAAGTCATTTACTCTGATTGGGAAACTGTTCGTCTTTGGGCAATCGCAAATACCTATAGTTTTGCCAATAATGGTCAGCCAGGTTCTGCGGGCGGCACCCGAATACGCACCCTGCCTCAAATATGACATGGCGTGATATGATCGTCTGGTGCAACGCCGCCTCGGAGAAAGGTGGATTGACGCCGATCTATTATTCAGATGCCGCCTTCACGACGCCCATCAAGATATCACCCGCAGGAAATCTGGCGCCTGATGGCGCCTCGAAGACCGCCGGTGGGATAGATAATCCTTATGTCAGATGGTCGGCTAATGGCTATCGGCTGGCCACAGCTGCAGAATGGGAGTATGCTGCCAGATATATCGATGGCACGACTTTCATGCCAGGAAATGCACCCAGCGGTTGGCAAGATACGAATGCCGACACGATTGTCGATGCGGCAGAGAGAGCCTTGGTTGGTTGGGTAACGACTGCCACACAACCGGTAGGGCTCAAACCAGCCAATGCCCTGGGCATACATGACATGAGTGGCAACGTCTTTGAATTGGTTTGGGATTGGAATAACGGTGCGTATACGACTGCATCACCTTACACGGATGCAGATAGTCTCGGGTCACCGACCAGTGGTACTGACATCAAAGATGTGCGGGGTGGTGGTTACACTGGTGAATTTGGTACCGCCGCGCGCGGTACTACCGGCCCGCACCAACCCTCAGCCTATCGCGGGTTTCGCGTGGTAAGAAGGCCATAGGTGCGCGAAGCGCACCTATGGCAATGACTACTTAAAATCCAACAATTCGACTTCGAAGTTCAGCACCGAGTTCGCCGGAATCGTGCCGCTGTCACGCGGGCCATAGGCAAGCTCGCTCGGGATTGTCAGCTGGTACTTGGCCCCTTTTTTCATCAGCTGCAATGCTTCTGTCCAACCTTTGATGACCTGGCCCACACCGAATTCCGCAGGCTGACCGCGCTTGTAAGAGCTGTCAAATTCAGTACCGTCGATCAATGTACCGCGGTAGTGTACCTTAACCGTGCTGCTTGCCTTGGGCGACGGGCCGCTGCCCGCGTTGATGACTTTGTATTGCAGGCCAGAAGCCGTAACCTGAACGCCGGGTTTTGCCTTGTTTGCATCGAGATACTCTTTGCCTTTTGCCGTATTCTGCGCCGCTGCTGCCGGGTCGCCGCCCGCACCCTTTTGCGCCGAAAGCGCCTGTATTGCTTCTCGCATTTCAGCTTCGTTCATGCGCAGCTCTTTGCCGGCCATCGTTTCGGTGATCGCCGCAGAAAGCGTTGCTACATCAATTTCTATACCCTGCGCCTTCATCGCGCGGCCGACCTGATAGCCAATCGCGTAGCTGGCCTTGCCTTTGGGTGAGGTGACGTCGGGTTTGCCGCATGCGACAAGCGCCAACAGGGCAACGGTCGCCCCCAAAAAGAGAGTTTGAGTTTGTTTCATCTTACGCGTAAGCGGGGCGAACGCGGCGGGTGTAAACCACGATTCAAGACGTGGCTTACAGCTTCAACGCGACGCCGCTGCCTTTAACGAGATGGCCCATAACCGCTGCGTCGGGGTAGTGCTGTTTTATCGCCGGTAACTGGTTTTCTTCAGCGATGAGGATTAACCCCGTGCCCATGTTGAACGTGTGAAAGAGTTTCTCACGCTCGACGTATTTCTCGAGCACAGGCGCCGCAGCGAGCCTGAACGGCTCTGGGCTATGGATTTCCGCAGCCAGGCCCGCGACGATCGCCCGTGGCAGGTTCTCATGAATGCCGCCACCCGTGATGTGGGCGATGCCTTTGATCGTGGCAGACTGCAAGAGCGCCGGAATTTCTCTGTAGATGCGGGTTGGGGTGAGCCAGGAGGCGATCAGCTCTTTACGATTGGCAGTTATGGCTTGAAATTCTGCCGGGCTCTGTTTTTCCATAGCTGCAAATATCTTGCGCACGAGAGAATATCCATTGGAGTGCAGGCCACTGGATGGCAGACCAATGAGCATGTCACCCTCTCGTTGCAGCTCTGGAACGGGGAGCCGGCGGTCTTTCGGGATAAATCCCACTGCGAAGCCGGCTAAGTCAAAATCATCATCGGGCATAACACCTGGGTGCTCAGCCGTTTCGCCACCCATCAGCGCCATCGGCGTTGCAGCGCAGGCTGCGGTGATGCTGCCCAGTACTCGGTCATACCATGATTCACTGAGCTTGCCACAGGCAATGTAGTCGAGAAAAAATGCGGGGGTTGCGCCTGCGCAATAGAGGTCGTTGACGCACATGCCGACAAGGTCTTGGCCGATGCCATCGAGGTAGTCAAAGCGGCGCAGAAGCTGGGTTTTGGTGCCGACACCGTCGGTGGTGGCGACGACGTCGAAACCTGGAATCTGCGGCATGGTGAAACGGCCCGCGAAACCGCCGTATTGGCCGACGACTTCGCCGACATTGGGAACCTTGTGCGTGGCGCTGATGCGGTCTTTGAGGTTGTGGATTAGTTTGTGCGCGTATTGGGTGTCGACGCCGGCGGCTTTGTAATCCATGGATTCGCATGAGCAATCGAGACAGGGCGAAAATGCAATTTTATGGCTGCGGATTTCCATAGCTAGGAAAAAATTGCATTCGGATGAGAAAATCTCGGGGTTTTCTGGTATTTATCTATTAGAGGATCTATGAAATGTTCGAAACAACCTGCTTTCTTGACAAATAAACCGGCCAAGATTTCAAATCTTTGGGAGGTGCACCTTTCTCAGAAGTTGTGGCAAAGTCTGGCAAGCCTCGCGAAATTGCGGCGATGCTCCTATTCGACGATAACACGGTATTGCGTCTTTCGTCTGGCAGAGCAGCAGAATTTGCGCTGCCTAGCCTTATATACAAATGTCTTGAATCAGATTCGGGATGATATGCGTCAGACGCCGACTAAACATCGGCACGTGGTGTGCCTGTACGGAGAAGATGAGGTTTTGATTCGAATGGCTGCGATGAGGTTAGGCATCACCGTTTCGGCATTTATTCGTCTGGCGCTATGGCTCTATCTGCCGCGCATAGCTATGGAAAAACATAGCCTAAGGTCAGTAAGTGACTACGCCCTTTTCTGGCGCGGTATCAAACGCTGGGCACAAATACGATGCAGCGCAATGAACACACTCGGAATACCCACCTTACGCACATACACCTTCAGCAACTTCAAGCCGCAAGAGTGGTGGCCGCGAGCGGGCCTGGTGCATTTCATGTTTCCGCTCGCGGCCTAATAAGCCGCGATGCTGGTCGGTGCGGTACCCACGGGATAGCTCTTGATGAGTGAAAGATTCGCACCCGATACCGAATACGCGCGCACCGTGTTGTCACCATTGCAGACGAGATAGCCGAACCCCGAGCTGTTGATCAGCATCTGCCCGGGCGTCGTGCAGGTGGATATCGTGCCTGCTGCTGTTGGCACACCGTTAGACAATGTGTAGGCACTCAAAGATGCCGCGCCGCTGTTGGAGGCAAACGCAGCGCTCTGATCTGCGGTCAGCGCAATTGCCGACGTTGTGTTACCCGCCGCTATGGTTGCCTTTGATGAGATTGTTGTCGATGGAAATGTCGGCCAACCGGAAACGGGAAAATATTCAATATTGCCATCAGCACACGGCAAGTAAACATATGGCGCATTCCCTGAACTGATATGAAATAATCCGGCGCATGACGTTGACGCCAAATCCCCACCGAGAGCAGAGTGATCGGTTACGGCTCCAGTCGTACTATCGATATTGTAGAGGCGCACTTGCGTACCACCTGCGTCGGCCAAGAATATCAAATTCTTGTGAACTACAATTGCTCTTGGTGTCGTCGCCCCTGTGGCGGCTACTGTCCCTATAGAAGTGAGCGCACCAGTACTTGAATCAATTGAGTATCTAGAAATATTATCCGTTGTCTCATTCACCACATACGCAAATTTACCACCCGAATGTAGCCCAATCATCCGCGGCAGTGTGCCTGTCGCTACCGAACTGGTGAACGCGAGCTTGCGCGTCTTCTTATTGATCGAATAAACATACACATCGTTGCTGCCGCTGTTCACGACATACGCAAATGTGCCTGCGGAGTTGACGGCGACGTAGACTGGCGTGGTTCCCGCCGGCACAGTGCCGAGATCGTTTAAGATGCCTGATTTGGGGTCGGCGGCAAATTGCGACACGCTGTTCGATGAGGAGTTAGTCACGTAAAGGCCAGTGCTGTCGAGGTTGCGGTTGAACGCCTCTTCGTATGAGGTGCAGGCAGCCATGAGCAGAGTTAAACCCAGCAGTACCGTATATATCCTCACATTGCGCATTAGAACCTCCAGAGTGAGCCGACACTTGCGGCTGCTGAGTGAATCATGGTTGTGCCGGCGATCGCGAGCACGTAGCGTGGCTCGAGTGTCAGCGAAAATTTATTGTTGAAGTCGATCACGGCGCGCGTGCCTGCCATGAACATGCCATAGCCATAGTTTACGGTTTCGACCGCGCCGACGAGGCGGCCAAACTGGTAGCCGCCGTAGAGCACGAGCTGAAAGTGCAGCCAATCGTATGTGAGGTATTCATAACCCGCAAGGCCATAACTTGCCGCGCCATAAAGGCTGACAAAAGTTTCGTCTTTGGGAATATAGTGCAGGTACTCGAGGTTGACGCCGAAGAAAATATCTTTGTGTAACTTACCCTTGTGCCCAAATTCGGCGCTGCCGCCAGCTGCATAGGTGAAGCCGTTTTTGACGAAACCATAGGGCATGAGCCCGATGCCCGATGTTGCTGCATAAAACCCTTTTGGCTTCGCGCGGGGTTCTTCTTTTTCAACGGGCTGGGCTATGACTTTCGGTGGCGCCGTCTTGAAATAGGTGACGAATGAGTCGCCGACGGTTTCCAGAAATTTCAGCGCTTCGGAGACTTCAACCTCGGTATCGACCTTGCGCAGATTTTCGCCCGATTCAACTGCAGCCATGCGCACGAGAAATGAGACTTTGGTTTTGTTCTTCGAGATGCGCCCAAAGATTACGCAATCCGCATTTTTGCCAGCCGCATAGGCGAGCGTCTGTGCCAGGTACTTTTCGGGCTTCAGCTTCTTGTTGTTCAGCAGCGTTTTCATCTCTTCGTTGATCATGCTGCGCGAGATGACTTCGAGACGGCCGTCGGCTTCAAATTTTTCGGCGATGAAGTCACCGATGGCTTTGCCCATATCTTTTTTGCCGTAAGTTACGTAAAAGTTGGCAATATAGACCTTTGGGCGATTTCCCTGCAGTTCGGCGGTACATCCTCTAGGTGGCTCGATCGTGGCGACAGTGGCAGGCAGCGCGGGTGTCGCCTGCGCGAAAAGTGGGGCCGACGCCGCAAGCGCGAGAAAAAATAACGAGTATTTCATATTGCTTCAAAAACCTGTAAATAATGGCAAAAGGGCATTCTTTAACCCTATGGCAAATCTGACGGTAAGAACGACGATTCTACGACTTTATTCGTCGGCAATTGCTTCGCGCGCAATGGCGGCTGCCGCAATACAGACTTCATAATCGAAAAGGGCCCGTCCGGTTTTGAGGGCAGTGCCCATACGCTCGACGCGCACCTGATAACCCGGACGCTTCTTTTCGATCACAATCTGGTAGTCGCCGTCGCCTTTTTCGGGAATCACCAGCTGGCGTTGTCTGTTGCGGTTTATCGCGTTGAGGCAGCTTGTCGCCGTGCGTTCGTCGCGCAGACCCGAGAAGGTGACGGGTATCGGTTCTTTTGCCGTGCCGCTCGTGCCAGCCTTGTCGGCGCCGTTAAGCTGAAGCGCTGGTGCTGAGATGATAAGAAAGATCAAATATCTTGAGAGAGCCGACAGCGTCGTCTTTTTCGTAATATCGATCATAGATGATTATAACTTCGGTTGAAACACCGGGGTCAATTATGAAATAATACTCGCCCGAAAGCTGGCGAATGAGGTCGAGCCCACGGCCGCGGTCGAGCAGCACCTGCGAGATATCGTCGCCGGTTTCGGCGGCCCTCATGATCATGCGCTGCTGCTCAATCGTCTGGTTGAGCGCCTCAATAATGATGCGCGGTGTCAGCGTGCCCATGTTGTCTCTCACCGCAATACCGAAAGCGCTTTCGCTCGCCCCGTAGGCAACTTCTACCCGGTAGGGGTCGGGCAGCTCGATGGCGACGCGGTCTTTCTTCTGCTGCGTATAGCCGTGCGCATGGTAAACGGCGTTGATCAGAATCTCCTGCCAGACGAGGTCCATTTCGGTTTCCTGGCTGAAGTTAAAGCCCCAGGCGCGCATCTCGGTGAGAATCGTCTTGATACACGTACGCACCTGCGTTGATCTCTTGAGTTCTATCTTTCTCAGTTTTCTGAGTTCTGGAATGTAGTTGTGGATTCCGAACCAAACCCGGGCATCGACGCTGAGCAGGTTATCGAGCACGCGAGAGAGCTCGGCGCTCTTAATCGGCTTGGGTAGCACGATCGTAATGTTCTTACTGTTGAGTGCAGTCATGTAGTCGTCGACGTTCTCGTCGGTCGTCAGAACAATCGGGGCTTTGCTGAGCACCTTGAGGTCTGCGAGCAGGCGAAAGTCGTGCGGTTTGGCGGCCTTGGTGTCGACGATGATAATTTCGGGCCGCACTTCATCGACGACCACCTTACATTCGGCAGAGTTTTCGACAAAATACGGCTGGTAGTTATTCTTCAGCAGAATATTTTCGATGATGGTACGGTAAATGCCATCGGGCTCAAATACGACAATCTTGGTGGCCATGTTACCTCTTCAAGTATCGGCCAATTTCTGTCTCGGGGTCGAGCGAAAATCGCGCCGCACGGGGTATGGCTGCCCTGCGGGGTAAATCCTCATGGGGATTTCGAAATCTAAATTTCAAAAAGGCCGTATTGCTGTATCTTCTTGTCGAGCGTCACGCGGTTGACACCGAGGGCTTCAGAAGTCTTCTTCTTATTGAACTGATTCTGGTTTAGCAAAATGCGGATTAATTCTTTCTCTACGGCATTGACCACGGTATCAAAAATTTGCCCTGGCGCCGCGTCAGCCGCCGCCTCTTTGAGGTATGAGCGCAGGTCGAACGACCCTGCCGGCCCGGCCGCCGGCGTTGCAGGTGTTGCCGTTACCAGGCCATCGCCCAGCTGAATATCGCCTGCATCGATTTCTTTCTTGCTGTTGAGTACCACGGCCCGTTCAAGAATGTTTTCGAGCTCGCGTATGTTGCCGGGAAAAGCATATGTCTGCAGCTTTTGCAGTGCGGCCTCGTTGAGCCCCATCGCGGGTTTGTTGTTGCGCTCGCAGATTTTCTCGAGCAGGTGCTGAATCAGCAGCGGCAGGTCGGTCAGGCGCTCGCGCAGCGGGGGAATCGACAGCCGCACGACGTTGAGCCGGTAAAACAGGTCTTCACGAAAGGTCTTATCTTTCACTGCCTGCTCGAGGTTTGCATTCGTCGCGGCGATAATACGCACGTCAACCTTGATCACCTTGTTGCTGCCGAGCGGTGAAAACTCTTTTTCTTGCAGTACACGCAAGAGTTTCGCCTGCAATTTCAGATCGAGCTCGCCAATCTCATCGAGAAACAGGGTGCCTTTATGTGCCGAAAGAACTTTGCCCTTATAGTCGTCGACGGCACCGGTAAAAGCGCCGCGTGCATAACCAAAAAGTTCGCTTTCGAGCAGGTCTGCAGGTATCGCTGCACAGTTGATTTTCACGAGCGCGTTTGCCGAGCGAATGCTGTTCTGGTGCAGCGCGCTCGCGATGAGCTCTTTACCTGTGCCTGATTCACCCGTCACGAGCACGGCGCTTGCCGAGTCGGCCGCCATTTTCATGCGCGCAAAAAGTTCGGCCATGCGCGGGTGTGCACCAATGATGCTTTCAAATTCAAAAGTGCTTTTGAGCTGGCGGCGCAGAATGATGTTTTCTTCTTTTGTCTCGCGCGAGCTCTGCTGCACAAGCTTCTCAATCTGCAGCGCCTGGCCAAAGAGTGACGAAAGAATCTGAGCCAGAAACGAATGATCTTCAAACCGTGATTGCGATTGAAACTTGATTTCCATGTCGAAGACGCCACTTGTGGTGAGCGCCGTCGAACCACGGGGTTCACCGCCCTCGAAGAATGGCGCAGCGAAAAAGCTCATGACCTCTTCGCGCTGGTGGCCTGTCTTATTCAGAAACTGGTTATCTTGCGAAATATCTGCGATCGCGATGGCTTTGCGCTGCTTGAACGCTTTACCCGTTACCCCCTCACCGGGTGTGTAGCGGCCGCGCTGAATTTCTTCAGGCGAATAGTTGAGAGAGGCTGAAACGGCGAGTTCATTGGTAACGCCGTCGTAGAGATAGATCGCGGCGCGTCTCACGCCGAGCTTCTCTGCAAGTACCTGAATAACCTCTTCAAAAAAAAGTTTTATGTCGGCATACTTGCCGAGTGCACCGCTAATCTGCAACAGAACCTCAAGCAGGTGTGTGCGATGGCTCAGTGACTCAACCGAGGTTGTCGTCGTGAAAATCTGTGCCGCATAGTCAGCGAGCATCTGTAGATATTCTTCATGTTCGGCGTTGAAGGCATCGAGTCGCTTCGAATCGACCGAAATTACGCCAAAGTTCTTGTTGCCGACCTTGAGTGGTACGGCCAGTTCTGAACGAATATCTTGTCTGACGGCGATGTAATACTTGTCCTGGGCTGTATCACCCACGTTGCGCAGTTTTCCGGTGACGATGCAGCGGCCGGTAACACCTTCGCCGATCTTAAGCTTTACGGTTTTCGGCAAATCTTGCTCAAAGCCCCGAAAGGCTTTAATTTCGAGAAATTTGCGCGACTCGTCAAGAATCGAAATCGTGCCCGAGTCGGCTCCTGTGAATTCGACGGCCCGGTCGAGCAGGGCGTTCAAGAGCTGTTCACTCGAGTCTTGCGTCAAGAGCGACAACGTCACTTCGTGAAGCGCGACGAGGGGGTTGGTAAAGGCGTTCTGCACTGGCACCAGCACGAGCCGTCGAGACAGGCTGAAAACTATTTGAGAGGTGGTGGCTTACAGGGTAGCTAGAGTTCGGGCTGCACAGCCCCAGTCGGCTTTTGATTTACGGTCGGCCGCATTCGTCTGAATCGCTGTCTGTGCGTCTGCATTTCATCGTGCTGCTGTTGTTCTCGGTCTGGTGTGTGCAATGCTCGTCGTCACAGCAAAAGGCTTCGCCGCTTGAGAAATCCCCCTCTGTTGCAAATGTTGCCGCCTTGGGCGAGCAATCTGATGACGATGCTGACAGCGAGCCTGAGCTCGTGGTGCACGACCCGTACGAGGGTTACAACCGCAAGATACACGCCTTCAACGATTTCTTCTTTCACTATGGCATCTACCCGCTCGCGAGCGGTTGGAACTTCATCACCCCGCGCTTTCTGCGCGTCGGACTCGACAACTTTATCACCTGGGCCTACACGCCGGGCAGACTGATCAACAATCTGCTGCAGGCAAAGCTCGCGCGTGCTGGTAAAGAGACGCTGAGTTTTGCGATTAATGGCACGATGGGCGGGCTCGGTGTCTACAATGCGTCGCGTGAAATTTTCGCACTGGACCAGACTGTCGAAGACAGCGACCAAACGTTGGGTAAATGGGGTATTTCCGAAGGTGCATACATTGTCTGGCCGTTTATCGGACCGCGTACCGTTCGAGGCACCTTTGGTTTCGCCGGTGATCTGATGTTGCAGCCGCAGGCTGTCATCGTGCCGGTCTATATTCAACCTGAAAATATCTGGGTTCAGGGTGCGATCATTGCCACCACCTATTCGGTGCGCGCAGTGAACCAAACCTCGCTCGACCCCGATGCCTATGACAACCTGATGAAAGACTCAATTGACCCGTACGCTTTTCTGCGCGATATTTATTTACAGAATACGCGAAAGAACGTAGCAGACTAGATGAACATATTTTCAAAAGGTGGATTTCTCACATTCACGTTTCTATACGCAACGACGATTCTGAGCGCTGGTACCCCGCAGCAAGACCTCAAAAAGGCAGTCAGCGAGGTGCTGCAGATTCTCGACAGCAAGAAAGATAAAAAAAACAAGCGTGCGGCGATTTCTGAAATTTATGAAGCCAACTTTGATTTCGAAAAGCTGGGTTCGAATACCTTGAAGAGTGACTACAAGAAACTAACCGACGACCAGAAGAAATCTTTCAATGAAAAATTTGCACGCTTTGTTCTTGAATTCTATCTCGATAAGATCGACAAGTACAACCGCAATAAAATTGAGTTCGAGGGCGAAGAGATCAAGGGACAGCGCGCAACGGTCTTTACCCTGCTCGAGTACCAGGGCAAGATGGCGAAGGTCAACTACTCCATGAACTCAAAAAACGGCAAATGGCTGGTCTTTGATTTCGAGGTAGAGGGTGTTCGGCTCTCAAGCACCTATCGCTCGCAATTCGCCAAAGTACTCAAAGAAAAAGGGTTTGATGGCCTGATGCTTGAACTGAACAGATTGCTCGGTAAGTATAAGAAATAATCGAAATCGGCACGCATCATTGCAACCCGGAGGTCTTATGAATCCTTTTGAGAGAGACACGTATTTTGCCAAAATAAAGTTCTTCAAGCTCTTCGGCAACACTATAAGAATTTTCGATGAATCGAACGAGAACCTGCTGCTTTACGTGAAGCAGAAGGCATTCAAGCTTAAAGAAGACATCACCATTTTCGCTGATGAAGCACAGACACGCCCCGTGCTCAAAGTCAATGCGCGTAGCATTCTTGATTTCAGCGCTGCGTACGATGTCACCGATGCCGCGACGGGAGCAAAGATTGGTGCTCTGCGCAGAAAAGGCATGATGTCGTCATTTGTTATGGACGCCTGGGAAATTCTCGACACGCAAGATCAGGTCATCGGCAAAATTCAAGAAGACAGCTGGATTCTCGCGCTCGTGCGCCGTTATCTCGCGAATATAATTCCTCAAAAGTTTAATTTTACTCTGGGTGAAACCGCTGTAGGTGAAGTTAAACAAACATGGAACCCGTTTGTGCCGCAGATGCGCGTCGACTTTTCTGCTGATTCTGGCAAGAAACTTGATCGCCGCCTGGGCCTTGCTGCAGTGGTGCTGCTTCAGGTTATCGAAGGCCGCCAGCAGTAATGATTTTAGAGATCTGATTCGTCGCGAGTCGGCGTGAACTGACCGACGAGCCCGGTTTCGAGCATGCGCAGCAGGGCCTGCGTGCGCTTTTCGATCTGCTGCGCTTCAGCCGGCGCCACCTGTATGCCGCGCCGGGCCTGAAAAAGTTCGTCGGCAATATTCAGAGCGGTGAGCAGCAACATCTTCGTTTGGTCGTTAGACGTGAGCTTCTTCATCTCGAGAATTTTGGCGTTAACATAGCTTGCGACGTTCGCCATATACTCAGGGTCGGCATCACCTTTAATGGTGAAGGTTTTACCCATGAGTTCGACATTAACCCGGCGCTCTTCTTGTGACATATGATTATTCTTTGGCCGCCCAGCTGCCGTCGTCTGCCTGTATCATTTCGCCCTTCAGGGCAGACTGCTGGTATTTATTCTTTTGTGACGCGAGTATCTCTTTCTCAGTAGCCTTGAATTCTTTGTTTGCGCGTTTCTGGCTCTCGACATAACCACGCGCTGCGAGAACGCGTGCCTCATTGATCTCTTTCACGGTCTGAATGAGAGTACGATAAGGGCGCCCAAGATCGGGTTCGTCGGCCAGTTCAGAGTCATATTTCTTCTTGGCTTCGGCAGGCACTTCGGCATTCTCGAGCAATAGATTGGCCACAAAGCCCTTGTTGGTTTCGCCCACCACGCGGTCTTTCTTGAGCTGCGCCAAATGCGCCGAAAAAAGATCAAATTTGAGAAACGCGCGGTATGTATTCGCGTTTTCTTGTTCCATGCTGTTGCGTATTTCTTTGGGTTTCGCATCCAGCGCGGCATGCTCAGAAGTTTTTGCCGATGAAATCATCCAAACATCTTTTTCGAGCTCGGTCTGTTCACCGATAATCTGCCGTTCCGTTGCCGTCTTTTGGCCGGTAATCGTCACCGGTGGTACGACGATTGTACCAAAACAGCGTACCAGAAGCATCGTCACTGCGAGGCAGGGTAAGATGCTTCTCGTGGTCGTCATGGTTGTCAATCGATGCCGAGCAACTCGACGTCAAAAATCAGATCGGCATTGGGTGGTATGACCCCGCCGGCACCACGCGAGCCATACCCCATATCGGCCGGTATAAACAGGGTTCGCTTTTCACCGACTTTCATGCCGGCGACGCCTTCATCCCACCCGCGAATTACCTGCCCCTGACCAAGACCAAACACGAATGGACTGCCGCGGTCAACAGACGAATCGAATTTCTTGCCGCGCTCGCCCGCAGCATTCAGCCAGCCGGTGTAGTGCACCCTGACGTTATGGCCCTTAGCGGCTACCGCGCCAGTGCCTTCTTTCGTAATTTCCGTTTTTAACATATTTGTACGCCCAAATCGCGACAAGTTTTACACTGTTCGTCAATCGAATTTCGGCCTTGTCTCCGTTGACCTGAAGCAAGTGCACCTGCGAAGGTTTTATTCAAAATCGAGCAGCTCGACCTCGAATATGAGATCACTATTCGGGGGTATGGCGTCACCGGCGCCCCTCGGGCCATAGCCGAGCATCGCCGGCACGTACAATATGCGCTTCTCACCGCGCTTCATACCAGCAACACCTTCATCCCAACCCCGAATGACATGACCTTCGCCCAGGGCAAAAACAAACGGACGGTTCTTCTTACGCGATGAATCGAAGACCTTTCCCTTTTTTCCCCCACCGGCATTGAGCCAACCAGTGTAGTGTACCTGCACCCTTTGGCCAGAGATCACGGCTTGTCCCTTGCCCTCTTTGACGACCTCGTATTCGAGGCCATCACTCTTTGTCATGCGGCCTTTAGCGTAAGCTGCCCCGGCGACGAGTAGCGCCGCAACAATGTGGATAGATAGTTTCATGGTTACGCGCGCACAAAATCAATGATCGCGTCCAGAAAAAAATGCTGCGCCCACTACAGGTCAATAATGATGAAGGTCACATCATCCAGAAAGGTGCCGCCCTCAGAGAAGCCGCGCATTTCAGCCAGTAGGCGATCGCGCACTGCAACGATGGGTTCTTCTCGCATGTCTTCGAGCAGCGAGACCAGTCGTGCCTCTTCGAAGAATTTGCCCGCCTTATTCGTCAGCTCGATGACGCCGTCGGTGAATAGCACCAATCTGGTCTTTGGCAGAAAATGCTGCATCTCGACAGTGATCGCTGCGGCTTTTCTGACACCGAGAACCCCACCGGGTGGGTGCACCCGCTTCACGTGCTTCTTACCGGGCTCTTGCAGCAGCAGCGGCAGGTGGCCTGCATTGGCGTGCAGCAACCTTCGGTTTTTGAAATCCACCATCGTATAGGCGCAACTGATAAAAGTGCGTTCGCCCCTTTCGACCATCACGTCGTTCAGGTTCTTCAACAGCTTCTCGGGAAACCGTGCCTGGTCTCGCAGGTTATGCAGCGCGATCTTGAGCATCGCCGCGTATAACGCTGCTGGTATGCCATGCCCGGCGACGTCGGCGATTAGCACGCCGATAAAGCTGTCTTCTTCAAGAAAATCGTAGAAGTCACCGCCTATGCTGCGCGCAGGCAGGCAGACTGCCTCGATCTGAAAATTTTCGTTGCCCGGGTTTGCCCGCGGTAAAATCGATTCTTGAATCGAACGCGCGATTTCGAGTTCGCGGTTCAGCGCACGATAGTTCTCACGGGCGAGGCTCGCCTCGCGCTGCAAGAGTACGTTTCGCACGCGCGCGACCACTTCTGCTTTTTCAAACGGCCTGCGAATCAGGTCATTCACCCCCGCCGAAAAAGCACTGGCAGCAACACCGGCCTGGTTATTGTCGATCAAAAGTATTATCGGAAGAATGCCGATGTCGAAGCTCGCGCGAATATTCATGGCAAGCTCAATACCCGAAACATCTGACAGCAGAACATCGCTGATGACGAGAGCAATATCTTCGCTGTCTTGCAGTCGAAGCATTGCCTCGGCGCCATTTTTCGCAATCTGGCTTTCTTTGCCTAACGTCGCCAGCTGGTCTTGTAACAGACGGTTCTGGCTGACGTTGTCGCCAATGATGAGAACTTTGCCACCGGGCGTTGCTGCAGCGTCGATGCCCCGTTCAGGCAGAGACAGGGTTGAATCTTCATTTCCTTTTCGGTATTCGGTGCGGGCATGGGTGCCGGCCAATAAGACCTCGAGTGCCGACATCTGCTGATAAGGCAAAGTGACCGTTAAAGCGTGGTGCGATTCAGCCAGTTTTTGGTAGTGATAGTGCCCACCCAAAAGCTGTGCAAGTTTTTGCGTCACCAGAGGGCCCACATCTCCGTTGGGCAAATCATTCACTTCTGAAAAGCGCGCATCGGGGTCGCTGCCGAAATAGAGCACGCTGATCGCCAGCTGGCCGTGCATGGTGCCCAGTTTCACCGTAATCGCCGGCGAGTGCGAATAGCGAATAGCCGTGCTCACAAGGTTCAGCAAAATTTGCTGCAGTCGGGCCGGGTCTGTGTGTATATCTTGCAGACCTTCGGGTATTTCGTCGATCAGCGCCAACTGCTTGTTGTCTGACAAACCCAGACACAGCTTCAGAATAGGGTGCACAATTTTCTTCAGAGCCACAGTCTGCATGTTGAGGCGAATATCGCTGTGCTTCAACCGGACAAAATCTGTGAGGTCGTCGATCAGGTACATAAGTCTGCGACCGTTCTCTTCGATGACCGACAGCGTGCGCTGCACCTGTTCACTGACAGCCCCGGCCACACCCCGCCTGACGTTCTCTACCGTTTGCACCATCGCCTGCACGGGAGTACGCAGTTCTTGCGAAGTTTGTGTGAGAGACTCGTCGCGCAGTTTATCTGATCGCAGCAGCTTCTGCGACAGCTCGGCATTCTCGTAAAAAAGCGAAACTGATTTCCCCGAAATCAGAATAGCCTGTAAAAATGTGAATCCCAGAATCGTAATCGAGAATATCGTCGGGGTCGATATGACCTCAGCACCGCTCAGCGCGTCATTGAAGAACGCGGCTGCAATGGCAAAAACACCGACTGTCAGGACGCGTGCACCATAAACGTTCAACCAGGCCAGCTGCGCGAGATAGTACAGCGCAAACGGAGCCATCACCGCAATGCCCAGCTGAAAAGGTTCCCGCAAATAGCGAACGATACCCTGCGGCAGCAATATTGCCGCTGAGGCAAAGACGAATGACATGCCCACTAATAGTCTGAAGACAAGTTTGTTACCCAGCTGCGCGTAAAAAGTTCGAATGTAAATGATAAAGAATGCAGCATCCAGAAGATTCACAACGTATTCGAGCCGTAAGCGTAAGGTCCATGGAACAGTGGTGAAAACGTCGTCAAAAATCTGTTCGCCCACAAAAAGGCGGCTCGTGCCCACGAGCAGACAAAAGATGCCGTAATACACCGACGATGGTTCAGGGTGGCGCAGTAAGAACAGCAGAATGTGGTAGAAGGCGAAAGTCATCAGGGCCACACTGACCACGATATCGAGCATCAGCGCTTTTAGCCTGAACTGGTCCATCGCGCGTACCGATGCCACGCTGATCGAACGATTGATACCTCCCCGGTGCGAGTCGGCATTGCTGACCTGAACGACGATTTCTGTTTTTCCCGCCAGTGGTAGCTGAACGTAGCGCATGCGCGACCCCGGTCGAACCTGGTCCATGAGTTCTGATACGATGCCGTTTTGTACTTCGCTGTGGCCGTTCACGAAAAAGCGCGAGGCAGTCTGCCCTGAGGGAAACCGAAAGGTGTAACTGGCGATCTGCGCCGGCAAAGTCAGCGTCAGCCGGTAAGTTGCACTCGCTTCTGCAGGTAAACGCAGGGTAAGGTCGCTATAGCGATTGAAGCTAAGCGGCACGGGTGCGAACCGCTTCGCAGCTAGGTGGGATTTCAGACTTTCCGGAGGCAGAATCCGGTTTGGGTAGAACTCCCATTCTCCATCGAGTTCATACACGGAACCGTCGTCAAACTGAGCCTGAGACAGGTCAATAGAACCTTTTTCTGCAGTTTGAAAAGAGCGTTTGTTCTGGCAGGCCCCGAGGGCCAGAACCAGAAAAAGCGAACGAAGAACCACCCGAATCGTCATCACTGCAACTTCTTGCTCAGGTGCTGGGTAATTTTGTCTTCGGCATTGGCTTTTGTCAGACGGTTCACCAGATTTGCAGCGCGCGACCGATTGCCAGTTTTGATCGCGATCGCGGCCAATAGCTGCGTGGCGCGCACATCACCGGGGATTTTCTCGAGGTGCAGCTTCACGTGCTTTTCGGCCAACTCGTACTCTTGCAGCTGGTAATATATTCTGGCAGAAAGAAACGGCAGCGCGGGAAATTCAGGATACATTTTCCACAAGTCTTCGAGCAGGCGGGCAGAATCGGTGACCATGCGCTTTTTCATTGCACCAACAGTCTCGTTGAATTTTTCTATGAATTGCCGGTACTGTGGGTGAACGCTGATAATGAGCATCGAAACATCATCACGAATACGCGAGCTTCCCGCAAAGCTGTGCAGCTGATCGCGCACTGCGTCGGCGATCTGCTGCGCCGAGCGTTCATGGTTTTGCATCACAATTTCTTGCAATCGCGCAAGACCGAATTCTTCTCCGGCCTCATTGACCTGTTCAGTGATACCGTCGGTGAAAATTACCAGCATATCACCGTATTCCAACTTAGACGTTTTCTCTTCGTACGTGTCGGTTGCATCGGCCATTGCTCCGATAAAGAGTCCGTTAGTGTCGTAGGCTTCAATGGTATTGCGCTTGCGCCGGTAGTGTAGCGCTTTCTGGTGCGAAGCGTTGGCGTAGGTGATGCGCAGTTTGTCGTCGATACGCACGAGAAAAGCCGTGAGGTAATCTTGTGTCTTGATCTGTTCGCTCAGTTGTGTGTTGACTTCTCTGAATACTGCTGCGGGTGACTCACTGTGGCGAATCGCGGCGCCGAATGCGTCATTGGCCGCCATCGTTATCAGAGCCGCAGGCACACCATGGCCTGAAACGTCTGCCAGCAGTGCAAAAATCGCCTTATCTTTTTTGTAGATGTTCAAAAAATCGCCTGATACTTTTTGCATAGGCTCGTACAAAATACCAAACTGCAGAGCATTCCAGGGCGCGTGCCGGTGCGGAATCATTTCTTTCTGAATTTCAGCGGCAAAATCAAGCTCGGTCTGGATCTCTTTGTCTTTCTGTTGCAGTTCGGCATTCGCCTCGCTGAGGTGTGCCGTCGCTTCGCGTATCTGCTGTTCAAGATCGCGGCGGTAATTCAGAACTTTTTGCGCTGCGTGAAAGAAACCCGATGATAGAGTCGCGAGTTCCTGGTCTGAAGTCTGCGAATAAAAATCAGGATCATGACCTTCTTGAAGGCTCGTCGCAGCGAGCTGCAACTCTTTGATCGACGCGAAGATGCTCGAGAAGAAAAGCACGGTCAGCACCATGAGCAGAGCCAGCGAAAAGGCTGAAAAACCGATGATGTAGGTATATCCCCCCGTTGATTTTGCCATCTCACTGCGCAGCAGTGATATAAGAATATAATCACTGAGTGCAATGACCAGCAGAATGCTCGCGAATTTCAACTTCAACGAAATAGAATATTCATTCGGCGGTTCATGGCCCATGAAGAATAGCTGCCGTTTGACGAGCGATCGATACTTGCCCATGTGCAGGTCTGCGGTGACATAGACAAAGAGCACGTGTATCGGCAGAGTGACAATTGCCGTCTGCAGGTAGAGACCTCCGTGACCGCTGTGCACGAAAAAGTATTCGGCGACGAGCACTGTTGCAATGACGACGGCCACATGAAACGGGCCGTAAAGTGCCCGGTTCTTGCCGAAATCCGTCAGGTAGTTGAGCAGCTTCTGGTAATCCCGCACCTCGCGATCGATTTTCAGGCGGCCGTCTTCGAACATGCTGTTGACGAAGCGCACGCGTGGAATAAAAGTCCTTATGCCTAAGCGGTGAAAGCCGTCGTTAAGGTAGACCTCGATAATGACAATGATCACGAGCCCGAGCAGCAGAGATTCGGTAATATAAACATTCAACTCGGGCAGGTGACCGCGCGCAAAACCGTACGCAAATCCTGCAGCGGCAATAACGCTCGTGAACACCACATGCAGCAGGGGTGCTGCATAAAACCCGACGACCCAGGTTGCAAACCGCGTCAGCGAGCGGTATGCCTGCAACAGCGGTGCAATCACGGTCGCCACCCAGACGCACATCGTGTGCGGTGTCGACCAGATACCTCGTGCATCATCGCTGCCTCAGCATACCCAGAAGTTCATTGATACGCGCTTCGATGTCTGCAGCGGCAAGCCCGCGGTATTTTTCGGGCACCATGTCCTGGTGTGTGCACTCGCGCACCGCGACGAGGGTCTGCAGCTCAATCGCGAGCGGATATTCAGGGCTGCGAAAATTGGTAATTGTCTCTTTGACGATCTCTGCGTTGAGTTCAGTTTTATGCCTGACCGATGCTGAAAGCGCAGCGCGCGTCATCATCGCTTCGATGTCTGCGCCCGAATACGAACGCTTTTTGTCGAGAAGCTGATGCAGTTCTTTCAGCGGCGACGCGATCTTGAGCCGCTTGCAGACACTCGTGTAGAGCGCGTCTACTTCAGCCCCACTCTGCGGGTGAAATAATGCAAGGTGCTCTTCAGCCCTGCCCTGGCGTTTCATATCAACCGGCAAGAGGTCGGGCCGCGAGGTCATCAAGAACCAGATGATTTTGCCACGATAACTCGTGTCGCTCATCAGCGCCGCCAGCGAAGCAAACACTCGCATCGACACACCGCTGTCGCCCTGTGCGTCGCGATTGCCGAGAAACGCATCGGCCTCGTCGATCATGACTGCAACCGGGTAGATGGATTTCAAAATGTTAAAAATCTTTTCGAGGTTCGCTTCGGTTTCGCCCTGCCACTGTGAGCGAAAATTCAGAAACTTCACCACCGGCAGCGCCGCGTCGTGCGCAAAGCATTCGGTGATAAATGTTTTGCCCGTACCTACGGGGCCACAAATCAAGAAACCCATCGGCAGGTACTGTGTCTTGCCGAGCTTGATCGCTTCAGCTGTCAGCGAAAGAATTTCTTTTACCTTTTCATGCCCTGCCACAACCGAAAGCGAATGTTTCGGCTCGACGATTTCAAGTAAACCTCTGCACTCAGCGCTGATGAGCTCTTTCTTGATGGCGCGCAGTTGAATTTCGTCGGTTTGCTTCTTGCTCAGAATCTCGAGCACCTGGCGGTTTGTGAGGCCTGCTGTCAGTTCTGCTAGCTTGTGACTTTGCTCTTCTCCATTAGCCACCGAATTAATTCGGTGGCTAATGGAGATAGTATTGTGCCGCTCTTCAAGACCAGGCCTCGCAATAGTCACATGCTCAATAAACGCATTCTTCGCGATAAAACTCTCGAGCCGCGCGACCTCGGGCGCGATCAGCACGAAACGGATCTTGTTTCGTCTGAAATCCAAATTCTGCGCCCACTTATCGAGTGCTATAACCAAATATCGCAGTTCGTTATTGTTATTCAGCCCAGTCGGAATTATCTGGTCGAGATAATGGATAATGACGCAGAACGACTTCTTGTCGATCAGGTGCAGCCGCGCAAAGTTGTCGAGAATCGAAAACGCCTGCACCGGGTCTTTCGGCGGGTTCTGCGCATAGCTCGTCTTGTGGTACGCATCGTAGCCGCTGAGCGCACGCAGATAGTTCTCGCGCTGCTTCGGGTCGGCAAATTGAATGCCGCCCTGCGGATCGTACTCTGCCACGGTATCGTAACCAGAAAAAACCTGGCTACGCAGCAGTTCTGTCAGCGTGCCGAACTTGCCGTCAAAGGCATACACATCGCGCACATTGCCTGTGAGCATGACCGCCGAGGTATCGCCCGACTCGATCAGCCCTCGTACGCTTTCGAGAAACATGACACAACAGTCAGAAAAGATGCGGTGGGGTGGAAAGCGATTCTCCCCCATTGCCACCGAATTAATTCGGTGGCAATGGGGGTAAGAAAGCAGGTTCAAAGAAACCGGCATCTTCGAGCCTGCGCAGACTATGCATTTGCCATTGGTTCCGAATGTAGTCAACGAGGTTACCCACTCCGGAAACGGATACTGTCTCCACATAGTATCCGGTTTGCCAGTATAGGTTTCCATTCTCACGCGATGTTCGGCCCTTAATGCGTTTAATGACAGTGGCGAGGGTCATATGCGGGGGCAGCGAAAGCAAGATGTGCAGATGGTCTTCATGGCCACCCGCAGCGATAGCCCTGAAACCTATTTCGACTGAAAGATCTTGAACTATGCCATTGATTACCGCAATCATCTGCTGTGTCAACAGGGGTAGACGGCGTTTAGTGGCAAAGACGACATGAAAATATATCTGATAGGTGACGTGAGCCATGCAATACTCGTTCTATAGTCACGATTACAATTCAGCTGCCTTGGCAATAAATTCATTCCCTGCACTTTTCTGCTTGCCCCCGAATTAATTCGGGGGCAAGGGGAAAACTGGCCGCTGTTGCATGTTCTCCGCAAAGAACCTTTGAAGCCATCCCCCCAAAACCGAGTATTCATGAGGTTCTTTCTGACCTGCTTGCCACCGAATTAATTCGGTGGCAAGCAGAGGCGAAGAGGGCATAAAAAAAGCCCCCGTTACCGGGGGCCTTTCTTTCGCTCGAGGCTTACGCCCCTCGCGAACTTTTGGTCTTCGTTCTAACAAATTAGATGCGGAAACCGACGATAATGTGTGCAGCGAAGTCAGTAATGCCACGCGTATCTGGGTTACGACCCGGGATAGCATTGCTTGTTTCCGCTGTATAGTTGATGTCTGTGTAAATTGGATACGGTGAAGTTACCGTACCACCGGTTCCAACTGCTGCGCCACCGTTTGCTGTGGCACTCTGGCTCTTGTTTGACAGACCCTTATACTGAACAGACTGACCTTCGTTATCTTGAGTGACAACGATGACTTTCAAGCCCAAGCCCATGAAGAGATTGTCAGTGATGCTGTAAGTATAACCCATTTCACCATAGACGCCTGGCTTAGAAAGGTTATATTTATTCTTGAATGTACCTTCTGTCGCGTAGCCACCAACACCTGGATTGGCCGCGCCGAAGGCACCGTTTGTGGCACTCAGACCAGAAATGGTTAGCGTGTCTTCGTTTGGCAGCGCAAGAGCCGCACCTGCACCTGCATAAAACGTACCGCCCCAGATATCGGCGTGCTTGCGAATACCGAGACCTACGATCATAGAGTCGGTCTTCACTTTTGCTGTATACGAAATTGCTCCGCCAGCGGCAGCACCGCCACCATTGATATCAACCTTGATATCCTTGCTTTGGATAGAACGATAGTCGAATGAACCCACTATAGCGAGTCCTTTGCCTAAGAGATCATATGCGATAGACCCGCCACCGCCAAAACCTTTAGAACCTGATGATTCCCAAGTTTGCGTTGAGCTAGCGGTAGCTACCGTGTACTGTCCGCTTACGGGCACATAGCTAGATGAGCCGTTCGCGAAGGTAAATGAGCCATAGCCCATAATCGTCAGTCCAAGGCGCTCACCTGAAGCTGCGGCTGGTACTGCGGGTGCAGCTACGACTGGTGCCGCAGGTGCCTTAACAGCTGGTGCTGCTGGTGCCGCTGGTGCTGCTGGTGCCTTAGCTGCAGGTTTTTTCTTCTGTGCAGCCAGTGAACCAACAAGTGCCAGAGCGGCGAAAATACTAATAAGTTTTTTCATGTTGTCTCCTGAAAATTTTGTTTTTCGCCTGCCGTGGCTTTGCTTTGTTTGTAGGGGTAGGTTTAAACCTACCCCTACAAACAAATACGTACCCGGACAGACATAGGCTATGACGACCGAAGGCAGTCAATGCGGCAAGTTTTTTTTAGAAAAGAGGTATTGGCGAACAGGGTGTTCATGAATTGATCACCAGAGCGCTACGCGCTCAGGCGATCAATTCGAATAAATTCTTGGGGTCTTTGACCTCGTCGAGAAAAACCATCTTCGGTCCTAGAAATCCATTGAATTCAGACGCATACACTGACGTGTATGCGCCTGCACTTAAGAAGAGGACTGCGTCGCCGGGTCTGGCTTTCGGTATTTGCGCTTCGTACATCTTGTCGACCGAGTCGCAGCTGGGGCCGCAGAGCATCGCGGTTTCTTTCTCTGCGGTTGACGAGAACAGCATCGGGTAGCTGATACCGTCGATGGTTTCCATCATGCCGGTAAAGACGCCGCAGTCGAGAAACGCCCATGTCTTTTCCCGGCGCGCGACGCCGACGACACGCGACGCGAGATACCCGGCTGAACCTGAAATGAAGCGGCCCGGCTCGACGATGAGGTCTGTGGGTTTGAACCCTTTTTTCTCCCACTCTTTGAGGTGGCGGAGTACAACTTTGCCGATTGCGGTCGGTGTCGGTATTTTGCGGCCCAGATCAACGGGAAAGCCGCCGCCGATGTTGATGGTGGTTGGGTTTAGGCCATATTCGCGCGCAATTTCGATACAGCGCCAGGTCAAGTAGAGCGCGCTATCCCACCCTGCGATGGTTTCGCACTGCGAGCCGGGGTGAAATGTGACGCCGTCGAGTGGTATCTCATTGTCTTTCATGTATTGAAAAATTGCCGGCCACAGTTCTTCGTCGGCGCCGAACTTACCCGAAAGCGGCCACATTGAACCTTCGTTAGGCACGACGATACGCAGCTGCGGTCGTATTGCGGGTAGCTTTTTGTCACCCTGAGCGCCGTCGAAGGGTGACCCAGCCGTTGCATATGGTTTAAACTTTTCGAGCTCTTCGACCGAATCGAAACTCTGAATAGTCACGCCGTGGTCGAGTGCGCGCGCGATTGCCGTGGGTGCCTTTACCGGGTTCGAGAGCACAATCTCTTCGGCCTTTATGCCCATCGCGAGCAATTTTTCAATTTCTGCAATTGAGGCCGTCTCAAAATGCGAACCTTCTTTCTTGAGTATCTCGATAATCTCAGGGTGTGAATTCGATTTGATTGCGTACGCTATTCGAAACGGAGGCAGCGCCTTTTTCAAATCAAGATAGTTCTGCCGAATGCGGCTGCGGTCAATAAAGAGGGCGGGTGTTTCGTGTTTCATAGTTTTAAGGTGGCAAGTTGCAGTTCGTTTGCGAGTTGAACTAAGTTCTTATCAAGACTCCAGATGCGGGCACCTACAGTCAAGGCCGACATAATTAACATGACATCAACAAAAGACACGCCTTTTGCAAAGAGTTTCTTGCCTTCAATGAATTGAAAGACCTCATCAAAGGCAATCATCGGGGCATAATTGAGGCAGTGCAAAGCCGAAAAGAAATCTTCACGGTCGATTGACAAGTTACCAGCCCTGAGCTCAGCCTCGACCAGAATGTGGGTCAGAGCTTCATCGTTGGCGATTAATTCATTCAGAATGGTTGAATCGATCGTCTTGCGAAAGTACGCAATCCAGACGCTGCTATCAATCAGGGTTCTCATAGCGTCGGCGTGGCGCGACCGTTGCATTCGTGTCTGCACCAAAGAACTTCGTTAACCGCTCGCGCCCCTTTTTGGCCACCAATTCTTCAAGCGCCATATGAATCAGTTTAGTCTTTTCGGTCACGCCAGTTTCACGTATCGCTTTGGTGATGAGTTCGTCTGAAAGATTCAATGTCGTTCGCATGCTAGACCTTGTATTCATATGCACAGTATGTCAATATTAATATGCATAAATAATGCAGACTGATTGAGGGCCAGAGCATAAAAAAACCGGGCAACGCCCGGTTTTCTTGACTATCACCGGTGCAGTGGGCTATTTCTGCGCGTCTTTCATCATTGCGGCGAGGCCCTTCTTTTGCAGGGTGCGCAGCGCGCGGGTTGAGACGTTCAAGGTGATAAAGCGGCCTTCTTCTGGCAGAAAGATGCGTTTCTTGTGCACGTTTGATTTGAACGTGCGGCGCGTCTTACGGTGTGAGTGGCTCACGTTATTGCCGAAGCGGGTTCCTTGTCCTGTTAAGTCGCACTTTCTTGCCATGGTTTCTCCTGAGTGAAGCGCCAATTTTTTATATTTCTATGGCGCGTAAAGAACAAAGGGTTTTCTTGCATTGGCCGCCAGGCCAATGCAAGAAAACCCTTTGTTTTCGCACTTTTCACTTTACAGCATGGATGCGCTAGCCTATTATGTCGCATCATGGCAGATAAAAAACCCCTCTCTAAGAGCGCGCTTCTCTCGGCGCTGTCAGAGAAAACCAATCTCACGAAAAAAGACGTCGACGCATTTCTTGAAGCGCTCACAGAGATCGCATATAAAGAAGCAAAATCTGTCGGCAAGTTCACGCTTCCTGGTTTCGGCATTCTGAAACTTGTACAGCGCGCAGCACGCATGGGCCGCAACCCGGCAACCGGCGAACAGATCAAGATTCCCGCGAAAACAGTCGTTAAATTCAGCGTCAGCAAAGCCGCTAAAGAAGCGATTGCTGGCAAAGCGAAGAAGTAATTTGATCGTGAGCCCGTTTCGGGCTCAGCGATAACCAAGCCGTCTATTTTCTACCTGATTGACAAAGCTGCCGGGCCGACGACGCGCTCGGCAGTGCGCAATCTGCTGAACGTCAGGGGGCGGGGCTTTGGGGTCGAGGGTATTCTCGACCCGTTTGCTTCGGGCCTTCTTATCACCGCCACGGGTGATTCAACCCGGTTTCTCGAATACTTTTTGCAGTTTCCCAAGACTTACACCGCCACCATTAGGCTGGGCCAGGAAACCGATACCCTCGACTTTACGGGCACCTTAGTTAAGGAAACTCCGGTGCCCCGAATAGATAGTGAGGATTTATTAACTACTCAAAGCCGTTTCACCGGTAAGATTCTGCAATCCCCCCCTGCTTATTCCAACGTACGGGTGCGTGGCGTGCGCGCCCACGAACTCGCGCGCGGCGGCGAAGCGGCAGAACCGTCGCCGCGCGAGGTTGAAGTGCACGCTCTCTCGCTGCACGTGCTCGCGCCCGATGCACTCGCCATGCGGTGCCGGGCCGCGTCGGGCACGTACATTCGCTCGCTCGCGCGCGACATTGCTGCTCAGCTTGGCACGTGCGGGCACCTCACGGCGTTGCGACGCATTGCGATTGGGCCATGGTCGGTGAGCGACGAAGCGGTCGACGCCGAATGGGGTAAGATCGCCGGCACCATTGCGGATTTCGAAATTCTGGATTTTTTTCCCGTGTTGAATGTCACGGCCGATGAAGAGATAAAGTTCTTGAACGGCAATCCGTTTGTGCCGCAGAACAAACCGCAGCTGACCGGCATCTTACGCATCGCGGCGCCGCAGAATTTTCTCGGCCTCGGCCGTTACGACGGCGAAAAAGTCACTGTGGAGAAAGTTTTCCCCACGGGGCCTGGCTCAACCTACCCGCAATGGGGTAAAAGCCATTCAACCTAAAAGGCGAATGTAAATTACCGACCGAAAGCCAGGCGGTATTCGGCACCGAACGTGAAATAGCTCAGTGACGAACGGCGCACGTTCTGGTTGTCGAGCGGTTGAAACGCCGTCGTGATATTCGGAAAGTTTACATATCGCAGGCGCAGCGTGATACCATAGAACGATTTATTCAGATCAACGGCAATGCGCATGCCCGATGCCTTGCCCGCGCGGCTGTTGCCGTCGAGCGACAAGTCGCCGAATGACAGCACGTACAGCTCAGACGTCTGATCGTAAATGGCGACCGACGTGCCCAGACTGAGCCCAAGATTTGCATGAATAACCGGCAGCGTGTAATTGGCGCGAACATCACCTTCGATGTTCCATAGCAGAAATAAATCTGATGTCGTCTTCGCCACGGGTTTACCGCCCATGATGTCGAGGTATGTTGCATAGTCGAGGCTGATTCGCACTGGCCCAATGTTAAAAAGGCCAACGCCGCCATCAAAGTAAATGGTGCTCGACCAATCGAGTACTTCACGCGGGTAGAGTCCCGCGGGATTCGGCTTGCTGAACGAACGGTAGTTGATACCGTAGGTGATCCACGAATCGCCAGAATGGCTATCCGTTTCGATACCCAGAGTCCACGAGTTGATGTTCTCGTACGTGGTGGGTATCAGATTGCCGGTCGGTGTTTTCGGGTAAGCCAGTTGCCCCAGAAGGCGTATCGTGCCGAAGTAGACATCGGCGTCGATCGAAGTCAGAGCACTTGCATAGCGATAAAACTGCGTGTGCCGTTCAAAGTAGTTGGTGTGGTGGTTGATGCCAACGCCAATAGATTTTTCTGTGGAGCGGGTGGCGCCGCTTTCAAACTTCAGATCGGGCAAAACTTCTTTCTGCGGCTCAGGCGGCTTCTCGGCTGCTTTCGCCAATGTAATTTTGCCGCCTTCAGGCTTCGGTGCCGCAGCAAGTTTGGCCTGTTCGCGCAATGCATCGGCCTCGATTGCCCGAACAATTTCGGTAGCAACACGATTGGTTGCATCGAACAGCGTTGCGTCGACGGCATTCGAAATTTCGGGTACGGTGATAAAGCGGTCGGGTGCAATGTAGACCCGGGTAGAGAAAATGATCTCCTTTTTGTTTTGGCTGAGCGAGTACGAACCCACGATGACATAATCGCTGCGCGTCAAGATTGCGATCTGTTTGACATCCGCATCCAATGGAATTTTGCCGGGGCGCCAGAGTTTCTTGGTTTCACGCTCGACTGCATTCTTGTCGGCGCGAGCATAGTCGAACTTCTGCTGCATCGACGCGTCGATCGCGTCGGTCAGCGAGCCGGCGAGGTAGCCGTAGTTCTTCGAGCCGGTGGCGTCAATATAGGTCGGCAGCGCGACGGTCGCGAGCGCATTGGGTTTTGCGGCGGCTGTGGTGGGTGCGGCCGCCGAGGCAGAGGTCAGGGCGAGACTCAGCGTGAGTGAGAAGTAGAGCTTATTCACAGGGACGAAAAGCCGGGTAATTGAGACACGCGGTCAACGCAAGGGCATCCAGGTTACACATCGTGCCGGGGGCAGCCTAGTGCAATAGCTATGGAATTTCACAGCAGCAGACCGGGTTCGGAATATAGTTTTGTATTTGGCTAAATGTCGCATCAATCGAGGTCGACCTCATGAGCCCTAGGAGCCTTGTCGATTATAAGCACCCCAATTCACGCGATCAGGCGAGGTTCTTTGCCGGCACAGCCGCAATCGGTGTGGGTATCGCCGCGGCATACTTCGGCGGGCTAAACCCTTACTGGCTGGGCTGGCTCGCCTTTGCAGTCGCGGCATTTTCTGTGGCTGGCAACGATGCGATTCAAACCGTCGGCACCTTTATTGAAAGCAAAGAAGAGCTGCACTGGCTGCCCAAAGTTTTGTTTCTCTGCGGCATACTCGTTGCCGTGCATATTTATGCCTGGCAGAAGCATGCAGGCGAAATACATTTCGAGCGCCTGAATTCGTTTCCCGAAGTGAAGAACTTCAACCTGATACAGCTCTTGGCCCCGTTAGTGCTGGTGGTGATTACGCGTCCTAAGGCACCGGTTTCGACGACGTTCTTGATCCTCGGGTTATTCGGAAGCCAGAACATTGAAAAGAGGCTCGTGAAGTCTTTTGTCGGTTATGGCATCGCCTTCGTTTGCGGCATCGCGGTATGGGGCATTCTCGCGCGTCTCGACCCGCATGAATACCAAGACGACCATGTGCCCGACGAAAAAACAGAACGCTACTGGAGCTCGCTGCAGTGGTTTTCGACTTTGTATTTGTGGATTGCGTGGCTCTTGCAAGACACCGCGAATATTGCGGTCTTTTTGCCGAGACAGCTCAGCGTCACCGAGTTAGCCGCCGCGCTCGCGATCATATCGCTCGCACTCATGATCATTGTGCGCACGAATGGCGGCACAATTCAAGAAGTCGTCAGCGAAAAGTCGGATATCAAATGGTCTAAGGCGGCGACGATAGTCGATCTGGTCTACGCCACGGTACTGCTAATCTTTCAGCAGTGGAGCAAGATGCCGATGTCGACGACCTGGGTCTTTCTCGGTCTGCTTGCAGGCCGCGAGATCGTTCTGCACACCATGACATCACGCGACCAACCGTACCTCGACACCTTTCGCAAAGTTGGCAAAGATGTCGTGTTAGCCTCTCTGGGCATTGCCGTGAGCATTTTCATCTTTGTGCTGTCATCGTACTTTTACCCGAAGTAACCATATCGCGCTCGACGAGGCGTCCCAATCCCAAGAATTAGAAATCCGGCGCAGCCGGATTTCTAATTCTTGGAGAGGTGTCAGAGTGGTCTAATGTGCATGCTTGGAAAGCATGTGTAGGGAAACCTACCGGGGGTTCGAATCCCCCCCTCTCCGAAGCGCATGGATGCGCGAGGTTCGCGCTTAAGCGCGAACCGAAACCTCTTAGTGACTCGCTTCGCCGCAGTGTGCATGCGCGCGGTATTCGTGCATGACAGAGACGATTTGTTCCATGCCGCCGACGACGCGTGACATGTCATTTTTTCTGAGGCCTTTGATGCATTCGTCGATGCCATCAACCGCACGCTGAGCCATCGCCGCTTCTTCGGCGTCTGCTTCACCCGAAGCGATCATCGCCTTGAGGTCTTTTTTGGTCTGTTTCAGATCGCGTGCCGCTTCTTTTGCATCTTCTTTGGTTATTTCACCGTGCTCTTTAATGTGGCTGATGGCGAGATTCATCTCTTGAATATCGCGATCGAGCGCCGCGCACTCATCTGCCCAGATTTGTGAGCCGAAAAATGCCATGGCTGTTGCCAGCACCAATACTTTCATTGTCTTCATTTCTTTGAACTCCTTTGCCCAGAGGGCCGGCCAGCCCATTGCACCAGTTTTTCGCGGCAACCAGTTTCTATGCAAAGGCTTCCGAAAAATGTCCTATAGGGCTTGCCTTGCTAGTCGAAGAACCTTTCCGGAATTTTGTCTTTTTGCGACCTGCCTGGTAAGCCTTACGCACCCTTAAGTAATACCCGGCCCGTCTCAGCCACCGAAACGGGCACCGATGCCCTATTTCGAGAACCGCGATGCTTCGATTTATTACCGTACCTCGGGCGCCGGCGCGACCGGCCTTATTTTTATTCACGGCTGGTACCAGACAGGCTCAGAGGCGTGGATTTCCCTGGCGAGAAATCTGAAACCCGGTTACAGAATTTTTTTGCCTGATCTGCCGGGCCACGGGCTGAGCGATGATGTCTCGCCCAATTTTTCGATCGCAAACAACAGTCAGCTGATCGAAAGTTTTGTTGAGCACGCGCGCAAGTCGTACCGACTGAAGAAAGTCATATTGATCGGCCATTCATACGGCGCGTTCGCCACTCTCGACATTATCGCCCGGCAAAACGTCGCCATCGATGCAGCCGTCGCGATTTCTGCGATCGACGACTATGCGCCGTACGTGCGGCGGTTGAAGCAGGCGCTTTGGGTGCCGGGGTTTCTCACGGGTCTATATTACCGGTTGCAGGCGGCGCTCGCGCTGTTTCCGTACGGTGATCGGCTGCATCTCTATGGAGCGATGCCTCAATCTCTGCAGCCGGGCCGCATGGCTTATGCGCAGATCAAGAACCACACGCTGAGTGTCGCCAGTTCGCGCGTGTACATGCGCGCTTTTCTCACCGGCAAAGTAAAGTGGCCCGATGGCAAGATCAAAGTGCCATTGCTGCTGGTCTATGGCGAACGTGATGCGCTCACGCCTGCAAGGCATGCCGACGCTATAAATCCGCATTTCGCAAAATCAGAGGTTGTGGTGCTGCCCAAAAGCGGTCACAATGTGCAGATTTCGGCCGCCGAGCCGCTGGCGCGCGCATTGACCGGGTTTGTTGAAAAAAGTTTGCGTCGTGCCGTCGCCGGCAAACATGGCAGTCATGTTCGCAGACACTGACGCCCAACCCGGCAAAAAAAATAAGGGGAGCTCAGCGCGTTCTGCGTCCGTCGCCCTGCTGGTTTTGACCGCTACACTACTCGCGCCCGTCGCCTGCAAAAAAAGTGAAGCACCCTGGGTCGAACTCTACAAACGTTCGGCACGCAGCGATATCGATCTCTATCTGGTGCCCAAAAAATACGCCCTGCTTGAATCGAGCTGGATGAAAAAAACCGCGATCGCGCGGTTCAATAAAGAACAGCTTGCAGCAGAGCTCGCGAAATATGGCCGTTCTCTCGCCGATCTGCAGAAAAGCCCCGAACACGAATACAAAGAAGAAAATGGCGAGATCAAATTGCGCGTCGGGCGCATTTCTCATTCGACCGCTCATGAATATGATACGGCGATTCCGCTGGTGTTTTATGGCAAGGGCATAGAGCCGCGCGACTATGGGCAGCGCGTGCACCAGCAGCACATTGCGCCGACGCTCGCTGCACTGTTGCAAATACGTAACCCGAACGGTGTCGAAACAAAGGCCTTGCCCATCGTCAAACAACAGTCGGCAAAGCCTGCGCTGGTTTTCGTTGCCGTCATCGACCAGGGCGGTATGAATCTGCTGCGCCTGCACAAAGATGCCGCACCGAATATACACCAGCTGATGGCGAAGTCGGCAAACTTCAGCGACGCGCATGTGGGGCACCTCGACGCGCACACTGCGGTAGGGCACATGGCAATCGGTACCGGCGCTTATCCTGTGAAGAGTTCTGTCATCGGCAATACCTTTTTCTCGATGGAAAAAAAGGCCGGCGCGCAGAAGCTCAACAAGGCTGAAATTTACGCCACAAAAGACGAGACCAAAGTTTCGACGCTTGATCTCAAAAGTGAATCACTCGCCGACGTACTCAATGCCACCAACGCCGGCAAGAGCGTGATTGTTGCACAGTCTTATGCTTTGCGCGCTGCGGTCGGCATGGCAGGCCATGGCGCCGAATGGCTCGCCGCCAATGGCACGGCGGCGAACGGCAATGGCCTCACGACCGCCGTTCGGCAGGGCAACTTCGTCTACTGGCTCGATGCCACCAAATCGAAATGGATCACCGACACGCGCTACTTTTCTCTGCCGGCAGCAGCGAAGGCGAGCGATGTGTTGCTCAACTATGCCAAATATTACCCGCAGGGTTTTGAGGGTTACAAGATTCGCGATACCAAAGCCGCGCTCGAAAACTGGGGTGTGCTCATGTCGACGCCTGCCGAAACTCAGCTCGAAGGCGAGCTCGTGCGCGCGGTAATCAGCGAGCAGATTATTGGCGCCAAAAAGCATAACGACGGTTTCACCGATCTTGTGTACATCTCTTTCAAATCGGCGGATGCAGTAGGTCACCATTTCGGCTTCGAATCTCTCGAGGCGCGCGATACAGTGAAAGAGATCGATACGCAGATCGGCAAAATGGTCGAGTTTCTCGAAAAAAATTATGGGCAAGATTTCGTGTTTGTGCTCAGCGCCGACCACGGTGTCGCACCGCTCTCAGAAATATCGGGAGGCCTGCGCCTCACGGTTGAAGAGGTCATGGCAGAAATTGACACGCTGCTACCACCCGACGTCGCGCAGAACGAATCGCTTGTGCATTTTATGACGGTCGGGCAGATATCGCTGAACAAGAAACTTATGCAGCAGCACAACATATCAATCGACTCGGTGCGCGGCGTCATTCGCGACATTCGCGTGAACGACACTCCTTTCTTTGAAGGTGTGCTCACCCGTAAGGATCTCAGGCTTGACGGCTGAGGTTCTGCCGCGCGATAAACGATTCATAGCCGGGCTGCTCTTCACAGTCATCGGCGCCGCCGGCTTTTCGGCGAAGGCAATTCTTGCGAAGCTGACCTACCGGTACGGAGTAACCGGCTTTGCCACGCTGACGCTGCGCATGGTCTTCGCAATGCCGGTCTATGCACTCATCTTCGTCTGGTACTTTCGCCAGCAGACACCTGAGCAGCAACGCGGATTTCGCAGAGATTGGTACCTTATCGGTATCGTAGGCCTCTTCGGCTATTACCTCGCCAGCTGGTTCGATTTTGTAGGCCTCGAGTATATTTCAGCCAGCTTCGAAAGACTGCTGCTCTTTATCTATCCCACGCTTGTGCTGATTATTTCACTCGTGTGGCTAAAGAATCGAGCAGGTCGGCGCGAGATTGCCGCGCTGCTGATCACCTACGTCGGTATTGGCATCTCTTACCACAGCGAGGCGGCGCTTGCGGGTAACCGAGTGCAGATCGGCGCTACCTACGTTATCTTCGCCGCGATTACCTATGCGGTCTATCTTGTCGCGACAGAGAAACTGGCCCGGCATTATTCGCCGCTCGTGTTCACGAGTTTCGCGATTTTGATTTCGGCAGTTGCAATTATCTTGCACGGAGTCATTGCTGGTGAGAAGCTGTTGGGGTTTCCCGCAGAGGTCTATTATCTGACTTTGGGTATGGCCATCTTTTGCACGGTGTTGCCGTCGCTATTCGTGGCGCAGGGTATAGCGCTCATCGGTTCGAACCGTGCAGCGATTATCAGCACCCTGGGGCCGGTCATGACGATCTATTTAGCCTATTCGTTTCTCGGTGAAGTGATTTCGACCACGCAGACAGTCGGCACGGTTCTCGTGATCGCCGGCGTAGCGTTGTTGACGCTCAAGCGCCGCAAGGTGGTCAGCGATGTCTGACATCTTGCACGCGGCGCGCGCGGGCGATAAATTTTCAGTCGCTAAACTCATCTCTTATTTCGAGTCGGGCCGCCTGAGCGACCAAGAGGCCTGCGTCGCGTTCGAAGGCGAGCTCGCGAAGACCAAACACAAAACCGGGCTACTTGTCGGTCTGACCGGGGCGCCCGGTGCGGGTAAGTCGACACTCATTCAGCACCTGGTCGATGCCCTATTGGCCTCGCAGCCCAATTGGCGTATTGCCGTCGTGGCAGTCGACCCTTCGAGCCCGGTCTCGGGCGGTTCACTGCTCGGCGATCGTACGCGTGTGAATTTCGGCAACGACGAGCGCACTTATTTTCGTTCGCAGGCATCAGATCTCGACCTCGGCGGCATTGGCCGCAACACCTACCGTGTCTGCCGTGTATTGCGCTCGTTTTTCGATCTGGTGCTCATCGAGTCAGTCGGTGTCGGCCAGAGCGAAATTGAAATCGCGCGCCTTGCCGACGTTACGCTGCTTGCGCTTCAACCTTTCAGCGGTGACCATATACAATTTATGAAATCAGGTATTATGGAAATTCCGCAGGCGTTCGTAATCACCAAGTGCGACGCCGAAGATCTCGCGAAGCGCAGTCTTTACCAGCTGCAGTCGAGTCTCGATTTTATGCAGAAGGTCGACGGCAGCGTCAAGCCGCCCGAAATCTTTCAAACCAGCTCGGTGCGTAAAATGGGGTTCAACGAGCTAGCAGAGTTTGTCTCGGCTGCCGAACCCCTCGCCCCAATGGGCGATCTCGAACGCGAGAACTATTTTTTGCGCAAAGAAGTCCGGTATTACTTTGGTGAATATGGTATTAAGGCCCTCGCTCTGCTGGCGTCTGAAAACGCAGCGCAGGGTTTCGAAGCCCGCCGCCTGCAGCTGACGCAGAAGCTCAGCCAAAAATTCGGGGCACTATGAAGCGCGGGGCCAAATCTGTAACAGAAGCGCTCGTCACCTACCAGAACCTCGGCCGGCGTTATGGGGCACATTGGGCCCTGAACGGCGTCGACGGAGAACTCTTGAGTAGTGAAGTCGTCGCGCTTCTAGGTGAAAACGGTTCGGGTAAGTCGACATTGCTTTTGACCCTCGCGCAGATTCTTAAACCGCATGCAGGTAAAGTGGTCTTTCGCGCTGGCGCCGAATCGCATTTGATAGCGCACCATCCGATGGCGTACATGCAGCTTTCGGTTGGGCACAATCTTTCGCTGACGAGGTCGCTGCACGACAGGGCCGAGGCAGAAATAACGGCAGCGCTCGATTACTGGAAAATTCGGCATCTTACCGATAAGCCACTCAACACACTCTCGCGCGGGCAGATGCAGCGCTTTTTGCTCGCACGAGCGATGCTCGCGCGGCCGCAGATTCTGCTGCTCGACGAACCCTTCACGGGTTTAGATGCGCGCAGCGAAGGCCTGCTTGTGGATTTCATACGCCATGAGTCAGCGCGCGGCGCCGCGATACTCATCTCAGAGCACGACGCCGGCCGCGCGCGCCGTTTGGCTGATAGATCCTACTTTCTGGAAAAAGGCAGATTGCGATGAGGGTCTGGTGGGCGCTCGTCAAGAATGAGTTTAAACTCTACCGCGCGCAGCGCGGGTTGCAACTCGCATTCGTGCTGACGCTTGCGCTGCTCGCGATGTTTCGCTTCGGCCTCAGCAACGAGGTCGGGGTCGGCTCGGCGCTCGAAGTGTTTCCCGTGGTCGCATATTGCATCGCCAGCTTGCAGCTCTTGCTCATGGCGATCGACTGGGAAAGCGAAGGTTTTGCGTACCGCTACTATGCGATGCATCGGGTTTCGCTCAGCAGTCTTTTTTTCGCGAAGTCGGCAGTCTCTTTTGTGGTGCAAATTCCCTTGTGGATATTTAGCGTAATCGGATATTTTCTGCTGTTTCCCGCCACGCCCCCTGATGCGCAGACGACTCTGCTGATTCTGCTGACGGCGCTGCCTCTGGGCCTCGCTCTGGCACCTGCGGGCCAACTGATCGCGGCAATTGCACAGCACAGCGCGCAAAAGAATTTTCTCGCAATTGCGCTCTTTCTGCCGCTTTGTCTGCCGGTCTTCATTGCTGCCACGGGTCGCCTCGGCGCGCTGCTTGCCGGCATCGAAACGGTTCGCTACGACGCGCTCATGGCGGCGGCGGCCCTGGTATTCATCGGTGCCGGCAATCTGCTTTTTGGTTATCTGTTTGAAGAATAAGCACGACAATCAAAGGTGAAGACACCTTTGATTGTCGTGCTGATTTCTGTGGCAGTTTTTGCCGACAAACCAACCTTCAAAGACGAATACCAGTACTACAAAGAAGAATTCGCCGCAGGTTATAAATACCCTATCTATGACACCCTGTTTGAAAAAATCGTGTGGGAACGCAAAGTTTCACACCTCGTCATGGAATTCCAAAGTGATGAATACCGGGTCACGCTGCTCATGATGCAAGAATATCCTTACAACTACAAAGACCAAAACTACCCGATCCACTTCGCGTTCAAAACCTTCGCCGAGGCGGCGAAAAAGTTTGAAGCTATGAACCTTTTTCTGCGCAACAATGGAGTGATGGCTGTTGGACTAGATGGCAAAAGAATCGTGAAAGAGCGGGTGCTTGTCGCACCCGTGGGCAATGCGCCCGCCCGACCGCGCCTCGAAGACTGGCCGGGCGACAAGACGACTGATCCTATTTTGACAAGAGAGGCGTTGCCCAAAAGGCTGCCGTTAAAGATAAGCGATTAGTTGCGTGCATTGCCCGCAACTAATTGCTGCATTACGCTACTTCTTCAGTCGCTGCAATGGCCTTAGCGCCCTTGGGGGCCTTCTCTTTCTCAGCCAGCAGTTTCTTCGCGGTGCCGTCGGCGTGCGCCTGGCGCACCTTTGCTTCGATTTCGTCGCAGAGTTTGGGGTTTTCGACGAGATACTGCCGCACGTTCTCTTTGCCCTGACCCAGACGGTTGTCGGCATAAGAGAACCAGGTTCCCGATTTCTGCAGCACGCCGACATTTACCGCTTCTTCGATAATCGACGATTCGCGCGAAATACCCTGGTTGAAGAAAATATCAAACTCCGCCTTGCGGAAAGGTGGCGCCACTTTGTTTTTCACGACCTTGACGCGCACGTGGTTGCCGATCGTCTCTTCACCTTTGGTGATCGACTCAACGCGGCGAATATCCATTCGCACGCTGGCGTAAAACTTGAGCGCGTTGCCGCCGGTTGTGGTTTCGGGCGAACCGAACATGACGCCGATTTTCATACGAATCTGGTTGATGAAAATCACAACCGTATTCGTTTTGTGGATAGCCCCCGTCAGCTTTCTGAGCGCCTGGCTCATGAGTCGCGCCTGTACGCCCATGGTTGCCTGGCCCATGTCGCCCTCAATCTCTGATTTCGGCACGAGTGCTGCGACTGAGTCAATCACGATCACGTCGAGCGCATTCGAGCGCACCAGCGCCTCGGCGATCTCCAGCGCCTGCTCGCCGTTGTCGGGTTGTGATACCAGAAGTTCGTCGATATTCACACCGAGGCGGCGCGCATACGACGGGTCGAGTGCGTGCTCGGCATCGATAAACGCAGCCATGCCACCAAGTTTTTGTGCTTCGGCCACAATGTGCAGCGTGAGTGTCGTCTTGCCCGAAGATTCCGGGCCGTAGATTTCGATGATGCGCCCGCGTGGTACACCGCCAACGCCGAGTGCAAGGTCGAGCGACAGCGCGCCCGTTGAGATCACCGGAATCTCTCGCATCGCGTCGG
This sequence comes from Turneriella parva DSM 21527, assembly GCF_000266885.1. Lineage (NCBI taxonomy): Bacteria > Pseudomonadati > Spirochaetota > Leptospiria > Leptospirales > Leptospiraceae > Turneriella > Turneriella parva. The sequence continues at coordinate 1,268,623 of NC_018020.1, read as the reverse complement.
CGTTCAGCTTCATCACTGCGCCTTTACCGAATTGTTTTTCGATCTGTACGAGCGCTGAATCGAGCGCCTTTGCCTTCTCTGCTGCTTCGGCTTTCTGGGCCGCTGTCTCTTTAGTCTCTGCCATTATGGGTGTGACCACGCCATTTTTTCCCGTTGTGTCAATCATTATTATGTCTCCTTAGTTCCATTCTATCGCCGCCGCTCAGCGGCCGCGATAGAACTCCTCTAAAGATTAAATACCAGAGAACGGGCGTTTTTTCTCATCGAATTGGAAAAAAATTACGTTTCTTCGCCGGCGCCGAAGAGTTTGGTATGTACGCGTTCCCGTTCGCGCTCTATCTGTTCGGGTGTTGCACCAAACGCCGCCATGATATATTCGGTGATCGATAAGGCTACCTCACCTTCGCCGGCAAAAACTGCATCAGCACCCGCCGCACGTAAATCGTGAATTTCCCGCAAATATGCGGTGCGCGCCAGAATGCGTATTTTCGGGTTCATGGCTTTGGCTTCGCGAATGATTTCTTTGCCGCCCGTGATGCTCGACGAGCTGAGAATCAAGATGTCTGCAGTCTCTCCACCTGCTTTCTTCAAAATTTCTGCATGGCTCGCATCGCCATAGACGACGGGCAGGTTTCTCTTCTTCAGTTCTCTCGCCGTCTTGAGGTTCAGGTCAATCACCATCGGAGTGAAGCCGTTCGCGGCAAGTAGCCTGGCGACGGTACGGCCCACCGGGCCATAACCAATCACGATTGCCTCACGCTTGTCAGGGTCAACACCCGTTTCGAGCGCCGACTGCATGTCGGCGGGTTCTGCGAACCGTAAGATGCTGCGAAAAATCGCGAACCGGCGCAGCCATTTTTCGAGCGGCGCTGCACTGCGAAATATCAGCGGATTCATCGTGATCGTGATGATTGCCGCGGCCATCAGAATATTCGCAGCCTGCGGAGGCAGAATTTTCAGTTTTTCGCCGAGCACCGCGAGTATAAACGAAAATTCACCAATCTGCGCGAGTGCTGCGGATACCGCCAGCGCCACCCGAACTGGGTATTTCATCGCGACGATAATCAGAAATGCGGCCAGCGGTTTGCCGACCACAATGATGGCGACCGTGACGATCACGAGCAATGGGTTATCGAGCAGGCTGTTGAAGTTAAAAAGCATGCCCACCGAGACGAAAAAGAGCACGGCAAAAGCATCGCGCATCGGCAGCGCTTCATTCGCCGCCCGCAAGCTAAAGTCTGAGCGCCCCACGACCATGCCGGCGAGAAACGCGCCGAGCGCCATCGACACGCCGAAGAGCAGCGTCGAGCTGACCGCAATGCCCAGCGCAGTGGCAAGAATGGCGAGCGTGAAGAGTTCTCGCGAGCCGGTGTGCGCGATGTACGTCAAGAATCGTGGAATTATAAATCCCCCGCCGACAATGGTGACAAGCACCAGTGCGACGATCTTGATACCTGCGACAGCAAACGACATCACCAGGTTTTGCTGAGCGTTCTCGCCAAATATCGCCGGCAGCATGACGAGAGCGAAAACCGTGAACAGGTCTTCCATCACCAGCCAGCCGATCGCGATGTGCCCTGTGGGCGTGTGCAGTTCGTTGTTGTCGACGAGCACCCGGGTCAGCACAACCGTACTCGCAACAGCAATCGCGAGCCCAAAGATGAACCCTGCGGCCCAGCTCCAGCCGAAGGCGTGCGCGACGAGCGCGCCAAGGCCCGTTGCCACGGCGCTTTGCACGATTGCACCGGGAATAGCAATGCGCCGAACGGCCAGTAACTCTTTGAAGTGGAACTGCAGACCCACGCCAAACATGAGCAGCACGACGCCAATTTCGGCAAGTTGGTCGGCCATCTCGCGGTTCGCCACAAATCCCGGAGTCTGCGGCCCGACGGCAATGCCGGCAATCAGATAGCCAACAATGGGGGACAAGCCGAGTTTATGCGTGATAAACCCGAGCACGAGAGCGGCGCTGAAGCCACCGACGAGTGTGAGTATGAGGTCGATATTGTGCATGGGAATGTACGTGAAATATACATTGCCAGCCGTGTTTTTGCAAGGATATTTCGCCCATTCGACTCGACACTGCAACTGGGCCAAACACTTACCCCCATGGCTGCAGTTACCGACGTACACCCGATCTTGCGGCAGGCGCGTGACGGGCGAATGGCCCGGTCGAAACTGATTGAGGTGATTGTCGCGCGCGAGGGGGCTGCGCAGCGCGAAGCGACGACGGCAGCGGTTGAGAAGGTGATTGCGTTTCAGATCGAAAAGGGACGCATCGCGTCAGAGATCAAGAATGGCGTCGAGATATTATCCGTCGTCAGATAACGCGCCCATTGCGCTCATTTACCTACAAATCTGCATAAAACCGTAGAGACGCCCATGAAGGGCGTCTCTACAGAAGAAAACCGCAGGCATGGTTTACCGCTATCGCAGAGAAGACAAAAAAAAGAGGGCCGAAGCCCTCTTTTCAAAATCTAATAATGATCGGAGATTAGAGTTTGTAAGTAATGACAAGAGCTGGAGTAATCAGCAGCTGGCTGTTGCTGATGTTTTCTAACTTGGTGTTTGTTGTCGAATCTGTAACTTGTTTGAATGATTCGAGTTCAAGCTGCAGGTAAGAGAATATGCCCGCAATACCAATAGACACATTGTTACTCAACGCATAGTCATACCCCACGCGGCCCTGGACAATGATTGCCTGGCCAGAATAGCTGAGATTCCACGCGACGTTCGGAGTACCACCTTGCACGTAGTTTCCAGCCGGATCTTTAAAGGTTTCAGTGCCACCTGTCACTGGTGCAATGCCCAGACCAGCGCCAGCGTAAAGCCCAGGCATGATGAAATAACGAACCGCGCCCATAATCGGAGTATAGTCCATTTTCGCGTTCAAGGTGTACTCGGTTCCGCTGTTGGTAGCTTTGCGCGTAATATCATGACCTTTCAGGTATCCTACGCTTGCGCCGAACTGGAAATTACCACCGTAGTAGAATTCAGCTGCACCGGCAATGCCACCGAGCTTCGAATCGTTTGATTTGTTGGTAATGTTCGACACACCTTCGAACATGCCTTCCACATTCTTCGTGTAGTCGCTTTTCATGCTGAAGCTGTAACCGCCCCAAACGCTGATGTTGAATTTGCTTTCGTCGACGGCTGTTGCCGCGGCGAGTTTATCGGTTGCATTTTTCTGTAGATCGGCTGCTTTGTTTTTCGCTGACTCTTCAGCTGCTTTTGCTTTCGCGTCAGCGTCGGCTTTTGCCTTTGCTGCTGCTTCTTGTGCTGTTGGCCTTTTCTTCACCTGCGCGTTCAATACGCCAGAGAAGCTTACCATAGCAACGAGCAGAATGATTGTATTTCTGATCATGTTGTCTCCTGAGAAAGATTGCGCACGGGTTGCGTGCGGTTGGGCAAGAGGTGTTTTGTGTGCGCCGCGTCAAGAAGAAGGGTGCAAAACCATGTACGGTATTATATGCCACAAACACACGAAAACCGTCGTCGGCGTTATTCAATGCGGCAATCACGGAAAAACCGTAGAGACGCCCTTCACGGGCGTCTCTCTAAATTGACCGCCGCAAGACGGAGACGCCCATGAAGGGCGTCTCTACAGATTTGCGCAAGGGCTTTTCGCGACGTTTCAATTTCGTGACCGTTCGCAGCACATTCGCCGACCTATGACATTTATAAATCCTCATCTTCGAAAACATATTTGCATGGCCCTCATTGCCATGTATGCCTCAGCACCGCTTACCGCGCAGGCCGAGGCGCAACCCAGCGAACCTGAGAAAAAAGAAGAAACCTGGGGTATGTTTCCGTTGCTCGTACCGCTCTACACACCCGAGACGCGGCTCATGGTTGCGGGTGGCGGCATATTTTGGTACAACCCGTGGCCCGGCGCGCCGAGAAAGCGCATCAGCGAACTCACAACCTTTTTCACAGCGTCGCAAAATCAGCAGTACAGTTTCGGGCTCATCGCCGAGGCGTATTTTTTGCAGCACCGGCTGAAGGTCATGCAGAATCTCGACGTCTACAGGCAGCCCTACCAGATGTGGGGTGTGGGCGCGACGACGCCTGTGACTCTCGAAGACAAGTTTGAAGCGCGCGGCTTTGCGAACCGCACGAGTGCGCTGTGGCTGATTGCACCCGATATTTATTTGGGTGGCATGTGGCAGAGCCAGTTCGATGACATCAAAGCCGATTCGTCGTTGGGTTACCTGCAGACAGTGCGCCCGGCGGGTTTTGATGGCACGCGCGCGAACGGCCCCGGTGTGCACCTGCTCGTCGACACGCGAGACAATGCCTTTTCGCCCGAGCGCGGCCACTGGTTTGAAATGAGGATCTTTCACAGCAACGATACTTTTGCGGCAAAAGGTGACTTCACGCAGTCGACCATCGACTACCGCTGGTTTCACAAGATCTGGTTTGGTCATGTGATTGCGCTGAATGCATTCATCACGAAGACGGCGGGCGATGTCGCGTGGTATGCGATGCCCCGCCTCGGCGGCCAGTTTCAGATGCGCGGCTTTTTTCACGGCCGGTATCTCGACCGCCACCTCTGGACAACGCAGTTCGACTACCGGCTGCCGGTGTGGTGGCGCTTTGGTCTGGTGCTTTTTACCGGTGTGGGCGATGTGACGAACGATCTTGCGGCACCGCTGTCGTCGAACTTCAAGTTCTCGTATGGCATGGGCCTTCGAATACTCGTCGACAGAGAGCAGAAGATCAACATGCGGCTCGACATGGGCTTTACCAACCAAGGCGATGCCAATTTCTATTTTACGTTCAAAGAAGCTTTTTGATCGTTTCACATCACCGCCGCAGACTGGTTTCGAGTTCTCGTGCCGCCCATGTTTTGGGGCCTCAGCTTTGTGGCGATTCGCATTGGCCTTGAATCGTTCGCGCCTTTCACGCTCTGTGCCATCCGCTTTTTCCTCGCGGGCTTTCCGCTGATTCTGCTCTATAAGTTTCCGCCGCTTGACTGGCGCCGGCTCGTCGCTTACAGCATTTTCATCGGCGTGCTGCAGTATGGCCTCATGTTCTGGGCCATCTACCTCAGGCTGCCTGCAGGCATGTCGTCGGTGCTGATTCAAACGCAGGTTTACATCACAATATTTCTTGCGTGGGTTATTTTTCGCGAGCGCGTGAGCCTGTTGCAGATCGCCGGCTTCGTGATTTCTGCGCTGGGCCTTCTGGTCATCGGCTACGACTATTTCGGCGGCGCCGAAGCAGTGGGATTCATATTGATATTGCTATCGGCACTCTTCTGGTCGGCAGGCAACATTCTTCTGAAAACCTTTCGCATTCAAGACTTTGCCGGCTTCATCGCGTGGACAAGTTTTCTCTCGTCGCTGCCCTTGTTCGTGCTCGCGCTCAGCGTCGAAGGGCCGGGCCAGATGCTGCAACAAATTCAATCCGCATCGCTGCGCTCATGGCTTGCGCTGGCGTTCATGGCTCTCTTCGCCACGCAGCTGGCATTTTCGCTCTTTAGCAAGATGATGCTCAAACTGCCCGCAGGCAAGGTCATGCCTTTTGGTACTCTGGTACCGGTATTCGGCCTCGGTAGCAATGCTCTCTTTCTCGGCGAGCGCCTGCCGACGCGTGTGCTGTGGGGAGCGTTACTCGTGTTGGCAGGTTTGGTCGTTGCGGTAGTCATCTCGAGCCTGCTGCGTGGGCTAGAGCAGCGAAGTAAGCGTGAACAAGCATGATCGACTGGCTCTGGTCGATTTCACTCTCGCAGGCATCGGCCTTCTTCTTCGCATTGAACATTCTCATTTTGCTCGGCGCATTTCTTGCCGAGCAAATGGCGGCCCGTCTCTTTACCGCAGCGCCACGGCCAACAAAAGCCAGCCCCGCAGAGCTGCTGCTCGCAAGCGCAACCGTCACGATCAACACTGTCATTTCGGTCGCGGGTTGGCTGCTCTGGCAGCACGGGTATCTACATCTTAACCGCAGCGCCACTGCACCCACGGTACTCGGCGATACGCTGCTGCTCGTGCTCGTTATGGATCTCGTGCTCTACGTTTTGCACCGCATCGCGCATCTGCGATGGTTTTACAATTGGGCGCATTACCTGCACCACGAACACCGCGACACACGCATGCTCACCCTGTTCGTGATGCATCCGCTTGAGGCGCTCGGTTTTGGTTCGTTATGGGTGATCACCCTCACGCTGCATGCATTCAGTGTCGAAGCCGTGGTCATTTTTCTGCAGCTGAATCTCTACTTCGGTATCGCCGCGCACTGCGGATTTACCCCGTACCCAAAATGGACCCTGAGGGTGATGTCGGCTCTCTGTATTTCTGATCCCGATTTTCATCTGCATCACCACCGCGATGAAACGGTCAATCTCGGCTTCTACACGACAATTTGGGATAAAATCTTCAAAACCGCCATGAGACCCTGACGGGCAAAACGCGAAATTGCCTCAGAGCTTTTTCGCGAGCGGGTGGTTCATCTTTTCGAGCTCTGCCAAGACATAACTGCGGGTGCCGGCGGGCCAGGCTTTGGAGAGGCGAATAATCTTGCCCTCGTCTTTCATATGAATTCCCACCTGCAGAATCGCGTTGTTGTCGTTAATCTTGAGCATCACGTTCTTCAGTTGGTTTTCGTTCAACAGGTCGGCGAGTTCGCCCAGCTTCATAAAGAATGAGCGTTTGACCATTTCGCGCACGACATTCACCACGATATCCACTTCCATGCAGTCGCCGATCTTGGCAGTTACCTTCGGGTCGCCGTTCACTGCAACCTGGCCCATATAATCGACACGCAACGATTTACCGATTTTAGCAGCCGCTTTTGGATCCATGTATTCGCAGACCTGGGCGACAATGTACGGTGTGAAATAGTCATGCGCGAGTTTCGCAATAATGAAGTTGGGAATAAAGCTGGTTGAAATCGCGATCGCCTTGAAAACCGGCTTCTGGTTTTCATCGAGTCGCTTCATGTACGTCTGCAGATCGGTATAAAGTTGCTGCAGCGGCTTTTCTGGCAGTTCGGCCAGGTAGCTCATGTCGGTTTCAGAAACCAATAGTTCTTTGATGCTCTCGGCGATGTCTTGTTTTTCCATAGTCGGCAACCCGAAATAAAGTTGAACAAATCGTCAAGATTTTTTAGTCAGGGTGGCTATGGAAACCCATAGAATGCCGTAAAAGTGCTTTACGGACCGGTCTGATGTGTATGCCGATGTGTATGCGCACCAATATCGTGCTGAACGACGGCCTCGTCAAAGAGGCCTTCAAGTATTCTCACAGCAAGACGAAGCGTGACCTTGTTGAGCAGGCTTTGCGTGAATTCGTCGAGAATCATCGCCGAAAAGATCTGCGCCAACTGAAGGGTAAAATCTCGTTTCGTGAGGACTATGATTACAAATCTCTGCGTTGACCATGGTGCTTGTCGACATGTCGGTATTTATACCATTTCTCAAGAATCAAGACACACCCGAAACCAGAGCGCTTGATCGAATAATCGAAGACAAAATACCGTTCGGTATTTCTCCTTACACTTACCAAGAGCTTTTGCAAGGCGTTAAGACTCCAGCAGAGTTTAGCCTGCTCAAGGCATATCTCGAAACGCAGCGCATCTATGACCTGACGCAGGGACTCGAATCGTTTGCTGCTGCGGCTCGCATGTTTTTCGACTGCCAAAAGGCAGGGTTGACGATTCGTCGTGGTGCTGACCTCTTGATCGCGCAAACGGCGATTGAAAACAAGCTAAGCCTATTGCACTCAGACCGGGATTTTATTCATCTTGCCAGCATACAAAAAAATCTGAAATGTATTGAATGCTGATCTGGTTCTACCTCAACTCGTTTCTCACCCTGCTCATCGGCAACATGTTTGCCTACGCGATGATCATCTATTCGCGCGCCGTCACCGGTTCTGACGCCGTCACCGGTCTCGTCTACGCAGGCAACCTCGTGCCGCCGCTCGTGCTCGGCATGTATGCCGGTACCGTGATCGACCGCTTCACCCGCAAACGTGTCGTCATGATTGCTCAAACGACATTCATCTACACCAGCGCCGCGATGGTTTTTCTCACCACGCAGCAGTTTTTTGTAGTGGGTGATGTAATGCTCATCGCGGTCATGCTCGTCAACGGCATCGGCCTCAGTTTCATTATACCGGGCCGCATGGCTCTTTTGGGCGATCTCTTCGACCAAGAGCACATACCGCGCGAGAGCATGAAGGTGCAGATCATGATCATGGTCGGCTTCGGCCTTGCGCCCTTTGTCGTCGGTTTCTTGCGCAAATATTTCGACTGGTACATCGTTTTCGGGACCATTGGTATTATGTACGCCTTTGCGATGCTGCTACTGTTGCCACTCAAAACGCGTCCAAAACAGCTGCGCGGCGACAAAGAGTCGGCATGGCACAGCCTCAAGGCAGGCCTCAGATATGTACGCCGCGAGCCCCTGATCTTGTCGCTGCTCGCTGCCACGTTTGTGGGCCTGTTTCTCGTCGGGCCGCTGCAGGTTCTTTTGCCGGAGTTCTCAAAGACACGCCTTGGCCTCGGTGAAGCCGAACGCGGCTCGCTCATGACCGTTCTGGGTGTCGGCCTTTTGGCAGGCGGCGGCCTCGCACAGGCTCTGTCTCACAAGATGCCGCGCGGTCTCATGATCATCGCGGGCGCGCTCGCTGCCGGCCTTTCGATGCTGATGATACCCTGGCTCGCCGCACCGGTGCCGGTCGCAATCAGCCTCGGCCTCTCCGGCATCTTCGGCGGCCTCATGAGCACACTCATACCCGCCGCTATACAGCAGGCAACCGTCGACGCGGCGCGAGGCCGAGTCATGAGTATCTATAACATCGTGTTTCAGACATCGGTCGCTTCGGCTGCGGTCGGGCTTTCGGCGCTCGCGAAACAGACCTCGCCCGCGTATGCGTTCGAGGTAGGTGGGTGGCTGATTATCGCGGGGGCCGGGGCGTGTTTGTTGCTGCAGCCGTTGAGAAAGTTGAAGTAGTTTCAATATTTGGCGTTACTTCCTTTTAGCACAGGCCGGTTCTTTGTCTCGCGTGCGTAAAGAGTGGGCAAGAAAGCTTCGAATTGTCCGACTTCTTCGATATTGTGCTTGATCCAGGCAAATCCATGTTCGTCATTAAATATGAATGCCCTGATAAGGGGCCGTAGCAACCGAAAAGACCAATGGCGCCAACCAATAATGAGGCTGTTTCTATAGCGAGTGCCTCCGGGAACTTTCTCGAATGCATATTCCATTCTTACAATCGGCAGCCAGCCGAATGCACGCGGATTGTGAATGAAACCAGAGGTGTCTAGCTTTTCGATCGGGCTTACGACATTCACAAGGTATCTGCGATTGCGTCCCAGGTATTCGACAATGCGTATAGCTGCGCCAGGCCCCACTGTTCCGTCGGGAAGCTTTCGTTCGTAACTCACATGAACATGATCTTCGGGATGCCATACCCGATACCGGCTGTAGTTTTTTCCCTGGAATTCGATATCTCCCTCGAGGTTTTGGAACCACCAGGCGAGCATATCGGGAGAGACACCTTTTATTGTATCGTGTTCAATCCAGTACTGTATTCGCCCATCGGCAAGCGTACGCGTGCCAGACTTGCCGCTTGAAACAGGTTTCGGTCTCCATTCGATTACAAGCTTTTCGGGCAATTTTAAAGAAACTTTTTTCATCGTATTTCCTCTGAAGTTAAAGTATAGTAAACACTATACATTGGCTATTTTTTGTATAGCCTTTACTATACCTTGACCTATTGAATCAAAAGTGGCCAATAAGCTTAATTACATTATAGTCGAACAGTAAAGCTGCTCGAGCGGTTGAGAGGGGTGTGTGAAGCTAAAAGAACAGGGCATGTTAGCGGAATTCAGGCGCTACCAGAATCCTCAAACGGCCAAAGAGGCCCAGATTGTTAAAGCAGCAGAGAGGGTCTTTGCCGAACTTGGCTATGATGGCGCCACCACCGCCGAACTCGCTCGTAGGGGCGGGGTCACAGAGCGCACATTATTTAAGTATTTTCCGGGCAAAGCGCACCTGTATAAGCGCGTTCTTTCTGGTCTGTTGTTCGCGGCGATTATTCCGGGCCACATGGCCGATCTCAGGTCACGACTTCTTGATCTTAAACCTGATTTTCGAGAATGGTATGCCGCTATTTTGATGGCGCGCTATCAGGCAGTTGCCGCAGAGCCCTTCAGACTTCGGCTACTTTGGGGAGCCTTGCTGTTCTCACCTGATTTTTCAGTTATCTTCGGCAAGTTATGGCGCGAAAACCTGTACGAAACTTCGGTAAAGGCAATTTGCCATTTTCAGGCCAAAGGACAAGTCAGGGCAGACCTAGACGCGAGTGCGATTGTCCGTGCTTCGTTTAGCCTTGGCGGGGGTTTTTTGCTGACTCAATTTGTTTTCGCGCCAGAATTGAATCTTAACCCAGAGGTTGAAATACAAACAATAGTTGAATTATTTACTAGGGGTGTAAAGATGTAGACAGGCGCTCGAAATATGCAATCTGTTCTCAAGACCGCGTAATGCACTTTTCAGTGAGAAACACCAAGAGCGCAAGAAGCATAACAGCTGCCATATTTGCATTGAGTCTATCACAAGCTGCAGCACAGCCCGCTAGTTTCACCAGCAAAGAGGTTGCGATAGATTTCGCGGGCCCGTTTGCGGTGCGTGACCAACCCGGTGCAACTTTATATCCTCAACTTCTTGCGAAACCCTTACAGACCGTTGATTTTTGCAAATGGTACCCCGCGCCCCCCGAGGTGCAGCAGGTCTCGCGCCCTGAGCGCGGCTTTTTGTGCGAGCTGCATATCTTGCCCGCGAAGAACGAGCGCGAAATCTTGAAGTTGGTAGAGACTGCCCATGCGGCCGAGAGCCGCAAGCATGTGCGCAATTTTCGTCTCGAAACCGTCACGATTGGCAAGCATAGGGTGGTGCGCTGGCGCTTTCAGGCTGGCAAGACCCGGCTCGACCATTTCATACTGATTGGCAAAAAGTATAACTATCTGTTTGTTTCGTCGCCCTACGGCAGCAACGGCTCGATTGAAGATATAATAAGTAAAGTTGTGCTTTTCATTAACTAATTAAAAGTCTACCAGCCCCTCGTCGCCGCGAAAGCTGCAATTCGATTGACCCATTGCCCGTGCCGGGTTCAAATGTGTTTCGCTTCGAATTTCACAATACCCGGGGAGGTTTTATGCAAGAACTTTCACTCGAAAAGCTGCGCAGGCAAAATGCTGCGTTGCTTAAGCTTGCGAAGAGCACTGCTATCGACAGCGGTGACATTCAACAGGCCTTACGTGAGATAACTGAAGCCGGGTCGATGACTCTCGACGTCAAACGTTGCAGTGTCTGGTCTTATAACGAGCAGCGTGACGGTATCGTCTGCCTCGACCTTTACGAGGCCGAAAAGAACCAGCACTCTTCGGGCCTGACCTTGATGGCTAAAGACTTTCCCGCCTATTTTAAATACCTGGGCGAAGAGAGATTTCTCGCAGCGCACGATGCTCACACTGATGAATCGACATGCGAGTTCTCTGAAGTCTACTTAAGGCCGCTCAACATCAATTCAATGCTCGACGCACCTTTTCGCCGTTCGGGCCTCATGATGGGGGTGCTATGCAACGAACAGGTCGGCGAAGCCCGCGTCTGGCCCCCCCGAAGAGCAAAATTTTTCCGGTTCTCTTGCCGATCTGATTTCTCGTGCATTTGAAGCCGAGGCCCGCCACAAAGCACAAGAAGAGCTGCGCAAGGCCAATGAGCTACTCGAACAAAAGGTCGAAGAGCGCACACGTGAATTGCAGGCCAGCCTAACGCAGGTGCAGGCGCTCAAAGACAAGCAAGACGCCGACTATTATCTGACCAGCCTGTTACTAAACCCTCTCGCGACAGTGCAGGTCAATAGCCCCAAAGTCAGGGTAGAGAGCCTTTTGGTGCAGAAAAAGCAGTTTGTGTTCAAGAATCGCGTCTACCAGCTGGGTGGTGATTTTAATATCGCTGAAACGGTGACGATTGGTGACGCAACGCACCTCTTTCTTTTCAACGGCGATGCGATGGGCAAATCAATTCAAGGTGCGGGTGGTGCACTCATTCTGGGTGCCATTCTGAAAGTGCTGCTCGCACGGCCGGTAACAAAGGCAAACGCTACACCCGCAGCCTTTCTTGCCGGTATCTATCGACGCCTCAACGAAGTCTTCTTGTCGCTCGACGGCCGCATGATGATCTCACTCACGATGGCTGTCATTTCGCCCGACAGATCGGCCTACCTTATTTCAGCGGAACACCCTGATCCGGTATTGCTTGCGAAAGGCAAGGCGCGACTCGTCAACGTGGCGCAACTACCCAAGCTGGGTTCGACCCGCGACGATATGCCGAGCGACAAGATCGCGGTCACGAGGCTCATGCTCGCCCCGGGCGATCTGCTGATTCTGGCGTCAGACGGTCGCGATGATATTCTGCTTTCGGGTGCCAGCGGCAAAGTCTACAATGAGGATGAATCGCTGTTCTGTCGCCTCGTCGAGCGCAGCGATGGCTCGCTGCGCAGCATTTTTGCCAGCGTCGAATCTGCGGGCGAAGTCACTGATGATTTTTCGGCGGTAAGCGTGCTGGTAGAATGAAGCCCTGACAGATTTGGCTTTACCACCGGTATTTACCAAAAAGGTATAGCGACACTCAGGGCTCACGGATTGAAAACGCTAAAGCTTACGGCAATTCTGATCGCGGTTTATATTCTCGTGCCTGTCATGCTACTCGGCGGTGCGTTTTCGCGACCCGATGTATGGAATACAGAAACAGCTGGCCAGTTTTCGACGGGTGTCTTGATTTTCGGAATTTTGCCCCATGCGCCGGCATGCCTGGTTCTATTTCTCATGATGGTTTCCAAAGGCATTCACACACTGCCAGAATTGCGCCAGCATAAGGCTGTCATGTTTTCGGCGATCTTTGTGCTGGTAGCACACCTGGGAACGGCCTTGCTGATGGGCGGCAGGCCGGTTGAATTCGGCATGCTGGTGAATTTCTTTCTGGTGCCGCTCATGGGTGGTGTGTCGATTGTTCTCGGGATCATCATCGGTAAAATTATTTGACGATCTGACCGATCGTTCATATAAGGCAGCGTGCAGGCAAAAACCACGCGCGAAAAGATTATCGACGATTGCATCCAACTGCTCTGGAAAAATGGCGTCAACGGCACGAGTATGTCTGACATCGCTGAGAAGGCCGCAATTCTCAAAGGTTCTTTCTATAACTATTTCAAGAGCAAAGAAGAGTTCGTCGGCGCTGTGCTCGATTCGTACGCGCAGCGTTGGGAGTCAAACGTCGTCGCGATCTTTCGTGAGAAAAAACTCTCGGCGCGTGCGCAGTTCAAGAAATATTTTGAGCGCATGAAAGAGATGGCCGCGACGATGCAATACACGCAGGGGTCGCTCGTTGGCAATTTCGCGCAAGAGCTTTCGGGTGCGAGCGAGAAGTTCGCCGCGCAGAGCGAAAAATTTTTTCGCCGCATGCAGTCATACCTGACCGATGCGCTCAAAGACGCGCAGTTAAATGGCTCGCTCGCGGAAGGAGAAGACCCCGAGACGCTCGCCGAGATTATTCTCAACAGCACCGAAGGTGCAATCTTGCGCGCAAAGACGCAGCGCAGCACGCGGCCGATTGAAATCTTAGAAGAATTTTTTCTGCAGAAATTCGTCCCCGTCTGAATTGAGCTAGCTATGGATTTTCACAGCCTGAACATGAATGATTGGTCATACACTGGCAATAGCGATGCAGAGACTGCGTACGCAGTCTCTGCATCGCTATTGCAAATAAGGAGAATCACATGAAACCAAAACACTATCTCGTCGTCGGCGCTTCGAGCGTCGCCGGCCAAAAGGCGATTGAAGCAATTCGCGGCAAAGACGCGAATGCGAAGATCACCGTGACTACCTCGAAGGTGCTGCCCGCAGAAAACCCGGCAGCAGACACCATCTATGGCGTCGATCTTTCAAAACCAGACTCGATACGCAATATACGCCCTGCGCTCTCGGCGCCGGTCGATGTGCTCGTGTTCTGCCCCGCGTTCGGTATGGTCGGTTACCCGGCAGAGCTTGCGCCGATTGAGGATGTCGAAGCGTGCTTTGACTTTTCGGTGCGCCCGGTCTTGTCGCTGATCGACGAACTGAACCCTGGTCTCACGATTGGCTTTTCGAGCTATTACTGGCTGCATTCGCTCGAGGTTGCTTATGGTTCAATGGCGTTCGCAAAGTATGCGCTTGAAAAACTCGCGGTTGAAAACCCCAACCATATTCGCATCGTGCGTGCGGGCCTTTTCCCTTCAAAGTCGCTGCGGGGCATTTGCCTGCTGATTCAGCGCGGCGTGCAGAAAGAGAACTTTCCTGGCGCAACGCAGCTCAAAACCGACTGGAAGGCCTCTGGGCTCAGTTTCAGCGACTATTTTACACAGTTTGCGCAAGGTTATGAAAAGAAGGATCTAGCACAGTACCTCACCGCGCCGTACCGTGGCACTGAAGAAAAAGACCTCGTGGGCGCGATCGGCGCGGCGCTCGAGCCCAACGCGAAGGGCATCATCAACGTGGTCGGCGACTCTGTCTGGCAAGAAGACAGGCTTAACCATGTACCCGATTTTATGGCACGAAACAAAGAAGCCTTTCGCCTGGCCGAAAGCTTTGATATTCGGCACCAGAATATTGCCTAATGAGCATAAGCGCAACAAATACCCATGTACCCAGTGTCGGTCATACCCGCGAAAGCGGGTATCTATTCGTCGTCACAAAGGTAGATTCCCGCTTTCGCGGGAATGACCGATGGGGCCAGGAATGAGTGCTGTCATAGATACTGGTAGGCCAGCAGGGGTGTTCACGTGCCTGACCACGGCCGTCAAAGACCACATCGGTTACATCAGGCTGCAAAGCGGCGAACAGAACGCGTTCAATGACCGCTCACTTGAAGAGATCATTGCCGCACACGACCTCATGGAAAAAGACCCCGATGTTTGGGGTGTGATCTTCACCTCGGCGAACGAGACGGTCTTTTCAACAGGCCTCGATGCTGGCTTCATGCTGAGCCTTGCGCGTGAGCAGAAGCTCGACATGTTTCGGCTGCTATTTGCGGCGACGCGGCGTATCTATGCTTTCGCAAAGCCCGAGCTGGTGCTGTTGCCGGGCCATGCGTTTGCCGCGGGCGCGGTGCTCGCCATGGCTGCTGACTGGCGCTTCATGGCTGAGGGCAAAGGCCGCATGGCTTTTCCCGAAGTGATGCTTGGCATTTCGATGCCCGAGGCGATGATACGCATGATCGCTTCGCAGGTGGGCGAACATAACATGTCGGCGCTGATTCAGACCGGTGATATGTTTAAGGCAGAAGACTGTCTGCGTTACGGTGTTGTGAATGAACTCGTGCCGCCTGCAGAATTGCAGACGCATGGCGAAAAGTTCATGCGCCGGCTGTTTCTAAAGCCGCTCGCGGGTATTCGCGCAGTGAAGCGCAACCTGCGCCGCGAGAACCTGAAGTTCTTCGATAATGACCCGAGTCTCGACGCTTTCGTCGAACTCATGGGCGAAAATTTCGAAGAAGCACTGCGCGCCGGTGTCGAAGGGCGCCGGCCGAAGTTTCAGAACCCCTAACCCCAGCCGCCAATCGCGCTCGACGGCGCATCGTTCTCAGAAACGGTCAGCCATGCGAGCGCGGTTAGCGTGCCTCATTGTCTGCCTGGCAGGCGCGCAGTCTTTGTCTGCGGGTAAGGTGCTTTATGACTCGGTGTCGGGCCCTGTCGCTACGGCCGAATGGTCGAGTAGTGGTATAAATCCTCATCTCGGGGCTGCATACCTTTATGGCAGATATTCGTTTGCGAGCTACCAGCTGCGCGCAGCATTCGCAGTGCGGCCCGCAGACGGCGCGACGGTGAGCCGTTTGGGATCTGGCTTCGGTATTGCTTATTACATGCTGCATGCGGATTTTACTCTCAGAACAGGGTCGGTGACGACGACGGGTCTTTGGCTCGGTACATCGCTGCCTCTGGGCCGTGCAGCGCTGGCACCCGAACTCAGATTAGGCTACCAGTTTAATTTTCACTCCTCAACTGAAAATGTTTTGAATCTGGGTGTGGGGATTGTGTTGAATATGCAATAGGCTTTACGTACAGCTTTCGCCCCATGGCATAGTCAAACGTGGCATTGCCAGCACCTGCACTATTTACGCCAGAAGAGTATCTCGAATTCGAGATGAAGTCTCTTGAAAAACACGAACTCTATGATGGGTACCTCATTGCCATGGCGGGTGCCCAGCAACCACACAGACGCATCCAGACCAACTTGATTGTTACGCTTGGAAATCGCTTCAAGGCAAAGAGCCGTGAATGCATTCCCTATGCCTCAGATACGCGTGTTTACGTCTCGCACGGACGCTATTTCTACCCAGATGTGACAGTTTTCTGCGGTAAAGCCATCGAAGACAAATGGGACAATGCCTTAAACCCCGATGTTGTCATTGAAATATTGTCTGATTCAACTGCTTCTTTCGACAAGAACGAGAAGGCAGCCGCTTACCGGCAGATGCCCGGGCTTAAGCAGCTGGTGCTGGTTGATAGTCGTGAGAAGCACATCACCATCTACCTACGCAATAGTGATGGGGCATGGGTTGAGACGCAGTACGGCGCGGCGACTTCTCAAATCTCAATTGCCGACGAAGACATCGCGTTCGAAGAGATTTACGAGTCAGCACTCTAATTAATTGACGCCGGCCACCGGTCGGGCGGTTTCATTCCATGGAACAATTCATTGCCCTGGCCATACCCGCGCTTCTTGTCGCCATCTTGACCCTGAAGGTCATCAACCAGTACGAACAGGGGCTCGTGTTTACCCTCGGTAAATTTACCGGCATTAAGCAGCCAGGCCTTCGGCTGATTATCCCGATTGTGCAGCGTATGGTGCGCGTTGACATGCGCATTCGCACGCTCGACGTCATGAAACAACAGATCATGACCAAAGACAATGTGCCTGTGCATGTGAACGCCGCGATCTTCTTCAAAGTAGAAAACCCCGAGCAGGCGATCATTCAGGTACAAGACTACCAGTACGCGATTGCGCAGTATGCTCAAACCGCGCTGCGTGACGTCATTGGCGGTAAAACTCTCGATACGCTGCTCGTCGAACGGCAAGAGATTGGCGACGCGATCAAAAAGCTCGTCGACAATGAAACGGACGGCTGGGGCCTCGACGTGCAGGCGATCAAGATTCAGGATATCGAAGTGCCCGACGATCTCAAGCGCATCATGAGCCGGCAGGCCGCAGCCGAACGCGAGAAGCGCGCCAACATCATCAAGAGCGAAGGCGACAAAGAAGCCGCGAAAAATCTTGCCGACGCCGCAAAGATGATGGAGCGCTCGAAGGGCGCAATGCAGCTGCGCACTCTGCAGACACTCGACGGCCTCGGGCCGACTTCTTCAAACACGGTTGTGATGGCGCTGCCCGTCGAGGTGCTGGAGTGGTTTAAGAAGGGGCGGTAGATTGGGCTTTACGGGGCGAATTTAACTGATTGAGAGAGTCATGGGTTTACCGGCATTGGCAGTATTTTCACCCGAGGAATATCTCGAAATCGAGATGCGCTCGCAAGAACGCCATGAATATTATGACGGGCACATCATCGCGATGGCCGGGGGTAGCACCTCACATGGCATTATCCAGGTAAATCTGCTGACCGGTCTAACGAATCTCTTTCGCGACAAGAATAGGCCTTGCCGGCCTTTTGGTTCTGACACGCGCGTCTATGTCAGTGACACCAAATACTTCTACCCTGACGTCAGCATTATTTGCGGTACGCCGGATGTCGACGGACAAAATAACTGGAAAAATCCTGAGATCGTGATCGAAATTCTTTCTGACTCCACCGCATCATTTGACCAAAACGAAAAGGCGGCAGCTTACAAACAAATACCGTCACTCAAAGAGCTGGTGCTGATTGACAGTCGTGTGAAGGCAATCACCATCTTTCAGAAGCAAGACGACGGTGCCTGGGTCGAGCGCAGCTACGGTGATCAGACGGTTGCGGTGAAAATCGCGGGCGAAGAGCTGGCGTCAGCGGAGATTTATGAGGGTGTGTTTTGATGGTTGAGTAATGATATCCATGTAAACATTTGAGGAATAAAGATGAAAGAGATACCTGTTGTTAGTTCGTTCTTAGTTTTCATGCTTGTTGCGTGTGCATCGCCCCAAAAAAGATTTGAAAAGGCAGTTGTCGGTAATGATTTGTCAGGTGTTGAAAGTGCCCTCGCAGATGGGGCAAAGCCGACGCCTTACATGATCGGCGGCAAGTCGCTCACGGCTCTGGAGCATGCGATTAAGCATAAGAACCGAGAAATGGTAGCGCGACTGCTGAAAGCGGATGCTCCTGTGAGCAATACCGTCAGTGATGCGCTGACTGTTGCCATATACGCGGGAGATCTCGAAATCGTTAAAATGCTCGTGGCTAGCGGAAAATTTGATCCAAAGTCAGACAAGGGCACAAAATTAGTTGTGGCAATTCGCTCTGGTCGGCCAGAGATCGTTGAATATCTGATCGGCGCTGGCTTTCCGGTCAATGCCACACCAGGTTATGCGCCTCCATTGGCTGTCGCGATCGATAAGAACGATACCGAATCTGCCAAAAAGCTATTGCATGCAGGTGCGAATCCTAATCTCAAAGACGAACGCGGCGCTACAGTTTTTTGTCTTGCCTTAGCTCAGAACAGAAGCGAAATCGCATTGGCAATGCTTGCGGCCAAACCAGATGTCAAGACGCATTGCGGCAATGGAAGTCCCCTGTACTGGGCGGAGAAGCACAAGAATTCCGAACTGAGTGCAAAGATAAAGTCACTCGGAGGCAAATCAGAGTATGTTCCGCCTAAGGCGGAAAGCAGTAAATTTAACCATTCGACGGCAAAGAGCGAGAAACAGCGCGAACTCGACCGTATAAAGGCCACGATGATTACCTCGCACCCAAGATCCATGCGATCGAAAATGAAATGTCAGCCCTGGGCGCACAGGTGGGCAACACCGGCTATAGCAGCCCGACTGTTACGGGCATTGACTGCGACAGGCAGAACCAGAACTGCCGTAACAAGTACCAGGGCGGCGGTGAAACGGGCAGCAGCTACATCGGCCGCAAGGACCGGGAAGAGCGCATACGAAAGTTGCGGTCTGAACGCTCTGACCTAGTAAGGCAGTACGACCGACTGGCAGAAGAGTATAACAAGATTCTAGAGGGCAAATAGGCCGTGCAATTCCGTATGAGCTACCGTTTGCTTTGGCTAGGTGCACTCTGCTTGCTCGCAACGCTCCCGCTGATTGCTTTGGAGTATCAAGAAGGCTTTGACGGCGACGATGTCTATATCGCTGTAGGCGAAGGTACGTCAAAAGTGGGCGAAACACGCCCTGTTCAGAAAGAAGCTTCTGCGAAACAGGCTGCGCGCATTATTGCGGAAGCCCGCTTTGCCGATGCCTGCATTGCACCAAAGAGTGCTGGCGGGCACTGCCGCGAAATGACAGCCGATCTGAAAGAAGTCATGTCACTGGGCCGGGGTGCGAAAGTTGTTGGCAGTGAATGCATCGAAGAGGCGGGGTCGCCAGGCATGTTGCACTGTCGTGTCGCGCTGAAGTTCACGCGCAAGAACCTTAAGACGATTTGCGCGAAACTGCAGGAAGAGGGTGGGCAATTCTGTCCCTGACCTACCCTGTCGGCTGCACTATCTTCCCGATTAATACTCGCCGGCGCTCGGTGTCCTGAATCCGCGACCGCGAAAATCTGCGTCCGAAGCACCGGCGGCGCAGGCAGCCTTGAGTTTCTCCTCAATGCGCCTGTTGGCGCTACGATCGCCGGGATCTTTGTCGTAAGCCCATTTCTTGCCATTCACTGTAAACACATCAGTACAAATACCTTTGAGGCAGCCACCACCTGCCAAAGTGATCTGGCAATCTTTCGCATGTATTTGGCCTGCCATGGCCAGGACAAACAGGAAAAAAAATACTTTGATCATTGATGCCTCCATGAAATTTGAATGTCCGTGCATCTGTAATGCCAGCAGTGGGGCGGCGAGTAAAAAAATGCCACAATCCAAATCAATCATATCGTGCTTGAGAATGAGCCGCTGGGTAGCGTTGGGAACTTCGCTTGCGATTTACGCTGTGGTTCTGGCCGCCTGTGGTTCCGAAAAACCAGAAATTGCCGCAGTCAAAGAAAGTAATTGCCGACAAATGGCAAAAAAAACGGCGCAGCAAGTTCAGGAAATATTTCTTTGCGTGGCAAATTCTGACGTACCGAGCGAATTAGATGAAGCCACGCTCGTCAGTCTCATAAAACGAATGAAATCTGGTAATGCCCTGAACCAGGTACTTGGCCAATTGCTTCAGCCTGTACCCTCGGGAAATTCACCCCTATGCAACGTAATAATGAAATGGGATTCACATGTGCCCCCTGATACGCGTGGCCCAATTGCACACATGCGGAACCTGCTGAATGAGAAGAAAGACTCCACACCAGAAAATCACGTAACAGCGGGAAACTTCTTCAGAGCGGCAATGCTCATGCAGAACATCTCCGAAAAAAATGTGCGTGGCGTTACGGCCTGCTATAACCTTAGGTACATGGGAGCCGCAGATGCTATCGGCGAAGACATACAACACGATTATGGTTTTCTTTTTTTGGCGGCAGAAACCGACAAATTCGCAATACCCCAGGCCACGGTTACAGTTGCCAAAGAAGTCTTGTCAGTAGGGGGATTCAAGCCCGACCATATGCAGCGACTAAAAGGTTTTCGCCGCATGGCCGGCCTGGAATAGAAAAGAGGCCTGCCCCACCCACCGGGACCACAATTAGCCGGCGTATTGGCTTTGCGGCCTCTGCATTCTATTTGCCTTGGGCTGGCGTTAAATAAGTTGTCGCGTATTCAGAAAATGCTGCTGCGGTGCATGAGAGTAAGTTTGCTTCACTGTGTCTATTCGATGGCCGTTTTGATAACGCCGTCACTCTTCGCCGCCCCCGAAGAGGCGCTGCGTGCCGCTGCAGAAGCGGCGGATCCCGTTGCTCTCGAAGCAGCACTTAAGAAGAAGCCGAATGTGAATGCGCCGCTCGATGAGTACGGACAAACGGCACTCTTTCTCGTCATCGGTCAGGAATCCAAAGGTGATGACCGCCTTTTGAAATGCACAAAGCTGCTGATCAGCGCAGGAGCCGATGTCAACCAGCGTGCGTTTAGCGACCAGAACACGCCGTTGTTGAGCCTCATCTCTCCGTACAGTGATCGGACAGAGGAGCACCGGGCAATCATCGAAGTTCTGGCAGCTGCCGGTGCAGATCTGAACGCAAGCTCAAAAGACGGTAGTACAGCGATGAGTCGCGCGATCCAGCGAGTCGATCTCGATACAATGAAAAAGCTCATAGCGCTTGGCGCCGAAATGAATCCGGTCTTACCCGAGGGACGTAACTATGTACACCTGGCGGCCCGCCTCGATATGGATAAGCGAGGTGTCGACAAAGCCCTGGAAATTCTCATCAACGCGGGTGTTGATTTCGATACGCCGGATGAGCGCGACAGAACTCCCTTGCACTATATTGCCGAATCGGGTAATGAAGCCGCACTGAAGCAGATACTTAAATACAAGCCACGTATCGACCGCAAAGATAACGAAGGCAAGACACCGGTTGATCTGGCTTTGCGCAAAAAGGGGATCTCAGAAACGCCGGGTTATGAGCAGCATCTTGCCAAGTTGATTCGCAGATCTGCGAACAAACCGAAATTGATCGAAGTAGGAGAAATTTTCTCAGCCAGTGAGGCACAGGTTGATATTATGGGAAAAGGTATTGGTAAGGTTAAAAGCGGCCAAAAGCTCACTGTCAGGACAGCACAGGGAGGCTATACACTGGTTGCCGGAGAAAACATGCACACAAAACTGAAAGCAAAAGCGTCACCGGCTGCAGCAGTACGTCTCAAGAAAGGCGATAAGGTTTATCGGAAGTAATCTCAGACTGGTTCCGGTATTTTTCCGTAGTACCACGCAGATTTTTCCGTATCGGGGCTGATGACTTTTGCCCAGATATGTGCGATATTCACGGTATCAGAGCAGCAACAAGGGCTCTGGTAAGGAAGGACAACATGAAAAAGATCGTATCACTTATCGCAGCAATGGGCCTTGTGGCAGCACTCGGTGCAGTACAGGTCGTACACCATGAAGACAAAGTACAGGGCTGTGAGCGCCTCGGCGAAACCTCTGCGGGTAACCTGTTCTCGACCATGGACAAAGAAACTGCGATTCAGACAGTGAAGGCGCAGGCAAAAGCCATGAACGCCGACAAGGTCTTCGTGAATGTTACAGCGCAGGTGCACGGCAAACTCGGCAAGCAGTATACAGCAAAAGCTGCAGCCTGGAAATGCGACAAATAATCGCCGAAAGCTTCAGTGCCTGAACGAATTGAGTCCTCCTGGCGCTTGCGGTAACGCGGCGCCCAGGGGGATTTTTTGTGTCAGGGCTTACTTTCGCCGCCTCGGTGGCTCGGCGGGAACTTGCGAAGCTATAACCTTGGGCGATTTTTTTTCGCAATTTTCGGGGCGGTTTCGCCGCGAGGCGAAAAATCGGCGTGAATTCTGGCGTCTTCGCCACTTGCAGAGCGAATCGTCACCGATTCGCGGGGGAATTTGCGCCGATTAGCGCCGAAAATTGCGGAAAAAAATCGCACCAGCGAGTTTTCGCCGAGTCACTCGCAGCGATCTGCGCCTTAATTGACGCGGCCTCTCAACTTTCGGGTCTTGTCGATACACCATGGCAGACTCAAAATCAAAAATCATCTGGACTAAAATCGACGAAGCACCCGCGCTCGCAACATATTCGCTCTTGCCCATTGTGAATGCGTTCACCAAGGCAGCCGGAGTCGTCGTTGAAACCTGCGATATTTCACTCGCGGGCCGAATTCTTGCGAATTTTCCCGAAAATCTCTCTGAGAGCCAAAAAGTCGCCGATGGCCTCGCGGCACTCGGCAAGCTCGTGCTGCTGCCTGAAGCGAACGTCATCAAGCTGCCGAATATCAGTGCTTCGATTCCGCAGTTGAAGGCGGCGATCAAAGAACTGCAGAGCCAGGGTTACAAGGTGCCCGACTATCCCGAAGAGCCAAAAACAGAAGATGAAAAGGCGATCAAGGCGCGTTATGCCAAGGTGCTCGGCAGCGCGGTCAACCCGGTGCTGCGCGAAGGCAACTCAGACCGCCGCGTGGCGCGTTCGGTCAAAGAGTTTGCAAAGAAGAACCCGCACAAACTCGGCGAGTGGAGCAAAGAGTGCAAGAGCCATGTTGCGAACATGAAAGCCGGCGACTTTTTTCACAATGAAAAATCTGTCACGATTGAAGATGCCACTGACGTTAAGTTTGAGTTCGAAGACAAGTCAGGCAACAAAACTGTTCTGAAAGAAAAACTTTCGCTGAAAAAAGGCGAAGTGTTCGACGCAACTTTCATGAGCGCGAAGGCTTTGCGCCAGTTTATCGAAGACCAACTGGCTGATGCGAAAGCGAAGAACCTTCTCTTTTCTGTGCACCTCAAAGCCACGATGATGAAGGTATCTGACCCGATCATTTTCGGCCATTTCGTTTCGGTCTATTTCAAAGACGTGTTTGCAAAACATGCGGCCACTTTTCAGAAGTTGGGCGTGAATCCCGACCTCGGTCTCGGAGACCTTTACGCGAAAATCAAGACTCTGCCCGACGCAGAGCGCGCAGAAATTGAAGCGGATATTCAGGCGACGTACAGTGTGCGCCCACCGCTCGCGATGGTCGACTCTGCGAAAGGCATTACCAACCTGCACGCGGGCAACGACGTGATCATCGACGCATCGATGCCTGTTGTCATTCGTGACTCGGGCAAGATGTGGGGCCCAGACGGCAAGCTTCACGAGTGCAAGGCCGTGATTCCCGATACGTCATATGCTGAATTCTACCAGACCGGCTTTGACTTCTGCCGCCAGCAAGGCGCATTTGACCCGCGCGTCATGGGCAATGTTGCGAACGTAGGCCTCATGGCGCAGCAGGCAGAGGAATACGGCTCGCACGACAAGACCTTCAAAGCGCCTGGTGATGGCGTCATTCGCGTCATCGATGCTGCGGGCAAAGTGCTGACTGAACACCACGTCGAAACCGGTGACATCTGGCGTGCCTGCCAGACGAAAGATGAAGCGATACGCGACTGGGTGAAGCTCGCGGTGCGCCGCGCGCGCGCGACAGGCTCACCGGCCGTCTTTTGGCTGACGAGCGCCCGTGCGCACGATGCGCAGATTATCGCGAAGGTGAATACCTACCTGAAAGAGCATGATACCTCGGGGCTTGAGATACACATTCTTTCGCTCGTCGACGCGATGCAGTTTACGCTTGAGCGCGTCAAAGCCGGCAAAGACACGATTTCTGTTACGGGCAACGTGATGCGCGATTACCTCACCGACCTTTTCCCGATTTTGGAGCTCAACACCAGCGCGAAGATGCTTTCGATTGTACCACTTTTGAACGGCGGTGGATTGTTCGAAACCGGCGCAGGCGGCTCGGCACCGAAACACGTGCAGCAGTTTCAGCAAGAAGGTTATCTGCGTTGGGATTCAACCGGTGAATTTCTCGCTCTCGGTGTTTCGCTCGAACATCTGGCTGCCACGTTCAAGAACGCAAAAGCTCAGGTGCTTGCCGACACGATCGACAAGGCGTTCGGCAAGTTTCTCGATAACAACAAGTCGCCGGCGCGCAAGGTGGGCGAAATCGACAACCGTGGCAGCCATTTCTATTTTGGGCTCTATTGGGCGCAGGCTCTCGCCGAACAGACTGCCGACAAAGAACTGCAGGCACGATTCGCCCCGATCGCAAAGCAGCTGACCGAGAACGAAGCCAAAATTGACAAAGAGCTGATCGATGCTCAGGGCAAGCCCGTCGACATGGGTGGCTATTTTCACCCCGACGACGCGAAGACTGCAAAGGCAATGCGCCCGAGTGCGACGCTAAATTCGATCATCGACGCGATTTAGCGGCGACGTTTCATGTCGGTTCTTCCGTAGAGACGCGCTTTATGCGCGTCTCAAAAAAAAAGCAATTCAAGGAGACGCCCGAGATGGGCGTCTCTACAGCTCTCGCAGTTTGAGTCCATATATCCGTTATTGCGGCTTGTCATAAATTTGGCGTTGCGTTCGTCTAAAAGTGTATTATAGTATACAACTGTCTGCCGCTTTGCGTATGTGAGCGCGCTGACCGTTGATTGCAGATTATGTCACATAACCGACGCTATATCCTCACTTTGCCTCTGATCATCACGGCGCTCATGGCTGTGGTGAATTGCGCGCGCCTCGGCGAAGCGCCGGTCACGTTCACCGAGATGAATATTCTGCCGGCGCAACCGATTGAACCGAGTTCGGTCGTGAAACCGGGAATGGGTGCGAGCGGTGGGCCGATTACGTGGTCGTTCTGGGTGAAGACGCGCACCGCGGCGGCAGATGCGATGCTCGGCAGTTTTAATCCGTTTTATAAGTTGGATGCTCGCAGGATTTCAGTTTCAGAGAATTTTGCATTATACCTTGAACAGTCGAGCAATGCTCTCATTCCCGCATCCTCGGTCAAAGTCGGCAGTATCACGGCCGCAAGCATTACCATTTCGGGATTGCCCTCAACGTCTGATCTTGCTCAGGGCATGAGAGTCACCGGCTCTGGTATCCCGGCAGATACAGCAGTTGCCACGATTACTGACGCATCAACTGTAACTCTGACGAAACCGGCCACAGTCACGGATGGGTTTGCTGTATTGACATTTTCGGCGATAAGAGTCCGAGACGGTAATTTGACGGTCTCAAGCGCTGTTATAAATGGGTTATCCTCAACAGCCGATCTCGCAGTTGACATGAAAGTCACCGGAGCAGGTATTCCCGATGGCGCATGCATCCTGACCATTACTAACGGAAGTACTATTGTGCTCAACAAAGGTGCAACAAATTTAGGCGCGAGTACTTTGTCATTCCATCCCGGTGGGGATGCGGTATTGTGCGCCATGGAGCGAGCATACGCAAACTTGAAAAGCATATATGGCAGCGGCGAGCACCCCTATGCCAACAACAATGCCCGCATCGTGATTCTTGCATACAATATTCAAGACGACTATGCCACGACCGGCAATTATGTTGGCGGCTATTTTTCACCGCGTGATCTCTATTCGAATAATTTTACCAAAGCCCTCTTTACTGACCCGGTCGCGCTACAGCAATATTCGGGGCAGATAGGTGCCTTAGGCGGATATAGCAATGAAATGAGCATCGTGCACTACGACCTTAACCCCGGCTATTCGACCAACGCGGCGCAGGTGAACGATATCGTTATACACGAACTCTCACACCTTTTCACTTACAGCAGGCGCGTCATCACGCATCGCCTCTTGAATCACGACCTGTGGATTGCCGAAGGCATCGCTGAGAATGCCCCGCATGTCACGATTGCGACGGCAAACGTGCAGCAGTTGCGGCTGACGCAGCTGGCATCGCCGTCGGTGATCGACTATTATCAAGATGCCCCGCAGCTGACAGACTTCTTGGGGTGGGCGTCAAAGGTGATCGCTTACCTGCAAAGTAATCTGTTCTTTAACTATCTTCGGCACAGGGCAGAGATGGTGAGCGGCGGCAATGCGACGACGTTCATGACGCAGCTCATGACGCAGACCGACCAAACGATCAATGGGCTTGATACACTGTTGCAGACGCGAATACCCGGCGAGACGTTTTCATCTCTTTATGGCGACTTTGTCATCACCCACTACCTGAGTCTGTTGGGTATACCCATTGACCCGACAACGGGTCTGAACAATGGCGCAGCCTCACAGACCCGTTTCAGTTTTTCTAACGTGCAGATCGGCAATTCAGCGGCGACTGTTAACGGCACGACGATTAAATCAAAATACTCAAATAACATACCGTTTAACTTTGAAGGTCCTAAGTGCGCCGACGGCTCGGTGGGTTTGAAACCGAATTCATATGTTTATTTCAGGCACCGATTCGATGGTGGCGACAAGACAACGACGAATGCTGCCGGTGCCACGGGCGTGGTAGCGGGCGAGCTGCCGCTGAAATACGTTATCAACACCCGTTCAGAAAACAGCATGATCTCGGCGACCCCGCCGACAACGATTACGCTGCGCACGTACGATGCAGGCCAGACTCTGCCGTTCGGTAGTGGTGGTTTTGGTCTCGCATTGTGGGATAACGTGCACGTGCTCGTTTACAATCCCAACAAGACGGGTAGTTGCAGGCCGTTTGACGAAACGCTGATTTCTAAACGCAACCACACAAAATGGATTGGTTCGAGCTCGTATGGCACGCAGCCTTCACCCGATTTCGAATGGCAGAGCGATACAGGTGCGGTCTGGCGTAATAATCAAGATGGCGCCTATTATCGCCCGGGTGGCATTGCAGCGTTTGCTGGCGGCGGGTACCCGAACAACTATCTTTATATTACCGACTACAACAACATGAGTGTGCAGCGGGTGAACCTCGATAACGGCAACCCGTTGGGCCGCCTCGGCAGCACCTCGACCAGCTGCCCGACGACAGGCACGCCCTGGAGCACGAACTCAGATCGCTACGTGAACAACCACTGCGCGCACACGTTTGATTCGCCGCAGGGCGTGCATGCTGACAGCGCGCACAATGTCTATGTGGCTGACTCGGGTAATCGCCGCATCGTCAAATATGACAGCGCAGGCAACTTTGTCGCCTGGATAGGGTATGGCCAGAACCCCTGGGTGGCCGGCGATGATCTTTGGCAGAATGCAACCACGGTGCAGACGCCGCTCACGCTCTACAACGCCGGGGCAACCGACAACCCGCGCATGATGCTGTTACCCTGGAGTCTCACCTCTGATGCGACGTATCTTTACATTGTGGATTACGGAGCGAACCGAATTCTGCGCCGCGACCGCACAACCGGCGCCTTTCACTCCTACATTGGCAACGGCAATGACGGCTGGATAACCAGTACAACCCCACAGCCAGGTAATGCCGGCAGCGCAGCAGGCTTTTTTCGTGACCCACGTGGCATTGTGCTGGCGGGCGGGTTTCTTTACATTGCCGACGAAGGCAATCACCGTATTGTGCGCGTCAATGTAACGACTGGCGCGTCAACCGGCTGGCTGGGTGATGGTGCTGCTACCTGGAACTCGATGGCGACTGTGCCAACTGGCATTGGGCAGAGCGCGAACAAGTATTTTAGAAACCCTTCGGCTGTCGCGAGCGATGGCACTTATCTTTACGTGGCTGACCGCCTCAATAACCGAATTGTCAAATGGCGTATCGATGGGTCGAACTGCGCAGCGCCCGCGCGCAGCGAATCTTATTGTGGATGGCTCGGTCACGGTAAAGTGTCATGGGAAAACCAGCAATCCGCCCCGGGGTCAGACCCCTATGCGGGTGTCAGCTATTATCCCCCCGACTATTATGCTCAACCACACGGACTTGCACTTGTGACTTCGGCGGCGAAGAACACAAAAAGGACGTACTTGTACCTAACCTCAGTATTTAATGGTAGAGTGGGCCGTATCAACCTCGATTGTGTGGACACCCCCTCTGCGGGTTCTGGTGGGGTGTGTGATCCACTATTTGACCCGTACACGCCGTGAAAACCGGCGCTCACGCATTCGGCATAATTTCTGAGCGTGCTTTGCGCTTGCGGCAGCAGGCGCTGCATTCAATCTCGTTGACACAGCGCGCCGGGTTCAAACCAAAGCGATATCGGTGCACGTGCGAGTGAAGACTGCCTTGGCCGAAAAGTCGCAATGACGAACGAAATCCTCATCAGCTTTTGGGCATTCGTACAGCGACAGCGCTGGGCCCTTTTTCTTTATCTCTCGGCGCTGATGCACCTTTCGCTGTTCACGCATCTTGCGATCAAGGGCACGCCCGTGAATGAGCTCGCGATCTGCAACCAGCCGCTGATGCAACTGAGCGTGCAAATGATGCCGCAGCCCCCGTCGCAGGGGCAGCAAGAGCAGAAAGACGACGGTGGTGGATTTCAAAATGGCCCGATGGCTGACTCTGGCAAAAATGGTCAGGGCGACTTCGCCCAAGAGTTTGGCATACCCGGCGGTAAATGGAAAGAGCAGCTCGATCGCACCGAAGAAGGCGAAGAGCTGAACGACAGCTATGGCAGCAAAGACGATTCTGGTTCGGCGGTTAACCCGAATGTTCCCGAAGAGTACCGTAAGCGCAAACGCGACTACCGCAATATCATTGCGAAAGATATTTTTCCGACATTGAAGACTATCGACAAACCGTTTCGCGAAGAGATCAAAGAAGCTCCGCAAGAGCTCGAAAAGATGCTCGATCGCAATGAGGTAATCGAAAACTACCGGCTGTGGCGCGAAGGCAAGTCGATACCTGACAAGAAGCGCACGAAGGTCGCGCTCAACACCCCCCGGCCAGGCACTGCAGGTGCATTGGCGTTCGACGAGAGCGCACGGCGCAAATACTTCGACGAAACGTTGTCTGACCCCAAAGAGCAGCAGCTCGAGAGGTTTCTGAAAGATTATGGCAATTTCGACCCGAACGAGGGTGATTTGCCGCGAGCGATTCGCGACCTCTACTATGAGAATTTGCAGCGCGTCGCGTCGTCGTTTCACCCCGACATGACTTATCTGGCGATTGACTACTTTCATGAGGCATTGAACAAAGAAGAATTCTTGCGCAGGGCTCTTGACGTGGTGTCGAAGAAGAAAGGCACGAAATACGCGACGGAAATTCTTTTTGCTGTTGAGAATATTTATGAGATTCAGGGTCGGGCATTGAAGCTGCTCTACGAAGTGAAGCGCCACATTGCTGCCCTGCCGGCGAAAGAAAAAGATAACATTCGCGTGAAGACCCTGGAGAAGGTCGTGGAGCGTTATATTCCCCTTGCCGAAAAGAAAGGCATTCGAAACGAGCGCGATGCACTGCAGCACTACTATCTCAAACGCACCGAGGTGCTCGATTACCTGCTCGAAAATACGCCGGGTGGCTACCGCACAAAAGATGCGACGTTTGCAAAGGCTAAGGTTTTTTGGGAAAGCTCTGACCCAATGAACCCCGCATCGTGGCCGAACGCCAAGCGTGCCGTTGACCTGTGGCGAAGTATCGACCAGCTCAGCGATAACGGCGATTTTGTCTCATCTGAGGCTCACGCAGCGATGCGCGATGCCCTGCAGAAATTCAAGGTTTTTGCATCGCCCGAAGCGACGCAGATTCGTATCGCACTTGATAAAGAGACCTTCAAAATTATGCAGAAAAAGACCGAAAGGGAAAATCGTATTCTCTGGTCGTCGAAAAAGACAACAACGGCAGGCAAACAATGAGCAACGGACATCAATCGTGGCAGGTTCGCGTGATACGCGTGTCGTTTCGGGTGCTCGCGCTTTTGGTGATCGACATTGTGGTGCAGATCGTCAACATACAGATCATGGGCCTCGACAAATACCTGGCGCCGGCTATCGTGACGCTGCTCGGCATGCTCTTGGTAGTCGCGCTCTTTTATTTTCTGATCTCATATATCGAAGAAGCAACCAATGCGGTGCTCAAGTATGTAGTCGAACTGGGAAAGACCTTCAAATACCGCAAGACGGCCGTCATGGCCATCATCATTACTCTCTATTTTCTCTCGTTTTTCGTCTATTACCGTCTCTGGTTTAACAAGTGGATTGGATTTACCGATTTACCGACGGTATTTTCAGGTAAGTTGATTAAATAGGCACCGGGGCCGAAATCAAGTTTACCCTCTGTTCAGGGGTTGGGCCCTAACCCTATGCAGCAGACGGCTTCGACTCTTAAAAATCCTCAAGACGGTTTCGAACTCTACACACAGACCTGGAAACCGGGCAAAAGCAAGCCAAAATTCGTCGTGGTGATACAGCACGGTTTCGGCGAACACTCGGGTCGTTATAACAATATTTTGGCTGAGCTTGAAAAAGAAAAAGCCGTGGTCTATGCACTCGATGCACGTGGGCACGGAAAGACGCCGGGCAAACGCGGGCATATCGACGACTTTAATGTCTATGCCGATGATCTCGCGTTACTGATTCAAAAGGCGCGAAAAGAGAACGGAAAGTTGCCGATGATTTTGCTGGGCCATTCAATGGGTGGCCTTATTGCGGTGCTTGCGGCTCTCAGGGGTGATGTTGCAAAAGAACTGAACGGCCTGGCAGTTTCGAGCGGGGCCTTTAAGCCTGCACTCGATGCGGTTCAGGCAATCAAAAAGGCTGTGGGTACGGTGCTCGCGCGCCTAGCGCCGGCGATGACGGTGCCTGCGGGGCTAGACGTAAAACTGATTTCACGCGACGATAACGTCGTGCAGGCCTATGTGAACGACCCGCTCGTGCACGGCAAAATATCTATGAAGATGGGTGTCGATCTCTTCGCGACCGGTACGCAACTCTTGCACGAGGCGAGCCGCATCACGATGCCTGTGCTGGTTTTCCATGGCGATGCCGACGGTATTGCGCTCGCTGAAGGTAGTCGTGAATTCTTTCAGGGCCTCAGCTCGAAAGACAAAACGCTGAAGATTTACCCGGGGTTCTACCACGAGACAATGAACGAGCCTCTCGGTGACCGCAAGCAGGTGATTTCTGACATCATCAAGTGGATTAAAAAACACGTCTGACGAGACGCCCATAATATTCTTCGACGGCGTCTGCAATCTCTGCAACGGCGCTGTTCAGTTTATCATTCGGCATGAACGAAACCACGTGGTAAAATTCGCGCCTCTGCAGGGTGAAACCTTCAAAAAAAAACATTCTGCTCATACCTTGGCTCTGCCCGATAGCATCGTGTTTTCTGTGCAGGGGCGCCTCTGCCTCGAAGCCGAAGCTGTTATCGCCATCAGCGAATACCTGAAACAACCGTGGCGATTTTTCGGCAGCCTGGGGCGACTGGTGCCCGCATTCATGGCGAATGCTCTCTATCGCTTCGTTGCGCGCAATCGCTATCGATGGTTCGGTAAACGCGAAGCCTGCTATCTGCCGACACCCGAATTGCGGGCGCGCTTTCTCGATTGAACATTGGCAAAAATCACCAGGGGACAGACATGCAAACAGATTACATCATCGCGGGCGCCACAGGCCTCGTCGGTACAGAAGTGGTGAAGCAGCTGATCGCGCAGGGTGGGGCTGAGATCTGGTGCCTCGGCCGCAGTGCCCCTGGGCCAGAATCAGCGAACCTGCATTTCGTGCCGCATAGCTTTACGACGTCTGTCGTATGGCCTGGAAAGAAACCAACAGCTCCCATTGCAATTTGTACACTGGGTACGACCATCAAGAAGGCCGGCAGTCAGGCAGCATTTCGTCAGGTGGATTACGATTTTGTTGTAAACTTCGCGGCAGAGGCGCTCGCGCTGGGCGCTCGCTCGCTGCACGTCGTCACCGCGCATGGTGCTTCACCCAAATCTGGCATTTTCTATAATCGGGTCAAGGGCGAGGTCGAACAAAAGCTGATGGCCTTGAACCTGCCTGCGCTGCATCTCTACAGACCCTCGCTGCTCATCGGTGACCGCAAAGAACACCGCACAGGCGAAAAATTGGCGAGTGTTGTCACCGGCGTGCTTTCTCCGCTTTTCAAATTACCGGGACTCAGCAGCGTGCAGCCCACGCCCGCAGAGGCGCTGGCAGCCTACATAATAAAAACCAGCCGCTCTGCGCTGGCGGGCAGCCATATACACAGCAATCTGCAGATTATGCAGGGTTAGCAGGGCGCTTCAGAAAAAAGTTTTGACGAATTCGCGCAGTTGCGTGTGCAGCTCGAGAGTCGCGGGTGTAAATATGAGCGATGCGATTATCGTCACATGCACTGCCGCCGCCAGCGTCGGGGCTGCCGCCTCGTGCATTGAGTCGCCGACAATATCGGCCTGCGTCAACGCCTCGAGCTGGGCAGTGTGCCTTGATACCTGAGCATCGGCCTCGGCCGCGTGGCGCGCGCTCGACCAGGCTGCACCGGTGGTGAGCCAGCTGTTGGCGCTGAGAAATGTAAAGAAACCAAAGCCAATCAGGTAGCCTGTTAATCCATATATGCCACCCATTAGACAGGCAGCTGCAGGCAAAAACATAGCGAGCAAGAATAGCGGCATAATTTTGCGCGTCAGATACTGGCGCGAAATTGTGAGCAGTTGCCCCGTGTCGGGTGGTACTTCGCCAGCCATGAGCCCGGGCATTTCCCGAAACTGCCTGCTGGTTTCACGCACCATCAAGGGCCCGAGATTCAGCACCAATTCATTGACGCGCGCTGAAAGATAATAGGTTGTAATGCCGCCCAGCAGAAGCGTAGCTGTTTCCGTCAGGTGCTTAAACAGAGTGGCGGCGCCTGCTTCGCTCAAAAGCTGTGTGTACACGAGAAAAATCAGCATCGCGAGCGCCGAGAGCATGATCTTACCGTGCAGCACGTATGAGGGCAAAGAGATACTGCGCAAGATTCTGAATTTTTCAAGCGCCGAGTGCATTTCTCCCTTGCGGTAATTGAGCTTCGCCTCGGCGATAAAATGCGAAGCGATTGAAGTTATGACAGCAGTCGCCTGCGCAACAGTGAAGAGCGATACCATCGACGTGAGCGCCAAAGCAAGGGCAAACAGGCCGTACACAAAGCGGTCTTCGCCTTTCTCGTCGACAACACCCATCAGGTAGACAAGACCCATCATGAAGGCGACAATCAGCGCCGGCACCGCTGCGCCCCGCATGCCGGCTGCTATACCACGGTGAACCACTGTCGAAACGGAGCTGGCGGCTGCGGCAATGAGACCCCGTGCTGTCTTGTGATTTTCTGCGACGAAGGCGGCAGAATAGACATTCAGCAGCAGGGCAGTCAGTGAACCGATGAATGTAATCCAGAAGAATTTAATGTGCAACTGTGCGAATACAACGAGCACGACATACGTAATGACTGCCTGTACGCCCAGAGACGCAACATAGCCGATGCGGATATTCCACAGAAACGTCTCGGGTGATGTTTTTTCTCTGACCCGCATTATAAAGAGCGCAGGTATTGTCGCAATAACGCCGATCGCAAACACTGTCAACGAGACCGTCGCACCCAGATTAGAAGGCAGTTTCGTCTGCGCTTCGATCTGGTGTGAGACCGTGAGCACGACGACTGCGAGCACCAGGTATTCGAGGTGCGAGAAAAGAAAGCGGTTAATGGCGGCAAAAGACTGCCTCAGCCGCCATAGCGGATTCGACGCGCCCGCCAGCGGAAGTAATGCTTCTTGGCGGGCCATGAGTTCAAACGCGTAATCGGCCGAGCGGGCAGTCAGCGCGACATGAAACCGCTGGTAGAACATCAGCAGCGCGCCCGCATAGGCCGGTATCAGATAGAGCTGCGTCATCTGGTTTTTCTGGCTCTGCGCCAGCCATGCATAAACGATCGCCATCAGAACTGCGCCGAGCCCCATGAGTGCGCCAGCGTAAAGCACTTGTCTGAAGATACGGCTAATGGTTTCTTTCTGCAGCTGCACTACGCGCCGCTTCATGTACCGGAGTAATGACTCGCTGGCGATTGCCGCCACCAGAAAAAGCAGAAATCCGCCTGAGGTGAGCAAAAGTATTTTCCAGTCTGAAATTTTGTTTCGCGCAAAATCGAAGTAATAGCCTGCAGCAAGCATGAGTGAAAATACCGCTGCCGCGGCGGCAACTGCACGATAAAGAGGCCGGCGATAAACGAGCATGCCAGAATCGGCGGTGGGCATTGCCACGCCGTTTTCAGGCACGCGTATCAGCTGCGCGATGCAGAGCAGAAGAATGGCCGAAGCCGAGGCGATAGCGAGTAGAACGATGAAGCCGAACATTCAGGGAGTACGCTTATTTCGTTTGGCCTTTGCGTAAAGTTTTATTGCCATTCGCCGCCGCGGCGCCCGCGATGCTCTCGGCCAGCGGCGCAATGTTGCCCTCTGTCAGGCTTTCGAGCAATTCGAGACCCGTGTCATCTGCTGCCGCCGCTTCAAGTAGCCTTTCAACAAAGGGTTCGAGCAGCTGACGATCGGCGAGGTGAATCGCGAGCAGTCTTAAAGTGGCCCGCTCGCTTCGCCCCGGCCAGTGGTTTGAATATAAAACTGGCAACAGGGCTGCAGGCTTGTCTTTACCCACGTCGTCGAATGCACTCTGCAGGTTGCGCCCGGCCAAAACAGGAATAACCTCAGCAAGAAAAACCCGCTGCCATTTGCGCAGCGGCTTATCGGCGAGTGCGTACAAGGTCATTTGCTCTGCCAGGCGGTGCGCCGGTACATCGCAGTAGCTGACTATGATGCCCAGGCGGCGGTTATAGTGGCCGTCACGGTATTTTGAGAATTTCAGGTTCTTGCGATAGTCGGCTGCAGAGGCATATAGTCGCACCTGCAGCACCGGGCCCAATTCTGCCGCGCGCTGCCTTTCTGGTGCCTCGAGAAATCTCTGAATGCGCCGGCCAATTGCCTGTAGCTGCGATTCACCGCACCGGTGTTGCG
Organism: Turneriella parva DSM 21527; assembly: GCF_000266885.1. NCBI lineage: Bacteria > Pseudomonadati > Spirochaetota > Leptospiria > Leptospirales > Leptospiraceae > Turneriella > Turneriella parva. The sequence continues at coordinate 1,233,192 of NC_018020.1, read as the reverse complement.
CATAGAAATGTGAACTTTGGTGATAGCGCCAGGTGCCAGGTGACTCAAGCGGCCGATCGAGGTCGTATTCGACGGCAATCGGGTGCAACGCCGGCACAAATGCCAATAGACAAACGATCAACCTTGCCATGGTTCGATCGCCCGTTCGCTCAGCCCGAGGTGTTGCATGATACGGTCGACCATAAAATCATAGAGGTCGGTAATGTTTTGAGGTTTATGGTAATATCCAGGCATGAGCGGCATTACAATTGCACCCGCCTCGCTGAGCGCGAGCATGTTGCGCAGATGAATTGTACTCAACGGCGATTCGCGCGGGCAAACAATAAGCGTTCGCCGTTCTTTCAGCGATACATCTGCCGCGCGTTCGATAAGATTCTGGCTTAGGCCATGCGTGACAGCTGCGAGCGTTTTCATGCTGCACGGCACGATCACCATCGCGCGGTATTTTTGCGAACCGCTGGCAGCGCGTGCACCAATATCCGTATACGCCAGATTCGAGAATTCGTGCAGGTCGCTCGTCTTGCCGTAGCGGGCCATGGCAATCTCGAGAAGATTTTGACCGCTGGCGCCGTCAATGCCGCCTTCACTGGCGAGCACTTTATAGAAATTCGGCGAGATAATCACATCGCTTTCGCCTTTGATCGCACTGAGCCGCCAGATGAGTCGCAGTGCGTAATCAGCGCCTGACGCACCGGTGATGCCGATGATAAAACGATTCTGCGTGTCTGACTGGGTAATTTGTCGGGCGCTCATTCCATGCAAAAGTAAATCTTATCTTCAGGGCAACCATGCTTTTTCAGAATCTCGCGGCCCAGTTCGAGCATTTGCAGGCGCAGCGGGCGTACGTAGCGCATTTTGTGGTCGGTGCCCTGAATAAAATTTCGCGCGAAAATGTCTGAAGCCGGGTAATTTTCCTTTGCTTCACGGTAGACATCTTTAGCGAAACGCACGACACCGAGCGAGATGTAATCGATACCTGCAAAGCCCACTCTTTCAGAGAGGTCACACACGATTGCCTCGAAATTAGACCCAAAATCGGGTGCGTAGATCAGGGGGTCAAAATGCACGCCGAGCCGAAACCCGAGTTCTTTCAGGCGCTGCATCGCGGCAAGGCGTTGAGAGGCGGTAGGTGCATCACGGTCGTGGCGGGCGGCCTGCGTGTGCGTCGAGAGAGAGAAGCTGACCACCGCGTTATTGATCGGTTTTAACTGGCGCATCGCCGTCAGATTGATCGATTTGGTGCGAAGCTCCAGATAGGCGTTGGGGGTTTCTGAAAAGAACTGCCAGTAGTCGGCGAGCTCTGCGGTGATGTGCGAAAGCGCGAGCGAATCGCTGAACTCGCCGGCATGAAACCAGACCCGTTGAGCGGCGCTTGCGGCGGCGATCGCCCGCATATCTCTGATGATCTCATCATGGTTCACGAACAGCACGAGGTCGGGCGAGCTGAAGTAACCCTGCAGGTAACAGTACTCACATTCATAGACACAATTGTATGCATGAATATAATAGTAGTGCAAGTCATCGCTGCCGTAACCGTAGGCTGCGGGCGCTTCTTTCACAAGTGCGCCGCGTTTGACCGCGACAAAGACGTTACGGGTGTCGCGCTTCGACAGGTAGGGTGTCCTGCGTTTCGAGAAAATCGTCTGGTAGTCTTCGATCTCTTCGATTTTTTGAGGATTCAGTTTTTCAACGATTCGGGCTGCCGCGGCGTAGTCCCGCGCACCTTTCTCAAGGTATAGGGTGTCAATCTGCATCGATGCGCTCGTCGTCACAAAGGTTCTGCCACTCATCAAAGTTGAAGGCCTGAAGACGCTTCAAAAGATTCTCATATTCGACCTTGTTCTGTACCTGCGCGTGCAAAGTAATCACCGCTGTCTCGAGTGACTGGTCAAAGTGCGCCCGCAGCGGTGACCCATTGAGTGGCCTAAGAAATTCAGCGCGCTTCTTGCGCAGTTTTGTTTCTTCAGGGAAAAGTGTCTCTCTGAGAGCTTCGATGCAGATGGCCGCAGTCGTGATGTTGCGTGAGGTTAAGAAATCCTCATTTTGCCATTCAGCGGCGTTATTGCCTCTCAGAGCGACGATGGCCAGAAGCTCACCGAGAATACGCAACTCTGATTGCGTCGTGTGAAACGGAAACTTCGGGGTCGATATGCCGCGTGGCGGCTGTGCGGCCATGCTAGAACTCGTACTGCAGTTTCATTTTTACGCCGGGGTTGCGGTCGAAAAACTTGAGCGCATCTTCGCGTGAAACGGCATAGAGCGAAGCTTCACTCTTGTTGATGAAACCGTATTGAAAATTCTCGCGACCGGTTTTGAGAAGTTCACTATGCACAATAACATCGCCCCGCGTCAGCAGCCCTTCTTCTACGCCGTTGTTGGTGAGCGTCACCTCACCGGAGCGTATGATGTAGAAGTATTGTGGCGGCACACCTTCGGGGTAAATCGGGCCCTTTTCGGTAAACTCGACGGGAATCAGCATCGACTCGAGCCAGGTTTTCTGCGTCGAAGTGAGAAAATTCAGCTGCCGGCTCTGTGAGATGACGTTCCAGGTTTCGGCGTCACGCACCTTGGCGAGTTTGAGCAAAATCTTCTCAAACTCTGAACCTGAAATGAAATTCAAGAACTTGTCTTTTTCGACGGTGAAAAGTGTGACTTCGGTTTCAGCCACAACGTCAGCCGTGCGCAGCTGGTTGGTTACCAGCGCGACTTCACCGAAATAGTCATAAGCGCCATAGATCTTGCGCGATTGCAGGTCTTGAGTGCGTACCGAAACCGAACCGAAATAGATGATGTAGAAGCGGTCTCCGCTGGTGCCTTGTTGAATGATCAGATCACCCTTTTTGTACCGCTCTATCTGAACAATGTCAATGAATTCTTGTGCGCGCGAAATCGGCATGTCTTCAAAGAAGTCGAGTTGTTTCAGTGTGCCAAGAATCTGAGAAGCCTTCACATTCTCAGGTGCAGCCGCATTAAAGTAGAGAGTATTCTCAATACCGAATTTTGCGAGTGTCAGATGCGTCTGTTTCGGAAAATCTTTCTCGCTAATATGGTAGACGACAATGCGCTTCTTCACATCGTCGGGCAAAGAATCAAGGTGAGCGATGGGCGTGTGCAGGGGAGCAATGCCCGATTCATGGTAAATGACGTTGCTGTGCCACGGAAAGTTTCTAAGGGCATTATAGCGCGATTCGCTGATTATCTGCTTTTCGCGAAGCTGCTCGTGAATCACCGGATCATTATTGTGATCAGACGAATACACGAATGACTGGTCTTGAAACTTCAGAGTAAACCCAATCGCCGGTATCGAGTGCAACGTGTAAAAAATCTCGAAACGCCCACCGTGAATAAAAAATGGTTGGCCGACTTTTACCGGTTTAAAGTCAAACAAACGCCGCATATAACTTTCGTCGATATTCGCGAGAGCTGAGTATTTTTTGAGAAAGCTGCCCATGACCGTTTCGGTCGTGTAAATGGTAATCTTGCCTTCTTCGAGAATCTTTTGAAATGTACCCGCGTCGTGATCGGCATGGCAGTGCGTCAGAATAATACTGTCGATAAATTTCGGGTTCACGTTCGAATCTTCAAGCCACTCGGTCGTGTTGACCGGCGGGTCGATCATGATGCCGCTATGGTTCAGCCAAATTGTGAAACCCGAAGTGTTCTCGCTTGGGTCAAATCCATGGCTCGGGCCGAGGCAGGTGACCCCGAATAATGGGGGTACGAAAGGCTCATGCAGACGCTCGCCGATTCGGTAAATGGTTTTGAATTCAATCTTGCCGGGAATATCGGCGATGTGCTTGCTGCCGCTCGATACCTGAAAGTTATCATCAGCATCTTGGCTGACGGTAACGCCCTTATAAGTGAAGCGGCGTTTTTCGTTGAAAATGCCAAAGCCCACCATGTCGGCAAATTTGAAGGTGCTGCTGAAAAATTTCATCTCACGCTTGAGCGCCGGCACTTCAAGCCCTTCGACGTAGTCGCGAGAGACATCGAGATCTTTGGGCCCGAACACCGCTTCGTTAAAAACAGTCTTGAAGCGCAAGAACTGCTCTTCGTTACAGATGAGAATGGTTTTACGCTTCTTCAGAAAGAAATTGTAGTAGATCGGAAACTCGAGTTCGGCGACGCTTATGCCTTTGCGCCAGTTGAAAAAGTGCTTCGGCAGAACGAATACCGTCGGCACCCCTTCGGGTAAAAACATCGTATCTTTGATGGTTTCAGGCGGAGCGCCAAATTGAAAATAACCGCCCGGCGTTTGTACCAGGTAACCGCCACGCGGCAATTCTGTGACGACATGCGAAAGCTCTTTGAGAGGTTCCATAAAGTATCTTAATTTTTGTGGATTGCTTTAAGCAAGCACCAACTTTTCCCTGCCGCAAACATCGCTTTGAGTGCAGAGGGTCAAGTGCAAAATCCGGTTGACGGTGTCGCTCTTCAGGTTCACGGTAGCTGTTCCCCAAGGAGGATTATGTCTATACTGCGCCAGAGTCTTGCTTTGCAGATAATGCCCATCGACGATAATCCCGAGGGTAATCGCTATCAGGGAGTGCTCGAAAACCTCGGCGACACCCACCTGACGGTGCGCGTTGATGAAGACTTTCTGAATGCGCCCCTCTCCGAACCCGTCAGGGTCGACTTCACCATGTCAAACTTTCGCTTTCGTTTCGATTCGCAGGTCGAAGCTGCGCGGCAGGGCAACCTGATTCGCATCTTGAAGCCCACGAAGCTGTATAAGAGCGTCATTCGCAAGGGCCAGAGGCTCAAACTCGATGCAGTCATCGGCTACAACGTGTGGACAGAACCCGGCAGGTATGAAGCCGTGATAACAGACCTAAGTCCTATTGGTCTGCGCATGATAACTGACAGGCAACTGCCGAAGAACACACTCATCAGCGTAAACGTTTACCTGCCGGGAAAATCTCTGCGCTTCATTTGCCAGGGGCTGGTGCGCTGGTGCACGCGCGAAACAACCGAAGAACGGCGCTACACCTGCGGAGTCTTGTTCACGACACTTTCGAATGAATCGACAAAGCGCGTTGAGAAGTTCGTCGCCGAAGAGCTGCAGAAAAACCCGGGCCTCGAGCCGCTGTAGATTATTTGTCGTATGTCCATCGGCGGAGTATTTTCTCTGCACATGGCCCTCGTTTCTTCTCGCTGGCTCTTTCGCCAGTTTCTCGATGACACCCACAAGCAGACCACTGCCAAGAAGCTCGAAAACAAGCAGGCGTCGCGAGCCAATCTGCGCGCTTACCTCGATCTCATGGCAGATTACAGGCGCCCGTTCGCGATAATTTTCGCCGCAGCCTGCGCGACCGAACTGCTGTACCTTGCGGTGCCAGTGACGACCCGGCATATTCTCGATGGGGTGCTGATGAATGCGCAGCTCAGCGCTGGTGAAAAGAAAACTCTGTTGCTGACGATTGGCGCTGCTTTGCTTTTCATGCTCGTTTCGGCGCAGGCAATCGACTTTTGGCGGCGCTTCTATACTGTTCTGGTGAACGGCAGGTTTGTGCGCCGGCTGCGTCTGCGCCTCTTCAGGCACTTAATGCACTTACCGCTGGGCCAGATTCATGAGCTCAAGACCGGTGGTATTGTTTCGCGGCTCACGAGCGACGCAGAAAACCTGACGGGTATTCTGCAGATGGCGGTAATTTCGCCGGGCGTGGCGTTTCTGCGCATCGTCATTACTTTTGCGATTCTCGTTTATTGGCATTTGCCTCTGGCGCTCGTGGCTTCGGGTTTTATACCGCCGCTGATCTATATTAGCCTCATCTACATTCTGAAAGTTCGCCCTGTCTACCGCTCAGTCAGTAACGACCGTTCGGCGCAAGACGCACGCACGAGCGAAGTTTTCGCCGGCATTCGCGCCGTGAAAGCCTTCGAAATGCAGGCCGCCGAGCAGCGGCGCTATAACCTCACGCAAGACCTCATGTTTCGCAAAAACATCTTTGCGGCCATACGCGAATCGGCGGTCGACGGAATCTGGAACTTCTTGATACCGATTACCTCGCTGCTGATTATGGTATTTGGCGGCATTTATTTTTTACGCGGCGAAACGAGCGTGGGTGACCTCGTAGCATTTCAGATGTACAGCGGTATGCTGCTGTACCCGGTTTGGCGCATGGTCTTTTCGCTGAGCCAGATTCAGAAGTCGATGGCATCTCTCGACAGGGTGCTAGACATGTTGAAACTCGATAAAGAATCCGATACGGGGCATCGCACAGTACCGAACTCAATCCGCAAGGTGGATTTCGAAAATATCACGTTCTCTTACCGTGAGGGAAATCCCGTTCTGAAAAACGTCACGCTTTCATTACAGCCGTCGCGAATTTATGCGATCGTGGGCGAGAGCGGCATTGGCAAAACAACTTTGATCGACCTGCTTTGCCGTTTCTATTCGCCGCAACAGGGTGAAATTCTGTTGAATGGTGTGAATGTGACCGAGTTCGAGCTCGCTGACTACCGGCGGCTCATCGCCATCGTCACACAAGATGCGATACTTTTCGACGGCACTGTGCGCGATAACCTGTTCGGGCGTGACGAATTTTTCTCCCAGGCAGACCTTCGTCTGGCGCTCAAGGCGGCAGACGCCGATGGCTTCGTGCAAGAATTACCCCAGGGGCTCGATACGCTGATCGGCGAACGAGGGTTCAAACTTTCGGGTGGGCAGCGCCACCGGTTGACGCTCGCGCGGGCTCTCGCGCGCAAGGCCCCGATTCTGGTGCTCGACGAGGCGACGGCGCACCTTGATACCATCAGTGAGCAGCGCATTCGTTCTCATCTGCGCGCGCTCAGCCGTAAGCGCATCGTCTTGCTGATCACGCACCGCCTGAGCACCGTCGCGCATGCCGATTCGATCATCGTGCTGGGTAACGGCGGCATCGAGGCGATGGGTAGCCACCGTACGCTGCTCAAGAATTCTAAAACCTACCGGGCCCTGTGGCGCGCACAATAAAGCGGCTTTGCTGCATTTCACTTTTTCGGTTGCGGTCGATTGCTCAAGGGTTCTTGAAACAGTAACCCGTTAGTGCCGGCGCGTCGATTTGAAATAGTCGTGCAGCCATTCGGCGAGATGCTCGGCATCGAATTGCTTTAGTGACGATTCTTTCAAGATCAGAGCAGCGGCGCCTTCTGTGAGCTGCGCGCTCGATATAATATAGGTTTTGTCTGCCTTAAGCGACTGCATTTTATTCTGAAGATTGCGCAATGAAATGTCGCTGATGTGCGAGCCCGTTCTGAGCCGGTAGAACGCAAACAGCGCCCGAATCGATTTGCTCTTTGACGAGATCGCCGAATACAAGACAAGATCTTTTTCACCCGAAGATTCTTTAACGGGTTCATTGTATTCGAGATTTGTGATGATGTACAAAACAAACTTTTGAAACTCTTCAGGCATCATCTGCATGAAAAGATCTGCGCTCTTCTCGGCGGTCATAACATCGTATTCGATGCGTAGCTGAGGCCGATCGCCACTCAGGTCAAAGAACTTCGTGATCGCCAGGCCGCGATTCTTGCGAAAGCCTGAAATCGCATAAGTCAGATCGGGCATCAGCAGCGGCTCAAAGTTGTCTTTGAGTATTTGCTTGAACGGCTTCAAATTCTCGGCATGGGGATTCAGATCGATCTGGTCGATGAACACCCTGAGGTGTTTAAGGTCGCGGTACTCATCGTCGATTTCAGCGAGGTCGCGGTAAAGGCGCGAAGCTTCGAGAAACATCTCTTCGTTTAGGTACAGAATTAACAGCAGGTACTGATACTCCCGGCGACGGTCTGCGGGCAAACTGTTCGACTCGTTTTGCCGCTTCAAAAAGTCGAGCGCTTCACGCAGAGCTTTGCCCTGATAGCACTGGTAGAGGTAAATATTGTAGAGCAGTTCTTTAACACTGTCATCTTGCGTATCGGCAATCAGCTTCAGGGCCGTCTGCCGCCCGCGCGCCAGGTGCACACCGAATGTCGCCATGGTCACGTACATGAGGCGGTAGATGTGCTCTTCTCCGGCGTCGGCTAAAAGTTTTTCGACGTGCGCAACGGCTTCGTCGCATTCTCCCATTTGCCAGAGCGTGACGGCATAGGCGAGCACAAGCTGCGGGTCGTCGCTGTGTGCCATTGCGGCCTTGAGGTAGATTTCGGCCACGCTATAATGACCGTCGCCCAGCGCGATCATGCCGACCTCTTGGTTGGCGAGCTCGTCACCCGGGTTCAGGCGCAATATTTCCAGACAAACCTCAAAAAAACCTTCGGTGTCGTTTTCAGAACGGTAAATTTCACCAATCTTTTTGTAGATCTCGATTTCGCGGTCTTTGTCGTCGAATGCCCCGGCGTCGATTGCCTTTTTGTAGCAGGTACGGGCCAGGTCGCGCGCCCCAAGCTGCTCATGGCATTCTGCCAGGTAGATATAACTGCGGGGGGCCAGGTCGATATCTTCAGACATCGCAGTGAGCTTTAGCACCGCTTCGTCGTACTGGCCTTCTTCCATCAGTTTTTGCACGATATGAAACGGATTGCTTTTGCGCAGGGTCAAGAGCCACGCCAGAAGCGCGAGCAGCATAAGAATTCCCAATACGGCAAAGTAAAGCATGACCAGACGCCCACCCGGGGCGCTATCACCAGTATCGGTCTAAATCCTTATGGGTAAACGCGATTTTTGTTGCAGCCGCCACCTTGAAACACGTATAATCTAACCAATGGCAATGCCTTCTTTATTACGCAGCCAGCCCGCGCAAGAAGGGCAGACCCTGAATACGCTGCTCGCGCATATGCCTTCGTATGTCACGCGCGCCCAGAAAGCGCTCATCAAGAAGGCATACCTGCTCGCCGAAGACGCGCACAAATTTCAAAAGCGGCTGTCGGGCGAACCGTACATAATTCACCCGTTGGCGGTCGCGCATACCCTGGCCGATTTAGGCCTCGACCATGAGGTCGTCTGTGCGGGCCTCTTGCACGACGTTCTTGAAGATACCTTCATCAAGCCCGAATATATGCGGCAAGAGTTCGGCGAGACTATCACCTATCTTGTCGAATCGGTCACCAAAATATCGGTTCTGAAGACCCAGACTGCCGAGAACAAGCAGGCGATCAATATCCGCAAGATGATCATGGCGACGATACGCGACAGCCGCGTCATCTTGATCAAGCTCGCCGACAAGCTGCACAACATGCGCACGCTCGGCTTTCACTCAACGAACAAGGGTATGCAGATTGCACGCGAGGTACTCGAGATCTATGCGCCTCTCGCGGGCCGTCTGGGTATTTACAAGATAAAGTCAGAGCTCGAAGACCTGGCGCTCTATCACCTCGATCGCACTACCTACGCGCTCATTAAAGACAAGATCGCCGAGAAAAAAGGGCAGCGCGACGGGCGGGTGGCAATGGTCATGTCGCTTCTCACCCAGCACCTGAAAGAGTCAAAAATCAAGGCCACCGTCGAAGGGCGGTCGAAGCACTTCTATTCGATCTACAACAAAATGATCGAACAGAAAAAATTTTTCGAAGACATCTATGACCTCACCGGCGTACGCGTGCTCGTCAACGAGGTGCCCGACTGCTATACGGTGCTCGGCCTCGTGCACACGCTGTGGACACCGTTTCCCGGCAGATTCAAAGACTATATCTCTGTGCCAAAATCGAACGGTTACCAGAGCCTCCACACCACTGTCATCGGACCCGGCGGCCAACCCGTCGAAGTGCAGATACGCACCTGGAAAATGCACCGGGTGTCTGAGTTTGGTATCGCATCGCACTGGGCGTACAAAGAAAAGCCGGGCGACCAGAAAACCTTTGAAACGCAATTTCTCGATCTGCAGAACATGGCCATCTCAGACGATGAGGCCGACTCGGGTGATTTTTATCAAGAACTCGTATCTAACCTCAGCCAGGCGAATGAGGTTTATGTTATTTCACCCAAGGGCAAAATCTTCACGATGCCCGAGAACTCGACTGTGCTCGATTTTGCCTTTCGTATTCATACCGACATCGGTCTCAGGTGCGCAGGCGCGAAAATCGGCGACCGTCTCGTGAGCATTCGCACTCCGCTCAAGAACGGCGACCAGATAGAAATCATCACCAATAGCAGCGTGAAGCCATCGCTCAACTGGCTCAACTACCTCAAGACCCCGAACGCGCGGGCAAAACTGAAAGCCTTCTTTCGCAAGACCGATACGAGCGTTGCCGAAAAATTGGTCGAGAACGAGAAAAAGGCGCAGCCAGAACCGAAGGGCCCGCGCCCGGCACGCAGCGAAAAACTCGGCGCGACGGTTATCGCGCAGCCGAACCTGAAAAAGATAGACTGGCAGGGCGAAACGCAGCTCGAAGTGAAATACGCGCAGTGCTGCAATCCGTCGCCGCCCGACAACATCGCCGGCTTTATTTCGCGCCTCGGTGTTATCTCAGTGCACAAGAAAGGATGTCCCTCTCTCACGCACCTGAGCGAGAACCCCGAACAGGCAGAGCGGCTGATACCGCTCAAATGGGTCGGCCATTCGACAGGGCGGCAGGCTTCGATTGAAATCAGGGGCCTTGACCGGGCGCAAATATTTCTCGATATCGTGAAGCAGCTGGCGCAGAGCGGCGCCAACATCATCGAAGCGAACGCAACGACCTCTCAGGTGGGGCACATTAATGACCGTTTTGTGATCGAAGTCGATTCAGACGAGCATCTGATGAATATTCTGAAAGAGATGAAAACAGTTGAAGGCGTTGAAGATGCAGTCGAAGTCAGCGCGTAATCTTCTACGCCACCAGCTCAGCGCGCTCGCTCATACGCAGCAGCGTTGATCTGAGCGCCGCTGCCGATTTGCCGCTGAACATTTCGGCTTTGATCTCTACCCACAGCGGCAAATCTTTCAGATACTGGTGCAGTTGTTTGCGCATCAACACTGCGGCGAGGCCGTCGCCGTAGAAATCGCCCATGTAATCCATATGCTGCAAAATCACGGGCAACCGCTCGTGGTAGGTGAGTTGGCTACGGTCACGCCCTGAAAACAGCCAGGGATTGCCAAAAGAACCGCGGCCAATGTAAACGCCGGCGACACCATACTTCTCGACCTTAGCCATCGCATCGGCGTAGCTGGTGACATCGCCGTTGCCAAAGATCGGTATTTTGCGTGCGCTGGCAATTTCGCCGATGCGGTCCCATTCGGCTTTGCCGGTGTATGCCATCTGCCGCGTTCTGCCATGCACGGCAATCGCCCACACGCCTTCACTTTCGAGCATTGCGGTCGTTTCCATATAGTTAAGCGAGTCGTGGTTCCACCCGAGGCGAATTTTCGCCGAGATGGGCAGGCCAGTCTCGGCCACGAGCCGGCGAATGATCTCGCGCGATTTATCGAGGCACTTCAAGAGCCCTGCGCCCGAGCCGCTGTTCGAGACGTTGCGCACCGAACAGCCCATGTTCAAATCAATGCCGTCGGGGTTCAGATTCAGAACGCGCGAAACTCCCCGCACAATAATCTCGGGATTATTGCCGAAGATCTGAAAAACAATCGGGCGCTCAGATTCTTCATAGCGAAAAAGGCTGATGGCGCGTGGGTTAGAGCGAAACAAATGCTCGGTCGAAACAAACTCGGTGATACTGAATGCTGAGCCTTCGCTGCGGCAGAGCCGGCGGTAAGGCGAGTCAGAATAACCGACCATCGGCGACAAGACGACCTTTGACTTGCCAATACGGTCAATGAGGGTTTTAAACGCCATGCCCGTCTAACCTAATGCGCCTTCAATTTCAGCGAGAATTGCCTGCGCAACTGCGCGAGGGTTTTGCGCCTGCGTGATGGGGCGACCCACCACGATATTGGTCGCACCGCCGCGAATGGCGTCGCCCGGTGTCACAATGCGTACCTGATCGTCTTTGCGAGACCCAGACGCCACGCGCTCATTCGGCTCATTCGCTTTTTCAGCGAGCCTGATGCCGGGCGTCACCAGAATCGGCTCTTGCCCGTGGTTGCGGCGCAGCTCTGCAGCTTCAAGTCCCGAACAGATGAGGCCATGTGCGCCGGCGGCCAGCGAGAGACGGGCCCGCGCATCGACTTCGGCAAACGTGCTCGCCTGGCTGGTCAGCACGGTGACATTCAGTAATTTGAGATCAGAGCCACGAGCCTTCAAGATCGCAGCTGCGGCCTCAATTTGCGTCGCCTGCGTGAAGAGAGTCAGGTATCTGACGCCGAGGCTCACAAGCGAGTCAACAGCCTTGCCAACCGTTTCGGGAATATCGTTAATCTTTAAATCAAGAAAGATGAGCTTGTTTCGTTTTTGAAGTTCGGTAATGATGCTGTTACCTGCCGCAAAATAGAGCTGCATGCCTACTTTATAAAACACGACACTCTCGCCGAGTGCGTCGACAAGTTTCAGCGCCTCTGCGGCTGAGCTAAAATCCAGTGCGACAATGAGGGCTTCTGCGGGCTTTTTCATCAGTAGATAATCATGACTTTGAGCATCGGTGTCAGCTCGTGCTGCGCGTACGCACGCAGGTCGTGGTTGAATTTAATATAATCATAAAGCAGCGACGCAGAAAACATAAACGACTGCGGCTCGGGGTTGCGCACCCGCCCTTTAAAATCGAACAGCACGTTCAGTTCGCCATGCCACAGCCCAAACCTGTCGGTTGCCGACTGGTAGATCGCAATCGGGGCAGTGATGACGCCCTGCGTCGCGAGGTATTCTGTCCAAAAAATGAAGCCCTGCACGCGCAGCCTGCCGGTGAATACATGGGCTGTTTTTTCGGCACCCTCGATCACGAAACCCTGGTGCCCCAGCCCGCCGCCGAGTCCCACCGCCCAGATTCGTCCGTACCAGTTGAGGTAATCTACATCAAGCTGACCAAAGCTATAATGGTAGACGCCGCCCGGTTTGTTGCCAGAAAATCGCCCCTCGAAAAGTTCACCTGCGTGCAGCATATCACCCAGCAGCAATAAGCGTGTGGATATCTCACGTCTTGCAGACCCACCGGTGAAAAACAGCGGCGCGCGAAAGTATTCAGAATTGGGGTATGTGTTGTAGCCGATACCGCCTTCAAGCGCCAGGTACCCGTCTTCTTGCTGCTCTTCGGGCGCCGGGTCAAGAATTGCGGTCTGTGCATTGAGCGCGGTAACGGCAACAAGCAACAGGCAAAGTACAAGGCGCAGCAAAGGGTTAATCCTTCTTAACCTGTGCTGGAATATCGGCATCAGAGACGATTGCATCGGTAAGTTCAATTTCGACGACGTCGATATATTCGACCGGCCCTTCGTCGATCTGTGCGCTCGTCGCGCCCGTAGCCGTCGCACCGCCTGCGGTGATGGCCGCCGGTGCTTTGTGGCTGAGCGCACGAAAATCGGGCGATGACAGAATTTCGTTCAATACCTCGCCCGACTTTTCGAGCGTCTTCACCAGCTCGCGCTCACGCTTCAGGTCGGTCTGCAACAGGTCAATCGTCTGCTGCATGCTACGTTTAACTTTCTCAACGTCGTCGCGTGTGACCACTTCATCGCTCAGCACGCGCAAAAACGGGCGCGGCAGTGGAATGTCAGGTATGCGCAATTCGCTCATAAAGTTACCAAGATAGCATCCATGCGCTCCGATGACCACGGACGTCCTGTCCTTCGGTCAACAAAAAAGCCCCTTCTTACTATTCTGAGTTTGCCTCTGTCTTCTGACACCTTGCCCGCGAAGTCGAGATAAACACGGCGGTGCTCTGGGGCTGACACGAATCTTCTGCGCCCGTCGGTTCGGCGCGCCTCTTTGTCGCGAAAGTATCGCCATGTTTCGAGCGGTGCTGTATCGGCGACATCGAGAAATAGTTCGAGGTGGTTGCGCAGGTCGCGCTGGGCAAAGTAATGATAAGAGAGAGTAAACCGGCGCATCAGGCACGGCTGGCTGCACGCAGGCGTTTCAGCCGATCGCAGCGGGCTTTACCCCATTCGATTATCTTGCGTGTGATTGCCGGGCCGTCAACACCCGCCGCTTTAAAAAGTTGCGGAAACATACTGATCGGGGTAAAGCCGGGCAGCGTGTTGATCTCATTGAGAAAGAGTTTGCCGGTCTCTTTGTGCAGAAAGAAATCGATGCGCGCAAAACCGTCACCACGCACCGCTGCGTACGCACCCTTTGCCAATCGCTGAATTTCTTCGCGCAGCGCAGGTTCTATCGGCGCTTCGAGAAAAAGGTCTGCGCCATTCGGGTCAATATATTTCGCCTCGTATGAATAGAATTCATGATTTACCTTGATCTCGCCTACCCCCGAGATCAGGTAGTCGGGAAAATTGCCCGCAATCGCAATTTCAAGCTCGCGCACAGGTAAACCCTGTTCGCACAGCAAATGGTCGTCAAAACGCGCTGCATCCGCAATCGCTTTGGCGAGTGCTTCTCGGCCAGAGACTTTGTGAACACCGACCGAGCTGCCCATGTTGCACGGCTTGATGAATACCGGGTAACCAATTGAGGATTCAATTCTCGCATGAATCTTTTCGCTTTCGGCAGACTCGGCGTCTGCGATCACGAAATATTCGACCTGCGGAATCTTGTTGACTGCAAAGAGCGCACGCATCAGCGCTTTATCCATACAGACCGCAGATGTCGCGACACCCGAGCCTGCATAGGGTAGGCCGAGAACTTCGAAGAAGCCCTGCAGTGCGCCGTCTTCGCCCGCCGTGCCATGCACTATCGGGAAAGCAAAGTCGATGCCGACTTCTTCTTCAGCCGATCGCAGAACAACCCGGCCGTCTTTCTGCAAGAGCGAGCTGGGGTTGTGCCGGTTATCCGACGCAATTTTGGCAACGCGCGGCTGGCGATGCCATTCGCCTTTGCGCGAAATGTAGATGGGTATCGTGGTGTAGCCCGCTGCCGTGATCGTCTCTTCGAGGTATGCGGCTGAGACGCACGACACATCGTGTTCGCCCGATTCACCGCCATAGATTAAGGCAACAGTTTTCATGAAATCACCCAAAGTGTATAATCTCTTAAAGAGCCCCTGTGCGAATGCACAGAGGGTATTGGTTACGGAAGCGCCGCTTCAGATTCGTAGATCTTAAAGAACTGGTCGAGAGTTGCGAGCTTAAGAATATTCAGAACGTCTTCGGTGAGGGCGAGCAAACCGAATTTGCCGCCCTGAGTTTTCATTTTCTTTTGTGCGGCAACTAGGGCGCCGACTCCAGACGAGTCGATGTAGTTGACGCTTGCCATGTCGATGATGAGCGACTCGACTTCACCTTCGTCAATCAGTTCAAAGACTGCACGCTTAAGGTCTCCGACATTGTAGAGGTCAACGTCGCCCATCACCCGAACCACTTTGTGGCTGCCTACATCTGCAAATGCTATATCCATGGTTGTTTAGACGTACCTTATTCTGCTTTTACGGTCAAATCACCGCTGACTTTTACTTCGCCTTTATCATTGGCAGCTGAAAGCGACACCATCAGCAGCTTTTCACCGTTTTCTTCTTTCTTCTTCTTGATTTTGCCGGTGAATACCATTGTTTCACCGGGCAGGCTCATGCCCTTGAATTTGACGCCAAAAAACTTCACCTGTGTAGGGGGTGCCCAGTTGGTCACCTGCCGGCCCATGAGCGCCATAATATACATACCGTGCGCAATTGTACCCGGCAGGCCTGCCGATTTGGCAAACTCAACGTCGTTGTGAATGGGGTTAAAGTCACCCGATGCGCCAGCGTAACGCACGAGATCCATCTGTTTGATGGGGCCGACGCGCAGCTCGGGAATATCCTGACCTTCGGTCCAGGCTGAGAATTGGATTTTAGTCATATTACATACCCTCCGGGCGGATCACAATCGCCATCTCGGCTTCGATGAAAACTTTGCCTTTGCCGTCGCTGTACGTGTTCTTGAAGGTCACCATGTTCATTTTACCGACCTTCACGTCGATCACTTCAACCTGGCAGCTGACCGTTGTACCCGGATAAATAGGCTCAAGGTAGGTGTACTCTTCTTTCATGTGCAGAAGGCGCTTTGTGTCGATGCCGAACGAGTCAAGATCGCTCCAGAATTTGTCGCCATAGCCCCAAAAGGTGAAGGCCGTCTGAAAGGTGAGTGGCACCGGAGTGTCAGTGTAACCAGCAGCTTTCGCCGCGTTCACGTCGTGATAAATTGCGTTGGTTTCGCCGATCGCCTGCAGAAACTCTTTCACCTTACCGCGTTCAACGGTAAATGTGAAGGGCTCCATCTTGCGGCCAACGATGTCTTTGCTGAGTTCAGCCATACGCTCAAGTCGCAATTGAAAATCGGGCGTCAAGTCAAAGGCATGGATGCCTCCGAGTCCGCGACTGCCACGGATGGCTTCTTTGTCGTGGACTAAAAGGCATGGATGCCTGTAAGTCCGCGACTGCCACGGATGGCTTCTTTGTCGTGGACTAAAAGGCATGGATGCCTGTAAGTCCGCGACTGCCACGGATGGCATCTTGGTCGTGGACTAAAAGGCATGGATGCCTGTAAGTCCGCGACTGCCACGGATGGCATCTAGGTCGTGGACTAAAAGGCATGGATGCCTGTAAGTCCGCGACTGCCACGGATGGCATCTAGGTCGCGGACATAAGGCATGGAAAGCGCCTTAAGGTCTTGGTTCGTGGCGCAGAGCGTCTTTGCCCGATTTTTTGACCGCGTACATGAGGCTATCCACATCTTGCAGCAGCCGATCGGCGAGGCGGCCGAGTTCTGTATATGTAATTGCTCCTACGCTGAGTGAAACCGGCCAGTTGTGTGCTGCGAATTCTGCGTGAACTGCAGATCTTAATCTGGTCAGCAGAGTATTCGCCTCATCAAAAGTGTAGCCGGGCAAAATGAGCACAAATTCGTCGCCGCCCATGCGGCCGAAAGTATCTTTCTCGCCCATAAGCGCCATGGTACAATTCGCGAGAGTCTGCAGAACCAGGTCACCTTCGGCATGGCCTTTCGTGTCGTTCACAGCCTTGAAATTATCGAGATCGATATACGCGAGTGTCAGCGGTTTATTTTGGGCAGCCGCATGGTCGTGGTCGCGGCGTATCTGTTCGATCAGATAACGCGAATTTCTTGCATTCGTGAGACTATCGGTATAAGCCTGCTGCTGCGATTTTTTAAGAAGCAGACTGTAGCGCGATAAAAAGTATGAATGCAGAACGAAATAACCGTAACGCATCAAGGCGTTCCAAAGCGGCATCAGCGGGTTTGAATAGGTGTGCCCGGTACCCAGATCATTGAAGTACCATGAAAGACTGCTCAAAACAGATACAGTTAAGCCGGCCGCGAACCCGAGGCGATAAACGGCAAACGAAATGGGAATCAAATAAAAAATCGAAAGGCCAATTTCATACGTTACCTGATTATCGATCGCGCTGATGGCGACCCAGAGTGCCAGGGCCAGCAGAACATCTGTGGTTCTCTTCGCTCTCATGCGGCAGTCAATCGAACTCTGCGAACAGATTGATTTATCTTGATATTTATGTAAGCGAGCTAGGCTTTCACTTCTACCCGGTTTCGACCGCCATGCTTCGCTGCGTAGAGCGCCTGGTCTGCACGCTCGATCAGATGCTTGTTTTCGCTGTCGGTTTCGGGGTTGAACATCGCCACACCGACTGACACTGTCACTTTGAGGGTCTTTTCACCTTTGTTCGAAGGGTTTTTCACCGACAGCTTCTCAATCTTCTCGCGGTATTTTTCTGCAATGGCACGCGCAGATTCTATGTTTCTTGCCGGAGCAATCAGTGCAAACTCTTCGCCGCCGTAGCGCGCCGCGACATCTTTGCCTTTGGCGGTGTTAATGAGAACTTTCGCGACCTCCTTCAAAACCAGGTCGCCGATCTGGTGGCCATACGTGTCGTTGAACTTCTTGAAATGGTCGATGTCGGTCAGCAGCAGGCACACCGGCTCACCGGTATCGCGCGAGTTTTCAATTTCTTCGCGCAGGCGAGTTTGAAAAAAATGGTGAATCTTGAGCTTCGTCATCATGTCGACCGTTGCCAGTTCGTAGAGTCGCGCATTTTCGACCGCAATCGCCGCCAGCGACGCTAAATCAGACAAGAAAGCTTTTTCTTCAGCAAGGTAGGTTTCGCCGTCAGACTTTGGACCCATGACGAGAATACCGTTGATTCGGCCTTTTGCTTTCAGAGGCACCAGCAGCAGCTCGGCGTTCAGCTTTGAAAACTGCGTAATGGCGGCCGTGTAGCTCACCTGCGCAAGGCTCGAATGCTCTGTGGCGGCGGCGATATTCTTGATCTCAGAGAGCGTGAGCAGCGTCGGGTATTCAGACAGCAGTTTGACGATGTCACTCTTGTAGGGTATGGCAAACGCCGATGGGTCGGCGACTTCAAAGCCGACAAAGTTTTCATCGAGCACCAGCCCATGGTGATCGATCTCGGGTACGAGGTAAATGCCGGCCTGCAGGCAGCGGCTTTGGGCGATGCTGATATTCAGAATCGAATCGATCAGCGAACGCAGGTCGAGGTTTGAGTTGAGTGCCTTAGAAAGCTCAATCAGCTGCTTCTGGCTATGAATCTTGCGCTCATAATGCTCGATAAATGTATCGGGCTGTGTGAGTGCCGAATGTTCCTGCACCGGACACGCAACCCAAACAACCAGTAACGGCACAAGCAAAATTCAGACAGGGTATGATGTCTTAGTCGCCTGCGCTAGCAGGCGACTAAGACCTTGAAAAGTGGCGGCGCACAAAATCTCCCATCTTGACGATTGCTTCATTGCTCTGCGGCAGAAAGCGCCAGGCAAACTCGAATACGTGAAAGAGGCCCGGCCAGACATCGAGCTCAACTGCCACACCCGCTGCACGCAGCGCGGCTGCCAGCATCACAGAATCGTCACGCAAGACTTCGTCACCGGCTGCCTGTAACATGACGGGGGGTAATCCCCGCAGGTCGCCGAAAAGAGGTGAAGCATAGGCATGCTTTGGGTCACCACCGGCGAGGTACTTAGCAATAAAGCCCCGAATGTCTTCGGGTTGTAGCATCACATCGGTCGGCGGGTTATCGCGCATACTGACACCCGAGAGCGTCATATCAACCCAGGGCGAAAGGCCAATCGCGAGCCCTGGAAGTGGCAGACCCTTGTCGCGCGCGGCCAGCATCAGCGCGAACGTGATACCTCCGCCGGCTGAATCACCGGCGAGAATAATGTTCTTTGGGTCGTAGCCCAGCTTCAGCACGTGCTCATAAACGGTGAGTGCGTCGTCGATCGCCGCCGGAAACGGATGCTCCGGTGCGAGCCGGTAATTATAGACGATTGCCTGCGCCGAAAATTCAACCGCAAGTCTCGACGCGAGACTGCGGTGGCTCTTGTGCGAAAACATCACATAGCCACCACCATGGCTATAAAGAAGAATTCTGCCCGGTGTTGCATTTTTCGGCGTCCAGAAATCGTAATCGATGCCGTCGATGCTGCCCATGGCCAGGTCGCAGCCCGGCGCAGGGGGCGAAATGATTCCGATCTGGTCGATTACCTTGCGCAAGAGCGGCGCGGGCAGGCTTTCATTGAACGCAAACCTCGTCGCCGCACCGACGAGCTGCTTGGTCAGGCGCGTGGATAAATCTTCGGTTTCGGTCTGCATACCACGCGCATCTTCATCTGAAAACAAAGCGTCGAGTGCAAAGTATGCGCTGGCGTTCGCGCAAAGCGCGGATCAAGCAGGTGTGGCACGGTGTTTGCTGAGTAGAAGGCAGAACGGTGCTCCGGCACCTTCATGTTGTCTCACTGAAACATTTCCCCCTGGGGAGTGTCAAAAAAGTTGCGAACCGCGCTGCGCAGGCGCGGCGTTCTGGCGGAAACCCGCCTGAATAGGCCGATTCGCGTGTATTTGCCGCAGGCAAATGCAGCGTTTTCGCCTGGACAGCGACTTTTTTGACACTCCCCGGGGGATTTTTTATTCGTCGCGATCTTCGTCGTCGACGTCTTTTGCGGTCTCTTTCTCGGGTGGTATGCACGCGGCTGAAAGCTGGGGCTTACTTCTCAGCCAAACCTTAATCGATTCGGGCAGGTTGGCGTTTGCCTTTCTGAATTTTGCCGCGTGTTTCTTTTCGTAGCGTTCAAAGAACTGAATTCTATCCTGGTCTTGAGGGTGGGTCAGAATAAAGTCGGGCACCTTCGACATCTGTGCCTTGTGTTCTTTGTTGATGCGCTCAAAGAAGCCGCGAATGCCCTTGCTCGAAATGCCGGCGGCTGCCAGCTTTTCGGCGGCGTACGCATCGGCGTCACGCTCGTGGTCGCGCGAGTTCTTCAGCAAAAAGAGAATCGCACCTGCATCGGCAGCCATCGCGAGCGTTGTGGTCTCATCGGCCATGCCGAAGGCTAAGGCGAGAATAACCCTTAGGGTCATATACTGGCTGAGCTGCTGCATGCCGTGGCGGCGTTCGACGTGGCCGACCTCGTGTGCGAGAATGCCAACCAACTCTGCATTCGTCTGCGCTTTTTTTATGGTTTGCGAGAAGAAGGTAATCTTGCCGCCCGGCAGCGCAAAGGCGTTTTCAACCGGAGTCTTCAGAATCTGAATTTCAAATTCGTGCGGCGTGTCTTTTTCAGTCAGGTAAGGGAGAACCCGTTTGAAGTCGGCGATCGTCTGTTTTGATTCGCAGATCTCGCCGAATTCTTTGAGGCCCGGTGCTGCCTGGTCGCCGACTTTTTTGTCCCACGAAACGGGTATTAGTTTGAAGCTGTGCTCCATGAAATACCAGGTCGCGAGACCTGTGGCGAAAACTGCGGCGACGAGTGCGAGAGCGACCTTGCCGAGTGACTCAGACCAAACCAAGGTCGCATAGCGCCAAAACACGTTTTTGTGCGCGAGAAAGCGGTCGCGTATCAGTCGCGTAAACGCCAGATCGGTGACAATGAGCATCGCGCTCGTGTGGTTGGTCTTGGGCCGCCACTCGATGATCTGTTCGCCCCCGCGTGAGCGTATGTCTATCGATTGGTTCTTATCGATAGAGCAGACGAAGCGCTCACCGGTTTCGGCCGCTTCATAAAAATGCAGTTCGCGGTGCGCTTCGTCGTAGACCAGGCGCCCGGTGCGCGGCCGCGGGTCTAACCCGTCGAGGTAGCGGGCGCTGGTCTGGTGTATCACGTTAAGAAATCCGCTATGTTGTCGAGCAGAGACGCAGCGTCGGCGATGCCCTCGGCGAGAGCATTGGCGCCTGAATCGAATTGTGCCTGCATCGCCGTGTAGTCAGGTTCAGCCGTCAGCTGCATGCCCTGAATCATGACCTTTTGCAAGCGAATGATCCACCATGGTATGAAGATGCCGAGGGTCAGAAAGGTGAATATCTGCCCGAGCAAATTGGCGACAAAAATTTCGGCGCCGTCGATAACACCTTTCATGTGGTTGCCCTGAAAGATCGTGTGGTTCGTGTGGTAGTTGGCAACTTCGGCTTTGAACCAGCTCACGTAGATACCGAAGGTGACGATGGTCAAAAGAATGCCTTTGACGTACAGGCCGAAGATTGCTCCGCCTGTGCCGTCGTAGTCGAGCGACGAGGTGCCGATGGTTGTGTGGCGGTAGAGAAATTTGCGCACGTCTGCGGCGAGCCATGCGCCATAGATGCCAAAGGTGATGATCGTTAGTAATCCACCTTTGAGCGTAATCGCAGCCAGGTTGCCGGCCTTGCCTGTGAAGCGAAAGCGAATCTGGTTGAACGAGGTGCGCGAAAGGCGATAGCGAAACTGTGCGACGATGATTGCGGGCAACAGCAGCAAGAAGGCGAGCGGCAAGATGATGCCGAGGTAAGGTGAAATCTGCACGAGCAGCGTATTGACGCCGATGATCGCCGCGAAAATCAATGAGGCTTTGAGAAAAGCGATGAAGCGCTCTTTACCGGTCGCATGCCAGCCGAAACGGCCGCCGGCCACCGATGTGCTTTCGAAAAAATAGCGCTGCAGGTTCACGCGCCCCCAGAAGTTATATACCCCCAGGGTAATAAGAGTCAGAAATAGATTCTTGATGAGCAGAACGAAAAGTTCGCCACCTTTGCCGCTAAAAGAGAAACGTAAGTTGTTGTCGGGGTTCATATGTCTCCTATGCCGATGGCCTATTGCCCTAATTTGCTCGGCTTCGCAACCTTTTATTGTTTCACGGGTTACTGGCATAGCAACCCGGTGGCCTGCCGCGCAGCCCAGCGTTGGCAACTGTTCAGCTTTTCGCCATTGACACGATGTCCGGCAATCGTGCCTGCATGAGAGACGTAATCAATTGGGTTGCTGGTTCGCGACCCGAGACGAACCCGACGCATGGCAGAAGTGGCAGAACAGACAAAGATCGCTCTCGCGGCATTCTCGTGTTTCACATGGCAGTGCGACGTCGTTCAAGAAATCACGGCACACGAAGCCGAAGCTTTCTTCAACTCGCTCGAAAAAACTCAGGCAGCGGCAGAGGTTGAAGCGGCGCGCATCGGGCTGCACGACCACTATACCAAGAACTGGCGCGACTACCTGAAGCATGGCCCGGTGCCGGCGACCGAGCTCAGCCTCTTATCGCACCAGCTCGATGCGCCGGCGCGCGAATGGGTGAAATCGATTCTCGACGCCACCTTCGCGGCCGCGCCCACACGCAAACGCAAAGCAGTGCAAAAGATGCACAACCTGCTCATTGATCTTGTCCACGGCAATGATGGCGTTTTACCCGCGATTCAAAACCTGTACCGTGAGTCGCGGTTTTTTGCCGAGAGGCCAGCGGCCGAACCCGCGCCAGCAGACTCGGTGACTGCGCCTGCCGCGGCGCACATCGAATTGCCCAAGACCGAAAAGCCACCTGAGGTAACCCACACGCCCGTGGCTGAGGTTGTCGTTGGCCCTTCGGTATCGGCCGCGGCCCCGGCCCCGGCGGCAGAAACAGCCTTTTCGGTAATGAAACTCGTGCCGTTTTCTGAGCACGATGCCGTCAGCCCTGAAAAGCTGCAATTCTGGACAAAAGGTCCAAAGGCGATGCGCTGCATTGGCATCGTCGACCGCAGCCACGATTTCAAAAGCTTCCAGTTTATGGCCGAAGAGCCGACGCTGTTTTTCTACAAGCCCGGCCAGTTCGTGACTCTTGAGCTCAACATCGAAGGTAAGCGCGTCTTAAGGTCTTATACCATTTCGTCGAGCCCCTCGCGCCCTCATCTAATTGAAATTTCGGTGAAGCGTGTGAAGGGCGGGCTCGTATCGAACTACCTGCACGATCACCTGAACCTTGGTGACACCGTCACCATGAAACCGCCCGGCGGCAAATTTCACTGTTTCGACACCACTACCGACAAATATCTGTTTCTCGCCGCGGGCAGCGGTGTGACACCGATGCTGTCGATGGCGCGCTGGTGGCACGATACCGGTGTTTACCCCGATGTAATATTTTATCACGGCATACGCGAGCCTGAAGATGCAGTCTTCACCGAAGACATGATGATGTTCACCTCAGCCAACCGTAAGTTCAAATACGTGGCGGCTTTTACTTCGCCGCACCTGCCGCAAGAATGGCCGGGCATGAAGGGTCGCCTCAGTGAAGAGCATCTGAAGCAGATTGCACCTGATCTGCACGACCGCATGGTCTTTACCTGCGGCCCCGATTCATTCATGAAACATGCGAAGCTGCTGCTCGAAAGGCAGGGTTTTCCCATTAAAGAGCGGTTCAGGCAAGAAAGTTTCGGAGCTCCCCCTGCGGCGAAGGCCGCTGCTGCCGCGAAAGCCGCGCCCGCAGCTACTGGCACTGCGGCACCCGCAGTGCAACCACGCCCTGCCGAAACAGCCGCCGGGGCTACGGTTCACTTTTCGCTAGCCGGTCTCGAAATCTTCGGCGGTGATATGGATATTCCCATTCTCGACCTCGCCGAAGAGGTGGGCGTCGAGATACCTTCATCGTGCCGCGCCGGCACCTGCGGCACCTGTCGCGCAATGAAAATCAAGGGCGAGGTCGAATGCGACGAGACCTCGGGCCTTTCAGATGCCGACCGCGAAGCCGGCTTCATTCTCACCTGCGTGTCGCGCGCAAAAACCTACGTGGAGATCGAGGTCTGATGTTTGCGAAAGCCCCTGAACGCCGCATGGTCACCGTGCGCCTGATTCTGTTTATCGCTTGGATAGTGCTGATAGTTTCGCTCTTTTGGGATCCGGTGACGCCGGTACTGACGCAGCCCGACAGCGGCACGCCGTTTGCGCTGAGCAATAAAGAAGTCAGAGTGCAGGGTGTAGTGCTCGAGCAGAAGCCCTACGCGATGGGTGCGCGCATGTTCTGGACAATGATTCTGCCGTGCGTGCCGCTCTTTCTCATGGTTTTCGGCCACGAAGCGTGGCGGCGAATCTGCCCGCTGTCGTTGTCTTCGCGCATACCCTATTACCTGGGCCTGCAGTTCATGCGCAAGACGTTTAACCGCCAGACGGGCCGGGTCGAGCGCAAACCCATGACGATCTCGCAAGATTCATGGCTCGCGCGCTGGCACCTGCCCCTGCAGTTTGTCTTTCTGAGCAGCGGGGTAACGGCCCGCCTGCTGTTCATCAACTCTGATCGCGCGGTATTCGCCTTCTTCTTTATTGGAATCATCACTGCAGCAATTATTACCGGCCTCTTCTATGGCGGCAAGACCTGGTGCAACTACCTCTGCCCGATAGCGCCGATGCAGCGCATCTACACGATGCCGCGTGGCATTCTCGAAACGCCTGCGCATGCACCCAAACTGCCGGTCACGCAGTCGATGTGCCGCACACCCGGTAAAGATGGTGACCAGAGCGTCTGCGTCTCGTGCATCACAGCCTGCCCAGACGTCGACCTCGAGCGCAGCTACTGGGAAATCTATAAGCGCCCCGGCAGCCGTTTCACTTATTATGGCTATTTCGGTATGGTGCTGATGTTTTACGTCTATTATTATCTTTATAGCGGCGGTTGGGATTACTACTTCACCGGCGCCTGGACGCACGAAGAAAACGCTCAGCTGAACCAGCTCATGAATCCGGGGTTCTGGTTCAATGGTTATGCTGTGCCGATACCCAAGATTATCGCTGCACCGCTCGCCATGGGGCTCGCTGTTCTGGGGGCATATGCCCTGTGGTGCGGCATTGAAGCGATCTATCGCCGTGTTGCCCGCAAGCTCGACCCCTCGGTTTCAGACGACAAAGTTCGGCACCATATGTTTATGGTCTGTGCCTGGGTGACGATCAACACGTTTTACCTCTTCGCAGGCCGCCCGAATATCGCGCTCATGCCACCATGGCTGCAGACAACCGTTAACACGCTGATCGTCGTTGCAACGACGGTCTGGCTCATGAAAAATATCGGCCGCTCGCAAGAAGACCACACAGAAGAAACCCTGGCTTCGGCGCTTCGCTCGCGTCTGGCGCAATCTTATGACCGCCTCAAAGATCTTGTGCGTGGCAAGCGCATAGAAGATCTGAGCCCTGCAGAGATCAATATACTATCCAAGGTATCGAAGGGAGAATCCTGAAACGGCGCGCAGCGCCGTTTCAGGATTCCCAAAGAAAAGTTCTTGTCCCCACAGGCCGAGCAGGTTGGCTGCGCCAATTATGAATTGGCCAAACATACGCAAATTTCCCGTGTCCGCACGGGCGTTGATCGCGATCTACACGATGCTCATGGGCTCAATACTCGTTGTTGCGCTCGCGCTGAGTTCGTGGCACCACGGGCTTGTTACCGATAAAGGCATTCAGAAAAAAGCTGAATCCGCCCCCGCTGCTGCGCCCGTAACACCCGCAATCGTGAAGCCCGATGACGGTGAATCGAGCGGCGTTGTCATCGAGGCCGATTCAGAAGCGGTCAAGGTGAAACCACAAGATTGGTTCATCTATGAAAACTTCAAATTGGGCCACACACACCTCAACGGCCAAAGCCTTGTTTACTTCACGCTGATAGTTCTATTTCTTATGAGCACTGCTTCTGAGCGCGCCAAGATTCTCTGGGGCGTGCTGCTCGCGTTCTCGGTCGTGCTCCACACCTTTGGCCTGTTCTTTATGCATAAAGAGGCGTTCGCGCTGATGCTGAGATTCAGCGGGGCGCTGCTGTCGCTGTCGATCACGGTAATGTGTGCGTATATCTTCGTCGATACTGTAAAGAGGCCCCAAGCCAGCTAATGCTTCAACTGCTCGTTCACCGTTATGTAAAATTTCTGAGTCTGCTCATCGCGGCGTTTGTCGTGCTAGGCAGTTTTGACGTCGAGGCGGCGCGCCGCCGAAAAGGGCGCGCAAAACCCCGTAAGGTTGAGCGCAAGGTGGCAAACGCCCCTGCGGCTGCCGAGAGCGAGAGCGATGAGGGCAGCGAAGAACCGGCCGCTGCCGCAGGCTCTGCGGCCGTTGTCTCGTCGGGTTCGGGTTCTGAAGAAATTATACCGGGCAGCGGCACGGGAGTTGTCGCCGAAGGCGAGGCGCCTGGCGCCGCAAAGGGAGCTCCCACCCTGCTGATTACCGGGTTTGTCGACATGGGTTTTGCGTTCGCGCAGAACAAGGGTGTCGGCTATGCAAAAGACGTCGGTAACAACTTTCAGCAATATGCCGACAAAACGGCGGTCTTCGTCGGCGACCCGGCTTCAACCTATATGAACACGCGCCATGAAGCGCATGACCTCGGTGAAGCGGGCAACTTTCCGCTCGCCTTTGACGGCATGCAGGGCAAGGGCCACCCGATGGGTGCAATCAATAGTGCGACGGTCGACCTTATCGCCGAGCTCAACGACAAGGTGCGCCTGCAGGTTTCGACCGAATTTTTACCGCGCCAGCCGGTGGTGCAGAACCAGACCGGCATGGGCAGCTTCGTCAATCTCGACATGGCGTTTCTCGACTATAAGCCTCTCGACCAGTACGACATCACCATTACCGCCGGTAAATTCATCGGCATCACCGGTATCGAATACCGCTGGCGCCGTGCGCCCGACCGCTGGACAGTCACGCCGACGCTCGTTGGCCGCTACATGAACGGCAACCCGATCGGCGTTAAAGTGCGCGGCAAACACTTCGACAAACGCTTCATCTGGAACGTCGGCGTCACCAACGGCAACTCATTCACCAACGACACGCGTATCTTCGAGGGCGTCGAATCGAATTCGGGCAAAACCTACTCGGGCCGCCTGAGTTATGACTTTGCCTTCGGCCCCGTGACTCTGCTCGAAATCGGCGCTTCGGGTTCGTATGGCCCGCAAGACGGCCAGATCTCGAACACCCCCAAACAATGGGATTTCGGCCCCGACTTTCAGATCGCCTGGAACGCGCTGCAGATTCGCGGCCAGTGGTTCAAGGTCAACACCGACGGCGGTGGCATCAACGAAACCAAGAACTACATCGCCGAAGCGTGGTACGTCGAAGGCATGTATTCTTTCCCGGGCCTTTTTGACATGAACACAGTCGGCATCTACGCACGTTTCAGCCGCCGCAAGGCCGACGAAATCGACCCCAAATACGTCTTCATCGTCGACGTCGCCCAATTCACTCCGGGCGTGCGCATCGACATCACCGAGAGCATCATCTTCAAGGCCGAATACTCATGGAATCTCGAAGTCGGCTACATTAGCAAATATGCATTCGACAACAACATCTTCACGTCATCGCTGGTGGCGAAGTTTTGAAAAAGGGGGATAACTATGTTTACTAACAAATTTCTCTGTAGTCCCCACCCCTCACCCCTCCCCGCATGCGGGGAGGGGAAAAATCTCCTCCCCCGCAAGCGGGGGAGGTCGGGAGGGGGACACAGAGTATTCTTCTTGATGGCGTTAGCTTTCACTTTGAGTGCTGCCTCCTGCGCGCAAGAAGACAAAGACGCTCTGTTCTCAGACACCGAAATTGCGATTATTAAGACGCTGATTTATCAGGCCCCAGCGGGAGAGGCGAGTAATGCCTATGTAAATACGCCTGCAGCGGCGACCTTGGGGCAGCAATTCTTTTGGGATACTCAGTTTTCTGGTGCGATTCTTATTCAGGGTAATCGGACAACATCCCCGATAAACTATTCTGCTGGGCAGGAGCGCCGGATTAATTGCGCGGCATGCCACGATCCAAACTTTGGTTGGGCAGACAGTGCAACTAAGCCAAATGACGTTTCCCTTGGGGCAAATTTTACCAGCAGAAATGCGCCGACAGTCTTGAACGCTTCGTTTAATTCGTACAGCCTTTGGGATGGTTCAACTGATTCAGTTTGGTCAATAGCTCGGCCGGCAATTGAGGGCAATCCACACAATTTCCACCGTTATGGGGTGGCTTACATAATATGTAATGCTAATACTGCTCCCACGGGAAATTACTTTACCCAGCACAATACAGTGTTCCCTGGAGCTGCGGGCGCGACTGCAACTGCAACGGTTTGCGGCAGCTTAGCTGCACCTTCGAGCGCCAATGGATATGGCAAGACGCTTTACGAAGCAGTTGGCTTTGCTGCCAATCGCGTTCACGTAGACAGAATTTTCGCTAACTTTGGCAAAGCCATCGGTGCGTACGAGCACTTGCTCGTTTCGAAAAATTCAGCCTTCGACCAATGGGCTGAAGGCAATGAAAATGCGATGACTGTCTCGCAAAAACGAGGTCTAAAGATATTTATTGGTAAGGGTAATTGTATACGCTGCCACAGCGGACCTAATTTTAGCGACGGCAGTTTTCACAACCTTGGCGTGCCGCAGGTCGGCGGCTATTCAGGCAGCAATGATCAGGGGCGGTTTACTGGAGTGACAAAACTCTTGGATTCAGCCGATAACGGTGCTTTCAATACTTCAACGGCTTTCAACGATAGCTCTACCACGAACCGCGTTTCGGGCCTTAGCGCGAAAACTTCCGATGTCGGCAAATTCAAAACACCTACTTTGCGCAGTGTCAACAAGACGCCGCCATATTTTCATAATGGTACTTTCACCAGTCTATGGGATGTCGTAAATTTCTACAATTTCGCTGGCAATGCGGGTAGCTTTCCTGGCACCAAAGACCCAATTCTTACAACTCGTCGTATGACGAATGAAGAGATGGAAGATTTGGTGAATTTTCTGAAGGCACTCGAAGGCGAAGCGCTGTCTTCTACCCTGACGAGCAACACTGCACCGACGATAGCAAGCTGGTAGAAAAGCCTGCCGCAGGCAGGCGTAACTCCCCACGGCGAAACTCGTGGGGGTGAACTCACCCTCCGACCCCCTCTCACCGAAGACGGAGACCCGAAGCGGGTCATGAAAAGAGAGGGGGAGGTTTGAAGGCCGGCTGCTTGGCCGTCGCGCATTTCCATAGGCGAGGATTATATGGCCCACAAAAAAGACCAGAAATACGTACTATGCCATAATAGCACAGATCGGGATTTATGCTACATTCAAGGAAACCAAGGACGTATTCAGCTGGTCAGTAGTTTTAATCTTGTCTCTCTCGGTGTGCAGCCTTACGTATGTCGTTCTCCGATCTAAGCAGCGAACTATTGAAACATTGAGAAAACAGGAACGGAGAATTGTTGAAAAGACACCGTTACGCTGGATTCGCAAAAACTGGGCAATGGGAAATTCAGGTGAAGGGCAAGAAGACCGGTACCCCAAGATTTACCGATCACTAGTCATCGGCACCGGCTTGGTTATTATGGTGGCCATGACCAAAGGTAATTCGCCCGTTCAGGAGCTTTTCTGCAAAATAGTCTGCCCAACGAACTCTCAAGTAACGAACATCGCAAAATAGAGCTCAAGCGAATGGCCATCGCTGCGAAGAGTTACTTTTCGCCCCCTGAGGTGCTCGAAGGGGGCGAACGTTCGGTTCGAGGTTATCTCACCGTGGCGAGGTGCTCGAACCAAGCGCCTTCCCGTACCCTTCGAGCGCCTCAGGGTACGCGGTGATGGAGTTTTGCCCGAAATCAAGTTGACAGAATAAAAACCAAATTTAGTCTTATGGCATGAACCTCGCCGAAGACATCAAACCGATATCGTATGTAAAAGCCCACGCGGCAGAGATTATTGAGAAAATGGCAGAGAACCACAGGCCGATCATCATCACGCAGAACGGCGAGGCAAAGGCGGTGCTGACTGATATTGAAACCTACCAACAGCAGCAAGATACCATGGCGATGCTGAAGCTGGTGGCGCTGCGTGAACGCGACATTGAAGAAAGCGGCGGCATTCCTCATGAAGAGGCCAAGAAGCATTTTCGGGAATATTTTCGTAAACTCAAAGCAAAGAGATGAAGAAATTCAAAGTAGTCTGGGCCGCCGGAGCCCGGGCAGATTTTGAACTCTTAATTCAGCATTTAATCGACAGGGAATCTGCTGTCTCAGAGAAAATTTTTGAGGCTTTACTGGCTCAAGCGGATTCTCTGGAAACAGCACCTGAACGAGGGCGAAAAGTTCCAGAACTGCTATCGCTCGGTGTGGTCGATGTGCGGGAGATTTTCTATAAGCCCTGGCGTATTATCTATCGTATCAGCGAAAACGAAGTCAGAATACTTATGGTAATTGACGGCAGACGAAACCTGGCAGATGAGCTACTGCGTAGCCTCACAACTACCACTCAGTGAGGCGAAGTCTCGCCTTAGCGAGGCGCTAGCTCCTAACTCACCCCCCCCAACCTCCTCTCTTTCAAAGAGAGGGGCTGGGGGTGAGGGCCTCAACTTGCCTTCAACCGAATCAAATTACCCGTCACAATCGCCAGCGAGTCGGTGTGGTAGGCTGCGTTAAGGCGCGCGCGTTCGGCCTTGTTGCTCGCGCGCAGGGTGGCTTTTTCGAGCAAAAGGCTGTTCACCAGCCGCGCGGCTGATTCGACGACTTCGAATGACATTCCCTCTTTAAGATCGCGGTCTTCGAATGAGCGCCAGGCTGTGACCACGTCTTCAAATTTTGTGCGTATTTCGGCGATTGTGTCGTTTTTGCCAATGAGTTTTGTGAGGCTGTCGAGGTATGACCGCCACTGGCCGCTCGGTGCCATGCCGGCGATCACTCCACCTATTGCCGCGTTCACCTGAATTTGCGTCGTGCCATCGTAGATATTGGTGATGCGCGCATCGCGGTAAAGGCGCGCGAGGTCGTAGTCTTCGGTATAACCCGAGCCACCGAAAACCTGCAGCGCGTCGTCGACGAGGTCATTGCACATTTCAGAATTGTAATACTTTGAAATAGGAGTGATCGTGTTCGCGATTTTTTCCCAGAACTTCGAGTCTTCGGTGACCTTGTTATGAAACTCGGCGCACTGGTAGCGGTCGACGATCGTCGCCCCTTCGATCATGAGGCAGCGCATCGCGGCAACCTCGCGTTCGATGCGGCTGATGAGCCGTGCCACAGCGGGAATCTCTGCAATCGGCTTGCCGAACTGTATGCGCTCGGCAGCATATTTTTTCGCTTCCATGAGAGCCGCCTGCGCGAGGCCCACGCCCTGCGAGGCGATGCCCATGCGCGCGCCGTTCAGCATGCCGATAACATAGCGCACGAGGCCATAACCTTCTTGGCCGACGAGTTCGCCGGGAGCATCTTCGAGTGCTACCTCACACGTCGCCGAAGCTTTGAGGCCGAGTTTTTTTTCGATGCCGGTAATCTTGTAGTCTTTGCGTTCAACGATAAAGAACGAAAGGCCGCGCGCGCCCGACGAACCTTCACCCGTGCGCGCGAGCGCGAGCATAATCGCGGGGCCGCCGTTGAGGCCACACGCGACGGTTTGAAAGCGTTTGGTGCCGGTGAGGTACCACTTGCCGTCGCGCTGCACCGCCTTGGTGCGCACCGAAGGCAGGTCAGAGCCGAAGTCGGGTTCTGATAGCCCCATCGCGACGCAGTAGTTCTCGGCGATCATTTTCGGAATCCATTTTTCTTTCGCTTCTTCAGAGGCATGCTTTTCGAGAATGCCCGCGAGACCCATCGAGCCCATCGCAATCGTGGTCGAGGTGTCGGCACGGTACATGAGTTCAGACGCCATTGCCTTGACAACGCCCGGCAGCCCAAGGCCGCCATACTTACGCCGAAACGCGATCGGGGGTAATCCGGCATCGCGGTATTTTTGAATCACGTCCATCATCTTTTGCGGGTGCACGACGTTGCCGCCCTCGAATTTAAGCCCCTCGCGATCAATCGCCTGCGCCGCCTGCGAAACATGCATACCGGCGATTTCGCCACACGAGTTCAATATTTCGGTATAGTACTGCAGCGCCTCGTCGTCAGATGCAGGCGCCATTTCATAACGAGGATTTTTAGTCTTCTGGTACTCGGCCGCGTCGACAAAGCCATTCTCATACGTGCTGATGATGTCGTGCCAATCGACGAGCTCGCTGAAGTGCTGCTGCAGGTCTGCATTGTCGGCGAAGTAGTTACTCTGAATCATACGCCAGCGCGGGAGTCAACGGCGGTGCGAAAATGCTTTTATCGCCCCGGCATAGGGCAAGATGCCCTATGGACATTTGAATCGATATAGGTTAAGAATCGGTATGAAAACGAAAACACTTTGGCTGGCAACAGCCCTATTATTGAGCGCATGTGCCCAGTCGGGAGACGGCGGCACACAGACGGGTGGCTCTACAACCAGCCAAACCTGCCGCAAATACCCGACGAGCATGACAGATACGACAGCAACGATTACCTATACCTGTACGTTTAATGGTTCGACAACGCTCACCTGCACCAATGGCGGCGCGGAGCAGATCACCTATACCTATCCGAGCCTGCAGGCCTTCGTCGATGAAGCTGCGACTCCGGTTTCAGTGTTTAATCGCAGGCGAATAAGCTCAATGGCGATTGTCAGCGCCAATGCCACTTTTCAGCAGACACTCAACTTCAACTACAATGGTTCTAACCAGCTGACCTCAATTGGAGTCGTTGGCGGCACGTACACTGCAACGTATAGCTACACAGCGTGGGATGCAAATAACCGCCAGACAACCGGAACCTTTGCCTTTAATACAGGCGGGGTTTGTACTGGGCGCAGCATTACCGCATCTTACGACGATACAACGCGCACGCAGACGAATGGTGCCACCGGCGGAACGGGGGCCAACTGCGCATCTGCTGCGCCGTGCAATGATGTTCAGGATGCAGACGGTGTGACAACGTCGTCAGCTGTTTGCAGAAATTATACCATAAACAGCAAGGGTACTGCCTGCTATTAAAGAACCAAAAACCCATAAGTCCGCTCTGCGGACTTATGGGTTTTCGGAAAATTAGCTGACAATCCGCACCCTGATGTTTGAGGTGGGCCGTCTACCAGACCGAAGGGGGTATTATGTCTGCTGTAAAAAATACCAGTTTTCTTGAAGCCGTTGCTGCGGGAATTCAGCACGAGAAAGATTTCTTTGATTTCTGCATGAAGACGCATGACGAGCTTGCCGCGGGGCCGGTGAAGAATTTCTTTTTCGACCTTGCCGAAGATAGCGTTGAGCATATTAAGCTCATTGAAAGTATCTACAAGAAATACTCGGGTAGCAGTGATCTACCCAACCTCAAGCATCTGGGCCAGGTACACAAGTTTCATGCAACCGCTATTCAGCGGCTGATTCGCAAGCTCGACCGCAATCTCAAGCAAAGTACACAAGGCAGCGAATTTGAAGCTCTTCGCCTGGCGCTGCAAGAGACGCAAGACGCGGCTGAGGCTTTTGCGAAACTTGCTGACAAATTTACCGACACCGGTATCAAAATGCTATTCAGGCAGATGTCGAGCTTCAATAAAGAACGCTCAATTTTGCTTGAAGGTGCGCTCGTCTACCAGCACCCGATGATCGACGATGCTGCCGAACGGGAATACCATCTCGAAGTTGTGAGCGTCGAACTGCCGCCACAGACAAGGCCTGCTGCCAAAGCGGTGCCTAAGAAAGCTGCGGTGAAGAAGGCGACGAAGCCTAAGCCCAAAAAGGCGGTCAAGAAAGTGGCGAAGAAACCCACCAAAAAGGCGAAGCCCACGGCGAAGGTCGCGAAAAAGAAAGCCAAGCCGAAATAGACCCGCATATACGGGCAACTGTATACAAATCAAGCCCGGGCCTCAGCGAGATTCGCATCAGCTCGCAGAGGCTCAACTTGGCAGAAAAAAGATTGTAACCCCGAATGCAGATAACCAAGGTGTCCAATCGTTTCGCCTTGGAGGGCCCATGTTTAACACGAAGCTGACACCGATTCTTATGCTATCCTCATTTTTGCTGACTGGCGGCATGCTGCACGCAGGCGGCAGCATCGAAGGCACTGTGATCGTCAAAACCAAGGGCCTTTTCGGCAAGCAGGGGGCGAAGGGCGACGCTTCAAACGTGGTAATCTTTCTCGAAGAGCTGCAGCAGCCGAACCCCAATGGCAAAGAGAAAATCGTGCAAAAGGGAAAACAGTTTTCGCCGCGCGTGTTGCCGATTGTGAGCGGTGGTGTGGTTGAGTTTCCGAACGAAGACCCGTTTAACCACAACGTTTTTTCTCCGACCCCTGAATATAAATTCGACCTCGATTATTATGGCACGGGCAAATCGAAGAATGTGCGCTTTCAGAAAACAGGCGCGGTTCGCATCTATTGCAACATTCACTCCAATATGGTGGCCGACGTGCTTGTCGTGCCAAACCCCTACTTTGCCAAGACGGGCAAAGACGGTAAGTTCAAAATCAGCAACATTCCCGCCGGCAAGTACACGTTCGTCGCGTGGCAGCCATCGGGAGCATCAGAAAAGCGCGGCATTGCCATCGTCGATGGCAAGACGATTAACATCAACTTCGAAGTTGAAGAAAGCGTCTTTAGCATAAAGCACAAGAACAAGTACGGCCGCGCGTATGACAAAGAATATTAGTTCTTTCTTGCAGGGGCTCTCGCAGGCGAGCCTCAGCCGAAAGATTCTCATTGCGATCGTCACGATCGTTCTGATTCTTTCGTCGGTTTCGCTGCTCTTCATCGACCAGGGCGTTCGTCGCCAGGTTGAGAAGAATATTCTGACGCAGCTCGATGCTGCGGCGACTGCGTACATTGAACTCAATGACGCGCGCCTCGAGCAGGTGCTTTCGCGTACGCAGTTTTTCATTCAGAGCCCGACCTTTCAGCGCGATCTGCGGGGCGCACCGGCTACTTCAGCCAAAGTATCAGCCGGATTTAAAAAAGTCACGGATTTTGACTTTCTGATGGTCGTCAGTTTCACTGGCCGCGTACTCATCGACAGCGTACACCCTGAACTGGCAGGCAAAGCCGTGCCTGCTGACTATCAAGACCTGTTGCAGAAGACTGTCGAAAACGGCCGCTACCTCGGTATGTGGAGCGAGAATGAGAAGCTCTACCAGCTCGTCGGTCTGCCTCTCTTGGGTTCAGATGCTGTCTTGCTCGCGGGCAATGTAGTCAGCGACAAGTTTGCGTACAAGATAGACGAACTCAGCCGCAACCAGATTACCTTCTTTAACAAAGACAAGGTTGTCGCTTCTGCATTCTCGAAAGAGCAGATTCCCGATATCGAAAAAGCCATGGCTGATATCAAGGCGAACCTGCCGCAAGACGGCGGTGAAGGCAAAACCAAACATTCTCAGACTTTTTCACTCAGCATTGGCGGCGAATCGTACCTCGCCATTGTCGGGGCGATTGAAAACGTGCCCGAAGGCGGCTACCTGATAGCGTCTTCTAAAGATAAACAGCTCGCGCTGCTCTACCGCATCGAGTTCATCATTATCATCACAGGCATTGGCGGTTTGATTTTTGCGATCGGCATGGCTGTCTTTTTCTCTCGCGGCCTCACTCGGTCGGTGAACCTGCTCGTGAAAGACGTCGAGCAGGTAAAACAGGGCAATCTTGAGCACAAGATCAATGCCACTTCGCAAGACGAAATCGGTTTTCTCTCTGAAATGTTCGATTCGTTGCGTATTGCATTCCGTGATGCGCAGCAAGAACTCAAGGACTACGCCGAAACTCTCGAAGACAAGGTGCGCGAGCGTACGGCTGAGTTGTCGCAGGCAAACAGCGCCTTAACCGAAGCGAAGGGTGAAACCGACCGCATTATGCAGACGGTTGGCCAGGGGCTTTTTCTGGTTCAGAAAGAAGGCAATGAATACCGCATCGGCAGCCAGCATTCGAAAGCACTCGAAGAGATGCTTGCTTCAAGCGACCTTGCGGGCAAAGACATTCTGGCGATTCTGAAAAAGGCGCTGCCTGAGGGGTCTATCAAGAAGACCACCGATTACCTCGAGCTCATGTTCAAGCCCGAGATCAAAGAGGCGGTGATGGCGAACATCAACCCGCTGCGTGAAACAGAGATGAACTTTACTTCTACCAGCGGCCCGGCGCAGCAAAAGTTTTTGCAGTTCAAGTTCAAGCGCATTATGGCAGACGGCAAGATCATGCACCTCATGGCCGCCGTCACCGACGTCACCAAACAGGTGTTGCTCGATAGAAAACTGAAAGAGACAGAAGAGAAAAACGCCGGCCAAATGGAAATGCTGTTTGGTATTTTGCACGTCGAACCGCGCATGCTCAGCGAATTTATTTCAGACATGGAAGAAGACATCGCGCTGATCAACGATACGCTGAAACCCGGCGGCGCGCAGCAGCCTTTGGCCGAGAAGCTGGCGATCATCTACCGGGCAATGCACACGATCAAGGGCAATGCTTCGATTCTGAACCTCAAGTTCTTCGCCGGCAAGGCGCATGAGTACGAAGAAAAAGTGGGGGAGCTTCAACAGAAAGAAGACCTCGGCGGCCAGGACTTCTTGCCGCTCGTGCTGAAACTCAATGAAATGATCGAGACTCTGCGCGAAGTGAAGTCGCTTATACAGCGAATCACGCAGTTTCAGGCAACTTTCACGGGTGAAAAAAAGAACGTCGATCTGCTGGTGCGCGCGGTGGAATCGAACGTGCAGAAACTCAGTACCGAGCTCGGCAAGCAGGCCGAACTTACACATGATAAGTTCGACCCAGACCACGTGCCGGCACAGCACCGAAAGCTGCTGAAAGATATTCTCATTCAGCTGACACGCAATTCGATGACGCACGGGCTTGAACTGCCGGCAGACAGAAAAGCTGCGGGCAAGAGCGAAACTGGTCGCATCGAAATCGGCACGCGCAAATCAGCGACAGGCACCGAACTCTTTTTCAAAGACGATGGTCGCGGATTGCAGATTGATAAACTGCGCAAGAAGGCCATTGAGTCGGGCAAGTACACGGCTGCAGACGTCGCCTCGTGGGATGCCGGCACCGTCGCCGGTGTTATCTTTATACCGGGAATCAGCACCGCCGACAGCACGACGATGAACGCCGGCCGGGGCATCGGTATGGATATCATCAAAGAAAAAGTCGATTCGATCGGCGGCAAAATTGAACTCAGTTTTGAAGCAGGCAAATTCTGTGAATTCAAGATTTTATTGCCAGCATCGGGAAAATAAACATGAATGAATCTGCACACACGCCTGTTAAGTCGAAAATTCTGCTGGTTGAGAGCAGCAAAAAAGAATCGTCTATCATTCAGCCGAATCTTCCCGCTGGTGATTTCGAGCTGGTTACTGTCGATGGCATAGAAAATGCGGTGGCAGCCGTTCTGTCTGGTAAGCCCGACATGATTTTTGTCTCTGCTGAGTTTGCCGGCGCAGGCGAAAAGCTCGAACAGGTGAAGCAGGCAAGCCGCCAGTTCGGTTCGACGCTTGTGCTGCTGAGCGGCGGCGACGCCGATGTCGATGCGGCACAGTACGACGATGTAGTGCGCACCGATACAGGCAATACTGAACTTGCACACCGCCTGGGTAATCTGGTTGAGCTAAAGCGCGCCAAACTCGAACTCGAGTGGATGAAACAGCGGCTCAAGAATGACCGCAAGTTGCTCACTAAGTATTTCTCTGAAGACATCGTCGAAGGCATTCTACAAGACGAACACGCCAACAGCCTCAGCGGCAAACACCAAGAAGCAACGATCATGTTCTTTGACGTGCGCCGTTCGACCACGATTGCCGAAAACCTCGAGCCACAGATTTTCGCCGAGTTCTTGAGCGAGTTCTTTACCGACATCATGGATCTCGTCTATGGCAACCATGGTTCGGTGAACAAACTGCTCGGTGACGGTATCATGTCGACTTTCGGCTGCCCGGTACCGAGCGAACACGACGTGCTGAACGCGGCGAAATGTGCGCTGCAGATTCGTAATCATCTGGCGACCTTTAACGACGTGCGCCCCGATTACATAAAAGAGCCGATTCGGGTCGGCATGGGAATCGCCACCGGCAAAGTATTTGCGGGCAATATCGGTTCAGTGCGCCGTATGGAATATACAGTTCTGGGTGACCCGGTTAATCTCGCGAGCCGTTTAGAATCAATGACCAAAGAAGCGGGTGTCGATATTCTGATTGATGGCAACACGCGCCACCGCCTGGGAAATCTCATTAAATGCCGCAAGGTCGCACATTCAGGTGTTCGCGGTAAACTGCAAGAGATTGAAATTTATTCTCTCGACGAACTGGTAAAAAGATAAGAATCTGCGCGCAGACAGGCGCGCAGAGTAGAATCGGCAGGCTCGCCGGCTGTCGCCGGCGGCCGAACCCTTATTTCTTAATCTTCAGATCGAGAGTCAGGTTGATCGTGTCAGAGATCAGGTCGTCTGGCTTACCGGGATAAACGATACCCCATTTTTTGCGATCGATGTTGAAAGTTGCCTTAGCCGCTTTGGGCGCGTTCTTTTCAGTGACGATATCTGCGTCGAAGGTCACGCCGTGAGTGACACCTTTCAGCGTCAGGTTGCCTTTAACAGTAGAGCCATTCGCTGATTTTTCCACTGAGCTGATTTCAAAAACACCTTCTGGAAACTTTTCTACGTCAAAGAACTCGTCGCTCTTGAGGTGCTTGTTAAGTTTGTCATGGTATTCACCTGAAAGGTCTTTGTCGTCGAGTGACGCCATGTCAGCGGTAAATTTGCCGGCTACGACCGCGCCATCTTTTACGAACACTGAACCTGATTTCAGGTTGATCGTACCGTTGTGTTTGCCGGTGACTTTTGTACCGATCCACTCGATTTTGCTCGCTGCAACATCGATCTTGAATTCTTTACCGTCTGGTTTCGCAGGAGTGAACACCGGCGTCGCAGGCGCTGCTTGCGCAACAGGTGGTTTTTCGCAAGCCGTAAACAGCATTGCTGCCGCAGCCAAAGCTGCGACTGTCATTGATTTTTTCATAGTTAGCCTCTTAAATGTTAATTGCGCCGGCTGACCAAATCATCGCCTTGCCTGCAATGCAGCAGTTCACGACTCTCCCGACAGCACGTACGCTTTGTCTGAGGCCTGCATGAGTTTTTGCATTAGCTGAGGATTGTCAAAGCTCCCCAAATAAAACCAAAATTCATGCGCTGCTACAGACACTGGCAATGTACTCATTGCAATGAGATGTGGCGAAAAATGTTGCGACAGGCAGCAGGATATTTAGGTGACCAGGCGGGAACTCGCTGACGCGCATTTTCTTGCCCATGCGAACTGCTAATCAAAGCAAATTCCTCCGCGAATCGAAGCGATTCGCTATGCGAGGGGCGCAAAGCCGCCCGAATTTGCGCTGATTTGCCGCCCTTGGCGGCATCGCAATTCGCATAGCCAAGAAAATGCGCCTTGCGTGTTATGCTTCGCGAGTTCCCGCCTTGTCACTGAGCCCGCGCAAATCACTTGCGCTTGAGTGAGTTCTCGTCTGTGTGTGCGAAACTCTTTTTGCCATAGATGTCGACGCTGGTTGTCATCGAATAGCTCATGGTGTCGCCATCGACGTTAAGTTTCATGTCGAACGCGCGGGTCGAAGCCTTGGCGCTCATAAATGAGGATTCAAGAATGCCATAGTTCTTGTCGGCTGCGTCGGCATGCACGCTGATCTCTGTCTTGCTGCCCGATACCGTTGCCTTGCCCTTTGCCAGCACAGACACTGCACGGGGTATGGTGAGTGAATACAGCACCTCGCCGGTTTTCTTTTCAAAGTAGAAGTAGCCGATCTGGTGGTGAAAAACCTGGCCGGTCGATTTGCGGCTCACCACCTGCGTATAAGACACACACACAAGGGTCTGCTCTTCGGCGTTGGTAGCATCGCCGACTGGCGCGATGGTGATCGTCTCAAAATAGGGCGACATCTCTTCTCCGTCGGGTTCTGGTGAGACATCCATGCCGTTGTCGCCCTGCCAAACGCCGATCAGGGGGTATAGCGGACCGAAAAATTCTTTATCGTTGCTCTCTGCCATGTGACAGACGAACAGACCCGTACACGGTGGCAAGAACCTGTTGCGCCTGCGTTATGTCTCGAGATGCCGTTCATGATTGTTCACGGTTATCGATCCTCATTTATGCGCCCGGTGCACCTGGTTGGTGAAAAACACGTGACGGCACTGGCAAAGCCTCAAGGTGAGCCTATGAAGCTGATGATTGTTGATGACTCGAGTATCATGCGCAAAGCGATCGAGAAATATCTTGCCGGCGCGGGTATCGAGATTGTTGGCACTGCCGGTGACGGCAAACAGGCAGTTGAGCTCTTCAAGACCACGCTGCCCGATGTCGTGACTCTCGACATCACCATGCCCGAAATGGATGGGCTACAGTGCCTTGAAGAACTACTGAAGATCAAGCCTGACGTGAAGGTCATGGTTGTTTCGGCGCTCAAAGATGAAGCAACTGCACTCGAAGCGCTCAAGAAAGGCGCACGCAGTTTTCTCGGCAAACCGTTTACGCCCGAGAGCATCAAAGAGGCATTCGATCAGGTAGTCGCCGACTGATAAATGAAGCAAGAAGAAATACAGGTTTTTATCAACGGTACGATCTCTTACTTCGCTGAGGTCACCGGTGAAAAAGCCGAACTGGGTATCCCTTACACGAAAGGCCCCGAGCAGCTGCTGCTCGACTATTCGGGCCACATTGGCATTTCGGGCAACCGCCGGGGCGGGTTATACATCACCTGCCCGCGCGAGATGCTCGCCGAAATTACCCGCAAGATTCTTTTAACCGATGAAGTCGACGACCAGTCGATCTTTGACATGATCGGCGAAATAGCCAATACGATTGGCGGTAACGCGCGAACTTCGTTTGGTTCTGACTTCAATATTTCTGTACCAACAATCTTTAAGGGCAAGCCGTCAAACTTTCGCATCGTCTTGCGCACACCCGTCGTCGTGCTGCCGATTAACTGGAAAGGTTTTCAGGCATATCTCGTAGTGGGGATAGATTAACCGCAATGCGCCTGAGCGACAGCGATATCTCTGCGCTCTTGAGTTCAACCTCTGAATATTTCACATCTTTGGGTGCTCCCAAGCCTGAATTTGGGGTGCCTTACAATCTTGACGCAAAGTCGCAGAAGCATCCTTTGCTGGCCTATTCGGGCCACATCGGTATTTCAGGTAGCCACCGCGGTGGCCTCGTAATCACCTGCGAAAAACCCGTGGTTGAAGATTTAGTGCAGGTCGTTTTGGGCAGCACAGCCGAAAGCGACGAAGACCTGATACCCATGATCGCAGAAATGGCGAACACGATTTCGGGCAATGCGCGCACGCATTTTGGCAGTGGTTTTGATATTTCAGTGCCGACGGTTGTTGTCGGTGAGCCCGAAGAGTTTAAGTTTGTTTTGGCTGAGCCGACGCTGGTGATTCCCATGACCTGGAAGGGTCATGCAGCGAATTTAATAATTGGTCTAACGTAAAAAAAGCCGCTTTCGCGGCTTTTTTTAATTCTTGGGCAGGCGCCGGATTGATTCCCAAAAAGCGAAAAGCCTCGTCGTTTGCAGAGCCAAACGACTGCTAAAGCGCTCCGCTGCTTTCCGCTTTTTGGGATCCGGCGGCCTGCCCGCCTAATCTATTCCCCGTTGGGAATAGATTAGGCGGCTTCTTGTTTTGAACCTGGGAGCTTAGCAGCGAGTTCGCTTGCCTTTGCCTGCAGGTCAGCA
Source organism: Turneriella parva DSM 21527 (assembly GCF_000266885.1). Classification (NCBI taxonomy): domain Bacteria; kingdom Pseudomonadati; phylum Spirochaetota; class Leptospiria; order Leptospirales; family Leptospiraceae; genus Turneriella; species Turneriella parva. Next base: position 1,191,527 of record NC_018020.1, on the reverse strand, counting down.
ATTGCCTTTTGCGCTTTTGCGCTCAGGTCTGTGTACTGTGCCTTTGCCTGGTCAACGAGCGTCGAGATCTTCGCCGATGCGTTGGTCACTGCGCTGCGCACTTTCACAGCATTTTCTGATTGTACTGACTCGCCTGAAGCGATCAGCGCGTTGATTTCAACTTCGAGGTTCTTGAGAAGCGATTCAGCGCTAGTGCGTGCTGATTCAAATGCTCCGATACCGAAGCTGACGACTTTATTTACACCTTGTTCCATTTTAAGCTCCTTTGGTACACGTATCTGGGGGCGGCGGACACGAATGTCCCTTCGTGCCGCTCCCTCGGTTACCACTTTTAATTCCACTACATCTTGCGGTGCAGTGTTTCTGTGCACAAGTTTTGTGCGGCGCACATGGTGTAAAGCAAAATGCAAAAATCTGGTCATGCCGCGGGGCGGCGTGACCAGATTTTTGCAAGGAGCCCCCAAAACACGGCGGCAACTGAGTATCCGATTATCCATCCCCCTATGACATCGAGCGGGTAGTGGTAGTTTGCCAGAACGCGTGAGGCGCCGATGATAACGGGAATCGGCAGATACCAGAGAATGCTCTTTTCGAACCAGCGCGAGAGCAAAAAAGCAAGTGCCATCGTGTTCACGGCGTGCGCCGAGGGAAAGCTGAGAGCCTTCGGGTCGACATAAATCAGCCATTCGATCGCGGGTCTGGGGCGCGCGACGAGGTGCTTGATGAGCTGGGCAGTCGCCTCGCTCGCCACAAGAATGACAATCAGCACGAGCAAAAAGCGCAGAAACCGCGGGCTGTTTAGCCAGTAATAGAGCGCGCAGAAAGTGATCGCGGGTATCGTGTAGGTCGACCAATCGCCAAGTTTTTCACAGACTGCCGATAGCCACGGCGGGTTTGCCCATAACGTCAGGTATTCAAATACACGTTTGTCGAGATCGATCAGAAACATGGTTTCCCGGCAAATGCAAAGTCACTTGTCTGCGCGCAAGGCATTTGCCGAATGTTGCATGGCTGAAAACTTCGACTATGTGGTAATTGGCGCGGGCCCGGGCGGATATAGCTCTGCAATTCGCGCGGCGCAGCTCGGTCTAAAAACTGCCGTAGTCGAAAAAGAAAGCGCAGGTGGTGTCTGCCTCAACTGGGGGTGCATACCCACAAAAGCGTTGCTCTCTTCGGCACACCTGTTGCATAAACTGCATTCGGGCAAGCTTGGCCTCAAGGTCACGGGTACCGTCGAGGGCAACCTGCCCGAAATCATTGAGCGTTCACGTGCAGTCGCAAACCGCCTGCAAAACGGCATCAAATCTCTCTTTAAGAAATACGGTGTTACGCTGATCGAAGGCAGTGCGGCATTTACTTCGTCAACGCAGCTCAGGGTGACGCAGGGTTCAGAAAAGCGCGACGTCACTTTCAAACATGCGTGCATTGCAGTCGGCGCCCGAGCCCGCGCGCTGCCGCAGCTGCCGTTTTCGAAACGTGTGTGGCAATACCGCGATGCGCTCGTGCAGAAAGAGCTGCCGAAAACTCTCGTCGTGATTGGTGGTGGTGCGATCGGGCTCGAGTTCGCCGATTTTTACCAGTGCCTCGGCAGCAAGGTCACGCTGATCGAAATGGCGCCGCACATTCTGCCGAACGACGACCTCAAGGTTGCATCGCACCTAAGAAAAGCCCTTGAGCAGCGCGGTATGCAGATATTTGAAGGTGCGCAGATTCTCTCGAGCACTGAAACAAACACTGCCGTGCAGTTTGTTCTGAAAGGCAGCGACGGCAAAGAGCTGAAGGTCGAGGCCGAAGCGGCACTCGTTGCGATCGGCGTGCAGCCGAATACCGAGAACCTCGGTGTCGAGACGATGGGTATTCTCGACGATCGCAGGTTTGTGGCAATCGACGCGAACCTGCGAACGAAGGCTCAGAGCATCTATGCAATCGGCGACGCAACCCCGGGAAAACTGCTCGCGCACCGAGCGGCACACCAGGGTGTCTATGTTGCCGAACTGATCGCCGGTAAAAAACCACATGCTCTCGGTGAGATACCCGGGTGTATTTATACTTCACCGCAGGTTGCGACGATTGGCATGAACGAGAAACAACTCAGCGACAGCAAGCGTGCCTTCAAGACCGGCGAGTTTCCGTGGATTGCCTCGGGCATGGCGCTCGCGGCTGCAGAGCAAAGCGGCTTTAGCCGCGTCTTCACCGATGCAGCAACCGGAGAAATTTTGGGCGCGCAGATTGTCGGTGAGAACGCAGCCGAACTTATCGGCCAGGTCTCGCTCGCGATGGGCTCTGAACTTCTGGCCGATGATTTTCTGAACGCTATATTTCCGCACCCGACGTTTTCAGAGACCGTGTTTCAGTCGTTCGCGGTGCTCGAAGGCGTTGCTGTAGATTATTGAACGACGCCCGTGATAGCGCGAGTGTCGGTCAGTGCACGTAGCATACTTGACGCGCCTAAACGCGTTTGCCAACTGCTGCTATGAGAATCTCAGTCGCGATCAGTTTGCTGGTTTTGTGTATTTATTCGCTCAGCGCCGAAACTCACATCGAGCCGCTGCGGGCAATCACCGAACGGTCGTGCCAGTGCATTGAAGCGCTCGATACCTCTAAGCTCAAGAATTCAGAGCAGCGCAATGTGCAGCTTGGTCTCTGCGTCATCAAAAGCGCCAAAGGCTTTGAAAAATATCTCAAGACAGAAAAAAATATCGACATGGAAAAAATCGGCGACACCGATCATGGTACGCGTCTCGGCTACCTGTTTGCCGTTGAGGCTGCGTCTGTCTGTCCTGACACGCTCGCGAAGTTTACCGGTGATTCAGAAGGCGCATTCGAAGGCACAGTGTCAGGTCGAATTACCGAGACCACAACGACGACCTATACACGGCTCACGGTAGAAGATGCCAACGGCAAGACCACCACGCTGTATTGGATTCTCAACTTCGAAAATTCGCACCAGTTGCTGAAGACCACTGCCGAAAAAACTGCACGCTATGAATTTTCGTTCGTCGAGAAAGAGGTTCTTTTCTTTGCGCGCAAAGAGTACCTTAAGGTCAAAATCATAACCGCGGTGAAAAAGCTTTGAACAGGCGAGGTTGATGCAAAGATGAACTTTATCCACACAAAAGCAATAATGGTTTCGGTGATTGCCGCCTCTGCGATCTTTGCGCAGGTTAGCCAGCCATCGTACAGACGAACGGGCAAAGAATTACCGCAGGCTTCACCTTCGAGACCCGGTTCAACGCAACCGAACTTGGCCTGCATGACACCAGAAGAGAAGAAACTCGTCGACGCGATCAACAGCTACCGGCGCAGCAAGGGTTTGCCCGCAGTCGCGGCGACGGTTTCGCTGACAACTGTAGCGCGAACGCACGCTGCAGATCTGGCGATCAGGCGGCCGGCGAGCGGTTCGTGCAACATGCACAGCTGGTCGTCAGGCGGCAAATGGACAGGGTGTTGCTATACATCAGACCACCGCCAGGCCGCCTGCATGTGGAAAAAGCCGCGCGAATTGACGCAGTACCAGGGCAATGGCTTTGAAGTTTCGGCGGGCAGCTCGGGTTCGTCGATCACTGCCGAAGGCGCGCTTTCACTCTGGCAGCGGTCGAGCGGACATAATCAGGTCATCATCAACGCGGGCATGTGGCGGCAGCCATGGCAGGCATTCGGCGTCGGTATTTACGGCGGCTACGCCGTTGCGTGGTTTGGTAACGCGGCTGACCCCGCAGGCCCGGCTGCGCTCTGCAAATGATTTGACGCATCGACAGGTCGGCGCACGTACACCCATGCCTGAAGTAGCCGAAGAAACCCACATGCGCCTTTCGGTCGCCAAAACCAAGAAACTTTTTATAGGGGGGGATTTTCCCCGTTCTGAATCTGGCCGTACTTTTACACTGACCGCCAAAGAAACCGGTAAGTTTTATGCCAACATTGCGCAGGCGAGCCGCAAAGATGCGCGCAATGCAGTCGAGGTGGCGCGCAAGGCTTTCGGCAGCTGGTCTAAAAAGACTGCGTTTAACCGCGGGCAAATTCTCTACCGAATGGCAGAAATGCTCGAGTCGCGTTCGACCGAAATCAGCTCAGAGCTAAAACTTGTTTCGGGTGTCTCGGCTGCAGCAGCATCGAAAGAGGTCGATGCGGCGATTGATCGTCTCGTCTGGTATTCTGGCTGGTGCGACAAGTTTCAGCAGCTTGCCGGCAACCACAACCCCGTGGCAGGGTCATATTTTGATTTTACGATACCCGAACCGATGGGCGTCGTTGTATCTGTAGCGCCTGCGTTTGCGCCGGTGCTGGGTTTTATTTCGCAAATCGCTCCGATCATAGCCGGGGGTAACAGCGTCATTTCGATTTGCTCAGAAGAGAACCCTGCGGTGGTCGTGAGCATGACCGAAGTGCTGGCGACATCTGACCTCACACATGGTGTGGTGAATGTGCTGACCGGTTACGCGAAAGAACTTTTGCCGGGCCTCGCGCAGCACATGGACGTCAACGCGCTCGACCTCGCCGGCATCTCAAACGAGCTGCGCATCGAGACAGAAAAAGCCGCGACCGAAAACCTGAAACGCATTCGTACAAAGGCATGGAAATCAGCCGAAGACCTTTACGGCGATGCAGGGCAGAAGCTCGATTACATCACTGACTTTCAAGAGTACAAAACCATTTGGCATCCCATAGGAACGTAATACTTTCGCCAACGGCGAAAGTATTACGTATTTAAACCGACGCCAGTTTTGCGGTTTTCAGCGTCACTTTCTTGCGACCGATAAACTCAACGCGGCGGCGGTCGACGTCGCGCACGATGTCGAGAAAATCGAGCAGCTTCGACATCACGAGCACGCCTCGCATCAGCGAAACATCTTCTGAGAACTTGCCCCGCGAGATTTCGTCTTTGAGGTTCAGGTCTGTCACCGAATTGATCGCGCGAATGAAGTATTCGTCTTTGTCGAGACCGTGGTGAATGTAAACCGGCAGTACGTTCGAATACTTAATTGCGTTCTCGGCCGCTTCGGTCACAGAGATGACCACCTCGTCGCGGTGCGAGGCAATCATGCCTTTGCTATCGCAGAAGTTTTGCACGCGCGATCTGATATATTGCAGCGGTGAAAGGTTTAGCTCATTGGCCACGAAAAAAGCCTCTTCGTTATCGTTGTGAAACACCCAGTCGCTTTGGTTGCGCCAGCGCAATTCGCTGTAGGGTAAAATGACCTCTGTCGCGCCGGCGTCGAACAGGCGAATCACTTCTTTCTGCAAAAGATCGTCGGTCAGCTGCACGGTTTCATGCTCGCGTATGGGGTTAACCTGTTTGTCGAGCGACGCCTGGTACTCGGCCAGATTTGCCGGCAGGGGCTGCGCCGCGAGCTTGCGGTACATTTCAACCCATTGCTTCAGATTTTCGGCGCTGCCGTGAATGCCGGCAATCAGAACAGTTTCGAGGATACCCCGATGCATCTGCCGCTAAGTTACGCATGGTAGCTTGCGGTCAACCAAAAAAGAATGCCTGTAAAGCGACCGTGCCCTCACGCACAAACTCGATTCTGATTGACAGTCGTCGGCGATAGATGGTTTCTTTTGCCAGAATGCGCCTCGCTTCAGTGCTTGTCTTGCTGATCTCGGCCAGTTTGCACGCCGCACCGACCGTGAAGCGGTTATTGGTCTTGAACCCTGTGAACGAAGGTGCGCAGGCTGATCTTGCCTATATCGGCCCATCGCTTGCCGAAGCCATACGCACGACACTCGCCGAAAGCTATTTCTTTATACATCCCCCTGAAGAGGCGATTCTAGATACGCAGGCGGGCAACCTCATTCAAGACGAAGACATGCACACGAAATCGGCGGCGCTGCAGATGGGCGAATGGCTGAGGCAAGACCTGGTTTTGAACGGGCGCTATTCGGTCACGAATGGCCGATTGCGACTCAACCTCAATCTCTATGAAATTGAAACCGGGCGCATACTCGTGAATTTCAAATCCGAAGCCCCTCTGTCGGCCAAAATGTTCGATGCATTCAACAAAATTGCCGCAGACCTTGGCGCGAAAATGTCAGAGGCTCTGCCCTCGCAGCAGACACTCGCGGCAAGCGGCGGGTGGTATTTTGACCCTGAAAAGGGTAAGCGCACGATTCTATTCTCGGCCGGCATGCGGGCTGCGGGTTTTGCTCCCGAGACGGGCAATCTTTCGGGTTCGACTACTGTTTCGGGTGCAGAATTTGCGCACTTCAACGCAGAATTCACTTACCAACGACACCAGATTCCCGAACTGCTAGCTCGCCGCAGCAAGCTGCCCGTCTTCGTTCAGTTTGGCCTGAACATGGGTTATGCGCGACGCACATATACTCGTAACGGTAGCGACGTACCGACACGGCTCATAACCGGCGAAGCCGTGCCGTCTCTCGGCTATGCGTTCAATTTCGGCACGCTGCGTCTCGAACCCTTTGCAGGGTTCGGTTTCGGCTATTCGAACTTTTTGTTTGACTACTCTGCGCTCGGCCGCAAGCCCGTCGACACGAACGCTGCACAGAGCGTTTCGGAGCAAACACTCGAACAGTTCTACTTTCTTTCGCAGGCCGGTGCGAACATCAAATGGATGCTGCACCCGCGCTGGGCTGTGGTGTTTATACCTTCGGCGACGGTGTTTCATTTCGCGGGCGGTGCGCAGGCAGAGGTGAATGCTCGATTGGGCGCGGGTATAGAGTCGGGCTTGGTTGAAAAAACGGCGACGGCGGCATCGATTGATTTGAGTTCAATCGATAATACGATCGGCTCAGCTGAAATTCTTCTCGAGTTCACCGTCAAAGAGAACGGATCTAAAGATGGTTATCCTCTGCAGATAAAAGAACTTCGATTTACCAATATTGGTACGGGAGATGCAGCAGATTTTCGCTTCATTCTCGAAGGCCCGGGAAGCAATAACACGGTGGGTTTTTCGGTCGGACAAACTGTATACTTCAAAGATTTCGGTGACATTATTGTGCCCGATGGCGAAACCACCGGCCGGACATACCAGGTGAAAGCGCACGTGCGTAGCAACATTCAGGGTAGCACTGCAGATAACCAGACGGTTCTACTCAAAACAACACCCCTAACAGATTTTGACGTTGTGGAAACTTCATCAAATCTGCTGGCTTCAAACAATTCATTTCAGCAAAATGCAGGTTCACCCATGACCGTCATTGCTACCCATTTGCGGGGTGGAGGGACCTTTCAGTTTGCGTCGGTGCCTCGCAATTCTGACTTTCCGGGAACACAGTCCATCTATGCGCAGGATAACAACCAAAGAGTAGACAAAGACTTCAATTTTGTGATACAAATTGTGCCCAGGGCTGGTGCACTTTGCGTCTCGGCAGTTACAGGAAACCTCTCGACTACTGACGGCACTCTCAATAAGGCGGCGGTACAGGGTGTCGCATCGTGGACAGATCTGAAGCATGATACCATTGAAACGGTGAAGGTCTATGCAACAGCCCCGACAGCGACGCCGGCTCTATTGCAGAACGAATGCACGACTAGCTTTGATGTGACGGGGCCATGAAAATCGTCATACCCGGTGGAACAGGCCAACTCGGGCAGGTGTTGCGCGCAGACTTTGAGCGCACGGGCGATGAGGTGGTGGTACTGACGCGCAAACCTAAGGCACCCGGTGAAATCTATTGGGATGCAAAAACGCAAGGTGATTGGGTGAGCGCGCTCGACGGCGCCGATGTGGTCATCAATCTTGCAGGCAGAACAGTCAATTGCCGCTATACGAAAGAAAATCTGCAGCAGATGATGGATTCGCGCGTCGATTCGACGCGCGCCGTGGGTTACGCGATTCAGTACGTTAGAAATCCCCCCAAGATATGGCTGCAAATGAGCACTGCAACCATTTACAGGCATACGTTGGGCGAAGCAAACGATGAAGCAACGGGGGTGATCGGCGGCAATGAACCGGGTGTGCCATCTTATTGGGCGTACAGCGTTGAGATCGCCAAAAACTGGGAGGCTGAGCAGGCCCGTGCGGTCGTGCCGAAAACGCGCAAGGTGGCGATGCGCACGGCGATGGTGATGGCGCCGCGTGGCGCCTCGAGCGAAAAGGGTGTGTTCGAGGTGCTCTTGAACATGACGCGCTTTGGCCTTGGCGGTGCGATTGGCGGTGGCCGGCAATACGTTTCATGGATTCACTACAGAGATTTTTGCCGCGCGGTGCGCTTCGTAATTGAAAATGAAAAGCTCTCGGGTGCGATCAATTTTACCTCCCCTGCGCCGCTGCCGCAAGCTGAGTTCATGCGCCTGCTGCGCCGCGCTGCGCGGGTGCCCATCGGGTTGCCGGCAACCAAATGGATGGCCGAGATCGGCGCATGGGTGCTGCGCACCGACACCGAGCTGCTGCTGAAGAGCCGCCGCGTAGTGCCGGGCCGGCTGCTCGATGCGGGGTTTAACTTCGATTTTCGCGATTGGGCAGAGGCTGCCCAAGACCTGATTCGCCCTATCTAAAAATAGACGAACTCTAAACTCATGACTATATTCAAAAGAGAGAGCCATGAAAAAGCCGGCAGACATAGCAAAGTTTCTGAAAGACCGTGGCCTGAGGGTGTCGCTGCAGAAGCTCGAAATCGCGCGCCACGTGCTCGGTGTGCACCGGCATTTTACGGCCGAAGAGATCTTTAAAGAAGTGAACGCCGAGTTTACGCGTGTCTCGCGGGCTACGGTGTTCAATGTGCTGAATTTGTTCGTCGAGCATGGTCTTTTGAAAACGGTGCGGGCACGCAGCGATGTGCTGCTCTACGACTCGAATACCGAAGAGCACGACCATGTCGTTATCGCCGAGACCGGCAAAATTTTTGATGTGCAGCTGCCTGAAAAAGAGAAGCAGTCGCTGTTAAAGTCAGTCTGGGCAAAAAATCCCCATCTGCCGAAACGCGCTACTGCTTCAGTCGTGGTGCACGTTTAAGCGCTTGCACACCTGAGCGGCCGCACGGGTTTAAGCCGCAATGTTTCACCGCGGCGTGCTTTTACCTGATTCGTGGGCACGCACCCTGTGGGATCTACTGCTCTTCTTTGCAACTCTCTCTCTGGCAATTCTCGGGCCCCTTGAGCTTGTCTATTCGCTCAAAGAAAATTTCTTTTTCTGGTATTCGGGTCTGTTTCTGACCGTCTTCTTTTTGATCGATCTGGTGCTGCATTTCAACACCGCCTATTTTGACCGCGGTGAAATCGTCACCGACCGGGCGGCAATTCGGCGCCACTACCTCAAGACATGGTTCATCATCGATCTGCTGTCGATAGTGCCCTTTGAATTATTATCGGTGTCGCTACCGGTGCACCTCTTCGGTCTGCATTTCGATCTCGCCCCTGCGCTGCGTCTCTTGCGACTCGTGCGCCTGCTGCACCTGAAAGAGTTGGTCAATCGCTGGCGCCATGCGGATTTTTTTAATCCCAGTGTTATACGCCTGGGTATACTTCTGCTGTGGATACTCATGGTTGCGCACTGGGCAGCCTGCGGCTGGATAGTACTCGGCAACATTCGCCCCGACTATTCGGCACCTGAAAATTATCTGCGCGCCTTTTATTGGGTGATCACCACCTTTGCAACCATCGGCTATGGCGACATCACGCCGCTGAATGTGCCGCAAATCGCGTATACCATCGTGATCGAAATTATCGGCGTGGGCATGTTCGGCTACATGATCGGTAACATTGCAAGCCTGCTGGCCAACCTCGACATTGCGCGCTCGAAGTACCAGGAAAAAATCAACCGCCTCAACCTGTTTCTTGAGTACCGGGACATTCCCATTGCACTGCGGCAGAAGCTGCGCCATTACTACCGTTACATGTGGGAAAGCCGGCGCGGCTACGACGAAAACCTCATTCTGAAAGATTTACCCAGCGCGCTGCAGAAAGAGCTGGCGATGCACATTCATGCCGATGTCATCGAGAAGGTGCCCATCTTCAAGGGAGCTTCAGACGCTTTTATCAAAGAGATAGTCATGAAACTGACACCCGCGATGTTTACCCCGGGAGACTTTATCTTTCGTGAAGGGGAAATTGGCCATAACATGTACTTCATCAGCCGCGGCAGCGTCGAAGTGCTGTCTGAGAGGACTAACCAGGTTTATGCGACCATCGGCGAGGGTGGTTACTTCGGCGAAATCGCATTATTGCTCGCGCAACCTCGCAATGCCTCGGTGCGTGCTGTCGAATACTGTGACCTGTACACGCTCGACAAAGACAGCTTCCAGGTAGTGCTCGGCGAATTTCCGCAATTTGCCGCGCAGGTGAAAAAGATGGCGCGCGAAAGAATGCACAGACCAAAGCCCAGGCGCCGCAAACGCAGTTGACCCGTGAATAGGTTCTGTACCGTCTGCTACATGAGTACAGACCAAAAAGCACTGCGCACAGTATGAATGTAGATTTTGTCTGTAAACGGGTTTATGCCCGGCGTAGCCGGCGGGGTTTGGTCATTGAGCATGAGACAGAAAGATAAGTTGAACAATAGACCAGCCACGGTGGTCAATCTGGTATTGAGCTTACTCGTCTTGTTGTTCTTTGCCGGGGCTGCCTTGCTGCATTATTACTCCACCGCATTCTTGTATGCAGTCATCACCAACGAGGCATCTGCAGAACTTGCACACCGGGTACGCTGGACAATATTCGCGGTCGCTTCGGGAGCGTTCACGCTGTTTGTTCTCTGGTGGCGCTTCTTCGGTCGCGACCGCCATAACAAAGTTCTGAATTTTTTGTTTTTGATTCCGGTAATCGCCCTTTTGGTCTTCTCAAACTGGGGTATCACGATTCTGCTCTATGCTTCTCTTATCGTGACGCTCTACTTAACGCAGATGCCAGTGTTGGAGTTCTCAGACCGTTTTCGGGCGCCGGGCGGTAAATGGAGTAAAGCGTACCACCAGGTATCACTGTGGCGGGCGATCGCCCTGCTGTTGAGTCTGGTTGCCGGCTTCTGGTTTGTCCACGGCACACGGCAGTGGGCGTACCGCACTGAGCAACTGGACGAAATAAATAGAAAAGGAATCATCGCAGATCTGAATTCTGTTCAACCGTTACTCGATTCCTCGCACCCCGAATATGTGCGGATCTCGGGTGCAGGGATGCGCCTGCAGTTTGTGACCCGACACACTATCGGCTCAGGTGATGATGCGTATACGCTCGAATATGCGGCATTGACTGATCGCGAGCTCGATTATGGCGCGATACAGACCTGGCCTTTGTGGGTCTATCTTCCTTCGCAGTATCCAAAAGAAAGATTTCCGATGATCTTTCAGGTTTCCCGGTGCATTGTTGGTAAATCATGCAAGGGTGGCTTCGTGCAGATGGTTGACGCAGCGGTGAAGCAGCATTTTCCGCAGGCAGCGGCCCCACGTGCGCCAAGCCAGGCGCAATTGCGTCGCGGGCAAGAACTCGTTGAACTTTCCCCTGAACTAGAGCTCTCTTACTCGCGGGACGAATGGTGGCAGAAAATTCAGTTCAGATTGTATCTGCTCGTCACTTTGCAGCTGGTGTATTCTCTATCACATTGGCTCTGCCAGCGGCAGATATTCAGGCAGCTGCAATCATAGAGAATTCTTCCGATCAAACGCCTTCTTCGTACCCGTCGTGCCCTGCATCGACAGCGGGTCTTCGGGCCAGAAGTGTTTGGGGTACTGGCCACGCATCTCTTTGCGTATGTCGGCATAGGTGGATTTCCAAAGTTCTGGCAGGTTTTTTGTGACTGCAATCGGCTGCCGACCTGGCGAGAGTAACTCGAACGTAACCGCTAATTTTCCGCCTGCCAGCATCGGCTGTGTCGCGAGACCAAAAACTTCCTGAATGCGCACGGCGACGATTGCCTTGCCGTCTTCGTAGCGAATGCGGTGCGCCGAACCGCTGGGCACGACCAGCCTGGCCGGTAAGTTATCTTCGAGCAACTTTTGTTGTTGGTAGCTTAAGCGCGCCAGCAGTGCTTCGGCTATCTTGTTATCGCTCACATCGGCGAGCGTCCGGGCACCTGCAATAAACGGTGCCAACCATAGGTCGAGCGTGCCCTGCAAGAGCTCGGGCGAGCTTTCAGGCAAATCAGCTCCAAAGGAGCGCATGAGTTCAATGCGCGCAATGAGTGAGCGTGACTCGTCACCCAGAAAGCCCCAGAAGTCACCTTCGCGTAATTTCTGCAAAACGAGCTTTTCGGCAAATCCCTCGGGCAGCGCTGTCTCTTTTTCGACAAGCACAATCGCCCCGAGGCAGGCCTGCTCATACGCGCGCGGCTTGCCCGCAACTTCACGTATTTCGTTACGCTTTTCGATCGCAGCTGCAAAATGCTCCATGACCTGCTCGCGTGAAACAGAAAGTCCCAGGCGCAGCTTCGCATTTTTTTCCGCACCGCTAACATCGACCGCAACGATGAACTCCGATTCGGCGAGCCAGTCTCCCTTTTCTGTGTAAACACCACGACCGTTGCGCATGAGAAATGATCCCTGATCGCGTCGCATAGCGACGCGATCAGGGTATGCAAAAAGTAGTGCATTTGCGACACTCTGGCCCCAAGGGCCAGAGTGTCGCAATTGCTTAAAAACCCGCGCGATTGCTTCCAATCCCCTTCGATCTGCCCCCGCAGGTACCTCGCCGGTTTCGATGAACCTTTGCAGCGATTGAAAACGAATTTCGAGATCGGTCGCCATCGCCCCGGTAACACGCATCGCATCGCGTTCAGAGAGCATCGCTGCCAGGAGAGCTGTATCTTCAGAAGGTGAGGCGGCGAGCATCGTGGCGAGGCGGGGATGTAGAGGCAGTGCAGAGGCGCTTTTGCCGAGTGTGGTGAGTTTGCCTGCTCTGTCGATGAGGCCGAGGTCGCTGAGCAGACGCTCCGCCTGCGCGAGCATCGCGGTCGATGGCATGTCGGGCAGCATAAGTGACTTCAGCGGCGAACCAAAAGCGAGTGTGCGCAGGCTGGCTTCGGCGAGGTCGGTGCGCAGAATTTCAGGTGCGCGCGTTTTGGGGCGGCGGCGAAAGTCGGCTTCGGTGTACATGCGGTAGCAGGTGCCGGGCCCGAGACGGCCCGCACGGCCGGCGCGCTGCACGGCAGAGTCTTGCGTGATGGGTACTGTCTCGAGATAAGACAGACCCGTGCCAGGGTCGAGAGCCGGCTGCCTGACGAGGCCGCTGTCGATGACGACGGTTAATCCCTCTAATGTCAGGCTCGATTCGGCAATCGGGGTTGCGACGATGATGCGGCGTTCGTTCGGCTTTGGCGGCTCGAGCACCCGGTCTTGTTCTTGCGCTGTGAGTTCGCCATAAAGGGGCAGGACAACGGTATTTTTCAGGCTACGGTCTTCGATGAATTCGGTGGCCGCAAATATTTCGGCAGTACCCGGCAAGAAGAGAAGAAAATCCCCCTCATGCTTTGCATGCACTTCGATTGCTTTGCGCGCACACGCATGCGCCATTGCCCTGTTACCCGAATCGAGCTGCTCGTTGTGGTACTTCACTTCGACCGGGTAGTTGGTGCCGGCCGATGCCACAATCGGTATGTGGGTAGGATTTTCTTCACTGCCGAAAGCTTTGCCCAAAAAACCGGCAATCGCCGTGGTGTCGATCGTGGCGGACATCACGAGAATTCTGAGATCATCGCGAAAAACCTTCTGGCTCTCGAGCGTGAGCGCGAGCGCGAGATCGGTTTCGACATGGCGCTCGTGAAACTCGTCGAAGATCACGAGGCCCACACCCTCGAGTTCAGGGTCGTTCACAATACGCCGCGCGAGAATACCTTCGGTGACCACCTCGAGCCGGGTCGCTGCGCTGACCTGGCTGTCGAAGCGCACCGAATAGCCCACCGTCTTGCCGGTTTTTTCACCGAGGTGGTGCGCGAGGCGCGAGGCAGCAGCACGCGCGGCCACGCGGCGTGGTTCGAGCATGATGATCTTTTTGCCTGTGAGCCAGGGTTCATGCAAGAGCTGCAGCGGCAGCCAGGTGGTTTTGCCCGAGCCGGTGTCGGCGGTGAGAATCGCTGCCGGTGAAGAGTTAAGTGCGGCTTTCAGGCCGGGGAGGGCACTGGCGACAGGTAGTGCGGCCACGGCAGAAGAAATTCAGGAACTCTTGAAACTGGCTTTCGCAGCATCGACGCTATCGTAAACGCTCATTTGAGAAAGAGTTTCGGTGATATTCAGCGACTTGCGCACACTGGCAGAGATTTTGGCGAGCCTGAGTGCGCCGCCCGCTTCAGAGAACAGCGTTGTCTCTTGCAGCAAGAAGCCGATGGTGATAGAATCAATACCCGGCACCCTGCCCATGTCGATGATGACTTTTGTCTGACCCGATTCACGCAGCTGCAACAGCATCGCGCGCAGTTCGCCGAGGTTATAGAGGCCCATGTCGCCCACGGGTTGCAATACCGTTAGGGCCTGATCGGTATGTCGGTTGATCTGCATGTTCTATTGTCGGTCAGAAATGGCCGGCAGCGGGCATTTTTGCCCACGGCCTGAGGAAACTCTGGCGATTTGAGACAGGCTGTCGACCCCGATGGCAGAAGGTGGCCTGCTGACGTTCAGTTGTAATCTTCACCCTTTACAGAAGACTATCTGCCTCTTTGCGCGCGGCTGCTGTTTTGAGCGTTAAGAGCAGCTTCTCTGGAGTAATCGGTTTTGTGAGGTAACCTGCCATGCCCGCCGCCTCACACTCGCGCCGGTCTTCGGTAGTGGCGCTCGCAGTGAGTCCGACTATATAGGTTTCTCTCGCAGAATCAAGGCCCATGATCGCACGCGTTGCCGAGAGCCCGTCGAGGCGCGGCATACGAATATCCATGAATACCAGGTCGTAGTCTTGCCTTTTTATGCATTCAATCGCCTCGACGCCGTCGCCCGCAAAATCGCAACCGTAGCCGAACTTGGCAAGCATCGCCTGAATTACCATCTGGTTTACCGGATTATCTTCGACAACGAGCACCCTCAGCGGTATGTTCTTTGCGAGATCGGCATCAAAGATTGCAGGCAAATCTGACGCCGATTGTTTGGGTTTTTGAAAGAGGTCGCGCAATACTGAGTATAACCTGGCTGGTTTTAGCGGTTTGGTTAAAATGCTGTCGAACGCGCCGTCGGGTGATCTTTCGAAAGTTGTCGAGCTGATGAGCACGAGCGGCGCGGCGACGCCCAACTCGCGCAGCTCTCGTGAGAGTTCGACACCGTCCATTTCGGGCATGCGTAGGTCGAGCAGGTAGACATCAAACTTTTCGGCGTTGCGCACGCGCGCCAGAGCGTCTTTCGGTCGCAGTTCGCTGACACAGCGCATGCCCCATTTGCGCACATAACTTTCGACGATGCGCAGGTTTGTTGGGTTATCGTCGACCGCCAAGGCAGACAGACCCTGCAGTTCTTTCGAGTCGTTCAGGTGGTAGGGTATTGGTAGCTGCGCTGCTTCGGCTTCGATCGTTACACGAAACGTCGTGCCCACGCCCGGTGTTGATTCGAACGTCACGTTGCCCCACATCGCCTGCGCCAAGCGGCGACTGATCACAAGACCGAGGCCCGTTCCATCGTGCAGGCGTGTGATCGACGCATCAGCCTGGCTGAACGGGACAAATAGCCGCGATTCGACCTCTTTCGCGATGCCGGGTCCAGTGTCGCGCACGTCGATGATGAGACGGTACCGCTTGTCTTTAATGAGCTCAGATGCAACGGTAACCGCAACTTCACCCGATACCGTAAACTTCACGGCATTCGAAAGCAGGTTTACCAGAATCTGGCGAACGCGACCGGCATCGCCGAAGAAGTTTTCAGGCGTATCGTCGCCGTAGGCATAACTCAGATCGAGACCCTTCTGGTCGGCTTTGCCAGAAACCATGTCGAGCGCCTCTTCGACGCAGTTGCGCAGCGAAAACGGGTAGCGCTCAATCTCCATGCGGCCGGCTTCGATCTTGGCAAAATCGAGAATGTCATTGATGAGGTGCAGCAGGTGTTCGCTCGAGCCACGCAAAATGCCGACGAACTCTCGCTGTTCGCTATTGAGCGGCGAATCGAGAATGAGGCTCGTCATACCAATTATCGCATTCATAGGAGTGCGAATTTCATGCGACATGCTCGCCAGAAATTCAGACTTCACTCTGGCTTCACGTTCTGCGACTTCTTTGTCGATGCGCAGATTTGCCGATTCACTCTCTGCATTCAGCAGCATCAGCGAGCGCAGTTCAAAGGTATCACGAATGCGCAAGAATAAGATCGCGAGCGCCAGCAGGGCCACGAAGCCGCCTGCAACGTCGAGCCATGCCATGATGTGTGGGGGAAATCCTGAATGCCAGCCTAGATTGCGAACTATCAGCGCATTGACCCCGGTTAAAATCGCGAGGGCTGCAAAAACGCGCGGCACGTTGCCTGAGGTGAAGTGTAACGCAAATGCAAATGGAATAAAGCTCGCGATGACGCATGTTGTCGATTGTTCTGGCAACACGTATACGATGATCCAGAGGGTGACGAGTATAGAAGAATTAAAGATGACCACGCCCGCACTGAGGCGGCCTGCCCTGACGAAGCGCACGCCCCACTCATAGCCGAAGCCCGCTGCCAGAGTGACTGCAGAGATAATATAAAGCACATTGCTGCCCAGGTAAGAAGCCGCAGCGCCAAAGACGAGCGCATAGACGACCGTCATGTAGGTACAAAACCGCATCACCGCCTGCGCTTTGGTGGCGTCAGCGGCGTTTGCCACGGCGTGGTTAATTCGGTGGGTAATGTTTGTCTGCATCGGTTTGAAGCCGATACTGACCTAGACCCGATAGCCTGTAAACGAAACTATCGCCAAAGAGCGAAGGCCTGCTGACAGTCTGGCTTTGCAGAAACTCTCAGAATGACTTCACAGAATCAATCGAAAATTTTCCGTTCAGGTGTGCGTAGAGTTGGTTTTTCTCAACATTTGTCGCATAAACAAATTCTCTGAGCGCGACTGCAGTACCCGGAGAGCGCAATTGGCTCTTGATTTCTGACTTTATCGACGTGATGCGTGCCTGCGTATCGCGTTCATGACCCTGCTTGAGCTTCAGGTATTTTCGGGCTGCCCGGTCTAGCAGCATGCTGATGTTCCAATGCGCAGCGATCTTTAGCGTCTGGCTCAGTTCTTCGTTTGTAAACGGCTTCTTGAGGTAGTAGATCGCCCCAAGGTCTTGCGACTTTTTGGCCGTTTTTGGCGAAGCGTAGCCGGTCATCATGGCAATAGCTATTGATGGCATTTTCTTGCGTACCTGCTCGGCAAAGGCAACCCCGTCCATTTTTGCCATGTGTATATCGGTGAGTATGATATTGAAACGGTCACGTTCGAGGTGTATCAGAGCGCTTTCGGCGCTCGAACAATCTTGAACGATATAACCCCATACCTCAGCCATGCGCATAACGAGCGAGCGAATGCTGTATTCGTCGTCGACAACCATCAGCTTCATACCTGAGAACGGAGCGTTGTGAAACATACTGACTAGCGGCAATTGGCGAAGGTTCTGGCAACTCATTTTACGGTCCGGTCAATTTTTGTTGGGCAGATTCCAAAACGAAGTGCGAAAGGGATAAAGTAATGTAAGGCCGCTCCCGGGTTTCGAGGTTGATTTGCGAAAAACGACCACGGAGCCCCCGGATGCGACCCTACGTTCAACTATCAAATGATGAAAGACTGCGTATAGAAGAAAGCCTTGCTGAGGGCCTCAAGGCCAGCCAAATCGCCAGAAATCTTAAGCGACACCCGAGCACTATTTTTCGAGAGATTCGGCGTAATTCAATGCCACGACATTACAGCGCGCGGTGCGCCAGAGACGAGGCGCGAAAGCGCCAGACTAATACCAACGCCGCGAAGGTTACACCAGAGCTTTGGTCAGAGATCGGAGCATCGCTCAAGTCGACGCTGTCACCAGAACAGATCGCAGGCCGCATGCGCCTAGAACGTTTCGACGGTGTCTGCATGCAGACGATTTACAATCATGTGCGCAAGAAATCCG
The DNA here is from genome assembly GCF_000266885.1 of Turneriella parva DSM 21527. Taxonomy (NCBI): domain Bacteria; kingdom Pseudomonadati; phylum Spirochaetota; class Leptospiria; order Leptospirales; family Leptospiraceae; genus Turneriella; species Turneriella parva. The sequence continues at coordinate 1,173,606 of NC_018020.1, read as the reverse complement.
GCACATCGAATTTTTATCGCCTGTGCCTGCGCCGCAAAGGCAAACCATACAAGCGCAAAGTGAGGATTGAGGCTGAAAACAAAGGGTTTTTTCGCATTCACGACCTGCCAGCCGAAGCTTTGACGCGACGCAAACCCGGCTACTGGGAGGGCGATTTGGTCGAGGGTAAAATGGGCACCGGGCAGATTGCAACTTTCGTCGAAAGGCATTCGCGTTACTTGCTCGCGGCGAAACTGGAGCGCAAATTGGTGACACAGTTTAACGCTGCAGCGCGCGACCTATTCGCCGACATCGATAACGAACGGCTGCGGGGTATCATTTACGATCGGGGCACCGAGATGAGTGGCTACCGCGACCTGCAGCAAGTGCTGAACTGCGGCATCTACTTTTGTGACCCCGGCTCGCCATGGCAGAGAGGTACGAACGAAAACACGAACGGCCTGCTGCGCGAGTCTTTTCCCAAAGGCACAGATTTTCGGCGCATCGACCAGGAACAGGTTGACGCAGCGCTTAAATTACTAAATAACCGACCACGCAAGCGGCTGAATTACCGAACCCCGGCCGAGGTCTACTTTCGCAGCCCTATCGCACTTCGTTTTGGAATGTAAGTTGACCGTTCGGCTGGGTCGGGTCTTCGTGCGACTGCCGATGAATAAAAAGAGTACCCGAAAGCGTAATGGGCCTTCGGCAAAAAAGGCACCCAAGAAAATCGTCACCAGGGCGTTCGAGCTGGCGCCTGTTGCGATCGCAACGACAGATATTCAAGGCAAATTCATCGACGCAAATCAGAAATTTCTCGAACTGTCGGGCTTTACGGCGAAAGAAATTCAGAAGTTGAACTTTTCTTATCTGACAGCTTCGGTGAATCGCCACGTAAACCTGCCCGCATTCGAGGCAATGGTCGCAAGCGGGCAGGATATCTACCGAAATGAAAAGCGCTTTCGACGAAAAGACGGCTCGGTTTTCTTGGCGAGACTCACGGCGAACCTTTGCCGTGACCAGAAAGGCAAACCCATTTACTATATTGCGACGTTCGAGCCGGTTTCAGACGGTAAAGATGCTGAAGTCAATCTGAGGCGCATCAATCGTCTTTATAGTATACTCGTTAGGGCCAATGAAACGATATTTCTGAATGCCGACCGTGTCAACCTCATGCAGCGCGTGTGCGACCTGCTTGTACAAGAGGGTGATCTGTGTCTTGCCTACATTGTTCGCCATAGCGCTGAGACCGACCATTTCGCGGCACTCGTCGCATCTGGTGTTTCGCTTTCAGAATTGGCGGCGATCAACCTCGCTGCTTCGAAAGGTGAACACAGCAAAGGGCCGATAGCTATTGCAATAAAGACAGGCAGGCCTGAAGTCAGCAACGATATTGCCTCAGATGTACGCATGAAACCCTGGCGCGAAATCGCCATGCGGAAACAGTGCAAGTCGACGGTGGCTATACCGATTGCCGTCGAACAAAAATGCCATCTGGCGCTTGTTCTTGGCGCAAGAGTCAAAGATTATTTCGGCTACGACGAAGTTGATTTGCTAATGTTGGTCGCCAAAAATCTATCTTTTACTTTTGAAAATATCGCCCGCGATGCTGCGAGCGCTCTGGCAGACCGCCAGTACAAAGAAAGCGAGCAGCGATTTCGTCAATTGGCCGAGCACATCGACGAGGTTTTTTGGCTGCTCGACAGTGCTTCTGATAAGATCATTTATGTGAATTCTGCATTCGAAAAGGTTTGGGCCCGCCCGGTTGAAAGCATATTGAGTACCCGCAAGGTATGGTTAGACAGCATTCATCCCGACGACAAGCTGAGGGTGATGACCGATTTCTTATCACCGAAAATCAATACCAGCTTTGAAATCGAATATCGTATTCTGCGGCCCGACGGCACTGTAAGATGGATTCACGACCGTACCTTTCCGATTCGTAATAAACAAGGCGACGTTCAGCGTGTCGCTGGCATCGCCCGCGATGTGACTGAGCGGCACCAGACCCAAGCCACGTTGGTGAGCGTTCACGACCGACTCTATAGCCTGCTCGAAAATCTTACCGATGGCTATCACGAACTTAACAAGAACTTTGAGTTTGTTTATTGCAATGCGCAGTATGAACGCATGTTTCAAAAAGACCGTAATCTCATTATCGGTAAAAGTATTTGGGATGAATTCACAGGTCTTGCCGAAACGAGTTTTGCGGTTGCGTTGCGACGCGCGATGGAAACGGGCAAAATTGAAATATTCGAAGATTTTTATGCCCCCCTCAAAGCCTGGTACGAAATTCGTATATATCCTTCTGAAAACGGTCTTTCCGTTTTTGTGCGTGATATGACAGACTTGCATGAGCTGTCATTTTCGCTGATGCGCGAAAGGGCCCGACTGGTGCATGCGCAGTCTGTCGCCAAAATCGGCAGCTGGGAAACCAACTTGCAAACCCTCAGGGTCGAATGGTCAGAAGAAACCTATAGCATCTTCGGTATTGATCCGCTCACCTACCAGCCGACGCACACGAGCTTTCTCGAATTCGTTCACCCCGATGACAGAGACGTCGTGGATAATGCGTTTCGTGATTCTTTCGGCTCCAATGGAGCGCAAAAGATTTCACATCGCATTCTCACGCCCGACGGCAGAGAGAAATTTGTCGAAGAGACGTGGGAGGTATTTCGCGATACTGAAGGTCAACCTGTGAAGGCAGTTGGTACGTGCCAGGATATAACCGACAAGCATCTCGCGGCGGCAGAGAAACGCCGACTCGGCGAGCGGCTGATTTCTACCCTCGAGAGCATTACCGATGCATTCATGCTCATTGACCGTAATTGGAACTTTTCATATCTAAACCTGCAGGCTGAAAAGTTGCTGCAGCGCAGACGTTCAGATTTGTTGGGCAAGAATGTCTGGCAGAGCTTTCCCGGCGTCGAAGATGCTGATTTTGGCTATCAATATAAATATGCCATGCGTTCGGGCGAATCCGTTGCATTCGAAAGTTTTTATGAACCACTTCGTATGTGGGTCGAGGTGCGCGCGTTTCCGTCTGACCAGGGACTTGCCGTTTACTTTCGGGATACGGGGGCAGAAGTGGCAGCCCGCCAGAAGCTCGTCGCCAGTGAAGCAAGATTTCGCGAACTCGCTGAGAACATTCAAGAAATCTTCTATGTGCTGAACCCTGAGAACGGGTACATCACGTACATTAGTCCTGCGTATGAAAAGGTTTGGGGTCGAAGGTGCGAAGACCTGTTGGCGAATCCACTGTCTTATCTCGACGCTGTGCACCCCGATGAGCGCAGCCTTGTCGAAACGAGCCTGGCTGACCGGCGTGCAGGCAAAGCAGTCGATATCGAGTATCGCATATTGCGGCCAGATGACGCAGTTCGCTGGATACGTGATTTTTCATATCCTATTTTTGATGAAGCAGGCCGGCTTGATCACATCATCGGCGTATCGCATGATATATCAGAGCGCAAACTGGCCGATCAACGCCTGCGCGAACAGGCTTCGCTTCTCGATAAGGCCAGTGATGCGATTATCGTGCGCGACCTCGACCACCGTATTCGCTACTGGAATAAAGGTGCCGAGAAAATGTATGGATGGGCAGAGCACGAAGTGCTCGGCAAATCCATTCGCGAGTTATTGTATTCAGATTATGCAGCATACGACGCCGCCATTGCCGAAATGATAAAGAACGGCGAATGGAACGGCGATATTGAGCAGCGAACCCGCGATGGAAGGGTCTTGATCGTAGAAGGGCGCTGGACTCTTGTGCGAGACGCCAGAGGCGTACCGCAAAGTGTGCTGGCGATAAACGGTGACGTCACTGAGCGGCGAACGTTTGAAAGGCATTTGCTGAGGGCGCAGCGACTTGAGAGCATCGGCACGTTGGCCGGGGGCATAGCGCATGACTTGAATAATATTCTGACTCCTATTCTGCTGGCGTCTGAAATAATGCGGGGTAACCTTCATGACAAAGATAGTCTCGAGCTGCTCGACACCATTCAGGTCAGCTCGCAGCGAGGCGCCGATATGGTGTCGCAGATTCTGTCATTTGCGCGAGGCAACGACGGAGAAAAAACTACAACGAATATTGAACCGTTGCTCGCAGGCATCGAAAAAATCGTGCGCGACACTTTTCCGAAGAATATCGAGCTAACTGTCGATCTGGATTCGAGAGCAGCAAAAATCGAGGCAGATAGCACGCAGCTGCATCAGGTGTTGCTCAACCTTTGCGTCAACGCTCGCGATGCGATGCCCACGGGCGGGCGCCTGATAATTGCGACCCAGCTCGTCGATGTCGATGAGCATTTTGCTGCCATGGTGCCTGGAGCAACACCCGCAACCTATGTTCTCATCGAGGTGGCCGACACGGGTGTCGGCATGCCCGATTCGGTATTGGAACACATCTTTGACCCTTTCTATACGACCAAAGACGTGGGGCGTGGCACCGGCCTTGGTCTTTCAACTTCGTTGAAAATTATTCAGAATCACAATGGATTTATTCAGGTTGAAAGTATTGCGGGCAAAGGGTCTATATTCAAAGTCTATTTGCCCGTAGGCAAGAAGGCTGCGGAGCCTCAGGTTTCAGCAACGAGCGAACAGGGTATGATTCGTGGTAACGGCGAATTGATTCTTGTGGTCGATGATGAAGAGCCTATTCGCAAGATCACGCAGCAGATGCTTGAAGAATTTGGCTACCGGGTGTGCACTGCCACCGACGGGGCCGACGGACTCGTCAAATATGCCGAACGCCGCAGTGAGATCAGGGTTATACTCAGCGATATGATGATGCCCGCGTTGGATGGCTCATCGTTTATTCAGATCATTCGTAGAATGGACGCGCAGCTGCCCGTGATTATCTCGAGCGGTGTCGCCAACGAAGCCACCCTGACGAAGCTGAGCGAATTGGGAGTGGTTGATTTTTTGCAAAAGCCTTTCACAACTGAAAGATTGCTGAAAGTTCTACAAAGAGCCTGCAGCCATACCCCTAAATTTTAGTTGCATTGCGCAGGGCTTCGAGCAGTTCGTTCGATTTAAACGGTTTTCGCAAGAGCACTTGGCCGCTTTTCAGGGGTACGTCTTGGCCGGCCGTCTCGGGGTTATACCCGGTCGCGAGTATTACTTTGATTCTGGGCGATTCTTGTTGAATGACTTCAGCTAGCTGCCGGCCGTTCAGACCGCCTGGCATGACCAGATCGGTGAAGAGTACGTCTATTCGCTCCGATTCGCGCTTGAAGATATCGAGTGCTTCGGCTCCGTTGCCTGCCGTGAATACACGGTAACCGCTGCGTTCGAGCAGCATTTGCGATAATCTGCGAACTTCAGTTTCATCTTCGACAATGAGCACAGTGCCGTTGCCCGGCAGCGCGTTGACCTTCTGGACAATAGGGGCATTTTCAGCGGTGGGCTGCGCCAAAGGCAGAAGCACGTCGAATCTTGCACCGTTACCGGGAGTCGATTCAACCCTGATACCGCCGCTGTGCTGCTGCACAATGCCAAAAATCACCGGCAGGCCAAGGCCGGTGCCGTGACCGACGCCCTTGGTGGTAAAGAAAGGTTCGAAAAGCCGCGGCATGTGGTCGGGTAGAATACCTGAGCCTGTATCTGTCACTGAAATGCGCGCGTACCAACCTGGCGCGATTTCGGGGGAAACTGCTATCGGTGTCTCGGTGTGCAGTTCGGTACCGGTTGAAATTTCGAGCCGGCCGCCTTCGGGCATTGCATCGCGTGCATTAACGACCAGATTCATGAGAATCTGATCAATCATTCCGGTGTCAGCCACAACAACGAGAGGTTTCTCGTGCAATTGCTTCACGATCTCTATCTGTTCACCGACGACACGCTCAAGCATTTGCATGACATTCTTGATGCTTTCGTTGAGGTCAATTTTTCGCACCTGCATCTCATTTTTTCGCCCGAAAGCAAGCAACTGGCGTGTCAAATGGCTGGCACGCTCGGCCGATTGCTGCAGCCCCAGCAGCAATTGTCTGGTGCCGTCTTGCGCGACGCGGTGCAGAGCCAGATCGATCTGCATCATCATTGCCTGCAGAATGTTATTAAAATCGTGGGCGACGCCTCCCGCGAGCTGACCGATCGCTTCCATCTTTTGCGCCTGCCGCAGCTGGTTTTCCAGTTTCTTCTGTTCAGAAATATCTTCTGCGATACCCACAATGCGGCGCACTTTGCCGTCAGCGTCGGTAATCGGAAAAGCCCGGTCATGAATCCAGCGCAGTGAGCCATCGGGTTTAATAATGCGGTAAACCTCATCATATTGCCCGAGCACCTGTTTAGTCTGGGCTCGCTCGCGTATGCGGTCACGATCATCGGGATGAACTAGGTCAAGCCAACTCAATGGGCTTTCGTAAATCGTGTCGCAGGGTAATCCCCATGTGCGTTCATAGCCCGGGCTGATATAGTGAATCTTTGTCTTTTCGTCGTTGCTGACCCAAAAAACCTCGCGAATATTCTCGACAACTTCGCGAAAGCGCTCTTCACTATGGCGCAGGCTTTCAAGTGCCTTTGCCTGTTCATAGCGAAGGCGCTTCTCGTCGAGTGCGCGCTTCACTGCGCTCGCAAGGCGAAGTGTACTGTCTTTCAGCAGATAGTCTGTGGCACCGAGCAGCATCGACTGCACCGCGATTTCTTCGCCGACGGTACCAGAAACGAGTATAAACGGGATATCGGGTGCAACGGATTTTGCAATTTCGAGAGCACGCATGCCTGAAAAATGAGGCATCGAATAGTCTGAGAAGATAATGTCGGGTACAGTACGCAGGGCTTCGAGGAAATCTGCTTCAGTCTCAACGCGCGGGCCTGAGGGAAGGTAGTCTGCTTCACGCAGACGAGAGAGCAAAAGCTCTGCGTCATTTTCGCTGTCTTCAACTATAATGATGCGCAGCTCATTCATGGCGCTATTGTACCCGTTGATTCAGAACAAGCCAATAAAAGCCCAGTTCTTTTATGACATTGGCAAAATTTTCAAAATTGACCGGTTTGACTATATAGCTATTCACGCCGAGGTTGTAGCTCTCGATCATGTCTCGGTGCTCTTTCGAAGAAGTGAGGATTACGACTGGTATGGTTTTTGTCGCCTCAGTTGCTTTGAGACGCCTTAAAACTTCAAAGCCATCAACTTTGGGCAATTTCAGATCGAGCAGAATTACTTTGGGGTAATGTCCGTTTCGTGCCCCGCCGGTCGCGCTATCTCCGAAGATAAAGTCGAGCGCCTCTTGCCCGTCGCGTGCTACCTGAATTCTATTCGCGATATTCGCTTCGCGAAACGCAAACAGCGCCATTTCGAGGTCGTCTGCATTGTCTTCGACGAGAAGAATTTCCACTTCGTCCATGTTACTTTCTCTCCTCCGTTCGGCCTAATGTAAACCAGAATATTGCACCCTTGCCTTCTTCTGCCTCGGCCCAAACTTTTCCACCGTGACGGTGAATTACCCGCTGCACAATCGCCAGCCCGACACCGGTACCTTCGAATTCATCATCCCGGTGCAATCGCTGAAAAACGCCGAACAACTTGCTCGCATATGCCATGTTGAAGCCGACTCCGTTGTCTTTTATGAAGTAGGCAGTGGCACCATTGTGCTCTTCGCTGCCAATGATGATACTTGCATGTTCGCAATTGCGTGTATATTTTACGGCGTTGCCGATAAGATTTAGCCAGACTTGCCGTAGTAGTTTGGCGTCGCCATAACCCTCAGATATGCTTTTCAATTGTATGTTGACCGACCGACCCTGCGTTAGGGGCGCAATTTCATCGATCGCTGATTGTGCCAGTTTCCCCATATTTATCCGATCGTGGCTCAGGCTCTCACGGCTTAATCTTGAAAAAGTGAGTAAGTCATCGATCAGTTCGCCCATGCGATGGCCTGCGTTGCGAATACGGCGCAGATAGTCGTAGCCGTCTTTTGGCAATAGTTCTCCAAATTTATTCAGAACAATTTCGGCAAAGCCATTGATAGCCCTTAATGGAGAGCGCAGATCGTGCGAGACTGAATAGCTAAATGCCTCAAGCTCTCGGTTGGCTGCCGCAAGTTCTGCAGTGCGTTCAGTTACGCGCTGTTCAAGTTCGGTATTCAGGCGCAGAATCTCATTCTGGGCGTTCTTGAGCAAGGCAATATCGACCCCTGTGCCAATGAGGCACTGTTCACCTTCAAATTCGATAAGTTGGCCGGTAAAATAGTATGGCAGCTTCTTGCCGCTCTTGGTTCTGAACGGTGCCTCAACCGCAGACTCGCCATGTTCAAAAACCTCAGCGATTCGCGACGCCATCAGGTCTTTGTCTGCGTCGTCAAAGAAATCCAAAGGGTGCATCATCGCGATTTCAGCATGGCTGTAGCCAGATATCAGTTCGAAGTTCTTGTTCCAACGCAGAAACTGACCAGATTTGCGGTAAAAATAGATGATTCCCGGCATACTTTCCATCATTGCGCGGGCAAATCTGTTTTCGCGTGAAGCAGCGTTTGCCAGCGCTTTGCGTTCTTCTTCCAGTGAAAAATTCTGTAGCGCAAATGCTACGTCTGTCGCAGCCTCGCTCATCAGCGCAATTTCTTTGTCCCTGAAAAAGTCTTTCTCACCGGCATATGCAACGAGCACGCCAATCGAACCGCCCGCCTCAATGGGAAACGCCGCCTTCGATCTGAAGCCGTTCTCGAGAATTTTCTCGCGCCAGATCATGAGCGATGGTTCGGCGAGCATGTCATTGCAGACCTGGGGTTGAGCCTGTTTAAACGCGCTGCTGACGGGCACAGAACCCTGCGGCGAATTGTCGGTGCGGATTTCAATGGCATCGAGATAGCCATTCTGATCGCCAAAAACGGCGGCTGGCACGATGCGTTCATTTTTCGCATCAGGCCAGCCGATCCATGCCATCTTTAGGCCCGCATCGTTGACGAAAGTTTCACACACTTTATCGAAGAGAGCCTGGCGGTTGTCGATTCTCACAATCGCCTGATTAACCTGGCTAAGGGCCGAGTAGAGGCGCTTTAGCCGATGGGCTTCGTTTGTCTGCCTGATGCGTTCTGTAATATCGATCGAGAGCAAGAAGACGCCTTCGGGAATCGGAGACGCCCGAACTTCGAACCATCCCACTGACCCATCTTGAAAATGAAAGTCGAGTTCTTGATGAAATGCTTCACGTTGCTGCAGGGCGAGATCAATCTTGCGGTAAAGATCTGTTTGATCTATTCCTGGCCAACAATCGGCCATCTTGCGACCGAGCAGGTCACTGTTGGGTCGCCGGTTGTGCCGTGCGGCCGCGGCGTTGAGGTACAGGTACTTCCAATCGAAGTCGAGAATCTGACAGCCCTCGAGCAGGTTGTCGAGAGTTGAACGGTAACCCGGCTCAGACAGTTCGCTTTGCTGCACCATAACACCTGTCGGTGACCCATTGCATTGTAAATGGGATTTCTTAATTTTCGCCTATACCTTTTAGGGTATATGAGGTTAATCGCCCTTTCTCCCGGATTATTTGTCTTGCCTGCCTGACGCCGCTGATTGAGCGTGTGCGATGGCTCGTATACTGATCGTCGACGATGATGCCAAAATTACGCAGATGCTCGAACTGTGCCTTAGGCCCAAAAATCACGAAATCGTGATTGCGGCAGACGGTCAAATTGCTTTGAAGAAGGCGCTTGAAAAGAAGCCGCAGCTTATCATTGCCGATATCATGATGCCCAACATGGATGGCCCGACTTTCATCAGTAATTTATGGGAAGAGCTGAACGACCGATCGATACCCGTAATTTTTCTCTCGGGTCTGATCAGCAAAGCCGAACAAAAAGCGCAGAATGAATTATTCGGAAATCAATTTTTTCTGGCGAAACCATTTTCAGCCGCCGAGCTAAACGTGCTGGTCGAACGCGCCTTGGCATAAGATAGAAACCCCGACAGCCTAAGGCGCGGCCGGGGTTTCGTGCGCTATGGCAAATCTTTAAACCCGCCGGCGTTAATCACCGAAGAATAGCCTGCAGATTCGAGTGCCTGCTTCGCGCGGCTGCTGCGCACACCCGATGCGCAATAGACCACGATCGGCTGCGACTTGGCACCAAATTCTTTCAGGCGTGATTCGACCTGGTCGACCGGTATGTTCACTGCACGCGGGTGGTGTCCGTTGGCAAACTCACCGGGTGTGCGCACATCGACAACGAGCGCTTTGCCATCTAACAGCTCTTTCACCCGTGACTGCGCCGCTGGTGCTATTGTCGCCGCAGGGGTGCCTACTTCTTTATTGCAAGAAACGGAAGCAGCTGCGACTACGGCGAGTAGAATGAGTTTCTTCATGAACTCCTCACTTTGCTGCCTTGCACGTTGAAAGACCGAATGGCAGATACATCGGGCACCAGCCAATGAGGCTAGTCGCGAAAAAAGCGACTGCAACCACGCCGAGCACGAGGGCTACAGTGCCTGAAATCAGGTTGAGCCCATAGAGCACACCTATTGCGACGGCCGCCACCAGGCGAATGATACGATCTGCATTTCCCATATTCTTTTTCATTATAGCTCCTTAAAGAGAATCATCGGGCCGGGGCGTTGCCCGGCCCGATGTAAACAATATAAAAAAGTTGCCACCCCCTGTCAAATATTATACCATACCCAGTATGGGATATGCAGCAGATGCAGAGTCGCGTGAAAAACTCGGCCACCGCCTGAACCGTGTGATTGGCCAATTGCAGAGCCTGCAGAAGCGCGTCGTCGCCGGCGGCTCAGATTGTGTGGCTGATATTCAGCAGATTAAAGCCGCAAACAACGCGCTCTGGAAAGTCGCAGAGGCATATCTAGAGATACACTTAAGCGAATGCATGCGACAGAAGAAGCCCGCGGCAGAGATTGAAAAAAATCTGCAGTCGGTCATTCGCGCGACATTCACAATGTAATTAAAGAAGGATTTCAAAAATGACAGACCCGATCAGACTGATTTCATATATTGCCAGTGGGGCCGTAGTGGGTTACCTCTACTATCGCCTTATCGGTTGTTCGACAGGTGGCGGCACACGAGGTGCCTGTGCGATCACTTCGCGCCCCGTGCCTTCAATCATTTACGGCGCCGTGATGGGCGCAATGTTAGGGTGGAGATAAAAATGACACAAAACAAAAAAATCGTAATCGTCGGCGGCGTCGCTGGGGGTGCTACCGCGGCGGGCCGCGCGCGCAGACTCGACGAGAATGCAGAAATCACCCTCATCGAAGGCAGTGGCTACATTTCTTTCGCGAACTGCGGCCTGCCATACCACATCGGTGGCGATATTCCGAAGCGAGAGACGCTGCTCTTGCGCACACCGCAAGACCTCTGGAACCGCTATCGCGTTAAAGCCCTCGTCAGCACGAAGGTGACGCATGTCGACCGTGTGAAAAAGACTGTCACCTACACGCAGGGCGGCCAAACGCATGAGATACTCTACGACAAACTGATACTGTCGCAGGGTGGTGACCCCATGAAACCTGCAGTCGAAGGCGTTGAGAATATACCACACTTCTCGCTGCGCTGGGTCGAAGACATGGATGCGATCATCGAACAGATGGCGAAGGCAGAACACAAACACGTCGCCGTCGTCGGTGGCGGCTTCATCGGCATCGAAGTTGCCGAGGCGCTGAAGCACAAGAATTTCGAAGTGACACTGGTCGAATTTGCGCCTGGCGTGATGCCCAACCTTGACCCAGAGTTTTCAAACCTCGCGAAACGCGAGCTCGAAACCCACGGCATCAGGGTGCTGACGCAGACGACGATTAAATCGGTGGCACCGAACAAAGAGCTGACGCTCTCTGATGGTTCAAAGCTCACGGCAGATTTCATCGTGTTTGCGGCAGGCGTGAAGCCCGAGACAAGCCTTGCAAAACAGATCGGCCTAGAAATCGGTAAGACCGGCGGCGTGGTCGTAAATGACTTTATGCAAAGCTCTGACGAAGACATCTATGTTGTGGGCGACATGGCAGAAATCACCAACCGCATCACGCACAGCGCGACCCGGGTGCCCTTGGCGGGCCCCGCGAACCGCCAGGGCCGCCTTGCCGCAGAAAATGCACTCATGGGCAACCGCTGCCGTTACCGTGGCGCAATAGGTTCATCGGTAATCAAAATCTTCGACAAGACGCTCGCATCGACCGGTCTCACCGAAAAGGCAGCCAAAGCCGCCAACATCACCGCGCAGGCTGTGATGATTCACGGCAATAACCATGCGGGCTATTACCCGAACGCAGAACGCATGGCGCTCAAAATCATTTTCTCACCCGCCGATGGTCGCGTGTTGGGCGCGCAGGCTTTTGGCCCTGAAGGTACAGAAAAGCGTATCGACGTCATTGCGACCGCGATTGTGGGTTGGCTCACGATCTATGATCTCGCGAGCCTTGATCTAGCGTACGCGCCGCCATACTCTTCGGCCAACGACCCCGTGAACATGGCGGCGTTTCAGGCAATGAACCATCACGCTGGGTTATCCCCCGTGATTACTGCGGCGCAGCTTGCCGAGAAGCGCAGCGAGTACGCGGTGCTCGATGTGCGCAGCCCGGGCGAAACCAAGTCGTTTCCCCTGCAAAGCGAATACCAGATACCCGTCGATAGCCTGCGCGATAACCTCGCGCAGATTGCGAAAGATAAACCGCTCGCGTTGCTTTGCCAGTCGGGCCAGCGCAGCTACGTCGCGCAGCGCATTCTGAAGCAGTCTGGCTTCAAAGATGTCTACAACATCACGGGCGGCTGGCTTGGCGTTGCGGCGCAACAAGGCAGGTGGGATTAAGGCAATATTAAGGAGAATAACATGACACAAGACCAACAAACACTGTTACTCATTGGAGCCGGCGCAATTACCATCTACTATCTCTATAAAAAATTCAAAATGGGAGGAAACAAAGTGAAGTTAAAAGAAATGTTAAAGCAGGGCGCAAAGGTGATCGACGTGCGCAGCCCGGGTGAGTTTGCGGGTGGCCACTATTCAGGGGCGATCAACATTCCGGTTGACCAGTTGCCAGCAAAGATCGCGACGCTTGGCAGCAAAGAGCAGCCGGTGATTGTCTATTGCGCTTCGGGTATGCGTTCTAGCTCGGCGCAGCGAGTGCTGGTATCTGCCGGGTTCACCAACGTGGAGAACGGTATTAACCATATGAACTTGATGTCGTTGGGGTGAATAGCTATGGAATTCCATAGCTATGTGCAGGTGCAAGTAGCTATGGAAAAACAGAGCTGGTGGACGCGGCATCGAGAGATCGATTGGCTGCGAAAATCCATAGCTATGGTATTATGTCACATCACATATACAGGGGAGTCGAAGCCAACAGCTATGGAATTCATTACACGAGCCAGCTGAACCATGACAGAGAGGGCAATGGAAATCCATAGTATCGCACACCACTTTCTCACCGGCTGGGCCAACTTCTGGCGATCAGTCATTACCCCCGGCTGGGGCAACTTCTTCTGGCTGCTCGTGACCGTCTCGCTGCTCGTGCACGTCGCCGAACTCGTGCGCCCCTGGCGCCGTGAACAGCCGGTGCTTCGCCGCGAGCTCGGCCTCGACATCTTCTACATGTTCTTCAACATGTTTCTTTTTCCGCTTTTGGGCTATGCGACGCTGAGCGCGTTCTTCGCTTCGCATGTTGAGAGTTTGGGCCTCGTGCAAAAATTGCGAGGATCGATCTCCCTCACGGCATTGCCTGCGTTTGTACAGCTGGCCACCCTGTTTCTCATCAGAGACTTCTTGCAGTGGAACATCCACCGTGTGCTTCACATCGTGCCCGCACTGTGGAAAATTCATGAGGTTCACCACAGCGCCGAGACGATGAGTTATCCCGTGCACCTGCGCTACCATTGGGCGGAAAATATCATCTATCGCGTTCCCGAATATTCAATCTTTCTGCTGATCGGCAGCAACCTCATCGATGTCTTTCTGATCTATGTTGTGTCGCTGAGCATCGGCCATCTCAATCACGCCAACCTGAAATTACCATGGGGATTTCTCAAGTACCTGTTTAATACGTCTGAGTTGCATCTCTGGCACCACGCGAAACAAAACCCGCGCGGCTACGGCGTTAATTTTGCCATCACCTTAAGTCTGTGGGATTGGCTGTTCGGCACGGCGCATGACCCGGCTGAACAGCCGGCTGAAATCGGCATTTCGGGTGAGCCGCTTTTTCCAGACAGTGTTGCCGGGCAGTTGGTCTGGCCGTGGCTCAAGCGGCGAAGATAGCAGGCTCCCGGAGCCTGCTGGCAATTTAAAACAATTACTCTTTCTTAACTACTTTGGCTTTCTTGTCAAACGTCACACGGTCACCACACGATGCTTCAACTGTCATGCCGCTGGGTGATTCTTTGATCGTGACGCCACCAGGCATGAACGGCCCGCCATCTGCCATTTTCGCACACGCCTTCTGAATATTCTTCGGTACGAGTTTCTTCTTCACCTTTTCGCCATAGGGTGAGAGTACATTTTCAGTCTCTATCCAGGTGCCATCTTCTTTGAACCGGGCCGTGAGGGTCTGGTCGGGTGGCGTCTCTTCAGCAGCATTGCCGCCGATTTTGAGCTCTGCAACAAACTCGCCGGCGGCATTCTTGCTCCAGGTTGTTTTCTTATTCTTGAGCGCCTTCGCTTTCTTGTTTCGCGCAGCCACAACTTTTTTGGGAACATCTTTTTCAGTCAGGGCGGCATCTTGCGCGGTGATAACACCCGCCAAGGCCCAAGAAAAAAGAATCGCAATCTTCTTCATGGTATCTCCTTATTGTTGGTTTCGGCCAGTCTTGCACGGTTTCTGTCGGGCGTCAATTGTATGTTTGGGCTATTGCTTCGTACGGGCCATCGGCCGTGTGTAGAATCTGGTTGACGAATCGCGTGAATCTTCGATCTTCTGACGTGCCTCGTGTGTCTTATTTTCTCGGCATCTCAATCTATATGTATTGGCGTGATCATGCGCCTGCGCACTTTCATGCCATTTATAACGACTATGCCGGTGAAGTTGTGATCGAAACCGGCGAACTTCTGGCGGGCAAATTGCCGCCGCGAGTTCTGCGTCTCGTGAACGAGTGGCGTGAAGAACATCTGCCAGAGCTAAACGAAAATTGGCTGCGCGCACAAACAGAAAAAGAATTTTTGAATATTAAAGGTCTCGAATGAAAGACCTGCCTCGAGTTGTGAAGGTTTTCCCCCGCGAAGGATATAAATTGCATGTCTTTTTTTCCAATGGCGAATGCAGAGAGTTTGAAATGTCAGGCATGCTGGCTCAAAGACCTTACCAGCAATTAAATGACCCGATCGCGTTTCGGCATATTCATATCGACGATGTAGCCGGCACCGTGGCCTGGCTCTCGGGGCAAGACATAAACCCGGCGATACTTTATGAACAAAGCCGGCCATTAGATGTCTGAGCAGCCTGGCATACCTGCGCTTGCGCGCAAAAAGTTTAAGCTGAGCCTGCTTGTGGCGATACCCGCGCTCGTCGTGACAACGGGTGGCCTTATTGTTTTTTTTACTCTAAGCAATACCCGCCGCACGATGGAAGACTTCGGTTGGGCGCTCTTTCGGGAGGCGACGAACCAGAGCGTCAATGAAACGCGCAATGTCATTCGCGAGGCGATACCCGATATCGAAACTTTGGCGAATCTTTATCGCAAGGGGTTGCTCGAAGCCGACCGCAGCCGGCAGGCGGGCTTCTACGCCGAGCTATTGCGCTCGCACAATGATTACAGCTGGGTGAGTTTCGGCGACGAATACGGTACGTTTATCGGCGCGAACCGGCCCGAACCCGATGGCAAGCTGCTGCGTACCAACATCAGCTGGCTTGCGGGCGGGCGCACGCTCAGCTATGAATACGATCTCGACGAACGTGGATTTCAAAAATTCTATAAGTTTGATGGCAACGCAGGTTACGACCCGCGCACGCGCCCGTTCTACGAACTCGCGAAAAAAAGCAGGCATCGCGTGTGGACGCCGCCCTACATCTTTTTTGAGCAGGGTGTGCCGGGCATTACCTGCGCCAAACCTGTCTATGGCGCGGGCGGCAGACTCAAGGGTGTGTTTTCGATAGACTTCGACTTAAATAGCCTCTCTGAAATCGTCGCCAAAGCAAAGGTCAGCGAGCGCGGCGTCGTGTTCATTTTCACCGAAGAGGGCGAAATTCTCGGTCACCCGACAATGAAGGTCGTGACGAAAACAGGCCAGCGCGGCGAAGGGCAGATTCTGAAGGTCGCAGATGTTTCAGACGCAAACATCAAGGCATTTTTTGCGGAGCTCGATGCGACGAAAGGCAAAGACGGCAAAGTGCATTTCAAAGACCGCACACAGTACAATTTCGACCTCGACATCAACGGCGAAAATTTTCTCGCGACCTATTCGCGCTTTCAGATCGACGAGGGCCTGCACTGGATCATCGGCATCATCGCCCCCGAGCAAGATTTCAGGGGTATTATCGAAGTAAAAGAAAATTATAAGCGCGCTTACGCAATTTCTGTCGCTGCGATTCTGCTTTCGCTCATGCTTGCCGTCGTCTTCACCCGCCTCATTTCAACGCCGCTGCGCTCGATCTCGCTCGACATGGAAAAGGTCGGTCGGCTTGAAATCGACAGCAATAAGGTGAACCAGAGTCTTTTTGCCGAAATCAGCGCAATGGAACAGCATCTGCAAAACATGAAAGGGGGATTAAGGTCGTTCGCAAGTTATGTGCCGAAAGACCTCGTGCGCGACTTACTCAAGAGCGGTAAAGAGGCCCGGCTTGAAGGTTCGACCGAAGTGCTCACGGTGCTCTTCACAGACATTGCGGGCTTCACGACTTTTGCCGAACAGCTCGAACCCGACGAGCTCGTGCAGAAGCTCGGCAAATATTTTGAAATTATGACCCGGGCGATCATGAAGCACCGGGGTACGATCGACAAGTTTATCGGCGATGGCATCATGGCATTCTGGGGTGCCCCTGCAGCTGACTCGCAGCACGCAGTTGAAGCCTGTTTGGCTGCGCTGAGTTGTATCAAAGCCCTGCGCGAGCTTGCCGCATCGCCCGAGCATGGGCACTGGGCCAAACAACTGCGCACGCGGTTTGGCATTGCGACAGGCCCGGTGCTGGTGGGCAATATAGGCACGACTGAGCGCATGAACTATACGGTCATGGGTGATACCGTGAACCTGTCATCGCGTCTCGAGGGTATCAACAAACTGTATAATACATCGATTATTGCGAGTGAGCTAACATACGACCTGGTCAAAGACCAGATTATCGGGCGCGCGCTTGATGTCGTGGTGGTTAAGGGCAAGAAGCACGGGGTGCGAATCTATGAGCTGCTGCGCCGGCGTGATGAAGCCACAGCAGAAGACCTTGAACTCGAACGGCTTTCAGAACTGGGTATATCCTCATTTATGGCGAAAGACATGGCTGCGGCAAAGCAGGCGTTTGCAAAGATTCTTGAACTGCACGAGCAAGATTTTTCGGCAAAGCTCATTCTGCAGCGCATAGCCGACTACGAGGCGCTTCCCGACAAGTCGGCATGGAGCCCCGTCAACGCGCTCACGGTAAAGTGACACCCCAAAACCATGGCGCAAAGCAGCGAGCTTAACTTCAGCGATCTGGTGCAGAACCTGGGTGACAGGCGCTACGTGCGGGCTGCCGATGTGAAAGGCCTGGTGCACCGGCTGAACAAGCTCACGCTGATCATGCAGGTCTCGCGCTCACTCATGGGCGCGATGGAGCTTAAGAAGCTGCTGGGTGAAATTCTGAGCAAAGCGCGCATCGTCATGAGTGCCGACAAAGCATCGATCTTCATGATCGACGAGGCACGCAATGAAATTTACGCATCGGTAACCCTCGACGGCAACGAAATTCGACTGCCGCGTGGCGCAGGCATTATCGGCTTCGTCGCCGATTCGGGTGAAACCGTGAATATCACCGATGCGTACAGCGACGCGCGCTTCAACCGCGACAATGACCTGAAGACAGGTTATCGCACCCGGTCGATTCTTTGTATGCCGGTGCATAATCAAGACGGCAAGATTATCGGCGCTATTCAGGTTTTAAACAAGCTCGATGAACATAGCTTCACGCACGAAGACGAAGAGCTCTTGAGTGCATTTACCGCAATGGTCGGGGTTTGTCTTGAAAATGCACGCGCCTATGCTGAACTTGCTGCCGAGCGAAATTCACTCGAAGAGCGCGTCATCGAACGCACCGCCGAGCTCGCACTCGCGAAAGCTGAAACCGACCAGATTTTGCGGGCCGTCGAAGAGGGGCTTTTCTTGCTCTACCGCAGCGGCGACCGTTTCATTATCGGCGGTAGTCATTCAGAGGCCCTCGGCGTCATTCTTGAGCAAACCGAGTTGAGGAGTAAGAATTTTCTCGAGATACTCTCGCAGTTTTTCGATTCTGCGACAATCGATAAGACGAAACTCTTTCTCGAGCTGATGTTCGAGCCGCAGCGCAAACAGAACGTATTATTGGGGCTCAACCCGTTATCACAGATCAAGGGTTTGTTTTCGGGTGGTGAAAAGCAGAAGTTTCTGCGATTTCGGTTCGGCAGGGTCATGAATGATGCAAATAACCGTGTCGATCACCTGCTCGTTACCGTCAGCGATATCTCGCACGAAATCGCTCTGCAGCAAAAGCTCGAACGAACCGAAGCGCAGAACCGGCGCCACATTGAGATGCTGCTGGCGATCTTGCAATCTGAACCCGCAACGCTCAGCGAGTTTCTCGCCGACCTGCGCCAAGACCTGCTCGAAGTGAGTCAGACACTCGAACGTCATGCCGCAGGGGCGGTGCCAGATCGCCGGGCGATGCTGCTCGACATCTACCGAATCGTGCATTCAATCAAAGGGAATTCTTCGCTGCTGAATTTTCAGGCTCTTACTGAGCTGGCGCACCAGACAGAGAGCATTATTGAGAGCGTGCTCAACAAAGATGAGATTTTGGCAGGGCATGTTGTATCTCTCGCCGCTCCCGTTTCTGAACTCGAGAATCTGGCGAATGAACTGCGGGCATGGCTTGAAAAAATTGAGGTATTTCAGAAGGCTTTCGGCCAGCAGAAATCTGCTGATCTGACTGTGCGTTCTGTTGCGGCAGCGCTTGAAAAAGCAGCAGCCTCGCAGCATAAGAAGGCGTTGCTGGTTTTTGACGGGTTTCGCTCTGGCCTGATTGCGCCTCAATTGCGCAAGAATGTGAAAGACATGCTCGTTCAGCTCGTGCGCAACTCGGCTGTTCATGGCATCGAAGCTCCAGAGACGAGGCTTGCCGCGGGTAAACCTGAAGTGGGGCGAGTACAGCTTATCAGTCACCAGCAAGACGGGAAAATCTTTGTGATCATCGAAGACGACGGCCGCGGCATCCATACCGAGAGGTTGGGTGAGCGCCTTATCGAAACAGGGCGACTGACGTCGGCGCAATTCGAGTCAATGGACGCGGATCAGCGGCTGATGCTCATTTTTGAGAGCGAGGTTTCTACGCACGAAGGCGTTTCAGAACTGGCGGGCCGGGGCATTGGTATGAGCATCGTCGCCGAAAGCTGCCGCCAAATGGGTGCGACGATTGAGGTTGAGTCTGAGCCAGGTAAGTTTACGAGGTTTGTGATTGAATTCAGGGCTGGCGATAATACCCTGTTGCCCCCGAATTAATTCGGGGGCAACAGGGAAATCATAATGGCTTCATAAGGCGCCAGTTCATTCGTCATCGTCGTTCGCCCGTGACTCGACAGCAAGATTTCGCCCGTGCGCGGCGCAATCACGCTCGCACGATCTGAAAAATTCAGGAAAACATCGATGGTTTCGCGTTCGTCAGTGCGCCGAAATGCCAATACGTCTTTTCCGCCATAAATCTCGCTCCAGTCGCCACGCCGCAGGGCTGCATGCTGCTTGCGTAAGGCCAGCAACTGCCTGTGCCAATGCCATATAGATCCGTTATCTACTTGTTGTGCCTCAAGATTTCTGTCGGCATGATCGTCGTTGAGCGGCAGCCAGGGCTGGCTTTCGCTGAACCCCGCACCGGCTGCAGAATTCCAGAGCATGGGGGTGCGCGCCGGGTCGCGGCTGACTGTCAGCGGCCAGAAACGAATGCCCACCGGGTCGCGCAGTTCATGGCGCGCGATTTTGCCGTTCTTCATGCCAATCTCGTCGCCATAGTATAAATAGGGTGTTCCCTTGGCCGTTAACAGAAGCGCGGCGAGAATCTTTGCGCGTGCATCGCTCTCTTTGCCCTTTGCATGGCGCGAGTACGCTCTGTCTTGGTCGTGGTTGCCCAAGACCAGCGTCGGCCAGTTATCGCCGCACGCAGCGTACCAGTTGCGCAGCGTTTTGGCGATGTCGGCAACATTCCATTTCTGGTACAGCAGCGTGAAATCGAAGGTCATGTGCAACTCGTCGCCATCGCCAAGATAACTCGCCGCAAGCTCGGGGTCTCCGGTAAAATCGACGAGCACCTCACCCACCGAAGTTGCATTATACCTGTCGAGCAGCTGCCGCAGGTCTTTCAGAAGCGGATGCATTTCGGGCTGCGACATGTCATGCACGTGCCGCTGAAATTCGTATGGGCGAGGGTAACGCCAGCCCCACAGCCGCAAAGGGTTGTCGCGAAACTGCGCGTCTTTGAAATAGAGGTTCACAACGTCTAAACGAAATCCATCCACACCTTTCTTAAGCCAAAATTCGATGTCGGCGAAAACGGCTTCTTTAACTTCTGGGTTGCGCCAGTTCAGATCGGGCTGCTCGGCGAGAAACGAATGCAGATACCAGGCGCCCGTCGCGTCATCCCATGTCCACGCCGGGCCGCCAAAGACGCTCTGCCAATTGTTTGGTGGCACGAGGCCACGAACTTTGCCGCGGGCATGGAGGCCCTCTCTTGCGGCATGTGGTGGTTTGTCTTTTACACCCTCTCGCCAGATATACCAATCGCGCTTCGCACTTTCACGCGACGAACGCGCTTCGACAAACCATGGGTGCAATGAGGATGTATGGTTGACCACAAGGTCGAGAAGCAGTTTGATATTGTTGCTGTGCAGTTCTGCGAGCAGCGCGTCAAAGTCGGCCATGCTGCCGAACAGAGGGTCAATTCCCCTGTAGTCAGAGATGTCATAGCCAAAATCGAGCATCGGTGAGGTGTTGATCGGCGACAGCCAGACTGCATTGACGCCGAGCTCGCTCAGGTAACCGATCTTTTCCCGTATGCCGGGCAGATCGCCTACACCGTCGCCATTCGTATCTTTAAAACTCCGCGGATAAATCTGGTAGATTACCGCCTCTTGCCACCATTTAGTTTTGATTTTGCAGGTCTTGCATCGCGGGTGAAAGCGTAAGCAATTTTTCGCTTTGCAATGAAGCTGCTTTACATAACGTCACGGCGGTGCAGCGCGCTTACATGAAACTCTTGCGCGTTCTCGCGGTTATAGTTGTGACCACCACCGCCGCTTCTGCAGGTCTCGAATTCGGGGCCGACGCGAGCTATTTCAATCCGCGCCTGACTGCGCGCACGTACCCCTCTCTGGCAACGACCCAAACGACTGCGTTTGCCGGGCCCCTTTTCACAGGCTATGCGCATCTCACATTCGGCATTCCGCAGACCCTGCTTATCGGCTTTGGGCCGTCGCTCGGTTATGCGGCACAGAGTACCAGCGACCCGGCGCCCGGCGAGACCAAAGACGAGATGACGATTGCCCGCTTCGGCCTCGATGCAAAGGTTCAGCTCGAAGTGCTACAGGTGATTATGCCCTATGTTCGCCTGACGATCGGCAAAGACACGATCAGTTTTAAAGACACGGGCACGACAGGCAGTGGCACCTATATCGCGAGCTCTACTGCGGGCGGCATTTTTTACAACGCACTTGTCGGTTTTCAGATACCTTTCGCCGCAGATTTCGCTCTCTATTTTCAGGGGGGATTCACCGCTTCACCTGGTTCGGCATTGGTAACTCGCAGTTATGCTGTGAACGGCGTGAACCAGCCCGTCAGCTCACCCGGCGCGTCAGACACGAGTTATGCCGGCTATCTTCTGAGCGCCGGGGCGCGACTTTCTTTTTAGCGAGAAGGCGTGCACATTCGTTGGCTTCGCGCTGCCACTCTCGGTTTTCTGGTCACGTGCATTTGGCCCGATGGAAATATATCGATCGCAAATTTCAGAAAAGCAAAGCAGCTTGTTTACCAGATTGCTGCTCCAGAAAACCGCACCTTCTACTGCAATTGCGCTTTCTCAGCTGAAGGCATCGATCGTGCGAGCTGCGGTTATGTGCCGCTGAACGACAACGCGCGCGCCAACCGCACCGAAATCGAGCATATCGTGCCTGCAGAAAACTTTGGCAAAAGTTTTGCCGAATGGCGCGACGGCCATGCAGATTGCGTGCGCACCAATGGCACACGTTACAAGGGGCGCCGGTGCGCCGGCAAAGCGAGTGCCACCTACCGCCTTATGGAAGCTGATCTCTATAACCTCGTACCCGAAATTGGTGAACTGAACGCAGACCGCCGCAACTATCGTTTTGGTATTATTGAGGGTGAGGCGCGCAATTATGGCGCCTGTGATTTTGAAGTCGAAGATCGGGTAACCGAACCACGCCCCGAAATTCGCGGTGATATAGCCCGGGTCTATTTTTACATGAACGCTGCGTATCCCGGTCGGGGTATTATTGGCAATAAGGCGCAGAAACTTTTCGAGGCATGGGACAAAGCAGACCCGGTCGACGCGGTGGAGTGCAGACGTGCTGCGAAGATCGAGCATGTTCAGGGTAATGCCAACGAGTTTGTTAAGCAGCCCTGTGCAGCTGCGGGGTTGTATTGAGCAATCACACTCTTAGTACAACCTTCACTGGCAAATGGTCTGAAGCAACGCGGGTGAGTTTGTTCTTCACTACCTGGTATTCGACCAATTCACACTTGTTGTTATAGAAAACTTTGTCGAGGTTCCAGATTGGTGCGAACGAAGGCCAGGTCTTGAGCTTACGTTTCAGGTCGCCTGCCGCGTTGGCAAAACCGGCAGATTCAAGAAACAGGTCGAGGTAGCGCGTGCGTTCGTTGCTGTCGCCGAGCATGACTATCGGCAGCTCTGAGTGCGTTTGCAGCAGGTCTGACTTTAATACCTTTTTCAGTTGAAAGTGCCGTTCGATGCGCGACAAACCCAGGTGAAAATTCATGACGAGCAGGTCGCCAGCTGGGGTCTGAATCGTATCGCAGAGACATCCTCGCTTTTTTTTAATGCCCCACGTCAGGTCGAGGTTGTGCCCTGAGACGAATGGCCAGCGCGACAACGTTGCATTGCCATAAACACCGACTTTTAGTCTCACGTTGGCGCCGAGGCGGTGGTGAAAGCCGAGGCGCTCGCCGAGCACAGCTGCCAGGTTGAGGTGGCGGCTGCGCGGCACACCGCTGTCGACCTCTTGCAAGGCAACAATGTCTGCCTTTTCGGCCTCACAGATCTGCGCAATACGCTCAGGGTCAAATTTGCGGTCGGTGCCGATCGCTTTGTGAATGTTGTATGTCAGTACGGTAATCTGCACGGCTCACTTCGCAGCGTGGGGCAGGGGCCGAAGGTAGGGTGGGGTGTAACCGAAAATTTATTGACGGTTGCCGATTTACATCGGGGTTTTGCGCCGTGGATCTTTCAAAATACCTGCACCAGCTCGCCAGCCGCACGGTTACCATGGGTAACGTCATTTTCAAAGAAGATCAAGAGGGCGACGGCAACATGTACTTCGTTATCGAAGGCGAAGTTTCGATATTTATCACCAACAAGAACACGCAGCTCAAAGTGAACACAATCACACCGGGTAAATTTTTCGGCGAGTTGGCTCTGCTGAAGAATATTCCGAGAACGGCGTCTGCAATCGTCACCAGCCCGACGGCAAAAATCGCGCGGCTCGACAAATCGATCTTCATGCAGCTGGCGAAGTCAGACCCCGAGTTTCTGTTCGACCTGCTGAAGATTGTGCTCGATCGCCTGATTATCGCCGAGCTGAATGTCAAGAAACTGACGAACGCGCAAGAGGGGTAAAGGGGCGACGCAGTCTAGCCAGCCGACCCGTATTGGCTAGAACCAAACCCGCGGGTACTTGCGGTGATGCACGAGGTTGTTTACCAGCATTGCATTGAGCAAGAGAATAACTGTGCCGAGCAGCACGGGCACAAGCACGAAATCGAAACCGGCAGAACCCATAACGCCGATGAGCGCGGTTGCGCCACCGGGTGGGTGAAGCGTGTGTGTCAGATACATCGCCGCGATCGCAAGCCCGACCGCTAGCCCAATAGCGAGAAAATTCGGGCCGCATAGCTTCACAAGCAATACAGCGATCACGGCTGAAATCAGATGACCCCCGATGAGATTGCGCGGCTGCGATAGCTCGGCTGAAGGTGCGGCAAAGAGCAAAACGGCAGAAGCCCCGAAAGAGCCGATCAACAGAGTGTCGCCATACCACTGTGTCACTAAGAGAATGGACCAAATAGACAGTGCCCCGCTGGTAAAGCTCCAGACGGCGAACCTGACCGATGGCGGTTCCCTGTTCACTCGTAAAGGAGCCCGCATCTTCTCCGGAATATTGGTGATTCTCTGTTGAACATTCTTGCGCGCTCTGGTGGCCTGGTTGCTGATCTTTTTCATCTTTAATTGAGAGAGTCTGCCGCGTATTCTTTTATCAGATACAAGAACTGCTCACCATAGCGCAGCCACTTAACTTCGCCGACCCCATGCACTTCTAAAAATGCCTCCCGGTTCTGCGGCAGTTGTGCGCACATGTCTACCAAACTCTTGTCCGAAAAAATCATGTAGGGCGCGAGGTTGTGTTCGTCAGCAAGCTCTTTGCGCTTCTTGCGTAGGATTTCAAAGAGTTCTGATGTCCCCTCCCCCGGCCCCTCCCCTTTTGAAGGGGAGGGGGGCCGTAGGCGGGGTGGGGTGTCTGATACAATCTTACCCCAAAACTGCGCTTCACCCTTGAGCACCGGTATCGCCTGCGCCGTCAGCGTGAGACTGCCATACTCAGGGTCTTGTTTGAGCAGCCCCTGCTGCACGAGCTGCCGGCCCAGATTTTGCCAAGCCGGCTTCGAGAGTTCGCGACCGATACCGAACGTTGAAAGCGATTCATGGCCATTCGAGATCACCTTCTGGTTCTTCGCGCCGCGCAGAATGTCGACGATATACCCCGAGCCGAAGCGCTCGCCCGAACGTTTCACGCAAGACATAAACTTCTGCGCCGGCACGGTGAGGTCGATTTTGTCTTTGGGGGGATTCAGGCAGATATCGCAGGCACCGCACCGGTCTTGTGCCTGCTCGCCGAAATATTCAAGCAGCGTATAGCGCCGACACGCATCTGACTCCGCATAAGCAACGAGGTTGGCCAACTGCGCCAAGGCCGTGCGCTTCTCCGCCTCTTCTTTCTGCGAAATGAAGAATTTGATCTTCTGGCTGTCGCTGTGCGAATAGAGCAAAAAACAATCGGCCTTGAGACCATCGCGGCCAGCGCGCCCAATCTCTTGATAATAGCTCTCGATATTTTTCGGCAGGTCGTAGTGAATGACAAAACGCACGTTGGGTTTGTTGATGCCCATGCCGAACGCAATCGTCGCGACAATGATCTGCACGTCGTCACGAATGAATAGCTGCTGGTTCTTGGCGCGCATCGTATCGGCAAGCCCAGCGTGGTAAGGTTTTACTGAAAAACCGCGTGAGGTGAGCATGGTGGCGAGCTCGTCGACCTGCGCTTTCGAAAAACAGTAAATGATGCCCGATTCGTTCGGGTGGTCGCGCAGAATCTGCAGCACCTGCGAGTCGGGTGAACTTTTGGGTATAACATTCAGAATCAGATTTTCGCGGTTGAAGCTCGAAACAAATTCGTGTGAGTCGGGTATCAGCAGCTGGCGCTTAATATCAGCGCGCACCTGGTGTGTCGCCGTGGCGGTCAGCGCAATCGTCACCGCATCGGCGAACTTCTCGCGCACTTCGACAAGCTTGCGGTATTCGGGCCTGAAATCATGGCCCCAGTCAGAGATGCAGTGCGCCTCGTCGATCGTGAGGCAGTCAACGCGTATTCCCTTCAAGAGCGCCTGCGTGCGCGGCAGAAACAGCGTCTCTGGGGCGAGGTAGAGCATCTTGACCTTTCCCGAGCGAACGGCCGAGGCGTTCTCTTCA
Organism: Turneriella parva DSM 21527; assembly: GCF_000266885.1. Lineage (NCBI taxonomy): Bacteria > Pseudomonadati > Spirochaetota > Leptospiria > Leptospirales > Leptospiraceae > Turneriella > Turneriella parva. The sequence goes on along the minus strand of NC_018020.1, from coordinate 1,147,563 downwards.
TATTCCATCAAGTCGAGCGAGCTGTTGAGGCACACTGCGCGCACCCCGAGCTCACTCAGCTGCGAGACCTGGTCTTGCATCAGCGAAATTAATGGTGAAACCACAATCGTCAGACCCTCGAACATCAGTGCGGGTATCTGGTAGCAGAGCGACTTACCGCCGCCCGTCGGCATAATCACCAGCGTGTCTTGTTTCGCGAGCACGCTTTCGATGATGCGCTTCTGATCGAGGCGAAATGCTGAGTAGCCGAAGACCGAATGCAGCAGCTCTTCGGCAGTCGCGTTGGGGGCTATCGCAGGCGCGTTATCGAAGGGTAGACCCGGCGCCGGCACGGGTCATCGTGGTGCTTGGAGAGGGGACGTAAAATGGAAAGCAAGGTGGTGAACTGGAATTGCTTTTTGGCGCGGGTGAAGTGTTTGTACGGCTTTTAACATTGAGTTGGTTGACACTTCTTTAAGGCCAACTCGCCCAGGCACAGGTGACTGAGCTCTGCATGCAGGTCACGAAAGTGCCATTGCCAAAAGCCACACTATTCCACGAACCACTACCGGGCAATAGAGCAGTGTTTAATGTCCAGTCGATGCCGTTCGTCGAACGCATGGTGAGATTTGTTGAGAGCGCTATCGCAACAAACAAACCGTCCCCGTAACTCAGATTGTACCATGATTGATTCGGAACCGTTCTGCCTGTCCAGTTTTCCCCATCGGGTGAAGTGATGACTCTGGTCGTACCAGCATTAGAAATAGCTACGAACAATCCTTCAGCATAAACGATTTTGCGCCAGGCGTTGTTTTCGGGCAGCGTGTGGTAAGTCCAGTTGATACCATCGGTGGATTTCATGGCCCTTTCGGCGGCCCCGCCAGACGAACCTAACGCCACAAAACTACCGTTTCCATAGGCTATAACGGCCCACCCGATGTCAATTGTCACGGGTTGACTGATCCAGGTTACGCCGTCGCTTGAAGTCATGACTCGATTGGTTCCAGAGGAGCTGACGCCCACGTACAATCCGTTCCCATAGGCAACAGAACTCCAACTGTTGGCTTCGGGTTGCGTTCTTACAGTCCAGGTAATACCGTCGGGCGAAGTCATTATACGATCAGTTCCTGAACCAGCGGTGGCAACAAACAATCCACCGCCATAGATTATATTGTTCCAGGAACCATTTGGGTTTGTCGCGTCTGCCCAGGTGTGCCCGTTATCAATTGAGAATTTATTGAAGTTCGTACCCGAAGAAACCAGCACAAACCGGTTATTGCCGAAGGCGAGGTTTGTCCAAAGCCGCGAGGTTAGAGAATCTGTCTGCGTCCAGTTTAGATCTTGGCTGGCAGTAAAATTGAGTGCGCCGGTATACGGGTTTCCTGCCCAATCGGTAATCTGATTAATTGATAGTGCAACCGCCCCCTGGCCGAGTACGCCAGTAACCGTAAGTCGGTATTCGCGATCGTTGATTTTGTTTACGGAGGCAGCTGCAAGCCCCGAACCACCAACGCCGCTGAATACGTAGTTTGATGTCACGGTCGCATTTTTTACCGGCTCAGAAAACGTAATGGTAACGAGATCAGACGCCGAACGAATCGTCGCACCATTTGCTGGGCTTGAGTTTGCAATTGTCGGCGGCTCTTTGTCGGGTACAAAGCATGAAGAAGCCGGGTTGAGGCAATTATCATTCGGATTATATGCACATTGTATGAACACCGGTAGCCACGGGTTTAAACCCGTGGCTACCGTGAGCAAAATTGCAATGCGAATTCTATTGTTGGTTCGTGTCTTCTTCATATTTTCCTCGGTTCGCAGCCATGGGCTTAAGCCCATGGCTGCGAGATTTCCTTAGAATCTCCAAACAAGTGAGACTTCCCCCCTGAGCGGAGCATTGAGGCCCGTTGCGACTCGATTCAGGTCGGCTTCCGGCATTATTTGAATGCGCAACTGAGCTCCGCTGTTCGTGGCGCTGAGACCCGAATTTGCAACAACGTCGGGATTGATAAAGTATGCGTGAAACAAATTACCCAGATAGATTGCCGTCACGCTGGCGAGTCCGATCACTGTCATCAGTCCCCAGGTTTTGATAGAAGAGCCGTAACTGTCAAACTGCGCCTGTGCCGCAGTCTGGTCTTGAAATCCTACACCACCTGATGCTGACCTGAAATGTTCGGGCTCATAGTTCTTGTACAAGATAGTGTAGCGAACATATTGCACGGTTGAAATGGCGGTAAAGCTCGCCGCTGTCCAGAAAAACCCACCCCAGATATAACCCCAGGTCTTGCGTTGTTTATAAGTGTGCCCCCAGCCGGGCAGCACTGCCGCGCGCGTGAGCGCCCCTTTGTCAGACGGATAAAACAGGTTCTTGATATTTTCGCCGAGCGCCTGCGATACTTCTTCGACCGATTCAAACATCTCGGCAGACACCGGCATGGTAATGGTTTTTTCAGCGATAATTTCGCGATCGATAACCGAGAGGATTTTTCCCGTCACGACAACATTTGCTTTGCCTGCGTCGGGTTTGAAGGTTCCGTAGATGACACCGTCGACGCCGAGGTCGTGCGCGATTTTTGCGATCTTTTCAAAGTTGTAGAGATCACTCGCCGCGTAACCCTTGTTGATGAAGTAGACGCTGAAGTCGCTGTCGTCGATCTTTTCATAGTTGTATTTCTTTTTTGCAGATTCGTGAAGCGAGTGGCCGATCGTGGTCTCGAGCCACGCAAAGTTCTTGTTTGCTGCCTCGTTGTAGAACGGCAAAAACAATAGTTTCTTGGGTGCGACGATCGTTATCGGTTTGGTTTTGCCAATCGATTTGGGTTTAACCCCAATGGCGTTGATATTTCCCGCCCAAACGGTATAGATCAAGATGACAGCGCCGGTTGTGCGCACGGTAAAGTCCGCCTTCTTTTTGCAGAACCAAAGCATCTTTATCACTATCAATAATCGAGGGACATACCGTGCGTGGCAGCACGTTGCCCTCCCTACGGGCAGGTCAAGGCACAGCGCCGGTGGCATCAACCAGAATTTGCAAAGATAGGATTAAAATCCTATCTACTATTGTACTTGCACGTTTTCGTATCGGGAAATTTATCCATGACGATGACAGAATTCTGTTAGGCTATGTTCGCCCCGCGGCCGAAGCGCATGCGCCATGACTAGAGGCGCCATTGGTTTCCATTCACGAGCGCCCCCGCAAACGGCAAATTGTCAAATGACACGCTTGCAGATCTAGCCCCTTCGGTCAGCAACCCCGCACCCACACCACGGTATAGGTCTCCCACGAATCCTGTCGAGGCCCGCAGGGTCGGGCTTTGAGAGGGTGCGTAAAATGGAAAGGGGTTCTCTGCTTGCCCCCGAATCCCTTCGGCTCCGCTCAGGGCAAGTAATGCGGGGGCAAGCAGAGAGAATGCTCATCTCAACCAGCGACCGACCACATCACCGGCCAGCGATAGAATGTCGCCAGCCAGTTTCTGCCCGCGCTCTGCCAGTGCCTGCCAATCATCGCCTGCGGGTGCAGCTTCTGTCGCAACCTGCTTTCCCGCGCGCCGCGCCCGATCGAGTTCAATGAGTTCTTCGATACTTTGCCCCGACTTAATCGATTCGACCACCTCGACCATGCGCGCCATGTCGGGTTGTTGTTTCAAGAGCTCAATCGGCACGCGCACGAAAACGCCCGTCGCTTCGCAGTAGACCGTATCGTCTTTGTAGATGCGCGCATTCACCATCGCGCGCCGCGTTTCGAGCCGGTCGATCTTTGCCTCGCAGAGGTAGTGGCCCGCGAGCGGCACCGAGCGCCGGTACTTCACCGAAAGATTCGCCGCGAGCACCGGCAGGCCATTGTACCAGCACGCGCTGCCCATGGTTTCGTCGAGAATGCTCGCGAGAAATCCGCCGTGTGCGTGGGCTTTTGGGCCTTCGGCCCCGGGGTGAGGATTAAACTCCGTGACGAAAGATTTATCGTGACGCAAATACATCCGCACTTCTGAGAGTGTCTTGTTCGAGAGAAAGGTCGAACTCCAGTGTCTGGGAATTTCAATCGCTGCGCTCACGTGGCAATGTAGCGAACGTTACAGGGGTGTAAACCTGGTGAAGCCCGTTGACGGTATGAGCCAGAGCTGGTCTCTCAGCAAGAAACATGGCGAAGCTGCTCATCAGTTCTATCGAATCATTCGACACACCTGAACTCGAACCCTACCGCACCCTGCGCCAGGTCGATGAGCACGAGCAGGCGGGCATCTTCGTCGCCACCAATGCGAAAGTTGTTCAACGGCTTCTCGCAAGCCGCTTCGGGGTCATTTCTGTGCTGCTCACGAAAGAATGGTTTGCAGCAATAGAATCAGCGCTGCGCAGCCGCGTCGAAGATGAAATTATCGTGTACATCGGCGACAAAGTGCTCCTGGAGAAAATCACTGGCTACCACGTGCACCAAGGCGCACTCGCCGTTGGCAAAATTCTTGCGCAACCGAATATCGACACCCTGCTCGCGAGCTCTTCTCGGCCGCTGCTTGTCGCCGCCGTTGAGGGTATTGCGAGCGCCGAGAACCTCGGTGCGATTGTGCGCAGCTGTGCCGCGTTTGGCGCGCATTTTCTTATTGTTGGTGAAACCTGCGTCAGCCCGTTTCAGAGACGTTCAGTCTCAGGCTCTATGGGTAGCATATTCGAAATGCCGATTGTGCGCAGCGAGAACCTGCTCGCGACCATAAGCCGGTTGCGCGCCCACGGTGTACGGTGTCTGGCGACCGATCTGAGCCCCGATGCAAAGAAGCTGTCAGCGGTAGATCTCTGCGGCGACGTCTGTTTTGTTTTTGGTGCAGAAGGGCCGGGCCTCAGCGACGCGGTGATTTCTGCGTGTGACGAGATCGTTGAAATACCCATGCCCTCGCACATGAATTCGCTGAATGTCGCAGCGGCGGCAGCCGTATTTCTGTACGAAGCGGTAAGGCAACGCGAATGAAGCTTCTCAGCCGATTGTGATTTGACTGCGGTTTCGGTAAAAAAGCTCGCATTGCTGGCGCAGAATAGCATTTCGGCCAGCCGTATGCACGCGACATTCATGCCCACCCGAATGCACCGCGCGGTGACGTATCTGGTCGCCCCTCTTTTGCTGAATATTGTATTCTTTATTGTTTATTTGCAGATTGGCATTCATGTATTTGATGCCGCAACCCGGGTGTTGGCCGAAACTGAGCGCAGGCTCGCACTGCAGTTGTTGCGCCTCGGCGGGTTCGCCGTCCCTATTTTGTACGTTTTGATACGTACACGACTTCTCAGCCGTTCCATTTCAGGGCACGAAGTTGCCCTATTGATCTTCTCTGCCTGGCTACTCGCAGGCACGGGTGATATTTTGCGCCTGATGACCGCGAACATCATCAGCAATCTCACCGCAATTCTGCACGGCGTGAAAATTGCCTCATTTGCCATCGCTGCGCTTTTTGGCACAGCGATGGTGGTTCAGTACTGCAAGCGCAAAATTCTCAAAGAACGGCATCTGTTTTTAGAACGCTCGACAATCCTCATTTTGTTTAGCGTCGCGTACGCGGCCGTGGCGCTCATGGTTCTCGCGGTGCACATCAGTAACGCCCAAAACCAGACGGGTTTCTACGCGGGAGCGGCGGCTGTAATTGCGATGCTGGTCGCGCTCAATATATACGGATTTATACTGTTCCGATCATTTTACGCTTCGCTCGGCCAGCGCGCATTTGCCGTGAAGTCTCAACAGTTGCCACTTGGCACACCACCTTCGGCTTCAGCCGAAAAACTGCAGGCGGCCTACGCAGAACTTTTTGCCGTGATCGAGCTTTTGGGTGACAAGAACCAGAACCGGGCAACGCTGCAGAGCCGGCTGCGCCAGATTGGGCTTGAACTCAAGCGTCAATCGCTCGCTGCCGAACGTTATGCCGGGCAGGTATTGCAGCAGCCAAGGCAGACAATTCGCGTCATCGATCATACCCGACCAGCCCGCTTTTTAATCATCGACAGCAATTCCGTTAGCCGACGCGTGCTTTCAGAGCACCTCACGCCGCACAGTGAGTGCCGGGCCGATACCGCAGAAAGCGGCAAAGATGGTCTGCATGCGAGTCTGAGTCTGCACTACGATGTCGTGTTTATTGGGCTCGATCTCAGCGATATGTCAGGGCTTGAAGTGGCGCGCATCATTCGCGAAAACGGCAGCGGGGCGATTCTTGTCGCCTGCGCCGATGCCGGCTGCGCACTCGAGCCTGACGCATTGCTTGCAGGCTTCAATCGTTATGTCGAGCGGCCATTTGATCAGCATGAGATTGCGCTGCATCTCGAAAGTATATTCGAGCGTCGTTAGCGCTTTTCCGCCGCCGATTTGGCAACCGCTGCAAACTCAGCTTTGAGTTGCCTTAGATATTTCTCGTCGCGCGAGGCGCGGTAAAGCATCACGCAGCCTGTGTGAACAATCAGAATTTTTCGTGCAACTTCGGCGGCGTACCGGCCCTGAGGATAAAATTTCTGGTAGGCCATTTCTTGCACTCTGAGCCACTGAGCCTCTACCTGACCAAGCGTTACCTCAAAATACGGACGTTCGTCTCCCGCAAGCTCGCTCGCAAATGCGGTAAAAGGGCACCCGTAAAACTCACCGCGCCGCGCCAGCATTATCAGCGCAGTCGCCCAGCTCGACAGGTATTTATCCAATGAGCCGGCACGGGCCAGCAGACTGTCGAGCATTTCGAAGAGCATGTGGGCACGATATTCAATGTAGGCATTGCCGAGCGCATTTTTCGATTCAAAATGGTAATACAGCGCTGGTTTCTTGACGCCGACCACGCGGGTGATTTCATCCATACCGGTGTTGTTAAAGCCGTGTCGGTAGAAGAGCGCACCGGCTTTCTCAAGAATAATTTGCCGTGTCGGTGATGGAGCAGTCGCTTTCATGCGGACAAAGTTATTCAGGCAGCGCCGCGGTCTTTGTCAAACAAGAACGCCGCCCGTTCAGCATGGTGTGCGCGCATGTAGTCTCGGTATTCACCAAGCTTGAAGGCGAACGGGTAACGGTCACGGTTCCAGAAGTGAATTGCTTCGCCGATCTGTTGCCATGGTATACCGATGCGGCGATGGTATTTATAGACCAGCATCTCCATGTCGGCGATGCCTAAAAAAGCATTTTCGTTTCCCGCAAAGTCTTGCGTTAACCCGCGCAGCAGCAGGTCAAAAATAAAAATCGATTGCGTGCGATCGATCTTGAACTCCACCAGTGCTTCTTTGTTGATAGCCGTGCGCCAGCCGTTGAAGACATGCGTTACTTCGCTCGCGCCGAGGTCTTGTACTGTCTTTCTCAGATCGAGTCCGTACGCCTTTTCGGTGGGCAGCGGCGCCTCATGGCCGCCGAGTTCACGCACGATAAGCCCCCAGGTACCGACGAGTTTGCCAGAGGCGTGCCTCACACCGCAAACCCGCGCCCGCGAAAAGTTTTCATATGCAGCCGGAGCTATCTCTTCCATGGGTACCGGGCCGAAAGCTTCGTTATAAACCGTGTAGACATGGCGATTGAACTCTTCAATTGCATCTTGACCGAGCAACCAAAGCTCAAGCTCGCCAAAGCTTTCTAATCTTTCTGATGTTTTGCCTGAAAGTCCTGTCGTCATAAAACCTCCGCGGTTGGCTAATTTGGATTCACTTTATACCGAACGGTATGTATATAACGGACCGTCAAGCGAATTCGCACTCTACGTTGCCGGCCAGAGTATTCCCGATTACTGAATGCGGCTACCCGTTTCCCAAAAAAGGAAACTGTTAGCAGGCTCCCGGAACCGAAAAAGCGAAAAGCAGCAAAGTCGCTTGCTTGCAAGCGACGACGCGCTTTAGCAGTCGTTTGCTCTTGCAAACGACGAGGCTTTTCGCTTTTTCGGGAGTTTTTCCGGAGCCTGCTAGTTATATAAATCGGGAACTTCGACCGGGTTCTCGTCAAGCTCAACGGCGCCGATGCCCCCGAGTTCTGCCTTCGGTGGCGCAACTGGCGCCGTGGCATCTGTGCGCGTGCCCACCACGGTCGTTTCGGGCGGCAGAGAGGCGATGTATGCGCTCGTGCGCTCTGCAAGTTCAGTTTCATTTTCTGCAAAATACACCTGACCGGCAACAGGAAACTTACACGGGTATTCGGGTTTCAAGATGAGCCCGAGCTCACCACAGATGTCGAGTTTTACAAAACCCGATTCAAGCGGTGGCAGAAATTGCCGGTTCTCGGGGTGCAGCTGCACATATTGTTTTGAGAAGTCTTTCCACACTGCGCCTGCGGTGCCGCTGCCCGAACCCGCGAACGGCGCACCCCGTTCATGCCCGACCCAGATGACGCTGATTTGTTGCGGCAGAGCGCCGACAAACCATGTGTCGCGAATGCCTGAGCGGTTGTTCCACTTCGCTTTTGCCGCAGAGGGAGATTGCACCGTGCCGGTCTTGCCGCCTGCGATGCCGCTCACTTCTTTTGCCGTTATGGGCATCGTGCCCTCGCTCGAAATTACGGCCTGCATCAGGTTCAGCACCATGGCGCAGGCTACCGGGTCGAGCAGGCGCTCGCGCGGCTTAGTTTGGTCAGCGGTGTAAATCGCATTGCCGTCGAAATCTGTGACTTTCAAAATCATCACGGGTTCAACTGCATAACCGCCCGAAGCGATCGTCGCATAGATGCGCGCGAGTTCAATCGGCGAAAGTTCAATCGCACCCAGAGCCATGGCAAGATTTTTGCGATCGCCGACGCGCTGCGCCATTTCTGCCTCGGTAAGGCCGGCTGCGCGCGCCATCGTGTCGGTGAACTTGCTCATGCCGATCTCTTGCAGCAGCGTTACCGGAATCGTGTTCATTGACAGCGCGAATGCCTGGCGGGCAGTCACTTTGCCCTTGTAACCTTTGTACCAGTTCTTCGGCGAATACCCGCCGATCTTGATGGCCTTGTCTTCGACGATCGTTGATGGGTTAATAATCTTTTCTTGCATCGCCAGGGCGTAGACCAGCGCCTTGATCGTTGAGCCGGGTTGCCGGTAGATTGAAAATGCCCGGTTTATCGGCGACGAACTCTTGTATTCATAACCTCCGACCAGACTTTCGATGTAGCCGTTCTCAGGGTTGAGCCCGACATAACTGCCGTTGATGCCGTCTTCGATCAGTTGTACCGTTTCAGCGCCGGCTTTGTTGTTCTTTGCCAGTAGTTGCTGCTTTTCTTTCTGCAGCGTTTTGCGAATCTCGGCCACCCGATTGCCCAGCAGCTGCGCGGCTGGCTCTTGCGTGCGCACATCGAGCGTTGTGTCGACGCGCAGCACGCGGGTTTTCAGGTCGTCGGTCGTGTAGTTACGGTGCAGAAACTTTTCGACCTCATTCAAGAAATCGGGCGCGCGGTTGAGTTTGAAGTTGCGTGCATAATAGTACTTACCAATTTTCGACGAATAGAGAATTTTTTCTCCCGCGGATTTTTCCAGTACTGAATGCTCTTCGCGAAACTCGCGCAGCATGCGCTCGACATCGACTCGCCTTGACTGCTGTACAACATACGGGTGTTCAGCCATCAGCTTGAGCACAAGCTTTTGCCGGGCCAAAGCCCGTTGCATTGAAGCCGCAGGGTTATAGACCGACGGGGCGGGCACAATGCCGACCAGCATCGCCGCTTCGGCGAGGCTCAGGTTGCGCGCAGCCCTGCCAAAATAGCGCCAGCTCGCATCTTCGAAGCCGACGCTGAGCATGCCCAAATAGACTTTGTTCAGGTAGATTGCCAGAATCGTGGGTTTGTCATATTTACTTTCGAGAAACCATGTGCAATAGAACTCCGACAATTTATTGAAGATGCTGCGTTTGCGAATTTTCGTCGTGTCGTTCTGCGACTTTCCCTGTTCGGCGGTTTCGACCTCGCTCAGAATAAGCTTCGCGAGCTGCTGCGTGATCGTGCTGCCGCCCTGAACGTCGCCCGAACGCAGCGAAGCGAACAGCGCACGGGCGATCGATTTGAATTGTACTCCGCCGTGGTGGTAGAAATTGCGGTCTTCAGATGCCAATAGCGCCCAGACGATAGCCTCGTGCTGCTTGAGGTTGTCGGCGCGAATCTCGCGCTGCCCCGCGCGTTTCATTTCGCCAATCAGTGTGCCATTGCGGTCGAAAATCTGCAATGGGGTTTTATCGCGTTCTGTGAGCTCGCCCTTCAGTTCGGCTTCAATCGAGCCCAAAACCTGCAGGGCCATCGCCTTGCGTTGGCTCCACGAAACATAGGAGCCGACCAGCAGCGCCGTTGAGCCGACGAGCGCGATTGCGGCCGCGGCTATGATTATCTTCCATTTTTTGGCGAGAGCCCAGTTGAGAAAAGCTTTTAGTCTTTCCATAAAGGCTTATTTTGATTTGTGTGAATGAGTGCCATCCCAGTCGGCAGCCAGTTCGGCAACCGCGAGTTCTTGGCAGCGGCGAACGTAGAGCTTTGCTATCTTGTCGCCGCCGACAGTTGCGTCGATTTGACCGAAAAGACTCTGCGCCGATTTAAACTGGCGCGCATAATATTCTTGCAGCGCAGTCGCCCAGCGGCCTTGCATCGCTTTTTTCTTTTCGCGCACGGCAATGTTATCCGTTGCGAAACACTCATAGATCGTCGTCGGGGCGAGCTTACCCTTAACCCGTACGCGATCGATTTGCCTGAGGTCAAAAGCTGAGGGGTCGCTAAGTTGCCCCACCACCTTGTCGGTTACAATCATATCGACTTTGTAGAGTTTTGTGAGGCCCTCGATGCGGCTCGCGAGGTTTACTTCGTCTGATAGTACGGTGCCGTCCATACGCTCAGGGTTACCGACGGTGCCGAGGGTTAGCCGTCCGTAATTGAGGCCGATGCCGATGCTGATCGGCTTGTAACCGGCTTTAGCTCTGTCACGGTTGTATTCGACGATGTCTTCGAGCACCGCGATGCAGCCTTTGACGGCTGCATCCATATTGCCATGAAAGAGCACCATGATCGCATCGCCGATATATTTGTCTATGTAGCCCTGGTGCTGCGAGAAAATGGGCGCGAGTCTAAACAGGTATGAGTTTACGAAACGAAACAGGTCGTCGGGCTGCATCGTTTCAGCAAGCGTCGTGAAGTCGCGAATATCTGAGAACATGACACCCATGTCTTTCTGCACCTGATCGCCGAGGCTCACCTCGGTGATTGATTGCTTGTTGAGCTGCTGCAAGAATTCGAGCGGTACAAAGCGCGCATATGCCCGCGTCAGCAAAGCCTGCGATTCGAATGCCTGTCTCTGCGCTTCTTCTTTTTCATGCCATACTTTCGATAGTTGTATCGCGAGCGCCATTGCCATCGAAAATATCAGCACAAGAAAGCCAATATCTGACATCTTGATAATGGGTAAAAAATCGAGGTAAGACAGCCCTTCGGCGGCCACGCACAGAAAAAAGAGTAATCCCCCCGCTGCGACAACGCGAGAGGCAGCGACGCCATTCTTGTAGCCAGACCAATTGAGCCAGATAAAGCGAATCATCGCGACAAGAATCAGCACGACGTGCGCCGGCAGCTGGTAGATGACATAGAAGCCTTCCATGCCTGGGACAAGAAAGTGAACACCAAACAGCAGTGCGCCGAGGCCGCAGGCGATGTCGATCGTTCGCAAGAACCAGTCTCGCTTTATGGAAAAAAAACTGTGGCCGAAGTGCAAGAGTAGGGTCGGGAAAAGAATCACCGTTGTGTGCATGAAGATCATGTTCGCAACATAGTTGTCGAAAAATTTATAGACCATTGCCTTCATGCCCAGAGTAAATGCACCCTGACAAATCGCCAAAAGGCCGAACCATAGAGCTGCATCTGCATCGCGCCGGGCGAAATAGAGAATCAGGTAATAGAGACCGATAACAAAAAAGGCCCCTGCCATGAGCGAAAAGAGCACGAACGTCACAAAATGTCTCTCATAGATAATCTCTTTTGGGCCGAGAAAAAAATCCAGCCCGGCAAAACCACCGCCTATGCCGCCGAGACTCGCGATTCGTAGCGCGAGCACGTTTGTTTTGGGTGGCGAGGCCAGTAATGCTGCGGATAGCTCAAAGTACTGAACATCTTCGCGCACATGCTCTGCTTTGCCCGTGCCACCGATTTTGCCGACTGTGCCGATAAGTTGACCATTCAAAAAGAGTTGGTACGCTGCGGTGAGTGCCGGCAATGCGAGGCCGATATTTTGACCTGCAAGTTCTGGTGCAACGGTGAAGTTCTTGCGGTACCACGCTACGCCGTCGTATTCAACACCATAGAAGCGCCATTCGCGTTCGAGCGGCAGCGTTTTCCATTTTCGATCGTCAAAGTCGGGTTTCGCGTAACTTGCTGAATCGCTTGCCTCGAACTGCCAACCGCTGTTCATATCGATCATCTTGCCTGCAGTGACATGCACCGGCGCGGGTGGCTGTGTTTCTGGCGGGTTGTCGGCAAACAGAGACCCGACGCACAGAATGACTATCAGAGACTTATTGCTTAATTTCATCGTTTCCTCTTTTTCGATTTTTGCGGGCTGCGGCGCATGTGCCAGATAGTCTTCAACGTATTGCCCTGCAGAATTTTATACTCTTCAACGCTTTTGAATCCGAATGCCTCATAAATCGGCAGGTTGACGATATTCGAATTGTCGAGCCAGCAATCTGTGCCGGTTTCATCTGCTTCTTTTAGCACAGGTTCAAGCAAAGCGCGGCCAAAGCCTTTGCCGCGGCTCTCGGGTGCGACCGCGAACTGCCAGAGATACCAATAGTCTTTGCCCGAAGAGAGTCGGGTGCGGTTCTTGCGCGTAGCCGCCATAATGTTATTGCTTCGCCACGCAGACGTTAAACCCAGATGCAGCGGCGCGGTCAAAACACCTGCCCTGATTTCATCGAGAAATGAGATCTTCTCGCCGGGTTTCAACCACGCAGCGACACCCTGCAGCGGGCTGCCAATTTGGTGCGTGACACCTTGCCGCTCGCAGATACGCAGCATGAATTGCATCATCCAAACGAGTCGGCGGTGGTAATGCCTTTCTTTCGGCAGCAGATAGTGATAGATAGGATCTTCAGCGAACGCGCGCGCCATTACCTTTGCCGCGTCTGCCCGCGCATTTTCTTCAAGTGACCTGATCTGAGGCTTAGCCTTCGCCATCGGGACGCAGTCTCAGAACACTGCTCAGCTTGCAACCCCTTACAGGTTCCTCAAGGCGGTATCCATGAGCAGACAGCAAGAACCGAAAAAGGGGAAAGCAAGCCGTTTCGGCTTCTCTATGCATCGTTTTTTCGGGCAAACGACTGGCTTTTTTTACCTTTTCGGGAGTTTTTCCCGACCCTACTACCGCTGGAATCGAATTCTGAATGCTGTTTGACCGCGCATGGCGCGCAGCGGCGGTTGCTGCACCGACCATGAAACTGCTCATCATTAGCATGGCAATAGTGTCAGTACAGGCTGCCGCCCCTGTCTTTGCTGAGACACCCCCACCTGCAAAACCGAGCGAACTTGCCCGAGTGGCAATTCTCGAATTTCAAGACAACACGGGCCAGAAGAACTATGGCTGGGTGAAAACATCACTGCCCGATGCAATCAACAGCTCGATGAAAGACCAATTCGAGTTTCAGCGCGCCGAGGTGACCGGTGCTAGCAAAAACCTGGAGAAAGCGAAGCTGTCAGCCGGCGAGGTCGATGCGCAGAATGTGAACGCGTTTGCCGAGCAACAAGGTCTCGACATCGTCATCTTTGGCAATTTTCACTACGAAGCGAAAACCCGCATGGCGGTCTTCACGGCCGAGGTCTACCACCACAAGGGCAAGCGTGTGATTGGTACGGTCGTACAGCAGAGCAAGCTCAACAACGACGTCTTTGGTACGATCGACACGATCAGCAAAAAGATCGTCGAGCACATCTACCGCTTCAGCCTTGACCTGACCGAACAGCAGGTCGTCGCCAAAACAGAGCAGAGCGTCAGGCTGCTTGTGCTCGTGCCAACCTGGACGAATGACGCTCAGAAAAAGGCGGCCGTAAGCGAGCTTGAGGTGCAAAAGAAAGAGCTCCGCAAAAAATACCCCGCAGAATTTCTGACGATCTTTGAATTCTTCAACGTTAAAAAGACGCCAGCGGCCGACCAGCAGCAGATCGAAGGTTTTGCGAAGTCGCGCAACGACGGTGCCATCTCAGAGTGGCTGAAGGCGCAAAAGGTAAAGAACGCAATGATTGTGTTCGTGAGCGACAATAAGGTGAGCCTTAGGCCCGTCGTCGAAGGTAACAGCAAGCCACCCGTCACCTATGCGGTCAGCGCGAGCGCTGCCGAGAAAGCCGGCACAATCGACGCCGCCGTCACGGCCAGCGGCATGGGCGTCAATCTGCAGAAGACGACACTCAAAAAAGACCCCGGCATTCGCGACCGTTTCTCGCTTGCGGGCGGCATGTTTCTGCTCGCGCCGATCGGTACCGGCAGCGACAAGATGAGCGCAGCCCCGGGGCTCGAGATTCAAGCACTCTATCGTGTGGTGAACCTGTGGGCATTTCAACTCGGCGCGGCTGCTTCGCTGCATGGTTCTTGGCAGAAAAGCTATCTTAAAACCGGTGATGAGGATTTCACCCTGCAACACTACACCGCGCTGGCTGGGCCTGCGCTCATTGTACCCATGCCTTTTTACCGTTCGCTCGAAGTGCAGGTGCTGCTTCTCGGTGGCGCTGCCTACAGCCATCTAGAGAAATTCAAATACGTCGATACGCCCCTGACCTTCAGTGGTGTTAATGCAGCAGTGAGCGCGCAGACCGAGGTGCGCTGGCATATTCTGCTCGGTGTCTTTGTCGGTGTTGGCGCAAGCTACCACCGCATTTTCTATTCGGGTACCGACATGTCTTATCTCAACACAAGCCTTAGGGCGGGGTATAGGTTCTGATATGAGACCAGCAACACTGATGCGCAATCGCCTCAAGAAGCTATTCGCGCTGCTAACGCTCGCCACTGTTCTTCACTGCGGAAATACGGGTGTCTATGACGAAGCGCTGACGACTTACTACCGTGTCGTGCGCCCGGGTCTCAATGAATGGTATCCGCTAAATGGAAATTTGTCTTCGCGTATCGGCAGCGCCGATGGTTCAGCGACCGGTACCTATACTGCTGGCATAAATCGTGCGGGGGAATCAGGCAAGGCGGTGTGTGTGACCGCGAGCGAAATCAATTTTGCTTCAGCGAACTTTCGCACGAATCCCGGTACGGTGAGTGCCTGGCTGAAATTCAATACGACCGCGAGTGGTTCGCTTTTTCAGAATGGTAGCGAGATAACGTTGTATCAGGGTTTTAGGTTTCGTCAAAATTCGCCGGGAATTGGCATGCATTATGGCAGTGGCGGCGGCGGTGGTTCTTCGGCGTACAATGACGTCACGGCGGGTACTTGGTATTATCTGGCATTCACATATGGCAACGGGCGGGCTAACTTTTACATTGGCTCGTATGGCGGCAGCCTATCCAATGTTTTTTCGAGCGCCGGGCCTTATGCACCGAGTGCTTTTCCTTTACGGTTCTTCAATGCCGTAGCAGCAGATGCTTGTATCGACGACCTCGTCAGTTATGGGCGCGAACTATCGGCCGACGAAGTGAAAGAGAACTTTCTCACCCTCGAGTGAACCTCTTGACCGCCGCGGTGGTTCTGCACTGAGCGGTTCATGAGTTGGTGCGTGCGGGTTTACCATATGCTGGTCATGTTTACGGCGCTTGCGACGGCGCATTGTGCCACCGCGCGGCCCGACCCGGTTAAAGTATCAGATACTTTGTCGGTTGTACGCGAACTGGTTTCAGACCACTCTAAGATAGCAGTCGAACTCGTCGAAGCAAACCTGCATTCCGACCTTGATTTCTACCCTGACCATCGCGGCCTGTATTACAGGCTTGTTCACAACCAGGTGCCAGTTCTGAACTGGTCGCCGTTAGGTCTTGAAACCGACAGCCAAAGTTTTGTCTCAGACCTGAAGATTCGTGACGTTCAGAAATCCACCTTCACGCACGAATACGATCTGGCGCACGGCAAGGTGTCGCATGTCAAAAAAATGGCGGAGCGTTTTCTGCTGGCTGTTGAAAATCCGCTGGGGCAAAAGCTCACGCTCGAGTTTGTGTTGCAGCGAGATGCGGTGGCGTTTCGCTACCTCGTGCCGGGTAACGGCACAGTCACGATTCGTCGGGAGCTGACGGGTTTTCGTCTACCGGCGAAGAGCGCAGGCGTCATGCAGCAGTACCAAGAGGCGAGCAAGGTTTCGCCAGCGTATGAATACTTTTACGAAAAGGTAAAGGCGGGCGAGACCGACGACGGCAAAGCGTCGATACGAAAAATATTTCAGCTACTCGTGGGCTTTACGGGGCTTGTGATTTTTGGCAGCGATGGCTGGGCGATGCCTGCGCTTTTTGAGACTCCTGAAAAAAAGGCGCTGCTCATTACCGAGGCAGGTGTCGACGCGAACCACGCGGCGATGCACCTCACGGCAAAACCGAGCCACAACCTCTACACGCTCGAATGGCCATCTGAGAAAGAAGGCAATGGTGTGGGGGATTCACTGCCGCAGGGCAGTCTGCCTTACAAGACGCCATACCGCACGCTGCTCTGCTGCGACCTCAAGACAATTTTCGAGAGCACGGCGATCACCGATCTCGCGGCACCACTCGACAAAAAATTCGGCGGCAAACTGCCTGCGTGGGTGAAACCCGGCAAAGCCACGTGGGATTGGCTGAGCTACGTTGCGACCGGTGATGCCGCACGGCAAAAAGAATACATTGATGCCGCGTCGCAGTTTGGCTGGCAGTACACGCTGATCGACGCCAACTGGAATAAGTGGAACAACAATAACGCAGAACCTGTGATCAAAGAGCTCGTGGCATATGCGCGCGAACGCAACGTTGGCCTTTGGCTCTGGTACAACTCAGGCGGGCCGACCAATAGCGTGACCGAAGAGCCGCGCGATGCCCTAAGCGAACGCGAAGTTCGCCGCCGCGAATTTGCGCGCCTGCAGAAACTCGGCATCAAAGGCGTGAAGATCGACTTCTGGCAGAGCGATAAGCAGTCGATGCTGCAGCAATACCTCGACACGCTCGCCGATGCAGCCGAACATCAACTCATGGTCAATTTTCATGGCAGCACGATGCCGAAAGGCTGGCAGAGGCGGTATCCGAATTTGATGACGATGAAGGCGGTGAAGGGCGCCGAGTGGTACCAGTTTCCGGTTTTTCGCGGGCCGAATGCGCACGACAGTGTGTACTACGCCTTCACGCGCAATGTCATGGGCCCGATGGACTTTACGCCACTCGTGTTTGAGCAGGCATACAAACAGCAAAAGATCACGTACGCGCATTCGCTCGCACTATCGGTCATTTTCGAATCGGGTGTGCAGCACTTCGCCGACAATGCTGACGATATAAAAAAAGGATTTCGTAAGCTAACGGGAGAATACCCGTTTGTCGGGGCATTCTTGCGCGAGGTTCCGGCCGCATGGCAAGAGACGCTCCTCTTAGAGGGCAATACCGATTCGCACGTCGTTGTCGCCCGGGTTCATGAGGGTGTGTGGTATGTTGCCGGCGTGAATGGGACCACGAGTGATATACACATTCGCCAGCCCTTTACCTTCGGCGTCTATGGCAAATACCGCGCCGAATGGATTCGCGAAGATGGTTCGGGCGATACGCTGCGCTATACCGAGACTGAACTGCATACCGGCGGTACGCAGTTCATTGAAACGGTCATCAGGCCCCGTGGTGGGTTTGTGCTGAAGCTGACGAGGGTGCCTGGGTGAATTCGCCAGATTTTCTGAGCCTGAAACAAGCCTTAGTCATCTTCTTCGTGCTGACGTTGCTGCTGAACCTGTTCGGCAGCTTCGTCACCTGGCTGGCTACCAAGACAAGGGCGACCCGGTGGTGGGCGATTTCGGCGTTGCTGGCGCTTTCTGGGCTCTTGTTTCTCGTCGTTCATACGCAATGGCCTAACCCGGCTTTCATCTTATTGCAGAACCTTTCATATGCTGTCTCGCTCGCGCTGGTCTCAGCGGGTATGCGCGACTTTCACGGTCGCAAATATTCCCCGAAGGCCGATGTCATCGTCATCGGGCTTTCGCTCGTGGCCGTTGCCGGGGCGATCTGGATTAAAGACAGTTTCGCGCTGCGGGTCGCCATCAACTCGGCACTATTTGCATACTATGCATTTTTGGCTGCCAGCATTCTTTGGCGGGGTAAAGGGTCGATCAAGGCGATCTATACCTTTGCGAGCGTTTCGTGGTTCTTGTATGGCCTCATCAACTTAGTGCGGGCGGCGCTTGCTTTCGCCGGTATCGGCATCGACGATTCGCAGCCGTTCGTCGGCGTCACTTATCTCATGGTCTTTCTTTTCGGCCCTGTGTGCATTACCGGCGGTTACATCGGCCTCATTATGCTCGTTGTGCAAAAGCTACTCGACGAAAAGCATGACGCGCTGCGCGTGGCAGAAAAGCTCGCAAACGAATACCGGGAACTATCAGATCATGACCCACTGACGAATGCGCTCAATAACCGTAGTTTTTCGCAGAGTCTCGAACGCGAACGCGCGCGCTGCGTGCGCGAAAACCGGCCACTCAGCGTGGTAATGGCAGATCTCGACCACTTCAAAATTGTCAACGACACCTATGGCCATAGTGTCGGTGACGCGACGCTCAAGCAGGCTGTCGCGCTTTGGCGCTCGCAGCTCAGGGCTCCCGACCTTCTCGGTCGCGTCGGCGGCGAAGAATTCGTCATTATTCTGCCTCATGCAGATCTTCAGCATGCGGCGCGTGTTGCCGAGCGGTTAAGGCAAAAGCTTGAGGCACAAACAGACGGTTTACCCGCAAAAATCACCGCCAGCTTCGGTGTCACGCAGGCAAGACAAGGCGAGCCAACGCATGACCTGCTGCGTCGAGTCGATGCGGCGATGTATGGCGCCAAGGCGGCGGGCCGCAACCGTGTTGTCGCCGTTTGAAATCCTTTACGCCGGGTGATGGTGAAACCACCTTTGCTCAATGCCTACCAGAAAAACATCGTTTACGACCGACACCAACGGCATACCGCACATAGACGCCACCGATGCGCGCGACCTGTTTCGCCAGCTTGGCGTCGTTCATGCCACCGAGCGCAGTGTGCAGATGATCTTGATGCGCATTCTGGGGCAGGGCCGCGGCTCTGAGCTGTTAGACTCGAGCGACATGATGCTCGGTATAGACACGTTCTTTCGCCGCATGAACTGGACGAAGGGCCTTGCCGCAGAGATTCTGAAGCTCAGCGCAGCCGAACAGGCCCAGCTTGCCGCATATTGCGACGGTATCAACAGCGTGCTCACGAAAAAGACGCCGTGGGAGTTCAAGCTGGTCGGCTATCGTTTCGAGCCGTGGCTGCCCGAGCATTCGATTCTGATCGCGCGCATGATGGGGTACCTCACGCTATCGCAGTCGCAGGGCGAAGTTGAAAAACTTTTTGTCGAACTCGTGCAGGCGGGCGCGAGCGTGAAACATCTTGAAGAGCTGTTTCCCGGCCTTTTGCAGCATGCGGATTTAGAACTGATCAAGAAAGTTCAACTGGAACACAGGCTTGTGCCGCCCGAATATTTATGGCAGCTTGGCCTGCCGCGCATGATGGCGTCGAATAACTGGGTGATTGCGCCCGGCCGCACGCAGTCAAAATCTGCGATTCTCTCTAATGATCCTCATCTTGAAGGTAATCGCCTGCCCAACGTCTGGCATGAGTTCACCTGGAAATGCGGTAATCGCAGCGGTGCCGGCGCAGGCGTGCCGGGCCTTCCAGGTATGATGGTGGGCCGCAACGAATCGGTCGGTTGGGGCGCGACATACACGTTCATGGATTCCGTCGACTCGTGGATAGAGAAATGCCGTGGCGGCAAATACCTCGACCACGACAAAAAGTGGAAAGCGTTTTCGATTCGGCGCGAGATCATTAAACGAAAAAAGAAACTGCCCGGTGAGGCAGTCTTCTATGAAAACCACAGGGGAACTCTCGAAGGTGACGCGAGTGGCGCAGCAGAGAAATATATCCTCAATACCGCCTGGTCGGGCGCTGCAACCGGCGCCGCTTCGCTCAAGGGGGCGATGGCGATAGTTTTCGCGACCAGCGTTAAAGAGGCGATGGCGATTGCGGGCAAACTCGAGGTGTCGTTCAGCTGGGTGTTCGCCGACGCCGCCGGCAATATCGGCTACCAGATGTCGGGCCTGATGCCGAAGCGCCGAAACGGCTGGAAGGGTTTTGTGCCAGTGCCCGCGTTCAAGAAAAATTTCGACTGGCAGGGCTTTGTGCCACCTGAGCAGTTGCCGCGGCGCTTTAACCCGAAAGAAGGTTATATCACGACGGCGAACAACGACCTCAACAGCTGGGGCAAACAGAAACCGATCAACATGCCGATGGGTGACTATCGCGCAAGGCGGATCTCTCAAGTTCTCGGTTCGGCGAAAAACCACAATGTGGCTTCGGTGCAGAAACTACACTATGACACGTATTCGCTTCAGGCAGAAGAGTATCTCAAAATCTTGCGACCACTTTTGGGTGAAGCACAGCACGAACAGATTCTTGCTGACTGGAACTGCCATTACGATTTAGACAGCGTCGGCGCGAGCGTTTTTGAGGCATGGTACCGAGAACTCTACAGCATTGTCTTTGGCCAAGGTGACGACAACGCGGCCGACCTCATGTGGCGCGAAGGGGGCATCTTTATCGACTTCTACCAGAACTTTGATCGCATTTTACAGGCGAAGAAGTCGGTTTGGTTTAAGGGTCTTTCACGCGAACATGCATATAAAGAGGCGTTGGATAAAATTAAGGCACACACCTTCAGACCGTGGGGTGAGACCAACCGCTTCGTGCTAAAGCACTTGCTCTTCGGCGGCAAGTTTCCTCGCTTCATCGGCTTCGATTACGGGCCTGTACCGATTCGCGGTGGCCGCGCGACCGTACACCAGGGGCAAATCTACCGCTCGGCGGGGCGCGACACTTCGTTTATACCGACGTTTCGCTTTGTCACCGACTTCAGCGAGAGAGCGCTACACTCGAATTTGCTCGGCGGACCGTCAGACCGGCGGTTTGGTAGGTTCTACACAAATGAGGTAGAAAGCTGGCTGAATGGGGAGTATAAGCAGCTTCGGTTTTAACGGGCTGCGGTATTGCGACGCGGTATTTTTGCCTGCTCAATTTTACGCAGGCAGACAAGACGCGGCTCTTTTTCTGACCGGAAAGCAATCACCGCTTTGGTCAAGAAAAGGGCTCATTTTTGATGTTCGTTGTTGAGACCTCATTGCCAGAAACAAGCTTGACGTTCGCGAGCTACCGAAAGAGATCGAACCATGCAGACAGAGCAGGCAATTGCCGATGTATTACGCCTGGCGCCCAGTGAGAGGGCGAAAGTGATTGAGATTCTGCAAGAAAGTCTGGATGTCTCAGACGCTGCGATCGATGAAGCTTGGCGAAAAGAGGCAACCAACCGCTTGGCAGCCTACCGTGCAGGTAAGGTACGAAGCGTCCCAGCTGAACAGGTCTTTGCTCGTTATACGTAGTGGCGTTAGAATTTCTTGAACCAGCGACTTTCGAGGTGGACGAAGCCTTTAGGTTTTATGAGGGGCAGCGTTCTGGACTTGGTTTGGACTTTATCTTCGACCTGAGGGCCTGCCTCGAGAGAATTGTCAGGTATCCGAATGCCTGGCAACCCTTTGAGCTTGAAACCAGACGTTGCCGACTGACGAAATTTCCGTACGCGGCGGTATACGCTGAAGAGGCCGATCTAATCCTGATCGTCGCCGTCATGCATTTGCACCGCGAGCCAGGTTATTGGTCTGATCGAATCAAGAATAATCGCTGACCAGACCCGCCGCAGCGACATAGAGAATAGACTCAGAGGCGAATCAGAATAGACTGCCGCTATGCGATGGCGTAGCCATCGCATAGCGGTATGGGTACTCTTTTCGCTTGCCGCAGTCGGTGAATGTCCGTTCAGGGTCTGCCGCCGCAAATCGGTCAGGGAAAAATTCTGGAAATCGTCAGGCTCATTGTTCCAGGGATAGATCCCACACCCGATGCATGGGAATACTTCTGGTATCACCTGCCCGTCGCCTTACCCGGCCTGTTCAGTTTTGCCTTCTGTACCTTTTTCGCCTTTTCAGGTTTTTATGTCTGGCTGCGCGACCGGCACAACTTCTTCATGCTGAACTTTACGCTCATGTCTCTGGGCATGGGCGCGCTGGGGCTCGTGCTCGCGCTGCGGGCGCTGGTGCAGAACCTTGAACTGCTGCTAATGCTACACCGCATAGTCTATCCCGTTGCGCTGCTGCTGACCGGCGGTGCGATGGGGTTTAACTACCACCTGATGGAGCGGCGGTATACGGCAATTCGCGTGACCACGTGGTTTCTGTGGTTCACGATTGCGCTGGGAACCTTCGGGCTGATCACCGGACGCGGCTTCACCGGGCAGTGGCACCATTACTGGTTTGGCAGCTACCCGGTGGGGTCGATCTATCTGACTCCATGGGGCATTAGCGGAGTGCTGGGGCTTTTTCTCGTGGTGATACCCTCGATGATTGTCTTTCGGCGCACTGGCAAAAACCTGTTTCGCGACCCAATCGGCATCGGCGTCAATCTCACTTGTCTCACGATTGGTCTGAACTTGCCGAGCCTCACCGGCGTGCCGCTGTTTCCGGGGGCGAACTTCATGTTCGTGCCCATGGCGCTGATCGCGTACGGCGTCTTCAAGAAAGACTTCTTTAGCCTGAACCGCCTGCTCTTCGAGAAGCGGCTTCTATATTATCTTATCGCATTTCTGATCTCGGTATTCTTGCTCGGCACCGGCATTCTGCTGATGCTGACGTTGCCGCCAAAGGCAAATTCTGCCGTCTACACGAACCCTTTCACCTTTGTGCCGGTACTTTCTGGGCTCATCGTTTTCAGTCTGGCGATCTACCTGGCCGGCAGTAACCCACAGAGCAAGGTGCATATGATGGGTGCACTGTCGATGATGCTCACGGGCTTTTTTACGATCTTGCTGACTGTCGAGAGCCTGCGGCTGCCGTTACTCATAAACCTGCGGCTCGAGCAGCTCATCTATCTCATCTTTGCCTTCACGCCGATTGTGCAATACCGGTTTATCTACCTGCTGCTTGATCTCGAAACCGATTGGCGCAGCCGTCTGATCGATATAGTCTCGCTAATCGCTGCGCTGCTTACCCTGACTCCATTCTTTATCACAGATTTTTACGAATACGGTGGCATCGTTCGCACCGCAGGCGCGAGTTTCGGCCTAACTCTGCTGAGTCTCGTGGGTGCATATTCGCTCGCTCTGATATCGTGGCGCTGGTTCAATTCGCGGCGCCGGGCCGACCGTAGCATCGTGATTATTGTGGCCGCGCTGATGCTCGGGGCAGCGTTCATGTTGACGAATGTTCCGGGAACGCAGGGAGTGTTTTTCCCCCCCTTGGGAGCATTACAATTCATACCGGCAGGCATGATAGTCTTCGCGATTCTGCGTTTTCGCGCCATCGTGATACGCGGCGAAGCGACGCGAATCGCCAACCGTTTTCAGATTTTGAGCCTTATCGGCGTCAGTTTTCTTGTATTTATCTATTCCAGAACCCTGACCGACGGCCTCGAGACTATTAAAATCTGGAACCACCTTTCGGTGATCGGCGCGTCCCTTTTACTTGGCTTCAGCATGCTGCTATTCGTTCTCGTGCGCCCTGTGGCCGCAGCGATGGACGACAGCTTTCATCTGCTTGATGAGAAGAAGAAACAACTCGAAGAAAACGAAAAGAACCTGCGGGAAATCGCCGATGTCTCGCGATCGGTTTATGCATCGGTGAATCTGAATGGCATCATCGACCTGATGTTTGCCTATGTACAGCAACGCTATGGCATCGAAGGACTGTGGCTGACCTTTTGCGATAGTGCGACCAGCCGCATCTACCATGTACGCCACAACGCCGAAGAGAAACTGCCGCAAGATGCCCTTCAATTTCTGGAATCATTCAGCGCCCCACTGGCACCTGATACAGGTTCGCTCTACCACACCTGGCGGCGTAAACGCACCACATACATGCGAAGGCTTACCGATCGCGAAAAGATGTCAGAACTCGATCGTACACTGGCACAGAAGTTGAATCTGCAGGGTTATGTTCACGTACCATTGGTGCTGCAGAACGAGGTGATCGCCGTGCTCATGGGCATGAACTTCGGCAAAAAACTGCATCTGCCCCCGAAAGATTTGCGCTCGCTTGAACTGTTCGCCGGCCAGATCGCGGGTGCCCTGTCGACAGCCCGCCTGCTCAAAGAAATAAGTCAGGAGAAGAAAAAATCCGACGAATTGTTGCTCAATATTTTGCCGCGCGGCGTCGCCGAGCAGCTCAAAGAACGCGGTGAAGTGACGCCACAGTTTTACGACGCGGTCACCATCATCTTTACCGATTTTGTCGGCTTTACGCAATCCGCGTTGTCGATGGTGCCGGCTGAACTGATCGAGCAGCTCAACCGCATTTTTTACCAGTTCGATGCAATCACGCGACGGTACCGGCTCGAAAAAATCAAGACCATCGGCGATTCATACATGGCAGCGGGTGGCCTGCCCGAAAAAAACGCAACGCACTACCTCGATGTTTGTCTGGCAGCCCTGGAAATTCACAAGATCACCGAACAGATCATCGTCATGTCGGGTGACAGCAGCGCGCCCGCATGGCAGCTGCGTATGGGTATACATACCGGGCCGGTTATGGCTGGCGTCGTCGGCCAGTACAAGTTCGTTTACGACATTTTCGGCGACGCAGTCAATGTCGCCAGCCGCATGGAATCGACAGGCGAAGCTGGCCGCATCAATATTTCAGCCGACACCTATCAACGCGTGAAATATTTCTTTGACTGCGAGCACCGGGGCCGTATACACATCAAGAACCGGGGGGATATCGATATGTTCTTTTTGAATGGCCTGAAACCGAAGTATCTCAACCAATACGGAGCGCCGAACGATACCTTTCGCGACATTTACGAGAAGATTCGCCACGGCGCACGCATCGAACCGCGCCGCCGTTAAGGTTTCGCCGCCCAAACGAGAGCATTTCGTATCACCTGACCGAACCTGTGGTTGATGTCGATGGTCGTGCGGCGTTCGCCCGGGGCAAAGTAGGCGACGCGCCCGACGGTCGAATCTCCCGAAGGGTTGAAGAGCTTCACGAAGCCCGAAGTGTGCATCTGCCCTGTTTGGGCTGCGTAGCTGTTCGAGAACAGCGGGTTGACCTGGTTCTGCCCCCGGCCGTAAGTGGCCGTGCCGATGAACTGCATGTTGTTATAGATTTCGTCGTAAATCGCAAAATTCTGGTAACCCGAAAATGCCGTGTTGAATGCATTTACGATGGAACCTGTGGGCCAGCTGCCCGGGGCTGCGATCGCCGCTGCCGAATAACTAATGCCGTACGTGGTGACGAAATGCCCATGGTTCGTGGCGATCAGGTTAAAGTTCTGCAGGCTCGCGCTCCAGCCGGCGGCTTCAGAAACGACGCCAAACAGAGAATCGCGCAGAATGTTTTTGTTGTTGCTGCCGCCGTAATTGGTGTCGTTGTACATGGCGTGGTGCAGGCCGAGCACACCCCCGCCGCCGTCGGCGTAATCTACAATCGCGTCTTGTACCTGAGTTGTGACACCACTCGACCAGTGTTTGAAGAAGAGTACCGCCTTGAACTGGTTTAAATAAGTGAGTACTGAATTCTTGTCGTTGATGTTAAATGCACCGCCCGTCGAAGTCAGGTTCACGCTGGTGACGGTAAACGCGAAGTTGTCGTTGGGAGAATCTGCGTTCAGCACTGCCGCGACGTGCGTGTAGTCGGCCGGTAGCTCAGAAACTGTTTTGGTGTAGTTGCAGGGCACGTCGTTTGTGCCGAAGCCTGCATCGCCGAACGCGCAGTTTGCTGTGTCGAGCGCGCCGCCGTGAAGAATCAGCACCGACTGATTCGCTTCGGCGGCTGACTTTGTTGGGTATGAATCGAGAATGTTAATGAGCGTGCGCGTGCCATGCGCGACAGACTGCGGGTACCAATCGGCCTGCGTGATGATTTTGAAATCCGCATTGTCATTGTGCGTAAACGCTGTATTCGGTGACGACACGACGACTTTGTTGAGCGTCGGGTCACGGCGCGTAACGCTGAGTGTGGTGTAGTCGGTCTGCGTCTGCGCCTCAGGGTAGCCTGCTGCCTCTTGATTTTTCAAGAGGCTGATGCCGAGGGCTTCTGCTCCCGAGGCATTTGTGCCGGGTATTCTGAAGAAGACAGGCAGACTCGCGGCGTGGCATTGAAAGTAGATGGGCTTGCCGTTTTCGAGCGCATTCAGCGCGAGGGAGTTCAACTTTTCGGCTGCAGCCTGCACCACAGCCGCAGAAATGGTGCCACCGGGGCCGGTCTGCGTCGGGTAAGTGCCGTCGACGCGGTAGTCGAGCGACCCCGTACCACCGGCCGACACAAGCGCGACATAGCCCGACATGTCGGTCACATCTTGTATGCGTCCATTAACGGGTATCGTCGCGGGCGTTGCATTGTACCCAGACTGCCAGGCCGAACCAAAGTAATTTTGAAACTGTGCGGTAAATGCGGCATAACTCGAACCCGCGAGCGAGTTCGCTGTGGCTTCGATATCGCCCGATGCTGTATAACTTTCTGCTGAGCCCGTTGCCGCCGAGCGCACGTCGACTTCGAAACCCGCCGCCCGCAGGCCTTCGTATGCAACCTTATATTCTGAATAATAGGTGTTGCCATACGAGACGAAGAAGAGCACCTTTCGGCTCGTCGCGGTGCTTGTAGTGTTGGTCCCGGCAGAATCGCTCAGGGTCTCGTTGTTGCCACGGCAGCCCAAAGCCGCTACGGACAGAACCAACAAAAGAAGCATGTGGCTGTGTCGTAGCTGAAAACCCATCGTTTCGAGTCAAAACCGCGTCGTGCAGAGTGTAAAGTAATTTCGCCAGTCGCATGCCCCTAAACCTCGCTGAAAAGTTATTTCGGGCACATACCCCGGCTTGTTTATTAAAACCTCAACCCTTACCGAAAAACAGACGCACGCCCATGGCGACTAAGAACACCGCGAATATGCGCCGCATGGTCACCTCAGGTAAAGCGAGCGCCAGCCTCGACGAAAAAAAACTGCCAACGATAAACGCCAGCGCGATGATGACACCATACTTCAGATTTACCGAGCCTGCACGGTAATAGTTGATCGTCGCTGCGATGCCGATGGGTGGCAGCATGACTGCGAGGCTCGTGCCGACGGCGGTGTGTGGGTCGAGACCCAACAAGAGCACCATGCCGGGTATCATGATTAATCCGCCGCCTATACCAAAGATACCACCGAGCGCACCGGCAGAGAGGCCGATCGCGAGCAGAATCAGGAGGGTGTTAACAGGCATGGCGAATAATTCAGTGCGTGTCTGGGTTGACCACAAGAAATCATGCCGAACGTCATGCCCGCGAACGCTTCGGCGGGGCCTGGACCAATTCAGCCGATTTTGGTTGCGATCTTTTTAAGCGCATCTATTGTATTGCGGTACCATAGGGTGTAGGCATTAGCCTGAATATTTCTCATTGACCGCTCGTGTGTAGCGAGGTACTGTAGGCTGTGCGGTACATCTGCCATTTGGTTATGCTTTTCGGTTTCATTCTAAGTGAAACGGGGTGTATGGATATCAATCTCAAGGGCCAGCTTGAAGACCCGGGGCTAACGGGCACCGAAAAGTTTACAGATCGCTTGATTGTTTTCGTTTCAGATTCAGTCACGGTTGGTAACATGGAGGCGCTTTCTGCATCGGGCTGTTTAGGCATTGGCATTCAGCGGGCTGATTGCTATTGCAATAGCAAAGCCCGTGCATTTGGCAGACGTATGAATTCAGGCAGTCGTTTCGTTGCCTGGCTTTCAGAAACCGGCGTGCCCGATAACACCATGCTCTGCCGCATTCTAGGTACAACAGGCAACAGCTGTGCGCCCGCGGGAAATTTTACCTGGTATGACACGAATTTTCAACCGATCGTATCTGACATGGCCAATCTGTTTAATGCAGCGCCGGCATTCTCGAATGCCATTCGTCTGACCGAGGCTGGCGCAACAGCGCCAATCGGGACAGATGACGTCTGGACAGGTACGGCGCAACAAGGTACTGCACTGACGCTCAATTGTTCGAACTGGCAGGCGAACACAAACGCCATTCAAGGTGCTGCGGGGCAATCGAACATGACCAATTTTGACTGGACCAATAAAGCCAGTGGACCATGCGACTTAGTCAAGCGCATCTATTGTTTCGCAGTTCCTTAGTGAACCTGTTTTGCCAAACGTGCCCGCAGCTCTTGCAAGACTATATCCGCCTTGCGAGAACCACCACTTCAGTGAGTCATCATGAAAACCTGAAATTCGCCGACTAGAAAGCCCAAAACGGCGCCGACGGTAATTAGAATCCATTCATCTTGCTGAAAAGCCGGTCGTAAGACACCCTCGAACTCTGTTTCGGTCAAATCTTTCATTTTGGAAACAATCGTATTCTTGATATCGAGTGCGTTGCCTACATAATGTTCAATGCTCTTGAGTGTTTCGGGCAAACTTGCTATGAGGCGCTGTCCCGCCTTATGTTTAGCCGCCTGATAATTCTCACCGCCAACCGCAATCACGACCAGCGGTTTGGCGAATCCGACCTGCTTGTCTATGAGAGACTTTACATGGTTCATGATCATTTCGATAAGCCGGTTCGACAGCGGTCCGGTTAAAATTGCTTCAAGTAAATTCTTAGGTGTTAAGATTTCGTCTGCAACCAGCGCTCCATATTCGGCTGCTACCTGTTGCCGGCGTTTAATAAAGAGACCCTGCCAGTTGATAATACCAAAGTATTTCGTCGGCAACCTCGGGTAGAAAATCATCTTCAGTGCCAGCCAATCCGTAAACCAGCCTGTAAAAAGTCCGAAAAGTGGCATGATAATCGGCGAATGCGTGAGCATCCAGGTGGCCGCCTGAATCAGGCCGATGGCGAAGCCAAAATAGATGCCCGAGCGAGCGATAAAGCGAAACTCTGGCTTGCCTACTTTTTGGAAAATGCGGTTCAGTAGCGCTGGATCGCGTGTCATCGTCGAAACAATCATAGCCTTCGTATCAAAAATCTTATCCAGATCGCGATCCATGTCGCGCATAATACCCTTGATGACATGCGGCACTTCGTTTTGGATATTCAAAATCAACTGCCTCTTTATCTGATCGGGTAGGGCCTCCCAAATGCCGGGCTGTAATTCGCCGATGATGTCATTTGCAATCAACTCTATGTCATGAGTGAGCGGCTCTTCGACAGCTGCTATTACTTCGCCCGGATCAAGTTTTTGGTAGAGTTCGCGCGCCGATATCAGTCGCGCCAGCAGCGTATCCGCAGCAATGGATGCCATTTTTTCGGCTCGACGGGGTATGATTCCCTGCCAGCCTAAATACGGCCGAATCCCAAAAAATTTGATAGGCTGAAACATCATGCGAATCGCAATGAGTTTTGTCGCGTAGCCGATAAGTGCAGCCACCAGCGGCATGGACAGGTAGAGCCAGAAATGTGTCCGTAAATCTTCGATCATTGTTCTTTACCTGCTTGGAGTTTTCTTGTGAGTTCTCGCTTGCCGAGTTTTTCATATACCTCAGACAGATGAGAGTTAATTTTCGAGTCTCTAACCCCTCGCAAACGCATACGTTCGAATAGGTCAGCCGAAAGAGAATAGTTTTCAACTCTTTTGTGCGCAACTGAAGCCAGATAGATGATGCCTATATCATCGCAAAACTTCAAGAATTCTTCTGACCACTTAACCGCGAGTGAATAATGTCGTACCTTGAAAGCGAGGCGAATCAATACCCGAAGCATTTTATTATCCCGAACTTGTAAATCTGCGATTTCGTTTAACAGGTCTTTGGCGGCAGAGATGTTTCCTTCATGTATGAATCGATTCACGGCTCTCGCAAGCTGTAGCGTCTTTTTCAGCGCCGGTGATTCAGGCGAGCTTTGTGTAATCCCCGAAAAACCGATTCGCATCAAAGAGACATCGTCTTTGAGTTCACCTGCTGCAGAAATTTCTGCAAAGCAGGCCCCGATCTCACCCTTTGCGCGCTCAATGTGGCGCAGAAAAAGGGTTTCATCTGAGTTTACCGACATTGTTCCGTCAGGCATCTTTATATAAATATCATCTCTTCCGTCTGAGCCCAGAAAGATCACATCACCTGCTTCGAGCTTAAAAGTGGATATCATTATATCCTGCGCTGCAGCGGGGGTGCCGAGCTTGCGAAAGACATGGGGTGTGGGAATAAAAGTAGCTTCGGCATTTCGGTAAAGTACTGCATGAGGATGTTCAGCGTTGATAAAATAAAGCATGCCGGCTTCATGGTCTATGACCCCCAGAATGGCCGATACGAGCATAGTGCCTTCAAGACTTTCAAAAATTTTGTGCAATTCAATAAAAGCGCTCTTGAGCCAGCGTTCGGGATACATATTGTAATACTCAGACACGACCTTGGTTCTTTCAACGATGGATTCGAAGACGGCCCCGAGAACCAATGCTCCGCCAGCACCCTGCATCGATTTGCCCATCGCATCGGCATTGATAAAGACCGAGCATTCGGCACCTTTGAGCGTCAAAGTATGAGCGCTGGAAACGTCACCACCAAGCTCGTTCTGCTTTCGCCGAAACTCGAATTGCTTAAACTGATGATGTAGAAGTTCGATGGTGATCGCTGCATTTTTTCGGGATTTATTGCGCAGCAACGGCTGTAGAAGCAAAGAAGTGAGATAGTAATCACCGTCTTGCTGATTTTTCAACTTCAAAATTGTTTGGTTGCTCTGTTGTAGATTTAATTCTCGCAATATCGATTGGACGCGTCGAATATAGTCGATTCGCCCAATCAAGTAGAGCACTGCTACATAGATAACCTGCGTAACTCCCATCAGTTTATAGCTGTTCTTTTCAGATTCAAAAACCAGATAATATTGTAGCGGCCCCGCCCAACAGAGTGCGCAGATTAAGAAGCTTCGTTTCGAAGGCGCAAAGGCAAAGGCGCCGGCCCCTAAGACACCAATACAGATGCCAAACGCGATTGTCTGTAGACCGGGATCTCGCATCAGCGGTAGTTGCTTGTAAAAACCAATACCAGCAGAGAGTAATGTCAGCGCAACGGCCAGTTCACCACAGGCGAGTCGATTTCGATCACTGCCAATGAACCTGTACCCGTAGAACAGAAAAATCAGCGTGAGAATCGCTATTGTCCACTGCGTAGCCATCAGAATTTCGAAACGCTCAATGCCCATGTCTGTTACGATGAGCAGACAATATCCGACCCATGCGCCCAGTAAGCCAACGGACGCGAAACGCACGTTTTCGTACCATTCGCCTACAAGGCTTGATTCGACATGCAGCCGGTGCTCTGCGTCAATTCGCGGTATTTTCAGTGTAATCATATGTACCCCTGCCTGAGGTAGATCTTACGAAAATAGACCGGTATCGGCTCTCAACGGCGGTACAGGGGTATCCAAACGGACTTCATTTACCAACCTCCGCCCCACGCGATATTGTTGGCGTCACAGTGCGTCTTGAAGTTTATCTCGGCAGTCGGTGAATGCGCAATGAAGTGTGACTCTACCCCGGTTGCAGGGTCTTCAGTATGGGGATAGACAATAAGGCCATCGCCGCATGCGATACCTATCACAAGGTCTGTGATGTTCCTGTACGGGGTTGTTAAGTTCATTAGCGTGTTTAGATGCGACGCATTCTCAGATCTGTTGATGATCGTCGCGAGGTGCCGGGGCCCGATGGCGGGAAACTGATAATTAAACCCCTCAGGATTATAGCGCACACCAAAGGTAATAATCCGCACGAGAGCTTCTCTGCGCGAAATATTAGCGGTCGCGCTATTGTAGGCCATATCGGCGCTGCTGCCGTTAAGAATGTCAATTAAGCGGCCAACTGCCGGCGATTCTGAACATGGCACTGGCTCGTCGCAGGCGCTGAGGTCGTTGAGCAATGTTGCCATCGCTGCGGTGCCTATGCCCGCATTGCCAATCGCGTCCGTGGCAACTATCCCGGTCTGAGGGGCCATGATCGCCGCGATGGTCAAATGTACCGAGCTGGGTTCAATGACTGTCTCCGTTTCTATCGCGGGCGCTAATCCTTGAATCAACTGAATGAGTCGCGGAATTCCCTTTTCTTCGTTGATAATATTGAGAAAATCAACGAGATCGTTAAAACTCGCCGGCTGGGTTCGCAAGATTGCGTTCAGAAAGCCGACCAAATTTGATGAGTTTGTCGTCTCGTTGAGAAGTCTCGGCAACTTGTTTTTCTCATCAATATTATTCAGCAGTTTAACAAGCGATCCGCCGGAATCGAGGCCTTTGAGCAGATTGACAACTTTGCCGATCCCTGTAGACGTATGACGTGAATGAAGAGTGGGCACATATTTATACCGGTCCACCGCCGGTGTAAAAGGTGTAACGTTGTTCAGCAACGCACCCAGATTCTCGGACTTATCGACGTCGAGCCGGCCAATGAGATCAGCAAGAGTCTGTACACCTGAACTTTGCTGGCCGCCAAGCTGATTGATGATGTAAACCAGGTCATACGTGCGAGTTACCTGATTCATGATTTTGGCCAGCTTCTTGCCGCCAGCTTCAAGGTCATCGCGTAAGAGGCAAGCCTGTGACCCGTTCGCTGGTGGATTCAGGGTATCATCTGGCAGTGCATTTGTGTGCTGAGAAGTTTTCGCGACGCTATTGACAAGTGCTGCGACATTTCCGGGGTTTAACTCTTCAATCAGATTCACCAGGGACAGTGCATTGGAGAGATTGTTGATCATGGCAGCGAGCGTCGTAATCGCAGTGTCGTTTGGGCAATCGCGATTCACTTCGGGTTCAGTGTTTTGCATCACTGTGGTCAGATTGATCAGGTATGCTCGCTGCCTGTCGTCATCATTTTCGTCGATCGGTCGCACACCGTTGATAAGTTCGAATATCTTGTTGCCATCGGTTAGCTTGACGAGAATGCGCAGAACGCTGTCCATATTACCAAGCCTGATTCCATCGTCTATTTGTTGAAACGAAACAGGGACAGTACCCGGTGTGTTGAGGTCTGGATCAAGGCGATCGATAAAGAATATGATGTCGCGCGTGTCGTGAATTCCGTTGAGAAGCTGAAAGATCTTTTCAACGCCGCCGATGTATACGATCAGGTATGCGAGTTTTTCGAGATAGGCATCTTGAGTGCTTACTGCCGGGCCGAGACTGTTCTGGTTTACGATCTCAATGAGTTGACCAACGTCATTCGTTCCATTCACCATGCTCACGAGTATTTCGAGATGATTAAATATGTCGAGGGTGCACCGTGAATAAGACGGCGGTAACAGCAGATCAAGCGGTGGGTGCGCCTTGTTGCAGCCCATGCGCTTGATATTATACGTCAGTCTCAAGATTCGGGCCGAATCGACGTCTCGCACAAAGCGTATGAGCTTGTTTGTTTCGCTGCGGTCGAGCAAATAGAGCATATCTTCAATAAAAAATCCCGGTGCCGTCGTATCTAACGGGTTGTGCAGAAGTTGGTTGATCTTCTCGGTGCCGACGGCGTGTACAAGGTAGGTGGGTAAAAGGTCTGAAGATTGCTTGCGTGTCCGCACATCGTCGCCTTTGCCGACGCATGCTGCTAGCAAGATCGCTGGCAACAGGAATAAGAATCCCGGCAGTCTGGTTTTCGATTTTATGTTCATCATTTAAGCCTCGCGCTATATCCTGCTGTTATGAGAATACCGCCCTGGTCGAATCGGTAACGCACTTCTTCGTTGATGTTGCGACGGGCGATCGTGTAACCAAGATTGCCGGCCGCGTCTTTCTCGGTTTCGTTCCAGTAGCCACTGCGCGTGAACGCCGCATTTGTTTCATGCCAAACATAAGAGAATCGGATGTCGACGAAATGACCGTCCTTTATGTGCACGAAGGTCCCGAGCGAAAGGGCCGTCTTAAGGCCGAGACCGTCGATTATTGTGTCTTGATAGTTGGCATTTGCGTTATAGATTCGCGAATTCACGATGAGATCAGTGCTGGTCATCGTGATCTTTCTCTTGCCGCTCAGTATGCCGAAACCCGAGGTGATTCCGGTATATATATCCATGAAAACCGCGGCTCGTCCGGAGTCTTTACCGATTCTCGGCCACTGGTAATACAGCGACATTTCTGGCACAAGGCTGAAAAAATTCTCTTCGGCAGAAATTTGTGCCTGATAGTTCAT
The DNA here is from genome assembly GCF_000266885.1 of Turneriella parva DSM 21527. Classification (NCBI taxonomy): domain Bacteria; kingdom Pseudomonadati; phylum Spirochaetota; class Leptospiria; order Leptospirales; family Leptospiraceae; genus Turneriella; species Turneriella parva. The sequence continues at coordinate 1,113,356 of NC_018020.1, read as the reverse complement.
CGTTTGCAGAGCAGGATCTGCCGTGACTCTATTCGAATACGTGACTAGACCTTCAAAAATTTGTGTATCTCGGCCCATCTTTGGATAGTAAGACATACCAGCCCCGATGCGAAAGTTTTTGCTCTTGCTGAGAGATTTTATGCTGCGAAACCCTGGAATCCTGTCAAATTGAATGGTGGTAGCAACTTCTATATTCAGAACGGGTGCAGATTGGTTCTGCCTGATGACAGGTGTCTGCGCGTTTGAAAAATAGGTTTGTTCTCCTTGAAAAAATATATGCGAAGCCACGAGGTCTGAGCGGGCTTGAGATATAGCTGTCGATTCGCGCATTATGTGCCAACCAGCGCGTACGTTGAGAAACCACGGAGTTTTGTAAGCAATCAGCGACCCTTTTTCGTCGATAGCATCCGTCCACGCTGGCTGCATAAAAGCGAATGTGCTCCCGATAATCAACATTGGCATGCTAATCCAGGATTTCATAACAAGATGCCTGCCTGGAGAAATACGCCGAACATTTCGAAGCGCGTCGTATCTTTACTCTGAAAACCCAAGCTCGTCGTGGGAAAAGTAGCTGAAAGCGTATCGCCTAATATGACATTTCCCGAGCCTTCGACGTCTCGATGCAGATTAACAAAACCATAGCTCATGCCGAGCCGCACTACGCTCTGAATGGTTTTGAACCGGGGTGGCTCGAGTGCAACGAATAGCCGAATGATTGGCCCCGGATCTGAGATCGCCGTTGACTGGGCGATGCCTTCAATCACGCGTGTTTGGTATCCTTGCAGAGCGGTGCTGCCTGAAAGTACGGTGTCATTTCTGCGCGCAGAAAATGTCAATTGTTGTTTTGCTGAAATGAAGACGACCCCGCCGCCGCCGCCGAGTTTCAGGTTGCCAAACCGAAATTTCGTAATGTTGTAGTTGTAATAGAAAACCGGAGAAATCAGCCAGATATTTTCATTTACATTAATCTTAAGATCGTAAGCCCCCTGGCCTGTTGCCTGATCGACAAAACCGAGTTTAGCCATCGGGCAGGCGTCTAATTCTGCATCAGCACAGGTTCGATGCTCAGAGAGGCGCATATTTGAACTTTCTGCTATCGTGTTAAGCGGTACAACTCCTGCAAACGAGAACTCCGACTCAAATGAATGATTTCCCCTGGTGATGCCGAAACCGATATTTCCTGTCGGTATGAAATATGTTGGAGCGCGCGAAATGCGCTGAGAAGATTGCATGCTAAACGAGGTATTCAGTGTCAGCAAAGGCAGGTTTATATTTTGCCCGGCGAATAGACTTTCGATTTGCCCGATGGCCCGCCCAAAATCCTGGCCTAGATTAAAGTAGCTTGTGGTGCCTGAAAGATGCAGGTACCATTCGCCTTCATTCAGAAGATGGTGTTTGCGTTCAGAGGCCATCGGTTCGACGAAATCTTTGATTTCGTTCGTCTGCTCTAAGGGCCTCAGGTTTTCGCCGGGCGGCTTGTGCGGTGGCTTGTTTTGTGCAAACAGACTTGTTGCAGCGAAAATGGCAAATACAGATATCTGAATTCGCACCGGAATGGTAATCATGGCAGCCATTTTTCGGCTGCGCCCATGGCGGCGCAGGGGGTGTAGAAATCAGGAGACTGGACATGGCCTGCCACGAAGGGATCGGGATCCCCGACCCTGTCGATGCAGCCAACGAACGCCAATTTCTCCATTAAGTCATTGTCGTTGAGCAATATAGTCAACGAATCCAATACCTGAGGGGGAATCGGATCTGCCGCTTTATTGATCATCGTGGCCAGATGTATAGGGCCCAGACCAGGAAATGCGATAGGGCCGACTGATTCATCGGAATAAACAATGCCAGAACCAACGGTGGTATTCAACAGTCTGACGAATGCTTCTCGTTTTGAAATTCTTCCCTCAATTGCCGGCACATAGGTTACTTCTGCGTTGACTCCCTTAAGCACTCGCGCGAGACGTTCTGCGGTTGCCTCAAGGTTGGGTTCTTCTTGCAGACTCTTGATGAGCTGTGCGACAGCCGCGTGGCCGACGCCCTGCGTATGCGTTGATTGTGTACCCATCAGCTGGGCAAGCAGCGTGAAATCGGAGGGTATATTCGTTAAACCGGTCAGCGTTTCCTGAGCACCGCCGCATTGCGTGATATGCGTCAATATCAAACGAAGTTTTCTGGGATCATACGACTCGTCGTCGAGGCCTGCTATGACAAGCCCCAGATCTGCACCTGAAGCATAAGATACCGAGGTCAGTTCGGAGAACAGACAAACCAGATTTGTCGAGTTCGCATGCGGGTTAATGATTTCGAGCAGGCGGGTTATATGCTCTGCAGACGACAACTCATTGATGGCATCGGCGATGTCTTCGCGCGAGCTCGCATATTCGATCAAGTTGACGAGCTTGCCGAGCCCCGTTGCTCCCGAGCGTTGTCCCGCGGCTGTGTCGATATTGTGAGATCCCGTCACGCCATTTATCAGCAAAACCACCAGATTCATTTTTAAAATATGGAATCTATTGATCAGTTGCGTGAGTTTTATTGGGTTGGGGACTGTCTCAATCAGGTAGGTTAGTCTCTCTGTTTGTACATCGCAAATCAGCGGCACCAATTTGGGCACAGATGAATCTTTCAGCACGCGAATGAGGTTTAGAATTCCGTCCGCCGGTGAGAGGGTTTGCAGAATTGTCAATACCCGGTTGATATGACTGTTCGGCACCTGCTTGAGTACCTCAGCCACCTGAGATCTGAAGTCGGATTGATCGCTTAGGGTACCGCCCAGACCGTTGCCCTGAACACCATTGACGAATATCCGCAAGCGGCGAAAATCCGCGAGCGGTATAGTTTCGACGAGATTCGTAAGGTTCTTAATGCCTGTGCTGTCGGTGGCGGGGTTTGTGAGCAATTCGAGCAATCCGTTGTCTTCGGCGTTTGTCAGATCGGTTATTCGATCCATGTCTTGCAGCAGGCGTACCAACTTTATGGTCCCGTCCCCTTCCGGGAGATTATTGATGAGCCAAGCCAGTTTGCTCGCCTCAACTGCTGTGTCAGCGGAATCGCCGCCCGCTTCATTTAGCAGTGCGACCAGACGAGCCATGCCTGAATCCGGGCCATGGGGGGTCGAAAACTCGATGTTAAAGTTCTGGATACCACCCGGCTGGTTAACTGCCATATTTGCCTCAGACCAATCGAGTCCGCTTTCAATTAGATTGACCAGAGCATAGAGCTTTGCCCGGCTTGCATGGCTCGGCGACCGCATCAAGTATACATCGTTGATGAGTCGTGCCAATATATCAGCTGCGGAGGTATTGATATTATTGAGTATATACACAAGTCTGCGGTAATTACCAGAACCGGCAGAGGCGATATTCTCAACCACATCGACGAGATGGTTCGGCGAGTTGACCCCAAGTAATATATGAGCCAGATTTCCTTTCACGGCATCTGCGCTCATCTCATTGATGAGCAGATGAAGAGTAGATACCGGGTCTAAATGTGCAATGAGTATCGCAACTTTGTCTATTTTTCGTTCATCGTTCTCGCCATTATTTCCATCGATCATGGTGCGCGTGACTTCCATTGCGTTAAAGAGTGCGACGATTTTATCATTCACCGCGGCGACGTCGCTGAGGCCATTCACAATAGCAGCGAGATCGGCTATCGTGTCATAATCTCGTGGCTCTTCTCCGTCAAATCGGACTTCGGCCATAAAGTCGTCGACGCGCACCATGAGACGTAGCAGACGCGCCACCCCGAGACCAGAGTTTTCATAATCATTGCCTATGAGCGCCCCTATTCGCGTGACGTCGCTGATCGCTTTGAGCAGCTCCACGATGTTCGACACCCCGGCGCCCGAGGTGAGCTGGTTCAGTTCGCGACCATTGTGCGTTAGCAGATAGTTTGCTTTTTGCTCGCCAATTGCCTGAACCCACTGTGTCGGTGTGTAAACGACACCAGCATCTGCCGCCTGTTTTTTTCTGAATTCAGTAACCTTGCGCGACCGAGCACATGATCCGAGCAGGCCGATTATCATTAGCCAGGAAACAATGCCTGAGCGCAAGAAACGACGCTGATTGAATATTCTCATGGTTCACCTGCGCAGTTTTTGTTGAAAGTTGTCTGCTCGTCTTGCTGCCACAGACAGTTGAAGTTCCAGCGAGAGACCCGCGCGCTGTACGTGGCCGTAACGAGCAGGTAGTCCCGTGTAAGCCCCGAAGCAGATGCGGGCATGAACAGCACCGCCTGCGGGCTATAGATGAATTCGGGAGGAAAAAGCTGCGAGGTGGTTAATCCTGAATAGTCATAGGCATTTGCGGTGCTTTGCCAATTCAGAAAGCCCGCGCCCAGCCAACCCCGGCTTGCGGCAGCCCAGCTAATATTTGTCGGGTTAGCTTTTTCGTGAGTTCGCAAGAGAATGCGCGAGATACGGTGGTTCGCCGTATCGGCAACGAATAGGTAGCGATGCACCTGATTGTCCAGGCCTTCGATTTCGCCGAGGTACACCGCCGAGGGAAACTTAAATCCCGATTCAGCATTGGTTTGGTTTGTTGGGCCATCATGCCAGCCGACCGTGTTGCCGCCGATGAAAACGGAATGTACGCTGCCCGTATGGTCTGCTTGCACGCCATTCTTTAAATACCGGGAAATGCGGTGGTTATTGGTATCGGCGATGTAGATATACGTCTCGTCATGCGTGATGCCGGTCGGTGAATGCAGAAAATTGCGGGTAGAGCCTGTAGCGCCAGTGGTTAAGGTAATTGAGGTGTTCCATGCATCGTAACCGTTGCCGATGAAGCCGGCGAACTCGCCCGTCTCAAGATTACGCCTTACAATCCGCGAATTTCCGTAATTACTCACGTAGATATATTTTGTTGTTTCCGATTCGTCAATGCTGAGGCCAGCTGGATAGTAGAACATGTTCACCTTCAGTGGCGCCGCTGCGAGATTATGCGCAGAAACGGGTGAAGCATTTTGTCCCACAGAGCAATATGGGTGCGACCTGCCTGTCTCGCACTGCCACCGATCACTCGCTTGATCGCCCAACCAGGCGACAAAGGCTCCGTCTGCGCTGTAGAGTACGAGACGGTGGTTATCGGTGTCGGCGACAATAATGTCACCATTCGTCGTGGTCGCAACTGCCCTGGGCGCGTTGAACGAGCGGCGGCAATAATTCTGGTAGGTTCTGTTCTCCAGTTTAAAGGTATCGGGGGGCTCAGAATCTCTTGCGCAGTTCGAGTTTTCCGACGGGGGAAGCGGGTCACCCAGTACACCGGCAAAACTACCAGAGGCCATCTCGTAGCGTGCGACTTTATGATTCAAATAGTCGGTCGTATAGAAATATGTCTTCGACCGGCCTGCATGCGCAATATTCGTCGCCAAGCCAGCGGTGCGCATGAAGTAATCAACTAAATTGCCATTGGCTGCCCCAGGGCCGCCTTGCCAGCCCGATTTACCTCCGCCCACCCAGGCGGCAATATTGCCTTCGTTGAGATTGCGCGGCAGATTGCCCGGCGATTTGCAGCTTCCCGTGAGCTGGTCATTGATAACGATAATGTGGTAAAAACTACGCAAGACACCACCACTGATGACATTTGCTGTGAGCGAAATATTGTCTGTTGCGCTATACTTGTGCAGCTCGATATTCTTCAGAGAGCTGTTCGCATGGTAAGCGACAACGAATTTGAGTCCTCCATCGGCCCCAATTTCTGTCGGTTTAAAGGTTTCACCCGCCAGTGTGTAATAATGATAGATCTGAAACGACAATGGCGGTAAGCATGTGGTCGCGGCAAAGGCTGCAGGCAGTGGGGCCTGATTCAGCGCTGGTAAAAATGCCACACCGCTTTCGCCAAATTTATTTATGCCCGCCGAGGCAAAGCTCAACGATTGTTTCAGGGTTTGTGGACTGCCGGCATTGACATCGCGTGTTGTGCCGGCTTCAATATACGTTTGAAGATTAAATCCCCCTGAAGCTATGTACAACGAGACTACGAAATCATGGTAGAGCGTGCTCATGCCGCCGGCGATTCCAGACGAACCGATCAAAGTATTGAGCGAAACCATGTCGCCGTTATTGCTCACGATCTGCCTGGTCACCTGACCGGCGTTTGCCAGCGACCGATGCCGCAGGTAGTTCATGAAGAGGTTCGCACGCACGTAACCGGGCTTTTCGCTTTCTCCCTGAATCCATTGGCTCAATGTAACTGGCGTTTTGAAGGCATATTGAACGATCGGGTCTGAGAAGTCGGCGAGCCTGAGTCTTTGCGACGCAAAAAGGCCTGCCGTGAGCATCGGCGCATTTTCGGCCAAACCTTCAGCAAGAAATGTGGGCAGGCGCGGCAGGTTACGATAGACATGCCGAAAATAATATGTGAAAAGATGCGAACATTCATGTAACAGCATTTCGCGAAACAGATTCTGCGACTTCAGCAAGTCGCCAGAGAATGCATCACCGTTGAGAAAAGGCTTCACGTCGGCATAAACCATCGGCAGCATATTTGATCGGCCCGCATGTTCTGCGAGGGTTTCGAGCGAAACTGAGTTGATCAGCGAGGTGTCGCTGAAAAGTGCGCTGGTGTACGCGTCGTTAAAAAGATCGCGTGGCGCAAAATACCCCGAGATGAAGCCAGATGACCCACCTGCGTAATCATCTTGAATATCAAGAGCAAGAATGACGATGCGGCCTGTCTTTTGTAGGTCAGGAAAGACACCATCTCCATAAATCTGCTTCAGGTTTGACAGTTGCGGTTCAAGAAAATCAAGATACAATTTCGCCGTGGAAGAGTTCAAGATTTGCTGGGCGGATTGATCACCGTAGAGAACAAAATGTGCGGTGGAAGCCAGTTTTTTCGCTGACTTCTGCGAATACGCAGCTAAACCCGCCGGAGCATTTGCCCGACGGTCTTTTATCCAAAAACTGTATTCGACTGGCCCGCCACTTGGCCCTGAGCCAGGGGCGTTTGACAACAGCGGTGCCTGAGAAGGCGGCAAATCGGGGGCCAGCTCGATCAGGGTAGAACCGGCGTTGGCGCAGCTCAGAGCGCACAGCAAAAGCCCAAGCAGTACTGCCTGCGTGAAAAATCTCAAGTTTCTTGTTCGCATCGGCTTTATAACGCAACGGAAAGCACTTGAGTGCCAAATGGCATGTCCGAAAGTATCCGCCTGGACATAATTATGCATTTTGTCCTCCAATGGCTTCAGAAAGACGGTTGAATATGGTTGCGGCGAGATGGTAGTTATCTTTTTGCCAAGGATGAAAATCGCGGCTGAAGTATTCGAAGAACTTTACCATGGTTTTGGGCAATAGCTGGTGCTCGCTAATCAAAGCCTCATAAATGGTTTTCCATTCCGAAAGCTTGAAAATCGATTTATCCTGCCACATCATATAAAACGTATTGCCAAAAGTGAGAGCGTACAGGGTTGCAAACGCTCCCCACATTGCGATGACCCTCGTTGAATACCGGGAATCAACTTGCTCCAGCAGGTCGAACGCAACGGCTTTGTGTTCAATCTCTTCAGCAGCATGTCACTCGAAAAGTAGCCGCATGTGCGGATGCATCGTTTCGAGAAGTTGTGGGTTCTCAAGGCCGATTTCGGCAAAAAGAGCGGTGAAATGCTCTAACCCGGCAATCGCCGCGTAGTTAAAATTGTCAGGCAAACTTTTTTCGATTGTATCGAAACCGACTTTACGCAACAGCCAGACGGCCGGTTTTATGTTATAGCCTTGGTTTTCAAGGGTTTGCCAGACTTTTTCATGCTGCTTGGCGTGTTGCATCTCTTGAGCAATGAAGCCGAGAATGTCTTTGCGGACTTTCATGTCTGTAACACTATCTAACGATTTTTTTGCCCAGCGTATAAAATAGAGTTCCATATCGGGAAAAATAATCGTCCATGAGTTTAGCAGATGTGTGAGAAAAGCGCTATTCCCGAACCAATGTTTTGGTAGCGTGTCGTCGAACCCAACCGCAATGCGGTGAGGTTTAATCTGAATATTCTTGCTTTGCGGTGGCTGAAGTTGGCTGACTATTCGCAGGTGTAGGTTTTCTGATTCCATTATTGCCTCAATTGGGGGCCTGGCCCCATGGGCCTGAGATTGCATTGTTGCTACCCGCATCATTCGGGTTTACATTCGGCGCGACATCGCAGTCGGCGGGTGTACTTGCGGCTGTATCCGGTAGTGTTGACGAAGGCAACAATCCGTAATTCAGACCCAGCTTGTCATAGATGAGATTGTCCAATACACGTCCGGCAAACACGAGATTGGTTCCCGGCGCTGGATCATTGGGGGCGAATATTAATCCAAAGTCCAATATACTCGAATGCGGATTCAATGCCCAAACAGGATAGAACCCACCCGACAGGTACACCTCGGGCAGGTAACCGCGGCGATTTGCATTCCAGTCGACAACTCCATGCGCCCAACCCGCATTATAGTGAACTATGCCCCGCGAGTAATTTGTGCCTCGGCCATAATCGGTCGTGCACGCATTCAGGGAAGATGCCCCGTAATTATGCGTGTATCCCAGCTGGTGGATTGTAACGCTTTCCGATGGTGGAATAGCGCCGCTGCGCGAGAGGTCGTTCGCGACAATAACTTGGCTCGTGAGTGCAGTGCCACACCCAACGGCTGCAGTCATCACCCGCGGGCCATATTTATTGACAAGAAAGCTCAGATGAAAGCCTCGTTCGATATTGAGAAATGCGGCCATTCGGGCAGGGCCAACGCCGCGATAATAGTTGCATCCTGAATTAGTAGCGCGTCGATCTGTCTTGTAATGCTGGTAGCAGGTATAGCCGTAGTATATGCCCACACGCCATTCTCCGCCGCAGGCATCCGTTTCTTCGGCATAACCCTTGTCATAGGGAACCTCGCCAAACCATTCGACACGTCTTTTCCACCGTGTGCCTCGGCCGATTCCCGTACCGTAATGCACAAGCCGGGCAATGTCGTCGGGATGCATCGTGTTGATCATGTAGATGAGCGACCGCTCGACGGCATTCGGTGCGGCGCTTCCCGTAATCCCGACCGGGGGGCCTGCAGGCAAGTTCAGGTTATTGAGATGAACGAGCATAACTTCACCGGGAATCAGATTAACCAAGCGACCGAGAGCCCACTCATTGAGACCACCGTTCATGAGCAAGATCACTTTATTCAGATCGTTGATATCTCCAACCAGTACGGCCAACCCGCTTGCGTTGTTGAGTCGCAGCATCACATTCGTGGCTCTCTTGCGCCAGTTGTCATACCCGGTGCCGGTACACGAACCGCTGAGTTCATTGATATATTGTTTGGGCCAAATATGGTCTTCGGCGCTCGCAGGATGCAGGCCGCATTTATTCACCTGGTTTATGAGCTGCACAATGTTAAGTTGCTTTGCAATGGGGCGAGGCGAGCCATTCGGATGATAGGCTAGCCTGTTCATGGCATCGACAAAGATGAACATATCACCTATTGCTTTAGCTGGCTTGTCGCCATTCTGCGTTGAATCGCCTATTCCGTTCAGTATATGAACCATCTGCGTCATGTCAGCGGGCGCAATTGCCTGTATCAAGAGTTCCAGATTTGTGAGTCTGCTCGCGAGATCGGAAACGTATTTAATTCTGCGCGCGGTGGCTACGAGCTGTGTCAGCTTCGGGAACTGGCTCTGGTCTACGTAGTTCACCATCGCCGCCATGATGGCGGGGCCATCGCCGGTTAGACTGTTCGCAAGCGTCGTGAGGCGGCCAAAATGATCCCCCGAACTTGCTGTATCGCCGCCTGCCGTGTGGTCTGCACCGCCGTCACTTAAGTCGAAAGCATGGTTGTATCTTGGCCAGGCTTGAGATTTCAGGCTATCTACCAGAGCGTAAAGGCGCTGAACCCCTGATGCCTGTGGAGCATTCGGATCTAACGCGCTCAAGAGTAGCGCCAGATTATGCGAGCCGCCTCCCGCAGCGATGTCATTAGAGAGGCGAACGATTTCGTTTTCGACGGTCATCGAACCGCCAGTGATGACGAGGGATAGAAAATCCGCGAGCTTCTGCCCTCCAGAGGCCGATGGCAAATATGACGTGGATACTCCCGGTCGAACCGTGTAATGCACAGGCGATAGCGTGTTGAGAATTGTGCTGAAATGGCTCACGTCTGAAACGAGTCTGATGAAACTAACAAGATGGGGCACTCGATCAGCCGCCAGATTGTCGAGCGTGTCGATCAGTGACCAGGTCGCGCCGGGCGTCAGAGCATTGATCACCGCAAAAACTTTCGGGGTATCTTCTGCGTAAAGGCGGTTGATAAAACCCGCACCCTTGTTCAGGTCGGCTAAGAAATTTGCTATTTCGGTGAGCTGGCGGGTGCCGGTAGGCGAGATACCGTTGACGATGCGGCGCAGAACATCGACATTCGTGATGCCGTTTATCAGCGTCACGAGCCTCGGGGTTGCATTCAGGTCAGCGGGAAAGTGCGCTCGCTCGATCAAGGCAATAAGGTTCGTTAGCCCTGAGGAGCTCAGAGCCTGCCCTGCACCAACGGCAGAGCTGAGAATCTGCGCAAGCGTGCCGGTCCCCTGCACATCTATCTGATTGAGCAACACGGCGATTTTTTCGGCTGGGCTGCGGTCGGCGCCCTGCGAACCGGGGGCGACAATATTTGAGATCGCGATATATCCACCTGAGCCTTTGGCGATAATTTTGAGGTGGCAAATGCCTGCAGAAAGGTTGAGCGAGATCGCATGGTTGCCGGCAGTGGTGCGTGTCTGATTGTCATTCGTACATCCGGTGATGGCTGCGGAGACCTGAGAGCCGCCAGCGAGCGATTCGATGTTCAAATTGAAACTTAATGTGCCGGCTGCGAGAAGGCGCAGCTTGGTATGCAGAACTGCGTACTTCGCGGCCGGTGTTGGTGCCATATGAAAATTCAAGAAACCCGTACCAGACGTGAAATACCAGTTTCCCGTTGAGGAGTAAGAGGTGTACGAAGCCCAATTGTGTACCTGAGAAGGCACTGCCCAGTCCGGGGTGCCCGCATAGTTGTCGCTGTTCGACAAGGCAATACCGTTCAACGACAAGGTATTCATCATCTGGCAGATATGATCGATATTCACCGCTGCATCGTTCAAGAGCTCGATGACGCGATCTATGCCAGAGTGATTCAGTGTGCGAATTAGGTTCGCGACATTGACGACCCCGGCGCCGACCGTGGCGGCAGGCACACCATCGTCGATGCCGTTGATGAGGTGAGCGAGTCTCGCGATGTCATGGGTCTCGTTGAGCACCCTCAATAGCTTAAGTAGGTTCGGGGTATCGAGGTTGTACGTTGGCTCGGGAGTGACTATGGCATTGAGCAGCTTAGGGATCACATTTTTCGTTTCATTGGTCAATGCCACGAGCAGCGCAAGGCGCTCGATTGCATTGAACGCCTGAGGGTCTGCGGGTTGAGATGCTATGCCGAGAATGACGCTCTTGATCGAAGAGGCGCTGTCGACGTTATTGACCAGCGTGTATATCTTGCGCAGCGTGTCGTTAGGTTCTGCCAAAGCAGTATATTTTCTGCCTTCACGTATGTGTGCGTCGACCGAGTTGATCAGCTGAACCAGCTTCGTCGACGATACTGCGTCGGGTGCATTCAGAATCTGTGAAATGCGGTTCACATCGGTGACGGCATTGACGAGCGCTATCGCGTTCGACTGCCCGACACCGTAGAGCAGTAGCTTGAGATCTGCGTCTGCCGCACCGCCAAAAAGCGCATTATATTTTTCTTCGCCGATGGCGCCGCGAAATGTGGCCTCATTGAACGCATGGTTTTCATCATTTTGTTTGTTTTTCGAGTAGCTTGTGTTGGAATTGAATACTCCACCAGCGCAATAGTTGAGCCCTAAGGCCACCACAATGATCAGAAACCGGCGTTTTTGCATACGTGTAATAACGCTCACCGAAGCCCGTCCGTGCCATTACGGGAGTCCAAACGTATCCGATGGGACTTATTTACCGATTTCCGGGGTATTCAGGCACCCGTTCGCCGTTAAGGATTATTGAATTTCGGTCTCCGCTTTTCAATAATCGAGAGCAGCGCTTCGTCGAAATTTGCCCCCATCAATTCTTCAAAATCACCGAGACTGGGGTCGTTTTCGAAAAGAGCCAGAACATCACGGCGCAGGTTCTTTTTGACAGCTCTGAATCCCCCCAGAGGCTTCTGAAAGAGGCGCTTCATAAACCGCTCACCCGCGGGCATCAGGTCGGCCAACGGCATGATTTCGTTCACGATGCCGAGCTTCAGTGCTTCTTGTGGTTTTATGGAATCACCCATCTGCACGAGTCGGCTGAGATTTTGTTCACCGGCGTGCAGGCGCAGCATGGCGATCATGGCAGATGGAATCGATATACCCAGCATCACCTCGGGAAAAGAAATACGTGCTTTGTCTTCATTCAAGAATCGCCAGTCAGCCCCCATCATAATAACCGAACCGGCCGCAAGCGCATATCCGGTCAGCAGAACAAGTTCGGGCTTGCTGAACGCAAATACGCGGTGCGTCGTCTTGAAGAGTTTATGGAAGGTCATCATTTTGCCGGCCTTGTCAAGCGAATGCATGTAGCGCGGGTCGAAGCCGCTACAAAAACAGCTGGGCGAATCTGAAGTCCAGATTACCCCCCAGACATCGTCGTCGGCTTCAAACAAGTCGTGAGCGAGAATTATCTCGTTCAGAAAATCTGCGTCGAGTTCGTTGTTTTCGCTTTTGGCCAGATATATGTAGCCGATATGGTCTTTCTTTTCAAGACGCAGAAATTTGAAAATGCCGGGTAGCATCGCGCTTACAGCCGATTTCGTTGATAGGGTGGTTTGCATCAATTTTCCCTGGCTGTTATGGAACCCAAACCCAGGCGGCTCCGATGCCCGAGTTATTCATATCGCCTCCTGAAATTGCGGTCGTTGCATCTGCGCTCAATGCAACGCATTGACCCTCTCGGGTTGATTCAGAGCTACCTGTGCCAACAAGTTTGTTGCCAATCTGCGACCATGTGGTAGCAGTTCGCTTGAAAACCCAAATTGCCCCTTGGTCAGAATTATCGCTATATCCCCCGAGGATTGCAGTATCACCATCTGCGCTCAAAGCCACGCTATGACCTTGTGACGCCCAAGGCTCACTGGTGGTGCCGACAATCTTGTTGCCCTGTTGCGACCAGGTTGTGCCATTTCGTACGAAGATCCACGCAGCGCCTCGATCGTTATCGTCCGTGCGCCCACCGACAATTACCGTATCGCCGTCGGCACTTATGGCCACGCTGTAACCCTGCTGTGCCACGCCTACATTTCCCAGGCCGACGAGTTTTTCACCCTGCTGCGACCAGGTAGAACCGTTGCGAAAAAAAATCCACGCAGCGCCTTGGCGCAAATTGTCAAAATATCCGCCGACGATCGCCGTATTTCCATTTGCGCTTAAAGCAACGCTTCTGCCCTGAAATGCTGCACCCATGTTGCCGGTGCCTACGAGTTTTTCACCCTGTTGCGACCAGGTAGAGCCATTGCGTACAAAAACCCAGGCAGCCCCTTGAGATTGGTTATCGCCTGGGCCCCCGACGATTGCGGTATTGCCATCTGCGCTCAGGGCTACACCGTCGCCTTGCTGGGGTGAATGGCCACCCGTACCGACGAGTTTTTCACCCTGTTGTTGCCAGGTTGCGCCTCTGCGAATGAAGATCCAGGCGGCGCCATGCGCACCATTGTCGTGTTTACCGCCAACAATCGCGGTGTTGCCGTCTGCACTTAAGGCGACGCTGGAGCCTTGCGATGCATTGCCGACATTTCCTGTGCCTACAAGCTTTTCGCCTTGCTGTTCCCAGTTTGTACCGCTTCTGGTGTAAACCCAGGCAGCCCCCTGAGACCCATTGTCGCCATAACCCCCGATGATTGCTGTGTTGCCGTCGGCGCTCAAGGCGGCGCTGTACCCAAAACGCGTTTCGCTTGAAGTTGCCCCACCGACGAGCTTTGCGCCCTGCTGACGGGCAATGGGCGCGACTTGCGCCACAGTGAAACTGGCCGATTGAGTGCCTACGGTCGTCGTTGCTATCAGCGGGCCGCTTGTTGAGCCCGGCATCACCATGACCCGAGCCATATTCAATTCTTTCGTAAGAATTATGGCCGCGGTGCCATTGATCGTGACACCAGATAAGCTTGCGAGATCAAAGCCAGTACTGGTGATGGTGAGCAGGGTGCCTGTCGGGCCGGTCGCCGGATTCAGTGAGATACCGGGTGCAACTTGAGTTGCTGTCTCTGTCGTAGCAGAACCATCCCTTGACTTTGCGCAGCCCAAGAAAAGGGTCGTGAGAAATGCCAGACCGCATATCAGGTGTGTTATTTTCATGTTCTTGGCTCCTCAGTGTTTGACTTGCGCGACTCACCGTCTGGGCTCGTCTGCAATTTTGAGAGACTATCATGAAAATTACGCGCTGTCGACCCAGCGTATCCGCTTGAGTACCAGGCGGATAAGTCTGTACCAGAATAATCAGGCTGTCCCTCTAAACCAGATCGAAGAGAGCGCGCCATGCACCAGGTTATTTACCTCTTTCACCCCATGGCTCAGCTCGGCGGGGGGCCGCCGTCGCCGACAGCGTTGGTGGTTCCGGTAAAAGTGTCATGTTCGGGCACAACGTCGCAATCGGCGGGAAGGTAATTGTTCACTGGACTCAAGAGATAAGAGCCCATCCAAAGCCACTGTGCGCCCAAGGAGCCGTGTAATTTTTGGTCCGTTACTGTGTTCCAAAAATTCGGATCAACGTGCATTTCAGGATATTCAAACCCCGCACCATTATCCCTATTCTGCGGTGGATCGCTCGGCGAACTCCACGGTGAGTAAATTGAAGTGACATTGGGAAAATAGCCGCGATTTTTCAATTCCCATTTTGTTGGGTCATTTTCGTATGGATGGACCCAATTCGATATGTAGCTATTAATTTCGCCGCGATATTCAGTCGAACAAGCACCGTCACTTGACGCGCGATAGGTCAGCCCATAAAAAGTGCCGTTGGGTCGAAAGATTGTTTGTTCTTCCGTCGACGATAGAAAGGTTTTTTTCTTCGCTCCGCCAATAAATATGGTTCCTTCAATCCCTTGTTGCGTTCCCGGCGCTCCGGCCAAACCGCAACTGAGAGCCGCGGTGACGGTCCGCGGACCGAACTTGTTAATGCGCCACAGCATGTTCGCACCGTTCTCAATATTCAAGAGCCGTGCCATGCGTTTTGGGCCTGCGCCGTGGTAATAGTTGCAACCTTCCGGCGAGTCTAGGGTTCGTTTGCGATCCAGTTTGTACTGGCGCGCTACATGCCAGACCAATTGATCCGGGTCTCCTTTTTCCTTGGTGCAGTCGGCCGGCGTCCTTCCCCATTTGTCGAGAAAACCACGATGTCCACCGGGGTAGTATACACCGCTGGCATAGTAGAGTATACAGGCAGAGACAGCGGTGCCCTTTCCGATTCCCGTACCGAAGTGCACCATGCGGGCGATATCTTCGGGCTCAAGCGTATTGACGATGGGTACCAGAGAACGGCTGATCGCATCGCCATAACCCGCCCACGCCTCGTTGGTGGCGGCGCCGTAAGAGAGATTTTCCAGATGCGTGAGCATCACCTGCTCCGGTACCAGGTTCACGAGGCGGGTGATGCGGCTAGAATCCCTCACGCTATTCATGAGTAGAATGATCTTATTTACATCTGTGATATCGCCGACCAGCACCGCCAGTGCTTTCGCATTTTCGAGACCAAGCATCACATTCGTTGCGCGCTTGAGCACGTTATCCGAACCATTTTGCACACAATCCGATGCACTCTTTTCGAGAATGAATTTGGAGCTATCAGGCAATTCTTCGCCTTCGTGAGCGGCTTTGATACCGCAATACGTCACTTCGTTGATTAGGCGAATGATTTGCTGCTGCTTTGCGGGACTCCGTGGAGAGCCGTCGGGCTTAAATCTCAATCGATTCATCGCATCGGCAAAAATGTACATATCCCCTGCCAATTTGATTCCATTGCCTCTCTTGGTCGAATCGCCGATACCGTTCAAGATCTCGACCATCGCTGTCATATTGACGAGGGGTATTGCGGACGTAAGCAGTGCATAATTGTGCAATTTATTAGCCATATCTGCAACATACTGAATGCGCCGCGCCGCTGTAATTAGCTGTACTAACTTTTCGAAATTATCTGCATTGTACGGCGTATAATTCACCATCGCGGCCATGCTCGCCGCACCATTTTGGTCGATGGCGTTAGCGAGCGTGCTGAGGCGACCAAAATGATCGTTAGGGTCGGCAGAATTTCCGGCAGGGCCGAAGTCTGACCCATTTTCAGAGAGTTCGAAAGGGTGGTTATAATACCTGTCAGGGTCTGGCGACATCTTGCGCAGGCGGTACATCAGGTCTTCTATTCGCGCGAGGCCATCTTGAGTCGGCGCGAAAAATGACAGACCGTCGATAACCTGAATTAGCCCCTTGCCCTGTGAAGTCACAAGGTCATCGGATAGCCGTACCATGTGCCGCTTGACCGTGAACTCTGTATCGGCCCGCGCGATAATCTTGTTCAGAATACTTGCCAGCTTTCGCGCACCGGACCATTCAGATTTGACTTCCGTAAAGTAATGAAAAGTGCCGCCGTCGGGATGCCGTGTGTAACTCAGGGGTGACAGACTCGAGAGAATATTTCCGTAATGATTGACGTATTGCACGCCACCGACTAATTCGACGAGATGAGGAATATTTTGCACTGGCATCTCGTTTAACACATCGAGCAGGGAAAAACTGCCGTTTGCGGTCAGGCTATTTAAGATTTCGGGAACTTTGGGCGCAGCGACCGTGTCCAGACCGTTCAGAAAGGCCACAATCTTCGGCAAATCATTGTCAGCAGTAAAATTAATAATTTCGCCCAGCCGAGCGACGCCGTTTGCGTCCGCACCGTTCAGCGCCGATACGAGTACGGCTACTTTGCTCAGAGAATTAACGACTGTGGTTAACCGGCAAGGTTCTGCAAGCGCAGCAGGGTATTGGGTGCGCTCAAGCAGTGCTAAAAATCTTGAGGTGCCCGTCTCGTTTAAGCCCGAAAGTATCTGGGCAACCGAGCTTACTCCGGTGATGTTGATCTGGTTGAGTAGAATCGCAACTTTTTGCACCGCAGAGCGCTCGGCACCCTGCATACCCGGCGCCATGAAATTCTGCAGGTAAACCGTGCCGGGCGTTGACGTGGCACGGACTAAAATTTTGAGATCGTGTAAACCCGCGTTCACCGAACACGAAACGGTGTCGGTGTAATTCGCGGCATATGGTCCGAGGGTAGCACCATCGCAATAGACTAATACGCCTTCGTTGGCGGCTAACATCTCTGGTTTGCGCAGGGTGAAAGAGATGTTGCCCGCAACGGTCGTGCGGATGCGGGTGCGGAGAATTGCCACCTTACCATCACCGAGGCCATTCAGGTCGTATTGCAAGGCCGCCCCATACTGTGACGCCGGATTATAATTCCATTGCTGCGCGACTCCGGGGGTACTCCAACCTACCCAGCTGTGAACACCCATGGGTAATGAGCCCGCTGCTGCGGAAGAAAAATCGTCATTGTTTGGGCGTGCGAATGCAGATTGGGTTAGGCCATTGACGACTTGCGAAAAGCGACTTATACTGACTTTTTCGTCATTCAACAAGAGTATTGTATGCGTAATGCCATTGTCGTCGAGGTTTTGAATTAGGCCGATCACATTTTCGACACCCGCAGGCGAAATCGTGTTCATGAGGGCCGCGAGGCGTAATACGTCGTTGCTTTCATTTATGATGCGTAGCAGTTTCGTTATATTGAGGTCGTCCAGTGCCCTTAGTAAATCAATCGCGTTGAGCAAACCTAAGCCTATAGGCGCTTCGGGAACTCCTTCGGCTATTCCGTTCAGCAGTTTTGCGAGGTTGCTCAGGTCTTTGGTCTCGTTCAGCAGCCGCAGCACCTTTGCCAGGTTTACCGCATCAAGACTCTCATCTGGGGTCACCATACGGTTGAGGAAAATCGCAATGGTCTTTTTTTCTTCATTGGTCATAGCCACAAGCAGCGCCAGGCGTTCGGTTGGGCTGAAGCCGTGCGGGTCGGCGGGCTGTTCAGTCATACCTTTAATAATCTTCTTGAGAGTCGTCATGCTATCGACATAGTTCAAAAGCACCGAAATCTTGCGGAGTGTATCGTTGGGTTCTGCCAATTCAGCATATTTTCGTCCATTACGTATATGAGCATCTACCGCGTTGATTAGACCCACAAGGGTCAGCGCCGAAATCGCCTCTGGGGCATTGAGGATTTCTGAAATTCGGTTCACATCGCTCACGGCATTCACCAAATCAATTGCGTTCGACTGCCCGATGCCGTATAGGAGCAGTTTTAAGTCACCGTCAGCACTCCCATTGAAAAGTGCCTGGTATTTCTCTTCACCGATGGCGCTGCGGAATGTGGACTCGTTAAACGGGTGATTCGCGTCATTTTTTTTATTTTCCGCGTAGTTTGTTTTAGAATTAAACATGCCACCCGAGCAATAGCTTAGGCTGACCACAAACATCAATGTCCAAATTAGATAGATTCTCATGCAGATAATAACGCACAAAGGCATTAGACTGTGCCAATACATGAGTCCAGACTTATCCGATGGGACTAAACTCTGGTTTCTTGCAGTTAAGCCTGTGACGAAAGGGCCAAGTCGCCCTACTGGTGCAGAAAATGCAGATTTGACTCATGCGCAAAAGGAGTGCAATCGTATACGCTCACGGTCTCAAATCATCCGCAACGGCGACAGACGGCTTTTTCTGTGATAAATCCTCATTGCTAAATTGCGGTAACAGGGAGAAGCTTATGCTTAAAAAGTCGGATATTACAACTGCTCGGTTTGCACATGAAGAAGAAAGGTATGTTCATCTTGAAATTGAAACTCGTGCTAATATCGGCTTCATTCGTCTGCGCGAAGGTTCAGGTTGGACGATAGACGAACAGCTTTTGACTGAAATTGCCCTCGTGCATGAACGCTTCGAATACGATGAGAATATTCATGGCGTTATCTGGTCGACACACCCGAGCGGCGGTGCGTTGGGTGCGCTTGACAAAACAAAATTGTCTGTTATGGATACTGAAGTCAGGCTTCGTTTGTATCGCTATTTCGCAAGCGTCACGCGGGCAATCTATGCGTTTTCGAAACCTGAGTTATTTTTGGGATATGGGCCTGTTTCAGGTGCCGGGGCTGTGCTCATGATGGCCTGCGACTGGCGGTTTTTGAGTTCTGAGGTGCGCGGGGTTTCTTTCGTCGACGTCATGCCTGGCTTGCAGCTGACCAATGCTATGGCCCAGACAATCGCATCAGGCATCGGGTTGGAGAACTTCAAGTCTCTCATTAGATCGGGTTGGGCGCCACCGCATGACAGTCTCAAAAGATTGGGTCTGGCGAATGACATTTTTCAAACAGATGTGCTTGCGGAAAAAGGTGAAATTTTCATGCGAAGGTTAATCCAGAATCCTTTGGATTTAATGCGTTCGCGAAAGCTCAGTCTGCGCAGGGTGGGTTTGAATTTTTTTGACAAAGATCGCAGTCTCAGTGACGCCGCACTGCGAAAACTTCATGCCGAAAGCAGGAGATTGTCAAATTCTGAAAAGAAATTTTTTGCCGCCTGAATGCCAATGAAAGCCTGCGTATACACATGTGGGTTTCTGGTCAAGGCTTCGATAGACTTGACGCTGAAACCCTGCGATGCTCGAGGTCTCTAGTCTATGAATGCTTACCTTACAATGCTCTTATTCGCTTCGGGTGTTTGTCTGCTCATCGCGCTTGGGCAATTATTTCTCGCGAGAACAGGAAAGAAAAAATATATCTGGGCGGCGGCATATTTCTTCGTGGGCCTCTGTTTCGTTTTCGCTTATTTGGTGCACAGTGACCGGTTATTAGAGTATCCGCATATATACGGTCCGCATCTGGTCATCATCTTTCTGCCGGCGATGATGTATTATTTCTATTTCAGATTCTGGCTATACCCTGATTTGCCTCTGAGAACTTACTGGCATCTGATACCTGCAAGCATTGCATTCGTCATTGCAGCGCCTTTCTTGCTTGAAAACGAGCAGGCCAAGCAGGCGGCGATTATTTCATATTATAAGAATGGAGTATTTAGCTGGCGCGAATATCTGTTTGAAATCGGACTGCTGAGCAACGTCATTTATTCCGGTCTGTTAACCTGGGAGGCTCGAGTTCTGCATAAACATATTCATGTTGCAGGACGCAGTATTTTTGTTTTAACCGCGCTATGCGCCGCAATCAGCGTTGTTTCTGTATTAATAATCATGATTGCATATGCAATCGGCGATAGAGTGCTCGAGTCGTATGGAATGGTAGGTTTGGTTGTTGCGGCCGCCTTTGGCTATTTTTTCATGCAGCGCTCGTCGCATATCAGCGAAGAGCTTTCGGCTTCGGTTGAGCAAGAGCGCTATAGAAAGACCCGCTTAAATGGCGTCGATTTGAACAAGATAAGACAAGGCTTACGAGAGTTAATGGACGAACAGAAGCTTTATACTGATTTTGATCTCAGTCTGGCTCAATTAGCCGAAGCACTGGGATTAAATGCCCATCAGCTTTCTGAGTACCTGAATATCCACGAAAAGAAGAAGTTCTCTGATTATATCGGCGAATTTCGCATACACGAAGCAAAGCGCCTACTTGTAGATGAAGGTGGCGAAAATCTGTTGCGGGCCGGGCTCGCTGCGGGTTTTAGCTCGAAGTCATCATTTAATTCTCTGTTCAAGAAGGCAACGGGGCTCACTCCTGGTGAGTATCGCGATCAATTCAAAAAACGGGGATAAACAATTTCTGGCAGCGAGAGCAGCCGCAAAGTTGTCTATCCCAAAGTGTCAGACTACATGAATTTTAGAAACGGTATCCGAGTGTGATATTCGGTACAATATTCTGAACAATTTTGTCTTCGAAAATGGCGTAGTAGCGCACGCCGATATCTGCGGTTACATTGCCAAAGTTTACACCATATGCCACAATAACGCCCGCAGACAGCGCTGAACCTTTTACTTTCGTCGTGGTGGTTCCATCAGTACCAACTCCGAAGCCCGAGAGCACGCTTGTCGTCTCTCCGAATCCGAGTGAGAGCCCCGCACCTGCGCCGATTTTGAAACCTGAAACTTCGTACAATGCCTGCAAATGTACTGGCAAGTAGGCGATATTTGCGTCGATGTTCGCTTTCGCCGCCCCTTCAGTATTGGCCCAGGCAAGCTTGTACACCTGTAGGTATGCTATCCCGAGGCCGTATTGAAAGTCGTTGCCTAGCCAGATGTCTGCTCCCGCGGCAATGCCCCCTTTGGTAACAGTGGAGGTTTTACGTGCTGTGAAGTTGCTATCTGCTTCAGTCACACTCTTGTCAATGCTGCTAAAGCTGTCGCTGTTGGCCACGTTATAGCCACCCCAAATGCCTAAGCGCATCCCTGAATCTGCCGAGGCGGCAGCTATGGGGGCCTGAGCTGGTGCCGGTGCGTTCGTAACAGCAGGCGCTGTTACCGGTGCATTAGCAGCCGCATTTTTAGCATTGGCCTTTTTTGCCTGCGCCATCACGCTGGATGCACTGGCAACACACGCAAGAATCATCATTGTTTTTTTCATCGTTTACTCCTGAAAGTATTTGCTTCACTTCTCGTGAAGCGAGTGATTCTTAGCACAATTCAGATTGCAAATCGACCGAACGTATCCGTTGAGACTCAACTTTTTACGAACGGACTGTCTGATTTATAATAAGGTATTTAGAAACCCAAAACGGCGATTCTGCCGTGTTTGCGCGTTATGATTGACGACGGTGAAGAGGCCCGGCGCAGAGACTAACTTATGCCTATCGATCTTTTTTCCCTATCTTTCTTCGTCGTTGCGGGTATATGCCTCTTGATAGGTCTGGGGCATTTGTTTCTGGCTAAGGCTGGTCGAAAAAAGTATTACTGGTCAGCTGCATATTTTTCAACCGGGGCCATGATTTTCTTCTCGTTTCTGATATTCTCTGACTTGCTGATGCAATGGCCGCATTTCTATGGTCTGCATATTCCAATTAGTTTTTTGCCAGGATATTTCTACTATGCCTATTTTCGCAATTGGCTGAACCCCCATGCACGAGAAAGGCACGAGTTCTATCTCGCCCCCTTTCTGGTAGTCACAATAGTTATGGTGCCATTTCTTTTTAGTGGCGCAGAAGCAAAGCGGACGGCAATTCAGGCTTTCTATGTATATCATCAGATCAGCTGGCGAGAAGGACTCTTGCTTCTTGGGCTGGCCTATAATATTGTGTTTCCGATGCTGATTCTCTGGACAATGTTGCATGCATACACTCAAATTAAAGGCGCAGGTCGTAGTCTGCTGATACTCGTGCTGATGTGCGCGGGCATAAGTATCGTTTCTTTAGTGTTGATTATTCTTGCTCACCTGTTCACGAGCGTTGCTTTTATCAAGATTTCCGCGGGTGGGCTATTGATTGCGGCCTGTCTTGGTTATATATTCATGCAGCGTTCGGCGCATACGACCGCTTATCTGCAGGAAATTGAAACCGTACGCTATGCCAAGACGCGTTTGGCCGGTCTCAAAATCGATGAATTGGAGCAGAAGCTGTCAGATTTAATGCAGAATGAAAAGCTCTTCACAGATTTTGAGCTTACCTTAAATACCGTTGCTCAGCGTCTTTCTTTAAAACCCCATCAGCTTTCTGAATATCTGAACCTGCATGCGAAGCAGACATTTCGTGATTTTATTAACGTTTATCGGGTCAAAGAAGCAGAACGACTGCTTGCAGATCCTGAAAATGAGAATATTTTGCAGGTTGCCTACCAGGCAGGTTTCGGTTCAAAGTCGTCTTTTAACTTGATTTTTCGAAAATTGACAGGCAAGACTCCTTCAGAGTACGCGCAACTGATGCGAACCAATACGGAATCGCCAAACTGACCCAAACCTCTAATTAGACCCTATGGAAAAGCTTCCGTGGGAAGACCAGTTCATGCAGAGCGTTGCTGCCATTGCGGCAGGGGGCGAGACTGAAGAACGCGCCAAACAGCTCTTGCAAGACTATATCCGCCTGGCGAGAACAACGGCCATGCCCGAGGCGCTCGACTTTGAGCACCACCCTGAACTCGCCGCGACGGCGTCGCCGTACCTGGGCCGCGACGAAGAGATTCACGACCTGATGCTTGCGATTGTGACGCCGATACTCAGTCGGTTCAAGGTCACGGGTCTCGAGAATTTTGAGAAGGTTATACCATCGCTCACGACCTGCGGCGTGACGCTGGTGGCAAACCACCTGAGTTTGTTCGACGCAGCAGTCGTGTACGCTTTGCTGCACCGCGAGCCACACCTCAAGCAATATGCTGAGAAGATTTTCTTTATAGCTGGCAGACTCGTCTTTACCTCTGACTACAGTCGTGTCGCGGGCCGCATGTTCCATTCGATGCTGGTGGCGTCGCCGCGTGACATGGCCGAGAATGAGCCGATTAAGCGCGAGCTCGCACGGCTCAACATTCGCTCATTCAAAGAAGGTAAAGAACGGCAGCGGCAGGGGCACATTCTCGTCCTCTACCCCGAAGGTACGCGCAGCCGCGACGGCAAGATGGGGCAGTTTCACGGCGCTCTCTACAACTACCTCGAAGGTACCGTGGTTTTGCCGATTGCGATTACCGGCGCTGACAAGATTTTGCACTCGCACAGTTTCACTTTTGAACTTACCGATGGCAGCATGACGCTGGGTGAGCCGATTTTCGTAGCGCCTGCGGATGCAGCACCGCGCGATATCCTCAACCTTGATGCCGATACACTGCCGAAAGAGACGCGCAAACAAGACGCGATGGATACCATCGGCCGCAAGGTCGCCGCGATGCTGCCCGAACAGATGCGGGGTGTTTATGCCAGCGCGCCATAGCGCACAAACTACTGTGCCTGCAACGTCGCACTCTGCGCCCACGCAGGTTGAGCGATGGGAAAGACTTAAGGTCGCGAGCCTGCTCTTTATCGCTGCGAGCATCTTTCTCGCGATCGCATACCTGACGCGCGATATTATCGTGCCCTTTGTCATCGCTGTTTTTCTGAACTATGCCATCTCGCCGGTGGTCAAGAAGCTGCAAAGCTCGCTGCGAATTCCCAGACTGGTTTCTACGGGCCTCACTGTCGCTTCAGCCCTATTAGTAGCAGGATTAATTGTTTTTCTGGCGGTGGTTTCGCTGTCAGGGGCTTTTCGCAGTCTCGAACAGTACCATCACCGCATTCTTGATCTCTTCAACGAAAGCGCACTGCTACTGAACCGCTGGCTGTTGCCCGTGCAGGTTACCATCGACCCGGCGACACTCGCGGCCTCGCTCAAGAAATTGCCGTTTCTTGCCTGGGCGCGCAGCGTATCTTCAGGTGTGCTCGAGTTCTTCGGGCAGACGATTCTCGTCGCTCTGTTTTTTGTCTTTCTCGTCGCCGGCACACGGCTCAAGCGACATGCGGCCGATCGCCCCGGCAGCATGTCTTACGCGGTGAACGACAAGATCGCTCGCTATTTGGGGGTGAAATTCTTAACGTCGCTCGTCACCGGCATTCTCGTCGGGGCGGTGCTCGCGATTCTTCAGGTCGATCTCGCCGTGCTCTTTGGTCTGCTCGCGTTTCTCTTAAATTTTATTCCGAGTATTGGGTCGATTGCCGCGACGCTGTTGCCTCTGCCCGTTGCTTTCTTGCAATACGGCACCGGCTGGCATTTTGTGCTGGCACTGGCCTTACCGGGGTTAATCCAGTTTATTATCGGTAACCTCATTGAGCCGCGTATCATGGGCGAGTCGCTGGGCCTTCACCCGGTCGTGGTGCTGCTGTCGCTGTTGCTCTGGGGTTTTCTTTGGGGCATACCGGGCATGTTGCTCGCGGTGCCCATCACGGCCGTGCTCAAGATTGTGTTTGAGCGCAACGAAATCACGCAGCCCCTGGCGCGCGTGCTCGAGGGAAAACCTCATTAGCCTTTACCCTGTGATGAGAAGGTCGGTTTTTCCTCTGTGGGCGAAATACCGCCGTTACGAATTGGCGTCGTCGACTACCTGAACGCCTACCCCCTGTGGGCTGCTATGGAAAACCATAGCGGTGTTAAGCTCTTGCGCGGTGTGCCCTCATTTCTCGCAGGGGAGCTGCACGCGGGCCGGCTCGATGCCGCGCTCATCTCGTCGGTTGAATACCTGCGGCACCCGCAGGGCTTTTATTACCATGACTCGCTGTGTATCGCCGCAACGCGCGAATCGAAATCGATACGCCTTTTTATGCCCGAAGTCAGCAAACCTTTCGAGGCAGCGTTGCAAAATGTGCAGACCATCTTTACCGATGTCTCTTCACGCAGTTCGGTCGCGCAGCTACGCGTCATTCTCAATCACTTGCACGTAAAACCGGCTCTTGTCGAGGTCACGGGTGCGGCAGATCGTATTGCGAGGCTTCGCCAGGGCGAGGCATTGCTGACGATCGGCGACACGGCTCTCGCGCACATGGCCGAACCTTCGTACGACCTGCAGCAGCAGTACTTCGCGCTGTTTCAGTGCGGCTTTGTTTATGCGCTGTGGGTCATGCGCGAAGATAAACGCAACGTGCTCGAGCCCGTGCTCGCAGCGGCGCATAAAGAATATAGTGAGGATCTACCTCTCTACTTAGACCTTGCTGCTAAGCGCTTTGGCTTTTCGCCCGACTTCACGCAAGCCTACCTCATGGAGACGATTCAGCATACATTTTCGCCAGAGCGCAAGCGCGACCTGGATTTTTTCGCAGAAAGGCTAAAGAATATGCCATGAATTGGGCCACTGAAAGTGGCCCAATTCATGGCTCACCGCGGAGAGTTTCGAGTTCAGTGATCAGCCTGCCCAGATCACCCATGCCCTTCGCGCGGTAAACTCCGCGCAGGTATGAATCTTTATCGAGCAGATAGAAGTTTTCGGTGTGCAAAAAGTCGCGCAGGTCGCGGTTGATGTCTTTGGTAAAAGTGTCGGCATTGAAGGCAGTGCGCGCCATTCTGAAGACGTCGTCTTGTGGGCCTGTGAGAAAAATCCAGTTGTCGCTCTTTATGGCATACTTGGCACGAAAGGCTTTGATCACGTCAGGCGTGTCTTTTGCCGGGTCGACTGACACCGAAATTATCTGCAGGTCGTCTTGTTTCTTGATGAGCTGCAAAAGGCTGCGCATATTCGCCGTGAGCATCGGGCAGATGCCATGGCATGAAGTGAAATAAAAGTTCACCAGAACAAATTTGCCCCTGAGAGATGAAGTCGCTAAGGGCTTGTTCTCATGCGTGGTGAACCCCATCGAGGGCATTGCTTTCAGATCAGCAGGCAGCGCCGCTGCGGGGGCATTCTTTGCCGGCCACCAGGGTGTCATGAACTTGCCTTTGAAATACGGCAGCACACCGGCAACAGGTTCGTAATAGGCAGTGATATCGGCGTCACCCGGTGGGTTGGCCTTGCATGCAAGTGAAAGGCTCATGAGCACTACGGCGAACGACTGCAACACCACCCCGCAGAGTTTCACAGCGGAACATCCTTCTCTGTTAACGACTGATTCTGTTGCAGCTTCGCCTTTTCTTGCGTTACCGGGTTGCAGAGTTTGCTGCCCGGCAGGCCATACGCTGCGCCTTCAGCAGTGAAAGCCTGGCTCGTGTAAATCTGGCCCGTCTGGCGAAAGATTTTTGAAACAAGCAGTTTCCCTTCGGGGCTATATTTCTTGTATTCAAACACCTGGCCATTGTCGTGGTAGGTGAACTGGTCGCCGACATATTCGCCGTGCGCGAACGTGCTGACAAATCTCAGATTGCCATTCGCGTGCCAGCCCTTGTGTGTGCCGTGTTTTTTGCCCTGCTCATAAACGCGCTCTTCGACCAGTTGCTTGTTCTTGCGAACTGTGAGACGGCCATGCTCCAAGCCATTTTGATAGGGCGTCATGCGGATCTCAGAACCATCGCCGATGGCCTGCCTGAGAATACCGCTGAACGGCTCACCGGCGAGCAGAAGCCGACCGCCTGAGACACTGATGCGCGGATCAGAACCTTCGATTGTCTTGCTGCAGGCTGCGGGGCCACCGGCGAGCAAGAGCAGCAGGCCGCAAAGAATGGCGTGGCTGAATCGGGTGTAAAAACTCACCTTCACTTTCATGCCACTCTCTGCGCGCCTGAATCTCGATCAGTTGGTAATCGTGCCTGCCACACCGCGAAAGTACGAGCCGAGCAGCGTGTCGATTGTTGCCGTCGGGTCGAGTGCCATGTGGTAGTGATAGGTGGCTGTGCCTAAATGGCGGGTCGTCGTCGTATGGCCATGGAGTTGGTCAAGAGTCGTTGCTGAGGCACCGGTGATGCCTGCGGCTGATCCGTCAGAGGTGCCAGTCGAGGCGGTCAGCGTGATGTCATCTGCAGTGGTCGCAGTTGCATTGTCGCATTTCTTGCCATAGATCAGATAACCGTCGAGCGCAATACCGATCAGGTTTGCATCGTTGTTGTCGGTTCCGCTTGCACCCACTTTTCGCACACCTGCATGGTGGTGGTAGACGCCCGCGTTCTGCGGATGGCCGTCAAAACCGTCAAAGGTTGCGGCCTCAGCAGCGAGTGTATCGGGCGGTGCAGCTGCATTGTTAAAGATCGCCAGGCCATTGACTGTCACACCGACGGCGACGTAGCCATTTTGCGTGCCGGTCAGCGTGCCCGTTTTGAGTGTCGGTGTGGCGGGAATTGTAAATTCGAGATTCTGAACGAAGATAGTATTGGTACCTGCAGAAGTGTTGCCGCTGGGTAGCGCGGCCCATAGAGTCGCATTGCGTTTATCGACTGCGCATGCACCGGCCGATATAAGACTGCAGTAATAAAAGCTCACGTGATTCGGCATATTCACACTCTTAAAGACATTGTTCGCGCCATTCACATAGGCGGTCTGGCATTTGAAATTGTCTCTGATTGCTGCCGGTAAAGCTGCATCCATCGTTGTGTTGACACTATCAATGCAAGTGGCACCCAAAGTTGCAGAAGTTGGTGTAACCGAAGCGCTCAACGTGCCATAGGTCTGGCTCATGCTGTAGGTAACAGTCTTCACGCTCGAGTCGTTGTTCCCGCTCTTGCAGGCAATCGCTCTGAGGTTTGTGGCATTACTGACAGAAACAGCCGCTGAATACAGTGTACCAGTAGTGCAGCCTGTTTTGGCTGCGTTGCAGACCGGCGTCGCCGAAGTGCTGTAGCAGATTGCCGCCCCCGAAGTTGTTGTGCTGATCGTGATATTGTGCGGGCCGGCAGTCGAAAACGCCGATACCGACGGCGTATAGGTCGGTGTCGAAGTCGTCGTGGTTGTCGTACTTGTGGTCGTGGTATTGGTCGTCGCCGTCGAGTCGCTGCTCGAGCAGCCCGAAATAGCGAGTATAGCCATAGCCGTAATTGCGAGTATAGTTGTTTTCATCATTTGCCTCTGGTACGGGGATAATCCACCCCAATATACCGGACACTTTTTTTTCGAGCATTTGTCTGGGCTGCCCTTTGGGCAGCCCAGACAAATGCGATACCTTATTGCCTTGACCGCTCCGCAAGGGCACGGCAGTTGCGTTGACGCTTTTTTGTTTAAGGAGATAACATGGGTGATAATGACAATGATTCATATAGTGAATCGAGCACACAATCATGGGGCAGCCGCCTCATGGGGTCAATCAAGGGAGTCGCATTCGGCCTCTTGCTGTTTTTCGCAGCATTTTTTGTTCTCTGGTGGAACGAAGGCCGCTCGGTAGAGACGTATAAGAGCCTGCAAGAAGGCAAAGGCGCGACGATAGCGGCTAAAGCCGACAGCGTCGATTCTTCGCTCGACGGTAAACTGATACATGTCTCGGGCCCCGTATCGACAGAAGAGACGCTGACCGACGACACTTTCAAGGTCGAAGCCGAGAAGGTGTTGTCATTGCGCCGCACGGTGCAGATGTACCAGTGGCAAGAGAGCTGCACGAGCGAGACCGAAAAAAATCTCGGTGGCAGCACAACCACCAACACCAAGTGCACGTATAAAAAAGACTGGGCCGGCAAAACCGATTCTGCTTCTTTTAAGAAGCCGCAGGGTCACACCAACCCACCGATGATCTACACCTCTGAAACGGTTACGGCCGCCAATGCAAAACTCGGTGCGTACCGCCTGCCGCAGAACCTGACATCAAGCCTCAGCTCGTTCGTGAAGCTCGAAGCGAGCGACGCGGTGCTTGCGAAAGTACGCACCGTTGCCGCAAAGCCAGTCGCTGCAACCAGCGAAGGTATCTTCATCGGCATGAATGCCTCAAACCCGCAGGTCGGCGACTACCGCGTTAAATTTGAAGTCGTGAAGCCCACCGATGCAAGTGTGATTGCGGTGCAGCAGAGCAGTTCTTTCGCGCCTTACACGGCTGATGCGGGTGGCAGCATCTATATGATTTCTCAGGGCGTCGTGACCGCGCAGCAGATGTATAAATCTGCCGAATCGTCAAACGCCTTCATCACCTGGGTTCTGCGCCTCGTCGGCTGGCTGATGATGACGATTGGCCTCAGTATGCTCTTTAAGCCCCTCTCAACCCTGCTCGATGTATTGCCGATTCTCGGCAGCATCATGAGCTTTGGCACGGGGCTTGCCTCGGCGATCGCGGCGTTTGCTCTGTCGGTGGTCACAATCGCCATTGCCTGGTTCTTCTACCGACCGGTGCTTTCGCTCATTCTCATCGGCATAGTGGTGGGAGTGATCGTGTTCATGCGCCAGCGCGGCGCGGCGAAGAAGGCAGCGAACTAAACGAAACCGATTATTTCCGGCGCAAGCCGGGAATAATCGGTTTCTATTTGACCCGGCGAATTTCGTCGCGGGTTCGTCGGCATGAACCTGCGCGAAAGCAATATCGAAAAGCTGAAAAAACGCCACTTTGATGTGATCGTCATCGGTGGAGGCATCAACGGCGCAGTTTCGGCTGCCGCGCTTTCGGGCAAGGGCGCAAAAGTTGCCCTCATTGATAAAGGTGACTTTGCTTCGTTCACGAGTCAAGAATCGTCGAACCTTGCCTGGGGTGGTATCAAGTATCTCGAGACGCTGGAGTTCGGCCTCGTGCGCAAGCTCTGCATGTCGCGTAACCACCTCATTCGCAGCTACCCATCGACGGTGCAAGAAATTCGCTTCTTTACCACCATCGAGAAGGGTTTTCGTTTCCCTGTATGGTTCATTTGGCTGGGTACCTGGTTCTATTGGCTCATCGGTAATTTTTTCACACGTACCCCGCGCTATCTGACGAAACGCAAGATCAACAAGCTCGAACCGGGCATCAACACCGCCAACGCTGCCGGTGGCTTTGAATATTCGGATGCATACCTGCACGACAATGACGCTC
The DNA here is from genome assembly GCF_000266885.1 of Turneriella parva DSM 21527. Classification (NCBI taxonomy): domain Bacteria; kingdom Pseudomonadati; phylum Spirochaetota; class Leptospiria; order Leptospirales; family Leptospiraceae; genus Turneriella; species Turneriella parva. The sequence goes on along the minus strand of NC_018020.1, from coordinate 1,083,016 downwards.
GCTTCGTTTTTGGGTTTGTGAGGCAAGCCATGAACAACGGCTGTATCGCAGCCAACTACGTCGCCGCAACCTCGGCAACAAAGGCCGACGGCAAATGGCAAATCGCCGCGAAAGACATGATGACCAAAAAGGCATTTCGTATCTCAGCCGATATTGTCGTGAATGCCTGCGGTCCCTATGCTGACTCGTTTAATGAAGCAGCCCAGGTTTCTACAGAGCACCAGCACGTATTCTCGAAGGGAATTCACCTCATCGTAAACCGACTTTCAAAAGAAGAGCGCGTACTGACTTTTTTTGCCGACGATGGTCGCCTGTTTTTCGCAATCCCCATGGGGGCTAAAACCTGTATCGGTACAACCGATACGCGGGTAACTGCACCCGAGTCATTCGTCACCCGTGAAGACCGTGAGTTCGTGCTGAACAATATCAACAAGCGGATGAAGCTTGCCGCTCCGCTGACAGAAAAAGACATTATCGCAGAACGCTGCGGTGTGCGCCCGCTGGTTGTGAAGAAGGGTAAAGGCGGCGGTAAAGACTGGATTCAGCTGTCGCGCAAGCATGAGATTGAAGTCAATAAAGGCCGCAGGCAGATTACGATCTTTGGTGGCAAACTGACCGACTGCCTCAACGTCGGCGACGAGGTGAGTGAGTTTGTCGAAGAGCTGGGTGTCGCTCTGCCTTATCCGAAACGGCGTTGGTATGGCGAGCCGCACGAATCGTTTCGTGACGAATTCTTTCATCAGGCCAAACTCATGGACCTCGACGGCTACACCGCGCCGCAGGCCTCTGAAAAACTCTCGACACGCTTCTGGCGGCGCTACGGAGCGCACGCGCTCGTGCTGCTCGAAGAAATTCGCGAGAACCCTGCCGAAGCTGAGCTTCTGATTGAAGGCGCCGAATACACGCGCGTTGAAATCAGAGAGGCTGCCGGCCGTGAAATGGTCACCAAGCTCGAAGACTTTCTGCGCCGCCGCTCGAAGATTGCGCTCATCGCGCGCAAAGAAGACATACGCAATTCAAAAGGCATGAAAGAAGCGTGCAAGATTCTGTTCGGTAAAGACGCACAGAAAAGGTTTAAAGAATACTTTGGTTAACAAATCCTGAATTTCGACCTTATCTGGCGCGCGGCAAACATCCGGAAAAGAGGCAAGCCTCGTCGTTTGCAAAGCCAAACGACTGATAAAGCGCTGCGCTGCTTGCCTCTTTTCCGGTGCCGCTCGCCAGCAGCGGGTTTCCCAAAGGGAAACCCTTAGCTATAACTTTGCGCTTGTTCGAAGAATCTTTGGTTCGCGTATTGTACCAATTGCCCGTTGCGAAGACGGCCGTCGGGCATTTGCGCGAGTTTCTTTTGAAAGTCGTTGTGAAGAGCCAAAAGGTTTTTCAGAAGATCGTTTAGGTAGAAATCCCTCACTGTGTCGGCGTTCCATTGTAGCTGCCATTTGGCTTTGTGGCTGAACACCTTGGGCGACCATTTGCGGTAGCGATTGAGCACGGCGTCAGCCGGCTTTTTCGTGAGCGGAAATATCAGCGTCTCAGGCCAGGGATAAAATACCATGAGGCAGATGCCGTTGGCATAGATGTATTCGGTAAACGGAATGCGGCCGCCGCGAAATTCGCTGGGTTTGGGGCGGCGATACCAGATGTGCGTCAGCTCGCGTGCTTCGGGGTTTATTGCTTTCAGAATCAGTTCGGTAAGTTCGGCGGGCTCGACGGGAAAGAACGCATCTTTTGAGGGAGCCTCTTCGACGACGAGCGGCAACACGTCAGATTTCTTGACGGGCATGAGCAGGTCGACCCGGTCAAACACCTTGTCGGGCGCTTCGTCGGGGTCGCTGCCGTAGATGCGGCTCTTATGCCATTCGTTCTTGTTCGTCAGCGGCATACTGATTTTTGGGTTAGAGACATGACGACAAACGCATAGCGTTTGTCGTCATGTCTAAACATATCTGTAAATGCAGAGAAAGTGCAGCACGCTGCCCGTCAGCACGAAGAGGTGCCAGATCATGTGGTGGTAGGGCAACCGTGCCATCGAATAGAAGATCGTGCCGGCTGTGTAGGCAATGCCCCCCGCGAATAACAGCCACACGCCGCCCGCCGAGAGGCCGATATAGACCGGCTTCACAAAAAAGATCACGAGCCAGCCCATGAGTATGTACGTCGTGAGCGACACTGCTTCATAGCGGTGGCCGAATATCATCTTGAACGTGATGCCAATGATCGCTAGGCCCCAGACGATGCCAAAGAATGTCCAGCCGATGGGGCCGCGCAGTGTCACGAGCAGAATCGGCGTGTAGGTTCCCGCAATTGCGAAAAAAATAGCACTGTGGTCCATCCGCCTTAAAAATTGTTTTGTTCTGGGGTGCCATAGCGCGTGGTAGAGGCTCGAGGCCATATAGAGAAAAACCATCGATGCACCGAAAAGGCTATAGCCCACGATTCGCCACGGGTCTTTGAATTCGACGCCGCGCACAATGAGAAACGCAGTGCCCGCGATCGCCAGGCCTGCGCCGATGCCGTGCGTCAGCAGGTTCGCAATTTCGTGGCGCATCGCGGTTCTGAAGCGCGCATGGTGGCCCTTGCGGCGCAGCTGCTGCGGTGGCAGTGCCTGCGCGACGACTTTACTGGTAGCTCTGGGCTGCTTGCGTTTGGGTGCTTTGGGTGAGGATTTTTTCACCACACGTTTCTTTTTCGCCAGGGTTTTGGCTTTCGCTTTCTTTCTCACGGGAGTCTTTTAGATGCATATCGGCGGCCGTGCGTTGCAAGAAATCTGGCTGCGTTGACTATTTCTGGCCGATCGCTGCAAAAAATTCTTTACCGGTTTCACCGTACATCGGTTCAGAGCCGGTGCTCATATTCGCGATCACCTTTTTCGTGTTGGGCTGCTGGTCGGTGATTATTTCGGGCAGGTTGTCGGGCAAGGCGATCGAAGTCGAATCGTTGCTCGAAGATTCTGGCCTTACCCGCATATTGAAATATATTTTCACGCACAACCCGTTCACCGGCTACCAGAAAGATTTGCGCATTCTGCTCTTTGGCGTTGCGGGGCTTGCCCTCATCGTCGCAGGTGTCGTGATTGCTGTCTATTTTGTTTTTGTGACCTCGGCCAGTACCGGCAGATAAACAACGATCAGGCGGTCGCGAGAATGCGGCGGTGCGCAAATCGGGCGCAGCAGACAAAATGAATTGACCGACTCGTTGCGCACCTGAGTCTTGCATACCTATGGCAAATGGCACCGCGGCGAAGACCAAGAAACCCTATTTCTGGCAGCGCAAATACTTCATCGACAAGCGCTTTCAGGGCAAGTTTATTCTGCGCTATTCGATTGTCGTCGCCATTTCGGCGGTTCTCGTAATTGGTGCCCTTTTTGCCCTCAAGAATAAGGCCTATAGCCTGCTACCCGACGGCGCATCAGTGCTCGCGCAAATGGATGTCGATAACCACCAGGCCCTCGCAAAAGACAAAGACGGCAAATGGGTAATCGTCGCCGAAGGCCAGGGACAAGAGTATTTTCCGCTCAAGGTGACCTCTGGCGGCTACAAGTTCTACAACGCGTTCGACCTCTACATATGGCCGGTGATTGTCGTCACGCTACTCAACATTCTCATCATCATGATCTACAGCGTGTTCTTTTCGCACAAGGTTGCCGGCCCCATCTTCAAAATCAAGAAGCACCTGAACCACTATCTGGCAACCGGCGACTATGAAGATATCAAGCTACGCAAAGGTGACAACCTCGACGACCTCGCGAGGCTGGTGAACCATGCAATACACCGGCACGAGCATAAGCACAGCTACGATAAACCTGGCCCGGGCACCGGAGGGCAGGCATAGCCGATGCGCCTGTTTCTGATTTGTCTGGCGTTCTCGTTAACCGGCACTCTTTTTGCCGAGACAACGCGGCCTGAAATTCTCGACCGTATTCGCGATTACGACATGCGTCACAGCGACCTCTTGGTCAAGATTGTGCGCGATGCCGAAACGCTGCGCTACGCAAAAGTGCGCGCGCTCGAAAAGATGTCGGTCATTTACCGGCAGTCAAAAGCAGACGGTGAAATCGTCGCTCCCCGCTATCTTGATGGTCTGAATTTTGGGCTCGTCAACAAGAGTCCCGATGTGCGCGAGGCCGCCTGTACTGCCGCGATCGTGTTCAACGAATCGGCGATCGCGCCAAAACTCGTGGTGAATCTTGCAAACACGCTCAAAGAAGAACTCAACCCGGCGGTTATCTATGCCTGCGCGCATACGCTCGCAACGTACACCAAACATGCTGAGATTATTGTGCCAGCTTTGCTCAGCCGCGTTGATCGCTATCTCAACGACTTTCAGAATTCATCTGCTGACGAAAAAGCGCTGCGTGAAGTCTGTCTTGCACTCAAGGGCATGCACGCGCGAAAGGCGTTTATACCCCTGCTCAAAGTGCTGCAGTCACGCTACGATGAAGATGTGAAAAGCGCCGCGCAAGAAGCGATACAGGCGATCAAAATACAATAATCGCTTATTGCCTCGCGGCTTCGGCCCTTTCATAGACGCGGTGCATGCGGTTTCGCCGCAGCATCGCCTCGGTCTTTTTTACCATCTTGTATTTCTGCCATTCAGCTTCGGTAAAGTATTCGGGTGTGAGCGCATCTTTCTGATGACAGCTCGCCGGCGGCTGCAGTGAAAACATATGGTTCCAGCTGGCGGTTGTGAAACAAAATGGTCTCGGGGGATATACAAAAGTTCTCGGTAAGTGCCGCACCGAAAAACTTCTGGGGTTATAGCGGTCTGCGTCTTCGTACGCGATCTTGACCGCAACACGTTTTGAATCCAACACCACTTCGATGAGTTCGATATCTGCCGGGCCAGACATGATGTCTTTAATCTTGAGGCCCCCCGTGTAGATCAGACGGCTCATGGCAGCGCCAAAGCCCGAATGCGGGTTTTTTTCGTCGTGATAAAAAGGGTGGTACGCAATGTGAATCTCGCCCGCCGCATTCTTGGCCATTCGGTAGAGCATTCGATCGGGCTTGCCATAAAGTGCATGCGGTTGAACAACAGGGGCAAACTCTGCGGCGAGCCGGTCATCGCGCAGCGGCGTAAAGTCACCCACCGACATGTCGGTTTCTGTTAAGGGGCGCAAAACCCAGAAAGCGACGACGCCCGACACGATCAAGAGGCTTGCAACAATTCGAAGTCCCTTGTGGCGCAGCGGTGCCGGCATATCAACCCCGCGTGCGGCGGTTCAGCACTAGTCGAAGGTCGATGCGCACATTTTTTTCGATGGGGTTGAGCGCGCTGTTATACGTGATGCCGAATTCTTCGCGGTCAATGAATATGCTGCCGGTGAGGGTGGTGCGCTGTTCGTTGCCCTCGCGCAGCAAACTGATTTCCAGACCCTTTGATTTGCCGCGAATCGTCAGGTCGCCTTCAACCGCGAATCGACTGGCTTTTTGCAAATTGGCGTTATCGGGCTTCACCGACCTGACCCTGAACGTGTGCTGCGGAAAAGCCGTGCAGTCAAAAAAGTCGGGACCTCTCAGGTGATTGTCACGGCGTTCGTTGTCAGTATCAATCGACGCGCACTCGATTGCGAGATCGCCGACGACATGGTAGTTGCCCGATATTTTGCCTTTGAAATCCCATTTGCGAAAAAGGCCGTGCGCCTTGATCACCCGCGACTGCGCGACGAAAGCGATTTGTGACGCGTCGCCGTCGATTTCATACCAAACCGTCTTGCCGGCAGCGTGCGCAGCGGCCAGAGCAAGAACACAGGCAAGAACGAGGCCAGTCAGGTATATGCGCATCGGTTTAACCCTGCCAGTTGCGGCGCCTTGACCACGCCCTGTATTGCCCGTAATGGTGTAGGCCGAAAAACAAGAAATAGTTGAGATAGACGACGGCATAGTAACCGCGCTGAATCCAATTGCTGACGAGCATCAGGTAGACGATAATTAGAGCCTGAAAAACTGCCAGAATCCACAGAGGCACTGGTATGAAGAAGAAGAGCAGCACTTCGTTGCGGGGGTATAGAGCAGCGACCGCAAAGAAAAGCGACATCTCAAGAGGCATGAACGTATCGATTGCAAGGCCCGTCGCGAGCGAATAGCCGACTGACATGATCAGGCCGATTAGAAAGTAGAGCGTGGTTTTGAAAGGGCCCCAGGCCTGCTCCATGATCTGCATGATAGAGTAGATAAAGAAGAGAACGATGATGATCCAAAAGTCATTGCTCAGCGGCAGTGCAATAAATGTGATCACCCGCCAGATCTCGCCGCGCATCACTAGCTCGGGAATCAGCATAAACTTCATTTTCGCGAGCGGTGAAATCTGGTACGCAAAGAAACCAAATGCCTGCATCACGACGAGAATTAGCCCGAGATTCTCAATACCGAAGCGGTAGTACTTGCGTTCAAGGTTGTCGATAAATCGCGGAGTTTGAATTGACATAAGGTTTGATCTTTGAGGGAAAAACTTCTATTCGCCATGCGGCGAATAGAAGTTTTTCCTTTTGGTGCTATAGTGTTTCGACCATACAGAAATTACGTTATCCGACTGATTGCCGCCGGTTTGTTCTGTCTGCAAATCACCGTCTGTAAGTCGGCGCCACAGTCGATCGGCGGGCCCCCGCCTAAACTGACAGTTGAGCAGTTTATGCTGCAAGACTGGCAGCGGCAGGTCGAATATCTTGAATCGATCGGCAAATTCGGCAGGTCGGGTGATGACGACAAAATTATCGGCGCTGCGCTGACCGACGATGATTCGGCAGTGGTCGTCGCGTCTTTGCAGGTCATTCTCAAACTCGAGCGCGATGAGCATCTGCCACAGGTTTTGCCCCTGCTGAAGCACGACGACGCCATGATACGCTGGCATGCGCTGCTGATCGTCGAGAGGCTCGCGAGCGACCAGCGCCTCATTACCGAGGTTGCCCGCCTCATGAGTGACAAAGAATGGCTCGTGCGCGAAGCGGCCTACCGCACGCTGCGCAAGTACAGCAGCGAGCGCAAGACCAAGACGTATTTCTATACAGTGTTGCTGAATCTGAAAGAGCGCAACACATCGGTCGTCGTCGAAATTTACCGCACGCTCGTGTGGTACGACGATGAGTCTGCCTGGCCATACGTGATCAAGCGCAGCTACCATTGCAAGTCGGCTTCTGAACTGATTTTGGTGATGCGCGAACTCGCCCGTACCAAAACCCGCGAAGCACAGGTGCGCCTCAAAACGCTCACCCGCAGCCAGAGCGTGATCGTGCGGCAAGAGGCCAATGAGCTGCTGAGAGAATATTATTAGGGTTTCCCTAATAATATACCATTCGGAAAACCGCTTTACAGATTAAATGCCTGCGGTCAGGTACGGATTCGCGTATGCGTATCTGCGGCTATATCGTGACTGCGTTGTTCGCCGGTAGTCTGAGTGTGTTGCATGCTCAGGCGCGATTTGTGACGCTGAAAGGTAAGGTACAGGTTTTCGAGGGTGGGCGCTGGGTTAAGGCGGCTTTCGAGAACAGGCTCACGCAAGAAAGTAGCGTGCAGGTTGGCTATCGTAGCGGGGCAGTAGTAGCGCTACCTGAAGGTAGCCAGGTGGCACTCAAAGAAAATACGGTGCTGAGTTTTAACGAGCTCGCAACCGATCTCTCAAAACCACGAACCGAGCTTTACATTCAGCAGGGTGGGCTGGGGGCCTATGTCAAAAAGCCTGCAAGCGGGCAGAAGAATTCTTTTATCGTCAAAACTCCCACCGTCGTGGTTGGCGTTCGGGGGTCTTTTATGGAGCTCGCCCGCCACGGCACACAGCACGAAGTCAAGGCGATAGAGTCCGCGGCCTTTTTGCGCAACACAGCAACGCCTGCAACCAACCGCGAGCGCCTGCAAAAAGCATTTGCGGTACTCGAGCGCGCATACCTCATGGATCGCGATGAAAAGAACCGTGCGGCAAAACTCGCAGAAAAAGCCCAAAATGACGATGACCGGCAGGCATTCGTCGCGCTGCAGCAGCCTTCTGTTGATACGCCCGAATTTGTTCAGGCACTCCAAGAAATTAAGGACCATCGTACGCTGACTCGCGAGCTATTGACCCGGCAAGAGAAGGTGTTTGAGGCGAACCAGGGCGACCGAAAAGCAGTCGTTCAGGCTCTTATGCAGGTACGCGCGCTGACCATGCTGCAGCTACTCTGGGCAGAGGCAGCCTACAAGGCAGAGCTTGAGGCATACCTCGTCGCGCTAAAACAGGCGAATCGTAAGAAAGAGCAGACAGACGATGACGACGAAGTATTCTTTAACAATCTTGAATCTGCTTATGTACCGCAGGGCGATTCGGCCCGCTCCAGCGGCGAACTGCATGGCCCCTATTCGACACGCACTTTTGATTCGCGTGCGGAGCGCAATTTTTCATCGGGGTCTTCGGCTGCAGAGCAGTCATTTCTCGGCAATATTACCGACATTCAATCTGGCTTTGGCAACGACGTTCAGGGTCTCTACAATTCTATCAACTCAGTCACCCAACCATCTTCAGTAGGCGAGCCCACGCTGCAGAAATTTTAGGGGGATTTATGAATTTCATGAGAGCCGTCGCGTGTGGGGGGGTAATCCTCACGATGCTTCTTTCTGCCGGCTGCGCCAAGAAGCAGCTGCCCGAGGCCAAGGTCAAAGGTCTGGCGAAGTTTCAAATCAATGGCGGGGCGCCCATATCGCAGGCTTCGAGCGATGAGTATAACCCGTACGTCATTCAGATGGGTAATAACTACCTGGTTTTGGTGTTCGGCTCGAACCGTGCGTGCGGTACCTGCACGGGGCATAACCTCTTTATCGCGCGTTCGGCGAGCGCCTACAACAACGATGCAGTTTTTCCCGCATTTGACAATCCCACTGTGATCACAATTGCCGGCACGCCGCTCAACTACGCGAGTCGCATACAATTCGCCGCGACCGCGACCGGCAACAATGTGCGCGTCTTTCTCACCAACACCGGTGGTAACGTGCAGCAGACCGCTGCGATTGTGCCGACCGGGCCATATGACACGACGCTCACGAACATCGCGAATACTGCAGGCCTGGCTTCGACTGTTCTCGGCGTCGAGATCACCGGTAATCGCCTCTACGCCCGCCAGGCAGGCAGCGTCTATGCAATCAACCATGCTTCGGCGGGCGACCCGCTGGCAGGCATGGCCACGGGGCAGACTGCGTCATCGGTTGCCAATCTCGATGGCAGCTTCACGTCGCGCAGTGACGGGTTCTTTTCGCTGATCGATGGCACTATAACGAGCATGTCACTTTATGGTAATGGCGGCAATCTGGCGGTGGTGAACAACGCGATCGCCAAAGCGCGTATCACGGCTCGGCAGGTCACCGTCATGGGTGGTCTCGGTGGCGGGTTCGGCGGAGCCCTCATGTTTATTTCGGGCACCGAATTCGGAGGCACGAGCGAAGACATGTATGTCGTCGACGGTCTCACTGTCTGGGAGATGTGGCAGCAGATAAACCCCAAGCCACCCGGGCCACCGAGTACCGGTGGTGGCGGCTCAACCGCTGTTGCCGAGCCGGCATATTCGCCGACTGCAGGGCATTATGGTATGCCGCTGAATGTTACGTTAAGCTCCACAACTTCGGGCGCTGTGATATGTTACACTACCGACGGCGTGACTGACCCCGTTTGCGACGCCTGCCTGCACCACCGGGAGCACCTACAGCAGTGCCATCAGTTTCTATAACCTGACGCGCACTTTTCGCGCACGCGCCTGCAAGGCAGGACTGACTGATTCGGCGGTCGTGGCTGCAACGCATGTTTCAGATGGCGGCCAGCCCAGTACACCCACGTCGCCCGTCGCCGATGGCACCACATCTTCGCAGGTGCAACTTACATGGGCGGCGTCATCAGACCCAGGCAACCTGACGCCGGTCTCGCAGCTCGTGTATGAAATCTGCCAGACGACGGTGAATAACGGATGTAATACGTTTACAGCTACCTTCACCAGCTCGGCCGGCGCGACGAGTTACAACTCCAACGGTCTCTCTGCTTCAACCACTTATTACTACCGCATTCGTTCGCGTGATCTCGCCGGTAACACCAGCGGCTACACAGCGCAAGTGAGCGCCACGACCGCCGCCGGGCCGACAGTGAACGCGCCAACTTTCAGCCCCGTAGCCGGTACATACAATACAACACAGAATGTGACGATCAGCACCACAACGGGCTCGGCAACAATTTGTTATACGACCGATGGTGTTACGAATCCCGTTTGCGATGCGACACCGACGTGCACGACCGGTACAACCTATAGCGGCGCGGTGGCCATTTCAGCCACGCAGCAACTCAGGGCAATCGGCTGTCGCAACGGCTATACCAGCTCGACTGTCACGAGTGGCACCTACACCATCGACTCTGTCGCACCCGTCATCAGCGCGACTGCCCCCGCGTCGAGTGCGACTGTGTCAAATACGCAGGTGAGCTTCACGTTCTCAGAGGCCTGCGCCTCAGGCAATGTCACATGGACGCGAACGGGTGGCTCTGTCGATGGCGGTTCGCCTCACATGCGCTCGCTGGTCGGCTCAGAACTCACGTCGGGTGCGCACAATAATATCACACTGACCAACAACCCAACCCTTGTTTCAGGTGCAATCTATTCGATCGCATTCAATTGCACTGATGCCGCTGGTAATGCGGCGACGACGGTCACGAGCACGAATGTGACCTTTAGCGCAACCCCCGGCGTCACGCGCATTTGGGAGACCAATGGAAGCGTCAATACATCAGTGATCAGCGGCAACACGCTCTATATCGGCGGGAATTTCACGTTTATCGGCCCTCAGACAGGTGGCGGCGCACCCATTGATACCTCAAGCGCGGCGATCTCCCCGACCAACCACCTGTACAATAATGGCAGCATCTACGCCGTCGTTCCCGATGGCGCCGGTGGTTGGTATGTTGGCGGCACGTTCACTCAAATCGGCGGCATGGCGCGCAACCGGCTTGCACGCATTAATGCCGATGGCACGTTGCATCCATTTGACCCCGATGTGAACAACATCGTGTACGCAATGCAGCTCTCGGGCACCACGCTTTATATTGCCGGCACGTTTACCTTTGCCGGTGGCCAGACGCGTAATCGTTTAGCAGCTATTGATACGACGATTGCAACTAACAATGCAACGGCATTTGATCCTGCGCCGAACGGTGCCGTTTATGGGCTGCTCTTGAGCGGCACGACGCTCTATGTGGGTGGCGGATTTACAACCATTGGCGGCCAGACGCGCAATCGCATCGCTGCGCTCAACACAACGCTCGACACAAACAACGCCACAAATTGGAACCCGAATGCAAATAATTCAGTTAGCGCAATGGCAATTTCGGGTACCACTATTTATGTGGGTGGTACATTCGGCAGCATTGGCGGCCAAACGCGCAGCCGTATCGCGGCCCTGGATATCACTACCGGAACCGCCACCTCGTGGAACCCCAACGCCGATTCAACCGTTACGGCACTCGTGGTTGCTGGCACTGTCGTCTACGCAGGCGGTGGATTTACGACGATCGGAGGGCAGGCGCGCAGCCACATTGCGGCAATCGATACAACCTCAGGTACGGCGACCACCTGGAACCCTTCGGCTAACAGTCCGGTAAACGCCATGGCGCTTTCAGGTTCTACGGTTTATCTCGGTGGCGATTTTACTATGGTCACGGGATTCGTTCGCAACTACATCGCCGCGATCGATTTGGTCACGGGAGCCGGCACGGCGTGGAACCCCAATGCGAACAACATCGTCTACACGCTCGCCATTTCGGGGACGACCGTATATGCTGGCGGGTCGTTCAACAATATTGGGGGACAAGCCCGCAATTATCTCGCTGCGCTGAATGCTACGGTGAATACCAACAATGCAACCGCGTGGAACCCCGGTGCGAGCACAACAGTGAATTCGATCGTCGTAGCGGGAACAACGCTCTATGCAGGAGGCAATTTCAGTACGCTGGGCGGGCAATCACGCGCCTACATCGGGGCCGTCGACACGACGATAAATACCAACAACGCAACCACGTGGAACCCGGGTGCAAACACCGTTGTGAACGCCGTGGCGATTTCGGGCACGACGCTTTACGCGGGCGGCTCCTTTACTTCAATAGGTGGCCAGACACGCAATTACATTGCGGCGCTCGATACAACCATAGATACCAACAACGCCACAGCATGGAATCCGAATGCCAACGGCATCGTGAATGCATTTGTCAGTTCGGGCACTAACATCTACGTCGGCGGACAGTTTTCTTTCATCGGCGGGCAGGCGCGAAATTATGTTGCGGCACTCGATACCGCGACGGGCAGCGCGACGGCATGGAACCCATCGGCCAACAATACCGTCAGCACAATCGCTCTTTCGGGCACAACACTCTACTTGGGTGGCTCTTTCACGAATGTCGGCGGTCTTGCGCGGAACCGACTCGCCGGGCTCGATACCACGATCAATACCAACAATGCAACAGCCTTCAACCCCAATAGCAATGGCATCGTGCGCACGATTTCACTCTTGAACCAGACCCTTTATGCAGGGGGCGACTTGACCATCATCAATAGCAAGACCCGCAATCGCCTTGCGGCAGTGGATTTGGTAAGTGGCACCGCCTATTAGCACAATATGAAAGACTTACTCAGAATCGCAACAGCGTCGGTGATGCTGGCGTTAGCCGCCGCTGCGCAGCCCCTCAGCGAAAACCTCATTCTCGATGAAGAGCTTTCGGCGCTCCGTGCAATTACCGTCACCAAAAAAGCCACCTTCTCAGACCTCTGCAAAATGGTGCTGATTCACCGCAATGAGCTTGAGAAGTATAATACCGACGAAGAGCGCTGCGCGCGCCTGGCCGAGCTCAAAATATACGATACCACCTCGGTGGGGCATATTCATCTGAAACCTGTGACCAAGGGTGCGGTCGCGAAAGCCGTTCTGAATCTTTACAACCTCGAAAAAACCCTGCTCTTTCGGCTGACCGGTATAGAATGGTACGCAATCCAAAATGCTGAAATTCTTTCTCTGATCGAAAAAGGCTCGAATAGTTGGGATAACCTAAGCGGCGAAGAGTTGGTGACAATTATGGATATCGCGATGCAGCGTGCGCAAGAACAATCAACCTGGATGCTGCCAAAGAATCCGTACAAAGAATTTGGTTTCGAGACTTACCCCGAAATGGAACAGAAGACCAAGCCACTTGAGCCCGAGAAAAAATCTGAAGAAAAAGCAGACGAACCTAAACCGGCCGCGCCGCCGGCTGAAGACAAGTGATGCCCATGAAAGTTCGATTGTACTCTATTTCTCTCGCGCTGCTGTGTGCCGTCTTGGTTGCACCACTGATTGCACAAGCTAAGCCTGCCGTGAAGCCCCCGGTTGCCAAGCCTGCCGCGGGTTCTGAAGCCGCCCCGCCAAAGAAAGTTTCGCCACCTGTTTCTGCGCCGGCTTCTGAGAGTGACGACGAAGCCGATGAAAACCCCGAGGTGAAATCTGAAGCAAAACCTGAAACTAAGCCAGAGGTCGAATCCACCAAGAATGAGAGTGCGCCGGCACTGGTTGTGACCCCACCGCCCGCAGACGCAGACGAGCCACAGAACCACCACTATCTGCGCGGTGGACTTATGGCAACGAACACGTATTATATCGACCCGGTCATCAACCCTGGACTCTTCGCCGGCTTTTATCGCCCGTTCGCTAAGTACGCCTACAACGAAAAATACAGCGCCACGGCGCGCGGTCTCTTGACTGTGAAGCACTATATCGAACCCATCGGCGCTCGGCAGCAGACGAAGGGCACCGGCAGCTTCGAAATACTCGCGGCCGAAGCAAAATATGACCGGCATACTTTCACTGCAGGCCGCAGTTTCTACATGATCGAGCAGGGCCTGTTATTCGCCAACTTTGCCGACGGTTTTGGCTACACGGGCAGGTTTCCGTTCGGGCAACTGCGCGGCTTTGCCACCTATTCGGCCGAATATGGCGCCGCAGCCTGCGCGTTGAATGTCACAGGTTGCAACGGTGACCCGGGGCCATTCGTGAATACGCCGAACCTTTTGCCCGATTCGGGTGTGCAAAATTCTGGCCGGCGCATATTTTTCGCCGCTGAATATTATACGCCAGAGTACCTCGGTGCGCAGGCGACGGCATACGCGCTCTATTCGCGCGACATGATTAGCGAAGATGCCTCACGCACGAAGTATGCGTATCATCCCTGGTATGGCGGTTTGGGTCTGAGGGGATATATCGTGAATTCGAACCTGCGCTATCGTGCAGATATGATCTACCAGGGTGGCAGTACGTACAATCTCGTGCTCAACGGTGTCTCTGCGCCGGCGACAATTTCTGCCATGGCCGCTCTCGTGAATTTCACCTATAATCTTCCCGTTCTGACGCAATACGATTCACAACTGACTGCTGAAGTTGCAGCGGGCTCAGGCGATGCGGATGCCTCACGCATGACGAATGCTTCGCAGTCGAATACCGACGGCTCTTATACCGCGTTTCACAACTTCGGCAGCTTCTCTGGTGGTCTTGCGTTAAAGCCGCGACTCGCCAACCTGCAAGTCGTAAGGCTCGGCACGTACTTTCGTCCGCTGAAGCCGAACTTTGCCCTTCGTAACCTCGCCGTGCAGCTCAAATACAGCTATTACCGCAAAAGCGTCGCGCCGGGCGGCATCTCTGACCCGGCGGCGACTGAGGCGAGCAGCGATGTGGGTCATGCGGGTGATCTCGCGGTGACATTCAACCCGATGGCCGACCTGCAGTTCTTTTGGGGCTTTGGTGTGTTTAAGCCCGGCTCGGCTTACCCAGTGCTCAACTTCGATGGCACAGATGGCCAGGCCTGGCGCTATGCGCACCTGATTAGTCTCACGCTGATTTTTTGATTTGACGCGGCGCACACAAACATCCTGTGTGCGCGCATGACGCCCGAACGCCTGATTGTTAACCCTCTTTTAGAAATCCGCCTGAAGGGCACACAGGCGCAGATGGGCGCGCAATATGGTGAAATTCTGGCAGCCGAGGGTGGTTACGAACCGCTGCTCGATTTTTATCCACGCATGGCAGAGTCGCTGCTCCTCTCAGGAGTGCCGCGCCGCCTGCGTAACGGGCCCCTGCGCCGTGTCGCGGGCCAGCTGATGCACTGGGCCGTGAACTCGATGTCGAAGGGCCGGCTGCCACAATTTACCGAGCGCGCGCATGCGATCGCCCGCGCTGCGAATCTCTCGCCCGAGATGGTGCGGCACATGCTGGTGATGGATGTCTTTCAGAACAGTATCGGCGTTTTGGGCCGCGTCGGCGCCCTTCGACAGGTGCAGGGCGATGCCGGGTATTCGGGCCGACCGCTGGTGCACGCACTTGGCGCGTGCACTTCTGCAGTCACATTCGGCCCGCTGTCGGCAGACGGCGAACTGATGCATGCGCGCAACTTCGATTTTCCCGGTGTCGGTGTGTGGGATAAATCGCCGACGATCGTTTATTGTTCACCCGAGCATGGCATACCCTACGGTTATATCGGCGCGCGTGGTGCGGATGTTCCCGGTATTACGGCCTTTAACGCCGAAGGGCTGACTGTCACCTTTCACACGCGTTTTCACCGCGACGTCGATTTCACCGCCACCGGTGTCATCGATCTCGGGCACGAAATTGTCAGCAACTCGCGCACCATTGAAGATGCGATCAACATTGTGAGCCGCCACAAAGTAGCGTCGACCTGGGGTATCATGGTGACATCCGCGAAAGAAAGGAATGCCGCCGTTATCGAGACGACTGCCAAAAAGATGCGCGTCACCTGGGCGAAAAACGGCCGGCATGGCCAGACGAACCATTACCTGCACAGCGACATGGTGCCGGGCGAAATCGCCACGAGCAACGGTTGGACATCGTACACCGTCGATCGCCTGCGCCTCTTAGAGAAATTTTTTGCCGAAGCAGAACAGCGCGGCGGTGCCACGCTGACAGATATGCAGAATCTGCTCGGCGCCGACTTCGAGGTCGATGCACCCGGAGTGCCCCGCATGCTCGGCTCGCTCATCGGCTATGTCATGTCGGTGCAGTCAGTTGTGTTCAAACTGCAGTCAGGTATCGTATCGCTGTCGCTGGGTGAAGCACCGACAGGCTGGGGCCCTTATTACAACCACGAGATCAATTGGTCAGGTGACGCATTGAAGCTGGTAGACCCGGCGAAACAGAAGCTGAGCGCTGTCACCGCACACTATGCGAGTGGTGAAGCGTTGGCTGCGTACCGCCATTTTCAACGCGCGTTTCTCACTGATTTTCAATGTGGCCCGCTCGAACAAGTGCGCGAACATGTTGCGCAGGCTTCGGCTTATGCAAGCGAAGACAGTTCGCTAAAATTTGTCGAAGGCGCGCTCGCGCTTGAGGCGCGTGAAGCCGACGTCGCATACCGACATCTGGTGCAAGCGGCGCAGCGCGAAACCTCACCCTACCGCAAGGCGCAGGCATTGCTCTGGGCGGCGCGCGCGGCAGCTGCATCGGGTCGCGGCAGCGAGGCAGCAAGTCTTCGAAAAGAAGTCTTCGTACTCAGCCACCACAACATTGCGCACTTCAAGCAGGCAGCGGCGAAAGACGCAAACCAGCTGATTACGAAGCGCAACTATTCTGATATGGTGCTGAGCCTGAGCATGTTAGATGCTGCTTAAGTAATCAGCAAAGCCTGATTACTTAAGCAGCTTTCGAATTGCCTGAAAAAAGTGCAACCTTTCGAGCGGTGCATTCAGCCAGCCACACGTGATGCAGTAATATTTGTCGTGCGGTGCCGCATGGTGAACCGCGTGGTGCGCCACTGGCAGAATGACGTGCGCGCTTTGCAGCGCGCCGACGAGCCTGGGCGGTGAATCCATATGCGACCATTTGTGAATCTGGTTTGTCAGAAATATACTCAGAAAAAAGAGCACGAAATATAAACGCAGCAAATAATCATGCGTGGGCGATGTCGCGACCCAGATGTAGATCATCGGCGGCAGCGAAACGAGGCAATTGGCGCCATTGGTTTCAATAAAAGAGTGGCGCGTGATCGCCTTCGGGTCGACATGGTGCTCGCGAAAGGCATAAATGAAAACTTTGCCGAAGAATGGCGTGTCAGGGTTGCCGAAATTGTCTGCGAGAAAGTGAACCAGGCCCGAAACAAAATCGGCGCTGAGCCAGGCGGCAAGCACCATCAGCAGAATTTTTGCGGCGAGAAATTCAGAATTTTGTGACGTTACCGCAAAGCTCGTGATGCCCGAGTAAATCAGCAGCGCCCCGAAAAGAGCGAAGAGTGCAATCGCAGCCGAATCGAGCGCGAGCTGCCATTTGGGATATGCCTGAGTTTCCATAGTTGTCCGTCAAAGCTATACGATGGGGCCGCTAAATCAGATTTCACATAAACCGGCACGCCGAGGGCCCGAGCCCTGTTGCGGCAGCGGCTCTGTTGACGTTTACCAATGTACCGAAGGTCGGACTTGAACCGACATGGGGTTGCCCCCACCGCATTTTGAGTGCGGCGTGTCTACCATTTCACCACTTCGGCGGCTTGCGAATAAAAAAACCCGCTAACGCGGGTTTATTTATTCGCAATGCGCCGAAAACTATAAATCCTGCTCTATGTATTTGCCTTTGCCTCGAGCGACGATCTTGCCGATGTCGTCTTCGAGTTCGGCGCGGTTTTCAATGACGCGCTTGTTCTTCTTCACAAAATAACCACGCAGGTAGAGAGGCTCATTGACTTTCGCAAGCTGCAGGTAACGGATTGTGACTTCGCCGGTATTGAC
Organism: Turneriella parva DSM 21527; assembly: GCF_000266885.1. NCBI lineage: Bacteria > Pseudomonadati > Spirochaetota > Leptospiria > Leptospirales > Leptospiraceae > Turneriella > Turneriella parva. Next base: position 1,065,272 of record NC_018020.1, on the reverse strand, counting down.
GTTCAGATTCAGCGCCTGGTTGATTTTCATCATAACTTCGTCGAGCATGACCGCAATAATGCCTGGGTGCACGCACTCAGGCTGGTTGCCCTGAAAATGCACGGGCAATACAATTTCACCGTATGCTGTTTTGGTGTCTTCGTCGAAGCGCAGGTCGAGTTTCAGCCCTTGCTCGTTGTCGGGGCTGGTACCGAAACTCAGATTCTTCTGTCTTCTCAGTACCTTCATGGGCCAGTGTTACCTTTTGTAACACTTTGTCAAGAAGTATACAGGGTGTGCACTATTGCTCCGGCTTACATTCCAAAACGAAGTGCGATAGGGCTGCGAAAGTAGACCTCGGCCGGGGTTCGGTAATTCAGCCGCTTGCGTGGTCGGTTATTTAGTAATTTAAGCGCTGCGTCAACCTGTTCCTGGTCGATGCGCCGAAAATCTGTGCCTTTGGGAAAAGACTCGCGCAGCAGGCCGTTCGTGTTTTCGTTCGTACCTCTCTGCCATGGCGAGCCGGGGTCACAAAAGTAGATGCCGCAGTTCAGCACTTGCTGCAGGTCGCGGTAGCCACTCATCTCGGTGCCCCGATCGTAAATGATACCCCGCAGCCGTTCGTTATCGATGTCGGCGAATAGGTCGCGCGCTGCAGCGTTAAACTGTGTCACCAATTTGCGCTCCAGTTTCGCCGCGAGCAAGTAACGCGAATGCCTTTCGACGAAAGTTGCAATCTGCCCGGTGCCCATTTTACCCTCGACCAAATCGCCCTCCCAGTAGCCGGGTTTGCGTCGCGTCAAAGCTTCGGCTGGCAGGTCGTGAATGCGAAAAAACCCTTTGTTTTCAGCCTCAATCCTCACTTTGCGCTTGTATGGTTTGCCTTTGCGGCGCAGGCACAGGCGATAAAAATTCGATGTGCCGGATTTCTTGCGCACATGATTGTAAATCGTCTGCATGCAGACACCGTCGAAACGTTCTAGGCGCATGCGGCCTGCGATCTGTTCTGGTGACAGCGTCGACTTGAGCGATGCTCCGATCTCTGACCAAAGCTCTGGTGTAACCTTCGCGGCGTTGGTATTAGTCTGGCGCTTTCGCGCCTCGTCTCTGGCGCACCGCGCGCTGTAATGTCGTGGCATTGAATTACGCCGAATCTCTCGAAAAATAGTGCTCGGGTGTCGCTTAAGATTTCTGGCGATTTGGCTGGCCTTGAGGCCCTCAGCAAGGCTTTCTTCTATACGCAGTCTTTCATCATTTGATAGTTGAACGTAGGGTCGCATCCGGGGGCTCCGTGGTCGTTTTTCGCAAATCAACCTCGAAACCCGGGAGCGGCCTTACATTACTTTATCCCTTTCGCACTTCGTTTTGGAATCTGCCCGGAGTGTCGTACAAGCAGTGGCTGCGCCGTCGAATGATCGTATTGAGGTTGGATAGATGATTTATATGTGTCTTCGTCGCTGCGCGCTGGCCTTTACTGCAATTCTGCTGGCGGGTTGCGCCAATATTGGCTTGCTCGACCAGCTCGAAGACCCGGCCGGCGCGAACAGATCATGCGGTGCTGATTGCCGCATTTTCGTCACACAGGCCAACTTCAATGCGAACCTCGGCGGTGCCCCTGGCGCAGACCAAAAGTGCAAACAAGACTTTAATAATCCACGGGGGCCAGGTGTGGGCCCATGGAAGGCGATGCTCGCCGTGGGTGCTCCCTCGCGCCTTGCGTGCACCAGCACAAATTGCACGGTAGGTGGCGCTGGCGAGAATATCGACTGGGCGATGAAAGGCAACACCACCTATCGGCGTCCCGATGGAACGTTGATCGGCGTGACAAACGGTAGCGGCATCTTCGCCTCCGGAATTTCGAATTCGATCAGCAGCACGCTGTTTAACGTCTGGACAGGCCTCAACAGCAACTGGCAAATCAACACCAACTGCAACGGCTGGGCAGACAGTACCGCTGCAGCGGGCACAACCGGCACTTCGACGAGCCTTTCTGACACGGCGATCAACGCTTCACAGCCGGGCTGCGGCAGCGGTAATCACCTGTATTGCGTAGAGCAATAGTCTGGCCGTAATATCCTCGCCGACGCAACACTTGCTTGTCGGGGCGTCTCAACACGGTAATTGTGCGCCGATGCTGCGTTCGACACTGGCAAGCTCTACAGTTGTTCTTTTGAGCCTTGTCGCCTCAGGTTGTAGCAATATTGGCCTGCTCGAGCAGCTTGAGAACCCCGGCGCAACAAAAGTTGAAAGCTGTGGCTCGAATTGTCGAATATTTGTGAGCAGCAATACCTACACCGGTGCCCTCGGCGGCCCCGCTGGCGCCGATACGAAATGTATGAACGACCCCAGCAGGCCTTCAAGCAAGACCATATGGAAGGCTTTGCTCGCGCATCCGTCGCAGCGTATTGCTTGCACGTCTGCTAATTGCGGTGGCGGCGCGGGAGAGAATTCTAATTGGGTCTTAAAACCGAATTCAACCTACAGCCTATTGAACGGTGCAATCGTATCAACGACTAATAGCAGTGGCATTTTTAACTTTCCGTTCACGACCGTAATCGGCGGAGCCGGTGCTGGGGTATGGACCGGAATTGCCAGCAACTGGCTTCAAGGCGGCAACTGTACTGGGTGGACATTAGCGGATTCATCGCTCGCAGCCGTCGGCAATGCAGGCGATTCGACCATGCAGGCAATCAACTGGACGAACTCAGTGTGTACGTCGGGCTCACTGCTGTACTGCGTCGAACAATAGCCGCGTTTTTGGTGCTCTGGCGCAATAGAAAGCAACTACTGCTTGTCGGTGCGTCATGCCCTGCGTGGGCTGCGCCTATGAAACCATGCAGGCTCATGTCCCTATTCTTGACTTTGTGGATATCGAATTGTATGAATATTGGCCTACTTGAGCAGCTCGAAACCCCCGGAGGAAAAACGGTCAGCTGTGGCAGCGATTGCCGCATTTTTGTCACTTCTCTTGCTCACTCAGGCGGCATGGGTGGCATCACGGGGGCCGACGCGAACTGCAATAACGACCCCGCAAGGCCACAGGGAAAAACAGTATGGAAGGCCATGATAGGCTCGACGCCGCTGCGTACTGCATGCACCTCAGCCGATTGTGGGGTAGGTGGCGCAAGCGAAAACTTTAACTGGGTGCTCAGACCGAATACGTCTTATAAGCGGGTCGATGGTGCATTCATCGGCAACACGACTGGCAACGCAATCTTTGCATTTCCCCTGCAGTCAACATTTGACCCCAGTGCGACTTTCGTTTGGACGGGGATGACGGGTTCTTGGCAACCATCGGGCAATTGCACGAATTGGTCGGTTGCCGATTCATTGCTCGTTGCGACCGGCGATGCAAGTTCTTTAGGCACGATCGCGCTTTTTTCAACAAATTCAGCATGCAATTCGAGTTTTCGTTTGTACTGCGCAGAGCAGTGAAAAGAAAGCAGCGCGTGAGGTCGGCATGAAATATTTACACGCTATGGTTCGGGTTCGTGACCTCGAAAAGTCTCTTGCATTCTATTGCGGTGCGCTGGGGCTTGTTGAGAACCGGCGCAAAGATTATCCCGAAGGCAGGTTCACTCTGGTCTATCTCGGTGCGCCGGGCAACCGCGAGGCCGAAGTCGAGCTGACGTATAACTACGACGACGAAGATTATGGCGGCGCGCGCAATTTTGGCCATCTGGCATTTGAAGTCGAAGATATTTATGCCGCCTGCGCGAAACTGCAGCAGCACGGAGTGACGATCAACCGCCCGCCTCGTGATGGTCGCATGGCGTTCGTGCGTTCACCCGACAATATCTCGATTGAACTGCTGCAAAGGGGAAATCCTCAGCCACCGCAAGAGCCATGGCTCTCGATGCCGAATACAGGCAAGTGGTGAGGGACACACAATGCCAGCGATAATTGCCGCCGCTGCTGATGCGATTCAGCGCGAAATCGAAGTTCAACTTACGGGTGAGTCGACGTACAAGTCGCTGCTGCTCGAAGAAAAGCTCTCGCTCTTCATCAATACGGCGGCGACGAAAATGGCGATGGGCATTGGAACCGACTTTGCCGCATTGCGCCCCTATATCACTGACTTCGTGAGCTGCGGCGCTTCGATTTACGATGCCCACCACACGATGGATACCGTTAAGCGCGCTTCGCACCTTGGGCTTTCGGGCATAGAGGTGCATAGCGTAGATTTGGGCGGAGCGAGTATTCCCGCGGCGCTCGAAATCGCGCGCAGGCTTTGCGAGAGCGAGCCTCGCGCGGTGCTGATTGCCGGGTCTGAGGCACCGCGCAGTCTCACAGCGAGCAGTCGCTATTACCGCGAAGTGAATGATGCGCTTTTGCACAAAGAATTAGAACTGCATACGCAGGCGAACCTGATCTCGCTCTACGCACTGTTTGCCGACCGGCTGATGTTTGATCACAACCTGACGCAGGCGCAGGTCGACGCCATCACCACATTCTATCGCAACCAGGCGCAGGCCAACCCGAGGGCCGCGACCTGCGGCAAGCCATTGCGCGAAGGCGAGCTGCAAAGATTTCTGGCAGGCCCTTACGCTACACCGATGGTTGCCGTCGCGACCGACCATGCGGTGGCAATTCTGGTCGTCAGCGATGCGCTGCTGCCCAGATTGAAAAAAGAGCTGCAGCTTAAGCTCGCCGACGAACCGCTCTATATTGCCGGCGTTGGGTCTAACTTCACCGACAAGTACGTCTCGCTGCGGCGTGATTTTTCTACCCCAGCCAAGGTTGCCGCTGAGCGTGCGTTTGCGCGCAGCGGTGTCTCGCCACTCGACATCGACTACGCGTGGATCTATGACTGCTTTACACTTATGCTGGTGAAGCAGGCTGCGCGCTATTTTAATCTCGAGTTCAACAGTGTTGCAGACTCTCTTGCCAAAGGCTATATCGAGCTTAACGGCAAAAAAGTTTTTGTGAACCAATCGGGGGGTATTCTCAACACGCAGGCGGCAATTTCGCTCTCCGCTGCCACCGGCCTCATCGATATTCTCGAGCAGGCACAGAAGAATCCGCAGGCCCGTACGTTTCTTTTTGGCGGCAATGGTGGTCTTGATACAGTGAACTCGGTGGCTATTCTCACCCGATCGCCACGCGCCCCGAAGCCAGCACTGATTTCTGAAGAGCGTTTGCCTGCGCAGCGCGCACAGGCCCTGCGTGAAGGTGAGGTCGTGACGCTCTACGCCGCTGTGATGGTGCGGTTCAACCCTGGTACAGATACACCGTTTGCGCTCGGCGCGTTTCGCCGTGGCGACGGGTCGCTTTGCCTGTTACACATTCAAGACCAGGCAGGCAAGGGACTCAAAGAAACACACTCATTGGTGAGGGATAAAACGCAGGCGCAGATTCGTTTTGTCGAAAACAAACCGCTAGCGGTATTGTTGGACTAATTGGTTTCAGCGCAGAATTGATTCAGACTGCCCCGTAACCCGACAGACATGCGAAAGCCTCGGCGTTTGGCCGCGCAAACGCCTGCTAAAGCGGCCGAAACGGCCTGCTTTCGCCTGTCACGATTAACTTGGTTCATTGACTGTAGCGGGTTACGGGGCAGTCTCATTCACCAATCGATCGGCTTGTAGTCTTTCAGAAATTTTCCCCAAACGTGTTCGCCGGTGTTGATGCCGTGCAAGAATGGATCGCAGATACGGGCGGCGCCGTCGACGATATCGAGCGGCGGCTGAAAGTCGTGCACCTGCTGTTTCAGCTCTGCGAGCTGCGCCGGGTCTTCGTCGGTGACCCAGCCGGTGTCGACGGCGTTCATGAAAATACCCTCTTTAGCGAGATCACCTGCCGAAGTGTGCGTCAGCATGTTGAGTGCAGCCTTTGCCATGTTCGTGTGCGGATGGCGGCTTTCTTTGGTGAAACGATAGAATTTCCCTTCCATCGCCGAGACGTTCACCACATGCTTCTTGCCGGTCTTGGTTTCGCGCATGAGGCCGATCAGCCGGTTGCACAAGACAAATGGCGCAACCGCATTGACGAGCTGCAGTTCAAGCATCTCGGCGGTGTCGATTTCACCAATCTTGAGCCGCCAGCTGTTGGTCGTTCTCAGGTCGACCTGCTGCAGATCGGCGTCGAGCTTGCCCGTCGGAAAAAGCTGCTCCGCTGGTTTTAGCTCGTCGTGGTTATACGGTACCTGCGACAGGCTTGCCGATTTTCTGATACCCACGCCGGGGGCTTTGTCTTGCCACAGGGCCGGCAGCGCCGTTGAAGTTGGCGTCAATGAGGATTGTCTCGCGTTCAGCTGATTCTTGCAGTTTTCAAAATTCTCGAGCAGCTTCTGCGCTCCCGGCGGCAAAGCGCTGAATTCGAGCAATTCACCGGGCATGAGGTGACTGTAAAACGCCGGTGGTCGCCGCACCGTTTGGGCAGCGTTGTTGAGCAGCAAGTCAAGGCTCTGGTAACGACTGATAAAATAGTCGCAGAATATTTCAACGCTCGGTATGTGCCTCAGGTCAAGGCCGTGAATGTGCAGCCGGTGTTGCCAACTTGAGAAATCCCCCTCTTTGCTGAAGCGCAGGGCAGCATCGACGGGAAACCGGGACGTGACCACGACACGCGCACCCGACTGCAGCATCATCAGCGCTGCCTGATACCCTATCTTCAGCCGGGCCCCGGTGATGAGCGCCGTCATGCCCGTGAGGTCGGCGCGCTGAAAGCGCTTCGCATAATTAAAGTCGCCACATTCGCTGCACATCGAGTCATAGAAGTGGTGCAGTTTTGTGTATTCTGCCTTGCAGACATAACAATTGCGCGGCCTCACCGCCTTCGCCTGGTTTTCGCCGGCCACATCTACCAGAGAGGGTTGAAGGGTGAGAACCCGCTGCGGTGCAGTAAACACCGTCGCCTGCCTTGCCGCGCGTATGCCCGTTTGCGCGCGGGCTGAGCGTTCGGCCTGAACGATGGCGAGCAGTTCGCGTTTGCGAATCTGCTTCTGCCGCTGGCGCACATCGGCGCGATTCGGGCGTGAAATCTCGCCGCAGAGTTTCATGAGCTCAATGCGCTGCTCTTCACTGAGTTCGGCCCACGCTTCGGCGTCTGCTGCGAGCGCCTTCAAAACTTCGAGGCTACTATCAATCTGTTCAGGGCTGTGTCGGGTCGCAGGTGAGGAGCTCATAGTCTTCTGTATTCGGGCAAAAACTGGAAGGCGGCGCGCGTTTCGCGTATCTTGATCGGTACGCGAGAGAGCGCGTAAAGAGCTATCATGAAACTAAACCCTCTGACTGACGAAGAAGCGCGGGTGATTCTGCGCAAAGGCACCGAATACCCCGGCACAGGCGAATTCAACAAACACTACGCGCCGGGCGTTTACACTTGCCGGCAGTGCGATACGGAGCTCTACCGCTCTGAATCAAAATTCGATTCGGGTTGTGGTTGGCCGAGTTTTGACGATGAAATTCCAGGGGCCGTGAAGCGCGTGCCCGACGCCGACGGCCGCCGAGTCGAAATCATCTGCGCAGCTTGCGGCGGCCACCTTGGCCACGTTTTTGAAGGTGAACGCTTCACGCCGAAGAACACGCGCCACTGCGTGAATTCGATCTCGCTGAAATTTAGAGCTGCGAAATAACTGTTGCGCGCTACACGCGCAACAGTTATTTCGCCTTATGCAAAAGAAGGCAATTCTCGCCGGCGGATGTTTCTGGGGGCTCGAAGAGCTGCTGCGCTCTCAGCCAGGGGTAATTGACACCGAATGCGGCTATTGCGGCGGTCAGGTTGAAAATCCCACTTATCGCAACCACGAGGGTCACGCCGAGGCGCTCGAGATCACCTATGACGAAACAAAAACGAATTTCAGAAACCTGCTGAATTTTTTCTTTCAGATTCACAACCCGACAACGCTCAACCGCCAGGGCAACGACATCGGCAGCTCTTATCGCTCGACAATTTTTTACGCGAACGAAGAAGAAAAACGCGAAGCTGAGGATTTCATAAAAATCGTCGATGCATCAAAGCGGTGGCCGAAGCCTGTTGTCACCACGCTTGAACCTTTAGGCGAAGAGTTTGGTGCTGCGGGAAAATTCTGGCCAGCAGAAGACTACCACCAAGACTACCTGCAGAAAAACCCAAACGGCTATACGTGCCATCGCATATATTTTAACAGCTATATTTAGTGAAGAGTTTCTACGAATTAGGGTTATCGCCTGCACTTGTGCAGGCGATAACAGACATGGGGTTTCGCGAGGCGTCGCCGATACAAGAGAAGGCCATACCGATTCTGCTCGAAGGCCACGACCTCATCGGGCAGGCGCAGACCGGCACAGGCAAAACTGCGGCATTCGCGATTCCGGTGATCGAAAAAATCACGTCAGCAAAAGAGCTTCAGGCAATGGTGCTTTGCCCCACGCGCGAACTTGCAATGCAGGTTGCCGCCGAATTCAAGAAACTTCTGAAATATAAGAAGGATATCTTGGTTGCCACAGTCTATGGCGGTCAGCAAATCGGTACGCAGTTTCGCGATCTAAAGCTGAAGCCTCAGATCGTCGTCGGCACACCCGGCCGTGTGATGGACCACATGCGCCGCAAGACCATCAAAATGAACACGGTGAAGTTCTTCGTGCTTGATGAAGCCGACGAAATGCTCGCGCAGGGCTTTCGCGAAGATATCGAACATATTCTTTTAGATGCTCCCAAAGAACGGCAGACGGTGCTCTTTTCAGCGACCATGTCGAAAGAGATTCTCGCAATCACTTCGCAGTTTCTGAACAACCCGCAGCGCGCAGACGTGCTCGCCGGGCAAAGCAACAAGCCGAAGATCGAGCAGTTTTTCTTGCTGGTTCCCGAAAAGAACCGTGTCGAAGCCACCATTCGCCTAATGGATTTTTACGATTTCAAATCGGCGCTCATCTTTAGCAATATGCGCTCGCAGGTCGATTCACTGACGCAGCAATTCAACGAGCGCGGTATGACCGCAGAAGGCATTCACGGCGACCTCAACCAGAACCAGCGCGATAAGGTTATGGGTAAACTGCGAAGCGGGCAGGCGCGCCTGCTCGTGGCGACCGACGTTGCCGGCCGCGGCATCGATATCAGCCATATCGAAGCGGTCTTTAACTTCGACCTGCCGCGCGACGTCGAAGATTATATTCACCGCATCGGCCGCACCGGCCGGGCCGGCAAAAGCGGGCGCAGTTTTTCATTCGTACGCCCGACCGAGCTGAACAAGCTCAAGCGCCTCGAAAAGCTGCATAGCATTCGAATTCTGCCGCACGACGTGCCCGCCGCAGAGGCGCTGCAGAAAAAGAAGGTCTCTGCCTTGCTGGGTGAAATCGGCGAGGTGACAAAACGCGCAAAACTCGCGCAGTACCTTGAATACGTGCAAGACCTGACGAACGATGAGGTTTCGGCAGAAGAGGTCGCGGCAGCAGCGATCAAGATGTTGCTCGAAAAAGACAATAAGAACTATGACACCAAGACGCAGTTTATCTCTGCACAAGACGAGATGAAAAAAGCGAAAAGCGACAACCACCGCCCTGGAAACTATCCACCCAGGTCGGGAAAGAAGTTCTATAAGAATAAGCGCCGCAAAGGCTGAGAGCCGATCGTCGTTGACTGGTTGTCGCTCAGCATTAAATCTACGGCGTGCAAAAGTCAATCGTGCTGGCTTGTTGCCTTGCCAGCAGTGCATTGGTCGCCGCCGACCCCGTGCCAACCCCCCAATGCCCCACCGGCGACCCCGAAGACATACAGTTTGAATACCGCGGCCGCTGCGAAGATGGCAATTTTCGATCGTTCGACGACGATGTCACCATACGGACTTTTCTCGAAGTGCCAGTGTATAGTTTTGGATTTCAGGATATTTCTTCGCAGAAGCGTTCTGATGCCATCGATGGCAAGTTAATCGAGTTTGAGCCGAATATCAGTACAAACTTCGGGCTCGGCATCGCGTACCTGGGTTACGGCATTTCGGGCTCGTTGCCGTTATCGAATGCGAACAACGACACGAACAAATATGGCAAAACGAGTTACTTCGATTTTCAATTCAACTATGCATCGCGCCGCTGGGGGGCCGACTTCTTTTATCAGAACTACCGCGGCTTCTACCTCAAAGACCCCGAAAAATTTGCGAATGACTATGCACCCGGTGCGCCCAACCCGCAGTTCGGCGGTTTAAGCATTCTCAATACCGGGGTTGGGGCATTCTATAATTTTAATGACAGATACTCTGCCAACGCCGCCTTTTCTCAGGGGGAGCGCCAGCTGACATCGGCCGGCTCGTTTGTTGCCGACACATCGGTTACCTACACGCAGATTGACACCGGGGCGAGTCTCGTACCGCCTTCACAGGCATCGCTGTATCCTGACCTTGATCGTTATCGCGGTGGTGAATACTGGCTATGGGTCGCCCGTTTGGGCTATGGCTACAATTTTATCTACCGGCGCATGACTTTGGGTGCGCTCTTCGCTCTGGGCCCGAATCTGCAACGACAGAAAAATTTTACCGACAGCGGTTCAAGTTCAGACTGGCAGGTCAGTTACAGCGCGCGCCTGCGCGCTTCACTTTGGTTTGAATTTCGCGACGAATTTCTCGGTGTCGTCGCGATGATCGATGCGAACCGTATTGTCATCGATGAGTTCGCGCTCAACTCGAGAACGTCGCGCCTTCAGTTTTTCTACGCCCGTCTTTTCGATGGGTTATTCTGACGGTTTTCTGCCGGCTTCAGCGCATGGCTTAGGCCGAAGCAGCCAACCTGATGAAGATCGCTTCGTAATGCACGGCCAGGTATAGCAGCGTGAGCTGGTTGCCATAGACGAGCACGGGCAGAGCCCAGACGAGTGCTGAGTAAAACCCCTGGTGCCAGCCAATAAAAACCAGAAAGAAAGCGAAGCCAATATAGAGATCGATGCCGATTTGTTTTCCCCAGTAATACCCACCGATTTTTCGCAGCGCCCTGAAGAAGTCTTCGTGCTTCGTTGCGTAGAGGCCATAAGCAACAAAGGCAAAATAGGTGAGCCACAGCACATACTTGCCGACCGAACGTGCTCCGTTATATTGCCACAAATTCGGCGACCAATTGGCCGAAACTGTCACGGCTGAAATCACAAAGAAAATTGACCAGATGATTTTTGGTATCATGGCCAAGGCAGCATGCCTGATAATCCCGCGTCAAATAAAAAAATATTGTCACGGCATATATAATAACCGGGTATTATATTATGGCTCTACACCGGCGAAAAGAAACCACAAAGCAGACTGCAAAGCGATCTGCCGGCCAGCCTCGCATTGACCCGGCAGCAGTTTTAGAGAGACGTTCAGTGGGGTTGCCGCCTTCTTGGTGGCGAGAGGTCGATGCACTTGCCGCCCGCGGCAAAGTGAAAACAGCGGCGATAGTCCGCCTCGCCGTCGGCGTCTATCTTAAACGCATGCGAAAGATTGATAAGGTTATAAAAGAAAAACGCCGCCGCGAATGATTGGCAACGTGGTTAATCCCACTTGCTAAACATCTTCTTCACCGAAAAGACTGCAAGGTGCAGTGATGCCTTGATCCAAGACAGTGGGCCGCGCGGGGCCGAGAATATCAGTGCGGATTTCAGGGCGTTATAGGTCTCGGGTGAAAAGGGAAACCACCACAGGTTGCGCGGCGGGTTCATGATGTCCCAGTTGACGACCTGCGGCTGTGTCATCTCTTCGAGGCCGAGCGCCGAATGTGTGCGGCCGAGGCCGCTTTCTTTGAAGCCACCCCATGGCGTTTCTGAAAGGCCGTGCGTGTAGAGGTGGTCGTTGATGGTTATCGCTCCCGCTTGAATTTGCGGCGCAATCTTCTTCGCCAGTTTCGTGTTCTTTGTCCAGATTGAGGCGGTGAGGCCCATGGAACAATCGTTGGCGAGGGCTATGGCTTCGTCGATTTCTTCGAATTTCATCACAGGCAGAATGGGGCCGAAAGTTTCTTCGCGCATCAGAGGCATGCTGTGGTTCACGTTCGTGACAAGCGTCGCGGGAAAAAAATTGCCGGCCTTATTCGCACTCGCCGCAGCCTGCGACTCGGCGACGACCTTCGCACCTTTTTTAACCGCGCTCACCAGATGCGATTTGATCGTGTTATACTGGTCTTTGGTTGTAACGGCGCCCATGTCGACATTAAAGTCGACATCCGCTCCATGGCGAATCGCGCTGGTCTTTCGCGCGAGCAGCTCGACGAATTCTTTGTAAACACCGCTTTGCACATAGATGCGCTCGACGCCACCGCATGATTGCCCTGCGTTTTGGTAACCCGCCCACGCTGCGCCATTCGTCGCGCGTTCGAGGTTCGCATCGCTCAGCACAATCATCGGGTCTTTGCCGCCGAGTTCGAGAGATAGCGGTACAAGTTTCGCCGCCGCCTGCGCCATCAGCTTCTTACCCGTGGGCACAGAGCCCGTGAAAAAGATCTTGTTGATACCCTGATCGATCATGGCAGTCGAAACCTCGCCCCCAGAACCGATGACGTGCGTGAAAAGTCCTTCGGGTAAATCTGCAGAACGTACTATATCCTCAATGGCTTTGCCGCAAGACAGCGTCACGGCGGCGACTTTCAGAATAACGGCATTGCCCGCCATCAGCGCCATGATGACTTCGCCGAACGGAATCGAGAGCGGGTAGTTCCACGGGCTGATGATGCCGACGACGCCCCAGGGTACGCGAATAACTTTGGATTGTTTGTTGAAGAAGAGCCAGCTCGAGCGGCTGAGGGTTTTCTCTTTCAAGACGGCAGACGCGTTCTGGGCATACCAGCGCACCGAAAGCGAGCACGGTATAACTTCGGTTGCAAGGGCGTCGGTGCGCGACTTGCCGTTTTCGAGCGAGACGATGCGAGCGAGTTCGTCGGCGTGTTCGGTTATGTAGGCGCGCATGCGCAAGACATGTTTGGCGCGCTGGCGCATCGGCAGTTTTGCCCATTCGGCCTGCGCCTTGCGCGCTTTCGCGACAATTGCGGGAAATTTCTTGAGATCGGTGTTTGCATACTCGGCGACCTTTTCGCCGGTCGCGGGGTTGTACGTAACGGTCGTCTTGCCGGGTTTTGCCTTTGCGGTCGGTTTCTTCATGCGCGAGCTGGCAGAAAATCTGCCGCCGCGTAAAGTTGTTTTGTATCAGATTTTTCAGGGTAGCATATAGGCCCGTACGGTTTGTGTTTTGCCCTTCGGGTTAAGACGATAGCGCTGGCTGAATGGCAGCTTGTGCATCAGCCGATCATAGGCATCTGAAGAAACGAATACTTTGCCCGGTGGGCAGGCCTTTTCAAGCCTTGAAGCGGTATTCACGACGTCGCCGATTACCGTCTGCTCTTTGCGCAGATAGTTGCCAACAGTGCATCTTATGACATCGCCATAGTGTATGCCAAAACGAAAGGTCAGCCTTTCGTCATCGGGTAACTCTTGTGAAAGCGCAGAGACCTCTTTTTGTATGCGCAGGGCCGCGCGAACGGCAGCATCGGGGTCGGTGAAGAGCGCGAGCACTGCGTCGCCGACAAATTTGTTGATCTCGCCGTCGTTCTCAAAAATCGCAGTGACGATGATGTCGTAATAGCGGTTGATGCCTGCCACGACCTGTTCTGGTGTATGCGCTTCGCTGAAGCGCGTGAAGCCGCGTGCGTCTGTCATCAGCACTGCCAACGGCAGCTCTTCATCTTGCACCACCCATTCGCCTTTAGCGACAGATTCTTCGACGTTCGCCCAGGTTGAAAGCGGCATGTAAGTTTTTAGCACGCTCTCAAAGAGTATCGATTTTTTGGCGGAGTTAGCGAGTTCTGCGGCAACCGCGTCGCGCTCGATCATGTCCATGGCACAAGCTGCGAGTCGCGAGAGCTGTTTGAGCTGTTCTGCGTCGGGCTTCTTGTTGTTGCTATCCAAGAGACATAATGTACCGATGGCAAAGCCTTCTTGTGTTTTCAGCTGAATGCCCGTGTAGCTTCTGAGATTTGGGTCGCCTATGACAAACTGGCTGTCTTGAAAGCGGGGGTCGGTCGTCAGGTCGTCAACGACCACGGGCGCCTCTTCGTTGATGGTATGCGTACAGAATGAAATCGAACGCGGCACCTCGGTGACCTGCAGACCCTTGCTCGATTTGGTCCACTGGCGGTGGCTGTCGATCAGATTTATCATGGCGATATCCATACCGCCGATCGACGCTGCCACTTCTGTCAGCATGTCGTAGCGCACTGCCCGGGTCGTGTCGAGAATGCGCAGCTTTTTCAGCGCTTCAAGCCGCGCCGCTTCATTGGCAGGCATGCGTGCTTCAGGCATACTCGGCCATCCCTTCAGATTTCATGGGAAGAATTTCAGAGCTGCATTTGTGGCGTAAACAACCATACACCCGCACATATACTCTTTACAGCGGCGTACAACCTAAGAAACCACCGCCCATGCGCGCATTCGCACGCCTCTGGTACGCGTATCAAAACTCAGGCAGTCGCCACTTCACGAGTGCGACAGATCTGAAGCGCAACCGTATCCTCAATATGCTCTTCTCAATGAGCTTCATGGGCGGCATTTATATTGCCCTCATCGAACTCGCATTTGCTGCCGTTTTGCTGCCGCGCGACTACGATCGCTATATTGTCTACCTGCCGCCCTTCGCCATTGCCACGCTGATTTATCCCCTGATGGTTGCGGTGACTGTACTCATTAAGAATCTCACGGGTTCGTTTCAGGTCACCTTTCTGAATAATATTTTTGTGAACCTGTTCTGTTTCACACTTGCCCGCTTTCTCGGCGAGAAGGCGAATATGCACCTCATTATTCTATCACAGTTTCTGATCATCTTTCTTTTCTACCGTTATGGCAGCTGGTGGTCGATCAGCAGCCATATTGCACTCGCAGTATTAGGAGTTACAGCGACATTAATCTCGTACCGTGTTGCAGCCCCGCTGTATCCCCTGCCCGATGATCTCGCCGATCTGCCGGGTTACCTCTGCTGGATAGCAACATTCTCGATGCTGGTTTGGTATTCTGTATACAACTGGCGTGAAGTGCACATGACTGAGAAGCTGCTCGAAGACGAGCGCGACCAGACCAAAGAACTGCTCAACGAAACGATTCCGATACTCGAAAAGACCGAAGCCAAATACCGCCACCTCGTCGACGATTCTTCAGACCTCATCTTTCAGCTCGATGCCGATATCAATATTCTCAGCATGAACAAGACGTCGCAGAGGGTCTTGAGCTTTCTTCCTGATGACATGGTTGGCAAGAGCATGCTCAGCTATCTCGCGAGCGAAGAAGGTGATGAGCCTGATCTCAACGTGCAGCTGTTCGCGAAGAACGTCAACGAGGTGCTCAAAGGGCATCGATCAAATAGGTTTCGCGCGCGCTTCAGGCATAAGCACCGCAGCGACGGCGTCGAGCTGCACGTGATTTTGCAGCTTGCAAAGTTTCAGGGCGCCACCGAGATCATGGGGCACGCGACCGAGGTTGAGCCTGAGGTGACACTTCAATTTCTCGACCAGGAGCGCGGTCGCTACACGTTAACGAATAACATCTTGCACGCCGATATTCTCGCACAGCGTATTGCCGACCGCATCTCAATCCACTTTACGCTGCAAGAGTTGAACGCCGTCAGAACTTGCTTTCGTGAGATCGTCATCAACGCAATCGAGCACGGCAACCTCGGTGTCACTTTTGAAGAAAAAACCCATGTTATCGAGAACGGCGACTTCATGGAGTTCTTGTATGAGAGGCAGCGCGATGCACGCTTCGCGTCGCGCCGGGTTCGGGTATTCTATTCGGTCAGCAAAACAAACCTGGTTCTGCGGGTTTCTGACGAGGGCGATGGGTTTGACCACAAATCGTTTCTCGCGCGCGCGCAAAGCGACGACAGCCTGCTCTATCTCGAACACGGTCGTGGTATTACTATGGCGAGAAATGCTTTTGATTCTGTCGTGTTCAATGAAAAGGGCAACCAGGTCACCTTAACTAAGACACTGCGTGGCCCGAAAAAGCTCACTTAAGTATATAAGAAATTGCTGCCCACTAAGGCCTGAGGTACCCCGAGTCTCTCGGGCGTAAAGCTCGTTTTTAGAGGGGACAAAATGACAAGTTATGGGTAGTTACTGCATTAAAGAGCTATATTTTATAATGAGCAGGATAATTTATCAATAAGGATCATCGACCCGTCCCTTGAACATACGTTGCATATCGTTGCTGAATTAAGAACGACAATGGCAAATATCCGAAAAGGCACGCCAGAAAATAACCGTCTTTTTTCGATATCAGGAAATGGCATCTTCCATGAAGGACACTCAGATTTTGTTGAAACTACAGTCAAAATCGCGTCGGTCACTAACACGGAACCTTCGGACGTAATCGAGATGTTGAAGGAATCTATCAACGCCTACGCGAATAATATGCCATATCCCCTATCCTACGACCGTGAAGACCACTACAACCCATCAAATTTGTAACGATCATGGCATATAAAAATTCTGCGAGGAAAAAATAATGGAAAAATACAAAATAATCCTGTTCGATGCGGATGAGACCTTGTATGATTATAAAAAAAATGAAGCTACGGCATTTACACTGGCTTTACGAGATAAAACAGAATTGGATCCGAGTAAGTTTGCAGCGCTTTATCAAGCATATGTCAGAATTAATGAAAGCTTATGGAAGTCTTACCACAATGGTGAAATCACCAAGGAAAAGCTATTAACCGATCGATTTAGCATCCTGTTCCATGAATTTAATCTGTCGGGGAATAGCGCAGAATTTGGTGAGTATTATCTTTCGCTCTTGGGCGATCAAAATTTCCTAATGCCAGACGCTGAGCAGGTTTGTGCCAGATTATCGGAGTCATGTACCTTGGCGATCGTCACGAATGGGGTGTCGTCAGTTCACAAGAAGCGCCTGAACAATTCGAGCATCAATCCGTATATTGCTGCAATCATCGTTTCAGGGGATTTTCCGGAAAAGAAAGATTTTCAGAAACCGAATCCGGTGATCTTTGAATACGCACATCAGTTAATAGATGCCGGTACGCCAAAAGAACAGATATTGATGATTGGAGATAGCCTTACCAGCGATGTCGCGGGTGGAATACGATACGGCATTCATACCTGCTGGTTTAACGCAAGGCAAGAATCGAACACGACGGATTTCAAACCAACTTATGAGATAAATAATCTCAAAGAGCTTTTTCCGATCGCGGCAGAGCAAACATAAATCACAAATGAAAATTACGTCGATGTTGCTATCCGTATATCATAAAGATGGGTTGGAAAGTATCCTGTCGCCATTGCGGGGAATGCAGATCAAGTTATTCGCAACGGGTGGTACCGCAGAATATCTCATTTCAAACGGCTTCCCCTGTACAAATATCGAGACGAACACAGGATATGGAAATATTATCTCAGGACGGGTCAAATCTCTACATCCAAAAGTCTTCGGTGGTATTGTCGCGGACAGGTCGGCAGAACACCTCGCTGACCTGGAAACACACGATATCCCCCTCATGGACTGTGTCGTTGTCGATTTATACCCTTTTGAGGCAACCCTCAAGCGTACTCAGAATGAGGAAGAGCTCTTAAAAAAAATCGATATTGGCGGCGTTGCGCTCATAAGAGCAGCAGCCAAACATTACCGCAATGTGGTTGTAATTCCATCGCGTCGGCAATTTAGCATTCTGCAAAGCATTCTGATTGACGGAGGCCAGTTTGATTATACTATCCGAAAGCAATTAGCTCGAGTATATAAGAAATTGCTGCCCACTAAGGCCTGAGGTACCCCGAGTCTCTCGGGCGTAAAGCTCGTTTTTAGAGGGGACAAAATGACAAGTTATGGGTAGTTACTGCATTAAAGAGCTATATTTTCCATGATCGGTGCCTCCGTTCGGAATCTTAAAATTATGGATTTGTATCAGTGCATAAGCCAATCAAGCATGCCAGCACAGGTTCGATGGCGATAACGCATGGCCCGGCAGTACCATTAGCGATTTTTGCGCATTCAGCCTGCTGAGCATTATACTCATCAACCTTTGCGGAAATCAAACTCGTAGTCACGGTCTTGGTTGAATATATTAAGTAGTCAGCCACACCGCCGCAAGACCTGCGCCCATAGCCTATATATTTACAATCCTGCACGCTTGAACAAGACTTGTCTTTGGTAATATCCAAAAGCTCTTGTTTCTTGGAATTTAGTGCTTCGCAGGCATTGGGCTTCTTAGCCTCTTCTGTAGTTTCGGCACAACTCCACAGAGCGCATGCCCATATAATGGCTATTCTGATCGGCTTTAGAATGTGCATATAATCCTACTCCATCAATGTGTTATACGCTCGGAACAGCGCGTAGTGCCAATTTTTTACATACGTAGGATAAAAATCTGCATAACGAATATCCCCATTACGGGCATGGCGCCCGCATGGAGGCGGGCGGATAACAAAGGCGCAACTATGTCAGAGAACGGTGGATTTACCTGACGTCGATGGTGCGCCGCACAATAAATGCAGTCTTCTTAGTGAAGCCGCTCTTGGCGCGCCATCGATGTGCCGCAGGTGGCTGCGTTGCGCCCGCCAATAAAGCTCGATAGAGCGCGGGCGTCAACGCATTTCAGGCCACCGGAGGCCGAGCACGCGAGGAGCCACGGCACCGCAGCGAGCGCAGCAGGTAAATCTTGTTGTGTGCAGTAGCAAGTTCGTCACCAGATATATGTCCAATTCATGCCGTAATAAGTTTTGAAAACTAACCCCTGGGTCAGTTGAGAATAAAATAGGCTCCTGACAGAAATAAACGGGCTCAACAATACGTTTTCGCTTACCCGTATTTTCAATGCCGGATCGATGCTGTACGCGCCACCATCATAATAACTTGCATTGCGCTCACTGAGATTACCGAAGGTGCCAAAATTAAATTCGTAATAGATAAATACCGGTATCGCAAAGGCCAGATTGTCCGTTATCATAGTATAGTAGCCAATACCGAGCTTAGGATTCAATTGCGCATATGAACTAGTGTAGTTAAAGGTCTGGTGGCGGGTTGTCTGATAGAAATAGCCGAGACTCAAGCCACTCGCCACGAACCAATGCGTTGAAAAATAATATGAAAAAGTAGGTGCCACCTCGAGACCAAATGATGTGTAATTGTATTGGTTCTGGGTCGTGCCGCTAAACCCGCCGCCGATCTCCTTAGTATCCTTGTGCAGAAAGTTCGCTTGCAGCTGTGTTGCCGCACACAGCCAAATAATCACTAAAGAAGTCTTGCTTAATGTTTTCAAATCTTCCTCCTTAAGGTAAGTTTGCTTTCCTTGCTATTGCACACAACGTAGAATTTACCTGACGTTTGGTGACGCTTGTGTCATTATTTCAATCTGTAAAGCCAATTTGCGTCACCAAATGTGCCCGAAGCGCCTGCCTGAGGAGCACCAAACAAACGTCCCGTTTGTGCGACGAAGGCATCTTTGGCGCGTAGGGCCGAGCACCCGAGGAGCCACGGCACCGCAGGGAGCGCAGCAGGTAAATTTTGTTGTGTGCAGTTGGCTGATAGTTTCATAGGAGCTTTAAAGTCTTGATGATGTTTAGTTTCGCCAAGTGTCGTTCATCGATTTGATCGATATTTTCAATAATCGCGCGGGCCATTTTAGCACCGTCGAATAGAATTACATTTCGTTCAGTATATAAGAAATTGCTGCCCACTAAGGCCTGAGGTACCCCGAGTCTCTCGGGCGTAAAGCTCGTTTTTAGAGGGGACAAAATGACAAGTTATGGGTAGTTACTGCATTAAAGAGCTATATTTTTTTTCGTGGCATGACGCCGTGGCTTATTCTGGCGATCGTCGGGCTGTTTGTCGGTTATCTCATATTCGGATGGCTGATGACGAGCAAGTGCCCGAAGTGCAAAACTCGTAAGCTGAAGGTTACCGGCAAATCATTTGACAACCCAAAAGATTACGACCCCGGTCTCTTTTCACGCGATGTGCACTGGGATGAAATCTACCATTACCAATGTTCCCACTGCGGCTATGAAAAAGACGACGTCTACAGCAGTTTCTGGAGCTGGCGCAGAAGCCAAAATGATTAACGCCGCGCCGATATCTCGATGTGCGAACCTACACCAATTGCATTCGCTGTAGGTGACATGATGTTCAGCGAAGTGATATTTGCTGCAGTGTTGTTCCATGAATTCCCAATTATCTGCATACCGACTACGGCGCCAGGGGAGACATGGTAAATTTCGGTAGCATACAGAACCCGCGCATGACCCGAAACCGCGTATAAGGTGGCCTGTGTTTCGCAAGTCGTACCGGCGGTCGCAGTGCACGTATTCATACCGATCGTCGCGTTAGCCCCGGTATTATTTAAGTATATAAGAAATTGCTGCCCACTAAGGCCTGAGGTACCCCGAGTCTCTCGGGCGTAAAGCTCGTTTTTAGAGGGGACAAAATGACAAGTTATGGGTAGTTACTGCATTAAAGAGCTATATTTAGTATATAAGAAATTGCTGCCCACTAAGGCCTGAGGTACCCCGAGTCTCTCGGGCGTAAAGCTCGTTTTTAGAGGGGACAAAATGACAAGTTATGGGTAGTTACTGCATTAAAGAGCTATATTTTTAGTATATAAGAAATTGCTGCCCACTAAGGCCTGAGGTACCCCGAGTCTCTCGGGCGTAAAGCTCGTTTTTAGAGGGGACAAAATGACAAGTTATGGGTAGTTACTGCATTAAAGAGCTATATTTTTGGCCTAAAACGCGATTTTTCGTTCGTTTTTGCGAATGGCGTGTAACATCCCCGCCGCAGTGTTAATGCGTAATAAGTGCTTATTTGAAATGCCAAGGGAATATTCTGGTCTTTAAGGCGGTGCTCTAGTCGACTTCAGGAAAAAATATCCGTCGGCGAGAAAATACTTCGTTCTCAGGCGCTTTTCAAAACGGAGCGCGTCCCGCGCAAATATAGCGAATGTGCGCATATTTCTCTGGCAAAGTGGGCATGCCGTCGGATTCGGTGCATCGAATGATGACTTTATCCCTTCTGCCCACAGCGACGATTTTTCCGCTTGTTCGATAGCGGCGGTTTTCGCCGGCCGCACGTAGATGCCGTAATAGCGTATCGATTTCTCATGCCGGTCGGGTAGAAAAAAAAGCATTCGGGCCATAAATTCATGAATAGGCATTGTCATTTTACTGAATGTCTTCTCCCGGCTCTGAGTGTCTACATGGCTCTTGAACCTGAAAGTGAGCGTGTTTCTTTCATCGTCGACGTTTTCGATTTGACTGTTGTGAAAGAGGCCAAACGCAATGTATTGCGCCGTTTTAAATATCACGTCGTCCGATTCGCCGGAGATTTTCTGAAAATAGACGTGAAATCCCTTTGCGTACTTTTTCAAGAAAAAATCATATTCATCCTTTGAGATGATCTGTCGTCGCCGCAGGTAGCGACAAACTGCCCGCTGCCAGTCATACCGTATGGTCTGGTAGGGCATGAAGTTTACTTCTTTGATCTCCCCCGTCTTTGGGTCTACAAGATCGCGCGTAGCGATGGTGTGAACATGGGGGTTGAAGTTCAGACTATTGCCAGCGAGATGAACAGTGCTCAAGACACCTGGCTTGAAATTTTCATTGACCTGTGCCGTGGCACGTTGCCGTTTCGCGTAAACCCTAGCGCTGAGAAGATTCAAAAAACGTGGGTTGATTTTTCGTTTGAAAAGCAAATCTGCGAGCTGACCCGGCATGGTGAAAACTACGTGAAAGTGCAAAAGCGCCGGGTTTAAAACCTTCGATAGGTGAATTGACCAGCCGAAGAGACGTTTTCGGTAGCACGAAAGGCAAAGCCGGCTTTTACACGAGAAAGGCACCGCCAATACGACTTTGCACGATTCGCATTCATGCCATTGAAAACCTCGCCCGAACTGGCCGCAGGTCAAAAGTTTCTTCGCTTCATGAATTTTCCATTGATCAATCTTGCCGAATTTCGTTTCAAAATTCTTGGCATATCCGGTCAAAAAATCTGACCAATACCTCTGCCATAATTCTTTATAGTGACTATGTCTGCTAAGCGCTGGTCTGTAGGGTCGTTGACCCGATTTTGAAGAAATGTAGATAATCTGCTCCGGAGAGCATGATCGCTCCTCTACATATTAAATACCAGAAAATGGCTGATTTTTCTCACAATCGCGCCTCGTTTTCCAGAGGCATTCTCTTTTGAGGCTTCAATCCTGGACGTCCCGGCCTACCTGGCGGCAGCTGCGCAGACGCCCAAAGTCAAGACGTACTTCGAGCCCAACGTTATCCAGCTACGTTCTTTTCGCGTTTCACAACCATGAGCACAAGCATCGCCATGCCCACCGCGGTGAGGCAAATGCAGAATCCCGCAGGTACGAACCATGTCCATGCCAGTGGCGTGAAGGCTGCGATGAGCGCCATGCTGATCGCCGAGGTGAGAAATCCTACTAAAGCCGAAACCTGGTCTACACGCGAGAACGCGAGTACGTAGAGGCCAACTATGCCACCCGCGAGAATGGACGCGAGCTTCAGCGCAATCACCACAACGGGGCTCTTCTGGTCGGTAAAGAGCAGTGCGATCAGAACAATTGCCGCAGCCCAAAGCAGCGTGAGCGCGCGCGAGAGCCGCAGGCGCTTCTTTTCGATAACGGCGGTGTTGGGCTCGGCTTTACCAAAATGGGGCAGCAGGTCGAGCATCGTCGACGAGGCGAGCGAACTCAGCGTGGCCGAAAGCGTCGACTGGCCCGTTGCGAAAATCGCCGCGAGCACCAGACCTGTGAGGCCTGCTGGCAGATGCTTTACGATAAACGATGGAAACACCGCGTCAGGCGTCGCGAACGCCGCCCCCTGAAAAAATGCGAACAGCCACACGCCGATGATCAAGAAGAGCAAGAACTGCAAGTCGACGAGAATGCCGCTCGTGATCATCGCCTTCTGAGAGTCTTTGAGGTTACGGCAGGCGAGAGATTTCTGCACGATCAGCTGGTCGGTGCCGTGCGACGAGATCGCGAGCAGCGCACCCCCGACTATGCCGGCCGCAAGGTGAAAAGGCTGCGTAAAGAAGGATTGCCAGCCGTTCTCAAAACCGGTCGCGATGAATTGGAATTTTTCTGTGGGCACTGACAGAAGAGGCACGCCGCTGAAATGCAGCACCATGACCGCGGCAAATGCGCCGAGCAGATAGACGCCGGTTTGAATGAATTCGACCCACATTGCAGCCCTGAGTCCACCGAAAAAAGTATAGGGCAGGGTGATGACTGTAAACACGAGAATCGACGTCGTGATTGACCAGCCACTAATGAGGCTGAGCGGCAGTGCAGTCGCATAGAGGCGCACGCCGGTGCTCAAGAGGCGCGTGATTTGAAAGAGCACGGCGGCCAGGCGGCGCATGCTGACGCTAAAGCGCTGTTCGAGAAATGCGTAGACTGTTTCAATGTTGCCCTTGAAGTATGCAGGCAACAAGACAAAAGCGACAACGATGCGGCCGACGACAAACCCGAACGCCAGCTGCATGAAAGTGAGGTTGCCCGTGTACGCGAGCCCCGGTATCGAAATAAAAGTGAGGCTCGACGTTTCTGCGGCCACGATCGAAGCAGAAACGACCCACCACGGCAATGAGTGGCTGCCCGACAAGAAATCACTTGCGCTGCTCTTGCGTCGGCTGACCGCAAAGCCCACGAGCTGCAGCAGCAAAAAGTAGGCGGCGAGTACGGTGTAGTCGAGGGGTTGCATTGAATCAGCAAAGAAGGCTTATTGAGCAGGCAGAAAGATAAGACTCGCTGACCCGACAAACTTACGAATCTTTAAGGTGTAAAGTCTGTTTCGAGCATCTGGGGTCGATAGACAATAACTACAAAATATAAGTTTACGGTCTTGCGGGCGCAGATCAGGCAGGGTTTTGAGCACGATGCCAGAAAGAATAATACAATCGGTGAGCGCTTTAGAGGCCTGCGTCGGCAAGACTCCCGGGCCGAGAGATCTGAAGGTCATCGACTTTCTCGACGCTGAGGCTTTACGCTGGATCTCCGCATCGCCCTGCCTTTTTGTCTCCCGCGCAGGCAAACACGATAACCGTGCACAGGCAACGATAGCCGGTGGGGAACCCGGCTTCGTGAAAGCACAGGCCAGCCATCTCACGATTGCGCGGGCTTCGATCGACGGCGCAGATAGTTTTGGCATCGGTGATGGCTTTGGTTCTCTTTTCGTAATCCCCACTCAAAAAGAAAGTCTGCGTGTGAACGGAACCGTGACCGGCATTTCAGATACCGAAGTCACCGTTGAAGTTGCGCAATGTTATCTGCATTGTGCCAAAGCCTTTATGCGCTCAAAGCTCTGGCAAGAATACGAGCCGGGCTCTGAGGTGAAAACCGAAAGCGAGTTTTGCGAAAAAACGCGGTTTATGCTGGTGGCGACGAGCGATCGCGACCGCAGGGCAGACATGAGTCCGAAGGGTGACCCTGCGGGCATGCTATTGCAGCTGCATGATGGGCAGTTTTGGTATTCAGACCGACCGGGAAATCGCCGGGTCGACGGATTTAGAAATATACTGAACCAACCGCAGATTGAAATTCTTGCTTTGCTCGCGGGCAGCCCGCAGATTCTGCGCATCAGCGGCGAGGCGGTAATGTACGCAGAACATCAGCAAAAAGACCGATTCATTGTCGCCGAAAAAGAGCCCTTGCTCGTCGTGAGGATTCACCCCGAACACGTGTCGTTCGAACAGAGCGCAGCATTGGCGCGCGCGAAACTCTGGCCGCCGCACGAACCGAAGCTCAAATTCAACCCAACAGAAATCTGGAAAGGCCATATGAAGCTCAGCAAAGTGAGTGGAGTCGACGCGACGCTGGCCAAAGCGGCGGTGTCGATGCCAGGTGTTTTGCAGACCGGGCTGGATTGGGATTACAAGAATAATTTGTATTAAATTTCAATCACCACATTCCCCGTCTTCGCACCCGACGCGACGTACGTATATGCCTCGGCAATCTGATCGAGCGCGTAAGTGCGATCGATCACGGGCTTGAACGCGCCCGAGGCGAGCAGCTCTGAGATGAATTTTATGCTGCGTTTGATATCGAGCGGCAGGGGAAATTTGACAGTCTTGCCCGGCAGAAGCGGCGTGAAGAGCGCGAGCAGCGGGTTCTGCAACCACGGCCCCGGCTCTGAAGAGATATAGACTCCCTTTGGTTTCAGCAAGTGTCGGCATTTGCAGAAGGTGCTTTTACCCACGGCATCAAAGACAAATTCGAACCGGTCTTCGATTCGGGTGAAATCCTCAATTTCAAAATTGATCACCCGCTCGGCGCCAAGTTGCTTTACGAGCGCGAGGTTCTTTGTGTTGGCCGTCGCCGTGACACGCACACCCGCGTGCCGCAAAAATTGCACCATCGCCGAACCGATGCCACCGGTCGCGCCGTTGACCAAAACCTGTGCGCCCGCAGTGTGCTTCACCTTACTCAAAAAGTTATACGCATAGTGCGCAGCTTCGAGACTTGCAGCTGCCTGAGGATAGCTCACGTTCTGTGGTATCTCGGCAACTGCCTGCTGCTCGCTCACCGCGACATATTCGGCCTGAGAGCCAAGGCCCTGGTCGTTGAAGCCAAAAACGCGCTGGCCCTTCTTAAAGAGAGAAACTTTATCGCCGACGGCAACAACCTCGCCGGCAAAATCGGTGCCCGGTATCGGTGATCTCGGTTTCATGAGACCGGTGAAGAAACGCATGATGAAGGGTTTGCCGGTCATTACCGCGCAGTCTGTACGGTTCACGGTTGTGGCGTGCACTCTGACGAGAATTTCATCGGGGTGCGCGACCGGCTGCGCGACTTCGCGCACGGTGAGTGCGTCGCGGTAATGTTCGCGGTAGGCTGCTTTCATCTATGACCTTTCGCTACACGGCGTATAAGGCCACAAGCTGTTGAACAATAATTCTGAATGATTCATCGACGTTCTGCGCAAGGCCAAAGCCGCCGTGTTTTTCGAGCATGACAAAACCATGAACGGCGCTGCGCATGAACCTGAGCGCATGGACTTTTTCATCGGCGGTCAATCTCTCAGACAAAGCTGAAGCGAAAACCGCCAGCATTTGCTCAGCGGCTTTATAGACCTTGGCTGAGCGCTTTACATGAGTCTCTTGAAACGCATCGTATTCGCCGGGAAATTCTTTGGCAAAGTCACGGTAAGCAAAAAGAATATGTTCGAGACGGTTGCTGGCGCTTTCTTCCGCCGCCGAGGCGATAGCCGCACTCAGCTTTGACATACCCGATACGGCGAGCGCGTCTTTGATTTCGCCAAGGTCGCGAACGTGCTTGAAAAGCGAAGGCGGTTTCACGTTCAGATGCGCCGCTATGTCTTTGAGACTCAGTGCCGCAAAACCGCGCTTGTTTGCCAACCACGCGGCTGCAGCGTAGACTTTTTCTCTATTTAGGTTTGCGCGTGGCATGCTCTGCGCGCTTTTTCAGCGCGGCATTCATCGCTTCGAATTTTCTTTCTGTGTCGCCCAGCGGAAAAAAAGGCACAATAAGGCCATTGAATTTCTCATTGTGATAAAAGACTGTCTGTCCCTTCTCTGTCTGCTCGAAGCGAAATTCATGCTCGCCGGTGAAAATACCCGGCATCAGCAGTCGGCCGCGCCAGATCAGGTGGCGATTCGAGGCTTCAAGAACCGTCGGGTTCATCTTGAACCAATCGTCGCCGCTGCGGTGAAATGCAACGGCAAGTTTTGAACCGGGCTTCATTTCGCCGCTAACCCTGAGAAACGGGTTCCATTCACCGTATTTGTCAAAGTCGCTGAATTCAGCCCATACCACTTCGGGCGGTGCCTCAATTTCAATTTTGGTTTCGATGCTCTTGCAATGCATTAACATCACGAGAGCCGCCATACAATATTTCATAAATCCTCCCTTAAAGCTAATCTAATTAGCCAAAAGCTAATGATATTAGCTAATGGCGGCAACTTTTTCCGCGACAAAGCCCAAAATTCGCCTCGGCAACTTTGCTTGCCGGCTCGATCAGGGCCCGTCACGGAGTGCCATGCGAAGTTTAATCCCTGGTTTGCCGAACGACATTCTCCCAAGACTCTTCAGCCTTTTGACTCTGCTGATTCTCTTGGTTTCGTCGATTCAGGCAGACAGTTTTCAAGAGCTGCGTAAAGTCAAGACGCAGAAACAGGCCGAGGCGTTTATCGCAAAATACGGAATCAACAAAATCTCGGGCGACGGCGCCACACTGCTCTCGTACGCTGCGTACAATTCTGATCTGAAAATGGTCAGATTTCTGCTCAGCAAAGGCGTCGACCCGAATATCACGAGTGAAAATGGCAGCAGTGCGCTTTCGGCGGCGGCTAACCCTCAAGGCTTTGAAATCATGAAGGCCTTGATCGAATCGGGTGCTAAAATCAACTACGTTCGCGGTGCAAGCCCAAACTCTGCGGGTAGTACAATACTGAGTGACCTTTTCAGAAGCGGCTGGGGCAAAAAAGCAGATATAACTCCGATGCTGATCGAAATCGGTGCCGACGTGAACCACCGAAATAATCGTGGAGAAACACCACTGATGGCAGCACTCTCTTCAGATTACGGCCAGCAAAAAGCAATAGAGATTCTGGTTCGCTCTGGCGCGAATGTGAATGCGCAAGACAACTTTGGGCAGACGGTATTGCATCTCGCCGCCAAATCGTACGAACAGTCGATTTTCCAGAAACTGCTCGAATTCGATCCCGACGCCAATCTTAAGTACAAAGACGGCGAAACGCCGCTATTTGCGCTGGTGCTTTACGGAAAAGCTGAGGGTGTAAAGATGCTCGTTGCCAAGGGTGCCGATGTTGATGTGCGCCTTGCCAACGGGAAGTCATTGCTAGAATTTGCTATCGCAGTGAAAGAACACCGCGCCAAAACTCTGCCACACCTGCTGCCCGCTTCTAAAAATATCAACGCACCAGATTCAAAGGGTAATTCTCTGCTCATGACGGCTGCGATGCTCAATCAACTCGATGTGGTGAAGCTTCTTGTTGAGCACGGTGCAGACATGAATGTAAAAAACCAATACAATGCGACACCGCTGCAGATCGCGAAAATGAACAACTACGAGGCCATAGTGCGGTACCTGACATCAAAAGGCGCGCAATGAACAAGGGCCTCAAAGGCTCACGAGTAGAGAAAAAAATCCGCACAGTGGTGGCGAAATTCTTTCTCTTCGGCGAAATATGCCTGGCGAAATTCTTCGAGCTGCCCGCCGGCCTCGACGTTGAGCCTGAACTTTTCTGAACCGCTCAAGAGGTCAATGGCGAGTTTATCGGCGACGTATTCATACGGCTCGCGCCGCCAGTCGAAGTGTTTCGGGTAAAGGTCGTGCGCGGTTTTCACCATCGTCAGGCCAGTGTAGAATGACTCAAACTCGGCAACATCGGTCACGTGCACGAACACTCCCCCACATGCTTCGTCTTTGTACTTGTGAAACGTCGGCTTGAAGTAGAGCGGGCGAAAATAGACACCGGGGAGATGCAGTGCGTTCAGGGCTGCGGCATATTCTTTGGGATGGATAAACGGTGCGCCGATAATTTCGAACGGGCGGGTTGTGCCCCTGCCTTCTGAAACATTGGTCGCTTCAAAGAGACATGTGCCGGGGTAGACAATCGCGGTATCCACTGTCGGCATGTTGGGAGAAGGCTGTACCCACAGGCCTTCGGTCTGTGGGTACAACCAGTTGCGGTTCCAGTTTTTAAGTTCGATTACTGTGAGCTTCGCATTCCATTTCTCTGTTGCGTTCAGCAGGCGGGCGACTTCTCCGATGGTGAGAGCGTGCCGCACGGCAAGGGGGTAAGCTCCCACAAAAGACTCAAAGCCCTTGTGCACGATGCCGCCTTCGACCACCACGCCACCGAGCGGGTTTGGCCGGTCGCAGATGATTACCTCGATGCCCAGTGCGGCGCAGGCTTCGATGCAGAATGCCATCGTGTATGCATAAGTGTAGTAGCGGCAGCCGATGTCCTGTATATCAACGACGAGTGTTTCGAGGCCCCCGAGGTCGCTCGCGCGGGGTTTGAGCTCTTCTTTGGTCTGTCCGTAGAGGCTGACAGCCTTAAGACCCGTGAAGCCGTCGACCTCATCGGCTACAGTGATCTGGTCTTGCTCGGTGCCGAAGAGCCCGTGTTCGGGAGCAAAAATTTTTTCGGGTTTGTAGCCCTGTGCGATGAGCGCTTCGAACAGGTAACGGCCATCGGCCGCGACCGAGCTCTGGTTGACAAGCAGCGCAAAGCGTTTGCCCTTCAGGTACTTGCCGGGGTCGGCGAGCAGCCGGTCGATGCCGAAGGTGGTGCGCATGTCAGAGAATTTTCACCAGCGAATCTTTGACGCTCTTCCAGAAACCGCCCTGGTCGGCGTTTTGCAATTGGCGCGCAAATTCTTCAGGGGTGTAGACGAGCAGGTCGATGCGTGGCCACACTTCATAAACCCGTTCAAACTGGTGCGGCCGTTCGTGAAAGGGTAAAGCTGTTTGAGCAACGACAATCAAATCGATATCACTGAGGGGTTCATGATTGCCCGAGGCGAATGAGCCGAAAATATACGCTGCTTGCACCTGATCAGCCAGCATGCTACGCAACATTTCGACCAATTGCTCGCGATCTTGTTTTACCAGATTCTGTTGGTCTGGAGTAAAAACAATGCTCATCAGTTGCCAGCCGCGTGAATCATTTCTGCAATCAACGAAAATAGCCGCTCAGCGCTGGCGAGAGCACGTTCTGCCTGCTCGCGGGAAAAAAAATCTGAAGGGGGCATATTGTCGGGCAGGCTATCGGGATAACGGGCCGATATATAGAAAAGATCCAGTTCACGGCCGATGGTCTCTATTTCACCGTTGATGCCAAGTTGTTTCGCCAGCGCCGTGATCGAATGCCCGCGTGCGCTTTCAGCTCCTCTTGAATATGCCAATGCCTTCAGAGACTTTTCACCGATCTGCTGCGCGATGAAGCAGCTGCGGGAGAAATGGCCGTGCCCGAGGCTATCCCTTGCCCAGAGGATATCCTGTTCAGCCTCTTTCAGCCATGCCTGAAACAGCTTCATAGATGCTCATCAGCGTTTTGGCCGATCAGCCCGGCAAGTAGATTCATAGCTCGTTCTTGAAGTTAAACCTATGCTCGACATATTTCACCACCGGCGTCGGGGCAAACTGCCAGCGCGCGATTTTTGCGGCAAGGCAGTTTTCGAAAGGGGCATTCTTTATGTCTGAGCGTACAACCTCGGGCTTTAGCGTGTCGCCATTCGTGTCGATCTGCCAGTCGAGAGTGACGCTGCCGTCTTTGAGCTGCGGGTTTGTCTTTAGGTATTCGAGGTAGCAGGTGTGCAGCTCACCATAACCCTTTTGAATGCGGTTTTTCACTGGGCCAGCGAGATATGCGTCGTTGCCCCTGCCGCCCCGTTCATGCCTGCCCGTCTGGGCGGCAAGAGCTCCGCTCATGGCTCTAAGCTCAAACATGAGATAGCCTGCCATTACGGTGCTGGCAAGCGCCAGACTCGCAAGTGCGACAGACAACGAAGATTTTGTCAGCCATTTGTGTTCAGTCATTTTACATGTTCCTGAGTAGGTAGAGCGTGCATGGTTGAGCTACTGCGTTACGGTAAACGCGCAGCCCGACGCCATTTTGATCTGCTTAATCTTTGACCACAATACGGTACCAGATTTCGGTGTTTCTTTTACGACAAAGTTATTAAAGGTGAATGTGTACGCCGATTTGTCATGGCGTTGCATGTTCATGTTAAACGAGAGATCCAACGAGTTTTTGGTTTTCTTCGCTGCTTCAGCTTTTTCTTGCAAGGCGGCAGTCGCCTGCTGCACGCAATTGTTGTCAATCTGGTCACCGTCTGCGCACACGAATTTGAGTGTTGATTCGAGGTTAAAATTGGCGTGCAGATTCGCTGAGACTGCACCCGCTGTGATTTGCCAGCTGCCCATGCCCCGCACAGAACCGGCTTCGCTGGTGATCGCAAGGTCTGCCATCATCAATTTGTTACCCCCAAGAAATGCGTAGAATTGCGACTTAGCGGCACCGAATTCGCCGCCTTTGAAATCCTCAGGAAACTTTTCGCCGTCAAGCAGGCATTCTGTGGTTTCAGCAACCTCTTTCTTCATTCTCTCTAGCAGTTCATTGCCCGGTTCATAGCACTCGAATATCATACTCGTCGCATCGAAGCAGATCTTTTCGCCGGCGTAGTGCCAGTTGCCTCTAACCTTCTCGCACTGGCACTCTTCTGAGGGCAACAGCACTTTACCGGCAAAGGTTCGGTTCTTGTAGAGTGTAAAAGTTGACTTGCAACAGTTGTTGCTGCTCAGGTTGTAAGGCACATTCTCACTCAGATCATATTTGTTACCCACGAATACGGGCCCCTCGGGCATCGAGTTAGACAGAAAACCGTCGAATACATAACTCTTCTGGCCCTGAGCATCTTGCACCAGCCGCCAGTTGCCCTTGACGCCACCGATCTCTTCTTCTTTCACAGGTGCTTTCGCGACCGTGATGGCCTCTTGAAACTTATAGACCTTCTTGACGTCAGATTTGGCGTCGGGTAGCGCGCGAGCCTTGAGGCCCGATTGGGGGGTGACATAGAATGTCAGTGTATCGGGTGCGGTGTTCGTGTCGGGCTTGCGGCAATTCGATACAATAGCCGTCACCATGAGTGCCATAAGCAATGTTATTGTCGTTGTTTTTAGTTTCATAAATCACCTATTGATATTCTTAAGATTTTCGAGATAAGCTGGATGCTACCTTACTTTAACCGAAACACATGCACCGCGCCGGCACCTGACATCGACGTGTCGCTGCTGGCCGTTGGGCCGTTGGTGATGGTGTTTTGGTTGCTGCTGTCGCCGTAGGCGTAGACCGCGACGGTGTCGCCAGATATCGAAAGACCTGCTTCACCGAACCATTTGTTTGCCTGGGCGACGGGTGGTTTAAGATACGCTTCCTGTGACCAGGTTGTGCCATTTCGTCTGAAGATGAAAGCTGCTCCGGTGTCATTGACAGAGTTATCTGAGCTGGCGGTACTCCCATTAGTGACGGTGGTTTGGCTGCTGTCATCGTACGCGCAACTAACTACAGCGACATTACCCTGAAGCGCAATGGTGTAGCCAAAGCCATCATTGCTTTCGGCATTCGATGCTTTAAGATAAGCTTCTTGACTCCAAATGCCTGCGGTGCGCCGGTATATATAGGCTGCGCCCGCTTCAATTACCGAATTGTCAGTGCTGGCTGTTGTGCCATTGGTGATGGTCGTTTGTCCGCTGTCATCACCACCTGCGCCAACCAATATCGTGTCTCCTGAAATCGCGACCATATATCCAAACAAGTCTTCAGCATCAGGGTTCGGTGCTTTAATATATGCTTCTTGGCTCCAGTTGACACCCGATCTGCGGTATACGTAGACGGCCCCTGAATTCGTGATCGAGTTATCCGAACTTGTCCCTGACCCATTCGTAATGGTAGATTGCCCACTATCTTCGTTGTAAGCACCCACGACAATCGCGTCGCCAGATATGCTCGCGCTATAGCCGAAAAGGTCCAAATATTCTGAGTTGCCTGCCTTGATGTACGCTTCTTGCGCCCAAGTGCCACTTGTCCGGCGGTAGACGTAAACTGCGCCTGAATTTGCGGTTGACGTATCGGTGCTCGCTGTTGGGCCGTTGGTAATCGTTGTTTGTGCGCTCGATTCACCCTTGGCACCTACCACCAGAGTATCACCAGACATTGCTAGTGCGTAACCGAATTCGTGGCCGGCCGCAGCATTGGGCGCTTTTATATAAGCCTTCTGTTCCCAGTTTGTTCCATTCTTTTCGAATATATATACCGCTCCGGCATTCGCTTGTGTGTTGTTACTACTGGCAGTGCTTCCGTGCGTAATGGTTGTTTGATTAGCATCTTCATCTGGCGCCGCTACGGCGATCCGACCATTTGATATGGCAACCGCCCAACCGAACTTGTCTCGCTCATCCATATTAGATGGTTTCAGATAGGCCTCTTGAATCCATATATTTCCCGTTCGACGGAATACATATGCAGCACCGTTGGTGTTACCTGCGTTGCTTGAACTTGCGGTTGAACCTTGAAGAATGGTATTTGAGTCACTGTCTTCAGCGTAAGCACCGACAACCATCAGGTCGCCTTCAATTGCGACCGCAGAGCCAAAACTATCGGATCCATTCGCATTCGACGCCTTTACGTAAGCTTCTTGTTGCCAGCCAGTTACTTCGCAGGTAATCGCAATATTGGTCACATTCCCCCCAGTAATGGTGCCGCTGGCGTTTGCCACGGCGCAGATTTGGTCGGGGTTCACGGGCTGGGTTTTGACAGCCACCGCATAGGTGGCACCGCCTGCGAGGCTGCCCGCGACCGATACCGTGCCATTTGCCGAGACAGCGATGTCTGTGGCCGAATTGAGCGTTAGCACAAGGCCCGTGCCGGTGAGGCCCGAAACGGTGGCGCTGACTGAAAAGCCTGAGCTGGCGGCATTGCCGTTGCCCTTATCTGTATTCGCGTTCTCGTTCTTGGCGCATTGCAACGTGGCAATGCCCGTAAGCAATATAACGGCTAAACTTCTGGTGTTCATAGCGCTTCTCTACCACAAAGAGAAGCGCTTGTCCATAGGGCAGCGTGCCCTATGCCATCATTAGGCAGGGGTTTAAACCCCTGCCTAATGAAAGCTAGTTATCTACCCATTCGCGCATCAAGCTCTTTGGCTTTCTTGAGCATGATCTTGCGCAGAATGAAGCCCACGATAAACAGAATGCCGCCGATGATCACGGGAAACCAGGGAGCAGTGGCGCGCTGAAAAAAGTCGTTGATAACTGCCGTACGAATTGGGTCGGCCGGGTCATAGAGCACTTCGACCTCTTGTCCCTTGGTGTACTTTTGAAAGCTGTGGTTCCAGAAGAGTTTGTCTTCAAATTGCACTTTTTTGCCCTTACTATCTTTGAACTCGACCAATGCCTTGCGGTAGGGTTCGATCACGGCGAGGTCATAGACCTTGCCCTTGGTCTTGATGCCGACTGCATCGAGCTTCTTTTCGATGGTGAGATTGTAGAGTCCATAGCCCGTCACGACGAGACCGATGAGAAAAAGCACAAAGCCCACATATGAGGCGTTTCTGAATCCGTTCATGGGGTTACCTTGGCCGGTATCGTCGCGCGGGTCAAGCCGATTTGTTCAAAATACGATTGCAGCCCTGAAATGCGTGCCCGACCCGTAACCGATGAAAATCCTCAACCGCGCTTTGATTCTTGGCATTACCCTCACGCTCTGCAGCACGTTCGTTCTGCTTGCGACGCAAGAGACCGTGATTCAAAGCGAGGCGCGGCAATTCGGCGAGCGCGCGATTGCGAAGGGTTACCAGTGCCGCACTGAGGTTCACCAGACGGCGGGCAAGGCGTTCGAAGTGAAGATGCCGATGGATAAAAATATTCTGTATTATATCGCGGTTGTCACCGGGCGTGGTGAAAGAACGGCTCACGTGAAAACCGCGACGCTGGTGAATGAAGAAAGAATGAATATTAGGATTGAGGTGCAGAACACGATCTTTGGTTCTGAGTTGAAGCTGCACCCTCTGGTCACGGGACAAAAGACGCTGAAATTTGAACTCGATGCCAAGTCGAACTATTCAGTCGTGCTGTGCGCTAACTATGCTTCGCTGTTTCACACGGGTGAAAAAGACCCGGTTGTTGACGATCACTCGCATTTCTGATATCTTATTTGATGCGTGTGCGAAGCGCACGCATCAAATAAGAACATCCACATAAGTTGTACCGGTCGCTATGCTCGACGAGGGCTTAGCGGGCTGGCCTTTGATCAATACCTTGTGCTGAGTAAAGAGCGCCTTGAGCGCTGAGCGGCTGATGTCGCACACCTTCTTGTTATCAGTCTGCTGGCGCATCGCCTCGAGTAAAATGCCGTCGAGCCGGTCGCTGCGGCGTTCGAGCACCAGCGTGATGCGCGTTGAGCCCGGCGGTTGTGGGGGCAGGTTATCTTTCATTAGGCAGGCAATAAATTGCCCGCCTAATGAAAAGAAGAAAGAAATCTGCGAAAATACTTGCCGTTATATCTAATAGATAGTATCTATTAGTTGAATGAAGCGCGAGAACAAAACCCAGTACGCCCTGCTTGGCATTCTGACGCAATACGAATGCAGCGGCTACGATATGAAAAAGTTTATCGAGACGAGCATCGGCTATTTCTGGAATGAAAGTTTCGGCCAGATCTATCCCAATCTGAAAAAACTCGAGCAGCAAGGGTTAATCCGCAAGGCAAAAACCCTCGATGCAAAAGGCACCGACCGTATCGTCTACGCAATTACCGCCACCGGCCGCAAGAAGCTGCAGCAATGGCTCGCCAAACCAGCCGAGCCGCTCGCTGAGCGTAACGAGCTCTTGCTGAAGCTTTTCTTTGGCAGCCAGCTTGATCATAACGGCATTCGCCGGCACCTGCAGCGCCACCAGGAAATGGGCGAGGCAACGCTCAAGGTTTATGCCGGCGTCGAAAAAGACATCGCCGATTACAAAGACAAGTCGCCCGATTACCCTTTCTGGCGCATGACGCTCGACTATGGTATCGAGCGCACGAAGATGGAGCTCAGATGGGTGAAGTCGGCCCACGAAATTCTCGACTCCATCGCCAAAAAGAAAACCGGGAGCAAAAAGCCATGAAAAAGATACTCGTCATCCAGGGCCACCCGCGGTCAGAATCATTGTGCGGCAGCATTGCGCGCGAATATGCAACGGCAGCGCAGCAAGGGGGAGCTCAGGTTGACCTGCTCGATCTGCCCCGGCTGCAGTTTGACCCCATTCTGCGCGAGGGCTATAAAGCAGAGCAGGCGCTCGAACCTGATCTGGCAAAGGCGCAGCAGCTGATTCGTGCGGCTGACCATCTCGTCTTTGTGTTCCCGAGCTGGTGGGCTTCGATGCCGGCATTGCTTAAAGGTTTTCTCGACAGAGTTTTTCTGCCGGGGTTTGCTTTCAAGTACCGCAAAAACTCCCCCTTACCCGAGAAGTTACTCAAGGGCAAAACCGCGCGCATCTTCATCACGATGGATGCCCCTGCGTGGTATTACCGCTGGTTCAACCGCGCGCCCGGGTTGCGGCTGTTGAAGTTTGCGACGCTCGAATTCTGCGGAGTGAAGCCGGTGAAATACCATATCTTTGGGCCGGTGCGTGGTGCACCTGAGAAGCGGCTGCAAAAATTTCTGAATGAAGCGCGCCGCACTGGTGCGCAGGAGGCAAAATGAAAAAGTTCAAAATCGCATTCGCGGTTGAGCTCGCGATCATCGGCGCGCTCACGACCTTGCTTTTTGTGGGTGTGTCGCTGCCAGAGGTCTTTCCACGTGCGGTGCACCGGTTTCTGCACATTCTGGGAGCGATCATCTTTCTCGGGAATATTGTCGTGAGTGCGCTCTGGTTCTCTGTCGCAGTGGCCTCGCGCAAGAACGATTGGTTCGCTTTCGCTGCAAGACTCATGAATATCACCGACCTCGCCTTTACGGGGCCTGGTCTGATTCTTCTACTCTGGAACGCCACCGTGCTCGTGGGTGCTTACGGTCATCCGCTTGCGGTTGAGTGGCTCAAATGGGCACTGATCTATTTCGCGGCGACGGGCGCTCTTTGGATGGGCGTGCTGATACCCCTGCAATTTCGCTTCATGAAGCAGGCAGATGCAGGTATCATGCCGTGGAATGATGCGCGGGAGCAGAAATTGCTCGGTCTCTACAATGCAGCGGGCGGCGCGGCAGTGTTGCTGGTGGTATTGAGTCTGGTGAAGATGGTGTTGAAGTAGATTCGGCCCGTCGTGACGGCTGACTCTTGAGCGAAAGACTCTCAAATAAATACTCGTCGTTTTGATGTGGGTTAATAGCACAGGTCATGACGCTTTACCGAAACTTCTCTCTCAAACTGCGCTACGCAATGATACCAGTGATACTGGTTCTGACCATGTATCCATCGGAGCCGCCCGCCCCATGTTCAGGGCAGGCAAATCCTTACTTGCTGCAAAATATCAGGAGTGCTGATTTCAGCTTGTTGCGGTACAATAGTGAAGACGTCTGGGGTAAAACCGGCGCCAAAGAAGGCGCGTGGGAATCGTGGGCAACCTCGACGCTCACTGCCGAAGGCAAGCCGCCGAAAATTGTCGCCGATGGCCCCGATGCCCTTGAGTCGCAAGGTAAAAACTACACCTGGAGCTGTATGTTCTCTGCCGGTTCTTTGATTGATAAGAGGACAGATACCGGGTGGTCTGAAGCCGTCGAGGGTGATGGCGTCGGGCAGGCAGTGCTTTTTCCAATAAAATATATTCCGCGCGGCAAGCGTAAGACGGCGACGCTGAAGATCTTTAACGGTTACGGCAAGTCGCAGCGCATTTGGAAGAACAATAATCGCGTGAAAGACCTGGTGCTGCATATCGCGAGTGCGCAGGCGGGAGGCATTGAAACCTGGACGTCCTATTCCCAGATTAAATCGCACTGCAAAGTTCCGTTGCAACTAAAGGACCAGTTTGGTTATCAGAAGATTACCGTTCCGCTCGAAGGTTGCAATTGGAATGTCCAGATATCAAAAGAAGACAGAGAAATGGGCATCGAGATCAAAGAGGCTCTGGTGATCGGTATTGAAATCGTTTCGGTTTATCCCGGCGATAAGTATAAAGATACGCTAATTTCTGAGGCGGATTTCTACTGAGCGCGCGGAGTAATCAAAGCAGCTTCACCATTTCACGCACCGCACTCTGCCAAAAACCAACAGTAGGGTCGGATGTCAGGTGCAGCCATTCTGCAGGCGTGTAGACCAGTGGCTCGATGTTGGCGTTAAAATCGCGTAGATCGTCAAACAGTGCGCCGCGTTCGTGAAACGGCAGATCGGTATCGGTAACGATAAACAGATCTACATCACTATCGGGTCGTGCTTCGCCCCTTGCGACCGAGCCGTACAGCCAGGCGCTATGCACACGGTCGGTGAGCATTTCCCTTAGCTTGGACGTGAAATCTTCGAGCGAAAGACCATTGAGCGGGTCTTTGAATGTGGGAAAAACAATCGTACTCATTGAGACTGCCCCAGCAGCAGCTTAACTTTGTTCAGAACTAACAAAGCCTCGCTCTGCGCCGATAATGCCGCTTCGCGATCGAGAAAGTCGCTGGGAATACCCTCGGGAAAAGCGTCCGGATAACGCCCGGAGATATAGTAACGATCTAGAATCTTGCCCGCGCGTTCGATCTCAGCATTGATCGCAAGTGCCTGCGCGATTTTCGTTACGGAGTGGCCCTTGATTTCTGAGGCGCCCCGTGAAAACGCCAGGCTCTTCAGTGCCTTCTCAGCAACCTGTTGAGCGATGTAGCAAGCTTGAGAAAAATGACCGTCTTCGATCGAATCGGCGAGCCATGCCGCGTCATCTTCGGCCTGCCTCAGCCAGTCAGCGGCACGTGAAGCCATGCCACTCTATGCGCAAGAGGGAAAGGCGCGTAAAGCCTATTTAAGCCTTCCCGCCACCTCACGAATCAACTTCAGCGTCGTCGCGTCGGTGTCGTAAACACTGTACCAACCCTGCGCTTCGTGCGGTGGGTCGCCGATGAAATTGTCGCCAGGTTTCCACTCGTTGTGCGCGGGCCGGCCCTCGCCACCCCAGGCCCAGATGTTGACGCCGGCGATCGGCGAATCCGTCTTCTGTGATTCGAGCACGTGGTAGAATGCCTGCGCGTAGAAATCGTCGCGCAGGGTCACGGGAGTGCCCGCCGCAAAGCGGTTCATGTCGCGTGAAAAACCGAACTCCTCGAAGACGAGCGGCTTGCCGAGTTTCTTCGCCATTTCGCGGTGTTGTGCCAGCTGTTTGTGCAGCACTTCGACAGATTTAGTGTATGTCTCACTCGCCTTCCAAGGGTTATAGAGCCCCGAGTTCTGCACCCAGATGTGCACGGTGGTATAATCGATATCTTTGTGGGAGTGATTCTTGACCTGGTCATTGCCCGAAAACTGGAAGACCTCTCCCATGGCACCGGTGCTCACCAGGTGGTTGCGGTCGAGCGACTTGATGAGCGCCGCAGACTCGGCGATCCACTTGTCATAGCTGTCGCCGCTCAGAAATCCGGCTGGCTCGTTTGCGAGCTGCCAGGCCATGATCGTCGGGTCGTCTTTATACGCCCTGCGCGTGACATGGTTCACGCGTGTCACGAGCATGCGCACGGTGTTGTGGTAGAAGCCGACTGCCACGGGGTTCTTGTAGAAACGGGTCACGTAGTAGTTGTAACGAAACCAGCGCCACCACGAAGAGAGTTTGTAGTCAGACCCGCCACGCGCCTGGGGGTCAAACTCGGGGTAAGGAATCGCTCCCTTGCCGGCCCACGCCTGGTACTGCCCAAAACCACCCGACCAGTGCCAGTAGTTGCCGAGCACCAGCACCGCGGTCATGTCGCGCTTCGCCATTTCAGCGAGCAGGTAGTCGAGCCCCTCGAGCAGCCTCTGGTTGTAGGCACCGGGCGCAGTCTGCAGCGCCGGCACAATGCGCCAGCGTTCGTTGTCAGGCCCTTCGCTCGCTGCCAAAATGCGCAGGTTCTTGATACCGAGTCTCTGCAAGCGGTCGAGCTCGCGTTTGAGGCGTGGCCGGTCGAACGCGCCGAGGTTCATGCCGTACCAAAGGTTCGCTCCCATGAAGGTGTACTTCTTGCCACCCCGCACGAGATCCATGCCGCGGGTTTGCACGAACGGATTGACAGCGTGCAGCGACGTTACCAGTGACGCGGCTATGAGCAGCTTGATTGTTATCATGGGTTGTTGTCTGGCAGATCGCTGAATTCTTCCGTAGGTGTCGACTGTTTACGTGCAAGCACCGGCGTAGATGATCGAGGCCTGACCAGCCTTAGCGCGGCTTTCGCTTGATACCCGCGAGTCCTTTCGCTTCGACATCAGCGTCTGCCAACAGTTCACGCAGGTCCTCAGGAATCGGCATGCGCGCGAAAATGTACACGTTGGCACCACCTGTATTGCCGACGGGTATGCGGTTCAGCAATGAACCCAGCCAACCACCTGCAATGCGCAGTATCTGGCCGAACACTTCAGTCAGGTTTGCTGATCGCAAGCCGAACCAGAGCAT
Organism: Turneriella parva DSM 21527; assembly: GCF_000266885.1. Lineage (NCBI taxonomy): Bacteria > Pseudomonadati > Spirochaetota > Leptospiria > Leptospirales > Leptospiraceae > Turneriella > Turneriella parva. The sequence continues at coordinate 1,025,288 of NC_018020.1, read as the reverse complement.
GCGGCAATGGATCGCGGTGTGCGGCACGGGGTGGTACTGTCCAATAATATGGGCGCGCTCGAGGTGCCGCCATGCCTGCGGCAAGTTTAGGCCGTTCAGGCTCGTGCGGTATTGGCGTAGTTCTTCTTTATAAGCTTCTTTCCAGGCTTTGGGCATCTTAAAGTTCATGATTCCTCCTATTGCTGGCTGAAGAATAAGCTTTGTGGGAGCGATCGACTTGAACGAAGCGGCTGCTTCAAAGAAAAAAATTCACCCGAAACCCGTTCTTAAAAAGCTCGGCTGGCCTGAGGCCAAACGCGCGTCGAAAGACCCGGTTGAAGTGTGCCTGGTCTGAAAAGCCCGCCCGGTGTGCTGCATCGCCAAACTGCGTGTGCTCTTCCAGGGCTAAGATTGCCTGTCGGGTTTTCTGCCAAAGCCTGTAGCCAGAAAAGCTGATACCCGTCTGTTCGCTAAACAGATGCCGAAATCGATCGGTCGAAAGGCCTGCTTCGGCCGCTGCCAGGCTGAGCGGCAGATTTTCCGAAGTTTGTTGCAGCGACTCTACCGCCCTGCTAATGCGCGTGTCCAATGCCGCGGTATTCGCGTGCTGCCTGTACCGGTGCATTATCGTGAGTACATCATCGCGTACCCGCTGATCACTGCCGGTCACCCTGCTTCGCAGTTGCCTGAGGTCTTCTTTCGTGAGCCGGTGGGCGACCTCTTTTGCTGGGTGCATTTTGGCCAAGACAACCTCATTCCACAGGCCATGGGAACATTGAATGGGGTCGAGCAACACCAGTGCAAATTCGTCGTCAGATCGCACGGTCTGGTGGCTGACCCCCGAGGGGATATAAGCGACTTCAAACTTTCGCTCCACACCGTCGCGACCGATTAGTCTTACCGGCTCGCGTGCCCCGATGACGAGTTGCGAATAGAAATGGCTGTGCCGTTCGGTCGCATAAGAAGGTCCGTTGTAGATGCCCATGTCGGGCCAAATGGTTAAGGTCGGTTGCATTATTTACGGCGAATGCTGACTATGACTCGCCTGCAATGGCCGATAGTTTTCTGAAATCCAGGGTTGTAAAGTCGGTTCTTCGTTTTCAGGTAATTTCAAGCCGCGAAGGTACAGACTGCTTGACGATACGAGTTCCGCACACAATACAAAGTCAGTGCCTCAGGGGGATCTCAGACTCGAACAGTTTTCTCAATCATTGAACGAATCGGCTCTGCTGAAATTTCTAAATCTCACGCTCAAATTCGAAGCCGACCAGATTGTGCTGCGGCTCGACCCGATTGAAGAGCGACACCGCGGTGGTTCAACGGGTGACTCGGTAAACGGTGCGGTCGTTGCCGCCGTCTGCGACATCGCAGTCGGTGCCACAATGGGGCTAAGCAAGCACTCACTGACGCAAGGCTCGGCCGTGGGTCGACTCGATATAAGAATGCGTAAGCCTATTGCCGGCAGTTTTTGTACGGCAGTTGCGCGCATCAAACGCCAGGCGCGTAACCTGGTCTATTCAAGTGTCACTTTCTTTGACGAAACGGGCAAGCTCTGCGTAGAGGCGCAGGGTACCCTTTATATGCAGCGAGTTTAAGAACGCAGCTGCAACGCCCGTGCGCCTTAAGATCAATCTGCAGCAAACTGCGCGCCGGCCATCACCTTCAGCATCTGCGGCCGTGTCTTTTTGAAATCCGCCAGAACGGCGCGTGTGTCGGGTTTTCTCAGGGCAAACTGAAAAGCGACGACCCCTACGCTGACCTTTCTGAATTTCCAGATGTTAATTTCTGCGTAACTGCCGTCGGCGGGCCAGGTGACAAAATCGAGCATGATCTCGCGCGTTTCAGGTATTCGTGCTGCTTCGTAGGGTGCGTCCGGGTGCTGCTTCTTGAGCGCTGCCACGAACAGCCGCACGATCTCTTTAGGATCGTTGAAATTTTTGAAAGCGCGCACCGAAACCATTTTCGTCCAGTTTTCCAGAGTCTCACCTTCGCGCAGGTATTCTTCGAGAGCCTGGTCAGCCGTTGCATCGGTATGCGCGAGAAAATAGGTTTCGCCATCGTATTCAATGCTCTTTTTCTCTGTGGGTGCATTTTCGGCCGCGAGCGGCACGCAGGTCAGAAATACTACGGCGATTCTCTTTATCATGTGCCCTGTTCAGCTACAGCGACGAAGAGTGCAAGCGAGATTAGATGATTCACCGCCCAATCGCAAAGTGCAGCTGCGAGCTGCAGGGGCAGTTTAGATGAGACAGTTCAATCGTATTCGATACGCCGCTTGCGCCAGCTGCCCCACTTAATCCAATTTCCATAGCTGTCGATCGAGAGCGGCCAATCGACAGCATCAGAGCCGGTTCCCGGAGGGCTGCGGTTCTCATGCCACGTGATGATATGCCCTTCTGGGGAGAGGCGCCATTCTTTCTTGCGCCGAAAGACCTGGCTACCCGGTGGCCCAAACCGGTTAGTCTCTTCGAGAGTAAGATTCGTGGGTGTCAGAATGCGGTAGGTCGATTCAATAACCCGCTGTACTGTCCCCGGCTTGACAGCATTGCCATCGCGGTAATCAAATTGCTCATGCCGGATGCGGAGGCCATGTGCAAAGTATTCATAAGTCGCCTTGAGTTTGGCTGTACCATCGGGATATTTATAATCCCTGAGCTTTCCATTCCCTTCAGCTTTCAGTTGCCCCACAGCGCAATTGGCCATGCACCGAACTACTTTTTCGACGACGCGGTGCTGGGCATCGAGTCTGATCTGAAATTCGGTATCACCGATGCGGTAGCGCAGATTGTTTCCGTCACGCACGATCGGTGCAGAATAATTGCCGAAATAGCTGCTATAGCCTGAGATTTGAACAAGGTTTCCGGCCTTGTCGAACGCCAGAAGGTCACTGCTGTCTTCGAGGGTGAGCACGGGGCCTGACAAACCGAACCATTCCGATTCGCGTCTTATCGTTTGCGGGCAAAGTGCTATGCCCTCATCACGATCAAAATAGTCGGCTGAAAAAACGTGACTGGGGCAGAGAGCCGTAAATGCGTGGCGTGTACGGCGAACGTCCAATGTCGTCACACAGGTGAGACCGAGCAGCATAGCCGCAGCCACTGCCGCGGCAATGGAATGCGCACTAGAAAACTTGAAATGGTTTCTGACTCGCATGCGGTTACGAAAATGCATCTCGGTGCCGGTAAAGTCTCTTTTTTTCAGGGGCACACCACTCAAATGCGCGGCGTGAGATGGCACAAGGCCCACGGCGTAAATAGCACCGCCGCGCAGAGTAATGCCAGCCAAACCAGGTTGCGTGCGACCATGTAGATATAGCGAGCGCGCGATGTCTGCCAATCAACCGCATGGTACCCCTCTGCCCATGGCCGCGCACCCAGAAGGGGCATCTTGCCGCTGCGAATGCCGCGCCACAATTTTCGCAGGTCGCTTTGCAGCATGAGGCACCAAATTGCAAAGAGCAAAACAAACAGCCAGGTGATCGGGCTGTCGCCCCGCAGGTTATGCCAGCACGCAATCATGGGACTCTGACGCCAGCGTGCGGCCAGTCTACCAAACGTCTAGCGAAAGCGCCGCCAGAACTCGCCCAGCTGTTGCAGCACTTCTTCGGGCGCCTCGAGCTGAGGCCAGTGGCCAATCGTGTCGCTTAGAAAATAGACCGGTGATTGCGGCAGATGCTGCCGGTAGCGCTCGGCCATGTGACGGCCCGAGTTGGGGTCTGCAGGCCCGCAGATGTAGCAGAGCGGAGTTTTTGTTTCGCGCATGGCTTGATGCCAGCGCTGCTGGTGTTTTTCTTTTTCAAAGACCAGCCGGCCGATGCGATAAGCAATTGCCTTACCTTCTTTGAAGTTTAGAATACTCCAGAAGTCGTCGAGCAGCTCTGCTGACGGTTTCGTGTCCCTGCCAAAGAGTGAAACGACGGGTCGTTCGACAGCCTTGCGCCCAATGCGCTGACTCAGAAACGCGCCCAGCCAGTCGGGTGACTGCGAGAGCACACGCTGTATCAGCCGCGGGCGATAGACATCGGTGAATAGGCCTCCGTTCATGAACGCGACCGAGCGAAACTTGAAGGAGCTCTCACTCTGCTGTGCCAACAGCTCTTGCGCGACACTGACGCCGAGGTCATGCGCGAGAATGTCGGCCTCGCGAATTTCGAGGTGGCGCGCGAGTGCGTTCACGACCTTTGCATAGCCTGCGAAGGTGTACTCGTGCTGCCGCGGCTTATCAGAGAAACCCATGCCGGGAAAATCGAACAGCACAACGCGGTGGCTTCTCGCCAGCTCGGGCACGACCAGGTGAAAGTCGTAGCTGTTATACGGGTATCCGTGTAGTAGCAATAGATCAGGCCCATGGCCATGGACCTGGTAGAAGATCTGCAGGCCGTCGACTTCGAGGTACTTGCCGCCGTTGAGCCACTTCTGTATGCGTTGAGTCATGTTCACTCCTCTTTGGTCATGACTTCCGGGAGAGTGAAAACTCCTGCAAAGCCAGACCCATCACTACAAACTTTTCCGAAACAAAATACGCTGCCCCCCATATGGTCAGTGAATCCCAATAGAGAGACATGAGCACCACAGAAGCAGCGCAGTAGGCGAGATTCAGAGTCGCGATGCCGCGCAAGAATGTCTGCCAGCGCCGTGGTTTGAGAAAGTGGCAGCTCAGCGAATACACGGCAAGGCAGACGGCTGTACCCGCGAGGGGGTACAGCACTGCAGTTGGCATTCCGAAGAACGGCACGAAAGCTGCGAGTACGACTCCCAGCATCGTCGCCGAATAGGCGGCGCCCAACCCGTCGACAAGAAAGATGTGTTTGGGCGAGAAAATAATCTTGGTGAGACTTTTCATAATTTTACTCCTCTAATAATCAGCCAGACACCGAATACCAGTTCAAACAGTCCACCGGGTACAGAAAGCGCGATGCCGTATGGCAGGCCGAATAATTCGAGCAGCGCGCCGGTTGCAAAAATGGCGTAACCCAAAAGACCCCAGAGAGCGAGCCAGCGCGGCACGAATCTCTGCTGAAAGAGCAAAAGACAAAACGGCAGGCTGCCTAACCCCAGCGCGAGCATGCCTGACTGGTAGCCGATGAAGTTTATTCTTTTTGCCGATGCTACGTGAGAAAGCGAAAGTGCATCGCCCGGGAACGCGAGCGACATGAGCGCGAACGCTCCCACTGCGAGTGCAAGACCTTCGAAGACGCGCGCAGTCACGTAGGTGTTGGCAGTTCTTGCGTTTGCGCTCGCGAGCGCGGGCCTTAGCAGCAGGCCGATCGCGATCACAACCACAGAATTGCTCAGCATCATTGCACAGCCAACAATCAGCTGGCCGCGCGCACCGAGCAAGACTGCGGTCGCATTGCCTGCATCGATGAGCGGCGCGACGAGCGACGTACCAATTCCGTACGCCAAAAACGCGCACAGAAAAAGTGTGCCCGCGATGCGTTGCCGTGACCTTTCAGATATGCTCATGAGTTCCCCTTGCTACTGTGACGACAACATTGCCCTTCTTGTGACCAGCTTCGACGTAGCGGTGTGCTTCGGCTATCTCATCGAGCGGGTAGGTGCGGTCAATCACGGGGTGGAGCTTACCCTGTTCTGCGAGATCGCTCACAATTTCAAGATCGACCCTTTTCTCAGCGGCAAGAACCGGCATGAGGCGGGGTTTATAGAAAGGCTGCAACAGCGGCAGGTAGAGCGTTTTGAGCGCGCCGGCTGCAACGAGTACCAGCTTACCGTCTGGCTTCACCCGGGTCAGATGGTTTTTCCAGTGTGTTTTGCCGACCGTATCGATGACAACATCGTATTGGGTTCTATCGTTTGCATACTCGGCACTGTTGTAGTCGAGCGCGCGGCCGGCGCCCTGCTGGCGCACCAGCTCGAGGTTGGCTGCGCTCGAGACGCCGGTCACATTTGCACCGAAATGCACGGCCAGCTGCACAGTTGCAGTGCCGACAGAACCCGAAGCCCCGACGATCATGACATTTTGCCCTGCTTTCAGGTATACTCTGCGCAGAAAGTTCAGCGCTGTGAGGTAGCCAAACGTCAGCGCTGCTGCAGCGTTGAAGCTGAAGCCGCGCGGCATGGTAGTCATCGTTGCCTTCTCGGGCAGTGAAACGTACTCGCCGTAGCCGCCGAAGCGCATCAGCGTCGAACCGAAGAGCCTGTCACCAGAACGAAAGCGGGTCACCTTTGCCCCGGTTGCGACCACCTCACCCGCGAAAATTCCCCCTAAAACTTTGATGCGGGGTTTTCTGAGTCCCAAAAAGAGCCGCACGCCCCATGGGTCGGGGCGACGCAGCCGCCAGTCGGCAGAGTTGACTGCACTGGCGTGCACGCGAATGAGCACGTCGCGCGGGCCGGGTACTGGTACTGGCAGTTCTTGAATTTGCAGCACTTCGGGTTCGCCGTACGCAGTACAAACGGCTGCGCGCATCAGGTTGTGCGTTTTCATATCTCTGCTCGCGGCCATTTTGACGCGTAACGGATAATCAGCAGCAGCAGGAGAACTTCGACCCCGGCAGCGAGATACATGTGAATCCAGGCTTCGCCTGCCAGATTAAACAATGTGTAAGGAATAAAAAGCGTCGCGATGAGCATATTGGTGATTCGATTTGCCTTTGCTGGCAAGGCGATAGACAGACAAATCATCAGCGCCGGGACCGTCATGGAGACCAGTGTCACCAGCAGAAACGTCTGCGAAATTTGAAAGGTAAATACCTTGCCTGCCGAAATATCAGTCAGTGACCCAGGCATGTATAAGTGGAAATAATCCACGTAGATGTAGAGAAACATGAGGCTCGTCCACAGCCCTGCCAGCTTCAGCCTTATGTTAACTGTGAATTCTGCGAGTTGGGGTTGCCGGTAAGTTTGTGTGTTCATGGTCTTGCTCCTTTGCAGCTGAGCGTGTTGATAGCTTACAGTGTAAGCCTGTCAAGCAAAATCGCGATGGTCATGTCGTGACTGCCTCGTAAATGAGAGTTGGCTGAGCCTTTCCCCTGACTGCCACCACATCAATCTCCCGCAACGCCATTCCCGGCAATCCATCGGCCGGCAGCCCGATCCGAGTTGCCTCTGATAGAAGAATTCCGCAGCCATACTGTTTCGTTAAGCCCTCGATGCGCGAGGCCAGATTCACGGCGTCGCCAATCGCGGTGTAGTCGAGTCGGCGTTCAGAGCCGATATTGCCGACAATCGCCTCGCCCGTGTGAATGCCGATGCCGATCGCGAGTGGCGCCATGCCGGGGTGCCGCGCGGCTATCTCGGGTAATGCCCTGGTCATCGCGGCAGCTGCCAGCAATGCATTCTCTTCGTCTCTTTCGGTTGGCCGGGGGGCTCCGAAAAAGGCCATGACTGCGTCGCCGATAAACTTATCGACCGTGCCGTTTTGCGCAAAAATGATTTCGGTCATCTTCGACAGGTAATCGTTTAGAAAATGCACCACTTGCTCTGGACTGTGCTTCTCGGCCATCGCGGTGAACGACCGTATGTCGGCGAAAAGAATTGTGATCCTTTGGGCTTTTCCCCCGCTGACGGGCAGGGTTTTCGCCGTGAGCAGTTCGCTGACAAGCTCGGGGGCCAGAAAGCGTTCCATCATGACCTTTGCGTTTGCCTCACGCATCATTTTCAGGTTAGAAATGGTGACGATGAGGCCGATCGCAAGCAGCATCAAGAGTGAGAAAAGCATCGGTACGAAATCAGCGACATTGCACCTGATAGCAAAATAGCAGAACATCGCGATTGCGTGTGCGCCAGCATAGAGAGTTCCCGCGACTGAAAACCGCAGCAGATTATACGAATAGACAAACAACCCCGCGACGAGAGCCATCCAGGGCAAAATCTGTGGACTTTGGGACACTGTCGGGTCAAAAAGAATAAGCGTGGTCAGAAGCACGTAGTCGAGGCTGATAGTGGCGAATTTGGTGCCGCGCCAATAGCTGTGCTGCGTTACCCAGACAAGAACAAGGCACGAGATGCAGGTAAGAGTTGCGTCCAGCGCGAGAGTCTGCCAGGTCGGTGTCACATTCGTGAAGTCAATGATATGGGTGTAGCCCGCAAAATCAGCGACCAGACTGAAAAGATTCAGGGCCAAGCGTAGTTTGGCGACCGTGCGCTCATTCTTGCGTTCGCGATCGAGTACAATCGAGTCAAATGGCGCAGACATCTTGTTAGAGGTTAAAGTTAAACCCGAAGTACAGCCCGGGTTCAAAGCCAAAGCACCTGAGGCACCAAAGGCTTACAATGTAAGCCTTTGGGTCTAAAAAAGAAATCCGCGCTTTCAAAACTTGAACCCCACGTGCAGCCCTGGTTCTATGAAGTAACTCGGCCAGCGGCTGTCGAGGCGTGCGAAGTCTGCTGGCACGTTGGTATTGATTGGCCAGTGCGTCACGGCAATCGAAGGTTCGATGAAGACGTGGTCGTCGCAGAAGCTGAAGTGATAGCCCAGTCGCAGCGTCATGAACAGCTGAAAACCCTCTTGCAGAGTCTTACCGTCGGGTGCCTTGAATTGCTGCAAAAGCGGCAACGCGTGTACGGCTGCGTAGAGGCCCTGCCACAGGTATCTTTGGTAGGCGATACCCACACCGTATGCGCGAACGTAGCCAGGGTAACGCTGGGCATCATCGCTCATATCGGGCCCCCAGGGTGTGCCCAGCGCGCGGTGGTAGGTCCACGTAATCGCCTCAACCGAAAGCACATCTTTTTTTGTCAGCCAATAACCGAAGTTGAGCTGGTAGAAATCGGGTGAAGGGCTCGCCACGGCATTCATCACCATGAAGAGCGAACTGCCGATAAAGTACCGGTTGAAGGGTTCTGCCGCCGGCGGTTCATTCTGTACGGTCGCCGATGCCGCGGCCGCTTTTTGCGCAGAAATGCTGCCCGCGCCGCTGAGTGCGAGCAGGGCGAGCAGTGCTGCCATCGAAATTGTCTTTTTCATTTTTTCTCCTCGCCGCGCGGATGCGAAATCGTCCCGACCCGGGCAGCGTGGTCGCTACGGCTTACAGTGTAAGCCTGTAAAGCAAGATTCATGTCCGCCGATACTAAACCGCCGAGGGGACTGTTTAGAATCGGCGGATCAAGGGGTTGACGCGCTGCATCGCAGCGAAAATGGAATCATTCGACTACACCGTAAGCCGGTTCAACCAGTGGCGCAAAAAAAGAAAACGACTGAATCCTCAATTCGCCGTCCCTTAAGCCGTGAGCGCGTATTGAAGGCCGCGTTGGCGATTGCCGACAAAGACGGCGTTGACGCGTTGTCGATGCGCAAGCTTGCCGCGAAGCTCAGCGTCGAGGCAATGTCGCTCTACAAGCACGTCGCGAACAAAGACGCGGTGCTCGACGGCCTTGTTGAGCTTATTCTGCGCGAGATGGTGATTCCCCCGGTCGGTACGCCGTGGCGCGAGGCAATGCGGCGCCGCGCTTGGTCGGTGCGGCATACTCTATTGCGTCATCCATGGGCATCTGTGCTGATCGAATCGCGCATGGCGCCCGGTGAGGCGCGACTCGGTTACGCCGACAGGGTGCTTTCGATCTTAAATAAGGCCGGTTTTCCGACTGAGCTGCAGTATCGCGCGTTTGTCATTCTCGACTGCTATGTCTATGGTTACGTTTTACAAGAAGTCAATTGGCCGACGAAAGAAGCAGACCGAAAGATGGCGGTCGAGAGTGTTAAAGAATTTGTGAAAGATGGCCGGTTTCCGAATCTAATGACCGTGGTTCAGCATGCAGGTTGGCTCAACGTGGCACCGGGTGCGAAACCCTATGATGCAGATTTTGAATTTGGGCTTGAGTTGATTTTAGATGGCATTGAAAAGCTCTTGCCGCGCTAGCGCACCGCTGTTGAAAACGAAACCGTCTCAACTGCGCAGCTTTTCAATCTCAGGTGCGAACCACTTTTGCCAGTGCCACGCATTCACCGCAACGGCCCGGCCTGCTGCAGCGTAAGTTTCGGGTGTGCCACAGTCGAACCAGTTGTCTTTGTGAACATAGGCACAGACAGTTTTTCCCGCAGCAATGAGCCCTGTGTAACCTGTATAGACAATGCTTGAAGGTTCGCTCTTGAGATAATCGAGCAGCACAGGTTCAAACACGGCAATGCCTGCATAGAGATGACTTCCCGAATTGTGGATTTCGAAAGTTCTGTTGATGTCAACGACGCGGTCATCTTCGCCGATCGTTATGGGAGCGATCTCATTCGCGCGCGGGTGCGGCACTACGACAATCGTCAGATCGGCCCCGCGTGCGGCATGAAAGCGCAAGAGTTTTGCGACGTCGACATCGCAGACAATGTCGGCGTTAGCGAGCAGGGTTGGCGCATTTCGTAAGAGGCTTTCACATTTTTTTACTCCACCGCCAGTATCTAAGAGTTGCGGTTCATGAGAAATATGCTTCGCCCATGGTTGCTCCAGGCGATCGAGAATATCGGTGACCGTCTGCGGCGCATGGTGCGTGTTCACGACGAGATTGTCGATTGTTTGTGGCGTTTCGCTATTTAATTGATAAAACAGATTCAGCGAATAGGCGAGCATCGGCAGGCCGGCGACGGGTAGCGCCGGCTTTGCTGTCTTATCGGTCAGCGGCCGAAGCCGCGTGCCGAGCCCGGCTGCGAGTAGAAAACCGTTCATACTATTTACCACTCTTCGCTTTTCCAGTTGGGAGTACCGGGTTTCTTGGCGGCTTTGGCTTTTGCTTTGCGTTTAGCCTTGCGCGCGCGGTCGAGTTTCGCGAGGCGCTTCTTTTTATGTACAGGATTTTCAATCGCGTTGGCATCGCGTTCTTTCTGCTCGAGTTTTTCGCAGAGCATGACACGCGCGGCGTAACGGTTCATACCCTGCGTGCGGTGCGTGCTGCACTTGATTTCGATGCCGCTGGGTTTATGCGACAACCTGACAGCAGTCGAGACCTTGTTCACATTCTGCCCGCCCTTGCCACCGCTGCGGATGAACGATTCGTCGAGATCGGCTTCGCGGATGCCGTGTTTTTCCATACGCGCCAGCAGCGCGTTGACTTTGCCGGGTGAGACGGGTAGGCGAAGATCCATTATGAAAGAACGTTTTGCGATGCGTTAGCGGCCAAATTTTCAAGCCGTTCAGAGCATGAGCGCAATTCTGAAGACTGAGCAGTAATTTCTTTCAACATCTGCCACGCAGGTTTCAGATACCCGGCAAAATCATCGCGGCCGAGTGCGGCCTGCCTGCCGAACGTGCCCATCGCCTTGACCGTCCGCTGAAAAGCACTCAGCTGCCAGTAGTGGTCGAATTCAGCGCGCGTCTGGCGGTGAATGTCTTTACCCTGTTCAAAGGCAAAGTCGATGAGCGTGGCGCGGCGCTCGACAGACAGCGGCGCATAGGCGTCGCAGAGCAGCGAGCAGAGGTCGTATTGCATGAGGCCCATGCGCGCATCCTGAAAATCGATGATGTATTGTTTATGATGAGGCGCAGACCCGTCATAGACAATAATATTCCTCGAATGATAATCGCGGTGCGTAAAGACCTTGTTCGGGTATGCGGCGAGCTGTTCGGCTATTTTCGTAAACGCTGCGCGGATTTCAGAAAGTTCCGTGTCAGTGACCTTTGCATGATAATACCCCAGCAAGGTGTGCGTAAGAAAGAACTCGAACTCGAACATCAGCTTTTCGATATCGAAGCTCAGTCGAAATGCCGGGCAATGCCCGTCATCAGCAAGGCGTTGCCAGCTCAGCATGTGCAAAATGGCCTCTTGATAGAGCAAATCCGCCTTGTCAGAATTCTCTTTGAGTGCCTGGTTAAGGCTCAGGTCGCCGAGGTCTTGTTGCAGCATGATGCCAGCCGCGGGGTCGGCAAAATAGATTTCAGGTACTGCGACGCCGCGCTCATGCAGAAAGCGCTGCACGGCGATAACATTCGGCATGTTGGTGGATGCGGTTGCAGTGTCTTCGTTTACGGCCACGCGAGTTGTCTTATCAGACAGGTGCAAGCGGTAATAACGGCGCGTCGAGGCCTCGGGCACGAGCGGGGTGATTTGGTCCAGTCTACCCGTGAGCTTTGCCGCGGCCAGCGCGCGTGAGAAGAGATCGAAGAGAGCGCTGTTCATTTCACTTTTTGGTGGTTTTCCCTGAGCCAGTCGGCGAGCTGCTTTTCACCGATGCTGCCGTCGGCCACGCCGAGCATGGTGATCACGGCATCAACTTCGGTGGCGTTGATTTCGTGGCCATTGATGATCAGGAATACACCCATTGCCGCAAAGGCAATGCGTTTATTGCCGTCGCCAAACGGATGGTTCTTTGCCAGTCCGTACCCCAGCGAGGCTGCCAGATCAAAAAGCGTCGCAGATTCTTCGTATGCAAATTTCTGCTGAGGTTTCGCGAGAGCCGATTCAAGCAAGGTCGCATCGCGAATTGCGTAAAGTCCGCCGTACTCCCGAATCAGTTCGCGGTGCATGGCAATGACGAGGTCTTTTGATAGCCATTTGGGCTCGCGCTTCATTTTGCCAGTTCGCGCAGAGCATTCTTGTACTGACCCGAAAACTTGGCGAAAGCACGCATACCTTCTTCAAAATCGGGGTTATGCGATTTCAGCAATATGCCCTCTTCGGTCTCGATGGTGGTGACTTCATCACCCTCTTTGAGCTGGTATTTATCGAGCAGGGCTTTGGGTAGGGTCACCCCCTGCGAATTGCCGATAGCGCGTATTTTGGTCTTGTGACCCATGTTGTTACACAAGTTATAACATTGGACTGGCCGTGGCAAAAATATTTGCATTTGATCTTTAACCACCGTTAAGCGTGATGAGATTTGCCCTAACCGACGTGAATGCGTCAACGAAACCCCAGGAAGGAACGCGGGTTTGAAGTGATTTTCCATGGGATAATGTGCAAACGACTTTCGGCGGATATTTGGACTTAATGCGGTGCCATTCCTTTGACGGCAAAATACTTCTGTTCACGCAGACGCGTGTCCTTTCGGGTATACCCCATGAAAAAAATCTTGCTCTACGCGGTACTCACCGCTATTGGCTGCGCTGCACTCGGCGCACAGACACCAGCACCTGCGCCGGCTGGCCCGAAAGGGCCACAGCGGCCGACAAAAACCGCCACGCCAGAAAACAAATCAGCAAAACCAAATCAGCCTGCCCCCAATGACGGAAGCCAAAAAGGCATTACCCGCCCCAAGGGTACTGGCGGTTAAGCCAGAAATCTCTTCGGTGCGGCAACTCACATATTCGTCCACGTCCGCCCTTCTGGCTGAGTGGGAGTGAAATTTGATCAGCCCGGTAATCACCTTGCAGCACAAATTGCACTCCGCCCAACGACTATCACGCCGTTAGGTGTGACTCTGCTATTCTAGAAATCGCCAGCTACGCGGTAGGCCAACCCTATGTAGGGAACCGCCTGGTTCACCGCCTGCCCGCTGAACGGATCGCCGCCGACGCCGCCCGTGCGAAACCGGTGCGTGAGGTGAAACTGTACTAGGAGTATCAGCATCGGCGCCTGCGCCGTACGGTTGGGGTCCGGTTTGAGGCGGTAGGTGATGAGCGGTCCGATGCGCTGTTGAAAAGCACTCTCGTCGGCGAGCGCCCGCTCGACGCCGCTCAAGCCGTCGGTATTGTAAAAGGCGTGCGAGAAGTTATAGCGAATACCGAACGTCCAGTGGTCGCTCGCAAGCCAGAGTATATCGGCGTCGTTCACGATCGCGAGGCCGCGGTTGGGTTGTAGAATATCGAGAACCGGATCGTAGAACGCCGCGACCTGGCTTTCTCCGGGGCGCAGATTCAGACGTTGCTCCTGCCAGAAGCCGCGGAACAGGTTGCGCACCACGATGTTGCCGAAGCGCAACTGCTTCTGCGCTCCGAACGTGAACATGTTGCCGAGCGAACTCTGTGCGAGGCCCGTCTGGTCACTGCGCTGCTTGTCGCTCCAGTCTGCCGCTGGGGAGCCATAGGACTGCTGCATACCAAAGGCGCCAAAGTAACCCACGAGCCGGTAGCCTGCGGTGAGATTCAAAATGGCGAGGGGCGCGAACTCTAGGTCGGCACCGGCCTGCACGAGCGCGGGCGAGGTGAACAAGACGCCCGACCCCCCTAAGTGCGAGCCCTTGAGAATAGGCTTCTCAGAGGCATCGTATAGCCAGTGCCGGTAGCTGAGGCGCGTCTCATTAAAGAGGCCCAGAGGATTGTAGCGGAGCGCGGTCATGTTCTGCCAGGGAAAGTTGCCCGGCGGCTGCGTCTGCGCCGCAGCACCAGACTGCAGAACGAATGTGCATAAGAGCAAGCCAGCAAATTTTTTCATGAGTACCCTCCGAAAGCGTTTGGGTTAAGCCTTACTTTACCCGTTCGTTTATGAACAGCGGTCAATCGATACGCGTGGTAATCCAGCTCCCGTAAAGCCTTTTCTTTGACTCTGGCAAGATCAGCGATGCTGGCCCGGTGGGTAAATCAGGCATTTCTAAACGACTCGGTTTTGCATTCGCTTTAGCAGCGATATCGAATCCTGAGCTGCGATGGCTTAGGTGTGGCGAATCCAAACCGTCGGTCGAAAGCAGCTTTACAGCCCGGTTGTTTCGTCTCGCTATGGTTGAGTGGGATCTCGTACGTCTTCATTTGTTTTTCGCCGTTCGGTGGGCTTTGCCCTGAATCTGGTTATGGTTCTTGCGCTGACCGGAGCCCTTGTCACGTGCAATTCATTAGTGGGCGAAGCGGAGCGCATACGCAAGACATATGAAGACAGCAAGACCCCCAAGGATTGCGCAGCGACACAGAGCTGCGGCCTGCCGCGTTCGGTCGGCGGCAGCGTCAGTGGCCTCACAGGTACCGTCGTGCTCAGAAACAATGCAACCGATGATCTGACCCTGTCTGCAAACGGGCTCTTTACCTTCGCGACACAGCTCGCACAGGGTGCAGCCTACAGCGTCACTGTCTTCACGCAACCTGCCGGGCAAACTTGCACCGTTTCAAATGCCACCGGCACGGTCGGCGCAGCGAATGTCACGAACGTGAATGTCACCTGCGTGAACAACTTCACGGTCGGTGGCACAACGACAGGGTTGACCATCGCTATAACCCTGCAGAATAACGGCGGCAACAACCTGAGCGTAAGCGCCAACGGCAGTTTTACTTTCGCCGCTGGAGTGGCCGATGGCTCAACCTACAGTGTCACGGTGCTCGCGCAGCAACCGGGGCAGAATTGTACCATCACAAACGGCAGCGGCACCGTATCAGGCGCCAACATTACGACTGTCACGGTTACCTGTGTCAGTCTTTGTTCAATGTCGCGCCTCGACGTTATTCAGACGAGCAATTGGTCTCTGGTGCAGGGCTACTTGCAGGCAGAAGCGGCGAAAGGTGTCACCGGCGACCCGAATGTTTACACGATCGCCGGGCCGCCAGGTACCGATCGCTGGCATGGTGGAGTATTGGCAGCCAATGGAAAAATTTATGGCAACCCGCTGACGGCTACCAATTATCTGGAAATCGACCCGGCGACCGAAACCTACGCCACGTTGGGCTCCGCACCCGGCGGCTATGCGTACACCAGCGGCACGCTCGCGTCGAACGGAAAAATTTACCATGCTCCGTACGCACAGACCCTACCGCGCGCCTTTACTCCTCCATCAACCGTCAGCAATACGACGGGTGCGGCTGCCTCGGGTGGGGTGCATTTGACTGGCACAGTGATGGCGCCGAATGGCTTTGTTTATGGCATGCCCAACAATTACTCCAGCGTGTTAAAGATCAATGCCTCGACCGATACGCATTCGTATTTTGGTTCGCCGACGGGTACGGGATATAAATGGGCAGGTGCAGTGCTTGCCCCCAATGGAAAAATCTACGGTGTGCCAGGCCAGGCGACCGACATATTGGAGATCGATACCGCGACGGACACGCTGCAGCAGTTTGGCACGTTCGGTGGCGCGATTGACCGCTGGCATGGCGGGGTGCTCGCGAACAACGGCAGAATCTATGCAGCACCGGGCAGCCTCGGTACCATTCTCGAGATTAACCCCACGACGCAGGCCACGCAAGAATTCGGCAGCTTTGGCGCGACTGCGTTTAACTATCTCGGGGGTGTTTATGCTCCCAATGGAAAAATCTATTTTATTCCCCACATGGCGACGCAGGTCATCGAGCTTGATCCGAGTTCAAACACGACGCGCTTCGTTGGCCCTGACCTCGGCAACAACAGTAACAAGTGGGTAGGCGGTGTTCTTGCATCAAATGGAAAAATCTTTGCCATACCGAGATCGAGTTCATCGACAATACTCGTGATCGACACTCTTTCTGTGGGCACGCTCTGCACACCGGTGCTCGAGTCTGCTTATTTTAACAAATATTGACGATAATCTGTCACAAGCGTTGACCGCATCGCGTCAAGATTCTGTAGACGAGCAGTGAAAACATCTGCTGCATGATAATATTCTGAGGCACCATTTATGAATCCATTTTTTCTCGCAGCATCGGTACTGACAGTCATTCTGGGGGTTGCTCATTCGATTCTCGGTGAGCGGTTGATCTTCATTCCGCTGAGAACGCAGAAGCCCTCGGGTGGCATTAGGCCCGTTCTGCGCAACGGCCATCTTGGCATTATCTGGGCCACCTGGCACCTGACGACTGCTCTGGGCTTCAGCCTTGCCGGTGTCTTCTGGCTGATGGCTTTAGGTCTCCCGAAAACGCCACACCAACAGCATTACGGCCTCATAATTTCGGTAGGCTTTCTGACCTGTTCATTTCTTGTGGGCTACGGGACCAAAGGCAGGCATCCCGGTTGGATTGTTCTGGCGATGAGTGCGCTTTTGACGATGGCAGGTAGCTTCACAGGGGTTACGATATAAACATGCGCAACTTTTCCCTCGACCTTCTGCGCGGCCTCACGATCGCGCTGATGATTATCGTCAACAACCCCGGCGACTGGAAGGCGATGTTCGCCGTGCTGCGCCATGCCGAGTGGCACGGCTTTCTCGGCGCCGATATTGTGTTTCCGCTATTTCTATTCGTGGCAGGTTATGCCGCTGCACTCAAGATAGACAGGTTGTATGGGCCGACGACCGCAGGCGGGCCGCACTGCGCCAGTGCGCTTACCCTCGAAGAACGCGAGCTGCCGGCCTATTACCTGCCGCTCATGCGGCGCGCGGCGATTTTGTTCTTGATCGGCCTGTTTCTGAATGCGTGGCCGTTGGGTCTCTTGCCGGACACTGAGTTTTCTTTCGGTCACCTGCGCGTGTTGGGTGTGCTGCAGCGCATCGCGATCTGCGTGCTGGTCGGTGGTGTGCTGCTGCGCCGCGTCGAGACGGTGCGGGGTTTAGTTTCGGTGTTAATCCTTATTTTTCTGCTTTATGAATTCTGTATGCGAGTGCCTTTGGTCAAATTTGCGGATGTATTTTTCGGGCGCAGTTTTGAGCTGCAAAATAATTTTGCGCGGCTGGTAGACATAAGCGTCTTGCCCGAGGCAATGCTCTATAAAGTGCGGAAAATTGCCTTTGATCCCGAAGGTCTTTTAACTTCTCTTACCGCGATCATGACTTTTCTCTTCGGTGGCCTTGCGTTTCGTCTGGCGTTGCCCTGCATCGCCACAACCCAGCACAAATTCAGAAATTTTCTGCAGTCGCGCTGGGGTCTTGCGAGCATTTGCGCGGTATTGGGTTTCGCGCTTGCCAATTTTGAACCCATCAATAAAAATCTCTGGACAATACCTTTTGTTCTGCTGACAACTGCGGCTGCGACGGCACTTCTGCTGGCCCTCGAGAAGTTCGATTTCGGAAAGCGGCGGTTTTGGCGGCACCTCGCTCAGCCATTTGCCGACATGGGCAAGAACCCGCTGCTGATCTATGTGCTGAGCGGCATCGTCGGCAAAGCGCTCGCGCTCTATAAGTTATCGCCGCAGCTCAGCGTGAAGCAATATCTCTACGGTGGTCTCAACATATTCTCGCTCGAGGGAAAATTGCAGTCGCTGGTTTATTCGTTATTGCTGCTCGTGGCCGTCTCGCTAATCGCGCGCGTGTTGCGCAGAGTGCCGTTGCGCGTGTGACCTTTGGCATCCGTTGGCAGGCTACTGAAAAAGCCGCCATTCAGATCAGAATTTCCATCAGGCGCAGTCTTTCAGGTGTCAATGCCAGTGGGCGCCTGCGCACCGAAGCTATCGGCACTAAACGAATGTCGTCGCCCACCAGGGCAGTCATCATGCCCGATTTGCCTGCCGCGATTGCATCGACTGCGGCGACCGCAAAGCGTGTCGCCAGAATACGATCTGACGCCGTCGGTGAGCCGCCTCTTTGCGTGTGGCCCAAAACACAGAGGCCAATACTCTCTTCGGGAAAAGCAGCCTGCAGTCGCTTGGCGACGGGAGCTGCGCCCCCTGTCTCGTCGCCTTCGGCGACGACGACGAGCAGCGAGCCGGTACGCGTTTTGTGGCGTTCTTTGAGCTTCTCTTCAAGCGATCGCCAGTCGGCGTCGGTTTCGGGAATCAGAATGCCATCGGCAGCGCCGGCCATGCCCGCCGCCCACGCGAGATAGCCCGAATCGCGGCCCATAACCTCAACGGCGAAAATGCGTGCGTGCGAATCTGCTGTGTCGCGAATGCGATCGATTGCCTGCATCGCCGTATTGACTGCCGTATCAAAACCGATGCAAACGTCAGTGCCTTCGACGTCGTTATCGATGGTCTTGGGTATACCCATGACGGCAAACCCATGCTCCGCTGCAAAGGCAGCCGCGCCGGTAAGCGACCCGTCGCCGCCGATGACGACGAGGCTGTCAATGTGCGCTGCGCGCAGTTGTTTAGCCGCTTCGGCTCGCCCTTCAGCTGTTGTGAAACGCTTGCTGCGCGCCGAACGCAGTATTGTACCGCCGCGTGGCACTGCGGCGCGAAGCACCTCGGTCTCAAGGTGCAGAAACTCGCCATCAATGAGCCCGTCATAGCCGTGCGCGACACCCACAATGCTGAAACCCGACCGTTCAGCAGCCAAAGCCACGGCGCGAATGCAGGCATTGAGGCCTGGCACGTCGCCTCCTGAGGTTAAGATCGCGATGCGCTTTGCTACCTTTGTTGTCATTGCAACCCCAACAGCAAAGCTAGAACTGCAATTAACAGGCAAAGAGGCGTAAAGAATCTTGTGTCATTGATGCCAAATTTCGTATGCCTGACTCTTTTGAAGAGGCCAAAATACCTGAAATCACCGATGGCTCGCAATAGAAATATTGAGAAGATTAACCACATTGAACAACTGAGAAAAACATCAGACAATACAGGCAAGCGTATTGAAGCCATTCGAGCAAACACCATGCAGGCAAACAACAATAATCCGGCAGCGACGATCAACGTGGGCAGCGCGCCAGGCATCGGTCGAACGGTATTCATATCTTTGGTGGGTAAGACAGATTCGCTGCCCCAGCGGCCGCCAAAGGCCCAATAGACGTGCAGCACCGACAGGCCGACAAAAATGATGAATAAGGGAATACCGCTGAATAGATTCATTCGTTTTAGCTTCAGAGGGGCTGATTGAGCTTTCAACCGCATTGCGAAACCATCGACGTCAGCGTAAAGCCTCATTCGACGTCAGGCTCGCAGCGCGGCTAGCTATCACAAACCCGTCGCGTTGACGCGAGGTTGTACTTTGTATTCAGATAGCAGAACACCTTGTCTTGTTCTGTTTGCGAGAGCGCGGCATCGAAGTACAGAATTTCTGCAATGTCTGCTTCGAGATTGCCGTTTGAAACATAATTCGCATTCGACCCGCTTCCATTAGTGTCATAAGTTGCGTATGTTAGACCTGACGATGTCTTTTCATCGCCATTCCAGATTTCGTTAACGCTTATTGCCGCCACCTGCACGCTGCCTATGGCGATAAAATTATTCAGTCCAAAATCAAGGGCCGAAGTGAAATTGTAGCCTGCGCCGTTGCGTCCCTGAATAAATGAAGTCGGCGGGCCGTTGGTCAGGTCGAACGCCCTGCCCTGTGGGCCATGCAACGTTAGAATATTGCGAAGACTCGTGTCAGCCGTTACGGCGATAACAATAAAAAGCGAACCGTTGCTCTGGTCGTTAATATTCGTGTCTGGCCCAGACATCGTCGAATTGGCCGCGTCTGTGAAACTCGCAACTGGCATGCCGTTCACGCGATTAGTTCTGTAGATCGGTCTCTGCCCGAGGGTAGCCTGTCCCATGTGGTTGGCTGTGCCGCTCTCGTCGTTCCAGTTGGCGATGTCGGCACCATCGCCGAGCGCGAGTGAGTCGGCGCGCAACCACAGCCGCAGCGAGCTGCCGCCATAACTGCGCGGTGCGGTCAGCGTCACGGTGTATGTTTTTTTTGAGCCGTCGGCTGCCGTGACTGTGTAGAAAAGAGGCGATGCATAGTCATTGCTCGTCACTCCGCTTGTCTGGGGCACGCCGGCGACGCTGACACTTTGGCCAGTCGTCGTGAAGGTTGCCACCTGCGGCGAAAGTGTTGTCAGCGTGGGCGCTATCACGCTGATCTGCGTGCCGGTGATGATGCCCGTCGCGCCGATTGCGGGAATCGAATAGGCAGTGATTTTGGCGCCTTCGCCGGGCACCCAGAATTTACCCCAGCTCGAGCACGCCAAAAGACAGAGAGGTGTGGCGCAGATAAACAAGATGGTATTTATTCGCGGCATAGGGCGGCGCATCACGTCTGTATTGTGCCTCACAGCGGCAGCAAAAAATGTGCCCCGGCATGCAACCTCGTATCGTTAATAAATCCTGCTCTATACATCATTCGCCAGGCGCTGAATTAACTGTTCACGGGCTTCTACCCCAGAGTCCGATAATCTAACGGGCCGCCCTCGGGCCCGATCAGCAAGGTTGCTTCTGCTTGACGCCCTGTGTCAATGGTGCACCGTGCAAAACCGATCATTTTTAGCGTGCGGAGATAAAGTTGAAATGCGTTTAACGACCCAGTATTTATTCAGGGCCTCAACATTTGTGTTTATTCTATTTCCCTTTTTGTATCCCGTGAACAGCTCGCCCGAACTGACACCTGAGACGCTGACAATTGTGGCGCTCGGCGATTCGATCACCTGGGGTTACCCCAACGGGCGCTCGTGGACTGAGATTGTCAGCCGCGACACCGGTGTGAAGATTATCAACCGTGGCATCAGCGGGCAGACTCTCGGCGAAATGTCGAACCGGCTCGAGCGCGACGTGCTCGACGCAAAACCAGCAATCTGCATCATCATGGGGGGCACGAACGACGTCTTTCACAGCGTGCCGACTGAAGAGATGATGGCGAATCTCAAGCGCATGGCGCGAATTCTGAAGGCCAAAGGCATTATGCCAGTCATCGGGCTGCCGATACCTCTTGGCTGGCAAAATTCTGAAATGCGCCTGCAAGAGCTTCGCAATGAAATTGCCGAAGCGGGTTTTGTCACCATCGACTTCGCGCACGACTTTTACGTCGATGCGAAGAATTTCAAGAGGCTTCTGCCCGACGGTATACACCCTTACGACCAGGGCAAGAAGATCATGGCCGAGCGCCTGAAAAAAGAACTACCGAAAATTCTGAGCGCTTACGCCGACTTCATTAGATAATCTGCTATCGGCTTTTTTGGTGGTCTTCGAGGCTGCGCTTGAGTGCGGCCGAGAGATCGCCAATCGCGTTCTTTATACTTTCTTCGTTGCGCAGGCTCGCGGTGACAACCACCGAACCTGATTTCAAATCGACGATCTTAATGACGAAATATTTCAGCACGTCTTTTTCTTTCTCGGCAAGCGCGCCCGAACCAATGACGATCGAGTCGGCGCCCGCGAGCTTGCCGATTTCGACGGCCTTGTTCGGGTCGACGAAACCCGAAGCGCCGAGTTTCTGTTCTTTGACGAGGCGCTCAAGCTCAGTGCGTTCGACCACGTCATAACCGAGCCGCAGAAATTCATGAATCAACAGGTCAGAGATCTTGTCGTTTTCGCGGTAGCTGAGGCGATCCATCTTAAAGATGGCGACGCGTTTGATCGTCGTTGGGTCGACATGCTTTGAGATGACAACCTCCATGCTGTTGCGGCACGCCTGCAGGCCAGCAATCGCCACAATGAGGATTAATAAGTGTAACGGAGTACGCATGTTATTTGACTGCAGCTCTGATCAAATGCTTCGCGGCGCCGACAACCACGATTCTTCGCCCATCGATCGAAGCCGGCAATCGCCCGGCGAGCGCATCGGCCGATAATGACGGCACATCGAGTTCGACCACCAATTCACCTGGAGCAAAGTGTTCGCGACGAATTTTGCGAACACCGCGCAGGCGCGAAAGTACAGTTTCGAACCGTTTCGCCTGCTGAATGTCAGCGATGCCTTCTATGGCAAGCGTTACCGGCCTTTGCAGACCTGACAGCCGAAAGATCAGTTTCTGAATAAACTTCGGCGCGAGGTCACGGGCGGTATCTTGAATTGCCTTCTTGCCTGCGACGAATTCAGAGGTGTGCAGCGCCGGCACCCTTGAATTGAGGCCGTCTGCGTAGAATATTTCTCCCGTGTCTGACGCCACGGCTTTTGCCTCGACGCGCGCATTGCAGGCTGCCATGCCGCGCATTAACCCGCCAGAGGCATCTTGCGCGGTTTCGCTGAACGCCTCGCCCATGATGAGAATGTCGGCGCCTGTTCGGCGCATGAACTTAACGCGTTCGCCGGCCGATTTGAAGATTGCCGCATCGGCTTTGCGCATCGCTGCATAGGTAGCAGGGTCTATCACCTTAAAACCCGCTTCACCAAACTGGCGTATAAATTCAGTCTCGCCAGCAGGGTCAGGTACCGTGCTGCGAATATGCGTCTCGGGTATGATAACCATGACGCGCCATTCGCGCATAATGCCATTCTGTTTAATAATCTCCATCAGCGGCATGGGGCTGACTGCGACTTCAAGCGTGACAGTGACGCTCTCTGCAGTCGTCGTTTCGTTCAGCGTACGCAGCACCTGCACGAGCCCGCCGGCATGCGTGACCACCCGGCTGTACGCGAGCGTGAAGTCTTCGGTATCTGACCGCGAGGTGACGTAATAGCCAATCGTCTCTTCGACCGCTGTTTTCAGCGCGGCATGGCGCGCCGCTTCTTGCGCAGCAGTTTTATCGCCTCCCAAGATTTCTGCTGAGCCCTTCGCAATCACGATGAGACTGCCGTCGGCTGCGGGTTTCGCCTGCAGGTTTGTTGCACTGAAAACGCAGAACAAGATCAGCAGCTTGCTCATCGGGTGGGCAATGTTTGGTTTCAAGGGTAGATCCTCTTAAAGTATTGAACCCAGCAAACTGAGCAACTGCAGCGTGTCATGCATTTTCGCAGACCCGCTTCAGGTTGACGGGTGCTGCCTGCGCCAGAGCGTCGCATAGACGCCGTTCAACTGCAGAAGTTCAGCGTGCTTACCCTGTTCGGCAAGTTTACCTGCCTTGATGACCAAAACGCGGTCGCAGCGCGCCGCGAGTGCGAGCCGGTGCGTCACCGCAATCACGGTTCTGCCCTTACGCACGCGTTCGAGCGTCTCAAAAATTTCGAGCTCGGTGCCCGGGTCGAGTGACGAAGTTGCTTCATCGAGAAAAAGAATGCGGGGATTTCTCACCAGCGCGCGCGCAATTGCCAAACGCTGCTTCTGCCCGCCCGACAAAAATGCGCCTTTCTCACCTACCGGTGAGTCGTAACCCTGCGGCATCGCCAGAATATCTTCGTGTATGCCCGCCTCGCGGCAGGCGGTTTCAATTTCAAGCTGCGTCGCATTGAGGCGGCCTAGCCTCACGTTCTCGCGCACGCTCGTATTAAAAAGAAATGATTCTTGAAAGACGACGGCGCTGTGCCGTGTGATCGAATCGCGGGTGACCTGGCGCAGGTCGTGGCCATCGATTTCTACAGAACCTTCGATCGGGTCGAACATGCGCATCATTGCCTGCACCAAGAGGCTTTTGCCCGCGCCCGACGGGCCGACGATTGCGACAAATTCATGGTTTTTGATAGTGAGTGAGATATTTCTAAGAATACGGCGCTGCCCGTCGATGCCATAGCTGAAATTCTTGAAGTCGATCTGCTCGTTGAACGGTGGCAGTTCGGGCGCGAAACGAATTTCTGGCAGAGTCGACTGCTCATTCAGAATCTGCTCAATGCGGGTGAGACCGGCGGCCGAGTTAATAATCGAGCCCGAATATTGTGCGAGATAATAAAGAGAGGCTGAGAACGCGGTGAAAACTGTGTAGAAGGCGACGAGACCGCCAAGCGAAATCGCGCCGCTGAACGCCATAGATCCCCCTATGGCTAGAATACCAATCTGCAGAAGATAGATGCCGATGCTCGACGAGCGTTCGAGCGCTGCGGTAAAAAAGGCACCCCTGAGCGCAGTGGCCGCGAGCGCCTTGAGTTTTTCGGCGAAGCGTTTGCGCATAAAGTCTTCGAGACCGAATGCGCGCACAACGTACCGGCCCGAAGTTGCCTCATCGACGGCGTTCAGAACTTCGCCCTCTCGCTGCTTACGCAGCTCGGCAGCACCGCGCGCCTTGGGTGCGAAAATGCGCGGGCCCAAAAGGCTCATCGGCCATACCAGTTGTGCAAACAGCGCCAGGCGCCAGTCGACCCAGAACATGACACCATTGTAACCGATCATATCGAAAACGGGTTTCCAACCCCAGGGGAGCCAGGTTTGAAACGTGTGCTCGACTGCTGCCATGTCAGTCGAAAAGCGCGCCGCAATATCGCCCGCAGGCTTTTTGAGAAAGTATGAAGACGACAGATGTTGCAGGCGTTCATACAGGCGCTGGCGAATTCTGGCGACGACATCGGTGAACATTCTTGCATGCGTATAATCAGCGAGCATACCTGCAGCCATTGCAACGACTGTCGCGACGCCGAGCAGAAGAAGAATATTCGCCATGGCGACGCTGCTGCGCGCCGTAATACCATCATCGATTAACTTGCTGAATGCGATGGGTATAAACGAGTTGAACCCCATTTCGATCAGAATGCAGCTGATGACAATGCTGAGCGCGACGGGGTTGCCGCCGAACCAGCGCAAAAGATGAATGATAAGCGTTAACTGCTTCACAAGTCAATATCCGTATTTGTCGCCCCAGATCTTTTTTAGCGCCTCGCGAATCTCGCGTTCGCGCGCGTTATTGCCCGGATCATAGAGCTTCTTACCACTCAGCGCCTCGGGCAGGTACTCTTGCGGCGAGAAATTGCCCGCCTTGTCGTGCGCATATTCATAACCCTGGCCGTAGCCGATATCTTTCATCAAACTTGTCGGTGCATTGCGCAGGTGCAACGGTACTGGCAGATTGCCTGTCTCGCGTACAACCTCTTGCGCTTTATTGATCGCCGCATACGCCGCGTTGCTCTTGGGTGAAGTTGCGAGATAGGTGGCTGCTTGCGCGAGCACGATGCGCGCTTCGGGGTAGCCAATCGCATTCACGGCCTGAAAGCAATTAAGCGCGACGACCATAGCGGTCGGGTTGGCGTTACCTATATCTTCTGAAGCGGCAATCAGCATACGCCGCGCGATGAAGAGCGCATCTTCACCGCCTTCAACCATGCGCGCGAGCCAATACACCGCGCCATTGGGGTCGCTGCCGCGGATTGATTTGATAAATGCGGATATAATGTCGTAATGGTTATCGCCCGCTTTGTCGTACAGCACGGGATTTTGCTGCACGATTTCGAGAACAACCTTATCGGTGACCTGTGGGTCACCGATAAGGTTGTCTATAACGAGTTCGAAAACATTGAGTAACCGCCGTGCATCTCCTCCCGAAAGCCTGAAGAGAGCTGCAGTTTCAGCGAGTTGAATTCGTTTGGTTTTGAGAAAGCTGTCTTTCTCCATCGCCGTATGCAGAAGTCGCAGCAGATCGGCCTCATCGAGATTTTTCAGAATGTAAACCTGGCAGCGCGAGAGCAGCGCCGAGATGACTTCAAATGAGGGGTTTTCCGTCGTCGCGCCGATCAGCGTAATCTTTCCCGTTTCGACGGCGCCGAGCAAAGAATCTTGCTGCGACTTTGAAAAGCGGTGAATTTCGTCGATGAAGAGCACCGGCTTTTCCGTGAAGAGACCGCCCCCTGAAGCCTTTTCAATCACTTCGCGAATATCTTTGACGCCCGAGTTGATTGCACTCAGCGAATAGAAGGGCCGCTTGAGTTCAACTGCGAGAATATTCGCGAGCGTCGTCTTGCCGACCCCCGGCGGCCCCCAGAGAATGATCGATGGTAACGTCTTGCTCTCGACGGCCCGGCGCAGCACCGCACCTTCACCGACGAGGTGCTTTTGGCCGACATATTCGGCGAGCGACTTCGGGCGCATGCGCTCGGCCAGCGGTGCACCAGGCTTCATTCTGTATCGACCCCCCCGTCTGCGTTGGTGAAAACACCTTCCAGTCGCAGGCTGCGCATAGCTCCCACCGCATGTTCGAACCGGCCTTCTGCGCACAGGCCGGCGATACCCGCTTCTTCGAATGCCCCGATTGCAGCCGCAATGAGGGCCGTGCGTACTGCCTCCGCTACATCTGCAGAGGTAGACCTATTCGCCCGATTTGGCATGGGTTAAGAAGACACCGATCCATGCGCCGTAAACATCTTGCCATGTTCATTCGCGCACCGGCATTTACCCCCTCGGGGGCAATTTGATCAGAATACTGGCTACCGGTGGCACTCTCGATGTCGACAGCATCGATGAGGGGGATGTCTACTATTTTCAAGAGTCTTACGTGCCCAAGATTCTGGCGCAGTGCCGCAACGAAGCTGATATCGTTGTCGAGACTCTCTTTCTCAAAGATTCGCTCTATCTCACCGATCTCGATCGGCAACAGATTCTTCAGCATGCCAAAACATGCGATGAGCTGAAAATCGTCGTCACCCACGGTACCGACACCATGGTCGAAACAGCCACAGTGCTGGGGGCAGCGGACATTGCGAAAACCATTGTGCTCACCGGCGCAATCGTGCCCTACATGGCGCCCGAATCAGATGCGACATTCAACCTTGGTTTCGCGCTCGCATGCGCGCAGACCCTCGCACCGGGAGTCTACATCGCGATGAACGGCAAGATCTTCGCGTGGAACAACGTGCGCAAAAACCAGCAGCTCAAGGTATTCGAGCCGCTGCGTTAGCCGCGCCTTTAACCGGGCAGGCGATCAGTCAGTTTACTGGCCTTTTCAATGAGGTTGCTGTCGGTATCGGCTGCGCGCTGTGCCAGCAGCGGGGCCCTGCCGGTCTCACCGGCTTTGGCCTCGAGCGCTGCAAGCTGCAGAAGATTTTTCGCGTGCCGGGGTTCTCGCCAGGCGACCCGGCGCGACAGGCGACGCGCTTTGGCAAAGTCTCCGTGGCGGGCGAGTGCCGTTACCATCGCGAAAAGGCCATCGGTTCGGTCGGGCCGGTAGTCGACTAATTCGGCAAGTACCGCAATCGCTTCAGTATATCGCTTTTCTTTCAATACGCGCCGTGCATCGCCGAGCTTCATGTCGCACGCTGCATCGTCGAGCGCTGAATCTGCAGGGCCCTGGTACGAAAAAGATAGCAGCGAAAGGTCATCGACGAGGTCAGCCTGTTCTTCAATCGCGCGCTCGAGCACACGAATATCGGTGCCATGGTTTGCGACCAGATCGAGAAACCGATTTTCGTCGTAGTTGATGTAGCGCTCGCCGCGCTCGACCTCATCAGCCGGCACCTGCTGCCCCTCAAGCACGACGTCGTCACGACCGTCTGAGCCCACGATCAGCGTGTCACCCGGTAAGAGCCGCGCAACCGTCAAATGAAAATCAACAGGAATCTCAGACGTACCGAGTTTTCGACCGTGCATGTCGGGTTCGAAGAAACGTGCCTCGCCGCCGCGCACAAGAATTGCGCGCGGGTGCTCCAGGTTGATGTAATAGATGGTGCCTGTCGCCGAATCGAATAGCCCCATCGCCATCGAAACGAGCATTGCTCCGTCAAAAGACAGAAACAGTTTGTTGAGTTCGCCCACGGTTCGACCGAGCCATTCTTCGGGCTGCAGGTTTTCCGGTTCGGTGCGCGCTCTCTCGAGAAGTGCGCTAAAGGCCGAAGCGAGCACGAGAACTCCGCCGGCGCCCTGAAGAGATTTGCCCATGGCGTCGGCATTCACAAAGAAAACATACCGGCGTTCGCCCAACGTTACTGTATCGAGCTTGCAGTAGTCACCGCCGATTTCGCCTTTCCACTTTTTGAAGGCAAAACGTTTTTTCTGCCGTACGAGAAAGTCAGCACGCACCTTAGGGTCGAGCCCTTCGCCCGAGTGTTGCATGAACGGGTTCACAAGCCGCGCGGTTAAAAAATAGTCGCCGTCTTGCGCCTGTTTCAGCGCGCGAATTTCTTCGAGCGAACCCGAGAGCCTTGCGCTGTGCGCCGAAATTTCACCGGCCTGGCGTACCTGCTCGAGCTCACCTTGCTGCAGTCGTGAGACGATGACCGCCATGAGCATTGCGAGGGCCCATTCGGCGATCAGCAGCAGCGACAGGTGAACCCAGATCATCGTGGGCGAGAGTTGCGGGCCCGCGATCACTTCGGGCAGAACACCCAACGTCTTCAAAACTGCGCCAGTACCCATGAAGAGAGTGCACACAATTGCGGTGACGAGGCTCGCACGAAAGCCTGCCACAAGACCCGTTATGCCGGCCGCCATGGGAAAAATCAAATTAAAGGGGCTCGAGAGAAAACCTGTCCACATAGAGACGACGCCGAGCACAAGAGTGTCCAGCGCGACGAGGGCAATCACGAAAAATTCGACGAAGCGCATGTGGTAATAGGCCCACGTGCCCGCGAGGTTAAAGGCGAAGTGAATGCCAATAATGGCGAATAAAACGTTCATGTAGGGTGCATTCGCCAGCGGCAGCAGAATGGCACCGGCAATCAGCATCAGCGCCCGCATCGCCACGGCAGCCAAGAGGTTAATGCGGTAGATTTTTCTTTGCCGGGCAAGAAACGCGTCGATCGCGCTCTGCACTTCGGGTGGGTTATTTTGGGTTTCGCTGCTCATGAGTTGTATCGCAGCGCATGCCTTGCGCGCGCCAGCTCAGGCAGTCAAGCATATCGGTTTTGCCTCAGGCTGCGCGCGTCGACAGTTCTTGGCGCACCTGCGCCGCAATTTCATAAGATGACAACCTTGCGTCGTGGTCATAAATATGCCCCGACAAAATGAGTTCGTCGGCCTTCGTCTCGCGTATCAGATATTCGAGGCGGCCTTTTACCGTAGCGGGTGAACCCACCGCCGAAAACGCAAATATACCCTTGAGCATATCTTTGAGCTCAGGTGCGAGGCTGTCAAAATAGCCCTGCCGGGGTGGCGGCAATTTTCCCGGGCGACCCGTGCGCAAGTTCACGAATGCCTGCTGCCCTGAACTCGAAAGCAGCTCGGCTTCAGCATCGCTCGCTGCAGCCACCACGTTCACGCCGAGCATTACGTACGGTTTCGCGAGAAATTCCGATGGCCTGAAGTGCTCGCGGTAATCGGCAATCGCCTGCATCACCAGGCCCGGAGCAAAGTGCGACGCGAACGCATAAGGCAGGCCATAAGCTGCCGCAAGCCGTGCGCCGAAGAGCGATGAGCCCAGAATCCAGATGGGTACTTTTGCCCCTGTGCCGGGTACAGCGTGCACCGGTGATTTCGGTTCGGGGGAGAAATAATCGATCAGCTCGGCGACGTCATGCGGAAACTCTTCGCTCGTAACCGCAAGGTTTCGCCTTAATGCGCGCGCAGTCATCTGGTCAGAACCCGGTGCGCGGCCAAGCCCCAGATCAATGCGGTCGCCGTAAAGCGCAGCAAGCGTACCGAACTGTTCGGCGATGACGAGCGGTGCATGGTTCGGCAGCATAATGCCACCGGCACCGACGCGAATTTTTTTCGTGCCAGCCGCAACATGCCCGATCAGCACCGCGGTTGCGGCGCTCGCAATGCCCGGCATGCCGTGGTGCTCCGCGAGCCAGAAACGGTTAAAGCCCCAACCCTCAGCGTGCTGCGCCAGATCGAGAGTGCGCCGAAACGATTCTGCGGCATCGCTGCCTTCAGTAATCGGCGCCAGATCTAAGACAGAGAAGGGAATCATTTTGTGAAATATCCGCCTAATCTTCGCGCCCGGCCATTTTTCTGGTGCGCAGTTCACGAAGACTGGTATACCGGCTAAGTGCGCCTGAGATTCGGGGCTCGCCATGCAGACGGTCAATATCAACGCGACAAAAGAATGGGAAGTGATTTTTAACGAAGGCGCGCACTGGCGTATCGGCATTTACCGACCGAAGCTTCGCAGCGCCGCCGAAATCACTGAACTGGAGCAGCACACTTGCCCCGAAGCGTTCTTGCTATTGGAAGGCAATCTGGTGATGGTCAGCAAAAATAAAGAGGGATTTCTCACCGAAACGCGCCTTGAGCCGAAGCAGATGGTGGTCTTCACAGAACCCCACGCAGGCTATTCACCCGATGGCACCGGCGTCGCTTATGTTGTTGAAAACGCCATTTTTGAAACAGAATATACAGCGATCAATTCGGGCGAAGTCACCCGTAAGGTGGCCGTGGGTTAAAGCAGATCGACTACCATTTTACCATCGTGTGCCGGGTTGCCGGTGAGTCGCTGGTTTTTGGGGTCTGGGTACAGATCAAGAGTTTCGAGAACAAGGTAACCCATCTGCGGCGGCGTGCCGATAGGTAGCTCCATCACGTTCATGTCCGCGTCACGATCATTGACAATTATCCGTACGGGACTAAAAACCCGACGTTGTACTTTTCCATTGGCCGTTATGACTTCGCGCCGACTGCGTTCTGTCAGCCCCAGTTTCTCAATCAGGTCAATCGGCATGCAGAGCATCGCCGCGCCGGTATCAACAAGAAAGTCTACAGTCAATTCAGCGAGCTTCTTTTGTGCAAGAGTGTCTGCATAGTTGATGACCTGCGCTGCCTGCATGATCTTGCCCATGGTTAATGCCTCCTGTAAAGAGAGAGGTAGTCAAGAAATAATGGCCTGACGAAGCTGCTCAAGATTTTGTTTCGGATAACCCTTAAAACTTATCAGCCAGCGGGTTACCGAGAGCTTGCAATTGTGCCCGTGCACCACTGCGCACGTCGCCGGGCATCTGTGGTATAATGCGCACAATCTTGTCTTGATTGACCATCGCATGTGCAATGTTGCCGACGATTTTCCCGTCGCGCAGCACCTTGATAATTTCGACCATCATCTTGTCGTCGAGCAGGTCGGCGAGTTCGCCGAGTTTCGCGTTGAAGTTCTTCAGCGAAAGGTCTTTGACCACCTGCGCGACAATCGGTGATTCCATCAGGTTGCCAATGCGGGCAGTAATTTCTGGGCTCGCGTAGAGCGCAACCTGGCCCATATAATCGATGCGCAGCGACTTGCCGATCTTCGCGGCGGCCTTTGGGTCCATGTAGATCACGACCTGTGCGATGATATACGGCGTCAGATAGTCGTGCGCGAGCTTGGCGATTATAAAATTCGGTATAAACTGCGTCGCCACGGCCATAACCTTGAAAACGGGCTTCTGCAGCTCTTCGGTTCGATGAATATAGTCGTGAATCTCTTTGTGCACTTTCTCGAGCGTGCTCTCGTCGAGTGACGCGAGAAAACTTAGGTCGCTGTTGGTAACGAGGGTCTCTTTCAGCTCTTCAATGAGTGATTCTTTGTTCATATTACCTCAAAACTCCACGACGGCCAGCGAGGCTGATGCCAGCGGCAGGCGCGAGGTGAGTGTTAGCTTTTTCATGATCTGCTGTCCGTTCAAAGATTCAAATTTTTTAGCACCGCATTCCATGGCGACGGCGCGCATCTCTTGTGGTGTCGCCCCGTAGGTGAAACGCTCATTGTAGACGATGTCCATAATGAACGGCATCACCTGTACCGCCAGGTTCTTTACGGGGTCGGTCATTTTGCTGTGCCAGTAGTCGAAAACGACCAGCGTGCCGGCGCCGAAATAGTCGCGGCATGCGGTTAGCGTGTCGCGCACCACTGCCTCGCTGACATACATCGAAACGCCTTCCCAAAGCACGAGCGTCGCAGTCTTCTGCATACCCGAGCGTTCAAAAATTTCGGTCAGTGACTCTTTCATAAAGTCTGCTTCGATATAATGCGGAGCTTCACCGGTAATGCGTTCGTTGCGCAGATAGAACTTCTTGCGGCGTTGCGTCGCGGGAAAATCGAACTCCCACACGCCGTGTTTGATGTCGTCGGCGAGCCGCAGCGCGCGTGAATCATAGCCCGCACCGAGCAGCGCGACCGGCACTTTGTGCGCGAAGCGGCGTACGTAGTTATCCATGAATGCGTGCCGCAATGTGATAAAGTCGAAAAGGCCGAGGCTGGCGGCATTGACGAAGAACGAGGTGAACTCCGGCAGAATCGAGAGCCGGTTGAAGATGGCCATGTAGAAATCAGAAAGAAAGCGCGCCGCATACCTGTCTTTCAAGAGGCTCGTTTCGCCATAATACGTATTCTCGAGCGCCCGAATGAGGGCGACCACTTCTGCCGTGCGACTCGGCGTATTTTCTAACATGGGTAGATTTCTTGCCGATAATGAAGGGGGACAAGTAATTTATCCCCCTCCGCCTCTGGCACCTCCCCCGCATGCGGGGGAGGCTGGGAGGGGGACACACGATGTTCTTCAAAGCAAAACAAAAAAAAGAAGTCTACACAGCCGAGAGCAAGGTACAGATTCTCGACAAATTGCGCGAAAAGTACCGCAAGGCGCAGCAGCAATATGGTGCGAGGCTATTTGACAGCCAGCTGCTCGAGAACCGCATTAGCTTTCAGCGGGCGAACCAGTCAGATTTTCAACGCTTTATTCTCGACGAGATGAACTTTTTCAAGCAGATGCAAGAGAAGGGCGAAGAAGAAGCGGCCAAACGCAAGCGGCAAGAAGAAGCCGACGCGCGCATGCGCGAGATTATGGCTGCCAACGATGCGCTGATTGCGCACTACCCCGACGTCTTTTTTCATCCGCTGGCGACGCTCGAATGCCGTCGGCTCGTGGGCGCGGTTTCGAATCTTTTTCCCGATATCGAGTCTGAGCTGCGCTACGTTTTTCAGGGGCGAAAAGAGTGGGGCGAAATCCGTTTTTATCTGGCGGATTTAGAACGTTTTATCTATAAACCGCCGATGCGCATGACCGCGTTTCTTGCCGCCTATGTTGCCCAGTTGCAAAAATGGGGCGAGGCGGGCCGAGACGACGCCGACCGCAAGTTCTTACAAACCGCCGCGATGTGCCTGACAGGCATCACGAACGAACTCAAGACAAATCTCGATTCATTGATCGACGCTGACAAGCTCAAGGCATCGGCGATCATTGCAAAGCTCGATGCGGTCGTCGCCGACTTTCGCCTCACCGATTGGGCACAGCATGGGCTAGCGCTGAGGGCACAGAAGAAGTTAGGGCTTTGAATGCTTTTGTCACCCTGAGCTCGTCGAAGGGTGGCAATTCTGATCATGCTTCGACAGGCTCAGCATGACAAATCATTTTAACGCCTCTTCCAGGTTCAACTCTGACATCGCGTCCATCTCTTGAAACTCGAGTGTCGCACGGGTTTTGCCGCTGCCGAGATTGACGCTTTTCGTGACAACCGCCGAAAACTGGCCGATGCTGTCTTGCGCCTTTTGAATACGAAAGAGGTCAGTGAGGCCCGGCTGAAAATGGCGCAGTAGCAGGCGGTCTGAGAATTCAAGCTCAAGCCCTTTCATGTCGAGTTGCTGAATCGGTAAGGGTTTTGGTTCTTCAAAGACGAGGCCAACTTTGCGCAGCTGGGTTTCGAGCGCAACACCGATCTTTTTTACAGTCTGCAACAAAACCTCGTCGACAAAGCGCGGCATGTTGATCTGTATATAACCGATGGGTATCTTTGTTTTATAGAGAATTGGTACGGTGACTTCGGCCTGCAGGTTTGCCGGCACCTTAAGATCGCTCTTCTGAATCTCTGAAAGGTAGATATCCTGCGGAAAATACTGGCGGGGATTAAACTTCGCCGGCGGTTCGGGGCTGTAATAGATGATGCGCGGGTTCTTCTGCAGGTGCTTAAGTCGCATGTCGCTCGTTTCTCCGCTACCCAGAAATATCTTGTGATACGGTACAAGCTGCTTGATTTCGCTGTCAAAGAAGTTGATCACAAATCCGTTGACTTTTTTCTTGTTTGCCTCGATAACGAATGCAATTTCTTTCGACGAAGTCAGGTTCGTCATAAAAAAACGCGATGAATTATCAGTTTCAGAAACATCTTTGAGCGTATCGTCGGTGATTTCGAGCGCATGCGGGCGCAGAATCTCGGTCGGGCCGTTGCGCAGCAGAAAAGCACAGACGGCGACGATGCGCTTCTTGTTGTGGCGAATCAGTACCCGCCTTTCGAGCGGCGAATCAAGAAATTGTGTGCGAATCTTGAGCTCAAGACCTGAATCGAGGTGCGCGTACGAGATAAAACCCGCAGGGTGCTCTGCGCCCTCAACGAGCAGCGAGCACGGTTTTTTGCCCATGACCGTATTGAGTACCTGGTGTACCTGCTGTAGCTGCGTAACTTTTATCATCGATCGGCGATCCTAAACCCTACATTGCAAGCCTGATGGCCGACATAGTAAGTCAATTCATTGCCGAGAATTTACCATACCAAAAAGAAGTGCGTGCCGCCTTGCCGGTGCCAAAAATATCTCGTTTTCGTGCGACCGCATTTGGCTTGACGCAGGCTTCGTGAGCGAATTTTGAATGCCCATGGCCAATGCAGATTACGACGCAAAATTTATGAGGTGGCTTTACAAATATCTGCCTTACATCGGAGCTTTCATGTTCTTTGGCCAGGTGCTGGGGCCGGTCGTGAATCTGGTGCGTTACAGCACAGGCGAAAAGATACAGGCGCAGTTCGTGAGCAAGGTACGCTTTGCCACTTCAAATACGAGCTCGCGCGGTATCGGCCAGAGTGATTGTGCTTATAATTACCGCGTGCCGGGTTTTTCTCAAGACCCGTACCTCATCAGTGGTTGCTTTCTGGCCTTCGCGCGAAACCCGCTGCCGGGTGATGCAGTCACAGTCGTTGTGTACCAGCAAGACCCGTCGCTGATCGTGTCATCGGTCAGCTTTACTCCAGATTATCTGCGGCTTATCACAGCAGTTGTGGGCCTGTTGATGCTGCTTCTGGCGCGGACGCTGGTACGGCGTTTTGGCAAGGTTGAGTTATAGTCATTCGACTCTCTGTTTCCCGAAGGGAAACGAAGAGTCGAAAAACAATTTACGTGACAGCGAGATGATCGGGACGCCTTAGCTATGCAAGGCGAAGTCAACGCGAACAACCGTAACTTCACGAACCTGCCCGCAGGTGACGGCACGCGCTGGCTGCCAGTGACCCAACCGGGTGTGCGCGTGGGTGAGCTGCCCGACGGCCGCATGCGCATTAACCTGGGCCCCTCGCACCCGGCAACTCATGGTATTTTGGAAAACCATCTCATTCTGAACGGCGAAACCATCGAGTCGGTCGATATTCACACGGGCTATGTGCACCGCTGCTTCGAAAAGCTCGGCGAGCACTATGGCTACAATCAATTTCTCGTCTGCACCGACCGCATGAACTATGTCTCGACGCCGATGAACAACATCGGCTGGATTCTCGCGGTCGAGTCGATGATGGGCATCACTGCGCCGCCCAAAGCCCTCGTTGTGCGAATGATCATTTCTGAGCTTTCACGCATCATCGACCACATTATCTGTCTCGGCATTCTCGGCGTCGACCTGGGCGCGTTCGCGTCTTTTCTTTATATGTTTCACAAACGTGAAGACATCTACCAGATTCTCGAGAAAATGACGGGCGCACGTTTGACGAATACCTTTTGCAGGGTCGGCGGTCTTGAGAAAGATATATATCCTCAGTTTGTTGAGGATGTCAAAAAGTTCTTAAAAACTTTTCCGAAGGTGCTGAACGAGACCGACACTCTGCTGACTAAGTCTCGCATCTTTTATGACCGCACGCGAGGAGTCGGTAAAATATCGGGCGAGCGCGCTCTCGCCTATGGTTTCACGGGCCCGAACCTGCGCGCTGCGGGCGTCGACTACGATGTCAGGGTGAGTTCGCCTTACATGTATTACG
Source organism: Turneriella parva DSM 21527 (assembly GCF_000266885.1). Taxonomy (NCBI): domain Bacteria; kingdom Pseudomonadati; phylum Spirochaetota; class Leptospiria; order Leptospirales; family Leptospiraceae; genus Turneriella; species Turneriella parva. The sequence continues at coordinate 989,317 of NC_018020.1, read as the reverse complement.
ACCAGGTCGACTTCGATGTGCCGATCGGCGAAGACGGCGGCGTCTACGACCGTTACCTCGTGCGCCTCGAAGAAATGCGCCAGTCGCTGCGCATCATTGGCCAGCTCGTGAACAACATTCCCGAAGGGGCATACCACGCCGATTTGCCGCACGCCTATCTGCCGCCAAAGCACAAAGTCTACACTTCAATGGAAGACCTGATCTATCACTTCAAGATTATCATGCACGGTATCGAGGTGCCGACCGGCGAACACTATTTCTCGACCGAAGCGGCTAACGGCGAACTCGGTTTCACAATCGTCTCGCGCGGCAAAAAGAGCCCGTGGCGCGTGCACGTGCGCCGGCCTTGCTTCTGGTATTATCAGGCATTTCCCGAAATGGTGACGGGAGGCCTCTTGGCCGACGCGATCGCGAACATGAGCTCGATGAACGTCATCGCAGGTGAATTAGACTGCTAAGGAGCCCGCCCTGAGTAGCGCAGCGTATCGAAGGGCTGGTGAATTGGATTGTTGACATCGTTTCGCCTGCTGGGTTACCTCGAGGGAATTTCATTTCTGCTGCTCATGGGCGTCGCCATGCCGCTCAAATACTATTTGGGCCAACCCCTCGCAGTCAGAATCGTCGGCTCGCTGCATGGATTACTCTTTGTGGTTTATTGCGTCTGGGCGTTTATTCTTTTTCTCAGGGAAAAGTGGCCAGAGACTCAATTGATATTATGCTGGGTGCTTTCGTGTCTGCCGTTCGGTACGTTCTGGTTCGACCGTAAATATCTGAAGCCTTAACGCCTGCCATATTCCCAGCCAAAAAAATGGCGTTTACGCTGTCGCCTTGGCGATAATTCTAATGCATGTTTCGCCATTGCCTCTTATTTACAGTATTATTATTATGTCACTGCCAGAGCTGGGAAGGCTTCGACAAACCCGCCACTTCAAAGTCAGGTGCGCCGGGTGCATGCACCGGCCCCATTGCGAGCGTCACTGTAACTTCGGGTGGCACAAACTTCACAACGGTGCCCACAATCACAGCAAATGGTTCGGGGACTGGTGCCACTTTCTCGGCATTGCTCACGCCGACGACAGTCGCCAGCTACACAGTCAACTCTGGTGGCACTGGCTTTACAGGGCCAGCGTTTAGTGGCACTGTAAATGTTTCGGGCGGTGGAGGCACAGGTGCGTCGGCAACGCCTGTCATGAGTTATACGGTAACCTCGTTCGCAGTGGGTGCACCCGGTACCGGATACACCACCGGCGGCCCTTACCCTTGCAACTGTACCGGAGGTGGGGGCACAGGTGCAATAGCGGGGGTTACTGTGACTGCTGGGCAAATTGGCACGGCAATGGTTCAGTCTGGGGGGACAGGGTACTCCTCAATGTGTACTGTAGGCCTCGCGCCGCTGGGGCCGGGCACTGCCGGTAATGTGATCGCAAATCTTGGCAATGGAAGTGTAGCCTCGCTGACGCTTACGGGTTCGGGTTCAGGTTATACATCACCACCTACTGTGACTATCTCTGGTGGCGGTGGTAGTGGAGCAACAGCGTTTGCCAATCTGGCGCCGACCAGCGTTGCCTCTGCGAGCATTACTTCGGGCGGGTCAGGCTATGGCACGGATACAACGGTAAGCATTACCGGTGGCGGTGGTACGGGCGCGACAGCAACGGTGCAGATAAGCGGATGCCCTTAGTCTCGGCGCGTTCTCAGATTACCTGATTTTTAAAGAGCCCATTAACTTTAGTGCAGTGTCGCGGTCTGAAAAGTGCAGCGTCTTATTGCCGATAATCTGGTAATCCTCATGGCCTTTGCCGGCGATCACCAGCACCTGTCTTGGTCCGAGAATCTGTAAGCCAGCGCGAATCGCCTTCTCGCGGTCTGAGATCACCAGATAGCGCGCGGTCTTTAGACCCTTGCGCATATCTTCGATGATATTCTTCGGGTCTTCGCTGCGCGGATTGTCATTGGTGAGAATGCACAGGTCTGAATGCAGACTCGCGACCTCTGCCATCTGTGGGCGTTTGTCTTTGTCGCGGTCGCCGCCGCAGCCGAAGAGGCCGATGACACGCGCGGGCGTGAGTTCTTGTGCGGTCTCGAGCACCTTGGCAAGCGCGTCGGGCGAGTGTGCATAGTCGATGATGACCGCGCGCTGCTCTTTGCCGCGCAACACTTCAAAGCGACCGGGTACAGGTTCGACCTGCTGAATTGCGGCGAGGGCTTCTTCTGTGCCGAAGCCGAGGCAGAGTAATGCCAGAAACGCTGACGAAAGATTCATGAGGTTGAAGCGACCGAGCAATCGTGTTTTGATAAAGTAACTCTTCTGGGCAAATACCAGCACGCAGCTGTAACCGTCGAAAGTCGCTTCGACATCGGTGATGTAGGCGTCTGCTGTCTTGTCGCGCAGGCTCAGCGAAATAACCGGGAAAGAAGGTGTTTGGCTCTTGAGCCAAAGGTACAGGCGGCGCCCGTAGTCGTCATCGATACAGATGACGGCACCCTTCGCAGATTCGGGCTGCTTGCGTGAAGAGAACAGCATGTATTCAAAGAGCCGGCGCTTCGCCCGGTAATACGACTCCATGTTGCGGTGGTAGTCGAGATGGTCTTGCGTCAGGTTCGTAAAAATACCAATCTGAAAGTTGATGCCTTCGAGTCGCCCTTGCGCCAAACCATGCGAACTGGTTTCAAGGCATGCATAAAGGGCCTTCTGCTTCTGGCCCTGGTGCAGCATACTCTGCAGGGTCACCGTGTCGGGGGTCGTCATGCCCGTCACAGTCTTATGGCGTGAAACCTCCATACCCAGAGTGCCAATATACATTGAGGTTTTGCCCAGCTGGTTCAGCGCCTGGTACAGCGAGTGCGCGATGGTTGTCTTGCCGTTTGTGCCGGTGACGCCGACACAGGCCATGTAGCGCGTGGGTTCGCCGAAAAAGAATGAAATCGTTCTGCCTGCGGCCCTCAGAAAATCAGGGGTGAAGAATATTGGCAAGTGCAGGTTATAGCGCGCGTCGCGAAATATCTCGTCTTTATATTCGCGGTCGATAAAAACGGCTGCCGCCTGCTTGTCGAAGGCCTCCCAGATGAAGTCTTTGCCGCTGACCTTGCTGCCGTCGTATGCAAAAAAAGCTGAGCCTTTTTTCACTTCGCGGCTATCTTGGGTCACCGACTTGATTTCGACGCGGTCTTCAACGCCGAACGCTTCCCAGCCGAGAGATTCCCAAATGGGACGGGTAAAGTCTGTTGCGACTGCTTTCATAGCGCCAATAAGCTATGGGCTTAAGCCCATAGCTTATTGGCGCGAACAGCGAAATTAGAGCATAGCGGCGAACTCTGCTTCGCTTATTATTGGCACTCCCAGCTCTTTTGCTTTTTGCGCCTTACTGCCCGCATCGGCCCCCACCACAACGAAATCGGTTTTTTTACTGACCGACGACGATGCCCGGCCGCCACGGGCCTTAACCTCTGCTTCGGCCCCATCGCGTGTGAATTGTGTCAAGGTTCCGGTAAAAACAAAGCTTTTGCCCACGAATGCGTCAGAGATTTTTGCGCGTTCTTCGCGCACAATTTCGACACCGTTTTTCACAAGCTTCTTCAGCCGCGCTTTATTGACCTTGTCGGCGAACCATTGCTGCACCGAGGCGGCAGTGCCGGGGCCGATCTCGTGAATCGCGGTCAGCTCGGTTTCGGTTGCCTCGGCAAGCGCCTCGGGACCGGCAAAATGATCGGCCAGAATCGATGCCACATGCTCGCCCACGTTCGGTATGCCCACGGCGGTCAGCAGTTTGCTGAATGAAATTTTGCGGCGTGCGTCGATCGACTGCAAAATTTTCGCCGCGAGAATTTCGCCCATGCCCTCAAATTGCAAGAGGTCGGCCTTGGTTACGGCGAACAAATCAGCATAGTCGGATATCACTTTGTTCTGGTAGAGTTTCGCAACCCATTCGGCTCCCAATGATTCGATATCGAGCCCGTTTTTGGAGACAAAGAACTGCAGAAACGCCTCGTTCATTTCGGGGCAGGCCGCATTCACGCAGCGAAAGAACACGTCTTCACGTTCGAGCGGTCTGCCGCACGATGGGCATTTTTTGACGAACGCAACGGGTTTGGCCTTTTTAGCACGCTTGTCGGCCACTGCCGCCACAACTTTGGGTATTACATCGCCCGAACGCACAACCTCGACATAGTCGCCCTCGTGCAAGCCGAGGCGCTCGATCTCGTCGGCATTGTGCAGAGAAGCGCGAGCGACCATGACGCCGCCGAGGTTTATCGGTGTGAGTTCGGCCACGGGCGTAACAACACCTGTGCGCCCGACCTGATAGACTACACGTTCGAGTTTCGTGACCCCCGATCGCGCGGGAAACTTCAGTGCGATCGCCCAGCGTGGTGCTTTCGTCGTCGCGCCAAAGTTTTCCCATTCGGTGGTGTCGTTCAGCTTAATCACGAGCCCATCGAGGTCGTACTCGATGTTGGCTCGGCTCACGATCATCTCTTCGTAATACTTCGCGACGCCGTCAAAATCTGCCGTCAGGTGGTACGCCGAAGTTCTGAATCCTAATTCTGGAAAGACCGATTTCCAGATAGAATCTTGTTTGCGCATTTCTTTCGCGAAACGCTTCTTGGGGTCGTCGAATTTTGCGAGCGTGTACGGGAAAAACGACAGCATTTTATCTTTCGCCTGCGAGGAGTCTTGCTGCCTCAGCGCACCGGCGGCGGTGTTGCGGGGGTTTGCGAAAAGCTTTTTGCCGTCTTTGGCCTGGCGTTCGTTGATCTTTTGAAAGTCGGCCAGCTTGATAATCACTTCACCACGAATCGTGACCTTCGCGGGCGGGCTATCGACCATGAGCCGCAGCGGAACATTCTTTACCGTCTTGACGTTGTGCGTGATGTCTTCGCCGACCTCGCCGTTGCCGCGCGTTGACCCGACAACGAGCACACCGTTCTCGTAAACGAGGTCGATCGCGAGCCCGTCAAATTTCGGTTCTACGTGGTAGACGGGTTCTTTAATGCCCGCCTTCACGAGGCGGTCGTGAAAGGCCCTGAGTTCTTCAAGGTTCATCGCGTTGTCGAGGCTCATCATCGGCGGGTCGTGCTTCACCTCGGCAAAATCTTCGCGAACTTCACCGCCGACTTTTTGCGTCGGCGAATCGGGCCTCAGCCATTCAGGGTGCAGCGCCTCAACCTGCTGCAGCAGGCGCATCTTCTCATCATATTCGGCGTCAGAGATTTCAGGTTCATCTTCGAGATAATACTTGCGGTTATGGTAATAGAGTTCGTCGATCAGCTGTGCATAGTCGCCGGCTGAAAAGTCGGCGGCGTTCCGTGCACTTTTTATTCTTTTGGGCATACTAAGTAAGTTTCTCGCCGGCATACACACTGACGTCTGAGCCTTCAGCCAGCAACACAGAGTGCGGCTTCATGCCCGTCAGGCGCGACCACGCCTCGCCATAAACTGCGCCGAAGTCGACGTCGACGCGATAGTCCTGCAGAGTGTAGGTGCGCCACGACGGGTGTTCAACGCGGTACTCGATTGTGCGCTGGCCCTGGCCGCCGGTGTAACCATAGTAGTGTTCGGTGATGAAATCTTCGAGGCTGCCGGGTTTCAGATTTTGCGGATATATACCCGACACGGCGCTGATCGTCTGTGTGCGGTCTTCTTCGACGAATGTGTACACCGCTTTGAGCTGATTATCAGCCACGCGCACGCGCTCTGCCATCTTGCGCGTGACATAGTTTTCGTTGAAGAGTAGATTGGCCACCAGAGTAATCGCTTGGCGCGGCACAATTTCCCGAATGAACGCAACACCCCGGCGCAGTTCACCCTCATGCACTCGCTTCAGATAAAAGCGCAGATTAATTTCGGGAAAATTAACATGCCAGGGAACTTTGAAGCCTTTCACCCGCGTTTGCTGAAACTGAAAGGCGACGAGCGAGACCAGTGCCTTGCCTTGAAACAGGTCGAGTTCTGTGCCGGCCGGTACGAATTTTTCGAGCAGCGACTGCGCGACCTCGTAATTTGCCATGAAAAGATTTTGCCACTTGGCAGTGAGAAAGGGACGTTTCATATTTTATGGTGCGCGCAGCGCACCATAAAATATGAAACTAGAACAACGTGTAAAGTAGGGCTTCGATTTCTTTGATGTCTTTGCTGCCTTCAGGCAAAATATACTCTTTGAAGTCGCCCTTACTCTCTTTTATGATCAGCGCTGTGCCGCGGTCACGGCTGCGGGCGAGACGCTTCTTCTTGATTGCCTCGTCCATGCGGGCAAGAACGGTATCGAATCGGTCTTTGCTTAACCGGCGTGTGGCGGGTTCACCGCCGTCATATTTGCGCGACTTCATGTCTTTTTTGACAGGGGCAAAATCGAGTACGTAGGTTGATCCGTCTTGCGTGAATTCGTACGAGTTGCCGTGGCCGTCGACGTATTGCAGTACAGGCAGGGGCTTGTCTTGCGCGGCCAACCCGCAGGTAAGCAGGGCCGAGGTAAGTGCAGCGATAAGTCTCATGTGGCCTCCATAGGGGTAGATCGCCCCCGGGCGGCAGGGCGTGTCAATTTTTGAGCGTTCAATCTAAGCCGCCGATACCTGCAGCGCCCGCGGAATACTGATACTAAAAGTCGCGCCGTTGCCCGGGCTTGAAGTCGCCCAGACCCTGCCACCATGTTTGTGTACAATACGCTGTACGATAGCAAGGCCTATGCCACTGCCTTCAAAATCGCTCGTTTTGTGCAACCTCTGAAAGGGCGAAAACAGTTTATCAGCCAGCGCCATGTCGTAACCGACTCCATTGTCTCTGACGTGATAGGTTGTTTCGCGCTCGTTCTGCTCAGAATAGATTTCGACATGGGGCCTCTCGCTGCGCGACGAATATTTAAGGGCATTGCTGATGAGGTTGTAAAAAACCTGGCGCAGCAGTTCTTTGTCTGCGGTCACGTGGTGCAGCTCTTGAACGTTGACCGATGCGGTTGTAAACGCACGGTGGCTGGCTTCGGCGACGACGTCGCCGACGAGTGCGCGCATGTCGACCTGCTCTGCCCTAATAGCCTGAGTGCCGAGCTTTGCGAGGTCGAGCAGATCTTGTATCAGTCTTTCCATGCGTTTGACCTGCGCGCGCATTGAAATCAGAATCTCGAGTGCCTGAGGGGTGAGTGAGCTACCGGCCATTTTTTCGAGCATGGCCGCATAACCCTCGAGGGTGTGCAGCGGCCCTTTCAGATCATGCGATACCGAATAGGAAAAAGCTTCGAGTTCGGTATTGATGTTTTTGAGTTGCGCGGTGCGCTCAGCCACCTTGATTTCAAGTTGTTCGTTCGCCTCGACCAGTTCTTCGCGTGCCTTATGCCTTTCGGTGATATCGATCGTAAGGATAAAAATGCCCTCTGGAATTGGCTGAATGCTCATTTCATACCAGCCGACCCGACCGTCTGCATGCTCGAACGGGGTTTCGAGATGCCTTGGCTCGCGCTGTTGCATCGTGTGCATCAGAGTAGAAAACAGATCGGTTTTTTCTACGCCGGGATACAGGTCGAGAAAGCGCTTGCCCAAGAGCTCGCTGACCGGTTTTTGTGCCTGTTTGCTGACGGCTTCGTTCACATAAAGATACACCCAGTTGCGGTCGATGATCTGAATGCCTTCGAGCATCGAATCGAGAATATGCTTCAATCTGCTTTCGGTTCGCAAGATAGCTGAGGCCTTTTCTTGCACCTTCGATTCCAGTTGTTTATTGAATAATTCAAGTTTTGCTTCTGATGCAAGCAGTAGCGCATGCTGTTTGTTGAGTACCCTTGCGTTCAGCCAGGCGAGCGAAAAGAGTACCACCATGATGAGTAAAATCAATACCGCGACGCCGAATTCAACGGGATATTCTTCACCCCAGCGGCCGCGCAGTCGCAGATAGCCAAACACAACGGGCACGACGAAGATCGCCGGTATCAGCAGCAGCGCTGATTTGCTGCCCGCGAGGCGCTTCGTGAAGACGCCGACGAAGCCACGCTCGGGCGTTGCATAAAGCACCGAAAGCGCCATAACGAAAAAGCACAGCGCTGTATGTATCGCCATCGGTGTATATTTCACCAGAGGTCCGTAGAATTCGGGCACCTGGTACAGATAGCCCAGAAGGCTCAGCACTGAAATTGCAAGCACTGCCGTGCCACCCACCTGCGCGGCATAGGCCGCGGCTCTGCTTTTTTTGTTCAGCAAAGCCATCGCGGGTGCGAGCAGTACGAAGCAGGTGGCCGTATTCGGCGCTACACGATTGGGTATGTTGTTGACGACTTCATCGGCAAGTTTGCTCGCGAACAGAATCTGGTCGACCTTGAATTCAAGACCCCAGAAGATCTCTGCCAGCCGCAACGCAGAGGGCACAACGATAACAAATGTCAAAAACAAAACCAGCGGCTGCACGAACCTCTTTTCTGGCGCGCGCAGCTGCAGAAGGTAGATGAATCCGCTCAGAATGAAGAAAACCGCCGTCAGCGGGTTCATCGAAACAAATTTGGCGATCGGCTGTTTCACAATGCGCCAGTCGAGCTGCCAGCTGATGAGCACTGCGATCGCGAGTGCAATCACGAGTATACTGTGCCATTTGCCGGCCTCGACCAGCTGTGCTTCCAGACGCCTGTTTCTGTGGTCGGTCATATCGGTAGATGAATGTCCCACTGAACCAGAGGTGACATTCAGCAAAGAAGAAAAATGGATGCTGACCGAACCTCTGCTTAGATTGAGCCATGGCCCGAATCATTAGCGGAAAATTCAAAGATCTTGGCGACGGTTTTCAGGTGCTGCGCATTCTACCGCACATCGACGCGCGTACGGTAGGGCCTTTTGTATTTGTCGATCATTTCGGGCCTGCGACAATCAAGACAGGCGACGAACTGACGGTGAGGCCGCACCCGCATATTGGGCTTTCGACGATAACCTATCTCTACAGCGGCGTCATTCGCCACCGCGACAGCCTTGGCACCGAGCTACCCATTCGCCCCGGCGAAGTCAACTGGATGACGGCGGGCCGGGGCATTGTGCACAGCGAACACTCGCTTATCGAAGACGGCCACAACCAGATTGAAGGTATTCAGACATGGGTGTCGCTGCCGGTCGAACATGAAGAAACCGAGCCGGCTTTTGACCACTACGGGGCAGACGTGATACCGGTGCTTGCCGGTGCAGGTTACGAAATCCGGCTGATCGCTGGTTCGCTCATGGGCAAGATCTCGCCCGTAAAAACACACTCGCCGCTTTTTTATGCCGATGTGCGCGCGCGCGAGGCGGCAACGATCGATCTGCAGCTACCTGCAGGGCAAGAAGGTGCGCTCTATGTTTCGCAAGGTTCGTTCACAGTCGACGGCCTTGAAGCAAAAGTGGGATCTATGATTGTCTTCGGTTCGGCCTCTGAGATTCGTCTTGAATCCCCCTCTGCTGCGCGCGGGGTTTTGCTCGGCGGCAAGAAACATGCCGAAGCGCGCCATCTCTGGTGGAACTTTGTCTCGAGTTCTAAAGAGCGAATCGAAAAGGCAAAAGCCGACTGGAAGGCGAATGCCATGGGCATCGTACCGCACGAAACTGATCGAATACCTTTGCCTGAATAACGGGTTCGTTTTTCAGGGACCCTCTATCCCTTGTACTCACCCGCCACGGCACGGTCGGTGATGCCGAGAAACTTTTCAATTTCGGCTTCGAGGTAGAGCGCCTCTTCGGGCGCGTCGAGGTTGGCTATCAGTTTGCGTTCGCGGCCGTTCTTGAGCAGCACGCTCACCGCATAACGGTACCAGGCAGTGCCTTTGTTGGTCTGCACGGTCTCTTTGCAGAATATCTGGTCGATCTCATGCGTGGCGATGGTGCCCGAATAAAGCCATGGCAGCGGAAAATGCCGCAGCCTCAGGCTGCCGCGGTCGACTGTGATCGTTGTGGTGTTGATAAACCCCGCGATGGTGTAATACGTCAGGCCCAGACCGACGGCGACGTGTAGCAGCGGAAACACCAAAAAAATGACAGAGAATGCAGAAGGGGTGCCGTCGCCGCTACCGAGTGAGAGTGAATACCACAAGACCAAGAAGCTATCCCACACGACGCAGAAGACTGCGAGAAAAATAAATACCGGCCGGAACCAGCGGTTTGAAAACACCAACGCACCGCCCTCTTGGCTCATTTTCCAACGGGCGGGAATCGGAATCACCCCCCTCGCCGCACGAGGTTTGTCTGGCGCTGCGGCGTCACCCGGGTTAAACGTAAACACAGCGCCACAAGCGCCGCACTTGGCGATCATCTGCTGAATATTGATGCCATCGGCGGCAATGGGCTTATGGCAGCGTCTGCATTGAAGATCCATGGAGCTGACTTTCAGAGTTGGTTTGGTCGGTCAATGTTTACGCAGGCATCTGGAATAAAATGGGAGAAATTAAACCACGGAGGGCGCAGAGGTGCCCGGAGGTTTGTTGACAGGGTGCTCGGGCAATGGCAGGTGCGTGCTGCAGCGAGTTATGTATCCCAATCTGCCCCAGATTTTTATCTGAGACCGTTATACACATAGGCTTATGCCTTTACGTCGCATCGGCAGGTGGCGAAGTCTGATGACATGATCGCCAAGTTTCGCTGCCCACGAAAAATCGCTGCATTTGCAGGTTTGATACTTTCGCTCGGAGCCGGTATCTCTGTAATGCGCGCCACCGAACCTAAACCGACGATCGTCGAACTCATCAACAAACTGAAGCCCGATTCGTTGCGCAGCCAGAACGGCAAATGGCTGCAGACCTGGGTTGAAGACCCGGGGTTTGACGACGATGGCATCGCTAAAGTCGATATCTCCAACGGTTATGCCGCTTTTGTGGATACGGGTACTGGTGCAGGTTCTGTGCGTCATGAATTTGCGATTTATTTTCCTGAAGGCAAAGGGGCCATTCTCGCGCATTACTATGAAAACGATATGGATACCTATCGCAGCGAACTAAAATTCTACCAGCTGAATCACGGTAGACTCGAACCAATAGCGGGGCTCTTGCCCCAGGTTCACTGCCGAGATCTGGCTTCACCGGCTACGCTGAAGCGCTTCTATCAGTTACCGCAACTTGCGAGCGCGGGCGACGCAGGAATTTTGCCGACGTACCAGTTGCCCAGAAAAGGCACGGCGATCAGCGCCTATTGTGACACTACCAAGAACAGATTCGGCGTCGAAGCAGCGCTCAGCCTGAACGAAAAGTTGAACCATGATGAAAAGGCAGCGATTGGCAACACCCTGGATTTTCCGACCTGGGTAGAGTTCACCTGGAACAAGAAGCAAGGTGTTTTCGCGACAGGCAAGAAGCATCGGCGCAAATAAACCGTAAGGTTCGGCAATGTACTTGTCTGTGGTGTCCGAAATAAATCTCAGCAAACAAACTTGACGCTCTGCTTTGGCGCGATACCTTGAGCTATGAAAAGTTTTTCTCGTGTTCTTCTGTTACTCTAGAGCGCGATACCGGCGACGGTGTTTGCCGAACCGCCGGCAACAGCGACCGACCCGACGGTGTGTGCCGCTGGCTCATCTGATAATTGTTACCTCTCAGATATTAACGGCGTTAACCAGCCGCTCGATACTCAGACCCGTGGGTTGGGCGTACCGAACCGTCTCATTGAATCTGATATGAACATGTTCATGAACCCCGGCCAGCTGATGAACTATGGCACTGCCTATCTCGAAGGCTGGCTCGGCGCTAACCTTGTCTGGGGTGGTGCGACCGTGCCTCTGCCAGCGAACCAAAAGCTGGCAGTCTTCGTACGACGACCGCTCAACGCCAACAGCGCGCTCGGGTCAACTCAGGCGTTGTTCGATAAATTTCCGCAGGCGGGCGGTCTTACGAGCGGCGTCACCGGGTACGCCGGTGATTTCACCGGGGCACAGCTTGGCATTCTTAACAAAACGAACAAAGGTTTCGGCAATCTCGACCTCATGTATGGTATGGCGATGGGCGACCTGAATCTCGGTCTGCGGGTCAGCTACGCAAACATGCGTAACGGCGTCGATACGGCGGTCGCTGCGACCGGCACCGTCGCAAAATACATGATGAGTGCGCACAATATTGGTGTCGGCCTCGGTGTGCAGTGGAAAAACCTCGGGCCGGGTTATCTCGACCTGTCGCTTTCGAGCGACCTGCCGCTTATGAATATCGAATACAACACGACAACCACGACGGGCAGTGAAAATACAACCGTCAAAAGTTCGGCGGCCCCATCGATCGGTTTTCTTGGACGGTATGTTATGCCAGTGGGTCAAGACCGCCTGATCATTGCAGCTAATTTCGACCAGTATAAGATGCCCTATGAAATTCGCGGCGCCAACCTTGCCGCGACGGCGATCTCGCATGGCGCTTCTGCATCCGCATTGAACATCGCGCTAGACGCAGCTTACCACCAGATGTTTCAAGAGGGCAAGCTCAAGGTAATTTATTCAGCCGGTGTAGGCACTGCATCCGTCACATATACATCGGTGAATAACGTGACGCAGAGTAACCTGTCGTTCGAGAAAGACCATTTCTACATACCCGTTGGGGTTGCGGTTGAGCACAAGACTTTTGAAACCTTCAAAACGCGTATGGGTGTACGCAAGAATGTTTTCTCAAACAAGACCAGCACCGATAAGACCGCGACACAGACCATCACGACCGACCGTGCATTCTTCGGCGAAGACGAACTGATCGTCGCGATGGGCTTAGGCTGGACGCCCGCCGATAAGGTGAACATTGATTTTGCGATGAACGCCAATGCCTTTAAGCTCGACACGTTTTTCAGCGCTGTGTCGGCACGTTATCACTACTAGAGAGGTAATATGAAAATGCACGCGAACCTGAAACAAGTTTTTGCTGCCATCTTGCTGTTGGCGACAGGCACACTTTGTGCGGTTGAAGGGCGCGTGACATATCTCTCGGGCAATGCGGAAATTAAGAGTTCAGGTAAAACCACCGGGTTGAAATTGGGCACAGTGCTCAGAGAAGGCGACACGGTCGTCACCAAAGCCAAGGCCAAAGTTGGTGTGCAAATGTCTGATGGGGCATCGTTTTTCATGAACCAGAATACCTCGCTCGAAATTCGCCCCGGTTCGCAATATTACCAGACCGACGGTGCAATCAGTATGCTGTTCAGAAAGTCGGGCCGCGATGCTTCGGGTAAATGGGCGATCAAGACCCCGGTCGTGACTGCCGGCGTGCGGGGTACTGGCTTTACCGTCGAAGCGAGCAAGTCGCAGACCCGACTTGTTCTTTTTACCGGCAAGGTTATTATGACTGATTTTGTGCGCGAGACGGGTTTGCAGAGTGACCCGAACCTGATGATGCAAGACTTTTTGAATGATATTGAACTCAATGCCGGCACGGCCTTGCGCTACGATGGCAGCGATGTCAAAAAAGAGAAGATCGATCTCAAGGGCGAGCCGATGAAATCGCTGCACGACGAACACCAGCAGCATGAAAAATCAGACAGCTGGAAAAAAGCCAACCAAGACCTGAAATAGCGGCGCGATTAGAATTCGCTTTCTTTGCTCGCGCCAACGACGCGCAGGTAGCGGTCAAACGACCGCATCGACTCTTCGTTCAGGCCTTTCAGTTCATAAATAACTCCCAGATTGTACCAGGCAGAAGCCATACGGTTGTCGCGCGCCAAGACACTCCGAAAATGTACCTGGGCGCGGTCGAGATCGCCGAGCAGCATCGCGGCGAGCCCCATGTACTGCTCACCGTCAAGAGCAAGATAGAGTTGTTTTCCCGTGCGCTTGAAATCGCGAGTGGCTTTTTCGAGACGCACGTAGGCCGTGCGGGTATATGCGCGCGCCAGTTTCAGATCATTGGTCTTCACCGATAACAGATGTTTGCCGCAAAGAAACCAGGCATAGGCACTGATGTGGTGGTTTTCGAGCAGGCGGTCGCATTCGCTGACGAGGGTAGCGTTATCTGCAGATGCGGCCGCGGCTTCGATTTTGGCAATGGCCTCTTTTTCAGGCTTCAGCTCGTAGCTTTGGCCGCGCAGCGAAAAGGTCAGAATAAATCCGGTAACAGCCCAAACCGCCGAGCGCTTCAAATCTCAGCCTCAAGCTTTTGAAAGAATCGCGCCAGAGCGGGAAAAAGCAGCCGGTACGCGTAAAAAATACACAGCATGCCCACAAAGGTCACGAAGCCAAACGAGGCGAGCCCGACGTGGCTTGAGATCGTCAGCGACAAAAACCCCATAGCCGTGGTGAAATTCGAAATGAATATCGAGCCGCCGGTACTGGTCATGATGTGGTTCACCTGAGAAAGACCCAGTTCACGCGCGTGTGAATAGAGATAAATACCGTTGTCGATGCCGACACCCAAAAGAATCGGTATCGCGAGCAGATTGATGTAGTTAAATTCGAACAGCCAAACGTTCGCAATCTGGTGGCTCACCCCGACGAGCGCAAAGAGCCCCAAAAGGCCGGCGATCAGCGGCGCGAGAATCAGCGTCACACCCGCAACGCGGCGCGTCATCGACAGCACGATGATCGCTATGACAATTGCAATGAGTAATATTTCACGCAACAGATCGCTCATCACTGTCTGCAGAATATCGTCGAGCACGTAGAGGTCTGAAATACCGCGGTACCGCTTTTCAGGCGGGCAGCTCTTTGCATCGGTAATCGGAGCGCTGCACGCTTCGCGGTAGTTAGCTGCAAAATCGAGAACACCGCGCCGCATCGCGCTCGTGTCGCGCGTGAAAATATACAAGAAGTAATTTCCCTTCACAATCAGGTGCTGCTTAAACGCCTCGGGAATATCACTTACTGTCGGTGGCGGGGCTGAGGTCATCGCCAGACCCACGCGAATCTTGCGCAAATTCTCAGTGTCGAGCTTCAGCAAACTGTAGACTTCTGCCTGCCGCAGCTGCTGGTGAATAGCGCTCAAGATCTTTTGTTTCGCAGCTGTATTTGCCGGTATCAGGTCGCGTATGCTGTGAAACTCACCGCTGCCGGCGCGCTGCCGCAGATTCTCTTCTGTCGCCGCGAGTTCGGCCAGGCTGTCGAACTGGTAAATCACCATGTGGCGACGGTTCTCCATAATCGTGAACTGCGCATCTTCTGAGGTGAGTGCAGTCTTGCGCGCCGTTCTGTCGACCTGATCGAGTTCAAAGAAGTCATATTCAAAGGGCGGATTCACCACCGTCACGATGCCGATGACCGAGATCATGGCAATGAGCGTCACGTGCCAGCCGCGTATCTTGCGGGTCTTTTCAAGCATATGCGATGGTTCGGTCGTGCCCTGAGAGAATTTCTCTGTCAGAAAAACCAAAGCCGGAAAATACAAGATGAACGCGATAAAGAAGAACACAATGCCCGAGAAGGCGATCTTGCCAAATTCAGCAAAGGCGATAAAACGCGAAAAGCTCAACGTCAGAAACACCGCGGCGGTGCTGATCATGCCGAAGCTGAGCCCGCGAAACAGGTTGCGCATTGTTATTTCGAGAGCCTGGGTCATGCCGCGCTGTTTAAGCCTTTCACTTTTGTATCGGGCGAACAGGTGAATGCCGTAATCGACGCCGAGTCCGAGCAGAATTGCGGTCAAAAAAGAGCTGATGATACTGATCTGGCCCATGAAGTACCAGGCGGTAAAGTAGGTGTAGCCAAGCGCCGCGATCACCGGCAGTCCGATCACGAGAATGACCCGCATCGAACGAAAGAAGATGATGAGCGAAGCTGCCAGAATCAGCAGAGTAATCGTCGTCGACTGGTTGATATCTTCTGCGAGCTGTTTTTGTTTGGCGACATCGTCGGCGTACCTGCCGCTGAAATGCAGTTTCAGCGCATGTTCTTGGGCGTAAGGTGTGAGACTGTCTTTAAGCGTCGAAATGAGCGACTGTGAAAATTGAATATTGTCGGGCGCGGTCTTGAGCGACAGTAGAATCGAAATCCGCTTTTTTTCGGCGTCAATGAATGCGTTGCCGCTCAGATATTTCTTGCGGTATTTGTTGAGAATGTCACCGACATAAAAGCGCGACGGGGCCGCCTGTTCCAGATCTTCGAAGTATGGGTTCTCACTGCGCTTTGCCTGGTCGATCGTCGCCTTGAGACGGGCATAAACCTTCTCGAGGTCTTCGATCTCTGCATAATACAAAGAATATCGTTGCAAAAAGCCGCCGGGCACTTCATAGATCACGCGGCTGGTGTTGGTCTTAAGAAAATCGTTGGCGGCCACTGTTGCCTCGAGCTGTCGCGCAGCCGAAAGCAAAGTTTCTTCGTCGAGTCTGGCCTCAGATGAAAATGAAACGACGAGAACACCCTTGATGTCAGAGCGTTCGCGTAACGCCTGCAGCCGCTGCAGCGACTCGGTTTCTTTGGGCAAAAGATTCAGCAGGTTTGTGTCGATGCGAATGCGGCGGCCATAACGGTAGCCGATGAACGAAGTGACGATGAGCAGCGCGAGCACGAGCCACGCATACCGTCTGATATGAAAAAGCCAGAACGGCCAGAAACGGTCGGCGGCGGCGCTGATGATTTTCGCCAGTGCGCCCTTTGGCGTCTTCTCTGGTGTTGGCTGCAGGTATTCAGGCATTGGCCCCCAGCTTCGTCGCAAGTTTGCGCAAGAAGTTTTTCTGCCGTGTGCGTTGTTTCGTGAGCAGCGCGGGGCGGCTTTCGGGCGTACGTGTCGCTTTGATGGAGAACTTTCGGCCTACATAGCGCATGAAAGAAAGTGATTCAGCAGGCAGCTCGTGCCGGCGCGCTGACGCGATGCGCTTGCTGATCTCGCCGAGTTTTTCCGTGTCGACAGACAGAAGTGCTGAGTTCAAATAAGCTTTCAGCAAAACCTGCAGATCACCCGCCGGGGATGCCTCAATTTCTGAAAGCCGCTCGGCCCCGGGAATCTGCAGACCGTCACCCGTAGCATTGGCAACCTTGTTGTCGATGCGCTGCATTGCTGTCACGAACCAGTCGCGGTAAAGCGAGAGTATATAGTCAGTCACGATGGGCCTGCCGGTCAGCGAAACTTCGCGCTTGGTGTGGCGCCGGCGTAGCACCCGCTCGTTAATATTCTCAAGCGGCTGCAGGCGATTGGTCGTGCGCGCGAGCCATTCGTCGGTATGGTGCGTGCCCGGGGTGTGTATCTCGCGGTTCGTGTAAGCGAGATCTTGTCCAAGAAAAATGATGCGGTCGAACTGCATGAGGCGCAGAAGATCAAAGATCGAAGTTGCAACCGAGCCGCCCGACTGCAGGTCGCCAGGTATCAGCTCGCCGGCACCCGCAAAGATTCGCTGCTCTTCGAGGTAGTCGCACCCGGGGCTGACGACGCGGCGGTCATCGATGTATTGCGCGGTGAATGAAATTGCCATTTCGCCCCGCCAGTCGCGCGCCACCACAGGGTTCGAGACCGCATCGCAGACGAGCAGAGGAAAGTTACCCGGCTTGCCGCGCGGCAACAGGCCAAAATGTTTCGTCGTGTGCGCCTGGCTATCGAGCGAAAACACCAAATGAGGATTTATACCCGAACGCACGAGCACACGGTATGCCGAATCGGCGCACGCGATGAAATATTTATCTTTCACTGCCTTCAGATTCTCAATGGTCGACCGCAGCGACGGCCCGGTTGAAACCAGAATAGCTTCAGAACCTTTGCCGAGCCCAAAGAGTGCAGAGACGGGCCTTGCAGAAGAAAGCAGCGGCAACTTGCTGAGGGCGTTAAATACCCAGCGCTCTTCGAACTCCAACCTTGTAAAAAGATCAGAAAAGCGCGATGCCAGCTTTTGTTTAAAGTCGGCGATTGCCTGGGCGTAAAAAGAGCTATTCAGTTCGACGCTGCCGCGGTTTTCGAATGCCCTGTAGCCGATGAAGTTTTCGACGTCGAGCCGCTCAACGAGCTCGGCGATGACCGTGGCGTTTTCGGGAACAATGACTGCCACATCGGCGAAGATGTCGGGGCGGGCTTTTTTGAGTGCAAGGTACAGTTCGGTATCGGCCTCGAAGGCGATGATTAATCCCCCCTGGCCGTCCCGGGTGTTCAGCTGTTCGACCAGCATTTCGAGCATCGGCAGATGGCCGACCCCGGCGACGAGGGCCAGCATACCCGGTTTTAGCCTGAAGGTGCCGATGTGGCGTTCGGCTTCGCGCACGGGGTCGCGGGGGCTGACGAGCGAATGGCCTTTTAGCTTTTCGGTGTCGGCGAAAATAGAAAACCGGCCATCTTCATAGCCGAAACGGTAGGTGGCGAATTTTCCCGTAACTTGGCCGAGGGCCATAAGGTGATGAGAGAACTGAGCACACGGCTTCAAGCATAATGCTACTCAAAGAACTCGAAATACTCGGCTTTAAGTCGTTCGCCGACAAGATCAAGGTGTCGTTCAGCACTTCGGTCAGCGCCGTTGTCGGCCCGAACGGCTGCGGCAAGTCGAATATTCTCGATAGTCTCAAATGGGTGCTGGGCGAGAAATCGGTCAAGACCATGCGCGGCGAAAAGATGGAAGACGTCATCTTCGCTGGCACGAGCACCCGTAAACCAGCAAACTTCGCGCAGGTTTCTCTCACATTCGACAATCGTCTTCGCTTACTAAAAATCGACACCGACGACGTCAAAGTCGGCCGCCGGCTTTACCGCGACGGCCAGAGCCAGTATTTCATCAACGATAGCCGTGTGGCGCTCAAAGAGATCGAAGACCTGTTTCGCGACACGGGCATTGGCAAGTCGTCTTATTCGTTCATGGAACAGGGCCGCATGGACCAGATTCTGTCGAGCAAGCCCGAAGACCGCCGCCTCATATTCGAAGAGGCTGCCGGCGTTTCGCGCTTTAAGGCGCAGCGCGAAGAAGCTGAGAAGAACCTCGAGAACACGCAGCTCAACCTCACCCGCATTCAAGATATTCAGCGCGAGCTCGAACGCGAGCTCAAGATTAAAGAAGCGCAGGCGAAAAAGACCGCCGAGTATAATTCGCTCATGGCGAAATATAAAGACCATGACCTCAAGATTCGCTACCTGATGGTGCGCGATTCAAATGACAAGCTCGAAGACCTGAAAGAAAAGCTCAGCCGCCGTCATGGCGAGAAAGAAAAGATTCAGCAGAAGCTGATTCAGATGCAAGAGCGCCTGGCCGCGCTTGACGAAGACGAACGCACGCTTAAAGAAGAATTGCACAAGAAAGACACGTCGAGCCAGATGGCGAATCTGCAGATTGCGCAGCTCGGCCAGAAGATCGAAGAAAAAGAAACGCAGAAGGCCTCATTCTCGTCACAGCTCGCCGGCCTCAAAGAGCGCATCGGCAAGTTCGAAAAGCGTATCAAAGAACTCAAGGCCGAGGCCGCCGAACAGAACCAGTTCACGTTGAAGCTCGATCTGAAGGTGTCAGACATACAGAAAGAGATTGCGCGCCTGCAAAAACGCATCGACGAATGCGCAGAAGAATCGGCCGCTGCCGACGCCGACTTGCTGCGCCTTGAGGCTGAAAAGGCAGAGGCAACCAAGAAACTCAACGAGGTTCATGCCCGCCAAGAAGAAACGATTCGCGAGCTGCTCGACTCACTCAAAGCCGAAAAAAGCCGTTGGGAAAAAACCGCCAAAAACCGCGAGCAGGCATTTACTGAGATAGAGCTCTATTGCAACGAGACATCCGCATCGCTTGAAGCGATTCTCGCTGCGCCAGACGACCACCTACCGCAGATGCGCAAAGATCTGCAACGCGTCAAAGACAGCCGCATCTTCGAAAAGATCAGCGAGAAGGCACACCTGCTTGCCGAGATGAGCCGTGGTCTCTATGAGATCTTGTTCGAGAAGGGCGGAGTGCACTCACGCAAAGAAGAGCTCGACGAAGAGATTACCGCACTCGAGAAGCAGATTGACCTGACGACCAAAGAAAGCGCGAGGCTGACTGCCCGCAAGCTGCAACTCGCCGACGAAACATCTGCCAATAAACAAGAGCGTGAAAAGCTGCTCGGTGATATCAAATCACTGAATGTCGAGATCACGAGCGTTAAAGAGAAAGAAAAGAACCTCGCAGGCCAGATCGCCAACGAAGAGAGCAATATGGGCTTTGTGCGGGCTCAGTTTACCGAAATTGACCGCTCCGTTGTGCAGCTTGCACAAGAACAGAAAAACCTCACGCGCGAAGTTGAGAAACTCAAGAGCAGCATCGAGAAAGAGACGCAGCGCATTGCCGGCATCGAGCGCGATATTCAAAAGGCTGAAGAGAAGCGCCGCGAACTTGTGCAGACGATGAAGAACGAAAGCGGCAAAACCGATGAAGTCTTTACGGCGATCAACGAGCTCGAGGGCAAAATCGGCGCACTCGGCGGCTCGCGCGATATTCTGCTGCAGAATATCTACAACGATTATACATTAACCTGGCAAGAGCTCTCTGCACAGTTTACCTCGGGCAAGATGCAACTTGCCGATGAAAAAGAGAAGTTGACCGAACTGCAGCGCGGCATTTCTGCCCTGGGGCAGATTAACCAGCTTGCCATCGAAGAGCACCGGCATATAAAAGAGATGTACGACCACCAGCAGACGCAGGTCGACGATATTCTCAGGGCGCAAGAAGACATCAAAAAGGTGATGGCAGAGATTCAGGCTAAATCTGAAACGCTGTTTCGCGAATCTTTCGAGCAGATCAACCATAACTTCGCCGAAATATTCGGAAAACTCTTCAACGGTGGCCAGGCGAAGCTCGACCTGCTTGAACCCGACCGTCCGCTGGCGAGTGGTATTGAAATTGAAGCCACGCCGCCGGGTAAAAAGACCAAGTCGATGAGGCTGATGTCAGGTGGCGAGAAGGCAATGACTGCAATTGCGCTCATGTTCGCCATCTACATGGTGCGCTCTTCGCCGTTCTGCGTGCTCGACGAAATAGATGCACCGCTCGACGAGCAGAACGTCGGGCGTTTTCTCACGCTGCTCGATGAGTTCGCGCGAAACACGCAGTTCATTCTCATCACGCACAATAAGAAGACCATGGGCAAGGCGCAGGTTCTTTACGGCGTCACTATGAACGAACCCGGCGTCAGCACACTGCTCAGCGTCGAACTCAGCAAAGCCGTTGTCGGCTAGGGCAAAGTGCGAAAGGCACTTTACCGACCCGAGACGATGCTGGTGCTCTGCACAGTCATCTGGGGTGGCACTTTTCCCGCGGTCAAAGTTGCGCTCTCTTTCACGACACCCTGGATCATCGTTGCGTTTCGCTTCGCCGTTGCCGGTATCATTTTTGCGGTACTCTATCGCCGCGCGGCATTTCGTGTGGCGCCGGTCATTTGGCTGCGCGGCGCCATTCTCGGCTTCTTCTTTTTCATCGGTTTCACCCTGCAATCGATGGGGCTTGAATACACGACAACGTCGCGCTCCGCGTTTATCACTGAATTGCTCGTGCTGTTTACGCCGATTCTTTATTTTATTCTCTACCGGCGCCTGCCTTCGCGCTACACGCTGGCTGGCGCAGTGCTCGTGCTCGCAGGGCTCTATTACCTGACTTCGCCTGAAGGCTTCATGGACTGGAACTATGGCGACTGGCTCACCCTCGCGTGTGCTGCAGCCTTCAGCGCCTACATTATCGGCGTTGGTGCGTGGAGTAACGCCGAAACGCGCAGGCCGCTCGCGACTTTGCAAAGCCTTACCGTCGCTTTTCTGGCTTTACCCATGGCTTTCGGCAAGGGCGTCTATGTGCCCCCCGCGCTCGACCTGTGGCTAGCGCTCTTGTACCTGACTCTGCCGGGAACGGTGTTTGTGATCATGCTGCAGATGCGCTTTCAACCGCTCACGACACCCTCGCGTGCGGGGGTTATATTTGCGCTCGAACCGGTATTTGCGACAGCATACGCTTTCTTGCTTGCACTCGAGCCTTTCAGTAATCGCGGTGTCTTCGGTGCAGTTATCGTTACCGCAGGCGTGGTCTGGTCTGAGGCAGGGCATTTGTTCTTCTTAAGCGCACCGCACTCTAGTCAAAGTCAGAAAGAATTACCCCCTGATTAGGGGGGGTGCTTCAGATTCATATCGGTTGACGCGGTCAACTTCACAGCTTCGGTTTCAGCCGTAGAAATCGTACTATGGCCCGCAACGCATTTTATCGAACGATCTTCTTTTTGATCGCCGCACTGCTTTTCGCCTGCAAAGATTATTCTACGAGCGACATTCTCAATCTCAAATTTCCCAGCGGCGGCACGAAGGGTCTCAGGATCACCGCGCCGTCGCCGATTACCGTGGGGCAACCATTCACAGTGACGATAACGGCGACCAATACTGTGCGACCTGAAGGTATACAGCAAGAATACCAGAACCCGGTAAACCTCACGCTGCAGGTTGGCGGCGGTACACTCTCGAGTGTCACGGGCGGCGGATGGTTTTTGGGCACGCAGAATTTTACCGTGGTGTACAATAATCCGTCGTTGAGCCTTAACTCGACAGAAGTGATTCTGTTGAGGGTGACAGATTCAACCGATGCCTCATTCACCACTGTCAGCAATAACATCACTGCAAGCTCGCAGGTGGTGTTCAATCAATTCAAACTTGTTGCGCCTGGTACTGCGTTCAAAGGCCAGCCGTTTGATCTGACGATAACCGCGACCAATTCAGATAATACCACCAACACGGCGTACAATGGCACGGTCAACCTGAGTACATACCTCGTCGCTGGAACAATCACTCCTTCTTCGGTTACAGGTTTTGTCAACGGGGTTGCTACCGTTTCGGTCACGCTTTCCGATTCTTACACGAGCCTGCAGCTGAGAGCCGTAGACTCGGTCACGGCGACTCTGAGCGGACTGTCGAATACGTTTCAGGTCTACTTTGATAGCGTAGCGCTCGCGGCATTTGCCCAGTCCGCGGCGGCAATCCGCGTGACGTGGAACTATCCCACAGGTACAACGCAGGCACTGGTGTACCGCGATTCTGGCAGCGGGTTTCAGCTTCTGAGTACCATCTACCTGCCGACGGCAAACTATACGGATACCGCCGGACTAATCGCCGGCCAAACTTACAGCTACCGGGTCATCGTGCAGGACAATCTGGGCACCTTGCAGTACCAGGCGACGACGACTGCTGTACCCAGCGGCTGTACGACCTCAGTCGCGGGAACAGTGACTTCAGAAACGTGGACACCAGCCCAGAGCCCTTACTGTGTCACGGGAAATGTCTCGATTACAGGTGCCCTGACGATCTCGGCGGGTACGGTTGTCCTGGTAAACCCGACATTCTCGATAACGGTGGCGAGCGGTGGTGCTTTAACCGCGCAAGGCACTCAGAGCGCGCAGGTCGTCTTCACCTCAGCCAACGCCTCACCCACGCCGGGCAATTGGGGCGGAATTATTTTTGCCACAGGGGCCGTCGGCAGTACGATAACTTCAGACAATTACAGTAGCGGTAGTCTGCTGCAATATGTGATCGTTGAATACGCTGGTCCCGGCATTACGACGGCTGAGTCGCTCTATCTCGACAATTGCACCATTCAGAACAATCGCACGACAACCACAAATGGCGCAGGCATCTCGGCGAATCAAGCTGCTGGCAAGCAGATCGTCCTGAGAAATACGCTCATCCTCAATAACACCGTGGCCACGACTCTCTACGGTGGTGGCTTGTACGCCACACAGCGGGCAGCAATTTACTCTGCTAAGTTCTTTAACAACTCTGTAACGCACGTGGCCAATTTTCTTCGAGGTGGTGCAGCCTATCTTGCCGGCGACGCCAATATCATCACCTCGTCCCAGTTCATCAACAACTCATTGAGTTCGGCACAGAGCAATCATCAGGGTGGCGCACTCTACATTGTGGGCGATTTTAATGTGATGACCGGTAATACCTTTCAGGGTAATTTTATTTCTCTGACAAATACCGCTCACGGAGCTGCAGCCTACCTGCTATCCAATAACAACAATGTCATCAATAACATATTTTCAGGCAATACGGCGACAGCCGTGACAGCCGGCTCATTCGGCGGAGCGCTGGTAATCAACGGCTTCGGTAACACGCTGACGCGCAATACCTTTTCTGGCAATACCAGCACTGGCAACCTGAGTAATGGGGGAGCGCTCACGTTCGGGAACAACAATACAGTGACATACAATCTGTTCACGACAAACGCAGCTGTCAGAGGTGGTGCCATATTCGCAACCGGCACTACAGCGACTGTCAACCATAACCAGTTCGTCTCTAACACGGCCACGAACGGAAACAACGTATTTTATGCAGCCGCAGGTACTTTAAACTTCACAAACAACCACTGGGTTGGAGCCGTTTCGGGCCAAACGGCAATGGGCATCTGTGATGGCAGCAACACTGGCGGCAGCTGCGGAACCAGCAGCGGCACAATCGATGCTTCCAGTGCCCGCGCGACCGCATGGCCACTATGTAAAACCTCACCCTCAGACCCCGATTGCGTCGGGGCGAATTTCTGACAGCCGCCAGACCTCGACGAGCTCGGAAATGCTTAACCAGTGTAATCGCTGCTTTTCTGTTGACTCACTGCCCATAAGGTTTGCGAATGCTTCATGTCGAAGTCTATCATAACCGGTTTAATGTTCGCAACTGTATTTTCGCTGCAAGTATTCGCGCAGACCGCATCCGCTCAGCCGCAATCTGAAGGTGAGAATCCGTACAAACGTCGGCCACACGTTGTTGGCATTCAGGCCTCGAGTATTGGCGGGCTGGGAGTCACATACAAATATGCGTTTGGTGAGTTGGTGCACGCCCGCCTGACAGGCATGGCGTTTCCTTCGAAGTCACAGTATTCAACCGAGACTTTCTATAATATCGGCACAGATGTGCATTTTAATATCTTTCAGGTCGTTACCGGGCCGAACACATACATGCGTAGCTACATTGCCCCCGCGATTTCATATTGGGGTTACAGCTATAGCCAAAGCAGATTCAATACCCAGTATATTCATGCGGGCGTGAACCTGGGTTTCGAGCTCGTGCTCGCCTCGAGGTTTAGCGTGCATGGCGAGCTCGGCATGGGCTACTATGAATACGGTTACAATTACGGCTACACTACAGGCATCTCTGGTGGTTTGGGTATAGGATTGTTATTTTAAGAAGATTATTTTTTAGCTACGCCAAAACATGAAGGCCGACAATCCCATTATTGACCATTTCTCAAACACCGCAAAAGCATATGACGAGCGCAACCAACAGCTTTCAGCCATTTCAGAGAACATGCATTTTCTCATTCGACTGGTGCTCAAAGACGCACCGCTACGCGCGCGCGTGCTCTGTGTCGGAGTCGGTACCGGCGCCGAAATTCTGTCTTTAGCTGAGACGTTTCCCGAATGGACATTCGTGGGCGTCGACCCTGCGCAGGGAATGCTCGATGTCTGCCGCGAAAGACTTGCGGCAGCTGGTGTCTCTGGCCGCTGCGAACTCGTGCACGGTTACGTTCACGGGCTACCGCTGCGCGAGGACTTTGACATCGCCCTAAGCGTTCTGGTCGCGCATTTCGTGAAGCGCGGCGAAAGGCTCGACTTCTATAAGGCGATGTCTGATCGCCTGAAGCCCAACGGCATGTTGATCAACACTGAAATCAGCTTCGACCTCGATTCGCCAGAGTTTACGCCGATGCTCAAGAACTGGCAGGCGGTGCAGGCGCTCATGGGCGCCACACCTCAATCAATCGCCAACCTTTCGGTGCAACTGCGCGAAATGCTGACAGTCTTGCCGCCTGCAGAGACAGAGAGTATTCTGAGGGCCAGCGGTATTCGGCTACCAGTGCGGTTTTTTCAAGCGTTCATGATTTGTGCGTGGTATGGGGTGAAGGGAGTCTAGCGAGCTGCCCGTACACGCAGCGCACCCGCTACAAAATTTAAATTGACGCTCGTCGCTTATTTCTGCCGCATATATCATGCTCCAGCGATTCAGATTTGCTTCTGTTACGGCATTCATACTTTTCACGGCTTCTCTCCATTCAGTCCAAGTGATCTATGAGCGTGGAGACGGCGCGTTTGCATCCAGGCCTGTTCTCGGGCCAGAGGAGATTGATGTGCCAGCAGGTGCATTGGTCGAGTTTGAAACGGACTGGAAACACGAGAAAAAAAAATGGGACGGCAAAACGCGTTATGGATCGCACTTGCGTAAAATCACCAACAAGGGCACTCACATGATTATCGCCTATTTGCGCACATCGCCAACTGCAGAATCACAGATTCGCGTTTTTCCGGGTACGAGCGAAAGCGTGAAGGGAGATCTGCTCGCGCTCGAAGCGGCGCCAGAACCACTCGCCGCTGCAGATTTGCAGTTTCGCTGCAATGTCGTAGTCGAACGCTCTGACAATATGCACAACGGCAAGGGCCGCCCGTCTGCTAGTCTCGGCAAAGAACAATTTTCGCTGCGTCTTGGCGAAATGATCATCTTTGATACCGATTGGCAGCACGAAAAGAAGAAGAGCGCCAAGGGAAAATACTACGGGCCACACTTGCGTCGTCTGACCGGCACTACGTCGGGGGCGCGCGTCAACGTGCGCACAATTTCACCATTGCCAGCCGAAATGGCAAAGCGCGTCGGCCTTGGAGTACGAAAGATTATCGATAAGAGCTTTCAGGGCACTGAGCTGCAGCCTGGTGTGCCGATGGAATTTCAGGCAGATTTGCTTTCTCTACGTTGCAGTAGGTAGTTTACCGGGTAGCCGAAAGATCGAATCGTAATCAGGGTTTCTCTAAAAAGTCCCAAACCGCCGCTGGTCAGGCGCTGCGCGCAAGCAGAAGCCGGCCTGAATAGGCCATGAGCTTCTAAGATTTCAAGTAGACGTGTTTGATCGAAAGGTGCTTAAGCTGGCCTGCAAAATCCCGGTCGAAAGTCATGACGGGTAGCTGGCTTTTTTTCGCGTAATGCGCAAGCACTGCGTCTCCGTAGTCTTTGACTTTGTCTGGCCAAAACGCAAACTCTTCGGTCTCGTCGGTATTCACTGCATAGTTGATTCCCGGTGAGCTGAAAAGGTCTCTGAGTAGCTGGCCAATTGTGGGCTTTGGTACGCGGTAGACCCGATCTAATACGTAAACCATCTCGACCTTAACGCTCTCAAGAATAAAAAACTGAACAGTTCCATTGGAGCATTGTTCAAAATAAGGCTGCATTATTGCCTGTTGTTGCGTATTACGATCGGTAACGTACGAGAGTATGCAATTCGTGTCGATCACGTAAGATTTCATTTGCCAAATTTGCTCTTGAGATAATTGTCACGAGCGGCGGCGATATCTGCATCGATATCACCCGGTCCCGTTTTGATGAAGCCGCGGTATTTCAAAATCGGTGATTCTGCTTTTTTGACGACAACCTTGCCACCCTCAACTACCCATTCGATTGCGCTGTTGATCTCCAGGTGCATGCGGTCTCGAATCCGTTTGGGAATCGTGACTTGGTATTTCGAGGTAATCTTGGACGTCATTGTCCTTACAGTATCAGTACGTGGTAAGGAATTGTCAATAAAAAGCATTTCTAAACAAGCATTGAGATTTGAATTATAAAAAGTGACTAGTCACTATGTATAGAGCCAATAAACCGCCCTATGCGGCAGACCCAAGCTGAGCGGCGCCAACAGACCCTGAAAAAACTACACGCTGCGACCGTTGCGTGCATTGTGAACAAGGGCTTCAGTCGCCTCACCACCACCGACATCGCCGAAGCTGCGGGCGTTTCGCAGGGCGCGCTCTTTCGCTATTACCCCAGCAAGACTGCTGCCGTCGCCGGCGCCACGCACTATCTGTTTGATAAAGTTATTCGCGATTTTAACTGCTTGCTGGGCGAGGCGTGCGAACCCGATCTCATGCGCATCGTCGACGACCTTGAAACCTGGTTTCGTTCGGCGGATTTCATAGCGGTCTCAAGACTTTTTGCCGAATCGTCGGCCGATGCCGATCTCAAAGAAGCAATTCAGCCGATCATCGAGCAGCATCGCCTTAACACGCATGCGCTGATCGGGCAGGCGTTTCCGGCAGAGTCGCAGGCGATGCTGCGCAGCGCGGCGCACGCAGTCATTTACCTGATGCAGGGAATTGCCACTGAAAAGCACCTGATCGCCGACGATTTCATCGAGCGCGAAATTATGCGGCTCGTGCGCACCTTCGTTGCGCTCATCGCTGCGCAAGGCAACGCAAACTTAAGCGATTCAATAACCGGGAGAAAATAATGGAACAGCTGATTCAATATATTGAAGAAGAACCGACGATTCTCGCGATACCTTTCTACATCATCACCATGGGCATCGAGAATCTCGTGCTGTGGAAACAGAAACGCGCATACGAAGTCGCCGACACAGCCGCAAGTCTCTCCGGTGGGCTCGGCAGTCTCGTCGTGCGATTTTTCTGGAACTTTGTTTTTATCTGGCTCTTGAAGCTCTGTTACGATGCCGGGCCGAAACACTTTGAGAGTACGCCGGTCTGGGCCGCGTGGATTGTGCTCGTTGTTCTCGACGACTTCGCGTTTTACTGGATGCACCGTCTGGCGCACGAGATCCGCTTTTTATGGGGCACGCATGTCGTGCACCATTCAAGCCAACGTTACCATTTGGCAACTGCGCTCAGGCAATCGTGGACAGCGCCGATCATTGAAACACCGTTTTGGTTACCCGTCGCCTTTGTGGGATTTCCCCCGCACTGGATTCTGATACAGATGTCGGTGAGTCTTCTTTACCAGTACTGGATTCACACCGAGACGATTCGCACCTTGGGCCCCCTGGAATATGTCATGAACACTCCCTCGCACCACCGCGTGCACCATGGCTCGAACCCAGAATACATCGACACGAACTACGGTGGCATCTTCATAATTTGGGACAGGCTCTTCAAGACATTCGTACCCGAGACGCTGCCGGTGCGCTATGGCCTGACCAAGAACCTTGCGACGCACAACTGGTTCAAGATTCAATTTCACGAATTCGCCGATATGTTTCGCGACGCGTGGCGCGCACCGAAGCTCAGGCAAAAGCTGCGCCAGCTTTTTGCGAGCCCGACGGCTTTGGCGAAATCAGAATAACTCGACCGATTATTTGGGCGCTGCAGCGGTCAAATAATCGGTCATCACTCGCGCGAGAAATGCATTTTCCGGTACGGCAAACGGCAGGTACATACCCACCTCGCCGATGCCACCGCTCAGCACAGTGTGTTCGCTGCCATTGCGCAGAATCTTACCCGCCGTTGCCAACTTGGATTCAAATTGTCCCGGAAAAAAAACTTCGAGTTCGTCACCTTCGGTGAGCCGGGTTTTCAGGTCAAACCATGCGATACCGTCGGCATCCTGGCGTTTGACGCAGCCGGCGTAGTGGTGTGACTGGTAGTGCGTGTTCCCTTCTTCGTTTTGGAAATCGCGCTCATCTTCAGGCACCCGATCTTCCATGCCCCGGGTCAGAAAACCCGAGAAATACTTGCGCGACGCCACCTTGTCGAGTTCGGTCAGTAACCGGCGGTCGAACGATTTGCCGTCACGAATATCGTCGAGCGCGCGCCGGTATGTGCGCGCAATCATTGCGGCGTAGTAGTCATTCTTCGTGCGGCCTTCGACCTTGATCGAATCGACGCCGATTTCCGTGAGTTCATCGAGAAATTCGATCGCGCGCAGGTCTTTTGAATTCATGAGAAAAGTGCCTTCGTCAGAGCTGATGAGCTCCATTTGCGCATCTTCTTTCTCGGGGTTCATGAGATAGACCTGGTACTGGTCGCGGCACGCGTTGTTGCACGCGCCCTGGTTGGCGTCGCGGTTCTTGAAGTAATTGCTCATGAAGCAACGCCCGCTGTGTGCAATGCAGATCGAACCGTGCACAAAGACCTCGATCTCCATGTCGGGGCAGCGCTGGCGGATTTCCCTCACTTCTGCGAGCGTGACCTCGCGCGAGAGTATCACGCGTTTGGCCCCGAACCTGTGCCAGAACTCGACCGCCGCGAAATTCATCACGTTTGCCTGTACCGAGATATGCACCGGCAGGTCGGGAAAATTATCGCGGGTGATCATGATGAGACCCGGATCAGCCATGATGAGCCCGTCAGGTTTGAGCTCCGCCATGGCCTTGAGGTAGCGCAGGTAGCCGGGCACCTTCGAGTTGCGCGGTATCGCATTGACGGTGAAGTAGATCTTCTTGCCGCGCGCGCGCACGAATTCGACCGCCTCGCCCAGGTTGTGCAGGCGAAACTCGTTTTCCCGCGCGCGCAATGAGTAGCGGGGTACGCCGCAATAGACTGCATCGGCACCGTACTCAATGGCAACCCGAAGCTTGTGCGGGCTACCGGCAGGCATGAGGAGTTCAGGTATTTTCATTTGGGCGATGCCATGCCAGCGCAAACCGCGGGCATGCAGAGACTGGCCGTCAACCTAATTAAAGATATAACGCTCCATAAGTCGAGAATTGTTTGACAGGCTGATCGCTCCGCTCTATTCGTCGGCTACTGAGGTGTTCATGAAAACAGCTGACCCCAATTTCATCGGCAACGCGATTCCCGAGTACAGTAACGTGCAGGTGATGAGCTACCTGATCGCGACGCACCACGAATTCACCCGCAACATTATGGAAGAGATCGACGACCTTATTGTGCTCGCTCAGAAAGAAGTACAAGAGCCGCCTGAAGAGCTCGCCGAGCTCGCGGCGCTCTGGAAAAAATACCACCGCGACATGGTGATGCACCTGCACGACGAAGAGCAGATTCTGTTTCCCTGGATTCGCGAGCTCGATCACTCGGGCAAGAACCGCGACGAAGTCGCGCGCACCTACACCGGGCCGATTAAGCACATGCTCGAAGAGCACCAGCACCACGAAGAAGAGATTGAGCGTGTGAAAAAACTCGCTGACCAGCTTTCAAAAAAGGGCGGATTTATTCCCGTGCTCGCAAGGCTTTCTTACAAACTGCGCCAACTGACGAATGACCTCGAAGAGCACATGCAAATCGAGAGCGAGTTGCTTTTTCCCAGAATTCTCAAAGGCAACTAAGAAATTTAACAGCGTTAAATAACTGACGCCAGCGTCAGTTATTGCGAACGTTTGTTCAATTGAGTGTTGCCAGCAGGTCTCGCGTACAGTCTATCATTTATGAGAATAGCAGATTTCGTTCGCGTAAAGAAGAACTCTTTAACCCGGCGCTACCAACAGAAAACAGTACCCATCACGCGCGTTGTCGAAGACTACATCGCGGGTGATATAGACCTTACCGTCGACACATTTGCAAAGCTTTTGAAGCACAAGCATGAAATATTTGATTTCAGGTTTGTATCTTCACACTACAGCTTCTTGCTGACGAAATTTCTCCCGCAGGTAATTATTCATTCTAAAGCGCAAGACACGCGCATCGCGCAAGACCACTACGATATTGGCAACGATTTCTTCTCTTGGTTTCTCGGCAAACCCATGGTCTACACCAGTGGTATTTACAAGACGGGCAGAGAAACGCTTGAGCAGGCGCAGCAGAACAAGATTGACCTGATCGCCGAGAAGATTCTCCTTCAAAAAGGCGACAAAATGCTCGATATCGGTTGTGGTTGGGGCACGTTGCTCTATAACTCCGCTAAAAAATACGGCGCGCAGGTTACCGGCGTCACGATTGCAGAACAGGGTTACCAGTATATCAGCG
Source organism: Turneriella parva DSM 21527 (assembly GCF_000266885.1). Classification (NCBI taxonomy): domain Bacteria; kingdom Pseudomonadati; phylum Spirochaetota; class Leptospiria; order Leptospirales; family Leptospiraceae; genus Turneriella; species Turneriella parva. The sequence continues at coordinate 957,855 of NC_018020.1, read as the reverse complement.
AGCAGATCGTGAAACAGAAGCTTCAGGGCAAAGTTAACGTTTTGAAAATCGACTACCGTGACATACCGAGACAGAAGTTCGATAAAATTACCTGCGTTGAAATGGCCGAACACGTGGGCGTGAAAAACTTCAACAAGTTCATGAAGCAGATTTATAACCTGCTCGACGACGACGGTATCTATTACCAGCAGGTAGCAGGCCTCAAAGCGGGCCTCTGGAACATGGAGAGCCTCGTCTGGGGTCTATTCATGAATAAATACATCTTTCCGGGGGCAGATGCGAGCATGCCGCTGAAGTGGTACGTCGCTAAACTCGAAAAGGCGCGTTTCGAAGTGCGCAGCGTCGAGACGATTGGCATTCACTATTCCCGCACACTCAACCAGTGGCATGAAAACTGGCTGAGCAACGAAGACAAGATTCTCGGCGCGTATAGCCCCTACTGGTTCAGATTGTGGGATGCATTTCTCGCCTGGTCGACCAACATCGCCGAAGAGGGCCATGCGACCTGTTATCAGATTGTTGCGCATAAGAACCGACCAAAGTTCAATCGCAAACGGTTTATCGGAAAGAAGACTTTCGCTTAAGCGAAAGTCTTTTAAGCCCAGCGCGAGAAATTCTGTGAGATGAAATCCACCACTTTCTGGTGGGTTTCTTTTTCTCTTTTATCTACGTCGATTGCTTCACCAAACGCAATATGAATGCGCCGCTGGCGCTTCAACGGGCCGAACCCTTTGAGAATGCGGCCATTGCTCCAGAAGTCGGTTTTGAGTGCGACCGGCAGAACCTTGACCCCCGCGCGTTTGGCGAGTTTGGTGCCGAGCGAGTTGAAATTCTCAGGCACGAATGATTTTTGTCTCGTGCCTTCGGGAAACAAAATCACAGACAGGCCGCCTTTCAGGCGCTTCTCGCCTTCGCGCAGCACAATCTCCATATCTTCGCGTGCATTTTCGCGGCCGACGACGATCGGGTTACGCGACTTCATGATCTTGCCAAAGAAGACGCCGCGCATGAGTTTCTCTTTCACGACGAACGTCGTCGGCTTAATCGGCGTCACGATGCAGGGCAAGACGAATGTTTCGAGTGCGCTCATGTGGTTGGCGATGATGACCAGTGGCCCTTCGGCTTTGCGCAGGTTATCTATCCCGCTGATTTCGAAACGCCCGCCCACGGCCTCAATGGCACGCATGACATCGAGCGAGGTTTCGGCCCAGTTGTCATTACCATAACGATTCTCTTCTATCAGTTTGCGTGATTTAAAAACCGTGCCGACGAAGCGTGCGTAGAGCCACCAGCGCGAGCGCAGCAGCGCATAGTCTTGCCAGTCGGTGCGCTGGTCGGCAGGGGTGGCATAGGTGTCACCCTGAAAAAGGTTCATGTAAATTAGATGCCGGTTTTACCCGGCGGGTTGCAATATTAATCCTGTTGCTGAACGAGTGTTCACTACTATGTTTGGCAACTGAATGATGCAATGCTAAAATTTTTGGCGCTCTTATGGTCTGGTGCCGCATATATGTGTATCAAAATGTGAAGAGGATTCTTCGATGAAAAAAGTTCTGATCTTTCTGGCCACTCTCGGCTTTACCGGGGCGGCTTTCGGAGCGACGACCACGATCTACGTTCACGGTTTTCATTTCTCGGTACAAAAGACCGAAACGGCAAAGACCTGCCAGGGCAAATCGACCTGCACCAGCTACTGGGGTGTTCAGGATAATTCGACCCCAGTCGTGCACACCGGCTACGACGGCCGCTTTAACCCGACAGTTGCCGGCGCAGAACGCGGTTCAACACGCCTCTTGGCAAACCTGAATGCGCATTGCCGCCGCGACCGCGGCCAGTCGTGCCGCATCGTCAACCATTCAATGGGCGGATTAACCACCGGTTTCGTTTTGGCGAACTATAACAGGTCAAATATCTACAACGTGCTCTACGTCACTTCGCTCGTTTCAGCCGAAGGCGGTTCTGAGCTGGCGAACATCGGCAACCCGGTGCTGCAAACACTCAACGTGATCACTCTCGGCCTGTCGAATTTCTTTCTGAACTTTCCCGACGCGGTGAATGTGCTGAAGACCAGCGCAGCGCGCGCGTCTTATGACCACAACCTCACCAACGGCACGCCTTTCTATCATCTCGCAGGCAACACCCCAGAGTGGTATATCAACTGGATTTTCCCCGGCAGCCACGATACGGTGCTCGCGATGCATTCGACCTGCAGCTATCGCAACGTTGTCAGCTTCTCGCGCTGCGGCGGTGAAAGCGTCACCACCGGTATTTGGCCGTTTCGCAGCACCAAGTATTATTCTGCGCATTCGAACCATTACCAGCACCCGCGCCACAGTGCAGCTGGCGTCGCGATTAAGCACCTCGACTACCCGAACCGCTCAGATATAGCGCGCGCAGCGCCGAACTGATTGCCTTGGGGGATGTCTAAAAAGTCGCGAGCCGCTCCTGAGCGGCGACTTATTAGACATTCCCGTGGCTATTTCTCATGATCCATCGTAAAAATATCTTTATCATTGCAGGTGCTGCGGTAGCGCTGCTGCTTCTGGTCTTTTGGCTGTTCGGCAGCCGCAGTAGTGAGAGTTCTGCGAGCAGTGAAGCGGCGCGGCGAAAGCGCATCAGCGGCTTCGACGACCCGACGCAAGAGCTGGCTGAACTGGCAAAAAAATCTGATGTACCGTTTGCCAAGGTGCTCATGGATTTTCGCGAATGGGCGCAGTACCCTCCCGATTCGAGGCCCCTGACTGCTGGCGATGTCGATCAGGTGCGGCATGAAATTATTGAACTACCCATGCAGCCCATGCCGATCATTGAAGACGGCAAACCACAAGAGCCCGTGCACTCGTGCGTTCTGCAGGCTGAAGCGCATACGGTTTACGAAGACCAGACGCACGAGACGCAGCTGAGATGCCAGAATCTCAAAACGGGAAAGTTTGTGTTGCCCGATATCAAGGCCACCAAACTCACGCGCACCGCAGCGAGTGTTATTTTTCCCACACCGCCGCCCGATGTTGTCAAAAACGATGCGAAGTCTCCCATTTCAGTTTCATTCTTTTTCAAACCACGGCAAAGCGATTGGGGCGATATGGAGCTCACTGTTGACTTTGCGTTGCCCGAAGAGAAGACGTCTTATATCCACCAATTAAAAACGCATTTCTTTTCGTCGCCGCAGGCCCCGGCAAAATTCACCGGCAAGTTTCATGAACGGCTTGAGAATGGTTCACTCATTGTTTCAGCCGAAGTGCAGGTGCGCCTTTCGGGTTCTTACCGCATCGAGGCAAATTTGATGGCCGATAATCCCGAGCCGCTGGCGCATGCGCGCACCGACGTGAAGCTTGGTGGTGGCACGCAATGGGTCGATCTGCTGTTCTTCGGCAAAATTCTGCGTGACCGGCGTATACCCGGCCCCTACGTTCTGACCGGGCTTCGCGGGCAGCAGATGAATCTGCCGATCAGCCCCGATGACCTGAATTTACCGCCCGAGCAGGTCGAGCGCATTCTGGCAAACACTCAGCAGACCGAACCGATTAAACGGGGTATTCTGCCGTTTCTCGGCGAATACCGTACTGAAAAGTACCAGCTGAGCCAATTCTCTGACGCCGAATACGATTCTGAATTCAAGAGCGAGCGCATCGCAGAGCTAGAAAAGCTCGCCAACACTCCATGAGAGTGGGGAGCGCTATTCTGCTCACCAGTCTTACCATGGCTGTCTTTCAAGAGACGCCAGCGCAAATCGACGGCTCGGGCACTGAGATACCTGCCGCGACGCGGCTCAGAGATTATCTGCTGCGCAGCCGGTATCCCGAAACGAACCGGCTGCTCAAGAGCGACGATCCTTCGCTTTTTGAAACGCCTCTTTTAGCGGGCGATGCTTCGGCCGCCGCAACTATTACGGCGTTCGCCGGTGAAAAGTTACACCATGGTTCGCTCAGAATATTCTTTCGCGTCAGCGTGCGGCAACCTGGTTTTTACAGCTTTCGCACGCAGCTGATGGCAGAGACCGGCAGGCCACTCGTCGAGGCGCTGCTGCACCAAAGTCTTGGCGCCGGCGAACACCAACTGTACTTTTTCGTCTATGGCAAAGCGTTGCGAGATGCCGGCGCAAGCGGGTCTTTCGTTTTGCCCGGCATTGTGGGTGAAAAGCTGCCAGAAGACGGTATCACCGGTGCCGCGCAGCAGGGCGCGCTTTCGGCGCTGCGCTTAACTTACAAGACGCAGCCTTATCGATCAGCGGTTTTTACCGACAAAGAATGGACCTCGCCTGAAAAGCAAGCGACGATCAGGCGCCTGCAACGAGAGATTCGGCAAGAAAACATGCAGAAACGCTAATGCGTTAACCGAGAGATATGCGCACGAGCGACAGGTCGTCGGTGCGCGCTCCGGCCTTGTCGATTTCGGCACGAATTTTATTGAGATCGCCGCGCGCCGCCTCGACAATCTTCACGAACCTTTCGTCATCTGACTCGATGCTGCCGGCGATTTCGAGGTCGTCTTTGCCGTCAGAGCCTGCGAACAGCATGTCGCCCGGTTTCATGTGCACGTAGTGAACGCGCGCCGTTTTGTTGCCGGTCGTTGAGCCGAGTTTTGGCGTCCGCTGTGCATCTTCGACAAATCTGGCGCGGCCTTTGCGAAACAATACCAATCGCGGATGTTCTGCATTAATGTAATATGTCTCGCCACGGGCAGTATTGGTCAGCCCGAGAATCGCAGACATGTTCATCGAGCCTTTGAATAGCGTGAAAATATGGTCGAGCTCGCGGTAAACGCTTCGCAGCCACGTTTCGGGTTTCACTGAAGCAGATTCAGATTTGTATCTGGCCAGAATTGACTGTAGTGTTACCCCGCAAATCAACGCGCCGGCTGCACCCTGGCTCGATTTGCCCATTGCATCGCCATTAAAGAAAAACAGCCACTTGGTTTTTGTGCCCTTGAAGAGCAGCGGAGCAAACAGTGTATAGTCGCCGCCAATCTCGCCCGATTGCCCTTTAAAGTTGAACTTCTTTTTTTGCTCCATGTAGAATGAGGCCTGTAGCTTGCCGATTTTCAACTCTGAAGCGGTCAACGGGTTCAGCAGCAGCGACATCAGCAGATAGTCACCTTGCTGCATCTCTTCAAGTTGTGTGACGTGGTTGAGCGCGACGCCCAGGTCTTGTGTTCGCTCTGAGATGATTGTCTCGAGATTTTCATTGGTGTCGCGTATGTATTGAATGCGCCGTTCGAGTTCGGCAGCCATTTCGTTAAACCCCCGCGCCACGCGCCCGAGCTCGTCGTCAGAGACGCCGTCGACGCGAGTCTTTAGATCTCCGGCACTAAAGCGCGTCATGGCTTCTGACACGGCCGAAGCATACCCCGCAATGCGGTAGCCAATCTTGAATGAGAGCAAGACACCGAGAAAAATAACAAGCAATATCAGGGCGAATGCGCCCCAGAAAAGTGTATAGAGTAAGAACCGAGGGTACGAAGGTTTAAGGGCGACCGCGATACCCGCATTCTGTACATCAGCGGCGGTTGGGGTGGCGATGGGCACGAAGCGAAAATCCATCGTGTCAGATTGTTCGCTGCCATTGCGGTCTTTGAAGGTCACACGGCGTGAAATCGAATAGGTGCGGTTCGTTGCCGCATAGTTTGTATCGGTGATTTTTTCGAGGTCACCTGCGTACGAAGCTGCCACGAGCTTGCCACCTGCGCCGATAAAGATACCCGACTGCGTCAGGTCTGAAAGTGTGCGCGCAAATTGATGGTCGAGTACATACCCGGCGGTGATGGCCCCGATGCGGTCGTCGTCGAAGTAAACCGGCACGGTATTTTGCAGCACGACCTGGTCTTTTTCGAGGGCGAGCGCGGCCGTTGTCTCACCTTTTTTAAGCGCGTTCTCAATCGCGGGTACCTTGCTCTCGTCTTCGCCGAATTCCGAAGGTTTGTGGCTGCGCACGACAACGACACCCTTACGGTCATAAATTGTGATGCGGTTTAAAGACACACTCGATTGTACCTGCCGGCAGACACGCAGAATCGGGCCGACGTTTATCGTGTCAGCCAGCAGCTCTTTCTTTATATACATATTCTCAGAAAGAATGCGCGCATAGACAAGTGTCGTCCGTTCGTAAAAATTGTACGCGTTTTTTGTCGACACCATTTTCTGCACGAGTGTCGCTTCGATCTGGTTGCTGATCTGAAAGAACAGCAGCAAGAATATCATCGAGAGAACAAACAGCATCGGCAAAACTGCCGTGAGAATAATGAAATTGATCTTTGACGCGACCGAATATTTTTCGATGCGGCGTTTTATCCATCCCGGTACGCTGACTCGTTCGTCGAGAAGCTGCAATAACCGAATCGCCAGCGATGGTTTTGGCTCACTCATTCGGTGCCTCGGCCGGCTTGCGGTAATTGCCCACAGCGCGGCCCGTCTGCCGCACGATATCGTAAATGCGCGGCGAGTGCACGACATAACCCGAATAGGGAAAGCCAATCTGGTTATTCAGAATTTTCTCGCCCGCCTTGCTGAGACTGTCTGCTTTGAGCGACACCAGAATTTTTCGCAGGTTTGCCGCTGTGGGGGCGCGCTTGCGTTTGCTCACCACAATTGCATCGTATGGAATCGGGTCGGTCTTCAATATCACGCGCACTCCCGGAGGGTTCTGCGGATAGTTTTCCTGAATATAGCCGTCCCATGTGGCGCCTGCATCCACCTTACCGCCGACGACTGCTTCGACCACGTTCGGGTGTGAACCGAGAAAATATATCTTCGAGAAATGCCGGTAGGGGTCAATACCCTTGTTCAAAAACAGCGCCAGCGGATATTTATAGCCAGAAGAAGAACCCGTTTCGACAAAAGCAAACGATCTGTTCTTCAGCGCAGCAAGGTCGGCAAATTCTTCGCGCGCCAGAATGATTCCCCGGTAATAATTTTTGCCGCCGAGCTGTGCCGACGCCACATAGTCAGAGTCTTTGTCGATGCGTTCATCAAGTGCATCGGCGTACGCTCCCGGTGAAAACGACGCGATCTGCACAATGCCGCGCCTCAGGTCGGTCACGAGCTCGCGGTACTCTTGCACAATGATGAGACGCACTCGTGACTTCAGTTTGTCTGAAAGGTATGCCGCCAGCGGCTGATACGCGACGCGCATTTTTGCGGGGTCTCCCCACGGCGTGACACCGAAGTTGATCGCCTTGGAATCGGCGGTCGTTGGTTCGTCGTTGCGCGCCGACAGATCGAGATCGCCATAGACCTCGTCTTTTTTGCCGGCTGCTATTTCTGAAACGTCAGTGTGCCCCTCACCACGGCAACATAGCGCCAGAAGACAAAATAAGAAGGGGGATCTCAGAACGCGCGACAATCTCATACCCTTAGCTCAACCGCTTACCCAAAACGTACTAAAAAAACAACCAAAATGGACGCGGGCTTACTCAACCTCTAAAAATGAACAAGGCGTCATGTTCTTGACCGTGCAAGAACCTCTTTAATCTCTGAATTCACATACGCATTGAAGGGGCAAACATGAAATCAGAATATATCTCGGTTCCCGTATCTTACGGAAAAATCAGCATGCAGGTCGCCGGCCCTGAGTCTCAGAAGGCGATCCTCTTCATTCATGGCTGGCCTGATTCGCACGATACCTGGTCACACCAGATGGAACATTTTTCGAAAAAGTACCGTGTCGGCGCGATCGACCTGCCCGGAGTCGGCAATTCGGATGCGCCCCCGCAGCGCAAAGGCTACCACATCGATAACATTCTGCCGGTGATCGCCGCAGCAATCAGGGCGCTCAAGTCGCCCGAGGTTCATCTGGTCGCACACGACTGGGGCGCAATCATCAGCTGGGTTTTCGCTTCGCGTCCAGAATACGCGAGACTCATTACCTCGTACACTGCGGTGAGTGGCCCGCACCCGGCGCTCGCGCGCGAGAATCTGTTCGCCAAGTTCAAGTCGCTGAACCCCGGCAAAATTATCGAAGGCGTGCAGCAGGCTGCGAAGTCGTGGTACATCTACCTTTTTCAGATGCCGCAGGTGCCCGATTTTATCTTCAACAACTTCGGCCGCCTTGTGTGGCCGCGCGCGCTGATGCAGGGCGGCGTGCCGCCCGAAGACCCGATGCTCGAGGCTTCGCAAGACGACATTTCCCGTAATGTGGTGAATCCTCTGAATCTTTATCGCGAGCTTCTGCAGGGCGAATGGATTGAGATGCCGACGAGGATTGATACCCGTCTTCAGGTCATTATACCCAACCACGACCTGGCAATCACTCCCGAGATCTATTCGAACGTCACTGACGTGGCGCCGCAGGCACAGCTGCACTACGTCGACGCCAACCACTGGGTGCAGCGTTCGCACCCGGTGTTGGTGAATGAGTTGATAGAAAAATTTATCCGGTGAGTGCGTCGCCCTGAGCTGGTCGAAGGGCGCTTTGCGCAATTGTTAGAGAATTCTTACCAAACAAACTATCGGGCAGTGAATACCTGAAGATACGCTTCAGCACTTCGCCGTACTGTTTCACAAAGCTGCCGGTGTTGTAGTGCTGGCCATATTTTTCGCAGATGGCGCGCACTTTGGGGGCCATCTCTGCGTAGCGCCACGCGGGAATATCGGGAAACAGGTGGTGTTCGATCTGGTGGCTGAGGTTGCCGGTCAAGATGTGAAACCACCAGTCACCCGTGAGATTTGATGAACCCTTAAGCTGGCGCAGGTACCACGCGCCGCGGCTCTCGTCGATCACTTCTTCTTGCTTAAACGTCTCGGCGTCGCTGGTGAAATGGCCGCAGAAGATGATTGCATGCGCCCAGACATTGCGCATCAGGTTAGCCGCAACGTTGCCGGTCAGAACCGGTATGGCATTCAGGCCTGCAGTCGCAGGAAAATACAAATAGTCCTTCGCGGCCTGTGCAAATATCTTCTTTAATACAGGCACGAGTTCTTCAAGCGTCAGCTCTTTTTCGCCATCTTTGATGCGGTCGGTCTCGAGGTCGTGCAGAGCGACACCGTATTCGAACAGCAGCGAAAGTGCGGTATTGGAGATCGGCTGCAACAGGTGATGGGGTTTCCAAGGTTCGTCGTCGGTGAGGCGCAGAATGCCGTAGCCCAGGTCACGGTCTTTGCCGACGATGTTCGTGTATGTGTGGTGCAGATAGTTGTGCGAATGGCGCCAGCCGTCTGAGTGTGAGGCGGTGTCCCATTCATAGGTTTGCGAGTGGGTTTCAGGGTCGTTCATGAAGTCATATTGGCCGTGCATGATGTTATGCCCGATTTCCATATTCTCGAGAATTTTCGCGATACCGAGCGACCATGTGCCTTTGAGCCACGCCGCAGGGTTTTGCCCCTCGGCCTTTAGAAGTTCACGGCCAAGCAGTTCATAGTCACGGCACAGCTGAATAATGTCGCGAATATACTTCGCGTCTTCTTCGCCGACTTTTGCGAGCGTCTCGGCGCGCACCGCGTCGAGCTCTGCCCCGAATGATTCGATTTCTTCTTTGCTCAGTTTTCGGTTCGTTTTCATTGTTTTCTCCTGTTTTGTCCCCCACCGCCCTTACGGGCACCTCCCCCGCATGCGGGGGAGGTTGGGAGGGGGACTAGATATCCATCTCTACTTTTCCCACTGCCTGGCTCACACAGAGTTGAATATCTTCTTCACCCTGCGTGACTTTTCCCGTTAGTATATTCTTTACGGCACCGGATTTTTTATGCGCCTTGCACTCGTGGCAGATGCCGCGGCGGCAACCGTGTTTGGGCTTGAGCCCGGCAGATTCTGCTGCGACGAGCAGGTTGTCTGTTGTGACAAGTTCGGCTGCCGAGCGCAGAAAATTGACGACCGATGCCTCGGCGGTTTGCTGCGGCAGCGTGTAGAATTCACTGTGTACAGATGCGAACTTCTTTGCGGCAAAACCATCTTGCAGGTTTTGCACAAAATCGCCGGGGCCGCAGAGGTAGATTGCGGTCTTTGCCTGCGACAGCTCTGAACCGAGTAGTGGTGCGAGAGTTTCGAAATTTAGCCGGCGCTTTTCGCTGCCATCTGCTTCACTGAAAAAGAAAATCGGATAAAAATTCGCATGGGTCTCGGCCAGGTGTTCGAGCTCAGCACGAAAGATGACAGACTCAGCCGAGCGCGCCGCATGGTAAAAGTATATATCCTCCTTATTGCCGGCACTCAGAAGTTCGCGCGCCATTGCGTAAACGGGAGTGATGCCGCTGCCGGCAGAGCAGAAGATATAGCCTGAAGCCTCTTGGTCTGCAATAACAAAATCACCCTTGGGCACAGAAATTTCGAGGCGCGTGCCGACGAATGCGTGGTCGTGCAGGTAGTTTGAAACGAGGCCCGCATGTTGGCGCTTGACGGTGATGCGCAAAGGTTCGCTTGCAAAGCCGCCGTTGACAGACTGCGCAGGCGCCCCAGTCAGGGAGTATTGCCGCACGTGGCGTACGCCACGAATTTCGACGGCGACATCGATGTGCTGGCCTGCACGAAACGCGGGGTAGCCAGAGGGCGGCATGAGGCTCAGCGAAATCGTGTCGGCGGTTTCTGCCGCGCGGTGTGTGACGAGCGCGACCGGGCGGTACATCGATTGCGCAACGCCCGTGTAGCGCAGGCCGCCGGGGCTAAAGAGGCCCGTACGCGCAAAGCCGGGCAGAAAGCTTTCGAAGAGCTTAAAAGTATCCATCAGCGAGGTCTGAGCAGTTTGGTTCATTTATCCCCCATTTCAAAACCAAGTTAACAGTGTTAGATATAATGTAAACAATTGTTTATTCTTTCTTGGGTTGTTCGGTTGCCTATGGATTTCTATATCAGGGGTGGTTTCGCCCATCTAGGGCTGACCTGGCGCTCTTTCAGAATTGAATGATGTTATTGGTACACGCAGCGAAAGCCAAATTGGGCGCTGGTGTAACTGGCGTTCTGGCCGAAATCGAGGTGGTAGATACCCGCCTGTGCGTTGTTGCTGTAGTGGCCACCGCGCGCTGCATAGCCATTGGAGCCGTCAGTTGCCGGCCAGTAGAGGCCGATGCCGTTCGCAGAATTCAAAGCAGTTGTGTTGCTCTTGAAGGTATTTGCAGGCATTGAAGTTGTTACCGTCTGCGTGTTGAGCTCGACATAGCCACCCGCGCCAGAGCCCGCCCGATCAGAGGTGAGCTGCCAGTCGATAAATTCTTTCGCGTTGCCCGAAAAATCCCATATGGTCTGACCGTTCGCCAGCACGTGCGTGCGCCGCTGGTCGTTGAAGACAGTGCAACTTTGCCCGGTACCATTGCAGGCGTCATCATCTGAGCTGGCAGCGAGTGTCGCCCCGGGTGTCCCGTCTGTATGGCCGCGGTTGATCGCGCCTGAGTTTACCGTGCCGGTCGACCAGTTTGTCGCTGTTGCTTCGATGCTTCGCGCAATCGTCATCCACTCGGCATTGGTGATTAGGTGGTATTGACCGCCCATCGTTGCACAGGCTGTTTTCGCATCGGTTTGCGTGATGCTGACCCAGGGCAGGCCAGCCGCAGCTGAGATCGGTGCTCCCGAACATGTGCCGTTGCACTTCATTTCATACTTTGAAACACAGAAGTTCGCGGTCGTGCCCACGGCGTTGTTGAAAGGCACAGGAATAAAATTCGCGGGGCAATTGGCATTGCTCACGATTGTAATCAGCGAAGCCTGGCTCGTGCCTGCGGTGTCGCTGACCGTCACGACTGCCGAGCCAATCGCACTCGGGGCGGTATAGACAGAGCCCGACACCGAGCCGCCGCCGGTGAAAACCTTAAACAACTAAGGGGGATTTCCCCCTGTCACCGAAAATTGCAGCGTCTGCGATTCTACGACCGTGGCGTTTACTGGTGAGAGCCGCAGCGGGCCCTTTATCGACGTGGCCGCAAGCAATTCGTCGGTCGATGTGTTCTGGCAGCGAGTCAGCACAAAAAGCAGCAGGCAGTGCGTTGCAAGCGTTCTCATTGCGACATCCGTTCGGTGCGAGCGTCACTCAGCCAGCCACGGCGGTAAATCATAATTTTCACGAGTGGGCTCTGTATGCCGTTGAGTGCTTTTGGTTTTCACTTGACGGTTTGTGCCCATCGCCTTAATTCACCTAAAGGTTAATTAACTAATAGGTTAATAATGGAAAAGGCAGAAAACACCTCATTCAACCGCCAGGTTCGCCTCGAGAAGCTGCTGCGCGCTGCTTTTCCTGCGGCAGCCTTTCAATTGTTTGATGACTCGCGTGAACATGCCGGCCATGCGCATGGCCAAAGCGGCGAAACGCATTACCGTCTGCGCATCGTCGACGACAGTTTTCGCGGTGAGTCGCGCGTGCAGAGCGAGCGTCGAATTTTCAAGGCGATCAAACCCGAATTCGACGCCGGCCTGCATTCGTTTGTGATAGAAGAGGTTTCTGCGAGGCCACCCACATGACAACAACGACCTCAGGCGGCGATCATTTGAGCCTCACGTTCGCGGCGCTCGCAGACCCGACACGGCGTGCGATGCTCACGCGGCTCGGGCAGGGGCCTGCAACGGTGACAGAGCTCGCGAAACCCTTTTCGATCAGCGGGCCGGCGATCACGAAGCATCTTAAGGTGCTTGAAAAAGCCGGGCTCATCACCCGCGAAAAAGAGGCGCAGTGGCGCCGCTGCCGCATCGAAGCGCAGCGGCTCAGAGAGGCGAATGAATTTATCGAGAAGTACCGCAAGTTTTGGGAAGACAGTTTTGACCGCCTTGAAGTTTATTTGCAGAAGCTGCAGGCAAAGGACGCACAGCCTGCGATAAAGGCGAGCGCTGAACCCGGTGTCACGGGCGGCACTGAAGGTGAAGGTATTTAGGGGGAGCTACAATGGGTAAGGTTAAGGTTGCAGCATTTGCGGTTTCTCTCGATGGTTTCGGAGCTGGCGTGAACCAGGGCCTGGAAAATCCCCTGGGTGAACGTGGCCCGGAATTACACAATTGGTTTTTTCCCACGCGTACTTTCCAGTCAATGCATGCCGGTTCAGACCAGGGAACAACAGGTATAGATAATTCGTTCGCTGAAAAATCTTTTGAAAACGTCGGCGCATGGATTCTCGGACGAAACATGTTTGGACCGATTCGCGGCTCATGGCTCAATGACGACTGGAAAGGCTGGTGGGGTGAAAATCCTCCATATCATGTGCCGATCTTTGTGCTGACACACCACAAGCGCGAGCCGCTGCGTATGGCTGGCAATAATACGTTCTACTTTGTAACCGATGGCATTGAGTCAGCGCTTCAACAGGCCAAAGCTGCTGCGGGCAATAAAGATGTGCGCATCGGTGGCGGCGTTTCTACAGTCAGGCAATATCTGCAGACAGGCGCCATTGATGAAATGCACCTGGCATTTTCGCCGGTGCTTTTGGGCAGGGGTGAGAGCCTGCTGCAGGGGCTTGATCTGCCGGCTTTGGGTTTTTCGAAAGTTGAGTATACCATGGGCGAAGGTGCGCTACACCTGCTCGCAAAGAAGGAGTAAAGAATGGACAAAACAATAATCACCATTGAGGTGCAGGTCGCTGCCCCGGTGCAAAAAGTTTGGGATTACTATAATAAGCCGCAGCACATCACGCAATGGAATTTTGCGCACGAATCGTGGCAATGCCCGAGCGCTGAAAATGACCTGCGCGCCGGCGGTAAGTTGAAATCACGCATGGAGGCCAAAGACGGCAGTTTTGGTTTTGATTTTGAGGCGACGTACGATGAAGTTATCGACCATAAACGCATCGTCTATACCATCGCCGACGGCCGTAAGGTCGAAACCGATTTCGCCGAGGTCGGGGGCAAAACCCGCATTGTCACCGTTTTTGAGGCTGAGTCAGAAAATCCCGTCGAGATGCAGAAGGGCGGCTGGCAGGCGATTCTGGACAATTTCAAAAAATACACGGAGGCAAACTGATGGCAACGAAAAAGGCAAAGAAAAAGCCTGCAAAAAAAGTGGCGGCACCTAAATCTAAAAGCGGCGCCACAGGGCTCAAGTATGTTGGAGCGAAACCTCACCAGATTACACCGTTTTTGATGTTCAACGCGAACCCCGAAGAAGCAGCCAGATTTTACGCTAAGATTTTCAAGAATTCAAAGATACTCAGCGCGAACCCGATGCAGGCAGACTTTGTGCTCAATGGCCAACGGTTCTTCTCGTACAACGGCGGCGATCATCCGAATTTCAAGTTTAACTGGGGTGTGTCGTTCATGATCAGCGTGGAAACGCAAAAGGAAGTCGATTACTACTGGAATGCGCTCACGGCCGACGGCGGTGAAGAGAGCATGTGTGGTTGGGTGAAAGATAAGTTTGGCCTCTCATGGCAGGTAACGCCGAATATTTTGCTCAAACTTATCTCACATAAAGATAAGGCAATTGCTGACCGCGCGCAGCAGGCCATGTTGAAGATGAGAAAAATTGATATCGCTGCGTTGAAAGCAGCGGTTAACCTCACCCCCCAACCCCCTCTCCGAAGACGGAGACCCGAAACGGGTCACCTTAAGGAGAGGGGGAGCGCTTCGGCGCGGGGGTGAGGCAAACGGGAAAGTATGGAAAACATTAACTATCGCGAACTTCTTAATCGCGAAATTGTGCTGACGCGCGTCATTGCGGCCGAGAAGAAAATGGTCTTTGAGGCTTTCTCAACAGCCGAAGCACTCGGCGAATGGTTCGGCCCCGCTGGGTTCACTACTACCACGTTCGAATTCGACTTCAAGGTCGGTGGCCGCTGGCGTTTTGAATTTAAAGGGCCCGATGGCACCATTTATGGCAACCGCATTGAATATGCTGAAATATCACCATTCGACCACATTGCCTTTCACCACGGCTCTGACGTCGATGACGACCCCGGTCGGTTCTTCGTCACCATTACGCTCGATGAGCAGCAAAACAAGAAGACCGTAGTCTCGCTGCGGCAGTTGCACCCAACGGCCGAGCGGCGCGCTGCGGTGATTGGTTTCGGCGCGGTCGAATTCGGCATGCAGACACTCGACAAACTGGCGGCATTTGTTGCGAAGAAATCAAAGGATTGAATCATGGAAAAGAATTTCGAACTAAAATTAGAACGCGTACTCGATGCACCGAGAAACCTCGTCTGGCGCTGCTGGACCGAACCCAAGCACCTCATGCCCTGGTTTTGCCCCGCACCCTGGAAAGTGGTTGATTGCCGTATCGACCTGCGGCCGGGCGGCGAATTTTTCAATGTGATGCAATCGCCAGAGGGTGAAAAATTCCCCAACGACGGAGTGTTTCTCGAAATCGTGCCCGAATCGCGTTTGGTTTGGACCAATGCCTTCAGGACCGGCTGGTATCCGAATCCCGGGGCAAATCCCATGCTGACGACAATCGTGCTCGAGTTTGAAGATTCGGGTAATGGCAAGACCAATTACCGCGGCATAGCGAGGCACTGGACACCTGAGGCGACTGAGCAGCACGAGAAGATGGGCTTCTATGACGGCTGGGCGGTGGCAGCAGACCAGCTCGTGGCCTATACCAAGACGATGGGGGGATGACATGAGCTACATTGACGGATTCGTTATTCCAGTGCCGTTGGCGAAGAAAGATGCCTACTTCGAAATGGCCAGGATGGCTAAGGCACTCTATCTAGAATGCGGTGCACTGCGTGTGGTCGAGGCATGGAACGATGACTTGCAGAAAGGCAAGATCAACGACTTTCGCACGGCCGTGATTGCCGAAGCAGACGAGGGTGTTGTTTTTTCCTGGATTGAATGGCCCGACAAGGCTACCCGCGATGCAGGTAACCAGAAAATCATGAATGACCCGCGTATGGCCCCGGCCGGGGGACTGCCGTTCAGCGGTGCCCGCCTGATTTTCGGGGGCTTTTCCGTTTTTTCAGATACTGATAATACATAGGAGAGAAACACCAATGAACATAACACCGACAAGAAGAGCTTTTTGGGCCGGCTGGATAATGAGCGGCCTCGCGATTGCATTCCTCACCTTTGACGGCGTACTCAAATTCTTTCTCGACAAGATGCCACCCGAAGCGCTGGCCGATTCGGCGAAGCTCGCGTACCCGATGAACATCATGCCGGGCATTGGCGCGACGCTACTGGTCTGTGTTCTGCTCTATGCGGTACCGCGCACCGCGATTCTCGGGGCGATTCTTCTCACGGGGTATCTCGGCGGGGCGGTTTCAGCGCACGTGCGCATCATGAATCCATGGCCAAGCCACATACTTTTCCCGGTCTATTTCGGTATTCTCATCTGGCTGGGGCTCTATTTGCGCATGCCGGAATTCCGCAATTTTCTCCCATTGAGAAAACCATGAGACTCAACACTGTCGAGATGGCGATCGCTGACATGCCGTGGGGCGATTATTGGGGATGCTTCAGGGATAAGTTCGGCATCGGCTGGATGATTAATATTCCGAGTAATTGATTCCGCTGCCGGACGACCAATTTCCATGAGTAATGCGCCGGCCACAAACTTAACCTTTGCCGTCCGCCGACTGGGGCGTGGCGATGTCGGTGCATTCCGCGAGCTCAACCGGCTCTTTGCCGAGGCCTTCGACGATGCCGTCCACTACCAGCAGGCGCCGCCATCAGATGCTTATCTGCAGGCACTGCTGGCCAAACCGCATGTCATTGCCCTCGTTACTCTAGTCGAAGGAAAAATGGCCGGTGGTCTCGTCGCCTACGTGCTCGATAAATTTGAAAAGGAGCGCAGCGAAGTGTATATTTACGATCTCGCGGTGCTTGAGCAATTCAGGCGCCGCGGCATTGCGCGGTCGCTTATTGTTGAACTCAAGAAAATCGCCGCTGATATTGGTGCATGGGTAATATATGTTCAAGCCGACAAAAACGCAGAAGATTTTCCGGCGCGGCAGCTTTATGAATCAATGGGTGAGCGAGAAGATGTTTTTCATTACGATATCGCTATAGATTAACGTGTCAAAACTGGAAAACGCAGAAAGCCTCTACTTCGCCAATCGGCAGGCGCTCAGAACATGGTTCGTTGAGAACCATGTCGAAGAATGCCTTTGCTTTGGTTTTATCGACAGCGCGCCGCGCAAGATTTCTGATGCCCGAAAATGGTTTTTGCAGAGACTGGGCTCAGCGAAAACCACTGCGACGCGAGAGAAGCGTATGGAGTTTCTGATGAAATTACTGGATATCGAGATCAAGCCTGCCAAGTTACGCCTTGCCTTTACGAAGGGAATTTTACCCGACCGATGAAAAAAGTCTGTGCCAACGGCCACTCCTTTGAAAAATCGAGCGACTGCCCGGTTTGTCCAGTTTGTGAGAGGGCGAAAAAACGCAATGATGATTTTCCCAAATTGGGTTCACCGGCGCAGCGCGCCCTCGCCAACGCAGGCATCGCGACACTGCGCGATCTGGCCCGCTGGCGCGAGCCGGATCTAATGGCGTTACACGGCATGGGGCCTAAGGCGATGCTCGCCCTCAAAGTTGTTATGAGAAAGCATAGACTGGCATTCAATACAAACCCCAAAAATCTGAAACCAGGCATAACGAAGAGCAACTCGCGCCGAGAGAAGCCAGTTGGAGCAGCTACGGTAAACGCATATCTTGCAACTTTGCCGCGCCCCATGCGCGATGTTCTAAGAGCGATGCGTGCCACGATTCGCGGGGCAGCGCCCAAAGCTGAAGAGAAAATCAGCTACGGCATACCCACTTACAAACTGAATGGTCCGCTTATCCACTGGGCAGCCTTCAAAAGCCACGCCTCGCTGATCGGGATTGATAAAGGGCTACTGAAGCATTTTGCATCTGAACTCAAACCGTTCAAGGCAGCCGGCTCGACCATTCGCTTCACTGCTGAAAAGCCACTGCCGGTGGCATTGGTTAAACGAATCGTGGAGTATAGGGTGGCGCAAAACTTACGACAGACAAAGCTTCGTGAAACCATGAAATCCTCAAACAAAATAAACGGAGAAAACAAATGAACAAAGAAAAAATCAGGTTGATAGCGTATTGGGTGTTTACTGTGCCGCTCGCCGGCAACTATGCGATGGCAGGTGTCATGTACCTGCAGCAGGGCCCGCAGGTTGTCGAAGGCGCACAGAAAGCAGGATATCCCCTTTTCTTTTTCTCGCTGCTCGGTGTGTGGAAACTGATCGCCGCGGTCGTTCTGGTGATACCGCGTACGCCGCTATTCAAAGAATGGGCCTACGCTGGCATCTTGATAAACCTGACCGGTGCAGCGTTTTCAAACTACATGGTCAACTTTGGCACTGAACATGTCGTATTTCCGCTGGCCTTTCTGGTTGTCGCTGCGTTGTCATGGCACTTTCGGCCAGCAAGCCGTCGGTTTGCAGGGCCTCTGATCTGAATTAGATTACAGAAAATGGTCACCGCCGATTCTGAACTCGTTATCGAACGTGTCTTTGATGCTCCCCGAGAGCTCGTTTTCAGGGTTTGGACGACGACCGAAGGTATGCTTGAGTGGTGGGGCCCGACGTTCTGCCCCGCCAAACAGGTCAACATGGACATTCGGCCCGGTGGGGCCTGGCGTTGCTGCCTCGATTCAGAGGTTTATGGCGGCGACCTGTGGCAGCATGGAGTCTTTCGCCAGGTTAAACCTTACGAACTTCTCGAGTTTACTTTCGTGTGGGAAGCCGAAGGCGACATGGGTGTTGAAAACGTTGTCACGATTCGTTTCTTTGACGAGGGCGGCAAGACACGCATGCATTTTCGCCAGGCGCCATTCACTGCAGTTTCGCAGCGCGATGCCAATAACGGCGGCTGGTCGAATATGTTTAACCGGCTCGAAGATTATCTGAAAAGAGTGCGGCCATGAAATGGAACCTGAAAGCCGCCATCCGATACCAATTCGCGGAAAATGCTTTACAGGCTTACATTGTAAGCCGTTTCGCTCTTGTTTCTGCTTCATGCAGAAATGCAAGGTGGATTAACTGATGAGTGCAGATTCTTTGGTGGCACCCGACGATTCGCCGCATACAATCGTCAACACGCGAACTATTACGTATTCACGCGAATCGGTGTATGAAGGCTTCGCGAAGCCCTCGCTTCTCGCCGAGTGGTGGGGGCCGAACGGCTTTAAAAATACGTTTCATGAGTTTGATTTTAAGCCGGGTGGTATATGGCGTTTTACCATGCACGCACCCAATGGCAGTGATTTTGAGAATTTCTGCCGCTTTGTTGAGATCAGGCAGAACGAGCTTATCGTGTTCGACCACATCGAGCCCGTACATGCGTTTCGAATGTCGATCGAAATTACCAAAGCCGGTATGGGTACTCAAGTGAATTTTGTCATGACTTTTGTATTGCAAGAAGAGTATGAACGGGTTAAAGATTTTGTTCGAATAGCCAACGAAGAAAATTTTGACCGCCTTGAAGCGGTGTTGCAAAGAATAAATGAGGCTAAAATAGGGAACAGATGAACAAGACGACCGAACAAAAAGAGCGATTCATCGATCGCTGGCTAAACAAATACACGAAACTCATGACTGCAATACCAGAATTCTCGCATCGCCGCCGCTGGAGTATTCTTGGTTTCTTCGCGGCCCTCACTGTCGCGCTAAGCTTCGGCCTGGGTAATCTGAAGGTTGACCAGACATTTGACACCTGGCTCGACGCCGGTGATTCTTCGCTGCTCGACTACCATCGTTTTCGCTACTTCTTTGGCTCGGACGAATACGTACTTATTATGTTTAAGCCCGCCGGCAAAGAGGTGTTCGAGGCAGAAACCCTCAAAAAGGTAAAGGCTCTTGAAGATGAGTTGAACAAGAAGCGCATAGAGAAAGATTCGCCGCTGGGGCGCATTACGCGCATTCGCACGATTGTCAGCGCCGACTTTCTCGAGTCGAAAAACGATACGCTCAAGAACCGCAAGTTCATCGGGCTTACGATTCCCGACAATAAACTGCTCGCAGAAATAAAGAAGGTTGCATTCGCGCAGCGCGATTTTCCCGGCAGCTTCTTCTCAAAGAATTCGGAGTTCGGCGCGATCATGATTCTCACCGACTACGGTGCCCGAATCCAGAAGAGCAAAGAGCCTCAGAAGGCCGCTGGGTCTGCCGACGACTTCGACTTTTCTGAAAACAAGGCCGCGAAAAAAGACCGCAATAAGGTGCCGAAAATGGAGAGCGCCGACCCAACCGATTATATGGCATTTAACGCCGAGCTCGAAAAGGTGCTGAAGGCGCACAACTGGGCCAACCCAACCGTCGGCGAACCCTCGTCGCAGGTCATGGACTACCTCATAGGCGGCGGCCCCTGGGTGGCGTCGTTTTTCATGAATATCATGATGACGCAGATGGGCATGATCATGGGCCTCGCCCTGCTTTTGATACTCGTGACTCTCGCGATCGCCTTTCGTTCGCTTTCGGCGATGCTCTGGCCGACGCTGATTATCGCGCTGTCGGTCGTCTGGACCCTCGGCCTGATCGGTCTGGCCGATGTAACCATGACGATGATGATCAACATAGTCGTGATTCTCAACCTCACAGTGGGCATCTCGAGTTCGGTGCACATTATCTCGGGCTACAAATATTTCAACGTGACGCTCGACAAAAGGCCGGCATTGACGAAGGCCTATGAAAAGTCAGGCATTTCGATCATGTTGGCGACATTGACAACTCTTGCGGGCATGCTTTCGCTGATTGTCGTACCCATCGTGCCGATCAGAAATTTCGCCGTTGCGGCTTCGTGCGGCATTCTGTTCGCGTATATCGGCACCATTTTCTTGTTACCGGCCCTGCTCGGTATCTGGGCGCCGGGCGCTTCGCGCGACAAAGCAACGGGCGAAAAAGTACAAGGTGTGTTTGAGCGCCAGATTCAGCGCTTTATCGGCTTCATCATGGCGTCGACGCAGGCGAGGCCTAAGTTTATCATCGCGCTTTTCAGCGTCATTATGATTCTCAGCCTAACGGGGTATCCCCGGGTGATTGTCGATACGAATTTTCTCGAGTCGGTAAAGCCCGGTTACGGTTTCAAAGAAACTTTTGAAACGCTCGATAAGCATTTCGGCGGCACGACAAACGTTGAGATCGTCATCAATACCGGCAAGAACGATGGGCTAAAAGATGTGCAGCTCTTAAACGCAATGGACCAGCTCGCTGAGCGCGCGAAAAAAGAGCGGCCTGATTTCGTGACCAAAACAACGTCTCTTGTCAACGCCGTAAAAGATGCACACAAGAACCTTATGGGTCGCGGCGCTGTAAAGGCAGGCACAGAATCGCCTTTCTATTCGATACCCGCAGACAACCAGAAGCTAAAGCAGGTGCTGCTTCTGTATGATTCGGCCGACCCTGAGTCGCGCAAACTTTTCGCCGACGATGATTGGGAAAAGGGACGCATTACGCTGCAAGTCGTGAACAAGAGTTCTTTCGAATATGTAGAGTTCTTAAGCCAGGTTGAAGGCTGGCTCAAAGAATACCTCGAACCTCTCAAGAAAGGTAATGCCGATTTCAGCTATTACGCAACGGGCGGAATTCCCATCATGATGAGACTGACCGGCTTTTTGACCCAGTCGCAGATTTCGTCATTCGGCCTTGCGCTTGTTGTGATCACGATCATCATGTTTCTGATCTATGGCACCATACGCTTTGGCATCATCGCGATGTTGCCCAATATCTTTCCGATATTGGTGACGGTCGGCGTGACCGGGTGGGCGAAAATTCCACTCGATTCAGATACGCTGCTGGTGCTGCCGATTGCGATCGGCATCGCCGTCGACGATACGATTCATTTTCTCACGCACTACCGCGGCGAGCTGCACGCAGGCCATGACAGGCTAGATGCAATCAAGACGACCCTCAGAGAAGTGGGGCAGGCGATGATCTTCACCTCGGTAATTTTGTCCGTAGGTTTTCTGATTTTTCTGCCTTCGGTTTACGTTCCCTTCAGAAACTTCGGAATGCTCTCGGCAATCGCCATATCGAGCGCACTCTTCGCCGACCTGTTCTTCTTGCCGGCGCTACTCACCGTATTCGGAAAAACCAAAAAGGTAATAGGAGCACACTCATGACTGAAATAAAGACTCCCCACCCCCGTCCCCTCCCCGCATGCGGGGAGGGGTGCCTGAAGGGCGGGGTGGGGACATTGCTTGCCTTGCTGCTGATTCTTCCCCTTGCAGCCCAGCAGCTGAAAGAGCCAGCCAAGGCGAAAGAAATTGCGCGCAAGATGATTAAGCGCGATGACGGCAAAACCTCGTACAACCTGACGAAGGTCATCACCTGCGCATTTGAGGCGCAGGGTGAGAAGCGCAAGTGCAGCGGCCAGGCACGTACCAAGTCATTCGAGTCGATCAGCAAAGACGTCGGCCCGGCGCTCGAAGACACGATTGGCCTCAGCGTTATCAGCGAACCCGCCGACGAAAAAGGTTCGGCCTTTTTGCAGAAAGATTACGAACAGGCGGGCAAAGACACTGAACAATGGATGTATCTGCCAGCGCTCAAGAAACTCAAGCGCATCGTTGCCGAAAGTTCAAACTCTCCCAAGACCGGTACGCTGTTCGGTTCTGAGATTGCTTATGAAGACATTGAGAAAGTTCGCCTGAGCGATTACAACTATTCGTACCTGGGCGAAGAGAAGGTCGACGGTAAGGATTGCTATATTCTTGAGTCGTTTCCGACTGCTTCACGTGCGCCCAAATCGTCGTACGGTCGCGGTGTTCTGTGGGTTGATAAATCCACCTTTATCGCGGTCAAGTCTGACTCTTACGACCGGCAGAACCGTTTGGTCAAAACCTTTTTCTCAAAAGACATTCAGGTCGTGGGCGGTGTTCACGTTGCGCGGCAGCTGATTGTTGTGAACCATAAGAATAACCGCATGAGCCTTATGAAACTCGAAAAGGTGAAGATAAACTTGCCGATACCCGAAGCGTTGTTTGATACGCGCGCGGTACAAGACAGCGCGTTTCGTGAAAGCCAAATGGGCAGTATTCGCTAGTGTCTGACGCGATCTATGTCCCCCTCCCGACCTCCCCCGCAAGCGGGGGAGGTGCCCGATAGGGCAGAGGGGGACACTTGAAGAAATTAGCTATACTGCTGTTGGCGAGCAGAATTCTCTCTGCGCAAGAGTTCGAATTTGAGTCGCCGGCCGAAACCAAATCGGCAAGCGACGACTTCGAATTTGAAGAACCGACAGAACCTGCGAAACAAAAAGGTGACGGCAAGTTTACACTGCCGGTGCGCGGCAAGGCAGTCATGGAGCTGGGCCGCCAGATTGATAATCGTTTCGTTTTTCTCGGGCCTTTCACGGCGCTGACGCTCGACCACCAGGCTTCATGGGGCCAGATTTATGGCGAAGGTTGGGCGCGCTATAACGCCGCGTACCGCATCGAGAACGATAGCAGCTACACGCGTAACGGCTATGAATTCGAAGCGCTGATGAGCGAGCTCTATTACCGCAAGTCATTCGATAATGTTTCTATCTCGGTCGGCAAGATCATTACAGTGTGGGGCAAGGCAGATATTTTACCCGTATCGGATGTGATCTCGGCGCGCGATGCGACGAAAGCGTTCTTTGCGCAGCCACAAGAGGCGCGCATCGGGCAAAACACGGTCAGGGTCGATTGGTTTTTGCCGAATCAAGAGCTGCAGCTGATTTTTATTCCTTACCCGGTGTTCACGCGCTATACCGACCGCGATCATCCCTATTCACTGATACCTGGTGTGGAGATACATCGAGCCTCAGACTATGGCCGCGAAGTCGAGGGCGGCGCGCAGTACACCGCATACTTCGGGGGCGGTGCAGTCTCGGTCTTTGCCGGGCGGTTCTATAACCGCGACCCGCTGTTTCGCATCAACCCGCAGAACTTTCGCTTTGAGGCGCAGCACGCGGCGTACAACACCACGGGCTTTTCTGCAAATTTTCCCTTTGCGGGTCTGTTGTTAAAGGCAGAAGGCGCATACCAGTTTGGCCGTCTCAACCAGACAGTGGCGCAGCTGCCCAACCCGGCGACGGGTGAGCTCATCAGCATGCCTGCCGATGTGAAGAAAGCCGATGTCGTCGGGGGCACGCTCGGGCTCGACTACAATACCACTGCATATGGCAGTCTCATTCTCGAATACTCTGTCTCGGCGCCGACGCAGCGCGACCCCACGCTCGTGCGCGATACCGCGATGCACTCGTATGCCCTCGGCTGGTCGAAGAACTTTCTGCGCGATACGCTTAGCTTCAATTCTTTCGCATTTACCTTTCTCAAATACAGCAACCTGCTGATTCGTTTCAACCTGACGTACAAGGTGACCGATGCTATCGGCGCGTATGTACAATATACCGGGGTAGTGATCGCCTCGGGCGACCCTGATCTGAGAATTTTCGACAAGTACGACAGGGTTGACCTGCAGCTTTCATACGCATTCGACCTGGCCAAATAAACCACCATAAAGAGAGATTCATGTCTGAACCTGTCACAAACCTCGAACCCATGGCTGAACTGCCCGCGAGCCGCGCCGGCCGATGGAAGGCTATCTTAAAGATCGCGTGGCCGCTTATCGTCGCCAATAGTTTTTGGAACCTGCAGATGACAATCGATCGTCTGTTTCTCGCTGATTACGCCACCGAAGCGATGGGCGCAGCTGTGGCCGTCATGGGCGTCTTCTGGACTCCCATGGCGCTCTTACAACAAACAGCCTCTTACGTCACGACCTTCGTGGCGCAGTATTTCGGCGCAAACCGCAACGCAATGATAGGCCCGGCTGTCTGGCAGGCAATCTATGTGAGCATCATCGGCGGTTTGCTTTTTATCGGTTTGATACCATTTGCCGGTAGTGTGTTCGGTGCGATGGGGCATGCGAGCTCCATGCAGCGCCTTGAAGTTGACTATTTTGTCGCGATGTGCTTTTCGGCGCTGCCGACGGCGGTCGTCGCTGCCGCGAGCGGCTATTTCACCGGCCTTGGGCGCACGCAGGTGATCATGCAGATTAATGGCGTGGGTCTTGTCGCCAATGCCATTCTCGATTATTGCATGATTCTCGGGAAACTTGGCTTTCCCAAAATGGGAATCGCCGGTGCGGGTTATGCCACAGCGATCGGCACCGCGATCGCGGCGCTCTACGGCATGTATCTCGTGTTCAGCGACCGTGAGCGCCGCGAATATGGGCTGACCACAGGCTGGAAATGGAATAATGAACTCATGGCAAGGTTTATCCGCTTTGGCGTGCCGAGCGGCATGCAGTGGGCGCTCGAAGGCCTTGCGTTCAGCATCTTTCTGATATTCATCGGCCGCATGGCAGACGGCAGCGCCGCGCTTTCAGCATCATCGATTGTCGTGACCATCATGATGCTGTCGATTCTGCCAACGCTGGGCATGGCACAGGCAACTTCAGTGCTCGTCGGCCAGTTTCTGGGGGAGAAAAAACCCGACCAGGCCGAGCGCGCCGTCTGGGCCGGCTGGCAGGTCACCGTCATGTACATCTTAACGGCGGGTCTGACGTTTGTTCTTTTTCCCGGGTTTTACCTCAGCTGGTTCGCCAACAAGAACGACGCCGAAATGTGGGCTAAGGTCAGTGTTATCGCGCCGTATCTTCTCATGTTTGTGGCGACGTTTACGATTTCAGACAGCGTCAACCTGATCTTCTCGTTTTCGCTGAAGGGCGCCGGCGATACGCGCTTTGTGACGATTGTGGCGTTGATACTTCCCTGGCCGCTGATGGTTATGCCGGCTTGGCTCTTTCAAGACAAGCCTGGTGCAGTCTACTGGGCCTGGGGCGCCGCAACGGTTTTCAGCATTGTGCAGGCTTCGGTCTTCTGGCGCCGTTTCGTCGGGGGCAAGTGGAAGCAGATGTCCGTCATTAACTAAAGTCCGCAGGACCCTAAGTTAATGACTCGCCTCTAAAGCCTTGACAGCCCACGCATTCTGTATTATGTCGCATTATTGCGCTACTGGTGCATTCTATCCTTAATTGCGCTTTGGCGCCCGATTCACCGGCTCTTCGGCGGCCGGCCCGACGAACTGTTTCCTGACCTTCAGTACGCATCGATATCCTCACCTGCTTTGCCATTCGTCAATGAGGATCTAGACCTCTTGGCGATGTTTGCGGCCGAAGACGAGGGTCGCACCGAAGACCCCACCGAAACCCGTCGCCGCCGCGAACGCGAAAAAGGCCGCGTACCGAAAAGTGCCGAGATACCCGCCGCGCTGGGTTCGCTCGCTGGTCTCATCGTTCTATTCGCCAGCGCCGGCTGGATTCTCTCTTCAATCGCGCGCCTCGCAAAAGTTTACATCGGCAATTTTTCGAGCCTCGGCGCCATCAACGAAACCACACTCATGCCCATGGTACTCATGATTTCGCGCGAACTTTTTTTTATGCTCGCGCCGTTTTTTGCGGCTGTCATGATCATGGGCATTATCGGTAACCTGTCGCAGACTGGTTTTATGTTTTCGCTCGAACCGCTGCGTCCAAAACTCTCGAATATTTCTTTCAGTTTCAACCGCATGGTTGAGCGCATATTCTTTTCG
The DNA here is from genome assembly GCF_000266885.1 of Turneriella parva DSM 21527. NCBI lineage: Bacteria > Pseudomonadati > Spirochaetota > Leptospiria > Leptospirales > Leptospiraceae > Turneriella > Turneriella parva. The sequence continues at coordinate 931,500 of NC_018020.1, read as the reverse complement.
AAGCAGATATATATCAATCTGCTGAAAACGATCGTGAAAGTTGTGCTGATTGGGCTTGTCAGCTACCTCATGATCAGCGACGATTTTTTGAGCATCATGAAAACCGGCCGCATGGGCGTGGGCGAGGCGCTGCGCACGCTCGGGTACATGTGCTTCAAGCTCGCTCTTGTGCTCATTGTCATCTTGCTACTGATGTCGATACCCGATTACATCTTTCAGCGCTCGCAGTTCATCGAAAGTCTGAAGATGACGAAGCAAGAAGTGAAGCAAGAATACCGTGAGCAAGAGGGTGACCCGCAGATAAAGGCACGGCAGCGCCAGCGCATGCAAGAAGCTCTGCGCAGTTCAATGCGCCAGGCAGTCGCCACAGCCGACCTCGTCATCACGAACCCCACGCACTATGCGGTAGCGATCAAATTCGAACTCGATTTCGAAGGCACGCCGCCGAAACTTGTGGCAAAAGGCGAAGATGAAATTGCGCGCATCATTCGTGAAGTGGCCAGGCAGAATGAAGTGCCGCTCGTCGAAGACAAGCCACTCGCGCGATTCATTTATGACAATGTCGCTTTGAATCAGATTCTGCCGCATAACCTGTTTGAGCTTGTCGCCAAAATCGTCGCGGCGCTGCCTGCGCTTACCGAGAAAATTACGCGTAACCGGCGGGTCGCATGAAGAAGTGGTACCAGCAGGGTGATATTATGCTCGGCGTCGCGGTAATCGCGGTTGTCGCGATGCTGATTGTTCCTTTGCCCGCGCTGCTGCTCGACTTTTTGCTGGCGATCAGTATTATGATTTCTATCGTCGCGCTGTTGACGGCGATGTTCAATCGGGAAATTTCAGAATTCTCTGTTTTTCCGACGCTGTTGCTCGTGACCACGGTCTACCGCCTGGCACTCAACGTGTCGTCGACACGGCTTATTCTGGCAAAGGGCCCGGCGTTTGAGGGCCAGCTGATTCGTGCGTTTGGTGAGTTCGTCGTCGGCGGCAATTATGTCATTGGCTTCGTCGTGTTCATTATTCTCGTCTTGGTGCAGATGATGGTCATCACGAAAGGTGCCACGCGAATCTCAGAAGTGTCTGCCCGCTTTGCGCTCGATGCGTTGCCAGGCCGACAGATGGCCCTCGAAGCCGACATGACTTCGGGTCGAGTCACTGAAGAAGAGGGCACGCGGCGAAAAGAAGCCCTGCAGCGCGAAGTTGATTTTTACGGCCAGATGGATGGTGCGACCAAGTTCGTTCAGGGTGATGTGCGCGTCGGGCTCATCATCACCGCGATTAACGTGATCGGTGGGCTCATTATCGGAATGGCGATGCGGGGTGAAAGCCTGCAAACCGCGCTGAAGACCTATACGCTGCTCACGATCGGCGACGGCCTCGTGGCGCAGATACCTTCGCTGCTGATTACCGTTGCGACAGGTATGGTAGTGACGCGTGCCGGCGCGAAGAATAACCTCACGACCGAACTTTCGTCGCAGATGTTTCAGAACGCCCGCGCACTCTATATTACTGCTGGCGCGCTGTTTGTCGCATCGCTGGTGCCGGGGTTTCCGAAACTTTCACTCTGGGTCATCAGTTTGTTTCTGGGCTTTCTGGCCTACAACATGCGCCAGCAGAAAATGGCCGAGAGCCAAAAGCAAGAAGCGATTCAAGAGCAGCAAAAAGTTGGCTCAACAGAGCGGTTTCTCGATGAGCTCGCTGTCGATCCGCTAAAAATCGAAATAGGATTTAACCTCGTGCCGCTGCTCGATCGAAAGCAAGGTGGCACTCTGCTCGACCGCATCACCAACCTGAGGCAGAAAATGGCCGCTGACCTCGGTATGATTGTGCCGCCGGTTCGCATCAACGACAACCTCGACCTCGACGGCAACGAATATGTGATTCTTATCGGCGGCATCGAGGTCGCCCGCACCAAAGTGTACCCTGAATACCTCGGCGCGCTCACGAACCCCAACGTGCGCGAAGAGATTCAACCGACTTCGGCAGACATGGTTGTCAACGACCCTGCGTTCGGCCAGCGCGTTGTGCTGATCGACCCCGAGAAAAAGCGCGAAGCTGAAGAGAAGGGTTATGTTGTGATCGATGCGAGCACGATGATGATCACGCACCTGCAAGAAACTTTCAGGGCCTACGCGCCGCAGATCATGGGCCGCGAAGAGGTCAAGCTGCTCTTAGACAAGACGAAACAAAAATACCCGAGCGTGGTCGACGAAGTGACCAAACTTTTTCCGAACCCGGGGGTATTGTTGTCGATCTTGCACAATCTGTTGAGAGAAAATGTCTCGATACGCAACCTGCCCGCGATTCTTGAGACGCTGGCCGATTATGGTGGCCGGGTCAATAATGCAGAGCTGCTAACCGACATGGTACGCCAGCGCCTTGCCCGGCAGATCGTCGCACCCTATCAAGATAAGAATAAGGCCATCTTCGCCGCAGTCATCGACCCGCAGATTGAATATGACGTGCGTGGCAGTATCACCATCGACGACCGCGACGGACGAATTCTCGCGATCGACCCACACTATCGCGAGCGACTGCGCAGCGTGCTCTTGAACGCATATAACACGATGCAAACGCAGGGCCGGTTTCCGCTCTTTGTCTGCGGCTCTGAGGTGCGTTCGAGTATAGCCGAAATCATTTCGCGTGAAACATCGACGCGGTCTTTCGCGGTAATTGCGTACGAAGAAATTCCACGCGATGCGAAATTTTTTGAACTGACAAAAGTGATTCTTGATACCAGCGAGGTAAATGCCTGATGCAATATTTCACCGAACGGGGCGATTCTCACGCTGAAGTTCTCGCGAAGGTTCGCAACAAATATGGCAGCGGCCCTGACGTGTTAATTTCAAACCAGCGCGAAGTGCCTGTGAAGAGCGTGTGGGGTAAAATTACCCGCGCAAAACAATGGGAAATAAGCGGCGCGATTCTTGAGAAGAATAAGGTTCAGCCCAAGAAGAAAGATGAATCGATCGACAACAAGCTGAAGTTGCTTGAAGAGATGCTGAACCGTACTTCGCCGAAGCGCAGCGCTCTGCCCGATCAAAACGGGCCGGTTACCCTCAGTCGCGAACTGACGCCGCAGCTCAAAAAAGAAGTGATGCCGATCAGCATCACCCCGCCCTCGGGTGAGCAAATACGCAAGCTCGAAGCCGAAGTGGCCGAACTGAAGGCGGCTCTGAAGAGCAAGGGCGGCCCCGATCTCGACCTTGTCAAAGAGCGCGAACTGATGTCGCTCTACGAGCATCTCGTGACAATCGGGTTTAGCTCGCCTTTTGCCGAGAGCATCGCCATGCGTACGCGGGCGCAGATTGCGCCGACCGATTACAAACTGCGCAAAAAAGTGCATGCAAAGGCACGCGAGATTCTGGGCGAACATGTGCGCACGACGACAACGGCCTCGCAGAGAATTATCACTCTCGTCGGCCCGACGGGCGCAGGCAAGACAACGACCCTTGTCAAAATGGCCGCGCGCCTGAGCGTTTCACAAAAGCGCAAGGTTGAGCTGATCACGATCGACAACTACCGCATCGCCGCAACCGAGCAGCTCAAAGTTTATGCGCGCATTATGGATATTCCCTGCCGGGTGTGCCGCAACCCCGACGAGCTGAAGGTGGCAATCGAGCAGAGCGAAGCCGAGTTTATTTTTGTCGATACGAGCGGTTCGAGCCCGGCAAATCAGGAATTTCTGGCGCGGCAAAAGACCTTTTTCGAGGCGATCTCGGCGCAGCACGACATCGAAACGCACCTCGTGATACCTGCAACAACCCGCCTGCAAGACGCCCGACTGTTGTTCGACCGCTTTGAGCTCTTGGATTACAGCCGTATCATTATCAGCAAGATCGATGAGAGTTTTAGTTTCGCGCCGATCGTCGAAGTGGCTGACACGTGGCACAAGCCGTTCTCGATGCTCACAAACGGTCAAGATGTGGCCAAAGACTGGCTCGACGCCGACCGCTTGCTCATTTCTGACGCCCTGCTTAAAAAATGGCTTGATGAAACAGACCTAATTGATCGAAACTAAAAGAAGAGGCTCAATGGATCAGGCAAGCACGCTCAGAAAAATGGTCGGTAAGTCAGACCCAGGCACTACCACACAAATCATCACGCTCACCAGCGGTAAGGGGGGTGTGGGCAAATCAACCATCTCTGTGAACCTCGGGCTTGCCCTCGCAACTGCCGGTAAGAAGGTGCTGCTGTTTGACGCCGACCTGGGCCTCGCGAACGTCAATGTGCTGCTCGGCGTCGTGCCGAAATTCAACCTCTATCACGTCATCAAGGGCCATAAAGAGCTCGAAGACATTATTATTCGCACACCCGAAGGTCTCGACATTATCGCAGGCGCCTCGGGCTACAGCATGCTCGCCAACCTTTCTGACAAAGAGCGGGGCACACTGGTCTCGGCCTTTGAAAAACTCTCGGGCTATGACATTATGCTGATCGATACCGGCGCCGGCGTTTCGTCGAACGTCGTCGGCTTTACCCTGCCGGCCGACAAGGTGATCGTCGTGACGACACCCGAGCCGACTGCGATTACCGACGCATATGGCATTATCAAATCGATCGTGCTCGTCGCGCCCGACAAAAACCTCAAGCTGCTCGTCAACCGTGCGCAGTCGTCACTCGAGGGGAAAAAGGTTGCTGAGCGCGTGATCAATATCTCGAGCCAGTTCTTGAATGTGCGAGTCGAAAATCTGGGTTTCATCTACGACGACGACAATGTCTCCAAATCGATTCGCCGGCAGAAACCCTTCTACCAGCTTTTTCCCGGTTGCAAGGCGGCATCGTGCCTCGACATCGTCGCGTCGCGCATTCTCGAGCAAGAGCTGCCGAAGCGCAACGAGTCGGGTGTCGGCGCCTTCTTTAAAAAAATCTTCAGCCCTGCCATGTAACATGGTGCTCGCGAGGTCGTGAACAATGCCTGCTTTTTTCACGGCCGCACACATTCGCCTGAGCATTCTGCTCGCCGTATTGGGCGCCATGGTCGCGCTCGTGTTCACGATAATTTCTGACAGCGGCGCCGTCGCGCTGGTATTCAGACCACTCGTCAGCGGCCTCTTGATGTTTGTGCTCGGCAGCGGTCTTTATGCATTGCTCGCGAAGAAAGTTCCCGAAGCGATTGAGGTGATTGAGAACCAACCCGACTCTGAAACTCTCGGTCTCGGTGAGAATTCAGACATGTTGCCCGAAGGCGACACGGGTGGCAGCGAACTTGCAGCCGACGGTGAGGATTTTTCAGGTACTGGCGAGGGCATGGGAAATTATGACTCGGCGCATTCTTCTGCGGGCAGCGCCAGCTCGATACCCCGCAAGGCCGGGGTGACCATCGGCAAAGAAGAGATCGTCGTCGACGGGGTGAAATTCAAGAACCAGCCCGAAGTTATGGCCGAAACCATCAAACAACTGATGGATCAGGATAAAGAATAGAATTTAGCGCTTGATGCCCAGAGGGCATCAAGCGCGCCTCAAGATCGTCACCGCCAGAAGCGCAATCAATCCGCCTATGAGCGTCGTTGCCTTCACCGGTTCGTGAAGGTAGAGCGCCGCGATTAAGAGCGCGGTAGCAGGCACGATAAAAACATAAGAGCTCGCGCGGGCCGACCCCAGTTGTTTGACCGCAAAGAAGTAGACGGTCGTCGCGAACGCGTTTGAGACGACTCCCAGGTAGAAAACGTTTAACCAATAGTTGTAATCATGCGCCGCCGGTGTACGGGAGAAATCCCCCCCGATGAGAGTCATGCAGATTACCGCGCCAAAGACATTCACATAGAATGAATAGACGACGATCGAGGTGGCGCGCGTCGCTGCGTTGGTTGTGAGCGTCACGAGCGCGTAGACGAGCGATGCGACGAGAAACAGCAGGTTGCCCGAGAGCAGCATCTGTTCGTACGAGAGGTGCCAGAACTCAATCAGAATCGCACCGCCAGCTACACCGAGGGTCAGACCCAGAGCATCGCGGGCTCTCAAAGTATGGCGAAACAAGACTCGGGTCAGAAAGTAGGTGAAGATCGGGTTCATTGAAGTTACCAGAACACCCGCAGCACCCGCGAGGCCGGTTTTGAGGCCAATGAAAAACATGAAAGTATAAACCGTCATGATACCGGCACCGAGCGCGGCCCACAATGCCTGCGCAAGCGTCACCCTAAAGCGGGCACCTGTCAGTGTCACGAGGGGCGCGAGGGCGATGGCAGAAAACAGGTATCGCCAGAAGAGCGTGATCTGCGGCGGGGCCGTCGACGCTATGAGTTTACCCGAAGTCCATGAGGCGCTCCAGATAACCATAGCGAAAATGAGCAGCAGCTCGTTGCGCAGTTTCACGACTGAATTTGTGGTGGCGGTCAGAGCCGCATGCGCTGCTGCAGCAATTTGCCGTCGCGCAGATAGATCTGGCGAATACGATCGGCTTCGTTTTCACTCAGGCCCCACACGCGCTGCAACGCGGCGATTTGCCATGATCGACCGCGGCGTGAGGCGGTGACGAGCCTCAGCGTTGTGGTGAAATAGCCGGGTTTTGCGAATGCTTCTTGCCCTTGCTTTTTCAGCACGTAAAAATCACGATCGGGGTAGAGTCTGCCGAGCGCCGTGAAGATGAGATTGCGCTCGGGTGATTCTTTGTTCTCGGGCAGGTTCAGCAAATCGTTCACGCGTTTCTGCATGCGGTCGGCAAGGGTCGCATCGAGCCTGTAATAGGTGAGTGCCTTCTTGAGGTTTGTGCGCACATCTGCAGCCGAATAGCCGGGGTAGGGTCTCTGGTCGAGTTTCACGATATCGGCTTCGCGCGCGAGCGGGTCATACCCGTCGGTGACAACAATGCGTCGCCGCTGCGAACCGCCAACAGCCACCGCGCGCCCGAAAGCGCTGCCGAGCACCCTGAGCGAGAGATCGATCGACGCAATTATCTGGCGGTTACCACCGGCGCGCCCACGCAGTGCCTGAAACTTGCCGATCATCGACTTATCCTGCGTGTTGACGGCGTGCCGGGTCAGAAAGTCGATAATCGCGATGCGTGCCGCCGGTTTTACCGAAGTTTTGCCTGCAAGGCCCAACAGGTAAGTGATACCATTCGAGCGTGCATCCGCAATGTTCTGCACTGCCCGGTCTTTGGCTTCAGGCGAGCCATCGCCCGAGAGGTAGTCGATGAGTGCCTGTTCGGGGTCTGTTTCGTTGGCGGTAGCTGCCGCCGGCTCGGCTTTCGCCGGCTCTGCGCTCTCGCCTTTGTCTGTCGAAATGTCTTCAAAGCTGATCTTTGCGCCCTGCCCGAGCGGTAGCGAAAAGTCGATCGGGCTGTAACTCGAGCGTTTTTGGCGTTTCAGAATCTTGCCCAAAGCATCGATCGTCATTTCGTCTTTGTTCGGGTCGCGCCCCATCTGCTGCCTGAGCAACCGAACGGCTTCGGGATTGTCTGATTCGCCGAGTGCCTGAATCTCTTCGCGAGTGAGGCCGCTGAATTCCTCTGCGTTTTTCGCCGCGGCCTCGACGATGAGTTTGTCGATGGCCTCTCGGTTAGATTCGTTGCGCTGTTTCATCAGCCCACCGATTGCCTCTGCGCGCAGGTAGCGGTTGTTGACGTTTTCAGTCAGCAGAACCTGCGAGCGCGGCGAGGGAATTTTGCCGACTTCGGCGAGCGCCTTGCGCTGCATGTCATAATCAGGGTCTTCGTCTTTCGTGCGAACCGTGCCTTCGAGCGCGACCCAGCCCTTCTCTTCGTTTGCCGCAGCTCGTTTCGCCGCCTCTTGCAGCTCGATCTCGTTGCGCACCTGACGCGCCGCGCAATTGACCGACGCGAGCAGCGTGCCGCCCACGAGCATCATCCTGAGAAATTGTGACATAAGACGCCCGCGCATGCTATATTATCGGCCAAATCATGGGGGGGATTGACCCCGTTTACGTGTCAATTTATTTTGCCATCTGGGCCACGAGGCGGCTCATATGGCAAAATAAATTGACATTGTGTGACTAAACCCGCGACTCGCAGTTAAGTCATCATACCCGGCGGGACGATACACTAAGGGTACTCTGAAAGACTGGTTTGCTTTTTGGTTTCGGCGGCGCAGCCGCCGAAACCAAAAAGTCGAAAACCGTTCTTTCAGAGTATCTTTATCAGAGTAAATCCCACGGGGTTTTGAAATGCAAATTTTTTTAGAGAGGAACCTATGCTACTGAACATGACACGTACCATGAAAATAGCGTTTCTGGTTCTTGTTGCCTCAGCTTCGTGGCTGATAGCTCAAGACCTGGATCCGTCTGGCCTTGATTCGGCCGATAAAGCTGCGCAAGACGCAGAGAAAAAAGTCGACGAAGCTGAAAAGGCGAGCGACGGGGCCGTTACGGCACCGGCGGCGACTGATCGCGCGGCAGGCAGCTCAGCACCTGCGGCAACAGCTGACTCACAGGTTGGCAACCTTTACAACGACGGCAAGAACACCTATGCAACGTCACAGGCCAAATTCGAACTGACTGCGACCGATAACATCTCGAACCTCGATTACATCGAATTCAAGATCAACGAAACCCAGTCATTCTCAGTGTACGGTCATCCGTTTTCACTCGAAAAAGAAGGCCCGCACAAGATTACTTACCGTTCGGTCGACCGCGTCGGTAACCGCGAAGAAGATAACATCTTCAACGTGATTATCGATAACACCGGCCCATACATGAACTTTGCACTGAACAAAGCGCCGATTATTATCGATGGTAAGCGCTATCTGGCACCGGGCACGAAACTCGAAATTCGCGCAACCGATAACTATAGCGGCGTGAAGAGCGTTGAGTACTCAACCAATGGTTCTGACTGGCAGCCATACAAAGACGGCATCGTGCTCGATAAGCCGGGTGCTGCGCAGCTGAAATACCGCGCAATTGACAACCTCGGCAACAAGTCAGAGAACCTCAGCGGTTTCTCAACTTCAAGCCCAGGCCAGGGTGCAAGCCCAGAAGACCTCGCGGTTATCAACTCTCTGTACGTAGAGAATACTCCTCCTGTCGTGATGATCACGCCAGCAAAACGCTGGATCAACGTCGACGGCAAGAAATATGCAATGCGTGACAACAGCTACCTCGTCGAGGCACAAGATGCTGAATCAGGTGTCGCGAATATCTTCGTAAAGGTTGACGGCGCTGCAGAATGGCAAATTTACAGCGGTAAGCTGGTATTCCAGACTGAAGGCCCGCACAGCATCGAAGCGAAGGCGTCAGACAAAGTTGGCAACGAATCTCAACCGGTTCGCGTTGACTTCATCGTCGATGACAATCCGCCAAAATCAACAATTCGCCCAGTCGGTGGCGCAACTGTTGAAAAGCCGGCAGAGCCAGCTGCTGCACCAGCGAACTGATCATCTCCCGATGATCTTTCGAAAAAGCCCCGCGTTTGCGGGGCTTTTTTTTACCCTGAATCTGGCATGCACGCCGGCCTACGCGGATAACCTGAAGTTAAGTGCTGACTCGCAACAGAAATTTCGCGCGTTCGTAGAAGCCTTTACCCCGCTTGTACTGCGCCTTGAGCCAAAGGGTGCAAACTACCGTTGGCACGCAAGCAACCGCGATTGCGCCGGCCTGGTTCGTTACGTTTTCTGGGAGGCCATGCAGCAGCATGACGATCGGTTTTATGACAGGTATCCGGCGATGCGGTCGGTCAATGCTCTGGCGAAATCAAAACTTCTGACCGAAATTGCATCGGCCTGGCAAAACGGCAACCTAACGGCCCAGCAGCTGATTCAGCATAGCCATCGCCTTGCACGCGTTGCGCGCCCGGCGCGCCTCAAGACAGGGGATCTGCTCTATTTTTATTCTGCAGAATTGAAGATTCGGCATGTGATGATGATAGTACGGGCAGGCGCAGGCGTGCTTGCGGTTTACCACACCGGCGATGCGCGCGCCGAGCTGCGAATTCGCACGCTACCTGACCTGGAGGCATTGCCCGAAAGCCAGTGGCACCCAGTGGCAGAGAACCCCGTTTTTCAGGGTGTATTCAGGCCCCAGTTTCTTGATTGATTTGATTGTCATTCTGTGTGACTCGTAAAAAGTGAGGGAATGTTCAGAATTTCTGTCGCACTATTTTGCGCTTTGGCTGTTGTCGGTTGTGGCAAGAAGAAGCTCGATACGCCCGAGGCAGCGTTGGCGGCCGTGCAAGACGCATACATTCGCCGCGACGCCAAGGCCTTTGTAGCCGTGCTCTCAAAAGAAACCCTGACAGAACTCGAAGAGAAAATCGAGGGCATGCGCTCGATGTTCCAGTCGATACCTGAAAACCCGCAAGCCGCGCAGGCCTTTGAGCACATGGCCAAGCAGATGAACATGTCGGTTTCAAAGTTGAAAGAGCTGACAATCGAAGATTTTATTGGCTATATGATGCGCAACGAAGGCGCGGGCAGTGAAACTACGCTTTTGCCAAAAGAGATGCTGCCTCCGGCTCAGGTATTGCGTCGCACCGAAAAGGGCAACAAGGCAACTCTCTACTTTGCCGACGACGAAAAGTTATCTTTCATCAAAACGGATGCCGGCTGGCGAGTGCATTTGGATGCCGAGAACGTTGCCGTCGGCAGAATTCCCGGTCAGAACGAAGAAAACGAGTAGGCTAACTATAGCTGCCCCGCCGGTTTTCTGCGGGGTAGATTAAAGAGTTTCGAGCCGGATATTGCCGTTGGTGTACACGCAGATTTCAGAGGCGATCTGCAAAGATTCTGTGCAAATTTCTGCGGCCGGCAATGTCGTTTTCTTCAAAAGTGCCCGTGCTGCAGCGAGTGCATAGTTTCCGCCTGAACCGATGGCGATTACGCCTTCTTCGGGTTCAATCACGTCGCCATTGCCGGTGAGCAAGAATATCTTGTCTTTGTCGGCTGCGATCAGCATCGCTTCGAGCCGCCGCAGCATTTTGTCTGTGCGCCAGTCTTTGGCCAGTTCAACCGATGCGCGCGTCAGGTTGCCGCCATAGGCCTGTAATTTTTCTTCGAGCTTTTCGATGAGCGTAAACGCGTCGGCCGTCGCCCCGGCGAAACCTGCCAGAATCTTGTCAGAAAATAACTTTCTGACCTTTATCGCGTTACCTTTCAGAATTGTCTGCCCGGCACTGACCTGGCCATCGCCGGCCATCGCGGTCTGCCCGTCACGCCGCACGCAGATAATGGTGGTCGAGTGTATCGCCATACTTAAGTTGCTTACCAGAGGGCCAGGTGGTCTTCGGTGACCCCGTAGCCTGAAAACTTTTCGAGCTGGCCGTCAATCTTGATCTGCCCGTCGAAAATGCCGTAAGGTTGTACAAACTGGCTGCGCAGAATGCCGATGTTGAGATTCTCACCGCGCGCGCCAAATGGTCTAAAGCGGGCTTCAAAGACATTGTCACGCGTCAGAATACGCCAGATCGACTTATCGGCAGGCCTTATATAGTGAAAATGAGCGGTGCTGAGCGCGGTCGGTTTGCCGTCGACCCACAATGCGTTCTCGATACCGTTGTTGAACTTGTCGACAAGGTTCACGCCGATGGATTTACCTGTTTCGGTTTTGCCGACAAGCGACAACCAGTTCCACTCTGTTTTGCGCGGGGGATATCCTTTCGTGTAATCTGAAATACCGCAATCGCCTGCAAAGCGCTGCCTGCGGCCCTGAAAGCTAAATTCGCCCTCGGCTGCCATGCTCATTTCTTTGTATGTGAAGTGAAACGGACGGTTGGCATCGCTCGGCGCTATCGTGCTCAGGCCGTTGCCCTTGAGCGCAAAGGTCGCGCTGAGGTCAAATTCGCCTCTGATGTTCACGACGATCTTTTCTTTCGTCGGCAGCATCTCATATGGGCCCAGGCGCCAGCTGTCAGAGAGCGTGGCATCGAACGCGTTGCCGAAGCCCAGCGGCAGAGTCAGTTTGTGCTCGTGAAAATACTTTTCTGCCGGTATATACACATAGCAGAATGCCGATGCAATATAACCCGCGTCGACGATTGCCATGCCAGCATAGAAATCTCTGCTAAAAAAGCCAAGGTATATCCACGCTTTGCGCTCGCTGCGGCGGCGGGGAAAAAGCCTGCTGTTGAAATCCCACTCGCGGGTAGTTGTGTCGGGAACAGGGCCTTCGTAAAGGCCGTACACGTTCTCTTCACCGGGTACAGGCAATTTCAGGCGTTGTGGTTTGAATTCAGACATACAACTCTTCTCGGCTGTCGCCTGCCTTATTTGGCGGCCATCAGATAGGCATTCACTGCGTTGGCACACTTGCGACCTTCGGCAATCGCCCAAACGATCAGACTCTGGCCACGGCGCATATCGCCTGCCGCGAAAACTTTGTCTACTGTCGTGCGGTGCGCGCCGGCATGGTCGCCGAAGTCTGCTTTCACGTTGCCTCGGGCATCGAGCTGCAGGCCGGCCTTTTCGAATTGCTCGATGAGTCCGCCTTTTTGCGGGCCAAGAAAGCCCATCGCGAGCAGCACCAGGTCTGCCTGCAGTTCAAATTCAGAACCGGGTACATCGACAAACTTGCCGTCTTTCATTTCTACTTTGACGCAAGACAGGCTCTTGACATTGCCTTTGCCGTCGTCGTTGAAGCGCAGCGTGTTGATCGACCACATGCGCTCAGCGCCTTCTTCGTGGCTCGAAGAAGTTCTGAGTTTCATTGGCCAGTAAGGCCACGGCGTTGAAGCTGCGCGTTCAGCCGGCGGCATCGGGAAAAGTTCGAGCTGGCTGACGCCCTTGGCCTTGTGGCGGTTTGACGTGCCCACGCAGTCAGAACCGGTGTCGCCACCGCCAATCACGACGACGTTCTTGCCGGTCGCTGAAATGGCATTGGCCACGTCGATACCGGCATTCTTGCGATTGTTCTGCGGCAGAAACTCCATGGCGAAGTGAATACCTTTAAGTTCGCGGCCGGGTATCGGCAGGTCACGAGGAGCTTCAGCGCCACCCGACAGAACTACCGCGTCATATTGCTTGAGCAGCTCGTCGGCTGTGATATCTTTGCCGACATTCACACCTGTTTTGATCTCTACACCCTCGGCGGTCATCTGTTCGGCGCGACGGTCAATCTGCCATTTTTCGAATTTAAAATCGGGTATGCCAAAGCGGATCAATCCGCCGATCTTCTCGTTCTTTTCATAGAGCGTTACCGAATGCCCCATACGAGCCAGCTGCTGAGATGCAGCCATGCCTGCGGGACCCGCACCGATCACTGCAACGCGCTTGCCGGTTTTGTGCTTCGGGGGTTGCGGCTTGACCCAACCATTCTTGAAGCCCGTATCGATGATGAAGCGTTCGATACCTTTGATGGCAACGGCCGGTTCATTGATACCCAGAGTGCAGGCCCCTTCGCACGGTGCCGGGCACAATCTGCCCGTAAATTCGGGAAAGTTGTTGGTCGAATGCAGGTTCTCGAGCGCGTCTTCGTAGCGGCCACGAAAAACCAGGTCGTTGAACTCGGGAATATAGTTATCAACCGGGCAACCGGTATCACCATGGCAGAACGGAATACCGCAATCCATGCAACGGGCACCCTGTACTTTTGCCACATCGGGCTCAAACGTGTGTTCGAACTCTTTGTAATGTTTTACCCGCTCTGCAACTGGGTCAGAAACCTGCGATGCCCGGGCGAATTCTTTGAAGCCTGTCGGCTTACCCATGTTTGCCACCCTTAGCGGCGCCTTCGCTGCCCACCTTTAACTTAGATTCGTCGACCATTTCATTCTCTTTCTGCGCCTCGTCTGCGAGAGCTGCGAGCGCCTTCTTGTATTCGCCGGGGATAATTTTTCTAAAGTTCTTGATCTGGTTTTTCCAGTCGCCGAGAATTTCAGCAGCACGCTTCGAGCCGGTATATTCTTTGTGGCGCGTAATCATGTGCAGCAGTTCATCGGCATCGCGCTCGTCGGTAACGGCTTCGATGTCGACGAGTTCCATGTTTACGAACTTCTCGTGTACATTCTGCGGATCCCACACATACGCGATGCCGCCAGACATGCCTGCGGCAAAGTTTCGCCCGATTTCACCGAGAACGACCACGCGGCCCCCCGTCATGTATTCGCAACCATGGTCACCGGTACCTTCTACGACTGCATGCACACCTGAGTTGCGCACACCGAAACGCTCGCCCGCACGGCCTTGAAAGTAGGCCTCACCCGAAGTCGCGCCGTAGAGGCAGGTATTGCCGATGATGATATTCTCTGTTGCGCTGTAGCTGGTTTTTTCTGGCAGGCGCACGACAAGTTTGCCGCCCGAAAGACCTTTGCCGCAGTAGTCGTTCGCCTGACCCGAAAGCTTCAGAGTCACGCCTTTCGCGAGAAAGCAGCCAAAACTCTGGCCTGCAGTGCCCTTCATATTGACGGTGATCGTATCGTGTGGCAGTCCCTCGTCGCCATAGCGTTTTGCCACTTCGCCTGAGAGCATTGCGCCGACGGTACGATCGACATTGGTTACCGGCAGGTTGATTTCGACCGGCTCTTGCTTGTCGAGTGAGCGTTTGGCCATCTCGATTATGCGGTTGTCAATCTGCTTGTCGATTTCGTGGTTCTGTGCCTTCGTGCGGTAGAGATCTGTCTTGTAGACAGGTTTCTGCATCGTCAGCAGTTTGCTGAGGTCGAGGCCGCGCGCTTTCCAATGGTCTTTGGGTCGCGCGGTGATCAGTTTTTCTGTGCGACCGACCATGTCGGTGAGCTTTCTGAAGCCCAGGCGAGCCATATATTCACGCACCTCTTCGGCGATGTAGAACATGAAGTTCACGACATGCTCTGGTTTGCCGTTGAACTTCTTGCGCAGCTCAGGGTCTTGCGTGGCGACGCCGACCGGGCAGGTGTTCAGGTGGCATTTGCGCATCATGATGCAGCCGAGAGTCACAAGCGGCGCCGTGGCGAAACCGAACTCTTCTGCGCCCAAAAGTGCGGCAACAACAACGTCGCGCCCCGTTTTCATCTGGCCGTCGGCCTGCACGTAAACGCGGTCTCTGAGGCCGTTGACAACGAGCACCTGGTGCGTCTCAGCGAGACCGAGCTCCCACGGGGTGCCGGCGTACTGAATTGAGCTGATGGGTGAAGCACCAGTGCCACCGTCGTGGCCGCTGATCAGAATATGGTCGGCGTGCGCTTTCGCGACGCCTGCAGCGACCGTACCGACACCGCTCTCTGACACCAACTTGACGCTGATGCGCGCACGGGGATTTATATTTTTCAGGTCGAAAATCAGCTGTTTCAAATCTTCGATCGAATAGATGTCATGGTGCGGCGGTGGTGAAATGAGCGTCACACCCGGCGTTGAGTGGCGTACTTTGCCGATGATCTTGTCGACTTTAAAGCCAGGCAGCTGCCCGCCTTCGCCGGGTTTTGCACCCTGTGCCATCTTGATCTGCAGTTCGTCTGCATTGATAAGATAGTTGGCTGTGACACCGAACCGACCCGAGGCCACTTGCTTAATTGCTGAACGCAGGCTGTCGCCGTTCGGCAGAGTCACAAATCGTTCGGCGCTTTCGCCCCCTTCACCGGTATTGCTTTTACCGCCGATGCGGTTCATCGCAATCGCGAGGTTGGTGTGTGCTTCCCACGAAATGGAGCCGAAGCTCATCGCGCCGGTTGCAAACCGCTTCACAATTTCTTTCGCCGGCTCGACCTCTTCAATCGGAATCGGGGTCGCAGCATAGTCGAACTCGAGCAATGAGCGCAGCGTTACACGGCGCTTGCTCTGGTCATCGATCGCCGCAGTGTATTCTTTAAAGGTCTTGTAGTCAGAGTTGCGCGTGCTAATCTGCAACTTCGCAACGGTAGTCGGGTTCCACAAGTGGGCTTCGCCGTCTACACGGTAGTGGTAAAGACCGCCCGATGGCAGAATACCTTCGCGCAGGTCGCCGAAAGCTTCTTCGTGGCGGCGGCGTGCCTCTTCTTCGAGCATCTCGAGGCTGACACCTTCGACCCGGCTCGCGGTGCCGGTGAAGTAGTGTTCAATAACCTCTGAGTCGAGACCGACGGCTTCGAAAATCTGAGCTCCGCAATACGATTGCAGAGTTGAAATACCCATCTTGCTGAAAATTTTGTAGAGGCCTTTACCGATTGCTTTGCGGTAATTTTTCTCTATATACTTTTCTTCTTTCAGCTCGGGCATGAAGCCGATTTTGTAGAGGTCGTGCAGGGTCTCATACGCCAGGTATGGATTGATGGCGTTCGCCCCATAACCCAACAGCAGTGCAAAATGGTGAACTTCGCGCGCTTCACCCGTTTCGATCACGATACCCGTGCGTGTTCTCAGCCCCGCTTTAATAAGGGCGTGGTGCACGGCGGCGACACCGAGCAGGCTCGGAATCGGGGCGATTTCACGGTTCACACCGCGGTCGGTGAGAATGATGATGTTGAAACCGAGGCGAACAGCTTCGCAGGCACTTGCGCAGATGCGGTCGAGCTGAGTGCGCATGTCGTTCTTCTTCGCCGGATTAAAATGCAGGCTGAAAGAGCGCGCCGAGAACTGGCCTTCGGCGATTTCTTTCAGCTGGGCAAGCTGGCTGTTTTCGAGAATCGGGTGCGGCAGCTCAATGCGGTGTGCATGTTCTGGCGTTTCGTCGAGCAGGTTTTGCTCAGGGCCGATGTAGGTCGTCAGCTCCATCACGAGTTCTTCGCGAATCGCGTCGACCGGAGGGTTCGTCACCTGCGCGAAGAGCTGCTTGAAATAGCGGTAGAGCAGCTGTGGTTTTTCTGAAAGCACTGCCAGTGCGGCATCGGTGCCCATGGAACCTACGGCTTCTTGCCCTGTGACGACCATGGGTTTCATGACCGTCAGCAGGTCTTCTTTAGTGTAACCGAAAATACGCTGGCGTTCGAGCATGGTTTTGTGCTCGGGCGTCGGCGATTCTTTGGGCTCTGGCAGGTCGGCGAACTTGATCATGTTTTCTTTGACCCATTTGCCATAGGGCTTCTGTTTCACGATCTTGTCTTTCGCTTCGTCGTCAGAAATGATGCGGTGTTCAGAAAGGTCGATGAGAAACATGCGGCCCGGTTCGAGTTTGCCGCTGAGCACAATGTCTTCAGGCGGCACTTCAAGTACGCCCATTTCAGACGCCATAATGACGATATCGTCTTTGGTCTTGATATAGCGCGCAGGCCTCAGCCCGTTGCGGTCGAGTGTGGCGCCGATAATGTTGCCGTCAGTAAACGCCACAGCCGCAGGGCCATCCCAGGGTTCCATCATCGTGGCGTGGTATTCATAGAACGCGCGGCGCTCTTCTGACATGAGGTCATTTTTCGACCATGCCTCGGGAATCATCATCATGATCGCATGCGGCAGGCTGCGCCCGCTCATCACGAGAAGTTCGAGCACTGTATCGAACGTGGCCGAGTCTGACTGGCCTTCCATAACGATCGGCAGCATGCGCTTCAGATCGCTGCCATAGTGTGGTGATTCCATCACGGCTTCGCGTGTGCGCATCCAGTTGATGTTGCCGCGCAGCGTATTGATTTCGCCGTTGTGCGCAATCATGCGAAACGGGTGCGCGAGATCCCATGTCGGGAATGTGTTCGTCGAAAAGCGCATGTGAATCAGCGCGAGCGCAGACTTCATTTCTTTATGGCGCAGGTCTTTGAAGAATGCCGGTACCTGAGCCGCAAGCAGCATACCCTTGTAAACAATGGTGCGGCTGCTGAACGACGGCACGTAGTACTGCGCGCGGTTCAGTTTGAGTTCTGCGCGAATGCGGTGGTCGATCACGCGGCGCACGAGATAAAGGCGGCGCTCAAAATCATCGGCGCTGCCTTTGAACTTGCCACGACCAACAAATGCCTGCACGACATAGGGCAGCGTGAGCTTTGCGCCATAGCCTGGCACGTTATCGTCGACAGGCACCTTGCGCCAGCCGAGAAATTCGAGGTCTTCATCGACGACGATCTTCTCGAAAATATTTTCTACTTGTTTGCGCAGACCATTGTCTTGTGGCATGAAGATAAACGCCACGGCGTATTCACCCTCGTTCGGCAGCTTGATCTTGGCTTCGGCTGCCGCGATCTTCATGAAGTCATGCGGCATCTGCAGCAGAATGCCCGCCCCGTCGCCTGTTTCAGGGTCTGCGCCCACCGCGCCGCGGTGTTCGAGGTTCATGAGCATCTGCACGGCCTTCTCAACGATGTCGCGTGACTTATTTGCCTTGAGGTCGACGATGAAGCCCACGCCGCATGAGTCTTTTTCAAACTGCGGGTCGTACATACCGATCGCCGAGGTAGGCATCACGCCAACCGCGTTCGAATCAGGGTGTACCTGCGGCTGCGTGGCCTGTGTAGGGGGCGTTTTGTCAGTTCTGCTCATAATTTCTCCCTTATCGAGGGGTCAAAATTTATCATAAAATGGCTCTGAGACAGAGCGTCAATATATTGCACAGCAAAGGCCGCACCAAAAAACAGAAAAGTAATTATGTCTCTTCTATATTAGAAGATTCTAAGGCAGTAAAAAGGATTCAGACCGCAATGTGCCGGGCGCCGTATTGCCGCTGCCCTCAACCATTCATGTCGCCTGACGCTCCGCATAGCTTGCGTACACGCAGCACCAGCCCCATCGCGCCATAACAATAGAACGGCGCAGACAAAACGTCGACCGTGTAGTGCACGTGCTGCACAATGAGTGTCGTCGCCATAATGATCACACCCGTGAGAAAGATCGGCCTGCCCCAACCCGGTGGCAAAATAAGATAGCAGATGAACATCGTCGACGTGTGGCCAGAAAAAAACAAATCTTTGTTGAGCTGGTGTCCGGTCTGCGCCCACGACATGAGTGGGTCGACAAGGGGTATCAGGCCTGCCGGTGCTTCGAGTGGAACCAGCCACATTCCCGTGAGTCGCAGTGAAGCGTAAACGGCATAAATTTGCAGACCGATCATGAGCCGCCTGGGGTGGCTCAGCAACATGCCGACGGTGCTGATGATGCCTGCATAGATGAGAATGAAAGTGAGCAGGCTCAGATCGACCGGGGTGATCATCGCAAGCAGCGGGTCTTGCAGCACGACGCCCGGGCGTGTTTCGTTATAGCGCAGATAGAAGAGCAGGCAGAACATCACGGTCGTAAGCACCGTTGCCGAGACGAGAAACTCAATGCGCTGCGGTGTACTTTCGGCAAAAGCCAGCCATTCGCTCTTTATTCGGCGCAGGTATAGCATATTTGATCAGCGAAACAGCAGCTTTACGACCAGCGATGTCAAGAGCGAAAGTGGAATACCGATCGAAAGCATGGCCGCAACCAGCGGTGGGTTTAAATTGCGCTGCATGGCGATAATGCCGCCGGTGATCATCGGCCCCATCGCTGCCTCGAGCACCACGATCTTGCGCAGATCGGCATTGTATTTTGCTGCCGCGTAAAAAGCATAGATAATCGCCGGAGCCAGAATCAATTTGAATGTCAGCCCCAATGCCAGCTCTTTGCCGAATTCTTTCACCTTGCCAGGCGCCCACTGCAAACCTACAGAAACGAGTGCGAGAGGTGCAAGCGTTTCGGCGATGCGTTCGGCAACGGCATAAACAGTTTCTACGGGGCGAAATACCTGAAAGACGAACGCGAGAAGCAGCGCAATAAACGGCGGAAACAGCAGCAGATTGCGTGCCGCCACGCGCAGGCTGAATTCACCGATGCGCAAGAAATCCACCAACGGTATAACGACCAGCGCCACGAGTAAGAATGTGCCCATTTGGTCGATAATCACCGCCACCGGAATGTACTGCTTGCCATACAGCGCTTCGATGACTGGTATGCCGACAAACGACGTGTTGCTGAGGCCTGCGGTGATCATGAGCGCGAGCGCTGTGGTGCGGTTGATGACTTTGAATCTTTCAAGCGCCAGAAAAAGCATCGCTGCGAGCAGAAACATAATCCACGGCATGAGGGCGGCGCTGAAGTAGGCGGGTGTCATCGGTATCAGCCGCAATGATTTGATCACGAGGGCCGGCAGCGAAACGTAAATAATGAAGGTATTGAGTACCGTATGCGCGTTTTCGGGAAACACCTTCAGCCGGCGCAACACAACCCCTGCGAGAAAGCAGGCGATGATGAGAATGAGAACTGTCATAGGTTTAGTGGATTATTTTCAATAGAGATTGAGGCTTGCAGCTATTAAAACGGCGGCTGACAAGTCTTCGCGAGTTGAAAAACGGACTTTACGCCAGAGCCATTTGAAGCCCCGTTGTCGAGAATGAGCAGCAATCTACCGGCAGGATTCTGAACAATGAACCTGCTCCATACCAAACAGCGAGTTTGGTATGGTTTTCGCTTTGAACTCATTACGCTCTAAACGAAATGCCCGCACCCATCATGAAATACACCAAGTTCATACTCCTGTACTGCGGGCTTGCCGCTGTCTTTACCCCGGTCAGAGCAGAGCTTGCCCGCATCGGCATGATCCATTATACAGGCAATGTTGAAAGCGCGGGATACTTGGCGGGTTCTCTCGCTTCGGCAATCGATGAATCACTAAAGCAGAAGTTTTCATACGAGAGAATTTCCGAAGAGAAAATCAACGAGGCAATGGCCGAGTTGAGTAAGGTTGGTATTTTCGACCCCCGAAAGATTCCTGAAAAGAATAACCTGCTGCGTATCGCAGTCGCGCTGAACGCAGATATCCTCATCTATGGCTCGTATGGCATCATCGAAAAGCCGCACGGGCACAAGCCGGCAGAGAATGAAGTCACGCAGATCAGCATGCGCACCTTTGTCTATTACGTCACGGAAAACCGTACCGCTGAACTGCCCGAACTGAAGCCCAATCTTGACGCGTCGCTCTTCGAAGCGATCAACACCTCTGCTGAAAACGTGGTGAGTGAGCTCAAGAAGATTACGGTTGAGACAGAGGGCGAAGAAGAATCCGCATCGATACAAACTGTTGGCACTTTGCGTATGGCATGGTTGCCACCTGCACCCGGCCAGAGCCACAAAGAAGTCACCAGTCTCTATGCAAAAATTTCGGCGAGTATTCGCGACGACGGGTATGGAGTTCAGATTTCAGCAAAGGGAGTTGAACGGTACGCCCGCAAAAGCGGATGGAGCACGGACCTGGCGGCCGATACGCAATACCTGGCGACTGCTGCTGAGGCATTAAAAAGTGATCTGTTGTTCTGGCCTGGCACGGCCAGCGAGAAGGGCAAAAAGTTCATCACGGTTTCGGCTTACCATGCCCAGTTGAAACAGATTCTGTTCACAGTGCGCGAAGAACTCGTGCAAGACAGCGATAGCCTTAGCGAAAAAATGAAAAGCGAGATTCTCGCACAGCTCAAAAGTCAGACTTTTGCAGTCACGGCGCAGATCGCCGGACTCAAGGGCACGGGGCTTGTGCTCGATTTCGGTGGAAAAGAATTTGCGGTGAACCCTGGCGAAACGGCAAAAGATTTTGGTTCGCGATTTAAGGGCGGCGAGTCTTATGTGCTGACAGTGAAAAATGCGCCCAAAGAACCGCGGCAATTCTGCCACGTGCGTAATGGCCGCAACAAGGTGACTTTCAAAAATACAGAAATTCTTATTAGCTGTATCACGGATACAGTTCCGGTGGTTGTCGTGCTAACAGATTTCCATGGGGGTGAGCTTGTCGTGTCGCTCGATGGCAAAGAAGAGCTCAAAATCGACGCCTTAGGTCAAAAGAAGTTTCAGACGCGGGTCGAAGACCTGCAACTCTTCGAGATCGGCCTCGTCAGTTTGCCCAAGATGCCCGCGCAGTACTGCAAGGTCGGTAAGCCCTCAAAGCTGGGTGATCGCGACACTATCGATGTCAATATCGGCTGCTACAAAGTGCCCGAACACCAGATTTCAGGGTATTTGGGGTACCCCGCGATGGGCAGTCTCGGCGGCAGCGCCGACAGTATCGCCGTAGATCAGAATTTTCCCGTTGGGCAGATGTTGTCATATTTTGTGGTCAGCGCCATTTATCAGGTGAAGAACATTCTGCCCTACGACCTCGTTCTGGGCGCGCAGCTGAATTTCTCTACCGCATCGGCGACGCTGCCGGTGCAGATGTTTTCGGGCGAGACTTCAACCGATACGGTAAAAACCAATCTGCTGCGCGCAGACCTGATCGCCTTCACAGCATACCCGGTGCCGCTGCCTTACAAGCTAGAGCTCTTGCCTTATGCCGGTTTTGGCTCTTCGTACCAGAACATTTGGCGTAGCGGTGGTGCCAATCTTTCAGCAGGATTCACCCCCGTCATGTCTCTGGGCGCGATTTTGCAATACGATTATACATCGAGCCTGAAGTTTCTCTTTAAGACCGGCCCCGATTTCTATTTCTATTCGGGCGGGCAAAATCTGCTGATTTGGAATTTCAGCGTCGGCGTGGGTAAGCAATTTATATGAAAACTTGCGGAGGATTTATGAAAAAGCTAATGGTTTGCGGCGTGATTCTGGGTTTTGCTCATTGTATGGGCGTTTCAGTGCCTGAAGACTTCGTCGTCGATAAGTATTATGCCTCGCCGACGCAGGTGCTTTCGACTTCACCTACAACGAGCATGAGTTGGACGACACTCACGCAATCGGTTCAGCTCAAGTTCAACAACCCGATGGAGGCAGCGAGTTTGACAGTCGATACTGTAGGTGACTGCGGCAGCGGCAATATACAGCTGTTGAATAATCGCTCTGGTGCCTGCAGCCCGCTAACCTTAACTTCTCTCGAAAAGCGAAACTCGATTCTCGTGGCCACGCCCTCTGCAGATCTAGACCCCAATACCGATTACACGATCACGGTGAAAGCCGGGGTAACCGATTTTCGCGGGGCGGCTTTCGGGTCAGACAAAGCCTTTCAGTTTAAGAGTGGCATACCCTTGGGTCAAGAGCTGCGTGTAGTGTCGGTGACAGCTGCCGCAGGTACTTTTACCGGTGGCGATATGGATATTACGGTTGTACTTTCGCGGCAGCTGCAAAATGGAACCCTTTTCGCCTTAAACGATTGTAATAGCATCTTCACAATAATCGATGCGCTCAATGCCTGCAATGCGGGCGGTTCATATCCGAATCACACCTTTCAACATACAGGTGGCGGAACCTATAGAATCTTTCACAAGAGCGGCGGTACTTTGCCAATAACCAGCCAGACTTTCAGAATCCGTCAAACTGCGATCGATCAGTATGACATAACTCTTGGTAACGATTATACCGTGACACTGCCTTGATTGCTCCTTGATTGCCGGACAACGATGTCGGTGCCTTAAACGGCGACCAGACCGCGGCTTTCGACCCTCGTAGGCTCTATGATTGCAGTATCGCACTTCTCTTGGCGAATAGTAGTCTGCGATTTCTTAAATAACTAGATACTCAAATTCTCATACCGCGCTGTCTGCGATAACAAGAATTGATCAACCAAAACCAGCGCCAGCATCGCTTCGACGATTGGCACCGCGCGCGGCAAGACGCAGGGGTCGTGGCGGCCTTTGACCTTGAGCGTCACATTCTCGCCGCGCTCGTTGACCGAAGGCTGCTCATGGCTGATCGTTGCGGTGGGTTTGAAGGCGACGCGAAACGTGACGGGCATGCCGTTGGAGATACCGCCCTGAATACCGCCTGAGTGGTTGGTACGGGTGGTAACTTTGCCGTTCTGCATTTCAAAGATGTCGTTGTGTTCTCTGCCGGTGAGTTCTGCCGCTGCGAAGCCACTACCGATCTCGATGCCTTTAGTTGCCGGTATCGCGAGCATTGCCTGCGCAATGAGGGCGTCGAGGCGGTCAAAGACCGGGTCGCCCCAGCCTGCGGGCACGCCGACCGCAGCGCATTCGACAACGCCGCCGAGCGAGTCACCCGCTTGGCGCGTGTCTTGTATCAGGCGCACCATTTTGTCGGCGAGCGCAGAGTCGGGCACGCGCACGGGGTTTGCCTCAATGGTTTCGCGCAGCGCCCTGATCTGTGAGAGGTCTATATCCCCCTCGAATTTCAAATTCTTGATTTGCGAGACGTAACCGACGATTTCGACGCCGGCCTTTTCGCGAAGAATTTTCTTCGCAATCGCACCAGCGGCCACGATACCGATGGTGGCTCGCGCCGACGATCTGCCGCCGCCGCGCCAGGCGCGATGGCCATAACGTGCGTGGTAGGTATAATCGGCGTGGCTGGGGCGAAAAATTTCTTTGATGTCGCTGTAGTCTTTTTCGCGTGCATTCTCGTTGAAGACTGCGATCGCTATCGGCGCGCCGATGGTTTTATCTTCGAACGTGCCCGAAAGAATGCGCGCCCGGTCGGGTTCGTCGCGCGGGGTGGTGATGCGGCTTTGCCCGGGCCTGCGGCGGTCGAGATCGGGCTGAATGTCGTCGACGGTGAGCGCAAGGCCTGCGGGGCAGTTTTCAATGACGCAGCCGAGCGCTTCGCCATGCGATTCGCCATACGTCGTGACACGAAAAATGCGGCCGAGGGTTGAGCCCATGCAGTGGGGTCAGAATGCACAGGCGAGAGGCCGTGTAAAATCATACGAATCAATCGCAGCTCTGATTACAAATCACAGAAAGTGCGCGAATAATTGCCAAAAGAATACCAGTTTAGTACTCTATTGGTATGGCAGCCACTACCATAAAACTTGAAGGCGAGGTTTTCAAAGAAATCCGCGGGGCCATTAGCGGCAAACAGAGCATCACGAGCTTCGTGCGTGAGAGCGTTCAGGCTGAGCTCAAGCGGCGCAAGTTTCGTGAAGCAGCGATTCAGTATCAGGAATTTCTGCGGGCAAATGAAAAAGAGGCCAGTGACCTTGCTCTGTGGCAGGCTGCCGCGCTTGAGGCGCCGGTCAAGTAGGGCGTCGTGCTGCGCGGCCAGCTTTACTGGGTGAACCTAACTGATGCGCATCCGCCTGAAATGGGTAAGGTGCGGCCGGCCATCATTGTCTCCAATACCGAGCAAAACCAGATTCTCGAAAGCGTCGTGGTTGTTCCGCTATCGACGCAGCCCGGCGAAATTTGGCCTCTGCGGGTCAGTCTCGCCACCGCTGTGAGTCCCAAAGAATCCTTTGCCGTTGTACCCGGCCTGAGGCAAGTTTCAAAATCTCGCCTTGTCAAGCAGGGCGGCCTGCTGCCAGCTCATTTGCTGGGGCGCCTCACCTCAGCGGTCACCGACTATCTGACGGATTGAGACCTGTCGCGGCCAAAAGATAATGAACACTTGTTTATTGAAAAAATCTTGACGGTCTGTTCGCTTTTGTGTCGAATGGTGCGTCGCCCCACAGTGGGTGAAAGGAGTTCACAATGGCAAAAGAGAACGTAATTCAAATGAACATGCCGCAGGTTCGGCGCCCCGAGTTCGGGCTTGAGCAGAACTTCACCAAGTATTACGCCGACGGCAATGCGGTGCTGACGCAGATTCTGAACAGCCTGCACGTTGTTTTTCCCGAGGGCGAAAAGCTCTTCATTCGTTCGGTAAAGTACTTTCAAGACGAAATTAAAGACCCACAGCTGAAAGCACGCATCAAGGGGTTTATCGGTCAAGAAACCCAGCACATGGCGCAGCATGAAAAAATCTGGGACACCCTCGAAAGCCAGGGCGTCAATGTGCGTGAATATGACGCTTGGTACTCAAAAAACGCGTATGAAACAGTAGAGGGTACAATCCGCAAAATCTTCGGCGAAGAGACATACAAGAAGCTCGCGCTGTCGGTGACCTGCGCGCTCGAACACTACACGGCGACGCTCGCAGAAGTGGCGATGGACCCCGAGCTCAACGCGATGCAGGGCTTCGATGAAAACATGAAGGCGCTCCTGATGTGGCATGCTGCCGAAGAGATTGAGCACAAGTCGGTCGCCTTCGACGTGATGAAACAGATCAACTCGGGTGAGGTCATCAAGAACGCCGGCATGGTGATCGGCACCTGGGCGCTGCTCTGGTATGGCGCTGTCGGCGCGGTGAAATTTCTCGCCGAAGACAAAGATATCAAGCTAACCGACATACCTGCGTCAATCGCAGAGAAGGCGCCGCTGACGGCGAAGCTGCTCGCGGCGATGGTGCCGAAGCTGGTGCAGTATTTCAGGCCAGACTTTCACCCCGACCAGATGAACAACGACTACCTCGCGACCGAATATTTCGACAAGAACCAGAAGTTCTTTCAAAAAGCAGGTTAATCCCCCACCGCCTACGGCACCTCCCCCGCTTGCGGGGGAGGCTGGGAGGGGGACAAACGCGGCATCACCCACCGCCTGAACATAATCGGCGTGATCATCGTTGTCACGACACCCATTACGACCAACACAGAGAATAGGCCCTGGCCGATAAACCCGCGCTGGTAGGCAATCGAAGCAATGACAAGCTCCATAACGCCGCGGCCGTTTAAGATAATGCCGATGCCGAGAGAGTTTGCGGTATTCAGGCCGATGATTTTGGCGCCGAGCCAGCCAGCGAAAAATTTCGAGAAAATTGAAACTGCGAGCACGGCTGCGAGAAAATCGAGCGATTTGACAGACGATGCGTTGAACTCGAGCCCCAGAGTCGCAAAGAAGACCGGCCCCAGAAAACCATCAGTGATAGAGCGCAGCGTGTGGTCGAGCTCGTTGAAGCGCGACGCGAGAAAAAATTCACGGTCGATCAAAAGCGCGGCAAAGAATGCCCCAATGACAAAGTGAAAACCGAGCGCTTCGCTGACAGAGCCGAAGAGCAACACGAACACCACGAGAATGCCGAAGAGGGCCTCGGGGCCAAAGAGTTCAACCAGCTTCTCAGACCAGCGCTGTATGCGAAAGCCACGGCGAATGAGTTTTTGCAGCGACCAGTTAAACCCCAGAATAAATGCCGCGAGCACCACGAGCTTCGAGGCGGTCACCGTAATCGAAATACCGACTTCACCGAGCGAGAATTGTACAGGCAGGTTGAGCAGTACCCCCAGCGCCAGAAGCGCTGTGATGTCATTTAAGACAGCAGTTGCCACTGAATAGCGCGCAATCACCGAGTCGAGCAGGCCGAATGTCTGCAGAATGCGCACCGCAACCGGCAGCGCAGTGATCGAGACGCAGAGGCCCAGAAAGATGACTCGCATCGTGTCAAAACCATAGAGCAGACCCACACCGATACCGGCGCCCATCGGTATCACAAAGCCTAAAGTTGCAATGACTAACCCGCGACCTTTGAATGCGCTGATAATGTCTTTGAATTCCATCTCAAGGCCGGCTGAGAGCACCACGAGAAAGACGGCGAGTTCAGAGATTCCCGAAAGCGCCAGGTTCGGCTGAATGAAGTTCAAGAGGCTTGGGCCGAGAATAACACCCGCGAGCATTTCACCCACAATCGCCGGCTGGCCGAAGCGCACGACGAGCCGGCCCATGATGCGGGCGACGACAATCAGCAGAAGCAACTTGGTTAGCAGTGACATATTGTTGGGCTCTTGGCGGCCTGAGGCGCCCGCTAGACCGGTGCGCGTCTCGCGCAACGCAACTACTTTTTGCTGCGTGTCGCAGAGTCTTCAGAAGCGTTCGGTATCAGCGGGTCGAGCATCTGCCAGAACCAGGCCTGCCGCACCGGCTCAGGAATTCCATAGCTATGCGGCCGCTCGGGTGGATTATAATACGTTCGAAACAAGATGTCCATGAGTGGTGAAAGGTTGGCGTAGTTCACGAGGCCGCGGCGGCTCAAATCGTGGTGCCAATGGTGCAGGTGCGGCGAACCGAGCAGAACTTCGAGAAATCCTAATCGTATATTGACGTTCGAGTGAATAAAGAGCGCCCAGAGACCACGAAAGGTCACGAACCCCGCGATGGTGTTCAGATCAAGGCCGAGCAACACCGCCGGCAGAGTCTCAAGGCCGCGCGTGTAGATATTGTCGAGCGGATGCTCGCGGTATGCCGCGATGTAGTCGACGTGCAGAGCGGTGTGGTGCACGCGGTGAAAGCGCCAGAGAATGCCGAAGCGATGCTGCGCGCGGTGCCCCCAATAGATGAGAAAATCGCTCAGCAATATCACAAGCACAATCTTCAAGGGCAGCGGCAGCTGCATTATCGTTGCCGGTAAAAATGAGGATGTCTCAATTTGCTGAAACAGAAATCCCAGAGCCAGCAGCGTCACGCTATTGAAGACGAGAATTTGTCCGAAATAGAATAGCAGGTCGTTCAACCATCCGCGCCGCAGCCAGGGTATTCGGCCGGTTTCAGCAGTGTCGGCGCGCCAGAAATATTCGAGTGGAATGAAGACGAGGCTGATGGCCGCCAGAAAAAGCACGGCCTGCGCGAGAAGTTCGAGCAGCCACACGTCAGGTCGGCGGTGGGGGTGGTTTTTTCACAGGCGGTTCGGGCACCATCGATTTTGAACTCGGCATAATGCGCTTGTGCTTTTCGTTTTCAGTTTTTGCGGGCGCATTCTCGCTACCGCCTTTTTGCTGCTTTGCCGATTTTTCGTCTGCCGCCTTCTGGGCGGCCTCTTCTTGAATCGCCGTCGTGCTCCCTTTGTCGTCAGGCCACGGTGTAGGTGCGCCCGATTTGCTCGTATCAAAAACCGGGTTTGGTCGGGGCTTTTCGCGCCCCTTCTGCTGCGCGAAAATCACTGCGCCGGCAAGCGCAGCCACGGCGAAGGTTAAAGAGGCAATACGGGCGACCATGGGCGAACGTAGCGCATGTATCTCAGGCTGCCAAGCCAAAATGCGAAAACACCCGGCAACCCTCAAATGGGATATTTTTCCCATAACTTGGGAACTCCACCTCTGTGGTGGGGGTTCACTTAGCATAGACCCGTCACGCACTACAGGTGTCGGTCACGGGTCTTAAGAGAGGTTTAATGGAAGTAAAGAAAATTAGCATTTTGTGCCTAATCTTGATTGCCGGTTTCGCCGCAGCCTGTGGCTCCACCGACAAAAAGGCCGACGCCAGCGCCGCCGGCGCAACGGACGGCACGGCGAGCGCGAGTTCAAGGTCTTTTGGCGGTGACGACCTGATCGTCGATCAGGCAAACCAGCAACTCGCCAAAGTGCCAGTAGTGGGATTTCCGCCGTTTTCAACGACGATGCCGATGACGCAGTTTGACCAGTATGGCGAAAACGCTGCGACTGTCGCGAAGGGTATTGTCGCCTCAATGCCCGCAGGCTATAAGCTGCAGATCATCGGGCATGCCAACCAGCACGCTTCGAAATCTGCCGCCTACACGAAGTCACTTTCGCAGCAGCGGGCAAAATATGTTTATAACTATTTCGCAAAGAAGGGTCTCGATAAGTCGAAGATGACTTATGTCGGCGTCGGCAATTCAGAACCAGACCCGAATCTGTCGCACGCCGACAATCGCCGCGTCACTTTTAAGTTAGTAAAGAAGTAAATTTCAATTAGTTGTCTCGAGTTTTCACCAACTGACTTTTGCCGGGCTAGCGGCAAAAGTCGGTTGGTTTTTTATGTGTTGGATGCCAGGTTGGGCCGGGAAATTTCGAAAAGATTGTCCCAGCCGAAATCGGTCTGCGCGCGAATCTCAGCGTGCCAGCTTGCGTCTTTCCAGCCGCCTTTGAGAGATTGTGCTACGGTGAGGCCTGCGATGGCAGCGAGCTTGTTGTTGCTCGAGAACTCGACGCTTGGCTCACCATCGACGAGATTGTAGAACGTGTGTAATCCATCGATCACCTTATAGACTTCACCGGGCCGATTGATGGGGTCGGCGAAACCGTCGATGGTCCAAGGAAAGGTTACGCCCGGTGGCACGGGGTAGACGCGGTCTGAATTTTCGCCTTTCACCCACGTGACGAACGGTGAGTGGTTCGTGTAGCTGCCGCCTTCGACACGGTCGATCGGCAGCACAACTTTTTGATAGTCATATTGCGGTTTTTTAGCTTCAGCGTTTGCAGCTGATTGGGTAGTCGCCTCTGCCTCAGCCGCCTGTTTTCTGGCTTCGAGTTGTTGCTCAAGCTGCAATTCGTCGAAGAGCAGTGCGGGCGAGCCATCGCGGTAATCGAAACCGCCGGGTTCTGCAAAAGTCTCACGCGCGTCGGCGAGTGCTGCCTCAGAATTTGTGGGAGCCGCATATGCTGCGGACATTGCCAGTGTCACCACAGCGAATAAAGAAAGAATTCGTTTCAACATCAATACCCCTTAGACCGAAGATCGGCAGATTGGGTTCCACCCAAAAGCCCATGCTACTTTTAGAATAACAAACTTTTCTCTCAGCTGCCAAAAAAGTGCCTGCCGGCAAACTGCTTGCCGCATCGATTACGGTTGCGAGGCAGCGCCATGATACCCACCACCGCATCGAAGGCAATACCCGGGCCGGCAGGGCTGCCGTTTCTCGGTAACCTGCTCGATGTCGAGCAAGACATCTTGTCTTTTTTGCAACAAGTTGCTACCTATGGCGATGTCGCGAAATTGACATTCTTCAACCGCCAGATCACCCTCGTGAACCACCCCGACCTGATTCAGCAGGTGCTCATTAAAGATAACGACGCATTCGAAAAAGATGCAGGTTCGAAGTTGCTCGCAAAATATGTGCTCGGCAAAGGTTTGCTCACGAGCGAAGGCGAAGAGCATAAGAAGATGCGCAAGATATCTTCGCCGGCGTTTAACCGCCAGCGAATTCTGTCATACGGCAAAATTATGGCAGACGCAACCGAACACCATATCGCTTCTTGGCGTGACGCATCGCGCATCGATATGCACCGTGAAATGATGGCGCTTACCTCGGCGATTGTCGCCAAGGCCCTCTTCAATATGGATGTAGGCGAAAAGGTCGACGCGATCGGCGAAGCGCTCGAAAAAGTCATGCGCATCGTCGAGGTGATACGCCTGCCGCTCAGCGACCTGTCGATGGCGTTGCCACTACCCCCCACAGTCGCGATTAAGTCGGGCATCGCGACCCTCGACAAAATTATCTATGAAACGATCGACGAGCATCTTGCCGATAGCGAAGACCGCGGTGATTTGCTCTCGATGATGATTGTTGCAAGAAAAGAAGCCGGCATCGACCCGAAAACGGCACGCAAGCAATTGCGAGACGAAGCCATGACGCTCTTTCTCGCGGGCCACGAAACCACGGCAAACGCGCTCACCTGGACTTTCTACCTCTTGTCACAGAACCCTGCGGCATATGACCTGTTGCAGGCAGAGGCGAAAGAGGTTTTGGGCAACCGCACCGCCACGACCGACGACATTGCGCAGCTTACCTATACCCGCCAGGTCGTCGCCGAGTCGATGCGTCTCTACCCGCCGGCATGGGTGATCGGCCGCACAGTCATGCGTGACTACGAACTCGGCGGCTATTGGATACCGAAAGGCAGCGAGCTCTGGCTCAGCCAATACGTCACGCACCGCGACGGCCGCTGGTTCGACCGACCGACCGAGTTTCACCCCGAAAGGTGGAAAGATGAAGAAACGGAAAAAAGACCGAAGTACAGCTATTTCCCTTTTTCGGCAGGTGTGCGCAACTGTATCGGTGAACAGTTCGCATGGCAAGAAGCGATCTTGTTGCTCGCCACGATCAGCCGCAGCTGGCGTGTGTCGCTCTCCCCCGGTTTTAAGGTTGTGCCCTTACCGCAGGTGACTCTGCGCCCGAAAGACGGCATGAAAATGGTGCTAAGGTCTGAACTCACCCCCTAGGCCCCCTCTATTCGATTTACCGCCCCATTAAAGTTGTTACTTCGCCTTCACGATGCACACCCCTCTGGCCACGCAGATCGACGCCGCAGCTGAGTCGGCGCCCGAACAAGGGGGATTAACCGCCGCACAGGTAAATGCCATCTGGAAAAAGCTGCAGGCGCTCTACGACACGAAGATTTACCCTGCAATATCGTTTTCGCTGCAGAGGCGCGGCAAGGTGATCATGCAACGGGCGCTCGGCCATTCGCACGGCCACGGGCCGGGTGACGTTCCGCAATCCCCCCGTCGCGTCATGACACCCGACACGCCGGTGTGTTTGTTCTCGACTTCGAAAGCGGTGACAGCGACGCTCGTGCACATTTTGCATGAGAGGGGTGCGCTCGATGTTAACCGGCGCGTTGCCGATTATATTCCTGAGTTTGCCAAGAATGGCAAACACGACATCACCGTCGCCGATGTGCTCGGCCATCGCGCGGGCTTTTCAGGGTTTACGCGAAAAGGCATGTCGGGTGAAATATTTGAGTTCGACCATGTTGTGCGGGTCTTGTGTGAGCAGCGCGCTGAACTGCACACGAAGGGTGCGGTTGCTTACCACGCGGTGACGGGCGGTTATATTTTGGCCGAGGTTGTGAAACGCACTACCGGCAAAGATTTGCGCCACGCACTTTATGAGCTCGTCAGGGGTCCCCTGGGCTTTGAGTGGTTCGATTATGGCGCACCCGGCAAAGATATTTCGCAGGTGGCGCAGAACTATGTCACCGGCTGGCCGAATATATTTCCGTTCAAGCAACTGGTCGAATACGCAATCGGCAGTTCGTTCGAGACGATTGTGGGTCTGTCGCGTGACGAACGCTTTTACAACTCGATTGTACCGTCGGCGAATATGGTCGCGACTGCGCCCGAAGTTGCCCAGTTTTTTCAGATGCTGCTGAACGGCGGTGAATTCAACGGCAAGCGCATTATGAAAGAAGAAACGGTGCGCGCGATGACGCTGGAAACCGGCAATACCTGGTTCGACCGCCGCCTCATGATGCCGATGCGCTATAGCCAGGGTTTTATGCTCGGCAATAGCCCGCTGGGCATGTTCGGGCCTGACACAAAGCAGGCATATGGACACCTCGGGTTCATGAATATTCTCTGCTGGGCCGACCCGCAGCGAGATATTTCTGTTGCGTTACTCAACACCGGCAAAAGCCTCGGCGGCAGGCATGTGCTAGCGTTCGCCGATGTGCTGCGCACGATTTCAGAAGAGTGTGGTTAATATTATTCAACTTGACGCGTGTTGCCATGGTGCGCGTGTTTGACCGTGAGTATGGGCAAGACAGCCAGCGCCAAGTTGGCGGTGAAGAATCGTCAGCTTGCAGAGATGACGCTCGAAGAAAAGATGATGCTGCCATTATATTTGCACTATCGCAGCCTTGAACTCACTAAGATTCTGAAGGCAACAGTTGAGCAGCGACCGAATAGCAAGAACTCTTGAGGTTGCCCGCCAAGTCTCGGGAATTCTCAGAGACGCCAATGTTCGCTGTATGGTGATTGGCGCAGCAGCGCTTGCAGTGCATGGTTATGCTCGGTTTTCAGGTCGAAACCATCACACCTGATGCAGACGATCCGCTTGGCGGTGTGATCAACGTGACGGGGTCTGATTTCGACCCGGTGCAAATCATCAATTTCATGAACCCACTTCGGCCGCAGCGTGTGCATAAACTTGTGGGTGAAGCGCTAGCAGAACTCACAGAAAATGCAGACCAGCTGCAAGTCGTATCGGCTGAATTGCTGATTTTGTTGAAGCTTTACGCGGGTGTTGTCTATATCCGCGTGCTTTACCAGCCGAAATTCATGTATACAGCCAATATTGGCACGAACAATATTTCTGCGTTCAGCATCAATTCAGGGGGGTCGCTCGCGTTTCTTGCAAACTACAATGCTGGTAATTCATGCCGCTTTGTCACGGTGCACCCCGGTGGTCGATATATCTACGCAGCGAACCATGGTTCGAGCAATATCTCGATTCTCGAGATCAACCAGACCACCGGGGCATTAACAACGCTAGTAAGTTCACCCGCGGCAACTGCGACAAACCCCTATTCGCTAGCCATCGACCCGCAGGGGCGCTTTCTTTTTGTCGGGCATGAAAACACTACGGTCGCTGCTGTGTCGGCGTACACGGTGAATGCGGCTACCGGTGAACTCACCCAGGTTGTGGGCTCGCCCTTTACCGTTGCTTCAGCCCCTGCCATCGCTTCGCCGGCTTCGGTACACGTCGACTTCACCGGTCAGTTTCTCTATGCAGGTTCGACCCAAAGCGCACCTGAACCCAATTCACTCGCATTCTCGATCGACCAGAATACCGGCGCCTTAACGCAAATTAGCGGTTCGCCCTTCGGCGCAATTCAAGATGCAATTTCTGTCTATGTGCACCCCTCCGGAAACTTTGTCTATTACGCGCAATACTTTGCGCCCCAAGGTGTTGTAGGGTATGCAAGAAACACGACAAGCGGATCTCTCAGCCTCATCGGCGGTTCACCCTTTGCCGCAGGCGCTGCGCCTGGGTTTGTAACGGGCGATGCGCAAGGTCGCTTCGTCTATGTCGCCAACAGTGGTGACACGAGCCTCACTGCGGGCATTTCTGCTTTTCAGGTTGCGGCCGATGGCGCGCTTGTGGCAATCAACGGGTCACCCTTTGCCTCGGGACTCAACCCCATCGGCTTTGCCATAGATGAAACATCGCGCTATGCGTACGCAGCAAACCAGCAATCGGCCAACACCACGGCCTACGCGGTTGACGCATCAACGGGGGCACTCTCGGTTATTAGTGGCTCGCCCTATGCCACCGGTACAAACCCGACGACCATTGCGATCGCTGGCAGTAATCCCTGAGTTCGTTTGGATTCACGGGTGAGCGATGACGAGCAACACGCAGTCTTCGATTGCGCTCACCGGCTCATGCCGCGTGCCCGCGTCGGCGATGAAAAAATCACCCTTCTCGAGTCGTGATTTTCCCGAGTAGCAACTTCCCTCGAGCACCATCGCCTGTTCGGTAGTTTTGTGATCGTGTGAGGGTAATGTATGTCCCGCTTTTATTCTTAACAACACGGAGCGATGCCCCTGCTTTTCGCTGAGCACGCAGATTTCGATTCCGGGTAACAGGTATTTCCAGTTTCGGGTCGTCGCAGGCATAACCTGCTGCTCTTCGCATTCAGCAACCGCGGCCAGCGTTCTTTCTTTCAGGCTATGGAATGGGGTAACGGCTTCAGCGCCGTAACACAGTGCGGTAGCGAGACGTTCGATTTCGGCAGCATATGCACGGCGGTGCCGAAAAAGCCGGTCTCGCCATGCGGGCTCTCTGCCTTGCGTCACGGCGTCGAGAATGCGGTGTTGCCAATTCTTCATTTCGTTAGATATCCTCACCTGATTGCCAGGCGCTGCCTAAGCCGTGCCGCAATTTTTTCAGCGCGGCAGCGATTCGGGTTTTGACCGTACCCAGCGGTATACCGCTCGATTTTGCAATCTCGCTGTGGCTTTGCCCGGCGAAAAAAGCCTGCTCGATGAGATTCTGTTCGGCTGCGCTCAGTGCTTTGAGCGCCAAATTGATTCGGGCCTGCAGTTTTTCCGGGTCGGTTTCGTTTTCTTTTGCAGGCTGCAGCAAAATTCGGTCGCTCAAGATGCCCGGTTGCAGATTCACCTCTCGCTCTTGCGCCGGTCTTTTCATGCGGTCAAGACACAGATTGCGGCATATGCGGTAGAGCCACGTGAGCAGCGCACCCTTTTCAAAGTTGTACAGATGTGCCTTCTGCCAAAGCGCCAGAAAAGTCTCTTGAGTAGCATCTTCGGCAGCGGCGAGATCGGTCAGCATCTTGCGCGCCAAACCAAGAATTTTCGGTGCGTATTTATCGTACAGCAACGCAAAGGCCTGTTTGTCACGCTGCAGAATACGCTGCAGCAGCTCTTGATCGTCTTGTTCGGCCATTCGTTCCGGTGCGCCCGCGCCCAGATACTGCAGAATTGGCTGCGTCGATAAAAGCACAATCAATAAACATTACGCCTGAAGAATGCATGTGGATTTACTTTTTTCATGGCTGCGAAAACGATCGCGGCAATCGTATTTCTGCTTAAACTTTTCGAGCTGCTGAGCCGCGAGAGAAAAAACCAACTACTGCTCTACGCAATAGAGGCGGTGCAGGTTGCTGCAGTTGATGTGAAAGTTGCCGATCGCTGTCGCGGTTGTCGAGCCCGAAAGCGCGTAGATCGCATCGGTCGTACCGCTGTCTGACCAGTCGTTGCAACGGTCGGTGAGGCTGGCTGAAGTCCAGTCGGCATAGGTGCCCGTCCATACGTTGCCGGCTCCATCGGCTATTGGTTGTGTAAGATTAAAGTTGAATAGGCCAGCGCCATTTGTCTGGCCGATAGGCGAGTTGTCTGTTCTGTAGTACGTTGTGTTCGCACGCAGCACCCAGTTGAGATTTTCGGCCTGCCCCCCTGGGCAGCTGGCAGATACGCACGCTTTGCGATCAGTAGCCGATAGCAGCGCGCGCCATTGGCCGCCCACAGATAGCGGGCGGTTTGAATCGTTTTGGCATTTTGCATCGGCCCCCGGTATGCCTCCAAGGTTTCCACTGTATGCCACCGCCGAAACGAATATGCGGCAAGCACTACTGCAGCTGCCAACAGCACCGCCATTGCCTGTTCCCGGATTCTCGAGGTGCGCCGCGAGGTCATAGTTTGCGCAGGCGCTCAGCCAACACGCAGCGGTGAGAGAATAGAGAAGTCTTCGCATTCTTTGTGGTGGCAAAAATGCTGGCAGCATGACGGCAATACGAGAGTATTTTTGGTTCGGATTGAATAATTTTAGGTATGTCTGCACCCGTTGAGACTGCGCTTAATACAGGTCGGCCATACTAGACTCCCCGTATCGCCGCTGTCTTAATCTAAAGCGGTAGGCAACTTGACGGCTTGATCGGGCAGGTCAGAAAATCACCTTCCCGCAATGCGCGGGCGCTCAACCCTGGTCTGGATCAACTGTGAAGAATTCTGCCCTCAGCGCCACCTCAATCGCAGAGCTCGAATCTGAACTCGATGCACAACTTTCAGCGGAGTTTAAGCCGAATCTCGCCATCGTGTTTGCCAGCGAGCACCTGATCGACTGGCAGATACAGCGAATCTTTGCCGAGCGGGGTATTGAAGTTTTCGGTGCGTGTTCGGCCGAAGAGATTAGCCTCGACCGAGTACACCAGAAATCGATCGCGTGCCTGCTGCTCGAACTGCCAGCAACGGCGATGCGGCTCAAAACTTTTGAAATCAGCGAGCCTGGGTCTGCAACGGCAGCGCACGACCTGGGAAAGACCCTCGCGGGCTTTGCGACCCAGCAATATAAAAATGCAGTCGTGCTTTTGCTCGTGGCCGGGGGCGGCATTGCAATACGCGTCGAGCAGGTGCTTTCAGGTTTCTTTTCCATCGCACCGGATATGCCTGTTTATGGCGGTCTCGCCAGCAGCTTTGCACTCTATGAGCGACCGCCGGTTTTCGGCGAGAGCGACCTGCGCGAAACCGCGGTGCGGGCGCTGGTTCTGAACCGCGACATTGTCGATGTACACGGCATCGCCGTGAGCGGCTGGCGCGAGCTGGGCACAACGAAAAAGATTACCCGCTCAGAGGGTAACCGCGTATTTGAAATCGAAGGAATGCCCGCAACCGATTTCTATCGCAAGTATTTTGACCTGCGCACAGTCTCGTCGCAGTCAGCAACAAATAATATCGACCCCGACCTGCTCGCTGCCAGTGAGTATCCGATACTGCTGCGCCGAAACAACGGTTCAGAAGTCATGCGCGCGGCCGTGCTGTTCGACCCCGAAACGAAATCTGTCACGTACGGCGGCGACATACCGCAGGGCTCGCTCGTGCGTTTCTGCTCGCCGAACCTTGCAGAGACGATCAGCAAGACCAAAGGTGAAATGGAAGAATTTCGCACAGCGCAGAACCTGAGCGATGCGGGGGCAGTGCTGCTGTTCAACTGCGCGATCAGGTCGCGCGCATTCGGCCCATACCTCGACAACGAGCTGGCGATGGTCCAGCGTATCTGGAATGCACCGGTTATTGGCTTCAACTCATGGGGTGAAATCGGCAACACGCGCGGCATGCGCTGCGACTTTCATAACACGGTGATATCGGCAGTCGTGCTGAGAAAGACAGGTCAGGGGCACAGCCACACCGCTGCGTCGGGCGGCCCGGCGCCGATGACTGAAGAACTTTTTGAAGCCCCGGTTTTTGATTCTACACCCGAGGCGCTGCGGCAAGAGGTCACGCAGCTGCGGCGGGAAAAGCGCATTCTGACCCATTTTCTGCACCTTACCTCTCGCGATCTCGAGCAAGAAAAACAGCGGAGTGAAGACCTGCTGCTCAATATTCTGCCGCAGAAGATAGCCGGGCGCCTGATGGCGGGCGAAACCGTGATCGCCGACCATGCACCCGAAACTTCGATTCTCTTTGCTGATCTGGTAGGCTTTACGAGCCTTTCTGCAAAACTTTCTGCTGCCGACCTGGTCGCGATACTCAACGACCTGTTTTCACAATTTGACGAACTCGCAGTCAGGTACGGCGTTGAAAAAATCAAAACGATCGGTGATGCCTATATGGCGGTTGCAGGTCTGCCCGAGGCTGCCGCAGACCATGCCGATCGTATCGTCGCGCTGGCACGCGCGATGTTTGCCGCGCTCGATGCCGTGAACGTGAAACACCATAGCTCCCTCGCGATGCGCATTGGCATCAACAGTGGCCCTGTCGTCGCAGGAGTGATTGGCAAGCGTAAGTTTTCGTACGACCTGTGGGGTGATTCGGTCAACCTCGCGCAGCGGCTCGAGTCGAACGGCGAACCGGGCGCGATTCAGGTGAGCGAGAGCACGCACCGGGCGCTGTCGAACCGCACCGGGTTCGTGCGCCGCGGACCTTTGCAGATTAAGGGATATGGCGAGATCTACGCGTGGTATGCCCCCGCCAAAACATGAGTTACAAGACATCGCTGTACGCGGTGTCTAAACCACCTGCACTGCCCCGTGCACGTCACTGACGAACACTTCAGGTACCCCCGGCAATACGATGCCATCGTCGTCGGCGCAGGCCATGCCGGCTGCGACGCCGCGCATATCTGCGCGAAGGCAGGGCTCAAAACTTTGCTCGTGACAATGTCGCTCGACACGATCGGGCAGATGAGCTGCAATCCTTCTATCGGCGGCGTGGCGAAAGGCCACATGGTGCGCGAGGTCGATGCATTGGGCGGCCTCATGGGTGTCGCCACCGACCGCACCGGCATTCATTACAAGATGCTCAACCGCAGCAAGGGCCCTGCCGTATGGGGCCCGCGCGCACAGGCCGACAAGAAACTTTATCAGAATGAAGTGAAGTTCATTCTCGAATCAACGCCGAATCTTGATATTCTGCAGGATAGTGTTGCGGATTTATTAATTGATCAGACGCCGACCCTTCGACAGGCTCAGGGTGACGGCGGAAAACGGGTGCT
Organism: Turneriella parva DSM 21527; assembly: GCF_000266885.1. Lineage (NCBI taxonomy): Bacteria > Pseudomonadati > Spirochaetota > Leptospiria > Leptospirales > Leptospiraceae > Turneriella > Turneriella parva. Next base: position 892,582 of record NC_018020.1, on the reverse strand, counting down.
CGGGATTATCACCCAACGCAAACTGGAAATCCTCGCACCGGCGGTTGTCATCACTACCGGCACTTTTCTCCGCGGGCTCATTCACGTCGGTGACTTCCAGACGCAGGCCGGCCGCTATGGCGACAAAAGTTCGCAGGAGCTCTCCCCTTCTCTCACGCGCATCGGCTTTGAACTCGGCCGGCTCAAGACCGGCACGCCCCCGCGCGTGCATGGCGATACGATCGATTATTCGGTGATGCAGATCCAGGAGCCCGACGCAGAGCCGCAGCCCTTCAGTTTTTCCTTCGAATATGCAAAGGAAAAACTCTGGCAGAAACAGATCGACTGCCATTTAACTTATACCTCCGCCGAGACGCACAACATTATTCGCGGCGCGCTCGATCGTTCGCCTCTGTATTCAGGCAAGATCAAATCGGTCGGCCCGCGCTACTGCCCTTCAATCGAAGACAAGGTTGTGCGTTTCGCCGAAAAAGAACGCCACCAGATTTTCTTAGAGAAAGAAGGTCTGCGCACTCACGAAGTTTATGTGAATGGCATTTCGACCAGCCTGCCAGAAGATGTGCAGTGGAATATCGTGCGTTCTATCAAGGGCCTCGAGAACGCGCGCATCATGCGCCCCGGTTACGCGGTCGAATATGACTTTATTCAGCCAACCGAACTTTACCCGACGCTCGAAACCAAGAAGGTGCGCGGGCTCTACCTCGCCGGCCAGATCAACGGAACCACGGGCTATGAAGAAGCCGCCGCACAGGGGCTTGTCGCCGGTTACAATATCATCTACCGCGCGCAAGGCCGTGGAGAATTTATTCTGAAGCGCGACGAAGCTTACATCGGCGTCTTGATCGACGACCTCGTCAACAAGGGCGTCGACGAACCCTACCGCATGTTCACCTCACGCGCTGAGCATCGCCTCACCCTGCGCCAGGACAACGCTGATTTTCGCCTGATGAAGTACGCCGCAGAGCTCGGCATCGATGGTGGGCTGATGACACAGTGTACTGAAAAATACGAGCGCTACGCTTCGTACAAGAAGGCGATTGCGGCGAAGAAGCTCAGCACTCATCTTATAGAAAAACTTGCGACGCAGGAAATGAGCGTGCAGAAGGGCCTCACGTATGAGGCCGTGCTACGGCGACCGCAGCTCACCGAAGAGGCAATCCGACTAATTTTTGCTGATTTGTCCCAAACCCCCGGAGGGGGTCTGGGACAAATCAGCAGAGAAGAAGAATTCAAGATCGCGATGGAAGTCAAATACGACGGCTACAACGAGCGCGAATCGAACCGCATCGAACGCCGCCTCGGCAGTGAAGACCGGCCGATACCCGAAGATTTTGACTACGACCAGCTCGACAGCATCAAGTTCGAGGCGCGTGCCAAACTAAAGAAGATTCGGCCGCGCACCGTTGGACAGGCCGCGCGAATCTCAGGGGTTGATCCAAGTGATATTGACATTTTGCTCATTGTGCTAGAAAGCCAGCGGCGGGCGAAGGCAGGCTAAGCGCTCACGGCACCGGCTTATCCCAACTCGGCCCGACGCAATTCGCCGGCGTCGCCTGGCCTGGCGCAGTGCTGGCACAAAACGGCCACTGCACATCTGTCTTGAACAGATTCGGGGTTGGCGTTGTGCATGAGCTGGTTGCTCCAGTGATGAATGCGGCCGTGCAATCTGCCGCCCCGGTTTCAAAGTAGCTGTTGTTGATGGTTCCGTTCGAAACGCCGACCGGAGTCGGTGTACCTGTCAAAACGAATGCGACATTTGCCTCCGATTCAGCATCCGAAGCGGCTTTCTTAAAGACACTGTTGATAATGGTGGCAATATCATTATCGGTATCGGTTGCATCTCGGTTTTGGCGAACATATAGGGCCGAATTGCCGGTCGCATTGTCCAGGTAGTATTCTTGAAGTGAGGTGAACGCAATCGCGGAACCCGCTGTGTTAGTTGTATCGACGAAGACCGCGGCACCTTGTCCTGTGGCCGAATTTCCACGGTACCAATTATAGCGAAGGCCCTTGGTCTGCAGACCTGAGCTGTTTGAATACAAGAAGACCGCACCACCATTACCTGCCGTCGCGTTGTTTTCGAAGTAACTGTGAGTGATGACATTCGCGCCAACACTATATGTCCAAATCGCGCCCCCATTGCCCGAAACGCTATTTTCAGAATAATAATTTCTCAGCGCGACACCTTCGGCCTGCCCACCACCGAAGGTGACAGCGTAATTTTTTACGAAGAAGGAATCAATAACAGAGTTACACGAACCGACGCCGCCTCCCCCTTGTGAAGAACTATTTCCGATGAAGAAACTATTGGTTACTTGATTACAGTTTCGTAGACCACCACCATGGACCCAGCCTTGGGGGGCATTCGACGTGTTATACTCGAATGTAGCTGCGCTAACGCTGGTTACACCCGGAATGCCTGCCAGGCCGCCACCACCGCTTCCCGTGTTGTTTTGAAACGTGGCATTCGTAACGACTGTTTTGGTAGGCCCGTACGCTGCCAGCGCCCTGTTTAAATTTTGTCTGAAGAAGACGTCATCGACCTTTAGATTGACATCGCTCCTAAATTCTGCTCCATACTCATAGTAGATGTGGCGCAACACGCTGCCATTGGCGTAATCATCAGTCGCACCAGCGTACGCTGTGGGGCTCGCCGTCGACTCCAGTACTACGCCAAGGTGTGGAACTGGCGGACTTGCGTCACTGACTGAAGTAATGCGCGTCATGCCGCTGCCAGTGTCGGCAGGCAAAAACGCAGCGGCGTTGCGAAATGTTAGGCGTCCGGTACTCGACATCAAGATCAGTGCACCGCGTTCGATTTCCAGTCGCGCACCGGCATCAAAGATTACCGAACCCGTGATGCAATAAGGCGAGCCTGCGATGGTCCAGCTCTGGTTCGTGGTGTAAGTAATAGCTGCGATATTCGTGACGCACCCGCCCGTACCAAAGGTCGTTGCACTTGCTGTACCCTGTAAAAGAGTGACGGCCGCGTTATCTTTTATCGTCACCCTGTAAGAATGCGTACTGGCTGCCGCGAGCGCTGTGTGGTAATAATAATGCAGGCTACCCGAAAAATTGGCTATCTGGGCATAGTTGCCGGGCGTCAACTCTTCCTCCACGATGACATCAAATGCCTCAGGAATTCTTGTCCAGTTTAGACGTATCTTGTTGCTGGCAATGGGTATCGCCATCACGCGAAAGTTCGCAAGCGTGGCCAGCGCCGCTGTTTGTATGTTCAACGGGCCAGACTCGCCTTTGATAGCTGCATCTGACTGCAGCGCAACCCTTACTCTGAGGGCAAAGACTGCTATGTTATACAAAGCCGAGACAGTGAGGACCCCATTGACAAATCCCGAAGCAGGCGAAGTGACCGTCAGAGTGCCCGAGGCACTCGATGGTGTAATCAACACACCCGCATCGTTGGGAGTACTGAAGGATGTCAGCGTTGCGCCATTCACATCCTTTGCTGTGATCGTGACGTTGAACGAGGTGTTTATTTGCGTCGTGGTCGGTATCGTCACGTCGAAATGGTGCAACGTCGGCTCGTTATAGACAGAAATCTTGTTTGATGAGGCAGTGATCGATGTGCCGGCGGCCGCAAGCTGCAAGATGATGGTATCAAGGCTACCGACGCCGACAGTCGTCGTGTAAGATAGCGTGATGCGCGTTTTGCCCTGCGACCATGGCTCTATATTGCTGATGTTGAGGGTACCAGCACCGCTTGATGTCACCGACAGCTGGTTTTGGAAATTCAGATCCAGGGTGTTTATATTCCTCTTGCGGGCTGTGACCGTGACCACAAAGTTTTTGCCCGAACTCACGAGCGATTCCGTTTCAATCGCCAAATACGTATCGGCTTTAATGAAGGCGAGATCCAGCAGCTGCTCAGTCGATGTGCCGCTGCAGCGAGAGAATAACAAGACAAAAAAAGCGCCCAGCCTCCCGATATTCTCGCCAAATTTCCGAATTTGTGCCCAACACTGCATAGTGACGCCGAAGACGGCACACATTCGGTGTCGGTCAAGACATAGGTGTGTTATCCCACCCCCCTGAACAGGGGTGCAGGTATAACCGTAAAGAATTGACGCCAAATTGTTTTCTCTCGATACCCGCCACCGTGTCAAAAACTGTCCTGGCCTTGGCAGTACTCCTTCTGCACTTACAATCAAACTCCACATATGCGGAAGATAAACCTGCGGCCAGCCCAGCATCACCCAAGATCGGTATCGTGCAGCGCCGGGTGCTGATCTTCGATTTCGAGAACCAGACGGGCAAGATCGAATTCGACTATCTCTCTGGCAGCATCTCGGACGCGCTCGCCGACTCGATTAAAAAAACCGGGAAGTTCAGGCTCATGCTGCGCGAGGATGCGCGGGTGAATGCTATCGCGGACGGGTCACCGGCACCTGCTAATGCCGCTCCAGCTGAAGCGAATTCGGCTCAGAGCACGAGCAGCGAACCGACTATGGCAAACACCCCACCCAAGGTGAATGTAGCGGTGAACCGTAACGATGCAATCAAACGCGGCCGCGATGCCGGTGCCGATGTCGTGGTGCTGGGCAAGTTCAGCGAACTGAACGGGGTACTGCTGATGAGCGCGCAAGCCTATGAAGCAGACACCCGGCTGCTCAAGGTTGCTGAAGAAATACTCACCAAGTCAGACAGCGAGATGTTTAATGGCATCAATATACTCGCCAACAAGATCGCCGAATCGATGGCACGCGAACTACCGATGTTCGATGCCGCTGAGGCCGAAAGACGCAATGCCGAAGCAAACCGCAACAAAGCCGAAGCGCGTGATTGGGAGATACAAATTTTCGCTGGTATGCCGCTGCTACATCCACTCTACAGCAGTGACGGTACAATCACCTATGATAAAGGCATACCAGTGCAAAAACTGACGGGGTATTCCCTCGGCGCGGCGGGTTATTTCACCGGCCTTTCGCAAAAATTGTTCTTCATGCCGAAAGAATCACGCGTGGGCCTGCAGAGCAAGATCACGCTCTTGAGTGGCCAAAGTGACATAGTGGGAGCTAACTCACTCATGCTGGTTCAGTCCGCATCGCTGAGTGGCGTCTTTGTTTCGAATCATGCAATATTGGGAATACCCTACCTGCAATCGGGACGCTGGCTGGCATTCGCCGAAGCAGGCCCGGGGCTTGTTTACACACGGCTCGCGACAACCGACAGCACTGTCTTTTCGAGCTGGCAGCCGAGTGCCGTCATCGGCACCTCGGGCGCGTACCACTTCTCTTACTGGAGCCTTGGCCTCAGTTACCGCGCGCAAGTCACCATGTTCTCTGCCAATCAGGTGTTCATGCAGCACGATCTTTGGTTTTATGCGGGGGTGAGGTTATGAGACGCGCACGCCTCACCCCCTTCGCTACGCTCCTCTCCTTCGCGTTCCTGACCGCCTGCACAGCGATGGAGCAGAAGGACGCATTTCTCGACAGCCTGCCGAGGCCAGTGGAAAATGTGATCTTCAGAGATGATTTTGACAATGGTCTTGCCCAGTGGAATCAGACCTCGGGTACCTGGTTGACCTCCACACCCGCCATGAACGGCCTCGCATTGCAGGCTCCTTCGAGCGCAACGGCCGCCACCTTCAATATCTCGACGGCAGCGACACTTGACCTGACTGGAAAAACCGGCTGTGTACTCGAATATGACACACAGTTTCTGCTCAAAGGTGAAGTAGGCGTATCGGCGAATGTACAGTTTGGTTCAACCGTCGTCGGCACGTTTAAAGATACGAGCGGAGCATCTGATATCTCGAGCGCGACCAGTTTTGTCCGCAGAAAAGCTCTCTTACCGGCGAACGGTACTGGGCGCATTTCATTTGTCTCAAGCGTGACAAACAACACCACTGGCTTCGCCGATTGGCGCATTGACAACGTTGTCGTAAGGTGTAACGACAAGGCCTCAACGAGCACAACTGTGCTCGATGATAATTTCAATGTCTCAGCGGCCAACTGGTCTCTGAACAGCTTATGGACCTTTAATGCGACAGCAGGGTTCGGCGGTACAGGGGGGCTCGTGACTATTGGCGGTGGTGGCAACGCATACACAGGAACAAGCAACGCAACCTATGTTCCGTCGATTAGTCTTTCTGGCCGCTTCGGCTGTGAATTGCAGATGTTCTACAACCATTCGAACAGCGCAGCCGAGAACTGCCTGGCGATCAACTGGAATAGCAATCGCATCTGGGCGCATTGTGGTACCGGTACCGCCGGTACGCTCAGGTTACTGTTGACGGCGAACGAAGACACGACGGCAAATACCCTGCAATTCCGCTGCATCGATGCCAACGGGGCGCTCGGAGGCAATAATACCTGCACCGTCGACCAGCTGACGCTCACCTGCCAGCAGTAATTAAGCCTTGAGCCAAATCGTCACCGGCCCGTCATTGACCAGGCTCACCTGCATGTCTGCAGCGAATCGGCCGGTCTTGATCTCTTTGCCCAGTAGTTGGCCGAGCTCGGCGACGAAGAATTCGTAGAGCGGGATTGCAAGCTCTGCCTTCGCGGCATCGACGAACGACGGCCGGTTGCCCTTCTGCGTGTCGGCCATGAGAGTGAACTGAGACACAACGAGTACTTCGCCTTGGATATCAGCGACGCTCAGGTTCATCTTGCCGGCCTCGTCGCTGAAGATGCGCAGCGCTGCGGTCTTTTTGGCAAGCGCCGATGCCAGGGATTCATGGTCATCGTGACCGACGCCGAGCAATACGAGAAGGCCTGGGCCAATTTCTGATACGCGCTCGCCGGCAATATCGACGGCGGCTGAACGAACCCTTTGCAAGAGTGCAACCATAACGGATTAGCTGTTTAACGTCATGGCGGTTGACGGCCTGCGAGACTAACGCTTCTGTTTTTTCGGTTGTTTTCGGGCCAAGGCTTTATCAGAAAAGACCTTGCACAAGTGGTGAGAGTTTTCACCGAAAGTGTCGGCTATATTTTCGGCTTTGTACTTTTTGGCGTCGCGCAGCCAGGCATAGTTAAGAACCAGCAATTCACTTTCTAACTTGTATTTTGATTTTTCTTCGCCTTCGATTGCACCGCATTTTGGCATTTGAAATCTTAACAACACTTCGCCCGTGATATAGAGGGCCCGTTCATCGGCGAGACCTCTCACGTGACAAGGGCGAATTTCGGTCTTTGTCACGCGAATCATTTCGTACGCGGGCGTTTGGCAATGATAACATTCGCGATAAATGATAGAATTCTCGGGCATGTGCTCGGCAATCTGTTCAACCGCGCCCTCGACGAGGCATTCTTGCGGGTCTGCCATAATGGGCAGTGATAGAGCGAAAATCGCGATAACCAGAAATCTTAACATGAACCAGAGTAAAAAGATTAGACGCACGATAAAGAATTCGAAGCGGTCGCTGTGGCTTTTAAGAAAGATCAAGAATGTCTTGATGGAGTCTGAATCTTCTCTTCAACCATTTGACTTGACCGCGTTGATCGGGGTGCGCATTAGAATCAGTATGTCGTTCAGGCTGCGGTTTCGATTCTTTGTTACAATCATGATTCTGTTTACTGTGCATACCGAAGCGCAGGAAAAAAAGCCCGAGCGCGAACCACTTGTGATGCGGTTTGCGGGTGAAAGCCGTTCGCTTTCACTGAATCTAAGCGATCAAACACCAGAAGGGCTGATTCCGGTATCGTACGAACCCAATACGCCTTTCTTGGCAGGTTTGGGGCTAAACTATGGAGATTTTGGTTTCATGGTCGATTTTAAAGTTCCTGGAATCGACAAAGACACTTCGCGTTACGGCACTACGCGAGCTCAAGATCTGCAGGGCTACTATTACGCAGAACGGGTGGGGGTTGATCTGTTCTACCAAAACTATTCCGGCTTTTATGCCGATTACCCGAATGGCAAAACGGACAATAGCATCGCCGATATTCGCAGCGATCTGCGCGTCACCAATCTTGGCACAAACGTTTATTTTTCCCTTACCGATAGTTTCTCGTTAAAACCTGCATTCAGGCAAGCGGGCTGGCAAGATGGTTTTCATCTGGGTTTCTTACTCGGCGCTTCGGCGAACGCTTTCATGGTCAGCAGTTCAACGACAATTATTCCAGCGACTCTCGAGGCTCGGTTTCCGCAGTATACAGGCTACCGTGGTGGCCAGTACCTAAATCTCTCAGTGATGCCCGGGCTTGGCCTTTCATATGCCGACAAGGGAGCTTTTTTCATCACCGTAATATTGATGCTCGGTGGCGGTGCGACGCATGCGACGATAGATGTCAATGCAGGTAGTTCGACCACAGTCACAGATAACTTCAAGGGCAATGCCAAGATCAATCTGGGAGCGCGTACCGAATCGCTCGTCGTCGGCATTGCCATGATTGCAGACTTCACAGGTGTAAGCGCCTTTTCAGGTAGCACGTTTCAACTTGGCGCAGGGCTTGCCCTATTCAATGTGTACGCCAGTTACGCCATATATTGAACCCGGTTTCGGCTGCTGAAAACCGTACGCTGTTTTTGCTGGTCGTTCGGGACTCTGCGAGTTAGCTTGCGAAAGTGACGAAACCGCCGCGAAGTTATCTAGCCATAGACACCAGACGTGAACTCTCTCCCCAACCGCCGTCGCGTTGGGGATTGTGGCGAGAAGCTGCGGTTGCGCTCGAGCTGGCAAATCTGGCGCTGCGATACCCTGCACTCACGCGCGGTAAACGCCCCTTCAATCACCCCGTTATCCTTTTTCCCGGTTTCGGCACGGACGAAGTTGCCATGACTGTGCTGCACCATTACCTCAAAACCATCGGCGCCGAAGTGCACCACTGGGGCCTCGGTCGCAACCACGGTTATGTGCCCGATCTGCTCGCGCAGGCCATTCAGCGGCTCAAAGAATTTACAGCCGATGGCCTGCAGGTGCACCTCGTCGGCTGGAGTCTCGGCGGTTATATTGCGCGCGAGGTAGCGCGCGAACTGCCCGAGCAGGTGGCGCATGTGGTGACTTTGGGCTCGCCAGTAGTGGGAGGTCCAAAATTCACGGCGGTTGGCGAGCTCTACAAGAGTTGGGGTTTCGATCTCGAGGCCATGGCGCGCGATGTCGAAATGCGCTCCGCTGTGCCGATAAAAAACGCAATTCTTGCGATCTACTCCAAGGCCGATGCAGTGGTCGACTGGCGCGCGTGCATCGACCAGCGTTCACCCAACGTAACGCACGCCGAAGTGAGCGGTTCACATCTTGGTCTGGTGGTCAATGCAAAGGCCTTTGAACTCGTGCGAGATTTTCTGAGCGCCTAATTAGAGAGAATAATGACAACACAAAACTTTCAGAAAAAATCAAAAATGCCCGCGACTGCTGCTCGCCTTTTTGCTTTTCACGAACGGCCCGATGCGTTTGCACTGCTGCAACCGCCCTGGCAGACGACAGAGGTTATTCAGCCGCCGACCTCGCTCGCCGTCGGTACGCGCGTGATACTCAAGACCAAGATCGGGCCGCTGTGGCAAACTATAGAAGCCGAGCATGTGGAGTATGAGGCAGGGCGCATGTTTGCCGACCGCATGGTCAAAGGCCCTTTTCGCTACTGGCTGCACCGGCATATTGTCGAGGCGGTTTCAGAAAACGAATCGATCCTCATTGACGACATCGAATATGCACTGCCGCTCGGCCCCGTGGGTGCTTTTTTCGGCGGATGGTTTGCGCGGCGAGAACTCGAGCGGCTGTTTGACTATCGCCACCGGGTGACACGCGAAACGATTCTGGCAGGGCCTCAGCGTCAGGGTTGAATATCTCCTTTGTGCCTTCGACCTTTGAGATAATCCCTAAACCGACCCATCACCCAAGCATGAAACGGCGCCTGCGAGTTGGTGTAGATCGGCCAGGGCAGCGCGGGCTCAAAATCGTGAATCGCCGCGAGCGCCTGCGAACCCGACGCGAGCAGTCTGAACTCAAGCCGGCCCGAGAGTGAAGTGTGTTTGCGTGCGAGCGCGCCACCTGTGATGTAATAGAGCGCGCGCGTGCGGTCTGAGCGTTCGGCCGAATAGTCGAGCCGCAAGAGTTCGATGCCATTGGCTGCAAACACCAGATTGCGCTGCCGCATGGTCACGGTGATCAGCCCGCGAAAGAAGCGGCCGAGCCAAATGCCGTAGCGCCGCGCTATCCAGTCGGCGTCGCGACCTTGCGGCACATTGAGCCGTTGTACAGACCTGACACTGCGGTCAGTGGATGCGCCGGCCCGCGGCATCATAAGATTTACCGGTTTCGAGGCTTCAGCCTGCTCAAGCATGAGTTCGAGTGTTTGCGGTTCGCGGCCGAGAAGTTCGGGCAAGCCATTCGGTTCTGCGACCATGTCGTGCTTGAGACTTTCGACCAGCGGTTCAACGAGTGTCTTTGAGGCCCCTGAAAAGAAGCGTACCCAAAGCTTACTGAGAGCATATGAATTGACCGGCACGGTCAGCACAGCGAGCCTGCGGTTATAGACTCGCGCGGCCGTCTGCATCAGCTCAACATAACTCACCACGCGGCGCGTGCCGATATTGAATGCCAGATAATTCTCATGAGCGGTACCTGTGGTGTTGGCACAGAAGGTCTGCAGCTCTTTCCAGCTGCGCTCGCAACCGGCAACCAGCGCTGCCGTGGCGTCGTCCAGGCCCACCGGGTTTGAACGCGAGCGCGTCCACGCGGGGCAGACCATCACCGGCAGCCGCTTCACCAGCCGCGCGAGAATGCGGTACGAAGAACCGCCCGCGCCGATGACGAGGCCTGCGCGCAACGCCACGAGCGGTGTACCGTATGCGGCAAGAGTTTGTTCTACCTCGAGGCGGCTGCGCAGGTGCTGCGAGAGTTCACCTGGCGGAATAATGCCGCCAATGTAGACAATGCGCTCGATCTTGTTTTTGCGGCAGGCGCGCGCGAAGTTGTCGGCGACCAGAACGTCGAGGTCTTCGAAGTTCGCCTGCGTCATGCGGTTGTTCGGCAGCATCGAGTGAATAAGGTAGACGGCGCGGTCGCAGCCGGCGAGAGCCTCGTCGACCTGCTTCAGCGAAAAGACATCGCACTGCCGCGTCTCGAGGTTGGGTCTTGGGTTACCATTGGCGACTGAGCGTGCCAGTATACGCACCCTGTGGCCGCGGTTCAAAAGTTCGACAGCCAGCGCTTTGCCTGCAAAACCGCTGCCGCCGGCGATCGCAATTGTCAGAGGGCGCTGGATTTCCATAGCTATGCGCGGGCTTTCGGGTGCACCATACTCAGGCCGCCGTCGACGGCAATGACTTGCCCTGTAATGAAACTGTTGCCCGGGTCGAGTAAAAAGCAGATCGCGCGCGCGATTTCTTCGGCTGAGCCGATTCTGCCGAGCGCATGCATTGCCTCTGAAACTTTGCGCGCTGCCGGGTTCGTCGTCAATTGCTGCGTCAGTGGCGTTTCGGTGAGACCCGGCGCAACGGCGTTGAAGCGCAGGTTGCTCGCAGCATATGTCGCTGCGGCGGAGCGCACGAGGCCAATAATACCGGCCTTAGCAGCCGCAATCGCTTCGTGGTTGGCGTAGCCCGCCATCGCTGCAGCCGAAGAAACCAATACCACAGACCCTCCGCCGCGCATATGTTTACCGGCAGCGCGCACGACGGCAAACGCCGTCTTGAGCGATGCTACCATCACCTCATCAAACTGACCCGCAGTCGTCAGGTGTGCGGGCTTTAAGAGCAGCGAACCCGCGCAATTCACCACGCCGTCGACCGCACCCACACCCTCAAAGACCTGCTCGACAGCCTCGAAATCTGAGGCGTCGACGGTGAAGTCAGGGTTGATTTTAGCAGCGTTGCGCGCGGTGGTTACCACATCGTGCCCCTGCTCACGCAATTCTGCGACCACCGCCTGACCGATGCCGCTTGAGGCGGCGAATACGAGATATTTCGCCATGCCTATGAATCTAACAAACGAGACATGATTCGTGTGTTAGCTTTTTGGTAAACATTGGACATTGTTTTTCAACCGCGAATGAATGGGTGCGAAAGGCCGCTATGTTTTGCCAGAGCTGTGTGGTGGTTGGGCTGTCGAAGCTGGTTGAATCTTCGCCTTGCCGCGCGGCCGCGCCGGCATTCAACGCTGCATGGCCGGTGCACTTCGCCTCATCTTGGGCGATCAACTTTCACACGAGATCGCATCGCTCGCTGATATCGACGCGCAGCTCGATGTGGTGCTGATCTGCGAGGTGATGGCTGAGGCGACTTATGTGCGCCACCATCCGAAGAAGATTGCATTTTTGTTCGCGGCGATGCGGCATTTCGCAGCAGAGCTTCAGGCGAAAGGGTTCACGGTACGCTATGTGAAGCTCACCGACGCGGCAAATACCGGTTCGATCGACGGTGAAGTCAGGCGCGCGCTGGCAGAGCAATTGCTCACTCGCCTAGTTGCAACTGAACCCGGCGAATATCGCCTGCGCGAAGTGATGCGCAGCTGGCAGACGATCGACGGTGTGGATTTCGAAATGCGCGAAGACGTTCGCTTTCTTGCATCACACGCCGATTTTGAACGCTGGGCTGAAGGCAAGAAGCAGCTGCGCATGGAATTTTTTTACCGTGAAATGCGCCGCCGTTACAATATCTTGATGGACAAAGACGGTTTGCCCGAAGGCGGCGCGTTTAATTTCGATCGGGAAAACCGCAAGCCACCGCCGAGGGGCCTGGCATCGCCACGGCGCATTAGCCACAAGAAGTCGCAGATTACCCGCGAGGTGCTCGAACTCGTGCGGCAGAAGTTCTCTGGGCACTTTGGAAGGCTTGAGCCATTTCATTTTGCGGTGACACGTGACGAAGCGCTGCTTGAATTACAGCACTTCATCGCAATGCTCTTACCCCATTTCGGCGATTATCAGGATGCCATGGTTACGGGCGAAGCTTATCTCTACCATTCGCTGCTATCCTGTTATCTCAACGCGGGACTCTTGCAGCCGCTCGAAATCTGCCGCGCAGCTGAAAGAGCATACCGGTCGGGTGCTGTGCCGCTTGCGTCGGCAGAAGGTTTCATTCGGCAGATTCTCGGTTGGCGCGAATACGTGCGCGGTATCTATTGGCATGCGATGCCCGACTATGCAAAGCTGAATTTTTTTAACGCCAAAAGGCCCCTGCCAGAATTCTACTGGTCGGGCGAAACCGAGATGTTCTGCATCGCCGAAGCGGTGAGACACACCCACGAACACGCGTATTCGCACCATATTCAGCGGTTGATGATCACGGGCAACTTCGCTTTGCTCGCAGGCCTCGACGTCGAGGCAGTGTGCGAGTGGTATCTCGCAGTCTATGCCGATGCATTCGAATGGGTAGAGCTGCCAAATACTCTGGGCATGGCTCTTTTCGCCGACGGCGGCATCATGGCCTCGAAGCCTTATGCTGCGAGCGGCAAATATATTTCACGCATGAGCAATTTCTGCCGGCATTGCCGGTTCGACTCGAAAGAGACTACAACCGAGAATGCCTGCCCGTTCAATGCTCTCTACTGGGATTTTCTGGCCAGAAACGAGCGCTTGCTCCGTAAAAACCATAGACTCGTCTATACATACGCAACCTGGGACAAAATGGCTCAAGATGCGAAAGAGCTCATTCGCAAGAAAGCGGCGCAGTTTCTGGGTGATGGCATGGTTTAGAAAAATTATAGATCCCCATTTTGCTAATGCCAACCCGAAGTGTAATTCGCTGCGTTGGTCAGTTCTGACAACGGCAGAATGAAGCTGCGCCTCGTGACAACGCATTCAAGCTTGAGTTCGCGGCGCTTGTGATCGGCGATGCGGGTTACAAGAAAATGTTTCTCGCCATTGGTTGGGTTGGCCGCCGTCCATTTTGAACCGATAATTTTGCTGAACGGTACTTTCGCTTGCTTCGCCGGTTTGCCCATATTTGCAATCTTGGTGGGGCCTGGGTCACCAAACCCACTTCAGCCCCAGCGCCTGGTACTCGCTCAGTTGCGCTTCTGCGCTCACCAAAGTCAGGCCGCGTGAAACCGCCTGCCATATCAGCATGCGGTCAAACGGATCAGAATGGATATGCCGCGGTACGTTGGCAAACCCCAGCGCGTCTTGCTCGCTGACTGTAATAAATTTGAACCCTTGTTCTTTGGCTGCCTCAAGCAGACTATCTGGTCCGCCGCCTTTCAAATTCAGCTTTCCAATTGAAAACTTGAGTGAAATTTCCCAGAAACTGATGCTCGAAAAATAAACCGAGGTTTCTGGCATGAGAAGCCTTTTCATGGTCTTGCCAGAAATTTTTTTCGGCTCCGTCAAGAACCAGATCAATGCACGCGTATCGAGTAGGTAAGTCACGAGTCCAGAAATTCTTGATCGGTCATTTTGAAGTCTTTTCCAAAGAAGACTTCTACTTTGCCTGCCAGGGTGCCAGCCTGCCGTTTCGTTTTTCCCGCGGTCAGGCGCCGGTATTTTTCGTACGGCACCAACACGGCAATTTTCTCGTGGCGCCGCCCGTACTCGAGCACGACCTCTTCACCGTTGCGAACCTTCGCCAGAACATCGGAGAATCGTGCCTTGAAATCGGCAACCATCAGCGCATCTTGCATGACATGTTGACATTCTGTATATGTCAAGGTGTCAACTTAAAAGGAGGGTCGCCTGTAGGTAAAAGTGAACAAGGCGTCAGTTTTGCTTTGCGGCCTGTCGCATGCCACGAATGCATCCCATATGAAGAACTTTCAAGGCCGTGTGGCCGTCATCACCGGTGCGGGGTCGGGTATTGGCCGCGCACTCGCGCTCAACCTCGCTGAAAAAGGCTGCAAGCTTGCGCTCAGCGATATTCGCCTCGAGAGTGTGCAAGAAACGGCCAAACTTTGCGAGCGTTTCACGCGCGATGTCATTGCCGACGCGCTCGATGTCGCCGATAAAAATGCGATGATGGCTTACCCCGAAAAGGTGGTGGCAAAATTCGGCGGAGTTCATATCGTCATCAATAATGCCGGCGTTGCGGTATCGGCTACCGTCGAAGAAACGAGCATCGAAGACTACGAGTGGCTCATGGGCATCAACTGGTGGGGAGTTCTCTACGGGACCAAATTTTTTCTGCCTTACCTGCAAAAGGCCGACGAAGCACACATCGTGAATATCTCGAGTGTGTTCGGCATCATTGGCGTGCCCACGCAGTCGGCATACAATGCGGCGAAATTTGCCGTGCGGGGCTTTACTGAATCACTCAGGCAAGAGTTGGCTGACACCCACATCGGCGTGAGCTGCGTGCACCCTGGCGGCATCAAAACGAACATCGCGGCGTACGCGCGTTACAAGACCGGCCCCAACGGCGATACAAGCCATGCGACTGCCGCCGAAAAATTCGCCAAACTCGCGCGCACCACGCCCGAAGAAGCTGCTGCAACGATCGTGAAGGGTATTGAGAAAAAATCACCGCGCGTGCTGATCGGCGCCGACGCGGTGGCGATCGACGTTATGGCACGCTCGATGCCTGAAAGTTATACGACAGTTCTTGGTCAGCTTCTTAAGCTCGGCTGATTATGCCATACGTCAATATACAGATAACCAAGGGTGCCACGCGCGAACAGCGCTCTGAGCTCGTGAAAGATGTCACCGCCTCACTCGTGAGAATTCTGGGCAAGAAGCCCGAACACACGCATATCGTCATTCAAGAGATCGAAGAAGACCATTGGGGCTTCGCCGGTATGCTCACCGAAGATTACAAGAAACGCAATCCGTAATTTATTTCATCTGATTGACACATCGGCGAATCTCGGCAAACGGGAAACATGGCCGCCGGTGATGGAAACCCTCTGCAAAAGTTCGCGATGCAGATTCTGCTGCTCGTGGTCGGTGTCGCGTTGGTTCTCTCGCGCGATTATTGGGGCAAGCCCCATGCCGTTCTGCTGGCCGGCGTCTTCTTTCTGAACTTATTGTGGATTACCGTTGTTCTGGGCCACGACCTGCCGATCTGGTCGTGGCTGCGCAACAACATCGTGGGTAATCTCGCGATGATCTTGATTATTCTCGCGAATATTGTGGCAATTGTCGTCAGCGCGGTGTTTTACTGATTTTCTTGAGCAGGCTCCGGAAAAACTCCCGCAAGAGCGAAAAGCCTCGTCATTTGCCTGCGCAAATGACTGCTAAAGCGCGTCGTCGCTTGCTGGGCAAGCGACTTTGCTGCTTTTCGCTTTTGCGGTTCCGGATGCCTGCTAAGAGGTTTCTTTTTCAGCAACCCGTTAGAGCGTTGATGGCTGGCTATTTCTGTGGCTGAAGAGAATTTGCTTGCGCATTTCACGCGCGAGCGAAAAGCTTCGGGGTTGTGAAGGGCAATAAGTTATCACGACGATCGGGCGCGCGCAGTGTCGATGTCGTCGTCATCGGCGCGGGTTTTGCGGGCCTCACTGCCGCGCGCGCACTCGAGGCACAGGGTCTTAAGGTTCAGGTCATCGAAGCGCGCGATCGGGTTGGGGGTAGATCGCGGCCGGGAAAACTCTTCGGCCGTACGATAGATACCGGTGGGCAGTGGGTCGGTGTCGGCCACGAGCGCCTGACGCGGCTTGTGCACGAAGCGGGCGCTGAGCTGGTGCCACAGTATTCCGTAGGGAAAAAACTCGTGCAGATCAACAATAAAACCCGCTATTACTCGGGACTCATACCGCCCGTGTCTGTACGGGCGCTCATAGAAATGCAGTTCGCGCTGTGGCGGCTTACCGCACTGCAGAGAAAAATAGACCCGAAAGTGCCCTGGCAGTCAACTCTGGCAAATCTCGATACCCAAACCGTTGCTGACTGGCAACGGCGGTGGCTCAGATCAGACGGGGCGCAGGCGCTCTTTGACATTGGCGTGCGCGCAATCTTCTGCGCGAAGCCGGGACAGTTGTCGATGCTGCATTTTCTCACTTATCTCAGGGCAAACGGCTCTTTCAATTACCTTGCGTCTGCCGAAGGCGGCGCACAGGCTGCCACAGTCAAAGGCGGCATGCACCAGCTGAGTGTGCATCTCGCGAAAAAACTGCAGCAGAAAATTCTGTTTGGTGCGCCGGTGCAGAAGATTACGCAATCCTCAAAAGGTGTTGTTGTCACCCACTCACGAGGCAATATTCAGGCAAAGCGCGTCGTGCTCGCAGTCGCGCCGGCGCTCGCGCGCAAGATCGAAGGCGATGCGATGACGACAGCGCGCCGGCGTCTCGGTGAGCGTATGCCGATGGGTTCGGTGATCAAGTGCCTCATTGCATATAAGCGCCCGTTCTGGCGCGAGCAGGGTTTCACTGGAGAATTTGTCAGCAACACCGCAGGCTTCTCGCCGATGTTCGACGCGTCACCCGCCGACGGTTCGTGCGGTATTCTGGTCGGTTTTTTTGATGGCCCGACGGCCGTGAGGTGGAGCTCAGACGCAGACGGCAGGCGGCGCGAGGTAATTCGGTCGGTCGTCGCCGCGTTTGGTGCTGAGGGCGAAAACCCTGTCGACTACGTCGACCACGACTGGATCACCGACCCTTTCAGCGAAGGCTGTTATGTCGGCTTGCCCGCACCCGGCGCGCTTACCGAACTCGGTGCTTCGCTGAGAGCGCCGCATGGCCGCGTGCACTACGCCGGCACCGAAACCGCGAGCGAATGGATAGGCTATATCGAAGGCGCGATTGAATCGGGTGAGCGAGCGGCTATAGAGGTTTGCGCGGCGCTTTAGCGCCGCTCAAACCAAAACCAAATGTACAAACTTCAGATACCGCTGCTCGTGTGAGCTGTGCAGAAACGGGTGATCGGGCCCCTGGCCTGAGACGCGCAGAATCTGCCCACGGCGCCGCGCCTGCGACATTGCCTCGCGGATAATTTCGAAAAAGTCTTCGAATGAGATATGGCTCGAGCACGAGCAGAGCGACAGCTGGCCGCCGGTTTTGACGAGCTTTACCGACGCGGCGAAGAGGTCTGTGTATTTCTTCACAGCCCGTTCTTTCTGCTCTTCGCTGTGGCCCATAGAAGGCGGGTCGACGATCACATGGTCCCATTTTTCGGTGGCATTGGTGAGGTAATCGAAAACGTCGACGGCGAGCCCTTCGTGCTGCCCCGGTGGCAGGCCGTTCAGCGCCCAGTTAGCCTCGGCAGAGCGCACGGCGCCTTCGGCGACGTCGAGGCTCGCCACGCGTGTCGCGCCGCCGAGCCCGGCGTAAACCGAGAAGCCGCCCGTATAGCTGAAAAGATTCAGTACCGACTTACCGCGGCTGATGGCACGCACATACTGCCGGTTGTCGCGCTGGTCGAGAAAGAAGCCGGTCTTCTGCCCGTGCTCGATGTCGACTTTGAACTTCACGCCGTTCTCGGTCACCTCGATGACAGATGCCGTTGGGCTGCCGGCCAAGAGACTCAGACCACCTTCAGTATTGCGGCGAAATTTTTCGACCACGGACTTGACTCCCGTGGCTTTCGATATCCAGCCTGCGATTTGATCTTTGTTGTAGAATTCTGACGGGCCGCGGCCATCGAACTGCACGACGGCGGTCGAACCACTTGTGGTGAGCGAAGTCGAACCATAGATGTCGCAAACAAGTCCCGGCAACAAATCGCCTTCGCCGTTAATGAGGCGGTAGGCTGTAGTGTCGGTTAGATTCAAATCGCGGCGCAGCTGTGCAGCGCGCAGCAGCTGCTGCTCAAAGAACGCGGCATTGGGTGGCTTCTTCTCGAGGCTGACCATGCGCAGCGACAGCGGCCCATGTGGATCGTACATCGCCCAACCGAGCTCTTCGCCTTTTAGATCGAGCACCGACACCAGCTGTGCCGATTCAACCTTGGGTGGTTGTGCGATCGCCTCTTTATAGACCCAAGGGTGACCGCGCAGAATCGAGCGGCGCAGGTTGCGGGTGAGTTTAATCTTGAGCATGGAATCGGGTTCGTTACGCCGCGCGGTTGCGCAACCTGCGCTCGTACGCGTCTTCTAGTTTTTTCAGCGCCGGGGCGTTCGGTTCAAGCCGACGAATTTCGGCAATCAGCGCCCTGGTGCGTTCGCTATCGCCTTTCACAAGATGCAGCCCTGCAAGATTGATCAAATTGCGCGTGTCTTGTGGCAACCTCAGGCGCAGCCTTTCACACAGATCGATCGCGATGTCGTAGTTGCCGGCGAGGCGGTGGCAGCGCGACAAAAAACGCATGAATTCGTTATCCGACGGTTTGTTGCCGAGGTACGCTTCGCCCTCGGCGATTGCCTTAGCATAGTTTTTCGCTTCGTAGTGTCGCCCCGAAGCCGAACGTTTTGCCAGTTTTTCGGTTTCGGGCATCGTGTCGCCGTAGTAACGAATTTTTAGCAGCGAGAAGTCGTCAGTAATTTCGCCGATTTCTTGCGTCAGCTCAAATATGCGTTCGAGCTCGCCGTCGGCCTTTCTGACAGTTTCGAGAATCAGATCTTCTTGTTCGTTCATGCGCGGCTTGCCATCGGGTGAGGGCAGCATAATATCGTCGCGACCGTCTGAACCGCAGATGAGCATATCGCCGGGTTTGAGTTCAAATATGCGGATATAGATCGTGCCGCTGGCGGCGCTCATGCCGAGTTTGCGCACGTAGAGTTCTTGTTCAATAAACGTCGCCGTGCCGTCACGGTAAAGTATCGACCAGGGATGTTCGGCGTTAATGTAGTAGAGCAGCCCCGAGTCGTTATCGACTATGCCGAGCACGAGAGAGATCAGCATCGAATGATCAAAACTCTCGAACACCTTGTGCAGTTCGAGAAATGTATTCTTGAGCCAGCGTTCGGGCGACAGGCGCTGCATGGCAGCCACGGCCCGCGTGCGCTCAATGATCGAATAGTAGACTGCGCCCAGAACCAGCGCGCCGCCTGCACCCTGCATCGACTTACCCATGGCGTCGGCGTTCATAAACGCCGTGTATTCGCGGTCGCGTATACGTATCGTGTGCGCGCTGCAAAGGTCGCCGCCGAGGTCATGCGGCTTGCCCTTAAAATAAAACTTCTTTTTCTGCCGTTGCAGAAATTCTACGGTTAAACGGTCGCTCTTGACATAGTTCGTGTTGAGAGGCTTTAAGAGCAGTGAAGTGAGAAAGTAGTCCCCGTCTTGGTGTAGTTTCAGCCGGCGTACCTCTTCGAGAGTATTGTTCAACTCTTCAGTGCGCGTGATAACTTTCTGCTCGAGCGTGTCATTAAGTTCTTTGACTTCATGGTACATTTTGCTGAGATCGCGCGCGACGACAGCGATCAGTTCTGCCTGACGGCCAAATTCATCGGTCGTCGCGCGCGCGCTGTTGGCTTTGAAATCCCCCTTGCCTAATTGCTGCAGCACGTCGTTGGTGTCGTGAATGCTCAGCTTCACGGTCTTGGCGATGCGGTACGAAACGATGACGATTGCGGCGAGTGCCTCGAGTGAGAGCAAGACGATGTGCACCTCTGGGTGCTGAAATGAATTTTTGCCGGTCACCGTCGTATAAAGTATAAATCCGAATATAGCGATCGGCGTAATCGTCACGGCGGCGATGCTCAGCATAATGCGCGAGAAATAGCTCGTTTCGCGAATGCTGCCGCCCGCGGCAGGCAAGCCGGCAAACACCGGCTCTTGCAAAAGCGGGCGCAGTACGCTCTCAGGCATAAAGATGTACATCACATACGAGATGGGCAGAACAAAGAGAAGCGAATACACTTCGACACCAAGCGCATACCACGGTACTTCGCGCA
Organism: Turneriella parva DSM 21527; assembly: GCF_000266885.1. Lineage (NCBI taxonomy): Bacteria > Pseudomonadati > Spirochaetota > Leptospiria > Leptospirales > Leptospiraceae > Turneriella > Turneriella parva. Next base: position 871,981 of record NC_018020.1, on the reverse strand, counting down.
TTTGCCCGATATAGATGAGCGCGCCGGCGACGACGCCGACCGACCAGCGTGCGATAATCACCCGGCCCTCGCGGTAAGGGTATTCGAGCAGTTTATTGCGCAGCGCAATTTTTTCGTCGTCGCTCGCCGACGCCGCAGCCTTGAGCGCATCGAGCTGGCCGAGAAGACTTTTCAGCGCGAACCAGCGAAAGGCGAGCCCCCAGATTACCGTGCCGCCGCCGGCAAAAATGCCCGCGATCGCGACCGCCCAGATGCGCGCCTCGCCTTCGAAAGCGCCAGTGACCATAATAAAATAGACAAATGTCGGAATAGGTATGACACTCGTGAATGTTTCGAGGCGCCAGCTGAGCTGAAAAAACGGCGAACGTCTGAATTCGGGCGAAAGCAAGGGCATAGCCACCACGGTATGAGATTTATCGCGGCGGTAAATCGGAAAGGAACTCACCCCCCGGCCCCCTCTCTTTCGAAGGGAGGGGGGGCCATGAATTTACCTGGTGGGGTCATAATTTTACGCCCGCATTTATTTTGCTTTCTCTATCCAGTCTGCGATGTAGGCGTCGTCTTCTTTGCTTCTGTATAGAATGATTTCGCAGCGATTTCCATTACGGAATTATCTATTCTTCGCTGAATTGCTTGCGGGTATACTCATTTGCTCTTGCGGAGATCTCGTCTATGGTCATATCTTCAAACAAAGTCTTTCGCCATTCGGTATAATCGAATTTCTGCCGGTTTACGAGTGCAATGAAGCGCTCTACTTCCAGATTGTCCAATTTCGTATTCAGCGCGCTGAAGCCCGCATCCTTAATTTCTGTGTCCGTTCGCATTTTCACCCTCTAATAGTTTTTTGGCTTCAATGGCGCTCTTGATGGCAATACCCGCGGCCATAGCCCCAGGGTATAAGAATTAACGCGGCGGTAAATCTTTAAGGGAACTCACCCCCCGGTCGGTATGTCCCCACCCCCCCACGGGCTTGCGCCCGAGCGCAAGCGCCCTCCCCGCTTGCGGGGAGGGGAGGTTGTCATGAGAGCATCAAGTGCGGGTGACTAACAGAGGATTCGGACGAATTCAGCAATAACCTGCAATGAACCCTCTTGATCGGGGGATAGTTTGATAGGCTCATAACCAAATTCAGTTGATTCAGGCTTAAGTAAGATGCTCGTGTGTGTCCAAGAGCCATCTTCTGTCATGGCCTTTTCGCTCTCATACCTCTTAATCGTGTATCGTCCACCATAGTCCGGATCTTCAAGGTTGCGTTGCTGAACCAGGACAATCTTACCCTGCCGCGATCCTTGAGGATTCAACCTGAAGAGGCACCACGACCCGTTTGGAATTTTTTTGTTCATCGATTCGCCAATCACTTGGCAAATGAATAGATCTTTCTGTGGCTTCTCGAATTCGGCCCAAACTTCAGATTCAGCCAGTTGGCTTTCACTAAATTCCCCGGCCGCGACTTTGATGTCGAAGACGGGGAGCGCATTTTCGTAGGGTTTTAAAGAGCCGCCCTTTAGAAGCCGTAGACTGCCGTAGGAATTGGCAGACTTGGTTGTTGATTGCAGCTCGCTAATGGGCACGAACTTCTTGAAATACTCCCGCAGATCGGGATCACAGACATACACATAGGTGCCACGAATCGCCCGCAACAGTAATGTTTGGTAGATGTTGATGATATAGTCTCTGAGTTCCAGCGGATCGGAAATACCGACGTTACCGTTTCGATCATGATAATTCTCGCGCCTTATTACGATTTCACCTTTTTTGTGATCGTATGAAATTTCAGGCCCTAAGATTATCCCCGCATAATTCAGGTCATAACCCTGTGTTGTATGAATGCAGCCCACTTCTTCGGCGGCAGTGGGGCTATTTATCCAGTCTGCGGTAGTCCCGTTCCATTGCATTCTCACATCGTCGATTTCGATGTCGAATGCGGATTTATCGTTCTTCGATTTCCACGGCCATGCATATCCGGCAGCAAAGCGACTGAGACCGGTCTCTTTTTCTTTCTGCCGCACTGTTTCGATGAACTCGCGAATATCGGTAAAAAGCCTGAAGTCGTAATCCAGAATGTCATGGCTCTTGATCCCTCGAGTTAACTTTCCCGACATCAACCCGCTGACAAATTCTGTATAATCGTTGCCGCCTTTAACTCTTAGTTGCGACTTCAGTTCCAGTCTTAAAGTGTCTTTCTTTTTACTGAGCTTTTCAAAATCCTCGCGCCTTACATCCGTCGGCTTGATACTTTGCATCGGATCATAAAAAAGAATCCGTTTTGTGCTCTGGAGCATTACCCAATCTAGCTCATGGGCTTCTTTATCGAGGCCTAACCGCTCATTTGCCTGATCAAATGCTCCGAAAACGGCACCTAGATTCTTGCGCCGACGCAAACGGTGTGCCTCATCTACCAGTATGATATCATATTTGGCTCTTGTAATTTCCATTGGCCCCATTACCATCGAGGCATTCAGGCCTTTCACGTTGTTAAAAGCACGCTGAAGAGTGGCACGCAGCGACGCCATAGGTACGACCAGCGCCATGCGTGGATTCGGCCATTTTTTCTTAAGTTTTGCCAGGGCTGCATACAGCTCTGCATCTTCATCTGTCAAATCTTCAAGTGTCTCAAAATCAATTTCACTGTGCATTAATTTAAAAAAGTATATGGCTAGAACGGTTTTGCCGGTACCGGCACCACCTTGAATAAGAATCGTATCTGTTTTTTCTTTTAGCAGCGACCTGCAAATTTCCAGAATGCTTAGCAGCTGGTCACGGTTTAGAGATTTATAGGGTGAATACTTGAACAGGTCAGAATTGTCTATTTTTTCAAGGGATTGCTTCGCTATGTTTTCTCTACGCAACCCTTCCCAGATTTGATAAAAAAGCCGCGTATATTCCGGTTTCTGAAAATACCTATGCCTGGCCAAACCCGCATTGCCATTTTGTAAACGGTACTTACCATCGGCCGCAATATATTTGATCAGATTCGATTCTATATCCAGCGTCGCAGATTTATTAAAGAATTCGCAGGTAATCAATCTAAGGTCTTTGAGGTTGGCCCGTTTGGGACTGCTTAAGTGGCTGTTCATGCGAGAAATAGCATCAGTTGTCTCGCCAACATATATTTCACCCTCGCGGTCGTTGCTAATCAAATATACGGTGGGCCACATGTCCTTGGCCCAGGCATTCTTGCTTAATTGATCAACTAAAGAGCGGTCGAACGGATACTTGGTTATTTGGTAAGAATCGTTTTCGAAGGCAGCGGTCATAATTCGGTATACTTCTTCGCGCTACCGCGAACTTGATCTGCCGGATATTTTTCGTTATTCAAATGAAGCTTCGCATCAATGATTTCGCCGAGATCAAGCCCGTGCTTATCGAGAAGCAAGAGGCAATAAGAAAAAACGTCAGCCAACTCCGATCTGAGTTTTTCGATATCGACCTCTTCGGCTGATTTCCAGAGAAACAGTTCATTCAGCTCAGCCGCTTCGATTGAAAGGGCCAACGCGAGATCTTTTGAATTGTGAAATTGAGCCCAATCGCGGTCATCGCGAAATTTGCGTAGTTTAACGATGATTTCTTGGATGTCAGCCATAGCTATTTTCTAGCCATCTTCAATGCCATGGCATACTCACCGTCATAAGGTAAGCCAAGCTGATTCAACATTCCCGGGAAGGCCAGTGCAAACGTCACGTAGTAATAGGCGAGTAGATGATAGCCAGAGAAGGTTTTTTCGGGCACAGCTCTGATTTTGTACCCTTGTTTATCAGGCTGAATACCCTGCATGCCAAGCATGGCTATCTCAAGTGCGGTCTTTTTTATATGTTCATGGGATTTAGCCGAAAAATATTCGAGAGCATCAACCATGTACATTGTGACTGCCATGTTGAACCCGGCTTCAGCTGCGCTCTCTTGAAACTGGGCCATTTGAGCGGCTTGATGGCCAGATTCACGTCTCCCCTCGCGGCTTTCAGATTCAGCTATCAATATGAAAAGGTCATTGATCTGTAGTTGGCTTGCCCAGCCTTCGAGAAGCTTGTACTCATCGCCTGCATTTTTTTCGTCACGGTATTCGGTGAATTCTCTGAACATGTCGTATGCCTTGCTAATCTCGTCTTTCCGCGCATGAAAGTCTGAAATCATATCGACGCCATAGAATTCTTGGAACTGAAATGCCTTCAGAATGTTGTAAATGCGGTTTACTCTGAGAACGAATTCTGGCACCGACTGCAGAATCCTCTCATCTGTGCTCGCAGCGATGCCTTCTTGCACGTTGGCCAGAAGTGATAAGAATTGATGCGGCCGTAGCTCGGCGAATTCGTTGAAGATATCGTGTTCTGCGAACAAGGCTGCAGGCGTGTTAAAAATTTGCTGGTTCAAGCCCTGATAGAGCGCCTGCATTGCCTGTTCGGGCAGGGGTGATGTTAGTTTATTTTTGAAGTTAGCCTGCGTCTCGCTGGTTACGGCGAAGCGAAGATTCTTTCCTTCTGCTTTTGCCTGCAGAATGTACTGCAGTACAGTCAATTCATGCACTATCCAGTGTGCATGCGTCGGTATGGCTTCTTTGTAGCGGATGACATGTTGTTCACGGTTATAGAGCTCTGCCAACTGCAAAATTGCGGGCGAACCAATAGAGTCATCATTTACTATGTCAATTTTTACCCTAAACTCGTTACGCAGCTGTTGTGCTAACGAATCGTATACCCCCCCCCCCAGATTATTGACTAATTCTCTGCTGATGTCGATTGCGAGCTGAAGAGCTTGCCCATATATAGGGTCTGCTTTACGGGAAAATTTTATCGCCTGTATTGCACTGAAAAAAGCTGAATTCAGGTCGCTTTCTTCTTTCGCGATTAGTGCCAGGGCGTAATGTGTATTCGGATAGTCATCTTTCAGTTTGATCGCATCCCAGAATATATCTTTGGCCTGTTGCCACTTACCCAACTTCAGGAGGTTGCCACCCATGTTATTAAGAATTAGATGATCGTTCGGGCTGACCTTGCGTGCTTGCTCAAAGTACTTTTGCGAGGTAGCAATGTCTTTTCTGTAGTTTGAGAGAATATTGCCCATCATGACGAGCGCAGATTTATTTTTCGGATCCCATTTCAGAGCTTCTATCAAAAAATCCTGTGCTTTTTCTTGATCACCTTCGTCGGAGTATATTTGACCTAGAACACGATTCGCCTCAGAGTGCGTCGGATTTGCCTTCAAATAAGCTGTCAATAGCGGTTTGGCCTTAGTGAATTGGCCTGAGTTACAGAGATCAATAGCTCTTTCGAATTCATCATTCGATGACGCCGTATGCCCATCAGCGAGTTCAACAATTAAGAGATTGTCACGAATCGTCACTTTTGGCGCCAGCTGGCCAATCGTATAAAACGTTGTGACCGCTGGCACAAGTTTTTCAAGATTTGTATCAGAAAGACCAAACAACTCAAAAAGGAACGGATCGATCAAGTGGATTATTTGCATAGAGGCTTGTGGTCGCCTGAAACGAATATTTTTTGAGCATTCAGACGAAAACGCTTTTATGGGCCACAGAATTATCGATAGTCACGGTGCTCGTACGCGATTGAGCCATCTAGGAAGATGCCAATTTCAGGACCGAACACATGCGGTTCGGAAACTCGCGCGGGGTAAAGACTTCATCGTTTGAAAGGTTGGCAATACAGGTCAGAAGATCGGGGTTGCGGCCGCGCAGGGCAAAGCGGGCTTGAAGGCTCATGATCGCACACCCCCATCTTTCTCCGCGCCCTCCGCGGCGCCGCGTGAGCTTGCCTTCTCAAAAATCGGCCGTTGATGCATGACCGGAAAGCGCACGCGGAGGCGCGGAGACGCGGAAGGTGTCAGGGTATCCAACGATTTAAGCGCTTTGGGGATTTGCGGGTCCGCCCAGTTCAAAAAACGACCCTCGCCGCCACGCAACCTCATCACACCATCTTTCTCCGCGAACTCCGCGGCTCCGCGTGAAATCATCTTCTCCAAATTCAGCAAGAGATTCATGTGTGCAAAGCCCCATAGCTCACGCGGAGGCGCGGAGACGCGGAGGGTGTCAGGTTATCCCACAAGGCAAGCGCTTTGGGGCTTTGTGTGTCGTCCCAATGCAAGCTTCTACCCTCGCCGCGATACAACTCCATCACCCTATCTTTCTCCGCGAACTCCGCGGCTCCGCGTGAGGTTGCTTGCCTGAAGTGTCGGCTCATCCTGCCCCATCTCCCTGATTTACACGCAAACCGGGCGACGCTGCGGGATCGAGATTATTGACAACCCGGCGTAAGCCCGACTTCAAAGTGGCAGCCCCAAAGTTAATCAACAGACCAACAGGCAATTTCATTAGTCGTAAGTACGTCAACAGCTGCTTCCCATGCACCGGTGCCAGATTCTCTACAGATTTAAGCTCGACAATAACCATCCCGTTCACCAGTAAATCCAGACGAAACCCTTCGTCGAAAATCATGCCGTCATATTCAAAACGAATGAGTTTCTGACGCTCGACCTGCAAGCCACGCCTTTCCAATGCTCGGCCCAAGACTGCTTCGTAAACAGATTCCAAAAGCCCGGGCCCAAGCTCTTTATGGATTTGCATGCTCGAATCCACAATAGCCGCCGTAATACTATCCAACTCCATTACGCTATTTCACTCCGCGCTCTCCGCGCCTCCGCGTGAAACCATCTGAGCCATTCTCACCCGGACGATGCGGCGCGTTTTGGCTTGACGGGTAAAGTCGACCGAACCTGTCTTGAGCCATGAAACTCAAGGTTGTCGTACACGAAGCTGAAGAAGGTGGCTTCTGGGCCGAAGTGCCTGCAATACCCGGCTGTGCAACACAGGGCGAAACCTTTGAGGAGCTTTTAACAAATCTATATGATGCCATAGAAGGTTGTTTATCCGTCGAAGTGGCACCAGTCAATTCAGCAAAAGGAGACCGCATACTCGAAATTGCCGTATGAGAGCCATTTCGGGCAAAAAATTCTGCAAGATTCTGGAAAACAAAGGCTGGGTACTCAAGAAGATTAGCGGCAGCCACCAAATCTATATGAAAGAGGGCAGAGAAGATAGAATCTCGGTGCCCGTTCATAGCAATCAAGATTTGAAAATTGGTTTGCTGAGGCATCATATGAAGGTCGCTGGTATCGTCGAAGAAGAACTTTGAGTCTGGCTTTCTTGTAACCCAGCAAGGTCTCTCATTGTCATCGGCGGGTAACTTTTTTCCGGCACAAAAATCTCATGTTTGCCCATCTGCGCGAAGAGCGTACCTTCACCCGATATTGCCGACATCTGCGTAAGCATATCGAGACGAAAATCGCGGCGCTGAAACTTGCCCTTACCCAGATAGCCCCATTCGGCAAAGGTGATTGCCTCGCCGGTCGCAGTCCGCATCGAAAGGGCATCGCCGTGAATCAGATTTTGCGACAAAACATATGCAGCGGCATGGTAGACCTCGTCAGAGGTATTGACATTGAGATAATCTGCCAGAACCTCTAGCATATTGGCCCGGCATTCGGCGATATTATCTGCCAGGAGTTCAATACCGTAAGTGCACATTACTCCCAATAGTGCATAATGGCGCTTTTCAAAGTCTGATTGTCCGTACTTAAGTTCAACTGCGGCGAGCTTACGCTGCAAAACTTTTACGAGAAAATTGCCGCTGCCGCAGGCTGGCTCCAGGAAACGTGAGTCGATGCGCTCTGTTTCGCTTTTGACGAGATCGAGCATGGCATCGACCAGCCATTCTGGTGTGAAGACTTCACCATGATCTGCGACGCGCTGTTTTGATTTGATCATGCAATTCGCCCAAACCCGACAGACTCCCTATTGAATGGTATTTGTACACGGTCAATTGAATAGCAGATTAAGAATTCACCCCCCTCACCACCAACTTTCTTCCCGGTTGGGTCCACGCCTCGGCCGCATCTTTGAAGTCGACGATGCGGCTCGTGACGCGCGCGGGGTCGAATTTTTTCGCGGCGATCATTTGTAAAATCTCAGGCGTCTGCTCGCGCGCATGCGTGCGGCTGATCGTGAGATCGATGCCCTTCGTGTACATTTCGATATAGGGTATCGGCACGCTGTTGTCAAAAAAGATGCTCACCGAAATAGACTTGCCATAAGGCCGTGCGGATCGTAAGGCCATACGAAAGCCGTCGATCTGGCCCGAGCAATCGACCGTGACATCGAATTCGCCAGCGAGCCGCTGTGGGTATTTTTCGGCGTGCTCAACCGCTGCGCCGAGCGACGCGGCAAAGTCGCAGCGAGACTTGTCGGTATCGAAGTAGGTGATCTTGCCCGCACCCAAGGCTTGCGCTTCGAGTATCGCGTAGCAGGCGATGCTCTCGGCGACGCCACCGACGATCAGAATGTTGGCACCGGGCTGGGCCTTGAGGTATGGCGCAATAGTGCGGTACGCGTCGGTCATGTTGTCGCTGAGGCTCGCAACCGCAAGCGGGTCAATGCCCTGCGGAATTTTTTGCAGCATCGCGCTGGCATAGGGCACTTTCACGAGTTCTGCAATGCCGCCGCCGAATTGTACAGCCTCGCGGCCGAGGCCGAAGTTCGCGCCGAACGGTACCGTCGTGCATGCGGGTGAATGGTGAGAGCTGCAGGCAGCGCAGGTGCCGCAGGCAATTTGAAAATTGACCACGCAGGCGTCGCCGATTTGCAGATTTGAGATATCCTCACTGAGCGCGACAATTTCTGCCGTTATCTCATGCCCGATAGGGAAGGCGGGCCGAAACAGGGTGTGGCCCTGAATGATGGGCAGGTCGAGGTCGCAGCGCGCAATGGCGAGCGGGCGCACAATCGCCTGGCCTAAGCCGTCGATCTTGGGTGCGGGTACGTCACGCCATTCGAGTGTGTTTTTTTTGGCGAACCAGAGTTGTTGCATAAGAACCTCCTTTTGCTGCTTTTGGTTTACAGCAGCTCCTAAAAATAGACTGTGCGGTATATTTACCGAGGCGCAAATAGACGGGCAAGTCTATTTGTCAAACAGGTGTATGCCACGCAAACGTGATTACGAAATTTTCTCGCCCGAACGCTTGAAATCCGCAGCGGCGCTGCTCTTTTACCAACGCGGCTACGCAGTCGGCCTGCAGGAAATACTCGATGCCGCGGGCATTTACAAGGCGACGTTCTACCGCTATTATGAATCAAAAGAAGACCTGGCAGTCGAATACGTGCAGGCGAAAAAGGCAGAGCTGATCGAAGTGCTGCAAGCGTTGATGCAGAAACGCCCTCAGCCCGAAGAATTTTTTGCTACCTGGGCGAAACTTTTGGCCCGCGGCGCTGAAGCCGGCGATTTCTATGGCTGCCCGTTCTCGAACCTGTTTGCGCAGACCTTGCACGAATCTCCCCGCCTGCGCGGCGAGTTGCGCGGCGCGGTCGAAGAAATCATCAACGTAATGGCCGCTTTTCTCGGTGACGCGCAGCGCGCGCAGACGGCATTCACCTACTACGAGGGCACAATGACGATGTACAATCTCACCGGTGACAAACGGGTGTTTGCGCGGCTGGCTGAAGATATGCGGGTCATGCTTTGCAAACGTTAGCAATCGCAAACTGACACTATTTTGCGAAACAGCATGCACCATACTGCTGCACAAAAGCATCGGTATTTCGGGGAATCTGCGGGCGGGGCAGGGGGAACGAAAAGAGCTCCGGGAGCTGGAAAAGGCATGTGAAGACTTGCCTTCGACACACCGGAGAGGATAAAACCATCTGTTTACAGAAGCGTCAAAATCATGCTTGCGCTCATAACTGCCGTAATCGGTTACTGCATTTATCGCCATGCTCAATGAGATTCAGAATCACCTCGCGCAAGTTGACTTTTGGTATTGGTTTGCCCTCGGGGCAGTGCTGCTGCTCAAGGCGATCTTTCGCGCCAAAGTTCCCTGGTGGCTGGTGCTCGGTCTGCTCGGCTTCTACGGCGGTTTAACTTACCTCACTTTCAATGGTGAAGCACTGGCTTCGGGAGTCGCCATGCTGCTGCTGGGTGCCGCCTATCTTTTCGGATGGCCGTTCTTGTGGTTGCTCTTCTTTGTTCGGCATGACCCCCATTACGACAACCTACGGGCCAAAACGCAAGAACAGATCGAGAGGGCCCGCGTAGCCCTACGAAATTCGTTCGAAGTTTTTCCACTTGAGGGTAGCTTCTTTCGCGTGCGCATTTTGCGCGAGGGAATCGCGGCGCTGAACCTCATCGACGAAGATGGCAAGAAAATCTTCAACACCCACCCGATAACTTTTGAAAGTAGAAAAGGCAAGGCCTATGGCGAAATTCTCATTCGCGGTTATTGGGATTGTAACAAGTGCAACAATCGGCTGATCAGCGGGGTCATGACGCAATGCAATCGCTGTGGCGCAGCTATAGAAAAGGGTGTCCCTTATTATACGCCGAAGGACGACAAACCGTTTATCGCCTTCACACGCGCGCAGGCGTTCGAGCTCGCTAGGCACCCCGAATGGGTCTGCGAAAAATGCAGCCGGCTCAACCGTCATCTGCTGAAGAGTTGTCAAGGTTGTGGTGCGCAGAAACCGCGCAACCCGCGCTACGCTGAGGGTGTCGCGCATATGGATGCGGCGCTCGCCGCCCGCTGGAATTCTCTTTGGAAGCTCGAAGACTTTTTGCAATCGATACCGTTCGATACAATGGCGCGTAGCAAGAACTCATTTTATCTATGGGCCAAAATTCTGATCGTGGCATTCATCGCGCTCGTCGTCTGGTGGTCGGCAAAAATATTGGGCTGGCATTTGCCTCAGATCGCAGGCCTGCCAGAAGCTCCCGCCAGCGATCTTTTGGCTTATGATAATTTGACTACAGGTAACATCGTTGCCTCGCTGGTGATTCTGGGGTTATTCTGGCTTTACTTTGAATGGCTCTTTCTCACTGCACCGATAACCAGACTGGCAAAGGCGATTCATCTGCCGCGTATCGTTTGCAGTCTGCTACTCTTTGCGGTCTACTGGTTTTCCCATGTCTTGACACCGCCCTTCGGCCTCGTCTGGTACCCGGTTCTGTGGTGGTTTTACAATGCACAAGTGTGGCGCTATGTGAAAGAAAAAGCGGGCAGCACCCAGAGCCTGTCTGACAAATGGGTGGATTTTTTTCTCGCCTGGTGGTTTTATCCTCTGCTCAGACTTTCAGGCCACGCCAAAAAGCCAGTTTAGCGCAAAGGGTATTGAATCGGCTTTACGCGCAAAATATCATGGTGCGCCATACCGGTAATGAGGAAAATTCAATTTCTATGAAATTACAAGTCAGGCAGTTGCAGGCGAATGACTTCATCCGCTGGTTACCCCTCTGGCGGGGATACCTGACTTTTTATGAAAGCACGCTGACCGAACAAACCACACAAACCACATGGCAGCGCCTCACTGACTCGCAAGAACCCATGTTTGCCCTCGGGGCCTTTACCGAATCGGGCGAGCTGCTCGGCATCGTGCACTGCATCTACCACCGCTCATGCTGGACGATCGGCGACTATTGTTATCTGCAAGACCTGTTCACGTCTGAAGCGGCTCGCGGTCAGGGCGTTGCCACTGCGCTCATCGAAGCTGTTTATGCGCGAGCGAAGGCCGATGGCGCTTCGCGTGTGCACTGGTTGACGCACGAAACCAACGCTGTCGCACAGAAGCTCTATGAAAAGCTTGCCGCACGATCGGGGTTTATTCAATACCGAAAAATTTTGCGTTTGTGAAGAGAGAGAATAAGCGCCAGCCGCATAATATGAATTCAGCCGATCGGGTCTTGCGCCAGCGCGAGCGCTCAGGTCTTATGGTCAGCATGGCGTTCGGTATTATCATGGCGGCCGGTCTCGCGTTGGGCCATCTCTCCACACACCATTCAGAGCTCGAAGTGCTGTGGGTCGCGCTTGCTTCGGGCGGTATCACGCTCTATTTGCTCGTGCTGTTCTGGTACGTCTATCATGACCGCTATCTGACAACGATGGGATATCTCAGCCAACTGCCATCCGTTTTCATATTGATTTTTCTCCCTTACACATGGTACACTTCGGTGGGCGGGTACGAACTGGTGCCTGCGAGTTATCTCATGAAGACCAGTCTGCCAGTCTGGGCGTACCTCATGATTTTAATCAGCGGCCTCGCTCTTCGCCCTGCGTATCCATTGATTCTCGCCGCTGCATTTTTTCGATATGGGCGGTTTTGTTTCTGATAGTTATGCGCGACCCCCGAACGGTCATCACCTCTGACTTTGTGCAGAACGCGTTTTCCGCTGCCATCATACCGGGGTATGTCAACTTTTATCCATTCGGATCTTTACTGATCGGCGGCCTGCTCGCGTGGATAACGCACTCTTACCGAAAATCGATCTACCAGGCGGCTCAGCTTGAAGTTGCCAGCACCGAGCTCGGGCGCTATTTTTCACCCTCAGTGCGCGACACGATTGTGTCGCAGCAGGTGAGCTTCGGGGGTGTTCGGGTTGAAGCGGCTGTGCTCTTCTCAGATATTCGCGGTTTCACGAGCATGAGCGAAAAGCTGACAGCTGAAGAAACAGTTGCGTTTCTGCGCGCGTACCACGAACGCATGGTTGAGGTCATCTACCGTAACGGCGGCACAGTCGATAAGTTCATCGGCGACGGAATCATGGTGACTTTTGGCACTCCTCAACCCCGCTCAGACGACGCAGAACGCGCGGTGCGGTGCGCCATCGAGATGCTGGCAACGCTCGACGCAATGAATGCGCAGGGCAAGACGCCAGTCGCGATGGGCATCGGCATCGATTTTGGTCACGTCATTGCGGGCAACATCGGGTCGGCGAGCCGGCTGGAGTACACGGTGATCGGCGACACTGTGAACACGGCAAGCCGCATCGAAAGCGCGACCAAAGAATATGGCAAGAGTATCCTTTTTTCTGAGGCCGTGAGAAGTCGTCTACCCGCACATATGCATACCGTCGAAGTCGCCGAAGTTCACCTAAGGGGCAAAGCGATAGGGACAAAACTCTATTCTGTCAGCTAAAGCGCTAAACCAGCAGGCTCTTGTTTTGTGTGATAAATTCGGCGAAGCTTCTGGCGCGCCTGCCTGAAATGGTCTCGACCCATCGAGTGGTCTCTGGCTCTTTCTGAAATCTTGGCAGATAGTGAAGCATAATCATCACGAGAATGAGCATTCGCGGCACTCGCTCTTTGCGCTTGCTGCAGTAAAATGCAAAGGGGTTCGGCGATTCAAAATGAATCGTTCTCTCGAGTTGTCTGCTGAGAATATCTGTCATCTCCCGAAAGTTCAGTTTTTCATCGTTTGTCAGGTCATAAGCCTTGTTGATATGCGCCGTTGAATTTGCCAATATGGCGGCTGCCACCCGACCAATATCTGCCACATCGATCAGCGTGAATTTCGCGTCGCCTGCAGGCAGATACACCCGGCGTTTCTTTACGATGTCATCTCGTAAGGTCGTGGTAAAATTCTGCATGAAATATGCCGGCCTCAGAAAAGTATGGGCAATCTGGCTTTCGACAATCAACTTCTCGATCTTGTGATGCGGTATGATTCGGCTTTTTTCGACACCCTGAACCGACAAGAACACGATATGTTTTACGCCGGCCGCTTTACATTCACGAATTAAAGGCTTGAAATAGGTCTTCACATCTGAAATTTGCGGGGGCCTCAGCAAAAATAGAATATCGCAGCCTTGCAGCGCCGACCCGAATGAGTTTACATTCTCGAAATCGAATCGGGCAATCTGTATATTGTGGCCGGGTAGTTGCGTCGCGCCTGTTTGTTGATCGCGCACGCCGGCAATTATCTGCAATTCATGTTTGATGCCACTGAGTGCTTTGAGCACTTCGAGCCCCACGTTTCCCGTCGCGCCTGTAATCAGAACCTTCGCCATGTATTTGCTCAAATATCTGACTGTAGTTCGTGGTGCGACTGCCTCAGCCTGTGTGCAAGAATGCGTGCGAGGTTGCGGTAAAATATTTCGCCGAATTTGTGGTGTTTTGCGCAGAAATTTTCAAAATCAGCGCGGCTCAGCGCATGGAGCGTTGTACCCGCAGCTGCAATTGCGTCGGCAGAACGCTCTTCGCTGTCGAGAAATGCCATGTCGCCGAAAAAGTCACCCTGCGCAAACGTACTGAGTTTGCGTGCCGGGCCGTCGTGAGCCGGCAGAACAATATCGACGACCCCGTGCCCGATAAAGTAGAGCTCTTCACTGTGGCTGCCTTGAGAAAATACCTGTTGCGCTGATTCGTATTTCTGCGTCTTTACGATGTTTTGCAGCTCGCTGATCGCGTGTACTTCACAACCTGAAAAAATATCCATTTCGCCGAGAGCAAACGTCAGTTTCTTGTGAATACCCTGGCCGTGTTCGCTGAGTATTTTCTCTTCGAGATACATGAGCGAGGTATTCGCATCGGGAAAAATGCGCCAGTGCGGCTCTTTATGCGCCACAGCCGCGTGGCTCAGGTAACCTTCGAAATCCACACCGCGCGTCAGCTCACCGACAAGAGAACAGAGCAGCAATTCACCGCCCTGTTTGTGCACGACGCTATCAAGTAGTTCAAGCATGTGCACTGCGGTAAAGTCGATCGAGTGCACTTCTTTGAACGACAGCACCACGTTGCGGCTGGTCTTGAGTTCTGCTTCGATATCGCGGTAGAGCTGGTCGGTGGTACCGAAAAAAAGATTACCCCCGAGTGAATAGATGATGGTCTCGTGCCCGTGATCGCGCAGCACCTGCATCTCATCAGGCATGCGGCTCTTGTTCGAGAACTTGCGGTCGCCGCGGGTTTTGCTGCGAATCACCGTGTCGCGAATCTGGTTACGCACAAAGAGCAAAATCGAAAGCGCGATACCGGCACCTGCCGCGACAATGAGATTATACGTGATGCCCGTAATAATCACAAGCATCGCCACGGCAAAATCGAGCCGCGTGCTGCGCTTCTTGAGCAGTTGAAAGATACTCGTGTCAAACAGCCGAATCGAGCTCGCGACCAGAAGGCCTGCAAGCGCAGCGATCGGTATGTATGCGGCATAATCTGAAAGAAAAAGCAGGATCACCATGGCGAAAATGCCCGAATAGACCACCGACGACCAATGGCTGGCACCCGAGTTCATGTTGATGAGCGAAGAGTTGGCAGAGCCAGAACCAGGCATACCTCCCACTAATGATGAAACAGTGTTGGCCACACCGAGCCCCCTGAGCACCTTATCGCTGTCGGCGCGCACGTGCTTTAAGTTATCGAGAATCACCATCGTCTTCAGCGTATCGACCGAGAGAATCATCGCCAGCATCGCACCCGAGGCGAATATTTTTGGCCAGATTGCGGGGGAGATAGAGGCGATTAACTGCCATGGCGGCAGATTGATTATTTGCCCATCGGTTCTGATGCGGCCCACGAGGTAGGGGCTATTCGCCGTATCGAAGAGTGAACCGTCGGTGAGACCAATCAGAGCAAACGTCACCATGCCTCCACTCAGCGCAATGATCGGCGCCGGCACACGCTTCGATATTTTTGCCGCCAGGAAAACCATGGCGACGGTGACAACCAGCACCGGCAGGTTCACCCAGTGAAAAATCTGCCAGGAAAACTCTGACCAGCGCGAAATATGCAGTTCGGGAAAAGCACGTGCGATCTGCCCGAAGAAGATGATAACCGCGACGGCACTGAGATAGCCTGCAATCACCGGGTATGGCACAAACTTGATGAGCCTGCCACCCTTGAAGAGCGCGAGCAGCAGCTGCAGCAAACCTGCGGTGATGCCCGTCAGCAAAAGAATGAGCAGCAGTTGTTCGCGCGAAAGTCCTGTGAACTGGCCTTTGAGCTGAATTATCATCGCGGCGAGGTATGCTGTCGCTGCCGCCGAGGGGGTGCTGATCAGAATGGGGTTGCGACCGACAGAACCATTGACGATGCCCAGCACGATGACGCCGAGAATGCCCGCAATCGCACCGGCACCTGAAAGCGATGGGTCTATCGCTACATAAACGGTGACGCCAAACGCGATCGCCTGCGGCAGAGCCACCAGCGCTGCCGAAAAGCCACCGAGTATATTTTTGATACCAGGCATTTGGGTCACTGTGGTAACCGCGAAGGGTTACCGCAGAACTGAAAGTTAGAAACGGAAATCGACGCCGACTTCGAGTAGGGTGATGCCGTAACCGATTTTGCCGCGCAGGGCGATCGTGTCGTTAATAAAGTAGCGCGCGAGACCGAAGATGCCCCATGCGATGCCGCTGCCCGAGGCAGAAGCAAAGCCGACGCCAGAGACGTTCGTCTCGACTGACGAGTTCACCACATAGTAGCCGAGTGAAATGCCCACACCAAGGTCAAGGTTCGACACTTTCATCGGCAGGTGAAAAGCACCAGAAACTACGATGGGCACGATCGAGTAGCTGTATTTTACCGTGCTACCGCCCGCGTTGAGAGATTCGCTGTAGCCCCAATAGCCAATTGTGCCGCCGATGCCGATTTCATTGGTCAGCGCGTACTCTGCGTTCGCCATGAGCGCGGCGCCGCCGAGATAACCGAGACCCGAACCCAGGCCGATGCCGCCACCCAGGTAAAGCGCACCCTGGCGAAAAGCGCTGCCACTTGGCGGTGCGCTGCTTGTCAGCTTTTTGGCGCCAAAAATGGCGCTCTGGCCCAGCATCGAGGCCGCAATGGTGAGAATGAGAATTTTCTTAACAGACATGTAGACTCCTTATTTGTCGATAGGCCGAAGCGCAGACTCTATACCGAATGTACACGAGAATACGCGGCGATTCACCGCCGACTTTCACAAATTTGCTATTGACCGTATGGCGGCCCCATTGCCAGATTGCCGCAAACGAACACCATGTTTTAATGAGATTCAATGAGAAAATTTATCATGCTCTGTCTTGCGCTCGCTCTTGCGGGTACGGTCAGCGCCAAAAAGTACCCCCACCCAGACTCTGGCGTGGTCGTCGACATTCCCGGTAGCTGGGATGTCTCAGGCGATGCCAATTCGCTACATGCGCAGACCAAAGACGGTCACGCCCATATGTTCTTTCAGGTTATGGACGCAGACAATATGGAAGCGGCCCTCAGCGCACTCGACGGTGAACTCAACAAAGTTGTTCAGAACCTGTCGCACGACGAAGCTAAACAAACAAAAATTAACGGCATGAAGGCGTTGTCAATCGACGGCAAAGGCACTGTCGAAGGGCACAATGTCGAACTCGGTATTCTGGTCATTCAGACTCCCAAGAACAAAGAACTGCTGGTTTTCGGTATGGTCTCAGAAGAAGGCCTCAAGAAATACCAGAAGGGTCTGACGCGCATTCTGCGCGGCATTAAGCCGTTGAAATAAATCGCACCTGCGCCGATTCAGATTGAGAAAATCTGCATCGGCGTGTACCCTTACCATTTCGATTTTCTGCCTGTCTGCTATGCGCGGTATTGCGCATGCGTTTTCAAAACAGTAAGATTCTGGTCACCGGGGCTGCTGGCTTCATTGGCCGCAAGCTCGTCGAACAGCTCGTCGCTGAAGGGGCAAAGGTTACCGCGGTTGATCTGCCGGGTGTTGCTTTTCCGCAATGGAGTAGCGTTACCTGCGTGAACTCTGATCTGGGCGATGCAGCTGAACTGAAAAAACTCTGCTCACAGAAAGACTTCATCTTTCATCTCGCTTTTCCCGTCTCTGACTGGGAAAAAGAGGAAAAGTTTCAGCAGGCGCTGAAGCACAGTGAAGAGATCTGTCGCCTTGCCGCCGTCGCGGGCACGCGGCTCGTGATTACCACGTCAGTGGTCGTGTACGCAGACCAGATCGGCAAAGGCCCCATTACCGAAGAAACTCCTTATGGTAAAGCCAACGGCCACTACATGGCATACAAACAGAAACAAGAACGCATCGCGCTGCAGTACGCGCACGAGCATAAAGCTGACATTCGCATCGTGCGCCCGGCCAATGTCTACGGTGCCGGTTCGAAACCGTGGGTCGTTGAAGTGGCGCGTGTGCTCGCGAAGGGTGTGCCGGGTCTCATCGACGGCGGTAAGGGTCGCGCAGGCCTCGTGCTCGTTGACAATGTCGTCGAGGTGTTGCTGCTCACGGCAAAGGCGGATATACCCCGCGGCGAAATCTTTCTCGCAGTCGACGACAACACCGTGACCTGGCATGACTATTTCAGCTCGATCGCCGACTTCATCAAAGCAGACGCTCCCAAAAGTATACCGCGTTTTCTCGCAGAGATCGCAGCAACCGGTGGCGAGCTGACGTGGAAAACGCTCGGGCTTGCAGGTCGCCCGCCGCTCACGCGCCAGGCGCTCATGCTTGTCGGTGCCGACAACGATTTCAAAAACGAAAAGATCAAACGCGTGCTCGGCTTCGCCCCCGTGAAGACGCACGAGCAGGGCCTGTGGGAGATCGCGGCGTATCTCGCGAAAAACACATGGCAAGAGAAATAGCATGAACGACAAACCATTTGCTCTTGTCACCGGTGCCTCTGCCGGCCTCGGCAAAGAATTCGCGCTGCAGCTCGCCGAACGGTATAACCTCGTACTCGTCGCCCGGCGCGCTGACCTTTTGCAAGACCTGGCGCACCAGTGCGCAGGCCGCGGTGCTGAATGCGAAACCATGACCGCCGACCTGCTCAACGCAGAAGACGTGGCGCGCGTTGAAGAACGCGTTGCAAAGCCCGACATCGCATTACTCGTGAATAACGCAGGTTTTGGTACGTACGGCGCCTTCGCCGACCTGCCACGCCAGGGTGAAGCCGACCAGGTGCAGCTGAATATTCACACTGTCGTGCGGCTGACGCATGCGGCGCTCGGCACCATGACGCAGCGCGGTAACGGCAGCATCATCAACGTTGCCTCTGTGGCCGGCTATCAACCCGCACCCTACTCGGCGACGTATTCTGCCACCAAGACTTTCGTGCGCTACTTCACCGAAGCCATCGCCGAAGAAGTGCGGCCCAAGGGTGTCTACATGCAGGTGCTCTGCCCCGGCTTCACGCACACCGAGTTTCACGAGAAGGCTGATATTGCAAAAGGGGGAATTCCCGCTTTTCTGTGGATGGAATCGAGTGAAGTGGTGCGCGACTCACTCGCGGCTATGGAACCCCGCGAAACAGTCTGTGTGCCAGGGGCTGTGAATAAAGCCATCACCGCTGTGGGCGGGGCCGCGCCGAATGCCGTCAGCGCAAAGCTCGCAGCGTTTGTCATGCGCTCAACCATGGGCCTTCGCTAAAGCCGCTTAAAAAATTCATCCGCGCGATTTCGGCCGAAATCGCGCCGCAGCACGGCAACCCATAACCTATTTTCGCGCGGCGTCGATGCTGAGTGTGCCGCATTTCGGTGAATATTACCCGAATCCGCAGTTCAGCCGAAACTAAACAAAAATTAGACGAAGTCTAAATAAGGTATATATTAGACTTAGTCTAATATATAATCCGGCTCTGGCTGGGTTAATAGGGAGGAAAAATGACAAAACAAGAATCAGTGACCGTGAAAAACCTCGAGGCGGCTTTCGCCGGTGAATCGATGGCACACATGAAGTACCTGCACTTCGCGCGCATCTGCCGCGAGCAGGGCGACGAGGCGACCGCGAAGGTGTTCGAAGAAACTGCGGCGCAAGAGATACAGCATGCGCTCGGCCATGCGGAGCTGCTTTTCCCACGTGAAAAGCTCGGCGTGAAAGAGGTACTCCGCTATGCGATCGAGGGTGAGACGTACGAGTACACCGAGATGTACCCGAAGTTTCGCCACGCAGCAGTGGAAGAGGGCAACAGCGCGGCGGCTGCCGAATTCGACGAACAGATCGGCGAGTCGAAAGACCATGCGGGTCTCTTCAAGCGCACACTCGAAATTGCCGCAAAACGTTTCGCTGCTCTGGCGAAGGTTGAAGAGAAACACGCGAAGCGCTACGAAACGACGTTGAGTGCAGTGGCGGCGAAATAGCCACCGCAATGAATAGATAAGGAGAAGAAAATGCGTAAGTTCAAATGTGTTGTTTGCGGCTTCGTTTACGACGAAGCACAGGGTTTGCCCGAAGACGGTATCAAGCCCGGCACCCGCTGGGAAGACATTCCCGAAGATTGGGAATGCCCCGACTGCGGTGTGAGCAAAGCTGACTTTGAAATGGTTGAATTGGTTGAACGAGCTTAGTGAGGCGAAAGCCTCACTAAGCACGCGCAGACAAGGGGAGCACCCTTCGACGAGCTCAGGGTGACAAGAGTCTGAATATATCGAGGAGAGCAAACATGAGTAACGTAGTCATCATCGGTTCGGGCATGGCAGGCATTGGCCTGGCGGAGCTTTTGGCGCAAGACAGCAAATTTTCCGTCACGGTGGTCTCGGGTGAGACATCGGGGTATTACTCGCGCCCGCTCTTGTCGCATGCCTTCGCGTCAGAAGAAGTCTTCGGGCGCACCGTGCTCAGCGACGTCGCAAGCCTGCAGCAAAAGTTTCGCTTCATCGCCGGCAAGACTGTCACGCAGATTCTGCCCGAGGCAAAGCAGGTTCTGTTTGAGGGCGGCAAAAAAATCGACTACGATCTACTGGTGCTGGCGACCGGCTCTGAGGCGTTTGTGCCGCCGCCGTGGCTGCCCTACCAGCAGAACTTTCTGACCCTCAACCGCTACGATGACGCGGTCGCGATCAGAAAACTCCGCGACAGCGGCGCGCGCCGCTGGGCAATCGTCGGCGGGGGACTCATTGGCTGCGAGATCGCCTCAGACCTGGCGAAAGCGGGCGACGAAGTGGTACTGGTGCATGCCGTCGCCCGGCTGATGGAGCGCATCTTTAGCCCCGAAGATTCTGCGCGGCTTGCCGAACATCTGCAGCAGCAGAAGATCAAAGTTATGCTGAATACCATGGTGACTACGTTTACCCGCGAGAACGGTCGTACGCTGCTGAGCCACGCGGATGGCGACATCGAGGTTGATGCGGCAATTGTCGCCGTCGGCTTTCGACCGCGCACGGCACTCGCCGCAGCTGCCGGCCTCAAAGTGAACCGGGGCATTGTCACTGACGAAAAATTTCAGACCTCGGTTGCCGGTATCTACGCGATCGGTGATGGCGCCGAAGTCGACGGCAACCTCTTCCCGTTTGTCGCTCCCATCAGGGCGCAGGTGAAGCACCTCGCGGGTTTACTGTTGGGTACCGTTTCGGGCGGGTGGTCAGCGCCCGCGGTCAAAGTTCGGGTCAAGGTGCATGGTTTCGCGTGACAGGGTTATGCGGCGAATTTTCTTTCAAACTCGGTGACTGGCACCGGTTCGCTGAAGAAAAAGCCCTGGTAGGCGGGGCAGCCATGTTTAACGAGAAAATCCAACTGTTGCTCGGTTTCTACCCCCTCAGCGACGACTTCGAGATTGAGGTTTTGCGCCATGCCGATGATTGTCTGCACGAGCACCGCGTCGTTCTGGTCAGTCGTGATATCGCGCACAAAAGATTGGTCTATTTTGAGTTCGTTCAGGGGTAGCCGCTTCAAGTAGGCGAGCGATGATTGGCCCGTGCCGAAATCATCGAGTGCGATCGCAAGGCCGAGTTCGCGCAACGCAAGCATTTTCGCGACCGTCTCGTCGACTGAATCGAGTGCGAGGCTTTCGGTCAGCTCGAGTTTTATGAGCTTCGGGTTTGCGCCTGTCTGTTGCAGCAGCCTGCGCACCCGGTCGACAAAATCAGCCTGCCTGAACTGCCGCGCGCTGACATTGACTGCCAGAGTCAGAGCGCGGGTTATTGCACCGCCCGCCCACTTCGTCAGCAGCAGGCACGCCTGTTCGAAGACCCAGACGCCGATATCATGTATCGCGCCCGTGTGTTCGGCGGCGGTGATAAAATAACCCGGATAAACCAGACCCCGTTCAGGGTGGTGCCAGCGCAGCAGCACCTCGGCGCCGGTGACGCGACGGTCAGAGGCAAGCTGCGGCTGCAGATAAATTTCAAACTGGCGGCCCGCAAGCGCCTGTTTTAGGTCAGATTCGAGTGCGAGCCTTTCACCGAGCAGCTTCTGCATCTGCGGATCGAAAAAGCGAAACAGATTACGTCCGTCGGCTTTCGCCTGGTACATTGCCATGTCGGCACGGCGCAGCAGTTCGTCGACGCTGACGATGTGTCCCGAAAACATCGCCACCCCGATGCTGCAGGTGTTCTCATAGTCAGTCATCGTGCGAAACGTCAGCGTCACCGGCTCGCTCAGTTTCTGCAAAATGCGCTGGCAGAGGTCTGCTGCTTCTTCTGCCGCTTTTTCGGCCTGTGCAGGCAGCTCGCCCAATATCACAATGAATTCATCGCCGCCGAGCCGGGCGACGGTATCACCCTCACGCACACACAGTGTCAGCCGGCGCGCGTGCTCAATCAGTAACTGGTCGCCCGCCTCGTGGCCTTTCGTATCGTTCAGGTTCTTGAAATGATCGAGATCGATAAAGAGTAACGCGCCGTGCTGCCCCGTGCGGGTGCTCAGCGCACGCGCCTGTTCAAGACGGTCGAGCAGCAGTCGCCGGTTCGGCAGCGCCGTCAGCGGATCGTAAAAAGCGAGGTTTTCTACCTGCTCTTCGGCAGCCTTTCGCTCTGTTATATCGGTCACGGCACCCATGAGTTTCGTCACAGCTTCGCCTTTCGCATCGTAAACCGGCCTGATGCGGTCTCGCAGCCAGATGACCAAACCCGTTGCGCTGATGATACGGTATTCAGTGACGACAGTTTCGCCAGCCAGCAGCTTCGGCGTCACATGTTCGAGTCTCTGGCGGTCGTCAGGGTGAACCACCGCGAGCCAGCCCCCTTTTTTGCGCAGCGCGTCGAGCGTGTAACCGGTAGTGCGCTCGAAAGAGCCGGCAAAAACTTCGGGCATAAGCCCCGGCACACCGAGGTTGATCTGGTAAACATAGTCTGATGAAAGTTCGGTGAAGAGTTTTAGCAGCCGTTCGTTTTCTTCGCTGCGCCGGCGGCTTGTCTCAAGCACCGTGACAACGTAAGAGAGCGTTGCGGCGATGAGGCCGTTGAGCAGCAAGAAGCCGACCGCGGCATTTAGCCAGAGGCCACGCAGCGAAAATCCGTCGGGCAGCAAAACTTTGTTCGCCTGCGGATGCTGGTATGCAAGTTCCCCTGCGATCAGAAAGCCCGCAAAACAAATCGCCAGGGCAGGCAGCGTGCGCATGAAGCGAAAATAAATGGCCGAAAAAACCAACCCGGTGACGAGCACGAGCTGCGTAATGGTGCGCGGCTCGGGCAGATACATCTGTGCGACGCACCCGAGGGTGAGCAGACCGTACGAGACAACAAAAGCCAGTCTGTTTGCCGTGAATCTGAAAATTAAACCTACGCCAGATGCTAACGCGAGAGAGATGAGCGCGGCGTCTACCCCGCCGAACGCAAGACCGAGCACCTGCGAGCGCAGCAAAAAGAATATAGATGCGCCAACGACCCCAAAAATCGCGCCACCGCGGGCGAGACGCATTTCCCAGCTGGTTTCAGTCATGCGCGAATGTGAATCCAGTTTCGTCATGTCGATTATAGGCAGAAAATCAACTCTGCGCTTTATCACCGCCCGACGCTGACAAGCGCTTTGCGGGTTTCGCCATTATGAAAAGCCGGGAAGTTTCTGTGCGGTCTACCTGTCTCTTAGGGGCACCTCGGCGGCTGGCCGATATATCGGGACTAAATTTTCGCAGTTCATCTGTATTTGGGGCAAGACAGGCGAAGTATTATCCCATAGACGCGATCGCGACGATCGGGGAAAAACTCCTTTTCGGCCCAGGGCAAGCGGAGATCGCGAAGGTATGCCAACAATACGATGGCTCCATGACTACACAGAAGCACTCGCCGAAGCCGAACGCTCGCGAAAACCGATCGTACTCCAGTTCATCCGCGAGAACTGCGCGGGCTGCAGCAAGATGGACCACCTCGTGTTTTCCGATGCCCCAACCGTCACGATGTTGGGTGAACAGTTCGTGCCACTGAGACAGAACATCCTGACCGACCGCGCAGTGCGTTCGCGCTACGCCGCACTCTGGACCCCGTCATTTTATTTTCTCAACACTGACGGCAAACTGCTCTGGTTTTCCGAAGGCCCGCTCGACACTGCGGATTTCAGAACGGTCTGCGCCCTGGGTCGTTCGCGCTACCTGTTGCACAAGGGCCGTTACGAAGAAGTCATCGATTTCATCGATGCCCGCTTTGCAGCGCGCGAGAATGACCCGCGCGGCCCGCAGCTGATTTTTACCCGCGGCATGGCGTACTACCTGCGCTTCGGCGACAAGGACGCATTCCACGCGGCGATGGAAGAGATTGTCGAGCGCTACCCGCACAGCCCCGAGGCGCGCATGTGGCCCTGGGAAGGGCAATACCCGCTGCCGCCGGGCTATGAAAATCCATAGCGGGTGGTGAAATTCTTACCCCAATCTGCCTGCTATGGAATTCCACAGCAGGGGTCCACAATCCGGCTGGCCGTCTCGACAACGCCCCATCACCCTGCTATGGAAAGCCATAGGAAAGCGCGAAAGCCTTACCCGGCCCACCACCCTGACTAACTATTCAAGCCAACTCTCATATATCGTATATTTACGATATACAATATAACTCCGCCGTCTGAAGCGCCGCTCATGAAGAAGATTCTTGTTTTGTGCACCGGCAATAGCTGCCGCAGCCAGATCGCGCATGGGTACCTCGAGCACTTCGCGAAGGGTAAAGCTGAAATTTACAGCGCGGGCGTCGAGACGCACGGCGTGAACCCGCGCGCGATCGCGACGATGAAGGCCGACGGCATTGACATCTCGCACCACACCTCGAACAATGTGAATGAATACATGGGTTCGACAGGCTCACCACAGGCTTTCGATTTTGATCTCATCATCACGGTGTGCGATAATGCGAAAGAGCGCTGCCCTGTTTTCCCCTCGAAGGCGCAGAAGTTCCACCACAACTTTCCCGACCCGGCAAAGGCGACAGGCACCGAAGAGCAGATCACCGCAGAATTCGCGCGCGTGCGGCAGATGATCAAAGAATATTGCGAAAACTTCGTGAAGCAGAATCTCTAAATGACAGGCAAGCGACTTTCTTTTCTCGACCGCTACCTCACGCTGTGGATTTTCCTCGCGATGGGTATCGGCGTCGGTATCGGTTACTTTTTCCCCGATGCTCCCAAAGCGCTGGGAGCTTTCCAGAGCGGTTCGACAAACTACCTGATTGCAGCGGGCCTCATTCTCATGATGTACCCACCGCTTGCAAAAGTAAAGACAGACAAATTATCTGAGGTATTCCGGAACCGCAAGGTGCTCGCGCTCTCGCTGGTGCAGAACTGGTTGATGGGGCCGATACTCATGTTCGCGCTCGCGGTCATATTTTTGCCCGACAAACCCGAATACATGACGGGGCTGATCCTCATTGGCATTGCCCGTTGCATTGCGATGGTGATTGTGTGGAACGATCTCGCGCGCGGCGACAACGAATACGTTGCGGGCCTCGTTGCCTTCAACAGCGTCTTCCAGATTCTTTTCTACAGCGTCTATGCGTATGTGTTCGTGACCGTACTGCCGCCGCTCTTTGGCCTCAAGGCAGCCTCTGTCGACATCACCATGCGACAAATTGCGGAGAGCGTGCTCATCTACCTCGGCATTCCATTTGCGGCCGGCGTCGCAAGCCGCAAGGTTTTGATTCGCCTCAAGGGTAAAGAATGGTTTGAACAGGTATACCTGCCGAAGGTAAGCCCGGTAACACTCGTGGCACTGCTTTTCACGATCGTCGTCATGTTCAGCTATAAGGGCGAACTGATTGTACGCATTCCGGCGGATGTACTGCGTATCGCGCTGCCGCTCCTCATCTATTTCGGTATCATGTTCTTCAGCGCATTTTTCCTCGCCCGCCGTGCAGAGGTGGACTATGAAAAATCAGTCTCGCTTGCGTTCACGGCGGCCGGCAACAATTTTGAACTCGGTATCGCGGTGGCGATCGCGGTCTTCGGTATAAACTCAGGTGCCGCGTTCGCCGCGGTGATCGGTCCGCTGATCGAGGTACCGGCGCTGATTCTCCTGGTGGGTTTCGCGCTGCGCTACAAGAAGCGCTTGGAAGGGGCCGCATAGCTATGAAGATATTGTGGTCGATTCATCGTAAAAATACGATAATGAAAGTATGATCAGCAAGAGCGTCGAATTCAGCCGTGATGAGCAGCAAATCGCCTCGATGGCGAAGGCTCTTGCACATCCGGCTCGCATCGCCATTCTGAAATTGCTGGCAGCAAAGCAGGATTGTATGTGCGGCGATATCGTCGAAGAGCTACCGCTGGCGCAGTCGACCGTGTCGCAGCACCTGAATCAACTGAAAGATGCAGGGCTCATCAAGGGCGCGATCGACGGTCCCAAAGTCTGCTACTGTATCGACTACAAGGCGCTGGCGAAATTCAGGGCGAATCTCGATTCTGTATTCGCTGAAATCGACGAAAAACGCGAGGCCAACGAGTGCTGCTGAGCGCCGACTACCTCAACGAGCACTGCCACTGCTCGACTCTGGACAAAAGCAAAATAGAGCACGCGCACTATTTCAGCGAGCACCCGCACTTTCTGTCTTTAAATGACCTGCACCAGATGCAGACCTTCATCGAGGCCCATGAGAGGCTTACCTTCTATGGGCTGACGCCCGTAGAAGGTAAGCGGATAGAAAGAGGCATCTTCAATTCATACGATTTTCATATCTCCGATAACGGCCCGCAACTGATTGAAATTAACACGAATGCCGCCGGTGCATTATTGGGACTGCATGCTGAAAAAGAGATGATGCAGTGTTGTGAAGGCCTGCCGGGCTACCTGTCATACCCCGGCTTTGCTTTCGACAGCGTGAAGATTGTTGATATGTTCCGCCGCGAATTTGCGCTGCGTTTTCCCGGTCGGCCGCTGGGGCGGGTCGCAATCGTAGACGAAAACCCGGGCGAGCAATTCTTCTATTCGGAGTTTGTGCTCGTGCAGCAGATGCTGCAGAGCCACGGTATTGACGCAGTCATCGTTACACCCGAGGCACTCTCGATCAGGGAAAATGTTGCTTACGCGAATGAGATCCCCCTTGATTTTATCTATAACCGCCTGACCGATTTTGCGTTTGAACAACCATCATCAGCGACACTGAAGCAGATTTATGAACAGGGGCTCGCGACCGTGAGCCCCAACCCGGCGGTGCATGCGCTTTACGCCAACAAGGCGAACCTGACGCTCTTTTGGTCAGACGCTGCGACCAACATGCCGCAGACCGACCTGGCGACAGTGCGCGCGCACTTGCCCGAGACAGTTTTTGTCACAGCCGCGAACGCCGATTTGTTGTGGTCACAGAAGAAAGAGTGGTTTTTCAAGCCGCTTGACGGCTACGGCGGCAAGGGTGTCTACCGCGGCGACAAGCTGACCACAAAGGTCTGGCAGCATATCATTGCCGGGAACTACATTGCACAGCGTTACGTTGCGCCGCGCACGCGGCAGGTATCGGGCGAGACAAGCCTCAAGTATGACGTGCGCGTCTACACGTACGCCGGCGAAATTTTGGGGCTCATGGCGCGCTATTACCAGGGGCAGACGACGAACTTTCGCACCGAACACGGCGGTCTCGCCGGCGTGCTCGTCATGCGATAGAGTCTATTTGCCGGTGACTGCCGGCCAGCTTTGCGATTGGTTCGTGAGAGACTCAAGGGTGCCTACCTGGCTGGCACCGAGGCATGCATAGTGAATCTTGCGCTGCGCCATCTTCTTGACTGACTTGTTGCGCAGGGCTGCGAGAGGCTTCGCGAGGGCAACTTCGCACGATGCATTGCTGTTTTTCTTCGGCCCCAGTTCGGCCTCGGCGCGTGACATTTCAATCACTTCGAGCGATTGAAAGTTGCCGTTTGAAAAATAGACGAGAATGACGAATAGCATTTCCATGGGGCAATGCCCATACCATGACTCAGGTGCGCAAGACTGATTGCCAGAAACCATGGCCATTCAGCCTTGGCAAACAGCCCGTTTACTGTTGACATTTTCAACCGGCCGCCCGATTGTCGGCCTATGATCGAGGTTAGCCGCCACGACGAAGCACTCGTCATTCGCATCACCGAGCAGCAGTTGCAGATGTATGCGATCCCGCAGTTTCGGGCAATGGTCGCTGAGGCGCTGGCCGGTAAGCCCAAGATCGTGGTCTTCGATCTCGAACTCGTCGACCACATGGATTCATCGGCAATGGGCGCGATGTTTCATTTTCTAAAAGCCGTGCGTGAATATGGCGGCAATCTCGGCGTCACGCACGTCTCGAGCAAAGTGATGCAGGTCTTCAAAGTCACGAAAGCCGAAACGCAGTTTCCGATTTTCGAGACGCCCGATGCTGCGATTAAAGAATTCAGTTAGCAGGTTTCGGATGCCTGCTAACTGAATTCCAACGCTTCGTCGGCAATCGGCGAAAATTTCAGCATCGCGCTGTCAGAGATATAGTCGTTCGAAACCTTCCACACGCCATGCGTGCCTTGCCTGGGTAGCTTATCGATCGCACGGCGGATGTATCCCGAATTGAGGCCACCCATCACCGTGTCGGCAGTCTTGACCTCATCTTTTGCACGCGCAACAACCACCCGCTGGTGGTTTTTATCCATGTGTTTAAGCAGACGGCAGATGTATTCACAGGCAATGTCGACTTTCAAAGTCCACGAGGCATTTGTGTAGCCGAAAATAATCGCCGCATTGGGAACTCCTTCTACCAGCACTGCCTTGTAAGTCACGCGCTGTGTCACCGGAACCTTTGCCCCGTCGACTTCAACTTCGACGCCGCCCATGAGTTCGACGTTGAGGCCCGTCGCGCTCACGACGATGTCTGCCTCGAGTTCATTGCCCGACTTGAGTTTGATGCCGGTTTCGGTAAAGGTTTCGATCTGGTCGGTGACGACCGATGCCTTGCCCGATTTCAGCGTCTTGAAAAGATCACCGTCGGGCACGACGCAGAGTCGTTCATCCCACGGGTTATATTTCGGCGAGAAGTGTTTAATGTCGACCGCATCGCCGAGCTCGCGCTTCGCGCCGCCGAGAATGAGGCGGCGAATCGCATCGGGCCGGGCTTTGGCGAGCATGAAGATGAGGCGCTGCAGCGCGATGTTGCGCACGCGCGCCATCTGGTAAACCCACGACTTGGGCAAGAAACGCCTCAGTGTTTGCGAGAGAAAATCATTCGAGGGAATCGAAACGATATACGTCGGCGAACGCTGCAGCATCGTGATGTGCGCGGTCTTATCAGCCATCGCGGGCAGCAGCGTGACGGCGGTAGCTCCGCTGCCGATCACCACAACCTTTTTCCCGGCGTAGTCGAGGTTTTCTGGCCATTTTTGCGGATGGATCAACTGGCCCTTAAAACTTTTTTCACCGGGAAACTCAGGTTGGTAGCCCTTGTCGTAGTTGTAATAGCCAGTGCAGGCGATGATAAAATTCGCGGTGTAGGTCGCCGCTGCGCCACCGGTTTCACTCTGGGTTTCGAGGGTCCATGTTGCGTCTTTGCTTGAAAACTTCGCACTGGTGACTCTGGTACCGAAACGAATGTGGCGCGTGACGTCATATTCTTTCGCTGTGTCTTCGACGTATTTTTTGATAGAAGGCCCGTCTGAAAGCACACGTGTTTCTGTCCAGGGGCGAAAGCCGAAGCCGAAGGTGTTCATGTCTGAATCAGAGCGAATGCCGGGGTAACGGAATAGATCCCACGTGCCACCGATTGCCTGGCGGCGCTCGAGAATCGCGTAACTTTTGCCCGGCAGCTCGCGTTTGAGATAGCAGGCGGCGCCGATGCCCGAAATGCCGGCGCCAATGATGAGCACGTCGAAGTGCTTGTGCTGAGCTTGGTCGAAGTGCTCGCGCTGAGCGGGTTGGCTGTTTTCCTTAACTTTCGTTGCCATGTGGGGCTCCTTAGCTGCGTTTTTCCATAGCTACAGCTAGTGCGACGCATAAAGAAACTTGAACATTTCGTCAAGTTTTGTTGTTGCCTGACCCCCACGCGACGCTCGCATCCATAGCGATTGTCGCATAGCTATGGATTTTCACAGCTACCGCATGCTGGCTCGACTTAAGATCGGCAAGAAAACCGCAATCGCCATCATTTTGCTCTCTGGTTCGACTGCGCTCTGGTTCGGTGGGCACTTCATTCGCGACAGTTACCAACTCTACCGCGCGCAGAACTGGTCTGAGGCAAGCGGCGTCGTGACGCATGCTCTCTTTGACACTCTGCCCGATGACGACAGCGATGGTTTTGGCCCTGCAAACCTGCGCGAGCTGCTGCAATATTCTTATGAGTTCGACGGCAAGACATATAGCTCACGCCGCTATGGCCCGTTTGCGCGTTGGAATATCGGTTCGAATGTGGCGAAGTACGAAGAAGGACAGCATTTGAATGTGTTTGTGAATGATCATAACCCGTCAGAGTCAGTCGTCGACCGTCGCGTGCGATCGGGGTTCTGGCTCTATTTGGTAATTTCGACCATGGCTATTGTGTGGTTCGTCTGGGGGGTGCTTGCAATGTTCAGACATGAGCGGTTCTTTCAGGCTTTTCTGGGGCAAGCTCTGATGCTGGTATCTTTTCTGGCGTTTAATTTTGCACTGCTCGCTTCTGGCGGCGCTCGTGATGCCAACTGGTGGCTCGTCGCAGCTGGGTTTTTCGGCGGCTTGATACTCAGTGGGCTGTCAATGATTGTGTCGCTCTGGTCTGCAACGGGTCACGCAGTACTTTTTCTTATGGCCGTGGTCGGTGGTCTTGTTTCCGTCATTATCGGTGTCGTGCGCGGTGGCACTGCCTGAAGTCGGGTGTGCGCTTTGAAATCAAATAGCGCTGCCGCTACTTCACTTTCTTTTTCGCTGTTGTCAGCTTTTCAAGTAACGCAATTTTCGCCTTGTCTTTCTGCATGATGGCAAAATCAAAAGCCCGTTTGGCTTGGCGCAGCGTCGAAAAGTGAAAATTCAACCCATGCAATTCACCGGCACCGGCAAATACCACATTTCAGACGAGCTCGCAGAGATCGTCAACATGGCGCTCGCGATGGAAAAGCCGCTGCTCTTGACCGGCGAGCCAGGCACCGGCAAAACGCAGCTTGCATTTGCAATTGCCGAAGCGCTCGGTCTCGAAATGGAAATTTTGCGCGCGAAGTCGACGTTTCGCGGCGAAGAGGCGTGCTATACGCAAGACACGGTGCTGCGGCTCAATGACTCACGTTTTCCCGACGCGAAATCGGGGCGCAACGTGCAGAACTTCGACGACTATATCATTTGGGGGCCGATCGGCCGCGCGTTTCGTTCAGAGAAGCGCAAGGTGCTTCTGCTCGATGAAATCGACAAGACCGAGTCAGACGTGCAAGACAACCTGCTCGACGTTCTCGAAGATTCTGAATTCACGATTCGCGAAACCAACACACGCGTTAAGGCGACCCAGAAGCCGGTTATCATTATCACCTCAAACGCGAAACGCGAACTTTCTGATCCGTTTCTGCGCCGCTGCTTCTGCCATCACATCAGCTTTCCCGCCGTCGACGAAATGAAACAGATTCTCGCGCTCCATTTTCCTGAATTCTCAGGGCCGGTGCTAGAAGCAGCGTTGAGGATTTTTTACGAACTTAGGTCACGCTGCTTTGAGAAGGCGCCGGCGACGAGCGAGCTCATACAATACATCGATGCCATCAGGCGGCGCGGCTACAGCGTCGAAGAGGTCGAACGCACCCCACTGCCGGGCATCTTGCTTAAACGCGCGGCGGACCTGCTGGCATTTCGGGGACAAAGGAAAATCAAAGGAGAGTAAGCTAAGCATGAATCACATGAGGAGAAAAAGGCTTGCCCGCCCGGATAAATCGGCTCATACTGAACTATGAGCAGCGCTCTGGCACGAATTCAGGAAGCCACAAAAGAACTTGATCTGGCTGAAAAAAATGAGCTCGCAATGTATCTTTGGCGCGAGACCCAGACAATTCCGCCAAAGACGAAAGCCCACTGGCAAGAAGAGATGAAGAAAAGAACGGCCCGTTTCGACGAGGGGAAAACCCAATTCGTAAGCCTTGAAGATTTCAGAAAAAAATACGGACATCTTGAAGAAGATCGTACTCAGTGATCGCGCCGAAGAAGAACTAGAGAGTGCCGTCGAGGCGGTAGCTCACGCCTATCAGGATCGTGACGAGATGATAACCTAAACACATGTTTCTCAACTTCTTCTACTCCCTGCGCGACGCTGGCCTCGCGATCGGCGCCGACCAGGTGCTCGAGTTTTACCGCGCACCGGAAAAGGTACCGCTGCAAAACACCAACGACCTGTTCTTGCTGCTGCGCCTTGTGTGCGTCAAAAAGCGCGAAGACCTTGATACCTTTGAACGCGTCTTTCTGAATCACTTTTATGACATGAATATTCCCGCAGTTGCCGAAGACGACTATGCACTGCTCGAAACCCGCCAGTTCAGAGACTGGCTGCGCGAGGCGCGCGAACGCGGCGAGGTGCCGTTTCGCCACCACGAGATGGATATCGACGCGCTGATGAAGAAGTTTTGGGAAACCCTGCGCGAACAGATGAAAGAGCACCACGGCGGCAGCAAGTGGGTCGGTACTGGCGGCAACTCACCGTTCGGGCATTCGGGACATTCGGCGAATGGCGTGCGGGTTTTTGGCCAGAGCCGCAATTTCTCAGCGGTAAAAGTTATCGGCGAGCGACGCCACATCGCGTATTCTTCGCGGCAGACTTTGAGTCATGATAACTTGCGGCAGGCTCTGGCTCTGCTAAAGAACCTGCAGAAGCATGGTGCAGCAGCCGAGCTCGATGTTCACGAAAGTGTCTACCGTTCGGGCAGAACAGGTGACATCGAGCTTGTGTTTACCGAACCCTTGCGTGACCAGCTGAGAGTCATTTTGCTCATCGACAACGGCGGGCATTCGATGCTGCAGCATGTGCCACTCACACGCCTCATCTTTCAGAAAATGTCGGCGCAGCTCAAGTCGCTCAAGACGTACTTTTTCCACAACACGATTTACGGGTATGTCTATAAAGACGACACGCGCACCGAAGCGGTTCAGCTCTCACAGATTCTGAAAGAAGACGCGTCGACGCGGGTTCTCATCATTGGTGATGCGAGCATGGCTCCCGGCGAACTCTACAGCCGTTACGGCAACATCAACTACGGTGAAGAAGAGTACGAACCCTCAATCGAACGCCTGCGCGCGCTGAGGCTTCGGTTCAGGCATTCGGTTTGGCTGAACCCGCTGAGCGAAAAAGAATGGCGTACGCCGTTTGCGGCATCGACGCTCACAAGCATCGCTGAGATTTTTCCGATGTATGATCTGACATTAGAGGGGCTGAAGAAGGCAGTGGAATATTTGAACAGGCGTGGCTGACGCGGGCGCCTACTTCTTCAATTCAGGCGGCAGTTGGTACTTGTCTCTCACCTCAGCGGCAATTTCGTCGATGAGAATCAGCGGTAGTTTCCCTTTGGTGTATTTGGCTGAGAAGACGATCTCTATCCCAATGAGCTTCAGTGCCGACTTTTCACCAAGGTAGAGGTCGTGCTGGCGAATGCGCTGCGCGACGGGCAGGCGCATTTTGCGCCAGCCGCGAAACTGCAGGTCGCCGCTGTCAATGAAATGGCGCACCTGGTCGCTGTCTTCGACGATCAGAGTCAGGCGCGCGTGCGGCTTTTCAACATTTAGCCAGAAGGTGAATGCACGGCAATAGCCTTTCACCTCACGGGGTGTTTTGAACTGCAGCCGAACGCGGCGCGTTTCGGGTCCTTCTACGCGCACGCTCGCGTATTGCGTCGACTCGCTCACCGGGGGCGTGAGCTCACGCGCGAGGCGCACCGCGGCCTGGTTTTCTTGCGGCAAAAGAATTTCAGAAATTTCGCGCTCTTCGAAATTTTCGAGCATTTCGACTCGGTAGATGCGCGACTCGATCTCAGCGAAATCAGCAACCTTGTTGGGGTTGGGCGTCTTGATGGGGTCTGCGGCCAGCAGATAGATGAGCGCCAGAAGCATGCCGCGGATACTGGGCGCAAGCGCAGTGTCCGTGAAACTAAATTATCAGCATGGCATCGCCATACGAATAGAACCGGTAGCGCTCTCGAATGGCCGCGCGGTAGGCCTGGGCCAAAAGTTCGCGCCTGCAGACTGCGGCGGTGAGCAGAAGCAGGCTCGACTGCGGCAGGTGAAAGTTGGTGATGAGTCCGTCGATGCCTGAAACATTATCGCGCGGCGTCACAAATAGCGCCGTTTCGCCCTCGGCTTTACCAGAGCGCTGGTACGAAATCAGGCAACGCAGCGAAGTCGTGCCGAGCGCAATCTTTCTGCCGGTTACTGCACCGGCGAATTTCTCTGCAGTCAGGGGGGGGATATAGTAATGTTCTGCGTGCAGTTCACCCTGTGAAAAATTTTCGGCTGTGAGGGGCGCGAAGGTTCCGTAGCCGATATCAAGGCAGAGCGGGTAGAGATCCACACCCTGTTCGCGCAGCTTCATGTGCAGGCCTGTGGTGAAGTGCAGCGCTGCAGTCGGCGAAGCCGCTGAACCTTGAACTTTTTCTTTTTCTGCGATTTGGTGCTTAAAGAAGTTCTGGTAAGTGTCGGCCTCGTCGGCGGTTGCCGCGCGCCGCATATAGGGAGGTATCGGCATTTCACCGATGCGCGCGAAGTCTGCTGCGCCGAGCGGGCGATGCGTGGTGACGAATATCTTGTCGTCTGCGCGGTGCAGCAGAAATTCAAACGCAGGGTCTTTCACCGCCTGCAACACCTGGCCGTCTTTGAGCCGACGAATGCCTCGCATGAGTACTTGCCATGTCCCCCCTCTGCCTTCGGCACCTCCCCCCGCTAGCGGGGGGAGGTCGGGAGGGGGGACACTCTTCAAAAATACACATTCAAAAGTCTTCTCAGCATCGGGTTTCTTCAGATATACCCGCCGGGCTTCGACCTGCGTGGCATTGTAGAAGATGGCATCGCCGGCGCGCAGAATCTCGGATAGTTTATCAAAGCGCGAATGGGTGATCGTACCGCGCACGCGATCGATTATCATGAGGCGCGCATGGTCGGCGGGTTCTACCGGGTGTGTTGCAATCAGTTCTTCGGGTAAATCGAAATTGAGATCGGCATACTCTTCTGGCCAGAAGTCTTTCATTCGTGTCCCCACCCCCTGCCTTCGGCATCCCCCTCCCCGCGTGCGGGGAGGGGGTTAGGGGGAGGGGACAGGTTCTGAGAATCTTTCATATATGTTGCCTGCATTCCAGAGCAGGTAACCCTGGCCGCCGGCTTTTTTCGATCCGCGAATCTGTTCGGTGATGTACTGCGGGGTGTAGTTGCTCACGCGCCACTTGAATGCCTGCAGCCAGGGACGAATCACCTGTGTTTTGTTGATCTCGCGCAGTTTGGTTACGCCCGCTTCGAGAAAGAGCGCCGGTTTGTCGGCCGGGTTATTGACCCCGCCGAACGAGAAGCCGAAGTGAGAGGGGTAGAGCATCGGCGAGATCACGTCGGTTGCCTGGCCGAGAATATGCATGTTCTGCCCTGTGCTTTTGATATCGAGCGGCTCTTGCCAGGCGACGACGCCAAAAACGTCGAGCGACAGGTAGGCGCCATAAGACCTCGTGAGCGCGTGAACGCGCTGCAAGAAGCGAGTGATAACTCTTGGCTTTTCAGAAAAATCACCCAGGTCGTGGTAGGCCGCGATTTTCCAGTCGCCTTCGGCTGGGTAGCGCACATAATCGAGCTGAATTTCATCGACGCCTGAGGCGAGCACTTCGCGAATGATTGCGAGGTTGTAATCCTGCACGGCCTTTTTGTTGGGGTCAACCCACACGGTTCGGCCCTTGGTTCTGAGCGGGCCGCCTGCCTGCAGTTTAATCTGCCGGTCGGGAAACTTGCCCGCCTGCAGCTCGTCTTGAAACAGAGCGACACGCGCGATGGTGTAGATCTTCTTGCTTTTGTAATATGCCACGAGCGGTGCCAGATCGCCGAGCGGTGGCTGCGTCTTGCCCTGCGTCATTTTCACTTCTGGCAATTCGCTTTTATAGTTCACGAAGCCATAAACGTCTTTGATATCGAAGCAGACGCCGGACATGCCCTGTGCTCTGGTGAACTCGAGGTATTTGTCGACTTTGCCCGGGCGCGCCGAGGTGCCTGTGAGATAGATTGCCGTGACTTCTTCTGGCCCGCGCACGCGGGTGAGTCCCGCGTACGCCTGCGCGCGCGAGGGTAAAAAATTGCGCACGAATCTTTGCGCAGGCGCAGCACTTTTGAGATCCGCCTGGCGGGCCTGAGCGGTTTTCAATTCAGCAATATACTTCTGAAAACCTGCCTCTTCTTTGACGTGCAGTTCATAGTGGCGAATCGGCGAGGGAAAAACATGGCGGCAGATATTCGTGCCACAAGCCGCATCGAAGCCGCGCCAGAATGAGGCCAATGAAGATTTATTGCCGTCGAGGTGCGCATACCAACTGCCGAGAGCCGAGGGTATAACATGGTGCGCGAGGCTTGCGATGAGCACACCGCCTGCCAGAACCAGGGCGATGCTGACCGCTCGGGCTTTCAGCCAATTTGCCAATCCGGCGGCCGCGAGCCGCAGCAGCACCGCAAAGACCGCGCCAAGACCCTTGATGTAAGTGACAAAAGCTGAATGCACGGCAGTAGCATACAGTGCTCGAGACACACGGTAAAGAGTTTAGCGGTAACAGCTACTCAGCTTCAGGTTCGTGCCCGGCTGCGGTCGCGTGTCGAGTTCGCGCAGGGCTTCAGCGCAGAGTTTTTGGTGGTTACGTTCTTTTTTGCTTTCTTGACCATAGGTTGCCGCTGCGCATTGATTACTGCGCATACAGTCAGTCGGCGGCCTTGGCTCCGAGTCATAGCCGGTGCCCCGCGTCGATTGTGTGTGCAATCCCCCGGGTAAAGCATGCAGGCAGAGAGGGCCAGCGGCAAAACCGGCAGTGAAGAGAATAATTCTGCATCGCGCGAGCATTCACCCGAAACGACAGAAATAATGGTCGCACGTCAACGCAAATGGTCGAAAGCGCTACGAAATAATTGACACTCTGTTCAAGTTTTTATGCTGCGCACCATGCATTATTATGAAGGCAAAACCATTCTGCTGACCGGCGCGTCGGGCGGGCTCGGCAGCGAATTCGCCACGCAGCTCTTAGACCTCGGCGGCGAACTCATTCTCGCCGATGTCAAACTCGAATCGCTAAGCCGTTTCAAGACCTATAGCGGCAAGGGCAAGGTTCTCGGCACGATCGCCGGTGACATTGGCACCAAAGAAGGCACCGAGCGATTTTTGGCGGATGTAAAAAAGTTCACCCCCTGCCCAGACATGATCATCAACAATGCAGGCATTGCACAGGCAGGGGCTTTCGGCGACGTGCCGCTCGACCGCTGGGAAAAACTCATGAACATCAACCTGATTTCACCGATGCGCATCTGCCACTATTTTCTGCCCGACATGAAGGCGCGCGGCAGCGGGCATATCGTGAATATTTCATCGGTGGCAGGCATTGTGCCGCTGCCGGGTGGCGCGCCCTACACGGCTTCAAAACACGGCATCAAGGGCTTCTCTGATGCGATTCGCGAAGAGTACCATAAGTCGGGCATTTTCGTTTCGACTGTGCACCCGTTTTTTACACGCACAGCGATCCTGCAGTCAGAACGGTTCGGCGTCAATGTTGACGTGAGCGATTACCCGCAGTTTCTGATTGAATCCCCCGAAAATGTCATCAAAGAAACGATCAAGGCAATTGCGAATAAAACAGACTTCATTCTGCCAGGGCCGACATCGAAAGTGCTCGATCTGGCGCGTAGGCTCACCCCCGGGCTTATGGGGCTCTTCAGTAGAGGCTTGCTGAATTAAACCGCTTCTGTAGGTTGGCGTATGCCCCCGGCACGCCGACCACGCAGAATGAGACCCTTGGCCGTTGCAGGGCTGGCGCTTGCCCTGGCGGTCGTGCCCGCTTTTTGGATACTGCATGGCGCGGCGCTCACGATTGGCGAGCCGGTGCGCGTTTTCGGCGAGTATGGTAAGTTACAGACCCTCGCTGTCTCACCTGACGGCAAGCTGCTCGCGTTCAGTTCAGATTACCGCGACCAGAAGGGAGACATCGTTACCTACAATCTGGAAACCAAAGAAAAAAACACCGTCACGAAGACGCAATACCTCGAGACGCAGCCCGTGTTCTCGCGCGACGGCAAAGAAATATATTTTTTCATCAACGAAGTGGGTTCTGGCTCGATTAAAAAGGTGAACCTCGCCGACGGGGCGGTCACGCAGATTACCGACCGCCGCGTGTGGTGCGAGTTTCCTTCGCTGTCACCCGATGGCAAGAACCTCATCTACTATTCGAAACGGGAAAATAAATACAATCTCTATGAAATGGCGCTTGCTACCGGAAAAGAGACCCGGCTGACGGCAGAGCAGAATTTTGACTTTGGCCCGGTCTATTCGTCGAACGGGCAAAATGTGTTTTTCTATTCGAACCGCGCAGGCAGCTCGTTCTCGCTCTTTCAGCTCGAGAGATCGTCGCAGAAGATATCACCGATATTCGGGCCGGGTGGCTTCACGTTTCAGCCGACCGCCGATGTGCAGGGCCTGCTGATTTTCGCCGTTTCGAATGTTTCTGGCAACAACGATATCTATGCCGTCTCGCTGGGTAAGAACCGGGTCGACCAGATTACCCATTCGCCGGGCAACGACCTTTTTCCCGTAGTCGATGTGCGCAGCAAAAAGCTCTATTATATCAGCCAGCGCGAAGGCGATTACGCGATATACGAAAGAAAATTTACGGCAGCGCCCTGACAGAATGGCAACAGCGAAAAAAACCAAAACAGGCCCCGGCAAGAAAGCCTTGCCCTATACAGCCGACAAGATTCACCCCACGGCATTCATTCACGAACGCGCGACGGTCTATGGCGACATTACGATGGGTGAGAACTCTTCGCTTTGGCCGGGAGTCGTGGTGCGCGCCGACATGAACGCGTTTGTTCTGGGCAATTACGTCAATATTCAGGATAACTCGACGCTGCACAGCGACTCGAAGCGCGGCATCACGATCGGCGACTATACGCTCGTGGGCCACCACGCCATGATTCATGGCTGTACGATCGGCAGGGGCGTGCTCATAGGCATCGGCAGCGTCATATTAGACGATGCACAGATCGGCGACGGCGCGATGATTACGGCAGGCTGTATGATTCGTGGCGGTACGAAAATACCGCCGCAGGCGCTCGTGACCCCCGATGGTTCGTCGATCCGCATTTTTGAGAACAAAGCACGCACGGCCTATACAATAGCAGGTTCGCTCGAGTATGTCGAACTCGCGCGCCGCATGCAGAAGGGTTTGTGGGGGCCGTTCAGCCGGGACGAAGAAAATGCGTTTCTGGCGCGCGCCAAAGAAATCTGGGAACAGATCAAGGCCGCGCCATAACGCGGGGCGCTTTACCGGCGCCGGCGAAAGATAATGGCTGCGAGTACGAAAGTCACCAATAAAAAGAACGCCACGAGAATCGGGTAGAGCGAACCCGGCCTCGCGGCGGCAGTGCCATCGAGGTAGATGTCGACGCGGCGTTCGGCCTCTTTCGCTCGGGTGACGCGCACGGGGCGCGAATCGATGATGATGCGTTCGAGCTCAACCCCACGCTTTTCGAGCGCGATTGCCACACGCTGCGCACGTTCGGCCGCAAGTTCGCTGTTTTCTTCGACGCCGCGCTTGCGATCCGCGTAGCCGATAAGCACGACGCGCGTGCCGAGGTTGCGGCGTTCGCCGATGCGTGCTGCCATGCGGGCGAGGTCTGCGTTGGCAGCCTTTGACAGAGATGAGGATGCAGTGCCGAAATAGATGCTGCCGACGAACTGGTCGCGCACCAGGGTGCGCTCGGGCCCGTATTCGCGGTCAAATTCGGCGCGCTCGACGCAGCCTGAGGCCGAAAGTGTGCCAATCAGGGCGATCAACAGGTATTTTTTATGCAGCGACATGGCTCTATGATGCTTTTTTTTTGTCGTTGTCAAGCAGTAAGCCTGTCTTTTTCGTCCGCGCTATGTCAACGGCCCCCAACATACCCAACGAGAGCAAAATCGAGATTCATCTTGATCCCGAGATTCTCAAGGGCACGTTCGCAAACGTTACGAACATCGGGCATGCGAAAGAAGAATTTATTCTCGATTATCTCTTTATTCAGCAGCACCCGGCACCTTTCGGCAAGCTGGTTTCGCGCATGATTCTCACCCCAGGCCACGCCAAGCGCCTATTGCAGGCATTACAAGAGAACATTCGCCGCTATGAAGAGCAATTTGGCACGATCGACACGGGTGTTTCGGTGCCAACGAACAGAACCTTACAGTAAAATCAAAAAAAAGGCTCTGTTACGAAGCGCATGCGCTTCGTAACAGAGCCTGAACCAATGATCTCCCCCTAAAGGGAGAAAACAAAGTTATTTCTTCTTTGTTGTTTTTTTTGCAGCTTTCTTAGCTGACTTCTTTGCTGCTTTCTTAGCAGGTTTCTTTTTTGCTGTCGCCATTGTTTTCTCCTTAGTCGTCTTCTTCTTAATTGTCGTCTTTTTCTTCGCAGAGCTTTCAGATTTTACAGAAGTTTTTGCAGTTTTTTTCGCCACTGCTTTTTTCTGTTTCTGAACGCCCTGCGATTCTCCCTTTCGGGGGGTAAGGTCAGTAGAACGTTGTGAGAGCACGTCGATGCGTTTTGCATTTTTCCAGACGCTCTCGAGATCGTAAAATTTGCGTTTTTCGTCTTCGAACAGGTGAACCACGTAAAAACCGAAGTCGTAAGTCACCCAGCCGCTTTCAAATTGCGGATTCTGCGCACGCGGGCGCTCGATGCCATTTTCAACAGCTGTCTTGTGCAGCTCGTCGAAGAGGGTTTTGAGGTGTGTTCGTGAGAGCGAAGTCGCAATCACGAAGTAATTGAGGTATGAAGACTGGTCTCTCAGGTCGAGAACGACGATGTTTTCGGCCTTTTTGGCGTCGAGCGCCGCCACGAGCACCTTAATCTGTGAAAGGTCGTCTGATGCAGTTTTATGAGCGGCGGGGGTGCTCATCGTACTATATCCTCACCTTTGAGTTTGTTGTAATCTTTGCCGAGAACCAGAACGAGGTCGGTGAAAAGCGAGCGGTTGACTGCTGCATATGAGCGCTGCACGCCTATGATGCGTGCAATGCTCTCGAGGTAGAACGCGTTGCCGCTGGTGCCGAGCAGCACCGTCTGGTCGTAGTCGTTGTGGTCGGCGTTGGTAAATTCGAGAATCTGCACACCTTTGCGTGAAAGCTCTGCG
Organism: Turneriella parva DSM 21527; assembly: GCF_000266885.1. NCBI lineage: Bacteria > Pseudomonadati > Spirochaetota > Leptospiria > Leptospirales > Leptospiraceae > Turneriella > Turneriella parva. Next base: position 830,828 of record NC_018020.1, on the reverse strand, counting down.
CGCATGGTGCGCGCGAGGTTCGGCACGTGCGTACCGTTTTTCACTTCCATTTTGGGTGGTTCGTTAATGAAAGGGTGGTCTTTCTGCGTCAGTTGCTTGGTGAGATTGCGAAAGTAGAGCGCTGCAGAATCTTTATCGACATAGAAGGCGTCTTTCACCCGGCGCACCGGTACCTCGAGCAGAATTGGCACCCATGACTTCTGGTTGGCAAAGTGCTGCGCGAGAAAGTAGAGATCGTATGCCGCTGCGTTGGTTTCGACGTTCTTCACCGCGATGGCGAAAGTTTTTTCATCTTTCAGCGCCGGCCAGATTTTGCTGCGCTGGTTCCAGGCGTTCAGAAAGAGGGAGTAATAACGAAACAGCTTGAACGCCGGGGTATATTCATTCTTTTCAGGCGGGTTCAGCAGGCGCGGCACGAGGCTGCCATCGAGCACAAACTGGCCTTTCGGCAGGTTTTCGTCTTTCAGCTGGTCTGCGGCCGGCAGAAAATAGTCGAGGCCGCCCATGATATCGACAAACTGCGCCAATACGCTGTCGCGCACCTTTACATATACCGGTATTCGGTCGCCCAGAAACTCGGCCAGTGCGTCGCTGACGGCGCTGACGCCCTTGTTGCGGTAGATCTCTTCGAGGCTCGCTTCGTTGTCTTTGATGCGAATCGCCGGGTAGAACGAAATCACGCCCATGCGCTGCGTTGCGGGAAACATCTGCGCGACGGAGATTACCTGAATCTTCTTGTCGTCGTTCGCAGAGGTGACGAGAAACAGAACCGAAAAGCCATCGCGGCCATTCAAGGCCTTCTCAAGATTCGCGCGGTTGAAAAAACGAAAGACCTGAACCGTCGCAAAAATCGCCAGCGTGATCGCGAATGCGATCAGCAGAAGTGGTTTTATTTTTTTGAGCGCGTCCATCGTGTTCAGACGTTTGAAGCGCTCTCCGGTTTGCTGACAGAATTATGTCTCATCTGCAATATTATGTCACATCGTATTCATAACCATTAGGGTGTCAACTACTTCCTGAAAAAAATAGCGTGACGAAATTTTGCGATTTCATTTTTTGCGTTGTCGATTTTTCAAAGAACTTTCAGGCGAGTGCCAGAAAAATTCTCGTGATGATTTTTTTTACGGGGCCTGCGCGAGTGTCGTTGACGTCTTTGACTCAGCTGACTTGCTTCTGCACGGCAATTTCATGGCAGTCATCTTTTCGCAGGCAGAAATTGCAAACCTCATAAATCTTTTCGGGAAACTGATCTTTCGTCGTGCGCTCATAACCACAGCGTTCGAAAAATTCGGCAGTGTAGGTGAGAGCAAAAAAACGCATGGGCCTTGCGTTCTGCAGCCCCAGCGCCTTGGCTTCTGCTGCGAGCACGAGATCTTTGCCGATACCACGGCCCTGCGCCGACTCGGCAATCACCAGGGCGCGAATCTCGCAGAGTGTCGGCGAGAAGAAGACGAGGCTCGCAGTGCCCAAAATGCCTCCTGATTCGGCAAAAACCACCGTCTGGGCGGCATTTTCGCGAATTTCTTCAAGCGATCGGTGTAAGAGTATCTTCTTGTCGACGTAGGGCTTTAAGAGCGCCGCGATTTCAGCGGCGTCATCTTTTTCGGCATCGCGAATCACGGGGTGAGTATACCAAATAATCGCGCCGGCGACAACTCAAGTGTAGCAGGCAGAATATCGGGTGGGTTCGTTACTTGCGGTAGAGAATCGCGCCGGTGAACTCAGAGTTCTTCTTGAGCTGCGCAAGAGCTTCGTATGCGTCAGCTTTGCCGTCGATGGGGCCGACATAAAGTTTCACCTTCTTGCCATTGCGCGCCATAAACGCCTTCATGCCATTGCGCTTGAGGCCCAAGCCCGCGAGCGACGCCTCTTTTTCATCGGGATATATCTTTGCGAGAATGAGAAAGCTGCCCGTGTTGTCGGTTTCACGCTTTTCGGTGTTGATTTTTTCTTCTGAGCGTGTCACGCGCACGTTGTCTGAGACTTTTTCGGTTTCAGGTGCCGCATTCGCCGCAACGTTTGCTGTTGCGATGCTGTCGGGAACAATCTTGCCCTCGATCTCGCGGGTCATCTTATTCTTTTGCAACTGGGTGCCGCCGATAAAGCCGACGGCGAGTGATGAGAACGCAATCGCGAGATAGAGCGAAAGTTTGTTCACCGCGGGCCCTGAGCCCTGCGCTGCAGGCCTCTCTGCGACTGCCGAGGTGCCCCGCGGGCGGCGGTAATAACGGCTGAAATCTATGTCCTGCATGTTACATTTTCGAGTGTTTTGGGCGATTTTTATAGCATAAAATATGGCATTTCTGCAACACCTGTGCGTTCGCCGCGGGGGTACTTTGCGCTTTTCGACATGAGTTTCTTCTTTAATAGGAGCAAGGTTGACCCACGGCATGCGTTATCTCGCCCTTTTACCTGTTGTTGCGCTGTTTTCACAGCTCGGCGCGCTGAAAACGCGCGATTTTGCGCACCTGCCGCAGCGTCCCTTCAACGCGGCGCTCGGTGGGCAGTCGGCGCACACGATGCCGACGCAGGCCGCGGCCCTTGTCAACCCGGCTTTCTTGGGTTATGGCGACCAAAACACGTTCTTTACCGGTGGCGTATTTTCTCCGCATCTATATGGTTTTTACGCCGATGGTGCGCTCTTTAGTCCCTATGGAGGATTAACCCTTTCAGCAGAGTATTTTAAGGCAGACGACCAGACAGGCGCCCTGTCATTTTCATACGGTAGTTTTCTTTCACGCCGGGTCGCGACAGGCCTTGCGGTGACTCCGCGCTACACGACCGGCAATGGCCAGCAGGCTTTTGGTCTCGGCATCGACCCTGCGCTGCTTTTCGACAGCAAGTGGCATGCGAACCTCGCCGGTAATGACGGGCTTGGGCTCTATTCGCCGACTATTTTCTTGCGCACGCTGAATCTCGCGATACCGATAGGCGACACCGAGCTATTGGCAAAACCCTCGGCGCACGTGGGTGTCATGACCGGGCTCTACCAAAGCGCCGAGCTGAATTTTGCGGCCGTTGTCTCGACCTATGGCACCGATGGCTTCGACCGCCTGCCCTATCAGCTGGGAGTTCAGGGACAATACAAATGGGCCTTGGCCTCTTTGGGCTATGGCGGCAGTCATTTCTCGCCCACGGCAAATGGCGTGAGTCTCGGACTGGGTGTTGCGTTGCCGATGTCGTTCGGCGATGCCTTCTTGTTTTACAGCCTGCAGTTTGCAAACTCAGGCAGGTCAGATCTGCACGCCGTCACCGCCGGGGTAAGGCTCGGCGGCGTCGATACCGAAGCGCCCGAAGTTGTGTTTGCGAGTGAAGGCACGCACTTTTCGCCCAACAATGACGGAGTTCGCGACCTCATGGTTTTTACAGCCGCGGCCACCGATAAAAGTCCTATTGTGTTTTACGAGTTTCGTGTGAGCGATGCGAAAGGCAATCAGGTGTTTCGCCAGCGCGCCGATGAGCGCATTCGCGAAAAAGAGTTTCGCTGGGGTCTCTTTGTGCGCAGTTTTGTCGCCCCGCGGGCGCGAGCCGATATTCCCGAGCGCTTTACGTGGAACGGCCGGGCACTTGTCGAAAAGCAGAAAGCGCTCAAAGACAATGTCTTTGCCGAAGACCCACCTGACAAGGCGTTACCCGACGGCGTCTACATCTGGCACTTTCGCGTCATGGACGAGAAAAATAATGAGAGCAAAACGCTGAGCGGCGAGGTACATATCGATACGAAGCCGCCTGCCGCGGCGGTCGAGATCGGTGACGATCTGATATCCCCCAATGGTGATGGCAGGCGAGACCTGCTGCCCATCACGCAAGACACCAGCGTCGACGATGCGTACGAAGGTTATATAGAGAACGCAGAGGGTGCGCGCGTGCGTACTTACCGGTGGCCTGAGAACGCGCCCGCACGGCTCGATTTTGACGGCAGGCGCGATAATGGCGAATTGGTCGAAGAGGGAGTCTATCGCTACCACCTCGTGGGCAGCGACGCGGCGGGCAACCGGGCAGAAGCAAAAAGCGAGAACTTCTATGTCTCGCGGCGAGTTGACGCGGTCTACCTGCGCAGTTCTGGTCTGGGTCTGAATCCTAAAAAAAGCGAACTCTCAGAAATTCAGTTCGTGCCGTCGCTCGAACACGCCGACGGCTTCACGCAGGGCGAAATTCGTATTGGCAAAAGTTGCGGGCCGAAAGCCGAAGATGTGGTTTTTCGCCTGCCTGTGAGGGAGCTCGGGCAGAGCGCGAAGAAAAATGCAAAAAAACCGGCCAAAGCACTGTATGCCTGGAAAGGTGAATCCGTCTCGCAGACGACAGCAGCCGATGGCATTTATTGCGCGGTTTTTCAGGCGCAGTACGTGAACGGCAACGCACCCGAGTCACCGCCGATCAAGATTGCGATTGATTCAACCCCGCCGCAGCTCGATGTCGCCGCCGACCTCAGCACCCGGCAATTCGCCCCCGACGGTGACGGCGAAAACGAAGAGCAGGCGTTTCGCCTCAGTGTGAATGACCAGTCTGAAATTGTTGCGTATGCGTTGCAGGTGAGCGAAATATTGCCCGATGAAAAAGGCATCAAGAAAATACCTGTACGCAGCTTTCGCGGCAAAGGTTCTATACCCCAGACCATCTATTGGGACGGCAAAACCGAGAGCGGCGCGCTCGTTGAATCATTGACGCAATACGAATATACCCTCGAAGCGCAAGACTCTTACGGCAATGTCGCCGTGTCTTCGCCGCGGCGCTTTGAAACGGGCGTTCTGGCGCTGCCTGCAGGCAATGGCTTCTTGGTGCGCGTTGTCAATGCCGACCTCGACGAACCGGCAACCGACCGGCTCGCAGCGGTTGCGCGTCTGATGGAAAAATATCCGAAATATAAGGTGAAGGTTGAAGCGCACACCGGCACAGCGGGTGGTATCGAACGCAATCTGCGCCTCAGCGAACAGGCGGCGCGCAAGACCTATGAATTTTTGATCGAGAATGGCGTTGCCGCAGAGCGCGTCACCTACCAGGGTTTTGGCGAATCGTCACCGGCTTTCGATGTGCGCAGCGTCAACGCGCCCAAGAACCGCAGGCTCGACTTTATTCTCAGCCGTTAATCGTGAATCAGTAGTTTTTCTACCTGCGTGCGCAGAAAAAAGGTGTAGTAGAGTACGCGCTGCATGCCCTTTTTGAGGTCTTCGCGTTCGTCGTCGTCGATGATACCGTCTTCAGATGCTTCAGCGTAGCGCTTCAGCAGCGCGACAATTTCGGGCGTGAGCTTGTTGTTGTAAATCTCCTGAAAGTTTTTCACCGGGCGCACGAAGAAATTGGGTACGGTGCCGCTGGCATCCCACAGGCCGTTGCGTTCGTTAATGTTCATCAGAAAATTGACGTTCTTGTTCTCGATGACAATCATGTTGTCGTTACGCATTTCGAGCTTTTTCCAGACGAGAATGATGCCGTTCATGAAACGGTCGACCTGCATAAGAATATCGGTGCGCTCTTTGCCGACAATTTTGCCGTCGTTGCCGACTGCCTTTTTGTATTCGCGGTCTATGTTCTGAAAGAGGCCAATCGCCTTCGAAATGCCCTGTGCAAAGGTCACGTTGCCGATGATATTTTCTACCTCGAGCAGGGCGCCCTTGCCGGTAAAGGTGAGGTTACTCAAGATGTTAAATGATGTTTTTGCCATTTAGGCCTCCTCTTCGTCTTTTGCCCTGAATTTTATTTTCGTCACCTGCAGGGTTTTTAGTGATTCATTCAGCCGGGCGATTTCCGTTTCAATGCGTTTCAAATCGTATTCGCGTGGGTTCGCCGACGACTCTTTATTTTTCAGGTCGGCCAGCTCGTTGCGGGCTTCTTCCATGCCGGTCAGAATGACGCCTATAAAGAGGTTGAGCAGCACGAATGTGCCGACCAGTACAAATGAAATGAAGAACAGCGGGGCGATCGAGTGAGTCGAAGGTTGCGTGCATTGGTCTTTGAAGACTTCGTAGCCAAATTTGTCGCAGCCGTAGAGTTGTATGTTCAGCAACTCAATCCACCCTTCAAGAGTCACGGTCTGAAAGAGTGACAAAAGCGAGCTGCCGAGATTGCCAAAATGGACCGGATCATTCTTGCCGAAAAGCAGCACGCCCGCCACTGCGTACAGGTAAAACAGCAGGCCCATAAGCAGCGACACATAACCCATCGAGGGTATGCTCTTGAAGATGGCGCCGACCAGAACCTGCAGTTTGGGAAAAGCGCGCAGCAGGCGCAGCACCCTGAGCAAACGAATGAGGCGCAATACGGTGATGTACTGGTTGTCAAAAGGCAAGAAGCACGCAGCGACGATGACAAAGTCAAACACGTTCCACGGGTCTTTAAAATAGCGCAGCGGGTGCCGGCCTTCGGCGCCGATTTTCACCAGCACCTCGATGGTAAAAATGGTAATGATCGCGAGGTCGAGAGCGTGCAGCAGACGATGGTACTGTTTTTCGATCTGCGGGTAGGTTTCTACCCCGACCAGAACGCTCGCGAGCACAATGACCGTGGTGATAAAATTCTGAAACCACCGCGCGTGTGCAATTCGGCTCAAGACAGCAGGCATACCCACCTCACAGCTTATGAAATCAGTTTCACGTTGTCATGCGCGAAAAAACCGCAATGTCAGTTTAATGACCTGAGGATTTATATAGTGGACAATTAAGTCGACAGTTTGCAGTGGGCTTATGCGCATACCCGTATGGCTTTTATCAGTTACCTTGGCTCTCTGTTCATCGCAGCTAGCGGCGAGTTCATCTTCGTCAGAAAGCAGCTTTCAGCTGTCGCCCGCGCCGATACCGTATCCATATTTCGAAGCCGGCACGACAGACGGTAAGATCGACGTCAGCTACGTCAATCTCACCTTCAGCGAGTATACCTTCAATGGTCTCAGTATTTTTGGTAAGGGGCGCAAGGCATTCACCGAAAGTTTTGCCCTCGATGGCATGGCAGGGCTCATGTATCTCAGCGGCAAATTGCCCGGCGTCGGGCCGCTGTCGCCGCTGCCTGCATATTCGGCGACGGGTAGTTTTCTCGGCTATTACACACCCATACCCGCCAAAACAGCCAACGCCACTTCGGTGACCGTCAGCTTTTCGGGTAACGCCGAGGTTCAGGTCGTGCGCTCGCCACTCTTTAACGCCATTCTGTTCGCAGGGCCAAGTCTCAATATCACTTCGCTGACGCTCAAAACCCTTTACAATAAATATTATGCGGCGACGGGCACTACCTACACGGGCTTTACTGATACACTCACCACAACGATCATGCTCGGCGGCCTGCAGGCCGGTATGCAGATCGATATTCCACTGGGGCAGTTGGTGCGTGTGAGTCCCTTTTTTGTGGTGTCGAGCCTCAGTGGCAGTGCGACGATGACCGACGACCCCGGCACAAAAACGACCGACGCCTACAGCGCGAGCTACGAGGTGCCGGCGAGTACGACCTTCTCAACCGGTTTTGATATATTCGTCAACGAAATCAGTATCGGCGCCATGGCGCAATCGGGCAAGTCATCGCAAAACGGCGGCAATGCGAGCTATTACCAGTTGACGGTGGGCTATCGGTTCAGCAGTAAAGATACCGCTGCTGAAACGACTAAAGAAGAAGCGCAGCCGGCATCATAGGGGACGATTCCCCGTTTCGCAGGCCCTCAATTTCTTGACGCCGAGGCATTTTTCGCTCAATCTGATAGTATTTCAATAGTCATTTTCTCAATCATTAAAGCGGTTAAGCCGCGTTCTTCTGCGGTTGTCGCGACCTCGTAAAACATCACAGATTGATATCTATCTTGACTATCAACGATGTATACGTTTGTTATTTTACCTCGAACCGATTGATCACCGGTCTCCCCGTAGGCTGCCGAGTTACTTGTCACATAGAGAGTATACATTTTCGAAATTTTATTTTGGCGAAGAATTCTCTCATTTTTGGCCAAGTCTTTCCTAAAGGCATTCACGCTGGCGGTCGCTGTGGCGAAATAGCCTGAAAATTCTATTCGCTTGTCGATATCGCCCGTGGCCTGAATTACGGGGCCTGCTATATTGCCGTCAATTTGCCAGATTTGAGGTATGATCACAGTAACTTTTACGCGATCACCAGAGGGAAAAGGCAAAATCAGCGAGAAATTTTTACCTAATCCGAGCCTAGGACTAACAACGTTGGTCACAGATTCGGGTTTCTTGGTGCAGTTTGCCAAAAGAACCAGAACACCAAAAGCGACCATAAAAAATTTGTGGTTTTTCATGTTACCTCAATGCAGTTTGACTTGCATACCTATCGGCTACCGCGTACGTACGTGTTGCGCTTAACCATGAATTCCTCGAAGTTCTTAACGAATTCTTGAATAATAATCTAATGCGGCATCACATTCAGCAGCTATGCCGCAACCATAAAATGTTCGCTCTCTATCAAAAGGTATTATGCGGTTGCCTTCAATTTTGAATCGAAGCGTTCTGCTTGAAGGTGGCGCAAATCTAAACTCAATGGTGCTGTTCAAGATGCTATATGTTCCCGAGACTTGCCGCATCGTGTTGCATGTCCAGAACGCTGCCGTGAATTTTCCGTCTGAGGCGATTTTGAGGGCAGTTTTCTCTGGGCGGTCTGCTAGACACTGCCCCTGATGATAGTACGTGCCGATTATATTTGGTTGTTGGCTGCTGATGTCGCCTGAACATGCTGCCAGAATACAAAAAAAAACCAACAACGGATACCCTTTGAGACTCATCATGGCGCAGGATTAACTAAAACGCCCCTTATTCGTACACCATAATGCAAGTGTCTGCCAACACGTACATTACTGACGAAATCCCAGCCTGTATTACCCGTTCTGCCAATAACTTGATTCATGGAAACCCGGGCCCCGTGTTGAACATTAACCTGAGACAGGTGTGCATACATTGATTCACCACGGGCATGTACAACGCGCAGATGTAAACCATATCGTTCAGACACGCCTATGAAACCTTGCCCATCAGTCGTTGACGGCACTGGCACGCCCGTTGGCTTACCATAATCTATCCCGCGATGAGATGGATAGTCCGGATCGGCATACTTGAAGGTAATCTGTGACTTCTTGAATGGAAGCTTGGTTGGGCCATTTGAATTTTCATAGATGGGTGCCCATTCGACATCATCTAAACTCACCATACCGCAGCCCGCGCGCTCGCTTGCACACAACTCGTAGCCCTCGCGCAGGTTCATTTGAGCTTGAAGTTCATCCAATTCTGTTAAGTTAGCGGCGTAGTCTTTCGCGCGCATAGCATCCCAACCATACGCCACGCTTGCAAGCACCAGGCCGCTGAAAAGCCCTATCGAACCGCCCACCATACCCTGCGCGATGCCGTCCCAAAAGCTGGCCTCGTTAAGCCACGCATTTGCCGCGCCGCCAACGAAACCAGCTGCATAGCCAGCTGTCATGCCCTGCGTCACCGCGAGTGCGTACGTGCCTTGCGCAGCGAGGGGTGCGGCGGCTGCGACCGCCGTCGTGACCCACGCACCTGTGACAGCAGCGAGGCCGCCTGCGAGTGCACCTTTGACGGCCGCGCCCCAATTGAACTCCACTGTTCTATTGACCCAACCGGCGAAATTGCCACCAGTACCCGCGGCAATACCCCCTATGATCGCGCCGATGAGAAACGGTACAAACCACCAATGGCCGGTGGGGTCGTTGTACATGATCGGGTTGCCGCGCACGTACGCGTGGCGGTTGTATGCCATCGGGTCGCCGCCATCGGGTATTACGCTGTCGGCGCTGGTGAAGACGCCGAGCTGCGGGTCGTAATAACGGGCGTTGTAGTACATGAGGCCGACTTCGTAGTCAAGAGTCTGATCAGTGTAGCGGGCGGCGACGCTGCCCATCGCCACCTGCGCGGTCGATTTTTCAAGCTCGCCTGTCTCAAGATTCAATTTGCCGGTCAGATTTTGGTCGATCTCACCGAACGGCAAATAATGAATGCGCATCTCTTCGTCACCGCGCGAGTCGGTAATGAGCACGGCGGATTGCAAGTGGTTCTGGTGGTAAAAATGCATGCCCGGCGGCACGCCTGCAAGAAGCTCTGACATGACCGCGCCCTCGTCGAGACTCGCATAACCAGGTGCTTGCAAGGCTGGGTTCGTGCGCGCGCAGTTAGCCGTCAAGAACGCGCTCGCGAAAGCCAGCGCGAGAGTGCGGCGGGCGGCGCCAAAGGCGTCGCGCTCGTAGTGCAGCATCAAAATGAAAAATACGGCCAGACAGATTGCAAGTGCAACTAGCATCAATAACCGTTTGTTTGCGAGAATAAAGGTTTTGGCTTCGAGGGTGTAGGCCACTGCGAGGTAGCCTGTAAACTGTGCGAGGCCTGACATCGTGTTCATATTTGCCAGGTTCGCCTGAGCAACGTAAAAACGCGCGTCGCTGGTCATGGCGAGCATGCCGCCTTTTACTTCGTCGACGACCATGGCTAAGCGATCGCCAGAAGGCCCAAAAATGAAGCGCTGCTTCTGGGTCGTCCACTCTGGCTGATTGCCTTGAGCGTCGTACTTAGCAAGCTGCCGCACTTCAATACCGCCAAAATAGTATGTCTCAACTCGGGGATTATCCGCAGTTCTTGGGCATTGAAAGTTCTCAGGCCCGCCTGTGCAGCGCGGTAAAAGTATTTTCTTGTAACGCTGCCCGGTTTCATCGTACAAGAACTGAACCGCCTGGCCTGCAAATTTGCCTGCTGTTTCTTCGGCGTAAGCGAGCATATTGTGGCCGTTATAAATAAAGTTCTGCGATAGAGCATTCGAGGTTTTTCGAATTAGGTTGCCTTGATCATCATGCGTCGCCGTGATGGTCATCGCTTCGGCGGTCGGCGACGCGATGTCGCTGCGCACCAGGTGTGTAGTGTTAGGGGCATACACATTTCGCGTGTATTCTTTCTGTGTCAGGTTGCCTAAATTGTCGAATGCATAGCTGAAATGCTCGCCGTCGCCACGTGCGGCCGTCTTCAGCCGATTATGTATATCATAAGCGTAAGTATAGCTCGCTTCAGGCATGACGCTGTCTGTGATTTGAGTCAGATTACCATGCCCATCGAAAAGATAACCGAGGTCAGCGAGAATCTGGTTACCGGCGGAGAAAACTTTGAGGTGCGAGAGCATCTGTGTTTGTGCATCAAATGCGTATTCGTGTTTTACGCCGTTTGCCAGCTGGCTGCGTGTAAACTTTCCAGCAGGGTTGTAGTCGCTGTAATGGGCAATTGCGATACCTTCATGGTTGATGGCAGTGACCAAGCTCGTTGCGCCAGCGTACTGAAACTCGCTCACTGCCATATCAGGATACGTGACAGATTTCTTGCGGCCGAGCTCATCAAAATCGGTGGTGGTTATGGCATGGTAAGGCAAGGCGTTTGAAAGATTGCTGATATTGTCAAAAATATCCACAACTGTGCCCACCGTGTTACCAAGCGCATCGTAGTGAAATCGCTTCTTGATAGTATTGCTGCCTTCAACTAAGCTGGGTTTATCTTGCCAGAATGAACCATTGGTACGGGTTAAGTGGCTAACAGAAGTCAGCCGATTTGCGCCGTATGTGCTTGCTGTCTCGCCGTAAGCAAAAGTCGTCTGTTCCGTAAAGCCACCGATATTATCGGGGCCAATGTAATCTCTCTTTTCTTTGATACGGCCCCAATCGTCGTACTCGAATGTAGTGCCAATGCCCGCATTGGGGGTCTGGCCAAAACCATATCGCGCAATACGCGAGGGCTTCATGAAACCACCCTTGCCGGTTTCACCAAGAGCAGCGCCGACGTAGTCGTACTCAAGGCTTTCGATGCCATTTTTCTGGCTGGAAATTTTTGTCACGAGACCTGCGAGATGGTCGTATTCGTAGGTGATCGTATCTTGAGGTGATCGAATAGTCTTAATCTTACCATTCTCAAAGTAATCGAATGTTGTGACCAAGGGTGATGCGCTACGGGCACCATCGACAATGCGCAGAGGTTTACCCTGCGCGTTCTTATAGATATCTTTTCGTTTGCCATTGGGTTCAATCGTTGTCACGCGCGAAGCCACGCCAAGAGGCGGTGTGCAATAACTTTCGCCTTCACAACTTTCGAAAGGTTGGTTGTATTCCATGCGAGTCGTGCTGCCGTTGGCCGCGCGAACGCTTATGATTCGATCTTGTTCGTCGTATTCGTACACAAGCCATGCGGTTGGCGAACCGTTGCCTTCTTGATCAGAAAAGAATGGCAGTGATTCCCTTGATTTGCGGAATAGTGTATCGTATTCGATTTTGACAGCCGAATAGGTCTGCGAATTTTCAGCACCTTGCGCTGCAGGCGAAACACGTAGCATTTCACGGCCCATGATGTCAGTGCGCGTCAGATTGCACGAAACCTGTTCAAATGAGGCGCCAAAGTATTGGCATACTTTCAAAGTCTTGCCTTCGCTGTCTTCATTGTACGTCGTCGTAGCCTTGCGCAAAATGCGACCATGGTTGTCGTACCGCAGTTCTTCAACAGAGCGACCCTGGGTGTCATACTTGGTCGTCGCGAAACCATGATCATAATTGCCAGTGAAAATCACCTTGCCAAAGCGTGGGTCATATGCACTGCTTGAAGCGATGCAGTTACCCGGTTGATTTTCCTGGTCTCGGCTACCGCATTCAGTTGTCGATAACGGAAATTGGCCGTACTGCATATCGTAATATATGTGCTTTGAAGCGCCCGTATTGAGACTATATTCTGTAGATATTTGACCCGCAGAGTTATAGAGGTATTGAGTTGCAATATTCCGCGATATCGTGCCGCTGCCATTTAGAGGCACGAACCGGCCAAGTGACCGACTTATTGTGCGTGGTTTGTCAAAGGGCCCCGAGTTGAAAGCATAGGCAACCCGCTCGAAAGGTCTGCCATCGCTCGGGACAATAATTTGTCGCCAATCCAATGTCTCATTGATTGCCGAAAAATCTGAAAACCTTGAGGGGCGAAGTTGCGCGTCACTGTCTTCGATTGGCTGCGTCATTTTACTTGTCACGTGATTATCTTGGTACGCCACAATCGATTTGTATCTAATTTCGCCATCGCGATGAAAAAACAACCGCGTCTTCGGGTTTTCAAGTTCAAACGAAGTTGGTACTGGTTCTACGCTCTTTATAGTCAAATAGGGACTGTCGCCGATTGTTTGTGTCACGGCAGTGAGGGCCGATGACATTTCAGGTAGCTCTTCTGTCGGGTGTAACTGCTGCCAATGCTCAAGCAGCCATAGAGGCGGCGAATAAGTATCTAGTTGTAAAAGTTTGCCTGACGTTGAGTATATCGCGACGGCTTTGGGTTTCAAAGCATAACCTGGTTCTTGAAACCACTGAATTTCTTTGCGGCGGCCGCGCAGACGATCGTGTTCGGTCGTTTCGGCGAAACCCAGATACCGGGTGGCACTGGTACGTTCAATGTACGCTTTGGCATACCGATATTCGTAAGCCGAGTGGCTTTGAAGTAAACGATTCGCCAATAACTTATGTTCAGTTACCAGATTCTGTGGTGCAGGCCACAGGCGATATGGGTTTGAATACGTGCCGACTTTGGGTCGGTGTGCATCTGGCATCGAAGTCGAAACCCGATAGCTAATTTCTTCACGAATACCATAGAGCGATTGGCTTGAGGTCATCTGATCTGGTACAGGGCCTGCACTCAAGTCGAGCCCTGCATGTCCCGAATGCGGCAGTCTGTTTTTCGAAATAATCAGTAAGTCAGGCATGCTGTCGGCATTTAGATCGCCCGCCAAAAGCTCAAATTCCGCGCCGAGGCCACCACTTGTCATGGTCTGGGTTAATTGAGAAGTTTGCGCCTTATGGGTAAAGCTGGCGCCGGTAGAGAATTCTACGTGCAAATTGCCGTTCCACGGCTCGATGTGCGCACCTAGCCCGCCACTCCGTGCGAATACCAAATCAGTCTTGCCATCAAGATTATAGTCGATTGGCAACACCTTGTAGAAATCTAATCCATTGCCAGCGCGGGCCATGAGCGCTGGTGTTTCGGCAGCCCAAGCCTGACTAATGAAGCCTGTACCCGTGTTGAGGTCAACGCGAATATTTTTAGCCGATGAGAAATCCAAATTAGGGATCGTACATTGGTTCTGCTGCGTGCAGTTTGAATAATCTACCGTATTCACCTGCTGTATCGTCGCAATGTCAATGCGTCCGTCGCCGTTGAAGTCGCCTGGCAAAAGCATAAAGTCGCCAGAACCTTGAGCAATGACGCTCGCAGTCGGCGTTGGCCAAGTCTCTGAGGCAAAACCTGCGCCAGTTGATTTTTCAACGGCAAACCATGTTGACCAGCCACCCCCACCGCGCTTGGCAATCACAATGTCGGTAAAACCGTCGGCGTTAATATCAACTGGCAAAATCTTGTAATCGGCAATATTGCCCCCGCCATTGTATATGTGCCGAGCAGCGCCAGATCGCCAAAGTTCGGCGTGGCCGAGGCCTTCGCCATAACCACTCCGCAGAATCAGAAAATTATCTGCCCAAAAGCTCGTTGTGATATCAGGGCATTGCGACATCAAGCCACCAGAAATGAACATGTTTGCAATTGAACCGGTAACGTTACAAGCCAATCCATTCCAGTACCAGCCCGGTGGTGGCGAAATGGTGGCCGCAATTACGACAATGTCGGTTGTCCCGTTTTTGTCGATATCGGCTGGCAAAAACCGATAATCCCAGGTCTCACCTCCGGTGTCATACATCAACTTACCGACCGGGTTATTGGCGATCACTGTGGTAAAACCAGTTCCCGTTGAGTATTCGGTGATAATTGCTCGGTACCAGATATCGCCCGGGCCAATAGAACTTTTTCGTGCGACTGAAAAATCCGTTCGACCGTCACCGTTGAAATCACCAGGTACTATCGCATAATGGCCTAGGCCACCGCCGCTTGCGAACATCTGTTGCACGGCCTGAGATTGCCAAACCTCAGATCGAAAGCCGTTTTTCGTTGATATCTCCAGCGCAATCCAGCTTGCCCAGCCGTTGGCGACTTGGGGTTTATGGATCGTCGCAAGGTCAGTGATACCATCTCCGTTGAAGTCACCTGACATTACGGCATAACTGCGCATGCTGCCGCCGCCATTGTACATGTGCTCGGTTGTCCCAGCGGGCCACGTCTGATAGGTTGCTGTTACAGCAGCGCCTGAGTATGTGAAAACAGCACTGTTTGGCAAAAGATTATCGTCTTCGTCGCGAACTTCGATCGCTGTTAGCAAATCTCGGCCTGTCCCCTGGCTCTTTGCATAACTGAAAGAGTACCGCCGAAATGAATTGCCGCCGAAACAAAATGTCGTCACCCAGAGGTCCGCACAGTATCTATCCAATTTTACTTCGATTGTTTTCAGTCTCTTTCGAATTGTAACCGGTGCCCCATCGCTGTAAACAACCTGTGGCTCAGATAAGTTTTCGTACTCAAAATCAACATATTTGTAGAGTTGGCTGTTTGGGCTATATGTATAGGTAATTCTTTCAGGATAGATTTCACCACCGGACTCGAGATACTGTATAGTGTAAAAGAGGCCTGAGGCATTTGCGATCTTATCTGCGGCCCAAATGCGGTAAGCGTTCTTGCCTTGTGCTTCAACTCGGCTGTTGCTGCTCGAACCAAAAAAGACTTGCGAGCCATTTTCGGCGGCGCCTACCCAACTGCATGGTTCTGTTTCGATGCGGCCACAATCGGTAAAGAGCGGCGTAAACGTTTGGCCGGGTAACGTATAGCTGCTATTGTTGACTTTTCGCAGCTTCGTGCCAGCGAGATGATAATCGTCGCTACCGAGATACTGCATACCCCTGGCCCGGCCAATCATTGGCACGCCTGAGAGTGCCCAGCCGACGCCAGCAATGCTGCTCGCGCTATTTGCACTATTGTATGTCAAGGCCAAGTCAGTGGGCCCGACACCATCAAGAGCGGGCGGCATTACTATTGGTATTGTGTGAGTAAAGGTGCCGTTAGGGGTAACGATGCTGAAAGCCTGGGTAGTTGACAATGTAAAAATCGCAGTCACGATTCGCCATCGGGTTATCGCAACCCGGGACAATATGTTTAAGCCCATTAAGGCCCTCCGCACGATTAGCTGGCATCTATATTGTGCGGCGCGTCAGGCCGTAAAGTTGATTTCCGAGCTTGTGCCAATTCGAATAAATGCTTAGTAATTTCAAACGACGCATAAAGGCAGAAATAAAGACGTGCTCGACGCGGTGTTCACTTTCTCATAAGCGCTGCGAATGGCAAAACTACTCGAAGCCGCGAACGCGGGTCAGGCAAAGTTCTTTCTTCAGTTTGGTGGGCAGGGCGCCCCTTACCTCAAAGAAATGCAGAAGCTTTATACCGAAGCTTCCATGAAACCCTACTTCGAAATCGTCATCTCGGCGATCGAAGCTGCGGCGAAGATGGTCGAAGGTACCGTTGCGCATCCCGAGAAAGTCGACTTTCGTAAATGGCTCACCGAGCCCGACTCTGCACCCGCCGACGATGCGATGTCGATCGCCGGCATCTCTCTCGGCCTCATCGAAGCAACGCAGTTCGCGCACTATGAATATCTGCACCAGCAGGGTTTTGACCGCAAAGAAATGCTAAAACACACAGTTGCCGCCAGCGGTCACAGCCAGGGCCTCATCGCTGCAAGTTTCACTGCGCTCGGCCTCGAAGGCCAGGCTTACAACGATGCGCTGTACAAATATATTCAATACCTCTTTCTAATGGGTGTGCGCGCACAAGAGGTTTTTCCGCATATTTATGCAACGGCTGACGAGAATGCGAAGAGCGAAGCTCTGGGCGCGAAAGGCCCCGCGCCGATGGTCGCGGTTCTCGGCGAATCGCACGCGACAGTCGAAAGCTGGGTGAAAGAGTTTAACGGCGCGGCGAAGAAGATTTTCGTCAGTCTCTATAACACTCCCAACAACCGCATTCTTTCCGGCGCACGCGCCGACCTCATTGCATTTCATGAACGCTACAAGGCGGAGTTCGAAGCGAAGCAGATTAAGTTCGTCTATCTGCGGTCAACCTGCCCTTTCCACTGCGAGCTGATGACGCCCATTCTCGAAAAGTTCAAGCCCGACCTCGCAAAAATCGGTTTTGACTACAAAGGTGCGGATCTCAAGTTTCCTGTTTACTCTTTCTGGGACGGAGCCAACCTGCAGAACGAACCTGAGCTCGGCCTGCGCATGACTGACGACCTCATGGTCAAAACCCTCTTCTGGGAAAAATCGATGCTGCCAGTCAAAAACGACAAATCGATCACCGCAATTCTCGACTTTGGCCCTGGCAAAACCAGCCAGCGCCTGAGTATGGATACCCTCGCAGGGCTTGGCCACGAAGTGCCCGTCTATGCCATCGCTTTTGCGAAAGATTTGAAAACAGTTTTAGAATAGCACTTATGAACATCTCGTAGGGGTAGGTTTAAACCTACCCCTACGCCGTAGTGCCTTTATACGTAAAACGAAAGCGGCACGCGGGGCAGAGATAATCGCCTCCGGCCGCGACCCTGAGCACACTTTTACAGTTCGGGCAGGTGATAAGTCTTTTCGTACCCGTATTCACTTTTATTTCGCGGGCTTCGGGCGGTGCAGCTGGCTGGGGTGGCTCGGCGGGTGGAGAATCCACGACGGTTGCAGCGGCTGCAGGTGCAGCCTGTTCTTGAGAGCCGCTAACCATAGTCGCAGGCGTCGGTGTGGCACTTTCGCTGATCGGGTGTAACCCTTTCTTGTTCTCAGAAAAATTCTCTTCGACAACCATCTCATTTTGCGCATTGCCTTCTGGGGCCAACGCAGGTTGCGGCTCTTCAGGCTTGGCTGCCTGGGTTTCTTGCGCGGCTTCGGGCAGAACCCTGAGTTCTGCCATTTCGACCATCGCCGGGGCTTCGGGCTTCTCGACTTTCTTAAAGCCAGTCAGCGCAGCGATGGCTTCGTCATAATCATTGGCGAAATGCATTTTGGCCTCGAGGCCGAGAAAGCGCAGCAATTGGCGGGTTTCGCCCGAAAGCTGAAACAGTACCATCTTGCCCGATTGGTTGGCGAGGTGTGCCTGCAGGTCTATCAGCGAACTGATACCCGCAGAAGAGATGTATTCGAGGCAAAGGCAGTCAATGGCGAAAGCCCGGTAGCCTGCGGTAATTTTCTCCTGAAACCAGCCGCGAAAATCTGAGGCGCTCTGCGAATCGAGCGAACCTTCGAGTTCAATGACCAGAACATCTTTTTCCAGGGCTGTGTTGAATTCGAGCATAATGCGTTATAGTCTGCCTATAGCCAACTGGTCTCTCACTGTGCAGGTTCGATCAGGATAGCGTCAAGAATCTCGGTCTGCGGGCGCTGCTGCGGCAGTGCAGGCGGCGGCTGATTGACGCGCTTTTCGATTTCGCTGAGTTTGCCGCTCAGCGCCTTGAAACCATGCGAAACTTCGGTCTTGATGACCTCATTTTCCCACATATAGGTTAGCGCGCTTTTCCATTCGCGCTGTATTGCATTGGCCCTCAGCAAGAAGGCGAACAGAATAACGGCAGTTGCGATAAAGCCGGCGAGAAAAGCCATCGCGAAAAGCAGCAGATATTTGTTCAGAATCGCCGCGAGATAATAATACTCTGAAAGCCGGTTCATGACGACGTGCAGTGTCGCGTACGACTTCTCTTTGCGGGTGCGCGCATCGACTTCTTTCAGCGCGACGCTGAAGTCAGTCGAATAGTGCACGTCTGACCCCATGAGCGTGTCGACGATGAACGAATTCTTGCCGTGAAAAATACCCTCTGGCTTTTCGAGATTCTGCTGCTGCACGCTATTTGCCTCATAGAACAGCGAAGAGTGATAGAATTCGTTATTGTACTTGGCAGAAACGGCATTCGCAGCCTCTTGGGTCAGAGTGGTAACGAGCGACAGGTCTGAATGCGCGAGCACACGGCCATCTTTACGCAAAATGAAGATTTCCGTAACGGGTCTTTCACCCTCGAGGTACTGGTTCTTGTTGACGATGCCCGCGAATATCGCGCTGACACGCGCCATTGACTTCTGGTCTGTCGCCAGCGTGTTTGCCGACAGCGAAAGGGCAATTTCACGGCCGCGTTCCGTGTAGCCCATTTCGAACTGGCGGGCAGTTTCTTTCAGCGATATCAGGCAAAAGGTACTGAGCGCTCCGAGAATTACGAGTTCAACGAGCAGAAAGATACCCAGTGCGAAGCTGAACGTGAAGCTGCGTACGTTAACCTTGTCGCCGCGCAGCGCATGAATGCCCTGTGCCGGCGCCTGCTGTTCAGTTGAGCCCTCGAGCGATGGAACCATATTCAGTTATCGGCCGTCTGGTTTGGCCTTTACACAAAATTATTTGTCTCTGCCTGCCTGAAAAACACCGAAAATAGGGCATGGCCGTGAGCGCTGAAGTATCAGCATTTCTCGAAGATCTGACCGAAAATCTCGCCGCAATCGAGCAGGCGCTGGTGCAGCTCGAAGAAGCCCCGCAGAGCACCGAATATCTGCACGAAGTCTTTCGTGCCGCGCATACCATCAAGGGCAACGCGGCGATGATGAACCTGACGAACCTCGTTGCGTTGGGCCATGCGGTCGAAACCGCCCTGCAAGAGGTGCTCGCAGGTGGGGTTACGCTCACCCGCGACAGTATTGGCCTTTTTACCGAATGCCGCTCCGTTATGGCAGCGATCGGTCAGGCACTGAAGAAAGGCAGTGACCCGAATGCGATACCCATAAGAGAGCTGACAGACCGCATTCAGGTATTGCTTCTCGAAACCGGGCAGCGCGAGGCCAAAGAATCTTCGGCCGAGATGGAGCGCGAACTCACTGTCACGTTGCATATATCGCGTTCAGAACTCGCTCCTTCGGTTCGCGCATTTCTGGCCGAAACACGGCTCGCAGAATTCGGTACTATTTTGCGCAAAGAGCCGGGTGACGACGCGCTCGAAAGCCCTCAGTTCGCCGCGTCTGACCGGCAGCTGCTGTTCGTGCTGAAGACCTCATCTGATGCGGCAGAAATTCGTGAGAACCTGAACATTGACCTGATCGAAAATGTCGCGATCGCCGAAGGTTCAACGACCGCTGCCTCGGCGCAGGCGCAGGCACGCTCTGCGATCGCCGCCGCGAAAGTCGCCGATGCACCCGCTGATATCGCAGCACCCGCGAGCGATACAGTGCGACTATCGGTGCGCACGCTCGACCAATTGCTCAACCTGACAGGAGAATTGGTTATTACCAACAGCGGCTTGCAGCATCTGGCCGACGAATTTGCCCAGTTTCATTTGCCCGCCGAAGAATCGATTAAGCTGACCGACAAGAGTCGTGAAATTTTTCGCGTCGCCGCAGAAATTCAGGCGATCGTCATGAAAGCCCGCATGCTGCCGATCGAGCACGTGTTCTCAAGATTTAAGCGTTTCGTGCGCGACTATGCAGATAAATCGGGCAAAGCCCTTCGCCTTGAAATCACCGGAGCCGAGACAGAACTGGATAAGCGCGTCATCGATGAAATGGTGAAGCCGCTGACGCACCTGATTCGCAATGCACTTGATCATGGTGTCGAACTACCCGATGAGCGCATCGCGCAGGGTAAGACAGCAGAGGCGACACTGCGCATCGCCGCCGCACAATCTGGCAGTAGCATTCTGATTTCGGTTGAAGACGATGGTCGGGGTCTCAACCGCCGCAAAATTGTCGAGCGGGCCTTGGCAAAGGGCCTTGTTTCGGCCGAGAGGGTTGATTCTCTTACCGACGCCGAGGTGCAGGATTTCATTTTCATGCCGGGCTTTTCGACCAAAGAAGCGGCTGACGATATTTCAGGTCGCGGCTTTGGTATGGATATCGTGCGCGATTCGATACGCAAACTTTCGGGTGATCTGCAGATAACCTCGATTGAAGGGCAGGGAACCCGCATGGTCGTCAAGCTGCCTCTGACGCTCGCTATCTTGACCGCGCTCACGTTCAGAGTGCGTAACGATATTTTTGCGGCGCCGCTGAACTCGATTGAAGAGAGTCTGCGCGTGCCTGCGGGCAGTGTCGTGCGCGTACAGGGGCGCGAGTCTTTGCACGTGCGCGACGAGGTGATTCCGTTTATTCGCCTCGACCGGGCTTTGGGGTACCCTGCGATAGAAGACAGCGGAGAGCACGTGCATGTGATTCTGGCTGAAATTAACCGGCACCGCGTCGCGATCAGCATCGACGAGTTTCTCAAAAAGCAAGAACTCGTGGTCAAGTCGCTCGGTGAACATTACCGGCATGTACCGGGCATTGCGGGCGTGTCTATGCTTGGGGACAGCGACATCATTTTCATCGTCGACCTTGAAGAAATCGTGCAGATGCACCGGTCAAGAGGCCACATGCCAACACGCGAATCGGCGCAGGCCAAAAATAGTGATCGCCGAACCGAGTCTGAAAATGATATGCAGAGTATTGGCATCGAGGCAATTGAGGTTGAACAGAAAGCCGCTGAGGCCAGGCCCATGACACCCATAATCGACATCAACGACAAAGAATTTGTCCGCAACTGGATAGCGCAGAGTAACAAGACGGCCGTGCAGGGCATTCAGATGCTAACTGGCATCAGCACGATTGCGGTCAAAAAAAGCAAAGGTTCGCGGCTCAAGGCAGAAAAATCGCACGAGGCGACTCGCAAGATTCTCGACCGCATCAACGACATTATTCTGATCCATTTACCGATGCTGCCGGCTGCCGGGGCCATCGATCTGGTGCTCGGGCGCGACGCCGCAGAAAAGATGTCACAGATTCTGTTCAGCGCCGCGGGCATTGCGCACGAGGGCGAATTTGACCCGAGTCCCTTGCTCGAGATCACGAACATTCTCGGCAGCGCGTACACGAATACGCTGACCTTTTTGACTGAGAAATCGGTCGAGCCGGCTACACCCTCGCTCTTGGCGACACCTGAAGCGATACGGGGATTAATCGACGAGAGGCTTGCATCGCCCCGCTCTGAATTACTCGTGATTGAGAACCAGTTCAGAATTGGTGATGAAGATATCGAAATCGGTCTGATGATCTATCTGACCGGAAACTGATTCACGCGGCGCGGGTGCCGCATGAATTATGTACGCATCTGCGTTTCTTGCAAAACGTAAACTTCTTCACGCTTGCCGTTCATCTCAACCATACCGAAGAGGGCTTCACGCGCCGCTTCGACCGTGGTGAAGTAAGGGATAGAATATTGCAGGGCTGAGAGGCGAATTTCGAGCGCGTCGTTGCGCGTCTTGATGTCGGTCGGTATGTTAATAATGAGCTGCACCGAACCTGACTTGACGCTGTCGACCACATGGGGGCGGCCTTCGTGTACCTTGTTGACGCGCTCGGTTGCTATGCCTGCCTCGCTGAGACGCTGCGCCGTGCCATCGGTCGCCATGATGGTATAACCTGCCGCCGCAGCCGCCTTGAGTGCAGGCAAAAGCGGGGGTTTCGAGGCATCGTTCACCGAAACAAAGATTGTGCCCTTTTCGGGCAGCCTTTGGCCCGCAGCGACCTGCGCCTTGAAAAAGGCTTCGGGCACCGTTCGCCCGATGCCCATAACTTCACCGGTAGATTTCATTTCGGGGCCAAGAATGGTGTCGGCCCCCGAGAATTTCTTAAATGGCAGCACCACCTCTTTCACGTGGTAGAGTTCGGGCAATATTTCTTTCGTCAGGCCCAGGCTCTTCAGCGAGTGGCCGAGCATGATTTTGGTCGCGATCTTTGCGAGTGGCACCTTGATCGCTTTTGAGATAAACGGCACCGTGCGTGAAGCGCGAGGGTTTACTTCGAGCACATAAACATCGCTGCCGACGATGGCAAACTGAATGTTAATGCAGCCGATGACCTTGAGTTCGAGCGCAATTGCCCGCGTCGTCTTGCGCAGCTCGTCTAAAATTGCATCGCTGATGTTCTTGGTCGGCAATATGCAGGCGCTGTCGCCCGAGTGTACCCCTGCTTCTTCGACGTGTTCGAGAATGCCCGCAATGAAAACGTCGTTACCGTCGCTGAGTGCGTCGACATCGACCTCTAGGGCACCCGACAAGAACTGGTCGATCAGCACGGGGCGCTCACGGCTCACCTCGACGCTCGTCTGCATATACGCGCGCAGCTGGTCTTCGGTGTGCACGATCATCATCGCCCGGCCGCCGAGCACGAACGAAGGGCGTGCCAACACCGGATAACCAACTTCGGTCGCCGCCGCGAGAGCCTCTTCGAGCGAAGCAGCCATGCGGCCGCGCGGCTGTTTGAGTTTTAGTTTATCGATGAGATCGTTGAATAGCCGGCGGTCTTCGGCCCGCTCGATATTCTCAACGCTGGTGCCGAGAATCTTGACCCCGTTCGCGCTGAGCGCTTTTGCGAGCTTCAGCGGTGTCTGGCCGCCGAACTGCAAAATGACGCCCTTGAGGTCGCCGCTTTGTTTCTCTTGGTCGTGAATGTGCATCACATCTTCGACGGTGAGAGGTTCAAAGTATAGCCTGTCTGACGTGTCGTAATCGGTAGAGACCGTCTCAGGGTTCGAGTTCACCATGATGCTCTCTATCCCAATTTCTTGCAGCGCATAGCTGGCGTGGCAGCAGCAATAATCGAATTCGATGCCCTGGCCGATGCGGTTCGGCCCGCCGCCGAGAATCATGACCTTTGCACGGTCTGAAATTTCGGCCTCGTTTTCGGTCTCGTAGGTACCGTACATGTAGGGAGTGAACGATTCGAATTCTGCTGCGCAGGTATCGACACGCTTGTAGACGGGGGTCTCTTTGGCCTCGAGGCGCGCGCCGCGAATCGCAGCTTCTTGAGCTTGCAAGATCTGCGTGATATCTGACATGCGCGCCATGTATGCCGAAGAGCCGGGCTCCATGCGCGCAAGTTCATGCGTCATTTTTTCAATTTGGTCAAAAGCGCTCAGAAACGCCAGCTGGCGATCATGAAAGCCTGCCTGCTTTGCTTCGCGCATCAGCTCTTTCGAGATCGTCTTTTGGCTGCGGTACGCTTCGCGCACGCGGTTCTCGACGTCGAGAATGCGTTTCAGCTGTGTCAAAAACCACTTATCGATAAAGGTGCGCTGGTAGACCTCGTCGAGAGCAAAGTTGCGCGCCAATGCCTCGCGCAGATATAAAATGCGTGTGTCTGACGGAACGCTGATCTTCTCGAGAATATGGCGGCGCTGCGTGGCCTCGTCGCCGATGCGCAGAATTTCGAGCGTCGTCTCGAGGTTGCCGTCTGCACCCCAGCCATAACGGCCGGTCTCGAGCGAGCGCATCGCCTTCTGAAACGACTCGGCAAACGTGCGGCCGATCGCCATCGCTTCACCGACCGAGCGCATCTGTGTGTCGAGCACACGCTGCGTTTCGGGAAATTTCTCAAAAGTGAAGCGGGGTATTTTCGTGACGACGTAGTCGATTGTCGGCTCGAAGCTCGCCGGAGTTTTTTTGGTAATGTCGTTTGAGATCTCGTCGAGCGTATAGCCGACTGAAAGCAGGGCGGCAATTTTCGCAATGGGGAAGCCCGTCGCCTTTGAAGCCAGGGCCGACGACCTTGAAACACGCGGGTTCATTTCGACGATCATAATCTGGCCGTCGCGCGGGTTCACGGCGAACTGAATATTCGAACCGCCGGTTTCAACGCCGATTTCACGGATTATCTTGATCGAGAGGTCGCGCAGGTTCTGGTACTCGACGTCTGAGAGTGTCTGCTGCGGCGCCACCGTGATCGAGTCGCCGGTGTGCACGCCCATTGGGTCGAGGTTTTCGATGCTGCAGATAATCACGACGTTGTCGGCGACGTCGCGCATAACCTCGAGTTCATATTCTTTCCAGCCGAGAATGCTCTGGTCGATCAACACCTGGTGCGTCGGGCTTTCAGTCAGAGCTTTTGTCACCATCGCGATGTATTCTTCACGATTGTAGCAAATACCGCCGCCGCTACCGCCGAGTGTAAATGACGGCCGCAGAATTGCCGGCAGGCCGATGCGGTCAATCAGTGCAAGCGCTTCTTCGAGGCTGGTGACGATACCCGATTCGGGCATCGCTGCGCCGATTTTCTCCATCGCTTCTTTGAAGAGCTTGCGGTCTTCGGCTTTCTTGATTGCGGCTTCGTTGGCGCCGATCAGCTCGACACCATATTGTTTGAGCACGCCTGCATGTGACAGCGCGAGCGCGGCGTTGAGGGCTGTTTGCCCGCCGACCGTCGGCAGCAGAGCATCGGGGCGTTCTTGTTCGATAATACGCGTCAGGTAGGGCAGTGAAATCGGCTCGACATAAACCCTGTCGGCAAGCTCAGGGTCGGTCATGATCGTCGCCGGGTTTGAATTGATAAGAATGACTTCGTAGCCTTCTTGTTTAAGGGCCTTTACGGCTTGAGTGCCCGAATAATCAAATTCACAGGCCTGACCAATAACGATTGGCCCAGAACCGATAATCATGATTTTCTTGAGATCGGTGCGGCGTGGCACGCGTCATACCGTGCCTTCGACACAGGCGGTCAAAGAGAAGGAACTTTTAACCATAATTCTGGGTCAGCAAGGGCAATCCGCCGGGTTTTGCCGTCTACCAAATGAACCGGCAGCGAGGCATAAATGACGACGCGAACACTGTCTGGTAGGGGCACGCGAATGTGGCCGGCCAGATTTGCCAGACAAACGCTGCTATGGTTGGCCTTGTGCTGCATTAACCCCGCAATTTCTGCGTTCTCATACAGCCCGAGGCCGCACCTGGTTTTTGTCGAAGGTTCTCTCGGTGGCGGCTGGAACTCGGCCTTCAGCCGCGAGGCAGACATCGTGAACGGTGCCGGGCCGTTTTTCTGGTCACACGACGGTAGCTTTTACCGTTATCGATCCTCCGATCTGATGCTTTCTGCCGGTTTCGGCTACGAGTTTCTCATGCTGCCCTGGGTCGGCTTCAGGGCCGCGTACGCATACCATTCATACCTCAGCAACTGGACAGCCCGCACGGGCACAGGCCGTTACAGCCGCAGCTCGGTCATCGGCGGGCAGGTTGCCGAAACCGACGGTTACTTTATCGGGCCCGTGTTTCGCTATAACCCATTCGGTTGGCCGATTCACTTTGAGTTTCCGGTGCTTTGGGGCATGCACAGCGGCAGCTACAAACCGCTGCAGGGTTATACAGAATTTCGCGAACGCAATACCTCGCTGCCACAACTCACAGATGAATACCGTGAACAACCGCTCGAACTGTCTAAGTGGCGCTTTGGGTTGGGTTTTGCTTTTCTTCAAGAAGGATTTCCCCTATACTTGAGCATGCAGTTCTTATACGAGGCTGCCGTCACCCTCACGACAGTTGGGCCGGGCGATGTGATGCCCGCCGGTTCTGCGTGGCAGTCATTCATGGTTACGTTCGCCGGCGGCTGGCGATTCTAGCATTTACCAAAATGTTCGCCTCTCGTGGCAAATCGGCTTCACAGGAATAGTCATAATGAAAACAGGGTCTGTTTGCTTCTATGAATCTCAAATGGTCAATGCTTCCATTTTTGTTAGCGCCGGCCCTCTTTGCTGCGCCGGCGCCAGAGCCAGATTCTCAAGAATCGAAAAACAAACCATTCAGCATCATCTATCATCCGTTTCAGGGATTATGGGATAACAGCCTCGCGGTCTTTTCGCTCGAGAATACTCTCTATTATCATCTGCCCTCGGTGGCATCGACGACGCTTCTCGTACAGACAAACTGGGACTATGACTACCAGCTGTTCAGTCAGAAGAACAACCTGATGCCCAAGACCGTGTCGCAAGGCATGCTCGACGCGGGTTGGTATATGCCGCTCGTGTTGCCTGCCGCCGTCTATGGCTGGGGTTTCGCCTGGGGCGATTCTAGCTGGCAGATGCATGGGGCATCTGCTTTACAAGCGCTCGGCCTGACCGGGGGGTTCACCATGGCACTCAAATCTCTCACCGGACGCCGCGGCCCCGACAAAGACCTTGCGAACCCCGGCACCACGAGCAGCAGTTTTCGCCGCACGACCGATGCCGCAGACTTTCAGTTCGAATTCTGGAAAAATTTCGAACGTGGCGACGGGCGTTTCTTCTGGCCTTCGGGGCATACCTCGAGCACTTTCGCCCTTGCAGCTTCTTTCACCGCGACGACGCGCAGTTGGGTAGTGGGTGTCTTGAGTTATGGTCTCGCGACTACAATGGGGTATGCCATGATCGACGGCGACCACCATTGGCTGAGTGACGTAATCTCGGGCGCGCTTTTGGGCCACGTCGTGGGTTGGACAGTCGGCACCTCATTTCGCAACCGCGACCAGCCTGTCAAAGCCGGTTCATGGCGCCTGACCCCGATGACGGGGTTTGGTTATACCGGCATCGGTGCCGCTTGGTATTTTTGAGGCGGCGCCGGGAAATTGTTGCTCGTCAAAACGCCCAAAAAGTGAACAATGGTTCAACATGAACGACCTCGATTTAATGACCGAAATTGAAAAGTTGGCACACGTTTTGAAGGTAACGCCTGATAAGTTGCAGTTCTTGCGCAATCTTTCACTCGACGAATTTCGCAACCTCAATCAGTCGATATCTGACCGGCTTCTGACCGACAGCTCAGATGTATGGGCGCGCCTTGCGGGCGTTGCGAAGTTCATGCCCAACTTTATCAACGCGCAGGTAGCGAAATCTCTGCTGGGGCCCAACATTACGGCGAACCTGACGTACCATGTCGATGTGAAGCAGGCGGTCGCGATTTCAAAAAGTCTCAACATCGAATTTCTCGCGCAGGTGGCTGAAAATCTGGTGCCGGCGCGCGCGATTCACATCATTCAGGCTTTTCCTATGGATATTCTGGTGGGCCTGACGCGCATTCTCACGCGCGACAAAAAATATTTCACCATGGGCGCCTTCGTCGACTACATGGACAAAGACAAAATTCTGACTCTTTCGAAAGAGATTCCCGACACTGAGTCGCTGCTGCGCGTTGCGCTCTATACGCAGAACAAGGCGCATGTCGCAACGCTGACTGACGGCTACAGCGATGAGAAGATCATCGACATGGTTGAAACTGCACAGCGCAAAGACTTGTGGCCGTCTGTCATCGGTCTTCTCGCACACTTTCAAGAATACCAGCACCAGCGTCTCGCAAGTCTGGTAGGCCGCGTGTCGGTCGACGCGCTACTCGGTATGGTGCCGTTCGCAATTGAGCACGGTGCGCTCGTGCATATATTTGCCTTTTTGAAGCACCTCAGTAACGATATGTACGCGCACATGGCGACTATCTGCGCGAAGCTCGATTCAGAGGCACTATCGAAATTGATTCATGCGGCAGACGAATCGGGCCAGCTCGCCACCGCTCTGAAGATAGCCGACTATCTCGCCGAACGCGACGTCGAACGCCTCGCCGCGATGTCTCACCGGTACGACGACGAGCTGCTAAAGCGCGTCATCTTAACTGCGCACAAAGAAAACCTGATTCCGTTTGGTCTGCGTCTGCTCGCGCTATTGCCCGAGGCAGAGATTCCCCGTGCCGAACGCATCGCAGGCACAATCGACAAGAAAATCATCGCCGATGCGCAGGCGCAGATCGACCAGTCGTTGTTGAAAGAAAGATTGGCCTGGCTGAGAAAAATCTAACGCGCCGGCGGCTTTCACGCAAGTAACGCAGCTGGCGCATTATCATTGACCGGTCGTGTTGTGCGCAGATTATTTGCGCCTATGAAGCGTTCCCTTCTCTATATACCTGTCGCGGTATTGGTCTTTTCGTCTCTGCTCAATGCCCAGGCTGAACCGGTTAAGCCCGCAGTTAAAGAGGCAAAGGTATTCTCTCTGAACATCAATGCCCCTGCAGATGCGGTCGCAACCGATATCGAATTTTCTGACATCGATCTGTCGAAGGCAACCGACGCCGAGAAGATTGGCGGCGCGCGTGTAAAGGTCGTGCGTACTAAAGAAAAGGTGTTTCGCGAAGCGCTCGCGCCAGAGGTGCAGTTTTTTCGCGTGCGCTCTATCCACAAAACCGGGGTTGCCGGGGCTTATAGCCGCAGCTATGCCGTGAAAGATTATCTGCGCAAGGCTTACCGCGAGCCCAAGCTACCGCTCGTGCAAGAAGGCCAGACAGAATATTTGCTGGGTAGCCGCATTGAACTTCCCGTTCAGCCGAATCTCGTGACCAAGTACAAAATTGGTGAGGGTGAATTTATCGAATACCGCGAGCCGTTGGTGTTCGACAAGCCCGACACGTACAAGATGCAGGTAAACCTCGAAAATTCAGCGAATGAAGTCGTCTTCACCAAGAATTACGTATTTAAGGTTGAACTGAACCCGCCCAAGACCCGGGTCGTCATCGCCGAGCCGTTGCACACCAAACGCGGCATCACTGTCGGTAAGAACAGCAGCGTGGTGTTTTTGGTCGAAGATGCGGAGTCAGGTCGCGCCAAAACCTTTTACCGTATTGTGACTTTTGGCAAAGACATGAATGCACTGCCGTTCATTGAATACGGCAAGCGCCTGACCTACACCGACCTCAAGGGCATTGGAGACATGGGTGTTCTGCAGTTCTATTCGATCGACAAAGCGGGTAACAAAGAAGAAGTCAAGACAGAGACGTTTTACACAGAAGAGTAGGTCTCATTCAACCGGCAGCATCTGCGGGTTGTAAACTACCTCCCACAGATGACCGTCGGGGTCTTGAAAATAGCCCGCGTAGCCGCCCCAAAAAGTTTCAGCCGCTGGTTTCACAATTTTGGCTGCGGCGCGCGCTGCCTGTAGCATCACCTCGTCGACCTCGTTGCGGCTCATGACGTTGTGGCCCAGGGTCATTTCTGTTGCAGAGGGCATTGCAGGTGAAAGCCCCGAGTCGTGCGCGATGCTGCTTCGTGGCCAGAGCGCGAGCCTGAGCCCACCCGAAAGCTCGAAGAACGCAACGGCGCCGTGCGCAAATTCTTTGCCGATGATGCCTTGCGTCTCGAGACCAAGTCCGTCACGGTAAAAGGCTACAGAACGTTCGAGATCCGCAACACCGAGTGTAATCACCGAGATGCGCGGTTTCACAGAAATTTTTCAGCGGGTTTTCAGATGGCCAGAATCCATTAGACCGGCTGCTTTGCTTCGCTTCCCGGGCCATCGGCCACGGGCAGCGCTGACATATGCATCTGCCCCGTCGGTGCCTTCGCCTTAACCGGTGCCTTGGCGCCTGATTGAATGCCGACGAAAAAGAAGAGCAAGAGTGCCGGGCTGAAGATCGCGATGATAAACCAGAATGGCATGAGTAATGATATCATGGGGCAGCGCAGAATGCTCCTTACTGGTGGCAAGCGAGATCGCTCCGCGCCCGCCCGTATTTACGACGGATACTTCTCAATCAGGGGTGGTTTTTGTTTGAGCGCCGGTGCGGTGAACATGCCGACGCCCAGCACCAGCAATAATATGAGTACCGGGCTCACGACTGAGAATATTATCCAAAAGGGAAACGAGAGCACTGTCATGGGCCAACATGCCCGCGAATCAGCGCGCGGCAACCATTATCAGTCACTGCAGGTACTGCGCGCGCAGCCGCCCCTGTTCACGCCGCGCATGGTCGGCGCCGAGACCGTGTTTTTCAGCTGTGCCATAGACCGCGAGGGCACCCTGTATGTCATTTTCTGACTCGAGAAAACCGGCGTATTGCGAGTAAAACTGCGCGAGCGGTAAACTATTGCGGCCCGCTTCGATAATCGCGAGCTCGCGCTTCTGCTTTTCAAAGTCAGATTCGAGCTTCAGGTAATTGTTGAGTTCGCGGCTGCGCACGTCGTCGAAAAGCGCCTTTTTCGCCACCTGCATGTCGTTGTAGGTTTTGTTATTGCGCTGCCGCAGCTCGGTGATCAGCGTTTCAAGGTCTTGGTGTGCAGCAGCGGCGCCCTGCATCGTGCGCATCACCTGCGTCTTGTCGCTCTTTTTGCCGTAGATGTGCATGAGGTATTTATTCGCTGTGAAGCGTTCTTTTATCCATTGTGTGCGGTCGCTCACATCGCTTGGGTTGAGGGTCGCGATGCTTCTGAGGTATTCTTCGAAAAGCGCCGCCGCCCGTTCATAGTTTCCGGTTTTTTCGACGTGCAGTTTGCCGAGCTGCCAACTGAGGTTCTGCTTCTCAGGGCTATTCGGCGTCTCGGCGTGCGCCTTTTCATAAAAAAATGCTGCGTCGACGTACCGGCTTTTGGCATAATAAAGCGCCCCGAGCGAAGCGTGAGCCTTGCGAATCTGCTCGTCTTTCAGCTCAAAGCCTGGCCGCGGTTTTTCATTGGCCGTGAGCGCACGCTCGTACGAATCGATGCTGCGCGAAACGTCTTGCGATGTGCGGTATTCTTCAGCGAGCTGAAAATTGATCGCGGGATTTTCAGGGTCGAGCCGTGTCGCCGCTTCGAGCACGTTGGCGAACGCCGTGAACTGTCGATTCTGGCTGTAGTCGTGCTGCAGCGTCTGGTTGAAGTTGGTCTTGTAGAGTGCCTTCTTGTTCAAAACTTTCGAGCGCTCTTTGATCGTATCTTCGATCTGCCGCACGAGCGCGGCCATCTCGATCAGCATATCAGACGATTTTCGGTTGTAGGTTTTCTCGTGTTCGGTGTACTTTATTTTGGCGTTATCGAATGCCTGTTTCGCCTTTTCGAATTCGTCGCGCACACGCTGAAGTGCCTGGCGACTCTTTTCTCTCTGGTCGGCGATCAGTTGCTGCTGCTTTTGCCGCTGAGCCTCGACCGAATTGCCCGTGGTCGATGGGGCATTCAACTCAGGCGAACGCGAGCGATCATCGAGTAGCACAAGTTCTTCTTCGAGCCGGCGCTTTTCACGCGTTTTTTCATCGAGCTGCTTCTTGGCTTCGCGGTAGGCATCGGCGTCGGCAATTTCAGCAGCGCCCGCCTTCGTCAGCTGCAGCCGATCTCTATCGACATAAATTTCATCGTCGAGCCTGAGGCTGCGATAGCGCAGCGACTGTGCAAAATGAAAAGCCGCATGGTACGGCTTTTTCAGCTTCATCTGCGCAAGCGCAAAGTTGTAGTGCAGCACGGCGAGATTAGGAGCTTCTTTGATAATAAAGGACTTCTGCGTGCGCGCGAGCAGGTCGCGCATGAAAAGTCGCTGCAGGTTAACGTTCCACTCTTTGCGGTACCAGGCTGCATTCGAATCATTGTCTTGCCGGTTGGCGATCTTTTTTTCTGACGGGTCGCTGAGGTAAAACTGGTCGAGTTTTTGCCCAAGTTCTTCAGCGACCAGACGGGGGTTAAAATTGATCGAGGCCGCTGAGGCCTCAATTTCGTCGATGCTATAGGGCAGGTAGCGTTCGAGCTTTTTCTGAACCGGGTTTTCCCGAATCTCTTTGGCGCGCAGGTTACCTGCAAATACGGTCAGGGCGGCCAACAAAGCCGCAGCAGGGTATAAGGGGGATATCCTCATTATCGCGGTCTCTTCTTATTATACGG
This sequence comes from Turneriella parva DSM 21527, assembly GCF_000266885.1. Lineage (NCBI taxonomy): Bacteria > Pseudomonadati > Spirochaetota > Leptospiria > Leptospirales > Leptospiraceae > Turneriella > Turneriella parva. The sequence goes on along the minus strand of NC_018020.1, from coordinate 798,502 downwards.
CAAAAAACCGCATTTGGGCAAGCAATTGTGCCCTTGCCAGAAACTTGCCTAAGTGACCAGGCGGGAACTCGCCGACGCGCATTATCTTGCCCATGCGAACTGCTCATCAAAGTAAATTCCTCCGCGAATCGAAGCGATTCGCTATGCGAGGGGCGCAAAGCCGCCCGAATTTGCGCTGATTTGCCGCGCTTGGCGGCATCGCAATTCGCATAGCCAAGAGAATGCGCCTTGTGTGTTATGCTTCGCGAGCTCCCGCCCGGTCACCTACGGAAATTTCAGGCCGATTTGGCCCGTCAGGGTACATACCTTCTGCTCGCGGGCTTCGCGAAATGCTGCGTAGACGTCTCGGTAACATGTGCCGCAGCCGGTCGTGGCGTGGGTTTTGGCGATCAGCTGGCGAAAGTTGTCGGCGCCGGCTGCAACTGCCTCTTCGATATCTTGTTTGCTCACGCCTTTGCAGAGGCAGAGCTTTCGGGGGCGCATGAGGCATGCGAGATCCATCGGTTAAAGGGTATTATAGCCGGGGCGGGGCGGCAAGTATATTTCGCTATGGGACAGCCAGGTTTGCCTGGTTACTTAATTTTGTGGTGGGGAAAATTCGGGCTTTCGGGGTTAACTGACAAGGTGCGCGAAAGCGGGTGCACGACCAGGTCCATATCTTCCATCGGCACTGCGCCGAGCAAAGGTTCGTCGCCCATAACCAGCGCGCCCACAAAGCAAAGGCGGTCGCCAAACCTCACCTTCACCGGGCCGACGTAAGGCACCTTGTGAGACCGGCCATCAGCGGTCGAAACGTCGCGTGTACCATTTTCATCGAGGTCGAGTTGTGTCACCAGATGCTCAGGCAGGCAGAGCATCACCGCCTCCGTATCGACGAGACTCTTGACTTTGAGCGATTTTAGGTCATCGCGGCGTGGGTTACTGAGTTCAATGTCGGCGTAGGCGAGCCCCATAGCCCATCGGGGCTAACATTTATGGCATGTCGACCACAATTGATTTTTCGACGCTTTTGCTGCAGCGCTGCGACGCCGTATTGCGATTGACGCCGACTGGCTTCTTGGTCTGATTAGCATACGCATGCGGGCCATCATGTCTTTTTTGCTTGTGGTATTTGCTCAGGCCTGCGCGAGCCCCGAGATGGTTGCGCCCGGCGATGAGAGTACTGCGCGGTCGCGTGTCTCAGCGGCAGAAGCTTTGAGGCTTGCGAAGCCGCACCTCGAGGCTGTTTTTCGCCAGCGCTGCGAAAGCCGAATCGACAAGCACTGGTGCGAAAAGCCAGCGCGCGATCACGTGCTGATTCTCGGCGACTACTATCATGTAACGCGCGAGAGTTATCCATACAAGACGATTCAGGCCTATGTGAAGCCGGCGGTGCGTGTGCACCGTGATACCGGCGCCGTGAGTTTTACCGATCGGTAAAACTATTTCTTACGGTTAAGCGATTCGCTTCCGGGGCCGCCGGTCAGCTCTAACAGGCCCTGAAACCTATCGGGTTTACCGGCTTCGGGGTAAACTGCAAACATCTGCAACTCGGTGAGGTTAACGTTTGCGAGTGAAGCAACCTTATGGTCGAGTGCGACGCGCACTCCCGTTGCCGATTTCTGGTAATTCGCGAAGGTGGCGCGTGCCCCCTTCAAAGGCAGAGTCGACACCCACATGCGCATCTCGCTGAGTTTGCCCTCGTCGTCTGTAGTGAACAGGTAAGAGTCGCCGGGTGTCGCACCGCCCGATTTAAAGGTCACCAGCAGTTTGTTTTCTTCGGCGATTGCCCTAACCGCATTGGGCGTATCGATATGGAAAGCGGGGTTCAGCCAATACGTGTGGTTGTAGAAGCGTTTCACTGCCGCCGCCGTGAGTTCACCACATTCGTCGGTGAGGCGTCTTTCGCCTTCAAAGCAGAGCGACTTGCCGGTGATTTCACTGAACTGAACCAGATTTTTCTTGAACTGCACTTCGATGAGTTTGCGCTTTTTGTCCCAGAAAATGCGGTCGTCGCCGCGAAAAACAAACGTCACGGCGCTGGTCGCTTTCCATTTTTCATAGTCGGCGGCAGCCAGAATGCGCTGCGTCATTTGTTCGGCCGCTTCGCCTGGCTGGCCTTTCGGCAGGCTGCTGCAGCTCGCGAGCAGAAGAAAAATGAACGCACAGATATATTTCGGAGTCTGATATTTCATGGCTGAAAGACTGCCGCGAGCATACGACGGCAATCGAAATCGCGCTTGCAGGTTGGTCGCGTGACCCGACGTTCGCCTGCGATGCGTTGCGCTGCGTGGCTTTTGCCGGTAGGTTTGCTGGGGATTGCAGCCGCGGTGAAATTGGCCGCGATGACGGCCTCTGTGGGTGTGCACCGTGTGTTTCTATATCCGCTTGCATTGCTGCTCTCTGTATACACCGGTGAAGGTTATGACGAGCGTGCCGGTCAATTTTACTTTTCAGATTTCTTTCTTGATTTCAGTTGTGCCGGTATCAATTTCTTCGTGATCGCCGCGATCACGACTGCCTGGCTCTTTCCCGAGGCGCTGCCTTGGCCCAGTCGATTCAAACTGGTGCCCGCGCGTATATTGCTGCATCTGGGTTTTCTGACAGCCGCTGTTTACGCGGTGACGCTCGCGGCAAATTTCTTGCGGGTCGCGATCTTTTTGAATCTGCAGCCGTTCGCCATCGGGCGCGCGTGGCTGCACGAGGCTGTGGGCATCGCGGTCTTTCTGTCTCTCTTAATTTCATATTCACTGCTTCTCTATAGGATTAAAAATGCACAACAACCATCGAACCCTTAACATCGGCCTCATCGTCGCGGGGGCCTTGCCTTCCCTGGTATCGCTTATTGGCGCTATATCGATGCTCAGTATCGCCTGGCCCGACCTGACAATGCAACAGAGATCGGGATTCAGTGTCGGCCTGTTGTTGACGATGTTGCCAGGTTTCGCAGCAGCAGCGGTCGGCTTCTGGTACTTGATGCGGCAGCAACTTGTGCCGGTGAAAATCTTGATTAGCCTCGCCGTTGCAGTTGCTGCGGGCGTTTATCTCTACCTGCGCTACGTGCACGTATCGATTACTGTCGCAGAATGGATATTCGATCAAGGCGATTATATGACGCTCATTTTTTCAGCGGTTATACCAATATTCTATTTTGTGTTGTTTTATCTGGCAACGCATTTTCAGATTTCGAGCCAGCGCAATCTCGTAGCAAACATTATTGCCGCGATTGCATTACCCGTTGTGGCATACATCTCGTTTAATGTGTTTCGCAATTTCTTTGGGACCGGCATCGGCGCAGATCTGCAGCAGATGTACCTCATTGGCCTCACGACAGTATTTTCGTTCGTGATGCTGCGCCTGCTCTTGCATGTTGCCTCAAAACACACCGCGAAACTGGCAGAGCCGGGCGTCAACTGGTCGCTGCGGCTTGTCTTCATAGGTGTGTTGCCGCTCGTGGGGCTCTTACTCAATGCCTACGGGCCCGTTGCGCGCGAAAGCCAAATGGTGCTCGGTAATTTTAATGCGCCCGAATTCTGGCTGCTGGCCGCCTTCAATGCGCTTGTCTATCTCTTGCCCGACAGCCGGCACAGAGCGCTCTTCACGCTCTGCGTGGTGGCGCGGCTTTCAGGTTTTGTTTTTGTGCTCTATTTTTGCGTCGTCTTCTTGCTCTACGTACCGCTTGCATTGCTGCTCATCGCGGCCATCGGCCTTGGGTTCTTGCTGCTCATACCATATTTTGCGGCTGCGATGCAGCTAATGCGTCTGAAAAAAGATTTCGTGGCCCTGAAGGCTGAATATTCCAACGCCAGAATATTCGCTCTTGCTGTGGCAGGTCTTTCGCTTCTGCCCGCGCTGGTGCTCACCGACACTTACCTCGACCGGCTGATGCTTGTGCGCGCCATTGAGTATGTACAACACGCGCCGCTCTCAGTGAACCAGCAGCCAAACGTGAATGCGCGCAAGATCATTGCGCTGACCGAGAAGCGCGCGGCGAAACCCGGACGGCAGTTTATGAACGATGCCGGTGTACCAATCTACGATCGCCTTTACCGCAATATAGTTCTCGATGGTGCTGAAATTTCTGAAGCATTGCGCAGCCAGCTGCGCCTCGTCTTGTTGGGTGAAAAGCGCAGGGCAACCGCGCAGCCGCCGGCGAGCGTAACGCGCGTTCGCGTTGCCGATGTCACCGTGCAGAAAAATGACAAAGGCATGATGGCTGAGACAGTGTTGCGCATTCGTATAAAAAATGAGGATCTCTCACGCAACGCAGAGCTCGACACCTATATCAACCTGCCCGACAATGTTTTTCTGTCACAACATTGGCTGACGATTGACGGCGTCGAAGTGCCCGCGCAAATCACGACGCGCAGTCTGGCGCTTTGGGTTTACAACCGCGTTACTGAAAGAATGCGCGACCCAAGCCTTATCTACTACGAAAAAGCGAATTTGCTCCGCTGGAAGGTATTTCCCGTGCCAGCAGCTGGCTTTCGCGATGTGAGGCTGCACTTCACGCATGCGGGTGATGCAACTCTGAACCTCGGTGGCCGGGTCGTGAATCTCGCGGGCAAAGATTTGCAGGCACCGTTAACCGCAACGACGGGTGATTATGCGCTGCTACCGGCGGCAAAACTTCATCAGCTCGGCAGCCGTACCCCATACCTGCATTATATTGTCGATTGCAGCGCCGATGCCGGTACTTCTTATGCTCAAGACGCAGAAATCGCCGCCCGGTACCTCGGTCTCAATAATGCAGGTGCGCGCATCAGCTATGTGAATTCGGGCATCACGACGCAGGCTTTGAGCCCGGGCAATGCCATTACCTGCCCAGAGAACCGTGAGGGTTTTTTTCTCGAGTTGGCCCTGCGTGCGCTCATTTATGAGCAGATGACAAAGGCAGACTATCCCGTCTTTGTCGTGCTGACGCAGCAACCGCCTTTCGCCGATTGGCACAACCTCTCGTATCTGATGCCCTACTACGGTGATAGCGACGGCTTCTTGCAGGTCTCTGCCGGCAAAGCGCAAACATGGAGTTTTGCGGGGCAGCCTCGCGCTGACAGGCCACGGCTGCGGCTGCCGGTGCGTAAGGCCGGCGACCGGTATTTTGCGCCGGCAGCGCGCCTGGTGGCAGCCAATGTCGCCGGCGAGAAGAATAACACCATAGACGGTGCTGCCCACCACCACAGATTCGTGCTCGGTGATTTCGGCTCGAGACCCCGTGCTGTCGTCGCTGCGCTGCAAACCGGAGTGCTCAATGCGGCGACGGGTTCCATTGTACTCGAAACCGAAGCACAAAGACTGAAACTCAGCGAGCTGCACAAAAAGATGCTGAACGCGAAAAATGAACTCGATACAGGCGAACGGGCGCGTATGTCTGAGCCATCCTCATGGTTATTGCTGGTGCTGCTTTTGCCCGCCTGGTTCATGCGAAAAAAAATGCGCAGAACCCGGTCAGAGTTTTAACTTTTTTTCTGTGGCGTGAGAAAAAATCGGCGTTTTTGGGTATTTAATCATTAAGGGGCCACCCTTTGAGGAGATACCATGGCAACGATTGAAATGACCTTTGCACTGTCTGCGCCCGCGCGCCGGGCGCTCGCGCATTTACCCAGCGTGCGTTCGCTTGAATTTATCGCAGACCGATTTTTTGACAAGGTGCAGAACGAGCGCTACCGCAATTTTGCGGTTGAACCCGTTTATTACACGAGTCCGCACGGGCACCGGCTTGCCCGGTCGGGCGTGCAGCGGCCGCGGGGTGAGAAGCTGCAGGGTACCCGCGCAACGCTGACAATCAAAACGCTGCGCGGCATGAAAAGGCTGCAACAGCGGGGGCTCAGCCTTACCTGGCAGCTCGAAGAAATCCTCTATTTTGCGTTCACGCAGGGCTTTTTACCCGCGCTCAGGGAAACCCCGTCACCGCATCCGTAAATAATGACACAGGTGTCATAAAATAATGGACGGGCTGTCGCTCGGTCAGACAATGAGCGCATGCAGGTACAACTCGAAAAAGCAAGGGCGACGGCGAACTTCACCCGGTTTCGCGGCGCGCAGAGCGGCGGCCATTATGAAAGTTATTTTATGCGCGCGAACGACACTGCAAGCGGCACCGCTTTTTGGATACGCTATACGATCTACCAGAACGATAAGGGGGCCGGCATAAAAGAGCCCATGGGCGAGCTTTGGGCAATCTGGTTTGAAAAGGGCAAAGCGCCGGTGGCGGCGAAATCTGAGTTTCCCCTGGCCGGCGCGCGCTACTCAAACACCAATTTCGATTTGGATTTCGACGGCGCGACGCTGAACTCCACTTCGCTCAAAGGTTCAGCGCAAAATCGCGGTGAAAACAAGATCGAGTGGAATCTTTCTATCGAACAGATCAAAGGCGCGAAGAACAACCAGCCGATTTTTCCGATGCCGCTCGCTTCTTACGATGCACCGCTGCCGCGGGCAAAGCTCTTGATCGCGCAGCCATTCGTGACCTTTAGCGGCACCTTTGTCGTGAATGGCAAGAAGCATGCGATCGATGCGTGGCAGGGCAGCCAAAACCATAACTGGGGCTCGCGGCATACCGATGAATATGCCTGGGGTCAGGTTGCAGGTTTCGACGGCGAACCCGATTCATTTCTTGAGGTAGCCTCTGCGAAGCTCAAGTTCGGGCCCCTCATGACACCTTATCTTACACCGATTACCCTGCGCCACAAGGGCAACGATTATGTGCTCAATACCTACTGGCAGGCAATTCGCAATAAAGCGAATGTGGATTACTTTGACTGGTCTTTTTCGGGCGAAAATGCGGATCTCAAAATCGAAGGGCGCATTTATGCCGACAGGCAAGACTTTGTCGCGCTCAACTATTACAACCCGCCGGGTGATGTCAAAACCTGTCTCAACACAAAAGTCGCAGCTTGCGAGGTCTCTTTAACCGAAAAAAGCCGCATCGGGCTGACGGCGAAGCTCAGCACCCGCAACCGCGCGGCATTCGAGATTCTGACGAGCAAGACCGACCACGGGTTTACTCCGCTTTTTTAACATCGAGGGGCTTGGTGACCAGGCGGGTGCTAAAATCGATTGCCATAGCATTGGGGGCAATGGCCTTAGCGCATGCTTATTCAACTGATTGTCATGTTCGGGGTTTTCTGCCTCCTGCTCTACGCGCTCAATAAGGCGATGCCTGATTTTCATATCGAAGCCGGGGCGATTCCCGTGGCGGCGCTGATTCTTGTCGGGGTGAATGTGGTTGTCGGGTTCTTGCTCGGCGGTACGGCGACTGTGCTCAATATTGCGACCTTAGTCATTGTGAAAAAGCTACTCAACTTCATTTCGCTCGGGCTCTTTAGCCTGCTCGTCAGTTTCATCTTTAACGTCATCATTTTCTGGGTGGCCGATAAGCTCACCGATCGTCTCACGATTAAATCTGCGCGCACGCTGATGGTGAGTGCCGCTGCGCTGCAATTCACGAACTTTATAATCAGAAAGTTTGTATGAAACCGAGCAGCCTATTCGCTTTCGTTCTGTTGACGGTCGCCCTGGCAGCGCAAGAACCTGCAGTCCCTGAAAAACAACCGTGCAAGACACCGGCCTACAACAATGAGCGGCCAACACTCTCAGGGCTCGACCTAACACCGCAAGAAAAAAAAGACATAGCAGCCCTCGCAAAACGCGGCCGCAAGATCGATGCGATACGCATCATGCGCCGTTGCGGCGACATGAGCCTCAAAGAGCAGAAGGTGATCGTCGACGCGCTGTTCTCAAACTATTGATCGGCGCAGAGATAAGGGTCGCCACCCGCGGCGATCTACCGGTCATTGCTTGGCTCGATGCGCAAATTTTCGGTTCTTCAGCGTATTCAGACGAACAGTGGCAATCTGAAATTCAATCAGACGCCGTGACCATTTATCTTGCCATAACCGATGGCTCTGCCGTTGGGTTTTGTTCAGCTGCCCGGGCTGGCGATGATTACGAGATCCACAAAATTGGTGTGCTCACTGCACACAGGCGTCGCGGGCTCGCAAACGAGCTTCTGCGTTTAACGGAGTCGCAGATTTCGGGCGGGCGGTGCCTCATCGAAGTAGCAGCCCAAAATATCTCTGCCGTTCGATTTTATGCAAAGGCCGGTTTTAGCGAATTTGCGCGGCGCAAACGCTATTACGCCAACGGTGACGATGCGATACTGATGCAGAAATTTCTGTCCGTCCTGTGACGCAAATCGTATATTGCAGGTATGCAGCTCAACCCGTTTGAAATCCGCTTCGACGAAGAAGAAGGCGAAAATAAAAAAGAAGACCGCCCGGCGCCGCTGCGCGAGCGCTTGGCAGAAGGTTTTCTTGAAAAGCGCCAGATTTTTCTCTGGGGGGCAGTCACTGACAAAACGGCTGAAATGCTCGTCGAGCGCATGATGTTTCTCGAGGCGACCGACCCAGGTAAGCCAATTTATTTCTTCATCAATTCACCAGGCGGAGTGATTTCTTCGGGCATGGCAATTTACGATGTCATGAACATGATCTCATCACCGGTTTATACCATCACCATGGGCATGGCAGCTTCGATGGGGGCTATTCTTCTCACCGCAGGCGAAAAAGGCCATCGTTACGCATTCGAGCATGCGAAGGTCATGATACACCAGCCGCTCATCAGCGGGCAGATTATCGCACCCGCAATCGACATCAAGATTCACGCCGAAGAAATCAAGAAGACCCGGGCAGAACTCAATCGCATTCTGGCAGAGACCACCGGGCAGCCGCTGTCACGTATTGAAAAAGACACCGACCGCGACTACTATCTCGACGGCAAAGGTGCAGTCGAATACGGCCTCGCCGACAAGGTGCTGACGAATTTCAGCGAACTCGGTATGGTGAAATCGAAGGCTGAAAAAGCCGCGAAAGAAACCAAACCTAAGAAGGGAAAGTAATTCTCAGACGAGCTGCTTCATCAGCTGCTCGTATTCCATGTCGAGATTCAGATCGGCATCTTCGGGATATTTAGCTTTTGAAATGAATTTGTCTGCCGCATAGAGCAGGTGCGCAAACTCCACTTTCGTCGGGCGGTTGTTCTTGGCGTCACGCAGAATCCAGACGACGGGGCGCATTGGCTTGCCTTTTACAGCGTAAACGACCATACCCGTAGAACCGTCAGAGAGCTCGACGATTGAACCCAGCGGGTAAATTGCATGCGAGTCAAGAAATGTCTTCAGGTAGACAGGGTCGTAGCGATAGATGCCAAGCGTCAGAAGTTCTTTCATCGCGTCGTAAGGCAGACGGTTTTTGCGATAGGGCTTGCGCGAGATAATGGCGCTGAACGAGTCAATGATCGAAGCGACGCGCGTGTACTCTGACATTTCTGCGCCCTTGATTTTTCGCGGGTAACCCGACCCGTCGTAATGTTCCTGGTGTTGCAGCGCGACTGACGCAATCGTGTTCTTAATTTTTGCAATCTGCGTCAGCATCTGGTAGCCATGCACGGGATGCGCGTGTATAATCTGCAATTCGGTCTCGTTCAGCTTTTCAGCTTTGTCAAGAATCGTCTGCGGTACCTTGAGCATACCGACATCCATGAGTAATATGGCAAAAAGCATTTCGACTATCTTCGGCCGCGAAAAATCAAGCGCGAGCCCGAGCCGCGCCGCGTACATGGCGCAACCAATAACGTGCTTGTAGACGTTTGGGTCGACGATGTACTCTGCGACAAAAATGACAATCAGCGGATTATCGGTAACCAGATTGGTAATTTCTTCAGCCTTGCTGCGCACTTCATTAGACTGCGGGTTATTGTTGCTGTTGATGCGCTCGTAAAAGTTTTTGAGCACAATCTCGGTTGAAGCCGCGAGGTTGTTGAACGAAGGTTTGAGCTTGATCAGGTTCTTCAGGTCTTTTTTCAGATTCTTGATGTCGAGTTTCTGCTGCCCGTCCATAAACTCGGCTTCGTCTTTCTTCGAGGCATAGACGGGTTCACCCGCCGACAAGACCTCTTCGATTTTCCACTTGTTGAGGCGATCGAGGTCACTCTGCGTAACGATAACGTTCGCCGCGGCGAGCATGTTCGTCGGGTCGATATAAACCGGTTTCGTGAAAGACACGCCCGGGCGCAAAAGTTTGACCTGATAGCGGGTCATATATAAGTTTCGGTATGTGCCACTGCAATTTCAAGCATAATAGTAAAATCTGGCGCCCGTACGCGTTCTCTCTTAGCTTATCGGCCAAGGGTAAAGAGTCCGCAAAAAAAGGCTACTTTCGTGGCTTTTCGCACTCCGCGATAAGATACGCATAAATTCGGGCAACTGCAAGATAAATGTCTTTGGGTATCGCACTATTGACTTTGACCGATTTTAGAGTCAACAACAGCGATTCTTCTTGGTCGGTTTCAATCTTGACGCCCCGCTGTTTTGCCACCTCGATCAGATGCCGGGCCGCGTCGCCTTCTGCGTACCAGCGTACAACCGGGGCTTCGGCACCGTTAAACTCGAGCGCGCAGGCCCTGAGCACTTCGCGCAGCTTGTCTTTCGTGTGGATTTCGATCGTCTAGTTTACCAGACTCTGTATGGCTTCTGGGCGCAGTTTCGAGAAAATATCTTTCGTTTCGCTAAAATCTTTCATGATTTTAGAATTGTCGATGGCAACATCACGCTCTGTGTCAGCCGATGCGGGCTCAAACATGCCGGCAGAGAGAATATTCTGAATCTGAATTTCTTTCTTGATGAGGTTGTTGCGCAGATTCGACACAATCTGCGCCGCTTCGCTGCGAAATTCATCCATATTTTGCCCTTCGCGCAGGTCGATACTCGTCTTCGGAAACTGCTCGTTCATGAAGCGCTTCAGCTCTTTCTGCCAGCTAGAACCTTCGTTAACCTGATTCAGAAAACCGATCTGAATCTGGCGCATCGAAATACCTGTCTGCAGGTCGCGAATCTCTTGCTGCAGGCTTAAGACCTTGCTGCGCATGGTGTCGAGGCTGACCTGCGAGCGGTTTTCGACTTTAACGCCGTCAACGGGTTTGTCGAGGGCTTTAGAATCTTCGCTGCCTGCATTGAGCTGGGCACTCTGGGCCCATTTCAGCATGTCGCTTCGCTTGACGTCCATGCGTATGGGTAACACGGTATATTCAACGTGTCAATACTTTCGTCAGCTGAGCCGGGCCGCGACTTGCTCTCTGAGGGTCGCCTTCAGGGTGGCGTCGCAAAACGCCTGGTCGATCGAGTTTAGCAGCAATTCTCTCTGGTCGGCCACCGAAAGATTGTATTCTCTTAATGCGACGGCCCACTCGTGGTTCAGGTCGATGCCCGATACCGAAGGGTCGTCGGTATTCAACGTCACCTTAAGGCCGGCTGCCCTGAGCTTCATGAAAGGGTGCGCAGCGTAGCTCGCGGCGTTGCCCGTCTGCAGGTTGCTCGTAAGGCAAACCTCAAGACCAATCTTTTCGTCGGCGAGGCGCCGCATGAGCCGTTCGTCTTCTATCGAGCGAATGCCGTGGCCGATACGCCGCGCATGAAACAGGTCGATTGCGTCGTAAACAGATTGTGGCCCGGCAGCTTCGCCTGCGTGGATAGTTATGGGTATGCCCAGCTGGTGTGCTCTGTCAAAAACCGGCGCATATTCCCGGCAGGCATATTTCGATTCGTCACCCGCAAGGTCGATGCCGCACACACCGTGCGCATGAAACTTCTGATAAAGGTCAACGAGTTCTTGAACGTGCTGAATCGGGGCGTTTCTGAGAGCACACAATATGACCCTCACGGGTGCGCCTTTGCCTGCGGCGATGCCCTCGACGACTGCCTGGGTAACCTGCTCCGCACTGTACGCGTCGCCCGTAAAAAGGTGCGGACCGAACCGGGTTTCAAGGTAGAGCACGCCGCCTGCTGCCATGCGCGCCGGCAGTTTCTGTGCCTGATCGCGCAAAAAATTCAGATCTTGCGCAATATCGTAGAAGAAATTGAAAACTGCAAGAAAATCGGTGAGAGTATTGCAGTCTTGCGGTACCTGGCATCTCGCAGCGAATTCTTCTGCTGACAGCTTGCCCTGCGCCAGATTGCGGCGCTTCGCTTCTTTATAGAGGGTTTCGGTTTCGAATGCTCCGTCGAAATGGTGATGTAAGTCAATCATACAGAGCCTGCCCTGAGCGTAGTCGAAGGGTCAAAATGGTGGTGAAGATCAATCATATGGACGTACGTGGTGCAGCCAGAATCTAATTACCTCAGCCTGTTGTGGCGAATAAAAAGCTGTGCCTCATGATAACCCTGTTCTAGCAAGCGCACAATCTTTTTCTGATCGAATTCGTATTGCTGCATTTCGAGCGGCAGCTTTGGGCGCAGTAATAAAAGTTTTTTGGCCTTGCGTTTGCGCGAGTTTTCGGCCCTTGTTATCGCGTCGTCGGCCTGGCTGCGAAAGAAGATGCTGAGCGTGCGCAGGGCAATCTGGGCTGTGTTCACCAGCGGTTCTTTCGGGTACGATTCAGGTTCCATGCTGATCGCAATCACGGCATCGACTTTTTTATGTTCTACCGCCTCAACCGGCGTGTTACGCACGAGGCCGCCATCCATATAGAGTTCGTGGCCGATCTGCACCGGTGGAAAAACCCCCGGCACTGCGGCAGATGCGAGAATATATTGCTGCAGCTCGGTATCAGTTTTCGCCTCGCCGCCAGAGAAGTAGTGCAGCTTGCCCGTATTGAGGCTGATCGCGGCGCAGATATATTCACAAGATGCCTGTTGAAGGTCTTTGATGCGAACATGCTCTTCGACGAGCTTGCGCTGCAATTGGTCGGTGAGCAGTGACGGGCTTGCCGAGAAGAATAATTTCGTGAACGATTGAATGGTGATGAGTCGCCTCTGGTCGATCTCTTGCCAGAATTTGAGCATGGTGCCAATGCTTCGGGTGGCCGTCAGGTAACCGTTGAGAGCGCCGATTGAACTGCCGGCAACGCAGCGCACTTCAAGACCGGCTTCAAAAATTGCCCTGATCGCACCGGCCTGGTATGCGCCCAGAGCAGCGCCGCCCGACAAGACCAGCGCGTAACTTCTTGCAGGCGGGCGCCGTGCGGGCTTTTTCGCCGGTTTGCGCTTGGCTGTTCGGGGCTTTTTCTTCATAAAGTTGTGTTCGGGCAATCTTGTCTTTTTTTAACGCGAATGCTTCGGCAATTATTTTTCTCAAACAACCAGAGCTTACCTTCTTCTTGCGGGCTCAGAATCTGGCCAATCGCAATCTGCGCCGCAGTCGCCGCCACCACGGCGGGAAAAGTCGTCAGAATGCCATCGCTCGCGCAGGTCGGCAGATCTTTTTCATCGACGCTGCCGAACAAACAGGCATAACAGGCCGCACGATGACCGTTGATAAGCATAGCATGGCCCTGCGCATTGCCCAAGGCCGCAATCACAGCGGCGCGTTTAGCAGAAAGTGACAAACGGTTCACCAGAAGCTTTGTTTCGACGCTGTCGCTACCTTCGCAAACGATGTCTGCTGCAGAGAATCTTGCTGCGTCGGCCTGAACAAGGTGGCGATCGAGGGCAATCACCTGAATATGAGGATTCAGATCTTTCAAAATTTCGGCCGCGACAATTGCCTTGTTTTCACCCACATGGCGTTCACGAAAAAGTAACTGCCGGCCGAGATTACTCGTTTCAACCTTGTCACCATCAAAAATTTCGATAGAGCCGATACCCGATGCCGCGAGAAGCGGTAGAAGGGTCGAGCCAATGCCCCCGGCGCCCACGACAAGCACCCGTGCATCTTTGAGTTTTTTCTGCCCGGCGGCACCGTGCAGCAGAATCTGGCGGCTGTAGCGCTCGAGCTCTTCTTTGCTGAAGTTCAAGGCGGCAGCCTCAGTTGCTGTGCTTGCGCAGAATGGCCGCCCAACCTGTAAGCATTGCCTGCTGGCTACCCAGCAACCGGTCGCGGTCAACAGCTTCACGCGCGAATGCAATGACAAAAGCTATGCGACAGAATTTCTTTTTGCCGCCAATAGTCACGGGTGCTACGACATAACAATAATGGCTCAGACGCGTGCCATTATCGGTGAAAAGCAGGCAGGCAACGTCATGGTTTTTTACCGTGTTGTCTTCGCGTTCGGGCCGCCACGGGCCCTGGCGCGACAGAAAAGATGAAATTGACTTTCGGTAAACTTTGTGCGCCAGATCAGAATCAAGGGCAAGTTCAGAAAGTTCGTAAAATACTTCCATTTCGGCGAGCCCCGCTGCATCGGTAAAGAGAGCGCGATTATCGCGGCGCGTGACTTCGACATAACCCGCAGGCATCGTCAGCGCGAGCAGGGCGGGTTCGCGCGTTTCATTCTCTTCAGTGAAAACTCTCTTCTGCGCAAACAGCGGTGCAGATTTCAGCAACGGCGATTTTTCAAGCTGCATCTTGCGAAACTCGGTGAGCAGAGACAACACCAGCGATTTTGCCCTTTCAGTGTTTTCACCGATTTGTGGAGAGCAGATATCGATGGAATACTGTTCGCGCGAGTGATAGCCACAGATGAGCGAGCGCTGCTGGTTCTTTGCATCGCCCTGAATTTTGTAGAGGCGGCCCGAAGCCCATTTGTCAAGCGTTTCAGCCTTGAGGCTCTCGGCCATGGCTTCAAATATCTTGCCGGTCAGTTGCCAGTCGAGGGTGCGCGTGACAGTGCCGCGTAAAAAAAAGTCGTCGCTCTTGCACAAGAAGGCTATTCGCCCAGCCTGCACTGTGAACTGTATGTTGCGGGGCGCTTCTTCTGCGAGTGAGAATTTGCAGTCGGTTGCGGTCTGTGACTGGGCGCTAAGGCTCAGGCAAAAAAAAAGGAGCAGTGCTAACCCCGCTCCTTTTTTCATGAAAACCGGCACGAATTATTTCGGAGCTTCGGCTGGTGCTGCAGGCGCAGCTTCTTTTTTAGGCACAATCTTGCGAATGCGGGCGACGATGTCGCTGATATAGATATCGGATGCGCCTTTACTTTCGCAGAATTCAACCGCCTTCAACAGGTCTGCATTGTCAGTGTCTTTCAGGTTCAGCAGCGCGAGCAGACCGGTGTAGATGACGTGGTTGTCTTTGTCGTTCTCAATCGCTTCTTTCAGAATTGTCGTTGGGCGGCCTTTGGTGTCCATGCGGCCGAGAGCTGAAGCTGCGGCGATTCGAACCGCTGTGCTGCGGTTGCTTTTAACGACTTCACCGAGCGGTTCGATGGCGTCTTTGACACCGTCGCTTCCGAGGTTTTGCGCTGCTGCGATCGCGACCCCATCATCTGCAGACTTCAGGTCGGCGATATATTCGGCTTTATCTTTGGCGCTGAGAGCCAGTATAGGTGCAACAAGTAGCAGCAATGCGATCTTTTTCATGAATGATTCCCCCTTCGGAATGCAGCATAATGGGTTAGGGCGGCGCTACGGCAAGAATTTTTTCAAACTCAGTGCGAATGGTCTCGCGCGGCGCTTTCTCGGGTAATCGGGCGAGGCCCGCCAGAATCTCGCGCTGCATTCGGCCGAGGTCTTCGCCGCACCGTTCGGCGACATTGTGTTTGGCCATCAGCGGCATTATTTCGCCCAATGCCGCTGCCGCGTCACCGGCTTCGGCTCGCCGCCACAGAACTTCAATGCGTGCCCGCTCGGCCTTATTTGCAGCGGCGAGCAGGTAGTGTAGCGGCTGTGTCACGATGCCGTTGCTGAAATCTTGCAATCCGCGCTTTTTGAGCCTTGCGGCGTCGAAATAGTCGAGGTAGTCGTCACGGTATTGGAAAAAGCGGCCGAACGCAAGCCCCAGCTCTGCAGTTTCTGAACGGTAGAAATCCCCCTCGCCGCGCATGACTGCCACGAGCGCCCCCGCAGCGCGAAACAAGACTGCTGTTTTGCCATCGACGACCTCGGCATGTGTCTGGCGCGAGGTCTTGAGGTTAAAGTGCTGCTGCATCTGCAACAGTTCGGCAGCCGACAGCGCCTTAATCGCATCGGTGAAGATATTCATGTAGTCGCTGTTGCCGAGGTTGCTCAACGCCTTGAGCCCCGACGACAGCAGATGATCGCCGCCGAGCACGACCGCCTTGTTGCCAAAAAGTTTCGCACCCGTCGGTTTCGAGCGGCGCTCTTCTGCACCGTCGACGACGTCGTCGTGCAACAGGCTGGCTGCGTGCACAATTTCGAGCAGCGAACCGAGTCGAATCAGTTCACGGTCGTCGAGTCGGTACGACTTGCCGAGGTAATACTGAAACAGCGGGCGAATGCGTTTGCCGCCGCTCGCCACGACGTAACGCTGCAGCTGTTTGAGAATGGGCATCTTGCCCTGCAGAATCTGCGATATTTGTTTGTTCGTGTCACTGATGACACGTGCGGGCGAAAGCAGCACTCGATTTCAAATACCGGGCCGTTGCGTAGAGATGCAACGGCCCGACGGAATCACATCGATTCGAGAATCTTCGCCTTTTTCGCGTTGAACTCGTCTTGCGTGATGAGGCCCTGATCGAGCATGCCTTTGAGCTTTTGGATTTTAGCCATCGGGTCATCTGCCGCCGGTTGTGCGGGTTGACCGCTGACGTTCATCTGGCCCATCATGTTGCCCATCATCTGGCCCATGCCCATGCCCATGCCGGCCTGCATCATGCCACCGCCGGCGCCTTCGTTCTTGGCAGACGCTTCGCCGATGTCGAGCATGCGCTTCTGCGCGTACTGGTCGCCGAGAATGTTCATCTGTGCCTTGTCGGCTTTTGCCTGCTGCAGCGCCTTGAAGCCCGGGTCGTCTTGTGGAATGTTGAGCGATTCGATTTCGAACTGCTCGATCGCAATGCCGAATTTTTCAAACTTCTTCGCGAGCAGCGGCTTGAAGGCCTCTTCAATTTTTGAACGCTGCGTGTTGATGCGAATGATGTCGATGTTCTGTTCATGCACAACCTGCGACAAGAGTTCTTCGATGTCAGACACGATCGTGCTCAGCATCAGGTCTTGAATACTGTCGGTTGTGGTTTTACCCTGTGTGCCGATCACTTCTTTGACGAAGACGCGCGTGTCGACCACGCGAATGCCATAGACGCCAAAGGCGCGCAGGTTGGTGATGATGCCGAATTTAGGGTCTTCTACCTGAATCGGGGTTTTGGTACCCCAGCCAATGCCCTGTTTAATCTGCTTCGAAATAAACCAGACTTCGGCCGCAAACGGTGTGTCACCGCCGAAAGCCATATTCACAAACTTTTCGAGCAGCGGAATGTTGTTCGATTTAAGGGTATAGGTACCTGGCCCAAAGAGGTCGTGGCACTGGCCGCCTTTAAAGAAAATAGCCTCTTGCGATTCGGCTACGATCAGCTGTGCGCCCCAGGTAATACCTTCGTCGGGAAACTTCCACGCGATGTCGTCAGCGCCGCCGTTAAATTTTAATCTGTCAACTAGTGCCATTTTTTTACCTCTTTCGGGATCAAAGTTACAAGACCATATAACAATAACTGCATGGCGTTGCCAATAAATTTGTGAATTTGGCACCTAGTTACTGTTTCGCCGCGAAAAATGCAAAATCGCAACTATGTACCTCAAAAATGGGGCGGTGCCAAAAAATTATGACGATTTTTGACGGATTGTTCATTGTTCGGCGGGCGCTTTTTTTGAAACATATTGACACTTTGACGCGGGTGGTGTCAGTTCTTGCCGGGCAAACGCCCAATAGCATGTGAGGGAGTTAACAATGATATGAAAGCAACACGAGGTGTTCTATTTTTACTCGCGCTGGGTGCCGCATTTTTCGCGGTGAATGGCTCAAGCAGCAAACCCAAGCCCGAATCGCCGGTCGACATCTACCAGCGTTCGTGGGAGAAAAAAGCGCTCGGTCAGCAGCGCGCACTGGAAGCGAACCTTCCTTTAAAAGACAGCACGTTTCTGCACTCGCACAACACCTATAACGCCTCGGCGTATACAACGGCTTTCAGTTATATCGACCCAAACCACAATTTTTCTGTGGGAGACCAGCTGCGCCTCGATATGCGCGCGATCGAGTTCGACGTTCACTGGTATTTCAGCATGGAAGGCTGGCCATGGGAATGGGGTAACCGCCCGCTGTTGTGCCACGGCCAAAGCAACCACGTCGGATGCAGCACGTACGACCGCCATTTGTCGAAAGGTGTGGCCGAACTCAATTCGTTCATACGCGCCAACCGATCTGAAGTTGTCATTCTTTACATCGAAGAGCATCTCGACGGCAATTACCAGGCGGCGCTCAATGTCTTGAAATCGGCATTCGGCGATCTGGTCTACCGGCCCACTACCACCTGCCAGGATGCACCGGTTAACGTCACGCGCCAGCAGGTGCTGAACGCCGGCAAAAACATCATACTGTGGAGCGGCAGCTGCGGTACTGGCGAATGGCAGAACTGGGTGTACGTCAAAAACAACGCAGTGCCTGAATCAAATGTTTCAAAATTCACTTCATACCCCGATTGCGGTTCGGCTGCAATGGGCGCAGACGCGTACGCGAACAAGATGGTGCGTTTCTATGAAGACCGTACCAATCTGACAGCCTGGTTCGGCGGCGGCTCAGGCAAGACGACTACCGCAAATATTCCTGAAATGCTGAAGTGCGGCGTCAATCTGCCGGGTTACGATATGGTCAGCCCCAACGACGGCCGCCTCGCTGCGGCGGTATTCAGCTGGGCGCCTGGCGAACCGAACGACTATGGCAGCAACGAAGACTGCGTTATGCAATATTCGAACGGCCGTTGGAACGACGCCAACTGCAACAACCGTTACCGTTTCGCCTGCGTGAACGCCGCTGGTCAATGGCGGGTTTCAAATGCCGCTGGCGTGCATAGCGACGGCGCTGCTGTCTGCAGCAATGAGACCGCAGGTGCTTACCAGTATGCTGTACCCAAGAATGGGCAGCAGAACCAGCGACTCGTCGAGGCGAAGCGCGCGGCAAATGTCGGCGACGTCTGGGTGCGCCTGAACGACCGGGCGACCGAAGGCCGTTGGGTCGAGTAAGCCAGAAATTCAGTTTTTAGGGGTAGCTCCGCTACCCCCAATTCTCTATACATCCTCATGGAAATTTTGAAGCGCTACCGCTGGCCGCTGTTGATGGTGGTCGTCGCGTTGCTTGGCTATCGGCTGTTCTTTCATGACCCGGCGGGCAAGGCGAACATGGCAGCGGTGGGCATAGAGCGGTTTCCTTACCCCACTGACCGGCTGCAAGAATCGCAGGGTGAATACCTTCTAAAAGAAATTCAAGAGGGCAGAATTGATCTGCCGCTCGAGTTGGTGCGCCTACGGCGTGATTGTGCCGGCGAGCTCGATGAAACCGCGTGCCACGAGAAGATAAGGCAGCTGATTCAAGACCTGCCGGGCAAAGACAAGGGCAGGTTGCTCGAGCTCTTCGAGCAATATCTGCAGTTCGAAGAAAAAATGAGGCAAAACCTGCCTGCAAATTTCGCGCAGCTGTCGAACCAGGAAAAATACAAACTCATGAAAAAGGCGCGCCGCGAGTTTTTTGGCGAGGCCAATGCGAATCTGATCTTCGGTCTCGAAGAAGCGCGCATTGCCCTGCAAGAAGAACAGAACAAGTTCGGCTCTTTTGAGTATACGAATCTGCCGGCAGATGAGCGTATGCGGCTCTATAGCGAGCGCAAGAAAGAAATTCTGGGTCCGTATTTTCAGGCGACACTCGAGCGCGAGCCGCCCGACATCAAATATGGCACCGAGCTGATGCTGGTGCAGACTGACATTTCCCGTCTGCCCGAAGTCGAGAGGGCAAGAGTTCTGGGTGAGCTGCGCGTGAAACATTTCGGCCCCGTCGAGGCGCAACGGCTCGAACAGCAAGAAAAACAGGCGTTGCAGGCCGATGCAGAATCGCTTGCGAAAATGGACAGGTTTCTCGCAGCCGAAAAAGAATATCTGCGCAATAACCCCGCCAAAAGCGACAGCGAAAGGCAGGCGGCTATCGAAGAGTTGCGCCGTAAGTATCTGGGGCAACCATGAGATATTCTGATACCCTCACCGTCGGCGAGCTGATGCACCGCAACGTCGTCACCGCGCGCGCGGGCGATAACGTTGAAGCGACCTACACGGCGATGATCGCGGGGCGTTTCAGGCACATGCCGGTTGTCGACGCAAAGGGCAAGTTGCTCGGTATTCTCTCAGACCGCGATCTGCGCAACGTGCTTGTTTTTATCAACGAGGCAGACGGCAAAAAATCGGTTGTCGGTGATCGCCAGCTCACCGTCGAGAAGGTGATGACCCGAGACCCCATGACTGTCGAGAGTGAAGACTCGGTGCGCACCGTGGTCAAAATCATGGTAAAGCATAAAGTCGGATGTCTACCCGTATGCGATGCGGCCGGCGTATTGCAGGGCCTTGTCACAGAAACGGATCTACTGCGCCTGCTCGAAGAGCTGCTCACCACGGGCGCGAAGTGACATAACGAGGCAGTCGCAGCTAAACATAAGTTTCACTATTTCGATTTAAGATTTACGTTTCGAACGCCGACATAGAATATAGTAAGCTCTGAACAGAACGCAGGCACTTAAAGTGCCCAGGCTGTTTTAGGGCATGACATAACGGCAACGGAAGGAGAACGAAATGAAAAAGCTATTATCAGCAGTTGCGCTGCTCACAGTATTCGCAGCATCAGCAGCTCTGTATGCACAGCCTGCGGCGGCTAAGCCAGCGGCAGACGCAAAAAAAGACGAGAAAAAAGACAATCCGGCGGACGAAAAAGAGGCGAAATGGTATAACCCAGACTACCGCCCTTACGTTGCGTCATTTGACGAACTCTATAAACTCGGCGACGACTTCGCGAACAACAAATTTCGCCTCGCGCTCTCGAACTACCAGACCGGTCGTTCAATTCTGGATAAAATGCGCGAAGAAGTTCAGCGCAACAAAGAAGAGTGGGCAGACGCAAAGTACCTGAACGAAAAGTGGTACTGGCAGACAATCGACCGCAAAATGCGCGAAGAGCGTATTCTGCTCGAGAAAAAAGGCCGTGCCAAAATCAAAGCCGTTACCTACTTCACACGCGCTATCAACCACCTCGACGAGATTCAGAACCGATCTTTCCGTGAAAAGCAGCAGATGAAAGATCTGACAGCTGCGGTTTACCGCGACTGGATTATCGCTCAGTACGACCTCGGCAACCTGCCGCAGACTATCGACCTGCTCGAGCGCTATCTGAAGATCGACCCCGCATTCGAAACAGAAATTTCTCCGCACAAATACCTGGCCTCAGGTTATGGCTTTAAAGAAGCTGTAGCAGAGAAATACAACAAAGGCACAGAGGCAGAACGCATCTTCTTTAAGAAGAACAAGAACAAGCACCTGCTGCGTGCAACCGAACTGAAGTACAAGAAAGATTCTCCGGAGTACGAGCATATTCTTGAACTCGTAAACCGCGACGAAATCATCGCGACGAAACCTTCTCCGTAAGACATGGATGTCTGAGGTTTTCGCCGCACACGATGTGCGTTTAAGCGAAAACCTTAAGACAGTCTTCACGGGGTTGCCGGATAGTCGAAAGCCTCGCCAGAAATGGCGGGGTTTTTTTGTGTTTGCAGCGCGCGATAAATCAAATTATCTGCAGCGCGTGCGGCATACCGAACAAGAGAACATCGACTCGCTTGTGAACCGGCAAATGAACGACACCCTCAAAAAAGGGTCACTCGCTTCATGCCTTATGGGCTTCGTTTGTGGCGGAGTTCTTTATGCTATGACGCTGGCAGGCCTCGTCAAGGGTATCGACGTGCCCATTCTGTGGACTATCATCGGTGGTGCCTATTCGGGCGCGGTATGGCTTTTGGCGCGAGCGCGGCGTATTCAAAGCCGCAGCACCTGGTTTGTCATGCTGGGATTCTGCACACTGCCAACGTCGATCTATGTGATCGCGTGGTTTATGCTACCTTCGGGCACAGCGACCTATATCACGGGCCCGCCGGGATATCTCTATTTTTTTCTGATTGTGCTTACAGGTTTCGCGTTCGATTTCAGGTTGTCGCTTGTCGCAGGTATTTTTTCAGCCATACAATACAGCGTAGCCGCCCATCTTGCGGTTGAAAGCCTTGCGCTCGTTAAACATCCTGATGCGTTGCTTCTGCAAGATCTGACGCAAGAGAGTTTCTACCATTTCAAGTCGCTGATGATGGCGATGACTGGCATGACAATCGGGATAGTCAGTCGTCACGTGCGTAATCTCATTGAAGATTCGCTCGAAAAGCAGCGCGAAACCTTGATGGTGTCGCGGCTTTTCGGCCAGTTCGTCTCGAACGAAGTCAAAGACAAGATTTTGCTTTCAGCGGGGCATGTGAGCGCGGGCGAAAAAAAGACCGTCGCGATTCTGTTTTGCGACATTCGCGGCTTTACAAGTTTCAGCGAGAAAGTTGCGCCTGAGCACGTCGTCGAATATCTTAACGAATACCTCGACGCGATGGTGCGCGCGATCAATGCGGCAGGCGGCACGATCGATAAATTTATCGGCGATGCCATCATGGCAGTTTTCGGGGGAGTTATGCCCGTCGAAAACGCCTGCGACGCAGCGTTGGCTGCGGCACTGCTGATGCGCGCCGCGCTGAACGAGCTGAACGCCCGGCGCAGCGCGGCCGGACTCAGCGAGATTCGAAATGGCATAGGCCTGCACTATGGCGAGGTTGTTCAGGGGGCGATTGGCAGTGCTGAGCGCAAAGATTTCACGGTGATCGGCGACGCGGTGAACTCGGCCTCGCGTATTGAAGGGCTGTGCAAAGAGCTGAAAACCGATCTGGTGTTTTCAGATTCCATTTACCGCGCCGCATCGTCTGCGGTGCAGGCGCGTTGTCGCCGCATTGGCGAAGCGCAGGTCAAAGGGCGCGAACAGCCACTTGCGCTGTGGACAATCGACGCCTGAATTGTTGTTTACGGGTGTCACACAAAAACAACGCGAATTCATGGCGCGCATCATTGAGCTGAAGATTCCCGATATTGGCGGCAACGACGGTATTGAACTCGTTAAATGGAACAAGCAGCCGGGCGACACTTTCAGCGCGGGTGATGAGCTCTGCGAACTGGTCACAGACAAGGCAGCGTTTGCCCTTGAGGCGCCGAAAGAGGGAAAACTGGTAGAGATCTGTATCGCCGAGAAGGCTCACCCGAAAGTGGGCGAGCTCGCGGCGCGGGTTGAAGTCGAATAGGTTCTGATTGGTTGCTTTTTCAGAAGTTTTTCAGAGCTCTTTGTTCACGCGTTGCACTGAGCAGAACTTCTGTTCGAAACTGCAGTAGAATATACGGCCCGTGATTCGAATCGGGCCCGATTCGGCGGGCAGTTCAATACCCTTGAGCTGGCTGAAATACTTCGCGTCTTCTTTCGCTGTTGCGCCTTTGAATGCCTTAACGACTTTGAGTGTTTTGCCCGTAGTTACCGAACTGATCGTCAGTTCATGTTTGCCATCTTTCTGTACCCCATAACCCTTCTCAATCGACAGGGCGATTGTGCCAGGTTCGCGCACGAGGCGCACAACTTCGGCGCCAAACGCGAACAGGGAATAAGTTAAGGTTAAGGCTGCCAAAGCAAAGACTTGTCGCATAGGCATAGGTTATACAATTCTGGGCGTTGGGGTCAACTTTTTTGTTTGGGGTGGCCCAGAGACAGCAAAACATTCGACGCCAGCACGAGAATCGCGCCCAGACCTGCGCTGTACGTGAAGGCTTCGTTAAAGTAGAAAAGGCCGAAAGCCAGGGCAATCAGAATGCGCGTTGAAGATAGTATAGAGCCTTCAACAGCGCCCACCCAGGCGAACCCGTAAGTGAAGACCCATTGGCCGATGACGCCGCACACACCTGAAGCGAGCAGAAGCAGCCAGAATTTCATACTCGCTGCACTGTAATCGCTGACCGGGGTCAAAAGTGTTTCGGCGACAACCAGCAGCACCGTCACGAAGGTACCTAACAGGAATGTATAGTAGAGTACATTGAAGGTCGAGTCTGTCTTGCGAATCTGGCGAAGACTCATGACGCCCACGCCGGCAGTGACGCCCGAAGCAAGGCCCAATATGTCTGCTTTCTGAAATTGCAGCGCCGCGCCGCCGGTAGTGATGAGTGCTGCACCGGTGATTGCGGCAACGACCGAAAGCCATGCGGTCACCCTGTTTTTCTCACCAATAAAGATCGGTGAAAGTAACGCCACGAATGCCGGGTAAGTCATATTGAGTACATTGGCGTTCATCACAGAGCCGAAATGCGCTGCGTAGAGAAAGAAAACCACCGCAAGCACATTGCAGGCTGCGCGCAGGCTGAGCCACAGCCGGTTCTGTACCGCGACCCGACGCCGGTGAAAAAACATATAGAACAAGGGTAGCCCGAGCGCAAACCGGGCAACCGTATACCACGAACCTGGGGCAGAGAACTCTGTGCTTGCGAGGCGCACGAAGAATGTTGCGAGATAGAAAAGCAGCGCCGAGCAAAGAATAAAGAAAATGCCGCGCAGGTGATGGCGGTGCTGCATTAAGACTTAAGGTTAACCACGAGCCTCTCTGCGGCAGCGGCGATGGCGCGTGCGACCCGGTGCCGGCGCCAGAGAATGCGTGAGTAGTCCCAGATGCCGAGGCGCAGAATGTCGCGAAGAGTCGGGCGACCGGTGGGTCTGCGTAAGGTCATCTCGCGCAGCATCTGCTCTTTTTTCAGGTAAAGCTCTTCGCCTGCAAGGTCGTCGACGACACGCAGAGCATAGAATGGCACTGCAGCAAATTCTTTTTCAGCCGTGATGCCGGCGATTGTGTACGTTTCCATATCGAGAATATCAGCGCCGGACGTTTCGCGCAGCAATGCCTTCGAATCATCATCGGCGACGAGATGGCTAACGCTTACGCACTTGCGTACGCCCGTGGCAATTGTCAGCCACTTATGCCCGGGAGAAACGACTGCACCGACAAGAGCGCTATGCAGGTGCGCCATTTCAGCTGTTAGGCTTGCGCATGATCCACAATTGATGATGGCGTCGTAGCGGTGCAGTCGCAGAAAACGCCTCACCTGTTCGCGCGAGTGCACTCCGGGCCGCGTGAGAAAGAGGGCAGCACTCTTGCCGGCGAATTGGCCGCGGTAATGGAAGATGCCGGCTGACTTTACGCCGCGCATTTCTTTCAGAAAAAAGTGCGCTTCGGCGCGGGTTGCGACCAGCAGCGCGATCACAGGTTTAAACCGGCGTAGCTGGCGATGCAGCCGATAATGGTTCTGCCGAGTTGTTCTTTCGGCGCGTTGGCGAGTTCTTCACGCCGGCCATCGCGGTAAAACACAGTAAATTCATTGGTTGTCGATGCAAAGCCAGCACCGGTCTTCGACACGTCGTTCAAGAAGATCATGTCGAGTTCTTTGTCTTTCAGTTTACCGAGCGCATATTTTTCGGTCTCGTGCGTCTCAGCTGCAAAACCGATCAGAATTGCGCGCGGGGACAGCGATCGATTGCGTGCAGCCATGGTCTTTAAGATGTCTGGGTTGGGCACGAGGTTAATCTGCGGATTTTCCGTTTTTTTGATTTTGACCGGTGAACGAAACTGCGGTTTGTAATCGGCAGGCGCCGCTGCCATGACAAGTATACATCCCCCTGAGAGGTGGTCGCCGACAGCTGCCTGCATTTCATCTGTGCTTGTGACGCTGAAATTCTGTGCGCCGGTGACAGTCGCAAATTCGACGGGCACAGGGCCGGCGATGTAGACGACTTCGAACTGCCCGGTGGCAACAGCGGCCGCAGCGATCGAGTGGCCCATGCGGCCCGTACTCGGGTTTGATAAAAAACGGATCGGGTCGAAGTGCTCACGCGTCGGACCCGAGGTAACTATGATTTTTGTTTTCACAGATTACCCCGGCGAGGGTATGCGCGTCAGATGATGCGGCGAACGTCTTCGGGGGGGCGACCAAGCACTGCGCGCTGGCCTTTCACCACGATCGGGCGTTCGATAAGAATGGGATATTCGTTGAGATAACTCAGCAGCTCGTCGTCGGTCAGGTCTTTGTTTTTCAGCCCGAGGTCTTTATAGAGCGGTTCAGACTTACGAAAGATGTCGCGCGGGCGGCGGCCCATTTTGCGCAGCACTTCAGAAAGTTCTGCCTTCGTGGGTGGTTCTTCCATGTAGTTGCGAATTTCAGGGTCAATGCCCTTTTCTTTGATGATCTGAAGCGCTTCGCGGCTTTTGCGGCATTTCGGGTTATAGTAAATAGTTACTTTTGCGTGTGCACCCGCGTTTCCGTTCGCAGTCCCCTGCGGGGGAGCGCCTGAAAGTTTCGCCATATCGACAGAAAACGCGATTTAGACATGCTGTCAAGGAGAATGGGGTTTCACAGCCCGAAGTGGAAAGAATTGCCTATAAGGCTTTACACAAAGCGGCGCGCACCGTATATAGAGGGTTCGGTGAAACTCTTCAAGCGCCAGATTCTACCGGCACAGACGACAATTTCAGCCTCGACTATTGTGGGCGAGAACTATCAGAACCTGTGGAAGCTAAGATTGCTGACGCAGGCCCTGTGGATTGTTGCGGTGGGCAGCATTCTCATGATTGGGCTTTGGCTGATCAGAGTTGGGCGTCTCGACGTGGGCGGTACACTCGGGCTGGTGATGCTTTTTGCCAACCTGGCAGTGCTCGGTAAGCGCTCGAGCTGGCAGCTCAAGGGTGTGGTGCTGATTGCCGAGCTGACAATTGTCGGCATGTACTTTCCCCTGCTGATCGGCCTGCGCTACACAGCGCTCAGCATTGCCGGCGCCGGTGTCATGGTGAGTGCCGCTTTTTTCAACCGCCGTTCTGCATTCGCGCTCATCGCCATCGATGCGGCGCTAATTCTGCTTTATGGTCATCTCGCACAGACTGGCAGAATATTTCCCCAGACGGCGCCGCTTGCCGATGAAACAATCTTTTTGGCGTGGTTGAAGTCAGCCATTGTCTTTGTCACTGTCGGGTCGATGCTCACCGTGCTCATCGGCGGCCTCGTCGACTCACTCGAATCAGGCGCAGTGCGGTTGCGCCGACTTTCAGACATCGCGGCGGCCAGCGAGCTGAAATACCGGCAACTCGTCGATAGCGCACCTGAGGCGATTGTCTTGCTCGATATCGAAAGCGGCAAGTTCATTGACGTCAACCCGCAGGCAGAAAAGCTATTGGGATACACTGCGCAAGAATTGCTGCAAATCGGCCCGATCGATCTCAGTCCGCAAAAACAGGAAAATGGCCGAGAGTCAGCTGAACTCGCGCGCGAATATATTGCCAGTGCGATTGCAGGGGAAACGCCCGTATTCGAATGGTTGCACCATGATCGCGACGGTGTCTTATTGCCCTGCGAGGTAAGGCTGCAAAGACTCGAAACCGCCGATGGTATCTTCATTCGCGGCACCATGATTGATATTCGCGAGCGGCGAAAAGCGCAGGCGATCATACAGAGTCTTGCCCTGTACGATAATCTTACCGGTCTACCCAACCGTAAATTATTTCAAGACCGGTTGCGCCATGCGATTGCCACCAGCGAACGCGACCATAAGTATAGCGCCCTCTTCTTTATAGACGTAGACAATTTCAAGAATATCAATGATTCCAGTGGCCATGCAAGCGGCGATTACCTGTTAACCGTTGTCGCAGAGCGCATTACGGCTTGCGTCGGCGAGGGCGATACCGTTGCGCGCTGGGGCGGCGACGAATTTGTCGTGATCGCTGAAAACCTCAGCGAGTCGCTGACGCAGGCCGGTAAAAGCGCTGAGCTCATCGGTGAAAAGATTCTCAGCGCCCTGCGAGACCCGATTGAGAACCCTCACCAGCGCGGTCAGTTCTTTCAGAACACGGTGAGCATCGGCATGACGCTTTTATATGGCCATATACACACGCCCGAAGAGTTGCTCAAACGGGCGGATATAGCAATGTACCAGGCCAAGCTCGCAGGCAAGAACCGGCAACGCAATTTCGACGTCGACATGCAAAAACAGGTCGAAGAGCGGCTCGCGCTCGAAGGTGACCTGCGCCGTGCGGTGCAGAAAAGCCAGTTTGTTCTGCATCTGCAGGCGCAGTACAATAACGACCGCCGCATTTTCGGCGCTGAGGTGCTCGTGCGCTGGCTGCACCCGCAGCGGGGGTTGATTCTGCCGGGTGAATTTATTGCCGTCGCCGAAGAGACGGGCGATATCGTCGAAATCGGCAAATGGATTATCGAGACTGCCTGCCGCCAGCTGAAATCATGGCAGGGAAATGAAAAATTCAGAAATCTGGTGCTGGCGATCAATGTCAGCCCCAGACAGTTTCACGATCAGAGTTTTGTCGATTTCGTCAGCGAAGCCATAACCCGTTGGCAGATAGATCCCACTTTGTTGAAGCTAGAAATTACCGAGAGCCTCATGCTTGATAACATCGAAGTTGCACTTGAAAAGATGGCGATGCTGCGCGAATCAGGTGTCAGCTTCAGTCTCGACGATTTCGGGACAGGGTATTCGTCGCTGAGCTACTTGAAGCGCCTGCCGCTCAGCCAGCTGAAGATCGACCAGTCATTTGTGCGCGACGTCGCGCGCGAGAAGAACGACGCGACCCTCGTCAGAACGATTATCGGCATGGCCGAGAACCTGAACCTGAGTGTTATCGCAGAAGGTGTTGAAGAAGAGGCGCAGCTGCACCTGCTCGCGAAAATGGGCTGCCATGCCTATCAGGGATATTTTTTCAGCCGGCCTGTGGCCCTGACCGAATTTGAGCAGTTATTTGTCTGACAGGTTGCTGAAAAGCAACCTGCAAAAATCTTTTCCCTACTTGCCGTGCAGCGTTTCGTTGCCGAGAAGATCGATGACCTTGATCTGTGTCGCCTCGGCAGGTACTTTCACGTAATCATTGGCTTTCCACATTTTGTAATACTTGTCTTCGATCAGTTTTTCGCCCGCATAGATGCGTATGATAATCGGAAAGTTTTCGTCTTTCAAAGCGAGCCGCCGCTCGCCATTTTCAGCCGGCAATTCTTCAACCAACGGGCCACGCGCGTCGACCAGCATGCGGCGTTGTTGCGGTGCCTCGGTGTTGCCGGCCATATTGGTCGTGCGGTATTCGATGATATAGAAGCCTGACTGGTTTTGCGCAAATGAGTTCACTTCGATTTCATTCTCGTAATTCTGCCAAGCGCCTGCTGTGCTACCTTCAGCAAAGATGCGGTATTCGATCTTGTCGACGGCAGCGGGTGAATATTCGGGCATCAGCGCGATGCGAGTTTTGCCGCCCACGGTGAAGCCGCCGCGGCTATGCAAAAACGGCGCATAAAATTTCACGTAAGTTCGCGGTATGTCGGTATAGACCCAGAATATCCATGTATGGATCGGCTCACTGTCGCCCGGGTCGGCCGATTTGAAGAGCGTCATTTTGTACTGACCGGCGCGCAAGAACTGCACGGGGGCTTCGTACAGTTTTCTGCCATTCGTATTCTCAGGTGCGTCTTTTTCGGTGAGGCATTCCACTTCGTAATAAAGGGGTTTCACCGACGACAACTGGTCGGCGGCCACGCTGTTGCCGCGCAATATGTACTTTTGCCGGCCATTTCGATCGACAACTGCGGCGAAGATGTTTTGTTCGGGGACAGTCTGTGCGTCGGGCTTTTTGGGGGGCTTCTTGTCAGTATCGGTCTTTTGGCCATTCGTTGCAGGCTGCTTATCTGGTTTGGTCGAGTTCGCGGCCGATTTGACGGGGCGCTGAATTTGCACCACGTCGCCCCATGGCCCAAAAAGATTATCGCGGTAAGCAGAGCGCAGGCGAAAATAGCGAAAACGAACCGGCAGGTTACGCTTGATTTCGGTGCGCGTCACCTTCTCGCGCAGCGCTGTCGGGTCTTTTGCCTCTGAGTCTGTCGAAACTTCGTCGTTCTCTAGCCATTCGATCTGGTAAAAACGCGCATCGGGCCGGGCTTCAAGAATAATTCGAACAGGGTACGTTTCTTCAGAAGGTGCAGCCTGACCCACGAGGTTCACGGTAGCGAGAATGGCCAGAAAAAACAGGCCGAGCCTGAAGACGAGGGTGCGCATGTGCGCTCTCACTAAAGAAGCAAATCTTGATGTCAACCACAAGCCCTCGTAAGCTATTTTAGCTGCACTACCTGCGCGTTCTGCCCATCGGCCAGAATAACTTTAACCTGAATGCTACGGTCATTACTCGCCCTATCGGTGGCGAGCATGCCGATGAGCTGATTATTGTCTGTCTCAAGGTATAGTTCACCCTGTTCGGTCACTTCAACGAGACGCACTTCGAGGCTGTTTTCGCCGGGGGCGAGATCGACCGGGTTGAGGTCAATCTTCTCGTTCTTTGCCTGACCGTCGTGCTTCAACAATATTTCGCCGGCGAAGAGTTCATTGCAATAGATTTTCAGTTTGTACGTGGCTCCCGGTTTCAGGCGTTCGCTGCGCGCAGTGGCGCTGACGATGACACCGAGCTTATCTGCAAGTTCGGGCTGGTCGCGCACCTTCTTGACGAGCGTTACCAAACCTTTGATTGTTTGCCCCCGCATTTCGGCCGGGGGTTTTATTTTCGAATACAGATCGGTCGCAACGATCTGCTCGAGATCGAAAGACGACCGGTCGCTCAGGTACACCTTTTTCACCTGCAATGCGCCGTCTTGCCACACAATCTCCAGTTTTTTGATGAGTGCGGCGCTGATGCCGGTGAAACCCGTCGTGCCGGCAATCTGGGCGGCGACCTCGGCGTTTAAAACCAGCTTGCGCTGCTGTTTAGGCTGGCCATCAAACTGCACCTCGGCAATAAATTCATGCGACTGCGCACCCGTGACGGCGAACGAAACACGATGAACCTTTGGGCCAGCCTTCGGCGCCTTTGCAGTGTTTGTGACATCGTCGCCAATTTGAGGATTTCCCTCTGTCATGCGGGCAATCGCCTTCGTGTGAAATGCCTGAGTAATCTGCGCGGAGCCTTTCGCCTTGCCGGCGCGATAAAAATACACTTTCGCACCCATGCCAAATTCGCCGGCTTTGTTTGTCACAATCGTCACCTGGTTGCGCTGCGTGTTCACATCACGCACGCGACCTAAAGATGTGATTGCACATGGAGCACAAAGCGCTCCAAAGGCAATCACTAACCTCACAGAGAACATTTGCCTTCCAGGCAGTCGCGCGCAAATTCGGCGGCGGTTGTGCCAGCGTATTGGTCGGTCAGCATGCGAAAAATGGCGTTTGACTTTTCACCGTCACCCTCAGCCCGGTAACCGAGCGCCATGCCGACATAGGCTTCGCTGCGAATTTCGGCGTCGGGCTTGCGCGCGATGACGTTTTCAAGAATCTTACGCCCGTCTGCGACGCGCTTCAATCTCAGCTGCGTTACGTAACCCTCGCGGTACATCGCGTAAGAGGCCATGCGGTGTTTCGGGTACTTGGTATAGAATTGCGCGTAGAGGCCATTCGCTTCGGCAAACTTGCCAGAACTTTCAGCCGATGAGGCCTGTTGAAAAAGTGACATGTCGATGTCGGGCAGGGCGATCTTGCCGAGCTTTAGTGTCTCGACAGGTTTGATCGTCACACTCTTGGTGAGCGTATTGCGTTCTTCGTGCTTGAAAATGAGAGTATATTCACCAGCGGGAATATCTTCGATCAGCAGCGGTGATTTGCAGATAATTGATTCTGCTGCCCGCGATGCGTCTTTGAATTCGAACGTGATGACTGCATCGCCTGGGTCGCAGCCGCTGATCTCGAGTTTGCCCAAAACCTTCATGATGTCGTTCTCGGTGTACTCGGCAATCTTGTCGAGTGCCGCCTGAGGGTCTTGACCGACAGTCCATTCGATAATATCGCTGATAATCGCGGTTCCGGTTTTTTTGCTCACAACCTGATACGCGAGAATGCGAGCCTCGTCTGCCACCTGTATGGTCGCCGTAACAAAATGTGTGTAGTCTGAACCTGCAGGTGCAAGCGCCCCTGGCGCCATTCCCGAAAGCGAAAGCATTTTCTCTGCCTCGACGATGTCGTCTGTTTTCGTTTCGATGAGGTCGAAGCTTGCGCGTTTTGCCAGCGCGTGCAGAAGCATTGAGTCAAGCCCCGCGAGTTCGGTAAGTTTTTGCGCTGCGGCGTTCGCCGCGCGCACGGGTTGCACCGCGAGTTTCCAGCGCTCGCCAGAGCCTTTGTCAGTGTTCTTTTGTGCGGCAATTTTTTTCGCGAGGCCAGCCGCCGCCTCTGCCATGCTTTTCTCAAGCGAGTCGGCGCTGCCGACCGCGAGTGCGGCGATCGTCTGGTCGCCGGTTTTGACCGCTCGCAAAACGATCTGTTTCTGTGCAGCCAGCGTAATTGCTTCGCCCGTCACGTACATATCGAGCGTCTTGATTGCGCCCGAAAGCTCGGGGCACTCACGAAACCCGGCCGCACATTTTTCTTGCTGCGTAATTATATTCTTTATTGCCAGACGATCGCGAATCGTCAGCGACTTATCTTGCTGAATTTCGGCCTGCGCCAGATCGGCGAGGCGGCCGCCTTCTGAGCCGACATCCCCTTTAATATCAAAAACGCCGACCGTGAGGCCGTGCACAAAAAGCACGGGGTAAACCATAAAGGTTATCAAAAGAACCAAATGTCTCATGCCTGTACGTCGAAGTCTGGCATAAGGCTTCAAGTAAAAAAGACTTGCCCCCACCGCTTGGCTCGAAGTAAAGCCAACCTTATGGTAACTCTCGAACAGCTTGAGCAACTTGAAGGGCGCATCGTCAAGGCGCTCGAACTCATCTCTGACCTGCGGGTAGAGAACAGTCATCTTGAATCAGAGGCAGAGCGCCTTAAGGCCAGCAATGACCAACTTCGCCTCACCGCCGAAGAGCGCGAGCGTGAAGCGCAGAAATGGCAGCAGCAGCTGCAAGAGGCAACGCAAGAGCTCGGCCGTCTCAAGGCAAAAGAGCAAGAGCTCGAAACGCGAATTCTTTCGATCATCGCCAAGCTCGACAATCTCAAGTCGGCAGACAAGCCTGCTG
Organism: Turneriella parva DSM 21527; assembly: GCF_000266885.1. NCBI lineage: Bacteria > Pseudomonadati > Spirochaetota > Leptospiria > Leptospirales > Leptospiraceae > Turneriella > Turneriella parva. The sequence continues at coordinate 765,690 of NC_018020.1, read as the reverse complement.
CGAGCAGCCAGACTGTCACGGCTAGCCCGGCAGCGGCCCCGGCGCCATCGGCAGCCGCTGCACCCGCAGCTGAAGCGCCGCGCAGTGAGCCTGCTGCTGCCCCCGCAGCCGCCGCGGGTCTTGCGACTTTGAATGAAAAAGATGAAATTGTTATCGACGAAGACGACGATGAGATTATTCTGCTTGAAGACGAAGAAGATATCGTCGCTGAAAAATCTGCGACTACCGAAGAGAAAAAAGAAACCAGCAGCGGCCCCTCAGATGAAATTATTATCGAAGACGACGACGTTCTCGGTGTCTTTGACGACGATGATGAAGACTTTCTGATAGTCGAAGAAGAGATGGTCGACAAGAAGAAATAACAGCGGCATGGTACAGAAGGTTATGAAATCCACCGCTGCGATACTGGCGCTTGCGATCGCAGGTTCTGTTTACGCCGAATCGCGCGCGAATCTCTTTCACATCAAAAGAAACAAGAACAGAAACCAGGTGCACTATGCTGTTCGTTATGACGAAGCAGCTTGTAAACCGGTCGGCGACGAAGCCGTTTATGGGTATTGGTTAAACCTTGAAATAGGCCCCAACTCATATGAGCCCATTGGCCGCTTCGAGCGCATGGCTTATGGCATTCAGTCGCAGACCGCAGACGGTGATAACCTGCTCGTGAAGCTCAAAGCTTTCCCTGACCGTGTCATCAAAATTGTATTCAGCAAGACAGGCGCCGCCTGCAAGCTCACCCCGTTCATTTCGATCAACGGTCAAGAGTCGATATTTAAAGAGATTTACGTGTTTGCCGAAGAAGGCCTCATCAAGCCAACGGTGAAATACGTGGATATTCTGGGTACGAAAGGCGGTGCGCCCGTAACTGAGCGCATCAATCGTTGATTGCTCGGCGCTCTTTTCGGTTTTGGTGCAGGGTTCTTCGGGTCAATGCCCGTTTCGGGGCCCATTGCGCTCATTGTATTTCGTAGTAGTCTCAAAGGCCATTTCTCAAAAGCGATTCGGGTCGTAACCGGCGCTGCGGTGGCCGAGGGCATCTATTGCGCGATTGCCACTTTCGGCTTCGTGCAAATCAGTACCGCTTATCCGTTTCTCGCGAAGTACATTCGATACGTCGGTGCAGTTTTTCTGCTCGTTCTCGGAATCGTTTTCATGTTCCAGAAGGTCCGCTTTGCTGACGAGATGGCGCCGATACCAGAAAACAAGAATTCGGGTCTGGTTTCGGGTTTTCTTATAGCCTTGTTTAACCCAACGCTTTTTTTAACCTGGGGCAGTGCAAGCAGTACGATATTTTCGTGGTTCGACACGATCAGTTTCTGGGACATGCTGCTTTTTCCCATTGCGGCGAGCACCGGCATCATCAGCTGGTTTGCGATTCTGCTCGAAATTTTTAAGAAATACCATGGTCGCATCGGTGAGAAGATCGGCGTTTACGCCATTCGAGGCGCTTCGGTTATCATGCTTGTGTCAGGCGGTTTTCTTCTTTATCAGGCTGCGAAATGAAGCGGTCTTTTGGCCTTGCGATTTTTGCAACCGTTCTTTCAGCCTGCCGCAGCGCACCGGTGACCCTGGGCGACAACCGCCTTGAGCCCGTATACGAACAGGTGCTGCGTGATTCAGCGATCAAAGCTCGCCTCTACGAGATCGACGCGCAGAAGCAAAAGTTCACCATCGAAGAACTTTTCGTGCTTTCGCTCGATCGCACCGAACAGATGGCGATTACCGCTGAAAAATCTTTTGCCGCCGACGCGAAAGTGCGGCGCAGTTATGGCGCCTGGCTGCCGCGCCTGAACCTGACGGCAGCGCAATACGCCCCAGAACGGCCGGGCTTTGTGGTGCCGGGTATTCGTTTCACTGCACGGCAGAACATCATGACGGGTCTGACTGAATATACCGGCATTGTCGGTGCGCGCCTTGAGCGCGTCGCCGAAGAGCAGGGGCTCAGAGCCGAGCTTTCGGCGCATCTGCTGAATATTGCCGACGCGGCGTTGCAGATGCAACTGAGTGAAAGTCTTGTGACACAGGCAAAAGACGCCGTCAGCGTGACCGAATCGTCACTCTCTGAAATCCGCCGGCGGGTCGCGATCGGGCGCAACAAGCGCGGTGACGCGTTAAAGGCAGAGGCGCGCCTCAAGCAGAAGCAGGCAGACCTGCTGGCGCAGCAAGAAAAGCTTGCTCAGCTGCGCCGCTACCTGGGGTTTTTGACCGGGCTTAGCCGTGAGTTTGGTGTCGATGGTGCGACCGAAAAATACGCCGCCGAAGTGCAGCAGAAAGATGTGGATCTCAGTCGCAGGGCAGACATCGCGCTCGGCAGAACTGTCGTCGACATTCGCAAGAATGAAGTTGATGCTGCCCACGGCGGCCATCTGCCCAACATCTACCTCGACGGTTCGTACCGGCCCGCTCTCGAAGCGAACCAGCAGACCTCTTATTTCGGTGGTGTGGTCGCCGAGCTGCCGCTCTTTCAGGGCGGGCAGACCGTTGAGAATGCCAACATCGCGATTTCGCGGCTGCGCCAGGCTGAGCTAGAATTGAAACAGGCCGAGCGCAAGGCGCGTGTTGAAGTCGATGACGCACGCGAGGCGCTGAGTAAAGCGCAGGGTGAATACGAGGCATACAGCGAGTCAGCAGCAGCCGCTGAAAAAAATTATCGGGCGCAGCTTGCCGATATGCGCCTCGGCATCGCTACGATTCTCGATGTGTTGCAGGCAAGTGAAGATGTGCAGCTCGCGCGCACCGCGGCGGCGCAAGCTGATTACCGCAGGCAAATCGCCCGGGTGCGCTTCTTTGTTGCGCAGGGCCTCCTGTTTCCGCAGCAATAATCTGTATCAAAAAACGCCTGGCTATTTGCCGGTGTGAACAAACAAGAGCTGCGACAGGGTTTCGATCGCCTTCTTGACGTCGAAACCTGGCGTAATCACCATCGTCGCGATGATCTCGAAAACGGCACCGAAGACCGCAATGGCGACGATCTTGACCGGTAAGGCGGGCAGCATGCCGTTTTTGACGCCGTCATCGAGCGCCTTTTCGAGGTCTTGCAGCATGCCGTCGAAGCGCCCCTTGCTGCGCAGTTCGCGCAGGTAAGACTGGTTGCGCGAAAGAAATTTCATGAGGCGAGGGTTGCCAAGAAAAATCTGAAAGAATTTCTCGAGTGATTTCATGATCTCTGCGCGATCCATCTTTACGTTCTTGTAGCTGACCTGAATCTGCTCGCGCACTTCGCTGATAATTTCGTCGGTAAGAACCTCGAAGATTTCTTCTTTGCTCTGAAAGTAGTTGTAGAATGTGCCTGGTGAAAGGCTGCTCTCGTGAATGATGTCGCGCACATTGGTGGCTTCAAAACCCTTGTCGGCAAAAAGATTCTTTGCCGCTTCGAGAATCTGCTGCCGGTTAACGAGCTTGGTCTGATCGCGTTTGCCTATAGGCTGTTTAGCGGCACTTTTTGCCATATTCCGTTTCTTTTTTCTGCGGACGGCCTGTATAGCAAAACTGAACGAGTGCTCATGAAACTGGCATCCATTCGCAGTGAATATAACGGCGAGAGCATCGAAGCGCTGCCTGCAGACCCTCACATCGGCGCCGAAATCTGGCTCGAACATGCACTAAAAGTTGAAGCCGAGGCGACTGCCTTTTCGCTGGCGACTGCAGATTCGGCAGGACGGCTTTCGGTGCGCGTGGTGCTCGCCAAGGCAATCGACGCCCGTGGCGTGACGTTTTACACCAATGGCAATAGCCTGAAAGGATTGCAACTCGAATCACAGCCGGTCGCCGCGGGTGTGTTCTTCTGGCCGAGGCAGCACCGGCAGATTCGCTTTGAGGGGCGAACCACACGCGTCACCGATGCCGAGGCCGATGAATACTTTGCGAGCAGGCCGCATGCCTCGCAGGTTGCTGCGGCCGTTTCGAACCAGAGCAGCGAACTTGCGCATTACACTGAACTGCAGGCGCGCTTCGAAAAGGCACTCGCCGACTTTGCCGGCCTGCCTGTGCCGCGCCCGCCGCACTGGGGTGGGTACACAATTGCATTTGAGCGTGTGGAGTTCTGGCAGGGGCAACCCAGCCGGTTACACCAGCGCATACTTTTCGAGCGGCAGAAAGATGGTTCGTATAAACGAAGCTGGCTTGAGCCGTGAGGCAGCACAATCAAAGCAGCTCAGCTGCTTTGATTGTGGAGTTAATCTAGAAATCCTGCTACACCGTATCGGTCAAGGTTCGACGTGATCGTCTTGGGTGGGTTGGCGTTGATGACTCGCGCGAAACTTGCTTTGCGGGTCTCTTCTTGCCATTCGCCCCAGCCAGGGTTCTCTGCCCAGTAACGCACGCGCACGGGATGCAGATGTTTTTCTGAAACCGGTTCGATTTTTTCTCCCAATGTCAACCTGACGAGATTGGCAAAATAATCATAACGCAGGCCTTTGGGTATCATAAAGTCGGCAACGTGCTCGCCGGGAATCTGTGCGCTCAGCTCGACAAGGTAGATACGGTCGGCGACAACTTTCCATTCGCTGACAATCGGTGTGTCAGAGAGCTGAAGCCGCATGCAGATCTGTTCGTGAATCTGCTGAATGCTGGCGGCAAGGTGCGCATAACGCGAGGGAAACCTGTGCTCGAGATCGATGTAGGGAGGGCGGGTCGCGGCGATGCGGTCGTGCACCGATAACAGCTGGTAGTGAAAATTTTGCGCGAAGCCGGTGACGATTATTTCATCACCCTCGATGAATTGCTCGAAAATAAACTCATGGCCTTTAACGCCGAGCGCTTCAAGATTGCGGCGCGAAAGAAAGTTCTTCACCTCGAGCCAGTTTTCTAACCGGTAAATATGCTTTTTGGAAGCCCCGCGCCGCGTTTTTGCGATCAGCGGAAAGCCGAGCTGTTCGATTTCTTCGCGGTGCATGCTCTGCGAGATTTCGAGAAAATTGGGCTGGGCAAAGTTGGAGTGCTCAAGACCTAAGAGCCTTTTGCGCACCTGCAATTTGTCGAGCACAGTTTCCATCAGTGTTCGGCTGAGGCCAATAATGCTGAGGCGCTCACAAAGAAATGCGAAGCTGGCCAAAGCTTCGCCATAACTGGCTGCATAGCCACCCGCGATCTGGCTTGGTTCAACGAGGCTCGAAATCTTGTAATAGATCTTGCGGTAGTTCAGAATCGATTCTTCAATCTTCAGATCGCAGAGTTTAAGGCCCACCGCCCCCAGGTTGCGGTCGACGCCGATAATCTTCAGCCCCTGGTCGCGCGCTGCGCGAATCAGAGGCAGCTGGTTTTCACCTGCCCCCAAAGATAAATAAAACCCGTCTCTTTCGGCTTTGGCCACTCTTTTGATTATCGGCGGGTTTTGGCTGGTGGTTGTAGAGAAAAATCTATCGGCGGTCATGCCCGTAAGGTGTAGAATCACCACCACCAAAGCACCGGCTAATCTGGTTGACAGTTTGCGCGGTTGGCATGCCACTTCACTATGTTCAACGCCAAAATCCCCGTCTTGACGCTGCCCCAACGGCACCGTTCGGGGGTCTGTTCGACCGTGCGCGCGCTGGTCGCGGGCCTGCTATTGGCCACCACCCTCATGCGCGCGCAGTGCCAGCAGCTGCTCGAAGAAGAGACCGATGTGAGGGTGTCGAAGCAGGTACCTGATGCGGGCGGCTGCGGAACGATGCCGACGACAATCAGCATTGAATTTTCCACTGCGATGAAAGCGTCGACTGTTTCGGCAGTCAATGCGGGCGGAGCATGCACGGCAAATGTGCAAGTTTCCGGTGACAACTTCGCCTCATGCATAAATTTCTCAGCTGCGCCACAAGAAACGAACGGCGGGACAACATTTGCCTACACGCCAGTCAATCCGTTTCCAGCCGGTGGGTCATATAAAATTCGCGTCAAGACTGATGCTGAAACCAGCAGTGGCAAGAAGCTCAGCCACGAATACACTTCACCTTCAGGCTTCGGTGGCCAGGCACAAATACTAATAACAGAAGTTGGTATGTGCCGTTGGACAAATCGTTCATGCTGGATCGAAATTCACAACAAATCTAGTCAATGCACAGCTAATCTTTCCGATTACCGCCTTAGGTCAACCTACAGGGAGGTTGGTGGGTCGGGCTTTACGAACGCTGCTGTAAATTTCACTCTGCCGTCAGTACCAATGGCTCCTGGTACATTTGTCGTGTTGCGAGGTAAGGCCAACAACTATGGTGACTATGTGAATGGGCCAGGGTTAATCTACATAGCACAAGATATTAATCCGCCTGCTGATCCCAACGTAACACCATCGGTCGATGAGATTCCGTGGTGGAACCTGAACGGTTCGATGGAGATAATCCATGTACCATCTGGTAATTCAACAGATTTTGTCCGCTTCGGTGCCAGCACGGTCACGCCGTCGGGGACAGGCGGGGCTTGGAATGCAACTGGAATGCCTGCCATGTGGGCCATAGATGACGCGAACTACGGCAAGAGCGTGGCGCGAAATGCTTCGCTGAGTGATTCAGATCAGGGGAGTGATTGGGCTCAACAAGCGTACGCGACCCCCGGCGCACCTAATGATGTTACCTGTGATACAGATAGTGACAATGATGGAATTCCGGACTGCTCTGAGGTTCAGGGCTCGACATACTCTGGCCTAAACCTTTATGCCATGGGCGCGCGCGTGGGTCAGCGCGACATATTTATAGAAGTGGATTATATGGATAGTGCAGATCCGGGCGTCATACCACATAAAGCCGCTCTCGACAAAGTAAAGGCTGTTTTCAACGCTAAAGGCTATAAGTTACATTTTGACGTAGGTGATTTATACCATCCCACTTCAGGTATCAATGAAGCAATGCATGATTTAGGCAACGCTTCAGCAAGAGTGCCATTCGCGCAAGGTATTTCGCTCGGAGCATCGGCCGATTCCGCGAATTTTTTTAACTACAAAGCAGGCCATATGGACATTGGCAGACGAAATATCTTTTACTACATGCTTTTCGCGTATTCAAGAAATCCTGATGGGAGTGCAGGTTCGAGCGGAGTGGCAGAAATTGAGGGCAACGACTCGATTGTCTCACTCGGAAACTGGGGGCTCGCTGCTGACAGCAATCGGTTAATCAATTATCAGGCTTCGACGCTGATGCATGAGTGGGGTCATAACCTTGGCCTCAGGCATGGCGGTAACGACGATGTGAACTACAAGCCCAACTATTTCAGCATCATGAATTATCACTATCAGCTTGCCGGATTACCCACATTAAACAACAATCCGGGCGACAGGTACTATCTTTATCGTCGCAATACTTTTGGTGATTGTTCGTTGATTACCTCGGTGTCACAATTGACAAACAATTTCAATTCGGCGACCTTTTTGATGGATTATTCTGCAAGCGCTGGTTCCTCAATTACCGAAACAGCAATCAGCGAAAGTTCAGGGCTGTATTATCCTGGTAGCGCGGCAGTCGATTATAATTGTAACGGTAGTATAAATGGTTCAAACATAAATAAGAATTTGAATGGAACGGGAAATGGCGATGAAACCCTTAACGGTTTCGATGATTGGACGAAGGTTAACGCATCAGGCATAATTTTCCATCGAAAAAGTGCCGGCACTGATTCCGGATACTTTCAAACTATAGACGGCGAAAAACTGCATATCGATCCGGTGGGCAACGACCGGCAGCCGGTGGTTGACGAACCTGACATGGCATGGGCGCGCGAGAAATAGTGTCGCTGCGATCCACTGTTGTTTCGGTTGTGGCTGCGTTCTGCGTTGCAGCGTGTTTTGGCCCCAAGGGCGAGAACGGGCTGCGAGCAGAAGAGCAGATGCGGGCTGGTGCAAATCGTCTGAGCATTACGGGGGCAGTCGGCGATCAGGTGTTGGCGCGCGTCTACCAGATTCAGAGGCGCGAACAGAACGGGGCGCCGGTACTTGATATTACCATGAGCCTCAGTGACGGTTCTAAATCCGCATTGCGCATTTCGCCCTGGCCTCTGGCTGCAATCACATGTGCGCCTGCTGAGTGCGGCATCGAAGTTGAACTGATACAATACCCCGATGGGCCTGAGTCGCGGGTCAAGATCAGCCGCAAGGGGCGGCTCGTGGCGATGGCTGCAGCACAGAGCCGGCTGAGGGCGTTACCGGGCGCGGCGCAATTTAAGTTGCTGGTGCCCGCGACGCCCAAAGTGCCGGGCCGACGCGTGCCGATTGATCTGCGCCTTGCCGATACGCTGCTCGAGCGTGGCAAGACGACCGGCATAGCTATGGAAAAACAGAGCTGCGAGTTTCATCTGATGGATGCGAGTGTTGCCGCCGACGGTAGGCCCGGCATCGCCGAAGAATCTCCCGCGTTTACCGCAGATTGGGTTGTTTCATGTAATTGATCAACGCCCCTTCGGTGCGTTGATCAATTACTTCTTCTTATTGCCTGCGGCCTTACCCAGCGCGCCTTTCGCGGGTGCAGGCGCTGCAGCCGGTTGTTCAGCTGCCGCGTCGGGCAGGCTCGGCGCCGCAGCAGCTTCGGCGGCTTCTTTGGGTGCATCGGGCGCAAACACGTAGTCGACGCCGACTGAGACCCGGCTGACATCCACGCGATCGGTTTGACCCACTGCATCAGAGTTGGTGATGGTGGTAAATAGCAGGTGAATTTTCAGGCGATTCACCGGGGTGTAGGTGAGGCCCGCACCGTATTTTTCGACATTTGCCTGCAGGTAGCGCGAGCTGCGCGCATCGACGGTTTTCGCGGGTGTGGCGAGGCTGTCGGTCTGTTCGCGCACCGTCTGCGAATACACAGTTATTTCGGGGTACCAACCTGCCTGCAGTGTCAGAATATTCGTGACGACGGGCAATTGAAATACAATCGGCAGGTTGAATTTGCCTGCGAGCGTTGAAGTGTTCTCTTGCAGGCGCTGGTTGTTGCCGGTGAAGCCGAGAATGCCGCCGCTGAAACCCTGCGCGCCATTCGTCGCCATTGTGGTAATTGCCGAGTAGGTTGCTCCGATCTCGGGGCCGATGTAAAAACGCGCCACATCTGAGAGCGGCCAGGCCATCGCATAGCCGAGGTATGCTTCACCGCGGTTGTCGTTCTCGTCGAGCTTCGCAGTTTCAACAGTTGTGCCGCTCGTGCGGCGCACGTCGACGTCGCCTTTCAGTTGGTGCGAAAAATTACCACGCCAGTAAAGGCGCTCGCCGCGTTTGGTCAGGGTTATCCAGCCGAAGGTGGTGGCTTCGAGGTATTGTGTGTTCTGCGGTCTGCGCAGCTGGCCAGAGGTCAGCGCCGAGGCGAGTGTGCCTGAATTGATCGCGCCCGCAGTTGTCTGGTCGAATGTGCCGCCGTTTTGGCGCATCGCGACACCGAGCGACCAGACGATCTTGCGGTCGAGGCTCTGGCCGATGTTGAGCCCTGCGCGCATGCGGTTTGAAGTTTTGTCGTTAATCTCGGCGCCTGCCGAATACGTCGTGCCGTCGTTCGTGTCTTTGCGCACGATTGCATTGTCGAGGTATTCGCCGATGAGCCCGACGCCGAATGTGCCAAACTTTGTACCGAGCGAGCCGCGAAAGTGCGACTGGCCCGTTGTGCTCTCAAAACTCGCCTGCTGCGTCGGGTCATAGTTTTGTGATTTGGATCTTTCATTTTTCAGGCCGACTGCCCAGTAGAGCGGAAGCCCCACCGTGTTGCGCCCACCCATGACAAACGTCTGCCGGTCGTATTGATCGGGAGTGTATACAGAAGAAATTGCGTCGTCGTTCTGCCAGCTGTAAAAGGCCGGTGTGACCAAGTAATCCCACGTATCGAAAACGAACACCGAATTGACCGCAGCCTGCGCGGGAATCGATGTTCTGAAAAGGTTAATCGAAGCATGCACGGGCATCGCCGCCAGCAGGGCTGCCGCGACGGCGGCGCGCAGGGTATTTTTCATGCATTAGGTTTGATTATCCCACGCGTTTGACAAGTAAATTTGCAATGGCGCGCCGGGGGCGACACACATGGTTTGCGCCGGGTGCAGGCTCATGAAAATGGCGCTTGCATGGCCAACGGGTTTCACACCGGTCTCGCTGAAAAGTGGCTCGAGAGCTTCGGCACCGACAAGACCCGTGGGCTCACGGCGGGCGAGGCCCACCGGCGCCTCACGACGCACGGCGAAAACCGCATCACGGCAAAAACAAAGCGCTCAAAACTCGACCTGCTGGCAGAGCAGTTCAAGAATCTTCTCGTGCTGTTGCTGGTGGCGGCGTCGGTGCTGTCATTCTTGCTCGGCTCGGTCAACGACGGTGCTGTGCTGATGGCGATAGTCGTGATCAACGCGCTGGTGGGTTTCTTTCAAGACTGGAAATCAGAAAATATTGCGGCGCGCCTTGGGAGCCTTGTTACCGAAAGTGCGATCGCAGTGCGCGACGGCCAGCGCATTGAGGTGCCGGTCGTTTCGCTCGTGCCGGGCGATGTCATCTATCTGCAAGAAGGCGAGGGTGTACCTGCCGATTGCCGCCTTATCAGCGCAACGACTGTAATGGCGAACGAAATGGCGCTGACCGGCGAGTCGGTATCATCAGAAAAGAGCCATACATTTTCAAGCGACGACGATGCACTGCCGCTGCCCGACCGGCGCAACATGCTCTACTTCGGTACGGCGCTCGTGAGAGGTGAGTGCACGGCGCTCGTCTGCGCAACGGGCGACAAAACCGAACTCGGCAAAATCGCGGTGTCGTCAGAGAACATGACGCGTGAACTTTCGCCGCTGCAGAAAGAGCTGAACACGCTCGGCGGCAAAATCACGCGCTTTGCCCTGACACTCGCAGTCTTGCTGTTTGCAGTGCAGCTGCTGCGCGACGAACCGCTGAAGACGGCGCTCATTTTTGCGGTGAGCATCGCTGCGGCGATGGTGCCAGAAGGTTTACCCGCGCAGATTTCGATGGGGTTATCGCTCGGGGTCGCGAGACTTGCGCGCAAGAACGGTGTGGTCAAGAGGCTGTCTTCGGTTGAAGCCCTGGGCGCGGCGACGGTCATCGCGTCAGACAAAACCGGTACGATCACGCGCAATGAGATGACAATCACTGCCGCGTATTTCGAAGACAAGAATTACCGTATTACGGGCACGGGCTACAACCCCGGGGGTGAAATATTCGATGAGTCGGGCAAGGTCATGAACGTCGATTCTCTGGGCGAAGCCAAAATTCTTTTTTTAGCCGGATTTCTATCGTCAACGGGTACCGTAAACCCACCCGATGAGTTTCACTCTGAGTATTACGCGCTCGGCGACCCGACCGAAGCTGCGTTTGCAACTCTGCTCATGAAAGCCGGTTTTGTGTCTTCTGAAATTTCAGCAGCCTACCCAAGGTTGCAGCTGTTTCCGTTTGATTCGGTGCGCAAGCGCGTCTCTATCGTGCGCGAGCATAACGGTAAGAACATCGTCTTCGTGAAGGGCTCGATCGAGTCGCTGCTGCCGCTCTGCACCTATCGCCGCGTGGCAGGTGCAGATACCCCGATGACCGATGCACTGCGCGAAGAGTTGCTCGCAGTCTCGCGCGCCTATTCGGCGCAGGCGCTCAGAGTCATCGCGTTGGCCTACCGCGACCTCGCGCCGGGTGAAAAAGTCACAGAAGAATCTGCCGAGTCGAACCTCATTTTTTCGGGTTTCGTGACGATGATAGATCCCCCCCGCGATGAAGTCAAAGATGCCGTAAAGGCCGCGAGAGAAGCTGGTCTAAGGCTTATGATGATCACGGGTGATCACCATGCGACGGCGCGCTCGATTGCCAATGCGATCGGCATGGCAGGTCACGATAAAACACCATTGCCGGTTGTGAACAGCGATGAATTGCACGCGATGAACGCACAAGAACTGGGTTCAACCCTCTCTGCGCCCGCCGTGGTCTTTTCGCGGGTTTCGCCCGATGAGAAGCTGCGCATCATCGAAGCATTGCAGGCACGCGGTGACGTGGTGGCCGTGACGGGTGACGGGGTGAACGACACCTTGAGTCTCAAGCGCGCCGACATCGGCGTCGCGATGGGGCACGGCGGCAGCAAGGTTGCACAAGAAGCGGCGAGCCTCATTCTGCTCGATAACTCATTCGCGACGATCGTTGCCGCGGTGCGCGAGGGCCGCACGATCTTTCGCAACCTGCAGAACAATGTGGTCGCAACTCTGTCGTCGAACTTCACCGAACTTTTGTGCGTGCTGGCGGGGTTTGCGCTCTTGCCGTTCGGCTTGCCGCCGATTATTCTGCCGGTACAGATTCTTCTCGTTGACCTGGTCGGTGAAATGCTGCCGCTCTTGATGCTGACATACGACCCGGCATCACCCGGAATCATGCGTGAAGCTCCGCGAAAAAAGGGGGCTTTGCTCGACAAGCGAAAGCTGGTGCATGTCGGCGCGACGGGACTCGTCAGGGGAGTACTTTCGACTCTGGTCTTTATTGCAGTCTTTCGCCGGCACACAGGTGAAGCTGCGGCATGGGAGACCGGTCTTGCAGCGACTTTTGCGACGATCGTCACGACACAGTTTGTCGGCATCTTCTTTTTGCGGGCGCGCGGCGCTCTGCCCGGGCGTGAATTTTTTAGCAACCCGTACCTGTTTCTGGGAATCGCACTTTCGCTCGGTGCAATGCTGGCGCTGATTTACGTGCCGTTCTTCAACACATACCTGCATACGAATCCACTTACGCGGGCCGATTGGCAGATTATCGGGCTTGGCCTGGCGGTATTCTGCGCGTTTAGCGTACTCTACGGTTTAATCAGGAGTTTTCTCGCAAAGAAAACTCCTAATCAAAAATAGTGGCACGGCTCAGCGCGCTTTGCAGCATGGGCCGTGATTCCACTTTCGACAGACCTCAAATCTGAGCTCAAAACCGGATTCCAGAGGCACCTCAACTATTCGCTCGGCCGCAGCCTTGATGAGCTGACGCCCACAGACGCATACATATCCCTCTCTCTGGCGCTACGCGATCTGATGATGCACAGGCTGATCGTTAAGCGCCGCAAGTCGCGCCACCACAAACGCGTCTATTACCTGTCGATGGAATTTCTTATGGGCAAAATGCTCAACACCGCGCTGGTGAACATGAATCTGCGCGGTGAGGCGAAAGAAATTCTCGAAGAGTTTGGCTGCCGTCTCGACGATCTGCTGAGCATTGAACCCGACGCTGCGCTCGGCAACGGGGGCCTCGGCCGCCTCGCGGCCTGCTTTCTCGACAGCATGGCGCATCTCGACTATGCCTGCATCGGCGCTGGCCTATGCTATGAGTTCGGTCTTTTTAAGCAATCGTTCAAAGACGGTGCGCAGCAAGAATCGCCCGACGTTTGGCTTACGGGCAATTATCCCTGGCTCATTGACCGCCACGACAAACGCTACGAAATTCGCTTCGGCGGCCACACACACCGCGACGGAAACAAGACCGACTGGCACAGCAGCGAAACAGTGATGGCGCGCGCGCGCGATATGCTGATTCCCGGTAACGGCTCGGCTGGTATTGCGATGCTGCGCCTGTGGTGGGCCGAGCACAGCGCCGATTTTGGTCTCGACTACTTTCAGCACGGCGATTACATTAGGGCTATGGCCGATCAGGTACATTCAGAATCGATTTCGAAGGTTCTTTACCCGAGCGACAACAATCTCAAAGGCCTGGAGCTGCGCCTCAGGCAAGAGTACTTTCTCGCGAGCGCCACGATTCAAGACGCGATTGCGGCCTTTAAGCATGAAGAGGGGGATCTATCGCTTCTTCCCGACCGCGTCTTCTTTCAGCTGAACGACACACACCCAGCGGTCGCGATCGCCGAAATGCAGCGCATTCTCGTCGACATCGAACTATTACCGTGGGACAAAGCCTGGCAGATTACCCGTAGCTGCATGGGCTACACAAACCACACGATTATGCCCGAGGCTCTTGAAAAATGGAACCTTGACCTGTTCGGTCGTCTTTTGCCGCGCCATCTTGAGATTATCTATGACATCAACTTTCAGTTTCTGAAAGATCTGCACCAGCAGGGTTTCAGCGAAGAAGAAATTGCGCGCGCATCGATCATTGAAGAGGGACATCCCAAACGCATTCGCATGGCCGCGTTGTCTGTCGTCGGTTCGTCTGCCGTTAACGGGGTCTCAGCGCTGCATAGTGAACTCGTGAAGACGCGGCTTTTTCCCGAGTATGCAAAACTCTGGCCGCAAAAGTTTTCGAATAAGACCAACGGCATCGCCTTCAGGCGCTGGCTCGTCGCCGCGAACCCCGGGCTGACCGCGCTCATCAACGATGCAATCGGCACGAAATGGCACAACGACCATACGCTTCTGAAAGATCTGCCGCCGATGCGCGGTGACGCCAGCTTTCAGGGCCGCTGGCAAGAGGTGCGCCAGCAGAACAAACTTCTGCTGCATGAAATCATACGCGAGCGTAACCATATCACTCTGCCGACTGAAACCTTTTTCGATGTACATGTGAAGCGTATTCACGAGTACAAACGCCAGCTGCTGAATCTGCTGCGCATTTCGCGCATTTGTCTCGATATTCTCGCGGGCACATACAAACACGAACGGCACCGCACTTTTATTTTTGCGGGTAAAGCGGCGCCGGGTTACCACCGTGCCAAGCTGATGATTCGCCTTGCGCATGCGCTGTCGTCGTACATCGAGAAGAACCCGCTGATTCGCAAGCGCATTCAGCTCGTCTTTTTACCGAACTTTTCGGTTTCTCTTGCCGAACGCATTTACCCTGCGTCTGATTTGTCAGAGCAGATCAGCACTGCGGGCACCGAAGCTTCGGGCACCGGCAACATGAAGTTCATGCTGAACGGTGTTGTGACCTTTGGCACGCTCGACGGTGCGAACATTGAAATCGGCGAAGAAGTGGGCGAAGGTAATATCTACATTTTTGGCAAAACCGTCGAAGAGCTGCGCCAGCTGCACCTCGAGGGTTATAACCCGGTAGAACTCGCGCGCCGCAGCGACCTGCGCGAAATCTTTGACTTTATTGAATTGCTCCATGCTGACTTTCGCGAGTTCACTGATGCCCTTACTTACCAGGGCGACGGTTATTATCACCTCGCTGATTTTGACAGCTACTGGCAGGTGCAAGAGCAGATTATGGTGGATTACGAAAATACCACGTCATGGGTCGCTAAGGGAATCACCAACACAGCCTGTTCAGGAAAATTCTCGTCAGACCGCACCGTGCAGCAATACGCGCGCGAGATTTGGCACATTATCGAATGATCTTTCCCGTTACGGGCTTTGCTGCCGCTGCTTCAGCGCAGAAGCAGGTTGCACCTGTTGTTGCATTTCGTACAGGGCGCATTCTTGTGCGCGATTTCGAAGACAGCGTCCATTTTCGCGAGGCGCTGAAAATCGAAGCCGACGACCTCTACATTACCAAAGCGGCCTGGCTCTCTGAGATTCTGCATCGGGTTCTGTTGCGTACCGTATTTCATGCTTCGCTACAGACAGAAACCCAGGCTGGTGTCGCCGAATTTCTCGGCATTAAATCCACCGAAGTCGACCTGAATCTTGCGGGTCTGTTGTGGCTGAGCCACGCCAACCCGGTTTTTAACCGGCTTCAGGTCTGCTTTGCCGGTGCTGAGAAAATTCAAGAGCTCGGTTTTCTTATCAGAACAGCCGCCGGTAAACGTTTGCTGCAGCTGTTGCTTGATCACAGCGCATCGATCGACGCGCAGCTGAACGCTCTGGTATTGCATCTGCCAGGCCTGTTGTCTGCAAAAGAGCGGCAGCTACTGCGCCAGATCATGCGCTACGATCATAGCGCACGTTTCGTTTCCGGTGGCCCTGCAGAACCCTTGTACCGGCATGCATTGCCAGAAGGTGGCACGATCAGCCGTAGCGCCGACGCGCCCTGGATGCGTGAGCTCGTGCTCGTCGCAAAGATTGTCTCGGTGTGGCTGGCCGATATCAGCCGGCGCTTTGGTCACGAAGTGCACCGCCTCGACGATATTCCCGAAGCCGAAATTGCGCGTATCGCCGGGTTAGGCGTCAACGGCATCTGGCTCGTGGGTCTGTGGCAGCGCAGCCCTGCATCGGCGCGCATCAAGACGCTCACCGGCGGCAAGAATTACGGCTCTGCCTATTCAGTGTTCGACTATCGCGTTGCCGATGAGTGGGGTGGCGATGAGGCGCTGCATCGGTTTCGCGAGCTCTGCGATCGTCACGGCGTTCGGCTTGGCTGCGACATGGTGCCGAACCACACCGGCATCGACTCGAAATGGATGCGCGAAAATCCTGACTGGTTCATGCAGACTGAGGTGAACCCGTTTCCAGGGTATACCTTTCAGGGCGAAAATCTTTCGGGCAGCGCAGCGAATGAAATTCGCCTTGAAGACCATTATTATGAAAAATCTGATGCAGCAGTTGTATTCGCGCTCGACCGCGACGGGCGTCGCCGTTACATCTATCACGGCAACGACGGCACCGGCCTGCCGTGGAACGACACGGCGCAGCTCGACCACACCAACCCGGCTGTGCGCCATGCAATCATCGACACCGCTGTCGCGCTCTCGCAGAACTTTTCGATCATCCGTTTCGACGCGGCGATGACGCTCACGCGCGATCATTACCGCAGGTTGTGGTTTCCGCATGCCGACGAAGCGCCGGCAATCGCGAGCCGCTCTGTCTATTCGCTGCCGCAGCATGAATTCGACGCGCGCATGCCTGCCGAATTCTGGGCCGAACTCGTCACCGCGTTTCGTGCACGCAGCCCCGACACGCTTCTCGTCGCTGAAGCGTTCTGGATGACTGAAATGTATTTCGTGCGCGCGCTCGGCATGCACCGGGTTTACAACAGCGCCTTTATGCACGCGCTGCGCGATGAAAAAAATGCGGAGTTCGAAGCGAACTTGCGTGATTTCAGGCAGAACGATGCCGATACTCTCTGCCGCTTCGCGAACTACCTCAGCACCCCCGACGAAGAATCGGCTGCGGTGCATTTCGCGAATACCGAAAAGTATTTCGGCGCAATGACGTTAATGGCCACGCTGCCCGGTTTGCCGATGCTTGCGCCCGGGCAGCTCGAAGGTTATCGCGAAAAGTATGGTATGGACCAGCAGGCGCCGCTCACCGACGAACTCATCGACGAAAATTTCACCTGCCGTTACCGCGAGCAGATCACGCCGCTGATGCAAAACCGCCGTGTATTCGCTTCGCCCGAGTCGCTTTCGTTTCCCGCTTGCAGCAAGTCGGGAAATGTGATTCTCTATTTCGCGGGTGCTGCTGCGCGGCATCTGGTCGTGTTCAATAATTCGCCGCGCAGCGAGTCAGTGCGGCTTGGCGCTGATGATTTTCTGGCGGTGTTTTCACCGGGTGCAGAACACCTGCAGTGGATCGACCGAATCACGCAAAGAGTCACCTTAGCCGCGCGCAGCCACATCAGCGCAGAGGGTTTACAGCTCGAACTTGCGCCATACCAGACTTTGGTGTTGGCCGATTTTCGTGCCGCGAAACCGATAGAACAGAAGCCAGCTGGTCTCTACCCTTCTTTTGACAGGCGGTACAGCGGTGTAGCGATACCTGTTTCTGCGCTGCGCTCACAGCAGAGCTGCGGTATCGGAGAATTTTCTGATCTGAAGTTACTCATCGACTGGTGCGCCGAAACCGGGCAGCAGATGATTAATCTCTTGCCGGTGAACGATACGGGCCTGAACAGCAGCCCCTATTCGGCGCTGAGCGCGATGGCGCTTCACCCTGTGTACATTCGGCTCTCTGCGCTGCCGCTCGCCGCAGAGCTTCAGGCCCGGGTTGCCGAAATGCGGCAGCGCCATGAGAAAAGCGAGCGGGTAGCATTCACAGAAATTGTGACGTTTAAGGGAGAAATCCTCAGAACTTTTTTCGCGCAAAACCGGGAAACCCTATTTGCTCAGGTGCCTGAGAAATTCGCACAGCAGCGATGGCTGCTTGAATACGCCGTATTTTGCAGCATCAAGCATTACTTCGATGGTGCGGCGTGGTACCAATGGTCGGCCGACACTGCGACGCCCGCAGAGCTGCGCACAGCTATCGAGAACCCGGGGGCTGCGACGTTCGCTGCGTACAGGTCGGCGCACCCCGCTGAAATCGAATATTACATCTGGGTGCAGTACCTGCTGCACGAGCAGCTCAGCGAAGCGAAGCGATACGCCGACTCGCGCGGTGTTTATCTGAAAGGCGACATGCCGATTATGCTCGAGCGCGACAGCGTCGATGTTTGGCTGAACGGTGCGCTGTTTAACCATCACCTGCGCGCTGGTGCGCCGCCCGATATGTTTTCACCCGAAGGGCAGAATTGGGGGTTTCCAGTTTATAACTGGCCCGAGCACGAACGCACGGGTTATGCCTGGTGGCGTGAGCGCATCGCGCAGCTCGCACAATATTTTGCGGCGTACCGCATCGACCACGTGCTCGGCTTTTTCAGAATCTGGTGCATCGACGAGAATAACCAATCGGGCCTCGGCGGGTTTTATTTGCCCTCGCAGCCGGTCACACGCCAGGCGCTTGCTGATCTCGGCTTTGATATGGTGAAGCTGCCGGCCCTCAAGAGTGTTCGGGTGCATGCGCATGAGCGTAGAGAAATGAACGCAACGTTAGTCGAATGTTATGGTGAAACTTTTCTGAACGACACGCTGCTGCATGAGAAAGGCGTCCATTCGCTCGAAGTGAGTGAGGATCTCAAAAACGAGCTCTTGCGCCGTCTGCACCGCCGCGCATTTGTGCAATTCGGCGAAGATCTTTACCCAGCCTGGGACTTCGCAGAAAAGATCGCGGCGACTCCGCTGCTCAGTGACTCTGAAAAGCACCAACTGGCTGCGTATGTCGCGTCGCTGCAGGCCGCAGATGCGGGGCGGCAAGAAGCTCAGGGTAAACGTATTCTTACGGCGCTGCGCGAGGTATCAGAGATGCTGCCCTGCGCCGAAGATTTGGGTGTCGTGCCCGATTATGTGCGCCCGGCGCTCGCCGACATTAAAATTCTCGGCCTCAAAGTTTACCGATGGGAGGCCGAAAACAATCAACCCAAAGACCCTCAAGGTTACCCTTACCTGTCGCTGGCGACGAGCTCGGTACACGATTCGTCGAACCTGCGCGAATGGCTCGCCTCTGAGCCTGCTTCAGTCACGGGCGTCGAGGTGCACGGCGGCAATGCGACGGCAGAGCAGGTGCGCCAGTTTCTCGAAAGGCTCTACCGCTCACCGGCGATGGTTGTGATGGTGCCATTACAAGACCTGCTCGCGCTCGACGAGAAATTTCATGGGCCTGCAGCGGCCGAACGCATCAATGTGCCAGGTACAGTTTCAGATTTCAACTGGACATACCGTATGCCGGTGGGGTTAGAAGAGTTGCTGCGCGAAGGACGCTTCAACCTTTTCGTAAAAGATCTCGCATTAATGAGAATTTAGAAACAATGAAAAGCGTTTCACTCACATTTCTTGGCCTTTGCACGATCGCATGTTACACTTCGCTATTAGCGAAAAATACCCCCAAAGCAGCGTCAGATGCCCGCCTGTTTTCAGCGGATAATGCGCACTTCGATCTTTTTTTCGATCGGCGCAACATATTTTCGCTCGATGCTCGGCTTGGATTTCTCTCAAGTTCGCTTCGCGATCGGGAAGACGAGCTCATTCGAGAGAGCAATCTAACCTTGGACTTCGGTGATGGTCGGGTTGAGCAGTTTCAGGGGGTGCGACTTGATCAGGCATTTGCGTTCAACTACGAACGTGCAGTCTCACGATTCTTTGGCTTTCGCGCCACGTATCAATATGGAGTTTTACGCCATGGCATGTCTATTGGCGGTTACGGCGATTCCTATGCTCGGGAGAGTGCCCTGAAGACGATGATGGAAACCCATACCGTTCTCATTGGCACCAATTTTCGTTTTCCGATTGAGCGTATTCATGGTTTTTACCTCGAATTTCCCCTGCAGATAGGGCCGACATCGGGGCGTTATCGGCCGCTGGTATCTTATACCAATGCCCGGGACGAATATTCGTTTAATCTTGCGAATCGGGAAAATGAGAATACTCTGCGGACTTTTCTTGGCTTTCAGATGAGAATGGGTGTACAGTTTGCCTGGTATTCAGCCTTCGCATCGGTATTTGCGGTCACCGGTCTGCACTATAGTTATGCCTACAATCAGGTTGAGGCCGGGTATAAGGGGTCTGCTTCTGACCGAATATTCAAGAGATTTGAAATGTCGATTGGCGCAGGGGTGTTTTTATGAAGAGTGAACTTGCCAGCATTATTTTCATGCTATCACTTCTTTGCATCCAATGCAGTAGAGCGACTGGTCAGAATTTTGTACGAGAGAGTACTTTGCACGATTTCGAAAAAATTCCCGGCATGACGACGGAACAACTTATCGAAGCATTCGGCGATCCGATTGAAATTCAAAAGCGCATACAGCCAGGTTTTAACCGCACCGTCGCGACATACTATTACACTCTCAGAACCGGCAGTTCGCTTTCAAGCAGACTATTGAGTGTAGAACTCAAAGACGGTAAAGCCCTGGGTTACATCTATTCGAGTGGTTTCCCCGAAGATAGCACGCGCTTTATCGATGAAGACGTGACCTTATTGCGCATAGGAATGACTGAGGCAGAAGCACGGCGTACAATAGGTCAAACCTCGGGAAGATCGGTAATGCCCTCGCAATTGGTGGATACTGAATTCTTGCCTATACTGCAATTCAAAGCCAACGACAGGGTTCAGTTCTCGTATTATGACTCATACCAACTGAAAGATCGGCGGGCGATTGCATACAATCGCAGGTTAATCATGATTTTTGATGCGAAGACAAACAGACTAAAAGACTTTCTTTTGACCGGCAAGGAGTAAACCTACCGCTTTTCGATAGTTCTGATTTGCAGAAAGCAGCTCGCGCCTTGTAAAGTACCGCGCTGCAATCACGTAACCATGCGTGTAATCGATCAGTACGTCGCGCAGAAATAAGGCCTCGTCAGCATTTTCGCATTGGCGCCCGATCGCTTCGAGCAGATGCCTGTTAAAATTTTCTAGCGGCAGCAGTGAATGGTCTCGCTGGCCCATGAGATAGATCATCAGCTCGACATACTTGCCCGAAATCGCGCAATAACTTTCGAGTAAATACGTTACATCATGCGTCGCATTGCCAATCGGTCTGTAATCTGCCGCCAGGCTGCGGTACGCGTGGGCGAGCGCGGCCGAAAGTATGGCAGTGCGGTCGGGAAAGTAATGGTAAATGGCCATCGGGTCAACCTTCAGCTGCCGGGCAAGTGCCCGCAATGTCATGCCCGCAACCCCCGATTTCGCGCAGAGTGCCAGGGCGCTGCGCAAGATTTTCGCACTATCCAGTTTTGCGGCCAGCGGCCGACCTGACTTTTTCTGCCCCATGCAGGCGCATCTCAAGGCAGACGGCGGGCGGGTAAAGCAAATTCATAAATCTACATTGTAGAATTATTTGCCAGCTTCTACAGCATAGAGTAACTTATGGACAAATGAAAGCAGCAGTATATATAGCGGTGAGTGTCGATGGA
Source organism: Turneriella parva DSM 21527 (assembly GCF_000266885.1). Classification (NCBI taxonomy): domain Bacteria; kingdom Pseudomonadati; phylum Spirochaetota; class Leptospiria; order Leptospirales; family Leptospiraceae; genus Turneriella; species Turneriella parva. The sequence goes on along the minus strand of NC_018020.1, from coordinate 744,256 downwards.
TTCATTGCGCAGAAAGACGGCGACGTCGCCTGGTTGCACGACCCCCGATATGCCATACAAGGCGAAGATTTCGGCTATTCGCAGTTCATGGCCGATGTCGACTGCATCGTCATGGGCAGAAATACATATGAGAAGGTACTTGAATTTGAGGCCTGGCCATTCACCGGTAAGCGCGTAGTGGTGCTGAGCCGTTCTTTACAAAGCATTTCGCAGCCGGGCGCAGAATTATCGTCTGAAGACCCTTCGGCTCTGCTGCGACGGCTCGAAGCCGAGGGTGTGAAAAAAGTCTATGTCGACGGCGGCAAAACCATACAGAGCTTTCTGAGCGACGGTCTCGTGTACGAAATCACGATCACGCGCATACCTATTCTGCTGGGCAGCGGATTACCGCTCTTTGCAGAGCTGAATGCTAGCGTGCATCTGCAGCATTCGAAATCTCACGCGTTCGCCAATGGTTTTGTTCAGAGCACCTGGTTCACGCCGCCTGAATCAACCCGTTATGCCTGAGCAGCGCGTCGATCGTTGCATCGCGCCCTCTGAACGCCCGATACACTTCAAGCGGATGTTCAGAGCCGCCGCGCGCGAGCACGGTCTCGCGGTATCGCCTGCCGAGTTCACGTATCGCGCCATCGTCGTTTAACCCTGCCTCTTCAAATGCCGCGAATGCGTCGGCGCTCAAGACTTCTGCCCATTTGTAACTGTAATAGCCGGCAGCGTAGCCGCCGGCAAAAATGTGCGAGAAAGAGCAGAGAAATGCATCTTCTGGCAAAGGCGGTATCACGGTGTACTCGGCGGCGATGCGGCGCTGCACGTCGCGTACTGTTTCTCCATGTACTTCAGTCGGCTTGCCGCCCTCCGTGGCTACGCCGACCAGCGTACCTCCATGTACTTCAGTCGGCTTGCCGCCATCCTTGGCTACGCCGACCAGCGTACCTCCATGTACTTCGTGCAATTCAAGATCGAGCAATGAGAAATAGAGCTGGCGTAACAGAATTGAGCCGGCCATGTAGTTTTTCGCGGCGATGATTTTTTCGAAGAGGGGTTGCGGCAGGGGCTCGCCGGTTTCAACGTGACCCGAAATCTGGTCGATGACGCTGCGCTCGTACACCCAGTTTTCCATGAACTGCGAAGGTAGTTCGACGGCATCCCACTCGACATTCGAAATGCCTGATGCTTCGTATTCGTCGACAGTGGTCAGCATGTGCTGCAGCCCATGGCCGAATTCGTGAAAGAGCGTCTCCACTTCTGTAAATGTCATCAGTGAAGGTTTTTCGCCCACAGGCGGAGTTCCGTTGCAGACGAGATACGCCACTGGCAGAACCAGGCTCTCTTCTGTAGCTTCGCGCTGGCGGCAGACATCCATCCAGGCGCCGCCGCGTTTTTCTCCCGAGCGGGCGTAAGGGTCAAGAAAAAAGCCGGCAATCTTCTTGGCGGTCGTGTCATACACGTCGAAATATTGCACGTCGCGGTGCCAGACCTTGGGCTGTGTGGGGGCTGCTGCAATTTTGACGGTGAAAAGTTTTTCGGCTAAGTCAAACATGCCCGACAAAACTTTGGGTAACGGAAAGTAAGGCCGCAGTTCTTCGTCGGTAAAACTGTACAGCTCTTCACGGCGACGCTCGCTGTAGAATGCGATGTCCCATAACTGCAGTGAATCCTCATGGCCTTTTTGCTTCGCGTATTCGGTGAGCCTGACGAATTCGTTCTGCGCCTGCGGCTTCGCGACTTTGCCGAGGTTTACAATCATTTCGCGCACGTTTTTCGTCTCGGGGGCCATTTTTGCGGCAAGCGAGACCTGGGCATAATTCGCAAAACCCAGAATCTGCGCGTTTTCATGCCGCAGCCGCAAAATCTCATCGATCACCGGCCAATTGTTTAATTTTTCTGAGCTCGCCCGCGTTACGCTCGCACGGTAAACCTGTTCGCGCAGCGCGCGGTTTTGTGCGTGTTGCAGCACAGGGTAATAAGAAGGATAGTCAAGTGTCACAAGCCATGGCCCGTTTTCTGCAGTGGCCCCCGCATGTCCCTTTGCCTGCGCTGCATGCGCAGCGCCGGCAAGCCAGCTCTGCGGCAGCCCGGCGATTTCTTCAGGTTTTGTCAGAACGATCTGAAAGGCTTTGGTCGCGTCGAGCACTGCATTCGAGAATTTCGTGGCGAGCGCCGCCAGATCACGCTGTATTTCATTGAAGCGTTTCTGTTTTTCGCCTTCGAGCGCAACACCCGAAAGTCTGGCATCTCGAATCGCGGCTTCGACGATGCGTTTTCTTGCAGCAGTGGTGATTTCTTTGGGGCCTGCCGCCTGCAGCGCTTGCCAGCTCTTGAAAAGCGCAGGGTTCTGCCCGATCGACAATTGAAACTCGACGACCTCGGGCTGCACTTCTTCGTGCGCCGCTCGCAGCGCATCGGAGTTTTTGACGCCTAACAGGTGGCCGACCGTGCCCCAGATACGGTCGAGCCGGCGCGAGATGTCGCGTAACGGCAGTACAAACGCCTGCCATGTCGGGTTTTGCAGCTGTTCAAGGGTCTTGAGCTTTTCTCTACCGACTCTGATCGCCTCGCGCACCGCAGGCACGACGTGTTCGGCCTGAATCGCAGAAAAATCGGGAAGTTCGCCCTGGTTAAAAAGTGGATTTTCGGGAAGCGTGTTGTCGTTCATGTTGCAAATACTGTGCTAAATCTAATTCTGCGATTACCCGTCGTCCAAAAACAAGAGCGGGCTTTTAATTCTCGTTGCGCAAGAGCAACACCACCGATTGTGCGGTCAGCAGGTAGATGTCGCTGACTGTTTCATGATGAATCTGTCTGCCGGTATGCAAAACTTCTCGCATCGCGCTGCCGGGCACTGAAAAGAGCACATTTTCACTCGCCGAGTTCATGAGCAGGCAATAACGGTCGAACCAGATACCGAAGGCGCGTGCGGCATTCGCGGGTGCTTCGATCACGGCGGGGTGCGTGGCCTTGTGCAATTGCCTGCGCAGCCTCAGGCATTCGGCGACGAATTCGATCATGTCTTCTTCGCGATTTGCCCATTTGAGCCACGAAATTTCGTTGTCCTGGCAATAGGCGTTGTTGTTACCGAACTGCGTGTTACCCATCTCGTCGCCGGCGAGCAGCATCGGAATATCTTGCGAGAAGATGAGTGTTGCGAGCAGGTTCTTGCGCAGTTTCTTTCGCCGGGCGCGAATCTGCACGTCAGGCGTTTCGCCTTCAATGCCGCAATTGAAACTGTGGTTGTGGTTTGACCCATCGCGGTTGTCTTCGCCGTTGGCGACGTTGCGTTTTTGTTCGTAGCTGACCAGATCGAGCAGCGTGAAACCGTCGTGGCAGGTGACGAAGTTGATGACGGGCCTGCCACGGTGCACCATCAATGCCGCCAATTCAGCTGCCGGCCTCTCGCCTTTCCAGAATTGGCGCGACGCATCGCGAAAGACATCGTTCCATTCGAGGTATGGCTGCGGAAAACGCCCGCGCTGGTAGCCGTCGGGGCCTAAGTCCCAGGGCTCAACGATGAGCTTGAGTGAACTGAGCACCGGGTCATTCACGATCATGTGGTGCAGCTCATGGTCGAACGTGACGATATCGCGTTTTCTGAACAGCGTCGGCGCCAGATCGAATCGAAATCCGTCTACATGCATTTCGTCTGCCCAATAGCGCAGGCTCTCATGAATAAGCAGCCGCACCAGCGTCTCGTCTGTGTTCAGCGAGTTGCCGCAGTGCGTGTAGTCGAGGTATGCGCCGTTTTCATCGGTGGTGTAATAGGTAGAATCGGCGAGGCCGCGGTAGCTGACGGCCGGCGCGCTCTGTGGGCCTTCGCCGGTATGATTATAGACCACGTCGAGAATCACCTCAATACCGGCAGCGTGCAGCGCCTTTACCATGGTCTTGAATTCGGTCACGGCGTCGTCGGTTGCATATTCGCTTTCGGGAGAGAAATAGTTCAGCGTGTTATAGCCCCAGTAGTTGGTGAGTCCTTTCGCGAGCAGAAAAGCATCTTCTGTCTTCGCGTGAACCGGCAGAAGTTCGAGCGTCGTGACGCCGAGTCGCTTGAGGTGTGAGATCACGGCAGCGTGTGCGGCACCCCGGTAGCGCCCGCGCTCCGCTTCGGGTATGCCGGGTAATTCAATTGTAAGGCCTTTGACGTGCGCTTCGTAGATCACCATATCGGGCAGTGCGATCATCGGGCGCCTGTCGTCTGACCAGTCGAACACGGCATTTGCCGGGGCGGCGACGGGCGCAGGCCAGGCCTTGCGTTTGCGCCACTCAGCCAGAAGGTTCAGATTCTTTGCAAACGGGTCACAGAGCTGCTGTTTTATTTCTGCGCGCTCAACTTCGAAGCAATAAATGAGGTCAGGTGCGCCGCCGATGATTGTCAGGTGCCACACCGATTCGCTGCGCTGCATCGGTAGCGTGTGCAAGAGTTCGCCTGACCTTGAGTAAAGACAGAGGTTCACCTGTGTCGCGCCGTCGACATAAACCGCGAAATTATACCCGTTGCCGTGGGCGCTGGGCCCCAGCGGCGATGCGTTACCCGGCTGTGTTGTCACGGTTGCATCAGTGCGAGGTAGGCCGCTGCGGCCTCTGTCCACGAAAAGTCGGTGAGCATGGCATTTTGCTGTAGCTGCAAGAAAGTCTTTCTATCGTTGGTGATCATTTTAAGCGCAGCGTGGATTTCACTCAGAAACGCCTCGGCTTTGCTTTTGCGGTCATGGCCCGTGTACAAGAAGCCATTGTAGCCGTGCCGAATCGTGTCTTTGAGACCTCCCACTGCGGCGGCGATCGGCAGGCAGCCATAGCGCATGGCCTTCATTTGGCTGGTGCCGCAGGGTTCAAATTCAGAGGGCATCAGCATAAAGTCGGCAGATGCGAAAAGCCGCTTCTCGAGGTTGTCATCGAAACCGCCGAAGAGCAGAATGTTCGGCGCGGCGCTCGTTTCTTCAACGAGGCGCGGCAGCAGATCGCCTTTACCGAGAAACACCAGGTGTAATTTTTCGTTGGCAAAGTGCTGCAATAGCTGGTTGCCTGAGGCCGACTCGAGAAACTGTTGAATTTTCTGGCCTGTGAGCCGCGTGACAGCGACGAGCAGCGGCCGTTCGATAAATGCATCGCGGTTCAGAGCCTGCAACTTTTGCCGCAGAGCCATCTCTGTGCCGCTGATCAGAGCTTCGGTTTCGAGCATCGCGTCGATTATGGCGGGCATTTCATCGAAGAGAGCGGCCCGATTTGCTCTGCAACCCTCTTCATGATTCTCAGGAGTGTATGGCAGCGGTAGAGCCCTTGGGTCATAGAAATCAATATCAATTCCGTTCGCGATACCACTCAGGCGCCCCAGCCTCGCGAGCTCGCTGAAATCGTCTTCGAGGCCACGGCCGCCCAGAAAATCAGTCTCGTGCGAATCGGGTCGGCAAATCTCTTCGGCGTAAGTGGGTGATACGGTCGAAACGCGGTCTGCTGAATGCAGCGCTGCGCGCATCGGGTTGATACAGGCGATGTCGGCATGGCGGTCGAGGTAAGGGGCGAAGAGTTCCATCTCGATGCCGGCCAGATCGGGGTACCAGTCGAGAAACCCCTGGAGATTGCCATGGTTCACGGATGAACCGGGGTGCGCGCTGGCATGGATGCCATCGTTGCGCACACTAAATTTGGCGAATGGCCTCGTGCCCTGGTACTCGAGGTTATGCACAGTAAAAAGACGATAGATATCTTGCAGGTTTTGCAGCCCCGGGTGTACCTTGATGAGTAATGGCACGAGGCCCGTGTGCCAGTCGTGGCAGTGTATCACGTCGATACGTTCTTTCTTCTGCAGATGCTGCAAAAGTTTGCACGCCGCGAGCGAGAAAAAGGCAAAGCGTTTCGCGTCGTCTTCGAAATAACCGCGCCGCAAACGGCCGCTGTCGATGTACACATCAGAATATTCGCCGCGAAAGAATCGGTCGCTGTGTACCAGAAGAACACGAATGCCGAAATGCAGCGTTTCAAACACCGATACCGACAGTTCTTCACCGCCATACGAACACGAGAGTGTCGTATAGAGATGTACCTCGTGGTGAATCTCGGCGTAATAAGGCAAAATGATCGTCACGCGATGGCCGCCCTTGCGAAACGCATCGCTGATTCCCCAGATGACGCTGCCGAGGCCGCCGCGCTGTGCAAGGCCCGAACATTCGCTGCTGATTTCAATGATGTTCATAGATGGTAGCTGGCGCCGACTGTGGGTATAATCGCGAGGCTCACCGGCGACGTCGGCATAAAAACAAACCGTGCTGCGGCTTCGAAGCTGATTTTCTCCGAGAGTCTGTACTGGTAGCCGAGGTTACCCGTGACAATCACGTATGTACCCAGATCGACCGATTTCGGGCTGCCGCGCACGCTGTATTGCAGCAACGGAATGCCATAGCCGAGCTCGCCGCCGACAAAAATGCCCTTCAGAGACTCGGGCACGAACGGCAGGTAATAGCGCACGCCGGCGGTCACAGCAAAGAAGTTGAGGCTGCTTTCGGTGTTACCGGTCGTGCGGTCGACTGTGAACTGGTAGACCGGTAAGAACCACATGCCGCCGGTATACGCAATATCACCCGAACGCGCTGTCACGTGGCCGCCACCGCTGACCCCACCGGTAGAATAGTTGATCACGCACTGCCGGCTCGTGAGGCCGAGGCAGCCATCGGCGTCGTTCACGTACCTGTCGGCAAGCCCCGTGGTCATTGGCCCCACCTGCAGCGCCCAACCGCCCCACAGAGTCGTGAAGATGTCGTAGCGCTTTGGTTTAGAAGGGTCGATATCCTCACCTTTATGAACCTGCGACAGGCGTTCGGTCTGCTGCGCCATGGGGGGCATGTAGCCTTCTTCCCATCCGCTGACTGAGAACCAGTGTTCGAATTCGACGCGCACCATGTGGTGCCAGTGAATGTCGCGGTTGAGGTTGAACTGGTTGCGGCGGTTAAGGCTCTCTTCAAAACTGTTGCCGAACGCACCCTGAACGTTTGAATGCTGCACGCCATAGAGCAGGCGAATCACCGGGCGCGAATAGATGCCGCGCCCTGCAGGGTTAATCGTGAAACCGGTTTTGATCTGGTATGTGTGTTTTGTGTCGGTGTCGCCCCATTCGAGACCATCGACGTCGGGTATGCCGCCGGTGTTCGACTTGATCGAGTTGAAGTGTTCGCGGTAGCGGTTACCGATGGTCGATTTTTCGCGCGAATAGACGAGCTCAAGCAGGTAGTGCAGGTGTTCGGTGATGTACCACATCGGGCGAACGACAACCGAATAGCGCGTGCTGTTGTGGTCGTCGGGACGAATGCGGTTGTCGTTATCCCAGCTTTTGCCGAACGCAAAACCCGCGTTCAGGTCGAAGTGATTCGGCAGCAGGCGAATCTGAATTTCGTCATAGAGTGTGAACTCGTAGCGTTCATCGGTAAATGAGGATATATAAATGTCTTTGCTTTCGTTGTCGTACGTTTCGCGTACCGCGATCTGCGGCGCTTTTTTCTCAAAGCGAACGCTGAGATCGTTCCAATAAATTTTGAGCGGGCCAAACTCGGGGCCGCCAAAACCAGTCCACAGCGTGCCGCGCCAGTAGTTTGCACCGGTCGACTGCGCCCAGGGAAAAAAGTCTGAATTGCCGGGATTCTCGAGCATAAACTTTTTGAACGCTTCACCGCGCATCACATCGGCATAGGCGACAGACGGCGTTTGGTTGGGGGCGCCGCGGTTCGTCTCGCTTTCTCTCTCCCACATCATCTGAAAGGTGGTGCCGAGTTGCCACTTGGGCATAAACTTGTTGCTGAAACTCTTCAGCGCCTGCATCTCGTAAAGATTCAGTTTCACGAGACCGCCCACTGTCGGTATCACTGCGTACTGGTGGCCTTGCCAGCCGTCGTAGCTGCGGTTGCGGTAGATCGACCAGCCCGAATCGCCGACGCCGGCGAAATATTCAAACCACTTGGTGCGTTGGCCCGCGCGAAAGCCGATCGTGTCATAGAAAACCTGCGAGGTAAAATTGTCGAAGATACCGATGTAGCCCATGTTGTACCACAGGTTGCCCGTCTGCGTCACGAGAGTTTTCGCGAGCACATTCTCCGTTTCAACCCAGATGTGGTTGATGTTAAAATTGCCGAGCGAACCCTGGCCTTTATCATAACCGCGAAAGCTGCCGCCTTCGATTCGCATGAAGAGCGTCGCGCGCGGCGCTCCCGGTGTTTCGGGTCGCACGACATGGTAGCCAAAGTCGGCCATGAGCCACGGTGTCTCGTTCATGAGTCGGCCATAAAACGGCGACCAGCCGAGTGTGGGGGAGTTATAACCAAAGTCATCTTGCGCGCTGGCGCGAAAGTACATGTTAAAGAAAAACGGCTTCGGAATTTTAAAGCCGCTCTTCTTTTCTTCAAGGTCGGTAGCGTCTTCTGTCTTGACAGCGGTCGCCGCGGCCGCATCTGCCTTAGCCGCTGCTTCGGTGGACTCTTCTTTCGCCGCGTTGAAACTTGCGGGCGCAGCCGGGCGATTGAGTCTGATCTTGTCAGCGTTGCCCTGTGCCCACAGCCAGAAGGTGGGTATGGCGGCGACGATGAATAGAAGTTTCTGAGCCGTCTGCAATTTCATCGAAGAGATTCGCTTATTGCTTCTGTAAAATTAACACACTGCGCGGCGGCAGCGAGTATGTGCCTGTCACAGTGCTCGCGTTGCATTTTGGCGCCGCCGGGTTAAACGTTGAGTCTGAACTATTGGCGCAGTAGTTACCGCTTAGGTTCGCATGAAATCCTTCAAAGTAGTATTGTGTGTCGACGACGACGTTCCAGGTGCCGGTCGGCAGGTTTATATTGTGCGTCGTCGTGCCACCCAGGTTGAAAGCGATGTAAATTTCAGTCTTGCCGGTTGGCGGGTTCTTGTAACAGAGCGCGATCACCTTGTCGGTGCCGCCCCATGCGGCCGTGCCGGCAAGGCTTGCGTCGCAGTTATTGGGTGATGCGCCGATGTCGTGCCAGCTGAGATCATTCATGCCGGGGTAAGTCGTCTTCGCGAACGCCCACAGGTTATCTTTGCGAAAGCGTATCATCTTGCGTGTAAAGTCGTACATGCGGTACGCATAGGGGTCTGATACCCACACACCCCAGCGGTACCAGTTGTACTGGTTGTCTGAACCTGTGCTGTAGGCGTTGTTGTTACCGAATTGTGTGCGCATCCATTCGTCGCCACCCAAGAGCATCGGTGTGCCGTTCGCTACCATGAGCAGGGTGATGAGGTTGCGAAAGTTTTGCCGCTTCAGGTTCTCGTTGAATCCCCAGTCGCGCGAATAGTTGCTGCCGTCGTCGCCCGAATACGGGTCGGTACCGAGTGGGTTCAGCGGGCCAATGCCATTGCGTTTCTGGTTATAGCTCAACAGGTCGTACATCGTGAAACCGTCGTGCGCGGTGATCTTGTTGATATTGTGGTATGGTTGGCGACCGTCGAAACTCTCATTGAACTTCGCGGCGCTGCCGGTGAGCGCGCCACCGAAATCAACCGGCGAATCGCCGTTGAAGCGGTAGTCGTCGTTGTTGATGATGCGGCGTGAGACGCGCTTGAAAAGATCTGACCATTCATACCAGGCATAACCCGTGGTGTAGGTGGTGTCCTGACTCGCACAGCCCGTTTCATAGCCCGCGTAGTGCTGGCCGTCGGCGCCATAACAATAGGCCTTAGGGTGGTCGCCGAAGCGATAGCCGCCAATCGACCATGGCTCGGCGATGAGCCGCGTGTCATAGCGTTGCAGAACCGGGTCGTTGACAATCCACATCGAGGCTGACATGTTCTTGCGCGTCGCCGCAATGCCCGAGGTGCTGTCGGCGCCCCATTCTTTCCAGTAGCTGTAACCGTTCCAGTTGTTGGTTGCCTGTCCGTCTTTTTTTTCGAGCACCTCGCTGAGGTCGAAGCGAAACCCGTCGATGTGCATCTGCTCGACCCAGTAGCGCAGGCTGTCGATCACCATGCGGCGCACGGGCGGGCTGCCGGTGCGTACCATGTTACCGGTGCCGGTGTGGTCGTAATAAAATTCTTTGTTGGGGCCAGTGAGCGCATAGTAGCTGTAGTTATCGATGCCGCGATACGAAAGAATCGTTGCGGTTTCTGCCGGGTCATAACCCCAAAAGTTCGAAGGGTCGTTCGGGTTCGTCGGCACATTGCCCTCGATGAGCGGCACCTTCTCGCGCCACAGACCACCCTCGCCGGTGTGGTTGTAAACGACGTCGATGATGACTTCGATATTATATTTGTGAAACTGTTCGACCATCTGCCTGAACTCATTCACCTGCGAACCCTTTTCAGGTCGGTATGCATACGTGAACTCAGGCGCGAAAAAGTTGAGCGTCCAGTATTTCCAGTAGCCGCCGTCGCCACCGGCCTCGTGCACGGGTAGAAACTCAACCGCTGTAATGCCTAAGTCTGCGAGATAAGGCGCAAGTTCGCCCGTGCCGCGAAACGTACCGGGAAACCGCGCGCGGTAATCATTTGCAAGACCGGGAATTCCCGGTAATGAAGCAGCAGAAATACCTTTAGGATGTACCTCGTAGAAGATTATCGAATTACGCGCGCGGCGATTGGCCGTGCTCTGTTTACGCGACCAGTACGACTGTTCGTCGCCGCTCCAGCTGTAGTTGTTGTCACGCAGCACGATACCTTTTCCCGCGGCGGCAGTCGTGTCTTCGTGGCGGTAAGGGCCCGAGGCGGCCATACCCTTTGTCCAGTCATGCTTGCGGTGCACGGCCTTTGCATATGGGTCGAGCAAGAGTTTGTTGGGGTTAAAGCGATTACCCTGGTTGTCGAAGTCTGATTTGAAACCATAAAGCGTGCCGGGGTACCATGAAGGGTGATAATCGAAGTTTGGCCCCCAGGCGCGGTAGCCATAATAAGTACCATGGCCGACGCCGTTCACAAAAACCGACCAGACGTTGCCGAAGCGCGACATTTGAAATTCCTGCACAGGATATTTGCTTTCGGGGTCTTCGAAGATCAACAGGTGCACGCGTGTCGCGCGTTCAGAATAGAGGGTGAAGCTGACCCCGCCGTCGACGATCTTTGGGCCCATGACTTCCATGTTCTTGATCTGCGTCGTATTAAACGACGGCGCATGCGGCTCGGCGTCGTACATGCGGTAGAAGTCTGACTTGGGCCCGGCGCATTTTGCAACAAATAATATGCACAGCAGCGCTGTGCATATTGTTTGTTGTCGATCATGTTTTTTCATTGTTTCACCAACACCACCGCGCTGTAGCACGGCAGGCTCCAGTTATTTGTCGTTGGTCCCCAGCCGCTGATGAGGTTCGTTCCGGTGCCATTCGCAAAGCGCAATGTCGCCGCTGCCTGGTCTGAACAGTTCGTGTTGTCGTTACCGCCTGTCGCCGCTGCGACCGCGCGCCAAGATGCGCCACCCGTTTCAACGACGAAGTTCTGCGCGCCACCCGTCATGTTCGCGAGAATACGAAACTCTGATTTGGCGTTGATGAAGCCTGCGTCTGTGCCCGTGAAACCCGAACAGCTCGTGCCGCTGCGCGTGAAGAACGAGATCGTCTGGTTGGGTGTCGTCGTGTCGAAATTTGAAAACGTGTTCGTCGGGTCAGATGCGTAGCGCAGCGCCGGGCAGGACCTGCGCAGCTTGACGAGCGTAGCGACAAATGCAAGCATATCGGCGTTTGTTGTCGCGAGCTGCCAGTCGAGGTTGTTACCTGTCTTGCTTTGGTCTTGAATCTGGCGGTTGCGCATGAACTCCTGCCCCTCGTACAGCATCGGTATGCCGTGTGCCGTCAGAAGCAGCACGCTGCCGATTGCCGATTTCGACTTTGAATCGAGCACCGCGCGCGCGACGGTCTCTTCGTCGTGGCTTTCGATATAGTTCAGCGTGTCAGGCGGATGGTTCGAGATGCCCTGCCAGACGCCGTCGTCGCGGCTCTTGCTGAAATACATCGCGGTCTTGCTGCGCGTCGTGTACAGCGTGTCGGTGTTACCTTGAATAAACTTTTTCAGAGATTCGCGAAAGTAGTCGTTCCACTGCGAGAAACCCCGGTAGTCGGCGGTGCGCTGAGCAGCAAAATCGGGTGATGTCCATGTGCTCTGTACCATAAAACCGTGGCGCTGCGCGCCGAGCCAGTTTTCACCCGTCATGAAATTGGGTAACTTGATGACATTGTTGAAGTTGTCACGGGTGTTGCCGTCGGTGGCATAGGTTTCAGCAGCCGATGTGCGAACAAATTCGCTGTCCATAATGAGGCTCGATTGTGTCGCCGAAGGTGGCGTCGTCGTTGTCCAGACTCCCGGCTGGTTGGCGTCGTTGACCATGTTCTGTATGTCGCGCAGCGTTTGTTCAGCGGTGCCGACGGCCAGATCGAATCGAAATCCGTCGACGTGAAAATGCTTCACCCAGTATTTGATGTTGTCCATAACCATCTTGTATGCGAATGGCCGCTGGTTGCGGTCGTCGAAGATCTGGTTACCCGTGCCGATATTCGACCAGTTAAGCCCGTTCGTGCGAAAATAATAACGGCCATAAGGGTCTGCCTGGTACAGATAGTTGAATGCATTCGAGGTGTGGTTCAAAACCACATCGAGAATCACGGCAATACCCTGAGAGTGCAGCTTCTTTATCAGGCGCTTGAGTTCAAGCACCTGATAGCCCGCGCGTGCGTCGGCGTACGTGCAGGTGTCGTTGGCGTTGGCGCGCGTGCAGTATGAAGAATAAGACGATTCTGGCGCGAAGAATAGTGAGGGCAGGTAGCCCCAGCTGTAGCTCTCGGGGTTGTCTTTGTTGTCGTTCGAAGATTCGTGCAGTGGCATCAGGTGCACTGCATTGGCACCGAGCGTTGACGACAGGTGAGTGGCCATCGCCTCGAAACCCGCGTATTTGCCCGAAAGATTATCGGCGCCAGTTGCGCCGATTGCCGTCATAAAAGCCGCATTGCCCGTGTAATAGTTCTGCAGGTTTGTCTTGCACGTGCTGCCGGCATGCGCCTGCAGGCACGATGCACCGCCGCTCATGTCGTCGAGGTGCGTTTCGTATACGATGTATTGCGATGTCGGCGGCCGGGCGGTGCCAAACCAGTTGGCGCCGCCGATGTCTGAGGTCACTCCGTCTGTGGCATTTGCCCAGCCGCTAAAGACATTATTCACGGTCCACTGGGTGTCGATGATGATGCCATGGCCGTGCGAGCCGGCGCTCGCCAGCGCGTAAGGGTCGGTGATATAGCGATCGCGGTCAGCGATCGTCTTGTTTTCATAATTCTGCATGCAGTTGATGCGGTAACGGTAATAATACCTGCCCGCGCCTGCAACCGAGACCGGGCGCGCGTCGGCAACTGTCAACGCGGCTGAGCTCCACACGCCGAAGCCTGCATTGCCGACACCGTCACGCGTCATCGGCACGACTGCATTCGGGCTGAAGAGGCTCTGTGCCGCGTTGTCGTATAGAACAACTTCGACCTGCTGCGCGGTAGGAGCGAAAAATCTGAAGGTGATATTCGTGCCATCGTAAACGGCGCCCATTTTCACGTCGCGAATCGTCGGCCACTCAGCCGCTGTCGGTTGCGCGTACGCGTTCGGCGACTGCGGGTTAGTGCAGGGAGTGTCGATGACGTTACCCTCTGCGTCGGTCAGGTCGATTACCGGAATATACTGGCGTTGTTTTTGTTCACTGTTGCAGGCAGCCGCGGCGAGCGCGAATGCCGATGCAAAGAGAAGTTCGACACCGCGCCGCATGGGCGTCAGTCTAGGCGCGCGATCAGCAAGTAAAGTAAATAGTTTGTAGGGGTTGGTAGCATTGTGCCACGCGCGGCGCACAGCTATGAAATTCCATAGCTGCGAGATGTGACATAATCTACAGCTGAAATCTTCCAGCCACAATGCCCTCGACGGTAAGGTCTTCGTCCAGATTCTCCCAACGCAAAGCGGTGCCGCCAGCTCGCAACGTCACTGCTTTCAGTTCGTGGTCTTTAGCTTTGTGTAGAATCTTATATCGATCAGCGGGAAAGCTGACCGTGCGACCGTCATACAGTTCTACGATAATAGTACGCCCCTCTGCTCTAACGGCAACAGCGACTGTTTCCTTCTCTTTTGTGACTTTATCTGCCGTGGTACTCATGAAATTTCTCCAATAAGAACCTTTCATTCTCCAAAATAAGACTCTGTATTTCCCGCAATACTCGCGGCGGCAACCCACCGGCGCGAGCCAATTCTACGGGATTCAGCCAGAACTTGCATTCGCCATCGGGCGTGTCAACGTGAATGTGAGCCGGTTCGATGCCCTCGTTCGAATAAAAGTGGAATCGAAAGCTTCGTATTCGCAGTACAGTTGGCATAATCTTTCAGCTCTGCTTGGCGTTCACCTATTGGGTATGAGCAAATTCTTCTCGACATCGGTACACGCGCGCTTCAACGCCTCGCGGCTGGTGAGCGACCCGTCGAGCGCAGCGTAGAGGTAGGGCGCCACAATGCTTTCGAGTGCGTCATAGCCGGGAAGTGCGGGCCGCGCACCTGCGTAGTCGAGCTGCTCGAGAAAGACTTTAAGTTCTTTCGAAAACAATGCCGCCATCGCGCGGTTCGCCGCAGGGTTCACGCTTAGCTGGCCCGTACCCTGAATCCATTTTATTTGCACGGGCTCTGACACCAAATATTCGAGCAGCCGGTAAGATTCTTGTTTTTCGCGTGAGGCGGCGAAGACAACCATTGCCGAGCCGCCGATATTCGATGCCGAACGAAGTTTGCCATTGCCCGGCACGAGACTCAGGCCGAAATTAATCTTGCTGAACGTCTGCAGGTTCCACGGGCCCGACAGAATCATCGCGTAACGCCCGGTCATAAAACCCTGATCGGGGTTGATCGCGCCCGAAAGCCACGCTCCGGCCTCGACACCTTCGGTGTAGAGCTCGCGCAAATATTCCAGCGTCGCGACCGCTTCGCCAGACCCCAGAAGGCACTTGTCGAGCTGCGGCGAGAGCACCTGCGCATCGTGCAAGAACAGCCACGGCATAATCCACCACAGCGACGAGTTAATCGCGAGCGCTTTTGAGGATTTTCCCCGTGCTGAAAACTTTTTGCCGATAGCGCGTAATTCACCGAGTGTTCGCGGTATCTGCACAGCCGCAGCAGCCATGAGGTCTTTGTTATAGTAGAGTGCAACCGTTGTGAGCTGGTCGGGTATCGCAAATATTTCACTGGCCGTTTTGCCCGGCATAGTTACCGAAGCCACGGGTTTCGCAATGCGGTGCATGCCCTGCGTAAGTTTTTCAGCACCGTAAAGGTCGAGCGGTTCAATCGCCTTACCCCACGCCAGCCGGGGTATGTGGCCAATGTCTACCCGCGCAATGTCGGGCGTGCGGTGCGCAATGGCCGCCGATGTGAGTTTCGGCAGCAGGCCGTCGAAGGGTACGCGCTCGGCAATGATCTTGATGTGCGGGTTTTGTTTTTGGTAGTCGGAGAGCAGCTCGTTAAAGACACGAGTTTCTTCATTATTGTAAGAATGCCAGAGGGTGAGAGTGCGGGGGCCGTTACTCTGTGACCTGGGCCGTTGCCCGCACGTTATGGCAGACAAAATAATTGCTGCAAAGGAAATCCATAGCAGCATTCCATTTGCCCCCGAATTAATTCGGGGGCAAATGGAGAATATCTTTGCGGTCACTCCTTCACCCCACCTTGCGTTAACCCGCTGATGATATAACGCTGCAAAAATAAGAACAGCAGCAGCACAGGCAGCACAGAAATCACCGATGCCGCCATCATCTTCTCCCACGCAATGGAATACTGGCCTTTGAAAAGGGAAATGCCCACCGGTAGTGTAATCCAGTTTGAGTCGGGTGTGTTCACGATCAGCTGCCACAGAAAGTTTGACCACTGGCCGAGAAAGGTAAGCAGCACCAGAGTCAAGAGCACTGGCGACACGAGCGGCACGACGACGAGCCGCATCGTTTGCCAATCACTCGCGCCGTCGACTTCGGCTGCCTCAAAGAGCGATTTGGGTATGCGCTCCACCGACTGCCTGAGCAAAAAAATGCCAAAGACGTTTGCCGTGTGGGGTATCACCAGCGCCTGCCAGCTGTTCATCCAGCCGAATTCGGCGATAAGCGCAAACTGCGGCACCATGAAAATCATGCCGGGCACCATCATCGACGCCATGAGCAGACCATAAACGAGCTCTTTACCGGGAAAAGTCTTGCGCGCGAATGCATACGCCGACATGAAGCAGATCGTCGTTGAAATGAGTGCGGTTGATCCGGCGACGACGGTACTGTTCAGCAAAAAGCGAAAAAACGGAAAATCAGGGTCGCCCAGAATGGCGGTGAAGTTTTTGAACGTGTAGAGTTCTGAAAAGCCGCCGGTAGGCAGAACCTGTGTGCTCAGCCCCATGCCCTCTTTTTTGAGCGCGGTGATGACCATCCAGAAGAGCGGCAGCAGCGCGAACGCTGCGAGTGCGGCTATGGAAATCCATAGCAAAATTCTCTTCACGCCGCTTTCTCCCGCAGAAAACGCCAGTTCAAATAAGAGACAACGAGCGCGAAAATCAGCAAGAAGTAAGACATCGCGGCAGCCGAGCCATAGTTCATCTCGGTGAAGCGTGTATAAAGAAGATAACCCGAAACGCGGGTGGCGCCGACGGTTTCATTCGCAAACAAAGTAACCGGATTTCCCTCGGTCATGATATAGAACTCTGTAAAGGCATTCAGGCACCCTAGAATTCCCGTAACAGTCAGAAACAGAATTACGGGCTTCACGAGTGGCACCCGAATGTAACGAAACTTCTGCCACCAGGTCATGCCGTCGAGGTCTGCGGCTTCAAAGATATTCGGCGAGATATTTTTCATCGCAGTCATGAAAAGCACCATGCCAAAACCACAGCCCTTGAAGACCATGGCAATCGCGACCGCCGCGAGCGCAGTATGCGCGTCACCCAGAAAGCCTTTTGCATGAAAGTACTGAATCCCCACTTTCATAAACGCGGTGTCGAGCAGGCCGTCGGGCGAATAGATGAGCTTCCACACGAGGCCGATGACCAGCATGTCGAGAATATTGGGCAGAAACAGCGCCGAACGAAAGAAGCGGCTGCCGGGAAGGTTTTCACTGAGCAGCGTTGCGAGCAGTAAAGAGAGAAATATGCCGAGCGGAATCGTCAGCAGCATGTAGATGAAGGTTGCGATGAGCGACCACCAGAAGTCGGCGCGGCCGATGAGTTCGCTGTAGTTGGCAAAGCCCACCCACTGCATGTCAGAAAAGACGTTATAGAAATTTGTCTGCCACGTAACCTTTTTGAGACTGATAATAAATGAATATATCATCGGGTAAGCGAGAAAGACGCCGAATACCGCGAGAAAGGGCGTGAGCCAGAGGTAGGGCGTCACTTTATGCAATCGCATTGGATAAGCGAAGTTACTCTTCATCTACCTGGTTTCTTTACGGCACAAGCACGAGTCTCTACAATATTCTGTCTTGCAATATGCTCATCATTCGTAAGCAGCAGGCACTTATGCACCTTTGCGGTGGCGACGATTATCGCATCTGGTAGTTTCAACTGATGCTTCCGTTTAATCGCAATCGTCTCGCTTTTCACAGCTTCACTCAGGGGTACGATATCGAGAGTCTTCAGCAGCATCTTGATATTTTGCTCCTCAGTTTTCGTGAGGCCGGGATATGCAAGCAGCTCAATTTCAGATATGACCGAAAGAAAATATCTGCCCTCAGACAGCTGGTTGACGAGTCGGTTCTGAAGCTGGTAGATCGCAATGTTCGTGTCTTTGAGGTTATTCACGACCATTCGCTTCGGAGACGCTTTTGGAACTCGAGGCCGTCTTCGCGAACCTCCAGCGAGCCTGCGAAATCTACCCAAGGATTACTTTTGACGCTTCTTTTCGGCGGTTCGCCGGTCGAAATTTTTCTCGTTGACCGAGACCCCAATTTTTGCTTCGATTCTTGCCAAACCTCGTAAGGGACCAGAACGAAGACGGGTTTACTGTTCTTGTTCTTGATAACGCTATAGGGTTTCATCGAATCTGAAACTTTTGGCATAGCTTGAGTATTCGCGACCTTGATCTTTTTTTTCATATTCGCCTCACTCAGACTATTTTATGCCAGCCTCACGCCATTGCCATCAAAAAAATGGATATTCTCGGGCTCGGCATACACGCCGAGCGTCTCGCCCGCCTGCACCAGCGGCTCGAGCACAGTGTCGTCGCGCATCACGAACGACGCATTGCCGCTTTTGAGATACAAAAATACCTCTGGCGCGGCCGGCTCAACGACTTCGACAAGAGCGTGTATAGAAGGTTTGGTGGTGCCAGCCCGCGCAATTTTCAAATGCTCGGCGCGAATGCCGGCCGTGAGTTTCGGCGCACCCGCAAAACTTTTCAGCAGCGGCGCCGCAAGTGCGTGCGATGCAGAAAGAGACAGACTAAACACGTCGTTCTTGAGCAATAGCTGCTCGCCCTCGTGGTAAAGGGTGAGTTCAAAAAAGTTCATGGGAGGGCTGCCGATAAAACCCGCGGTAAAAAGGTTTTGTGGCTTATTGTAGACATCGATTGGTTTACCCACCTGCTGAATTTTGCCCTGGTTGATCACCACGATGCGGTCGCCGAGTGTCATCGCCTCAAGCTGGTCGTGCGTTACATAGATCATCGTCGACGCAAGCTGCCGGTGCAGGCGCTTGATTTCGACGCGCATGCCGGTTCGCAGTTTCGGGTCAAGGTTCGAGAGCGGTTCGTCGAACAGAAACACTTTGGGCCTGCGCACAATCGCGCGGCCAAGTGCCACTCGCTGGCGCTGGCCGCCCGAGAGCTCGCGCGGTTTGCGGTCCATGTACTGCTCAAGACCCAAAACTTTCGCCGCCGCCTGCGTGCGTGCCTCGATCTCGGCGCCTGGGGTTTTGCGCAGTCGTAATCCCAAACTCAGGTTTTCGCGCACCGACATGTGCGGGTAGAGCGCATAATCCTGAAACACCATGGCGATATCACGATCACGGGGATTTACCTCGTTAACAATGCGGTCGCCGATGCTGATGCTGCCGCGGCTGATCGATTCGAGACCTGCGACCATACGCATCGTCGTCGATTTGCCGCAACCCGAAGGCCCGACAAAAATGACAAATTCGCCGCTCGCGATATCGAGGTTAAAGTCTTCTACACCCACATAGCCATTGGGGTAGATTTTATAGACCTGATCGAATTTTACCGCAGCCATTCAGCACAGCATTCAGAAGCGATCGGCCTACGTCGATTGTTTTTGTTAGCGGCTGCGCGGTCGCTGCGTGAATGTAGCGAAAGCTCAAACGGTTGTAGACGCCCGCTTTCGCGGGCACGACGAGTGGCATATTCGCCCTGCGAATTAAAAGTTGCCGGTCGCGGTCGCGTTCGGTGTGGTCGACAACGTGCGATTGTAGTCGATGTATTTCACCAGATCGCGCGCGACGCTGCCCGAACCCTCAGTAGCGCCTGACAACAAATTATAGACCCAGCCGTTACCGCTGTCGCCGTTGTAGTCAACAATATATGCCGCTATCTTGATGGCACTGGGTGCCGTGCCGCCAAATTCCGTCAAGAGTATGCGCGCTTCGACATATCCGGCTGCCCGCCAGTCGTTCTTATTATCATTCCAGGTGGTAGACCAGTTGGTTCCGTTCGCTTGCTGGTATTCTGTGTAGTTAGCACCGTCGATGCGGGTTTTCCAGTGCCAGCGCATTTTCGAAGCAGCACCAAATTTGGCCTTACTATCGCTTGAAGTGTTTAGACCGTTCGCATCATTCAGATCGGTGGCAAACAAAATGTAGGCAAACTTATTGCCCGCGCCTGCACCTGAAGCCTGAATGTCGGTGTGTCGCACGCCGACATACAAGTACGTCGAATCTGCGGTTACGTATACATCACCAGCTACTCCTTGAGTGGTCGCAAAAGTCTCACCCGCCACAAAGTTGTTCGTGCCGTCGATAGACTCGGTACGGTAATACCGCGTCGTGAAGCCTGTTGCATGCTCAAAGGCTGTCGCGGCGTTACCCGACGTGTCTTGTGCGCCCGTCGTGACCTTCACTTTATACGTCGTGGCGCTTGCGAGCGTAGCTGCAGGCGTCAATACGAATGACGAGGCGTTGCCGGCTGGTATTGTGAAGCCGATACAATTGGTGAAGTTATCCGCCGAAACCTGAATATTGCCAGAGCATGCACCGGCTGTAGCATTGAAGCTGAAGCTCGTACGGTTCATCGTCTTACTAAAGCCAATGGTTATAGTCCCCGCAGGGTCGGCACCCGTATCGCCGTTTGCCGGCAAGGTTCCGGTCACAGCCGGGGTGATGGTGTAGTTGCGCGTCGCTACCGCAGAATTCGTGTGACCGGCCTTTGTCGCGAGCACCTTTAGCGTGAGGGTCGTGCCGATTGCAATCGTCTGGCCCTCATTCACGAACGAAGTGTCGCATGTGCCCGGAGTACCTGCTGTCGGGTCGACACCGTTTGTCGTATAGCAGATCGATGCGCCGGTTTCCGTCGTGGTTGCTGCAGCTGCCTGCGCTGTGCTGTACGTACCCGATGCAGGTGTGAGGCTGTTGATTGTCAATGCGCCAGCGAGTGCAGTCGTAAAACCATTGGGGGATGTATACTGTGCTGCGATGGCATTGCCTACTACATCTTGCGCGCCAGTTGTCACGCGAATCTTGTAAACCGTAAAAGTGCTGAGCGCCGACGCGGGTGTCATGGTGAACGTAATATTGTCGCTTGTCGAGAGCGTTGCCGAGGTCATTGGTATACAGTTCGCAAAGTTATTGGTCGAGACCTGAACTGTCGGTGAATCGGTGAGACAGCTCGTCGTCGTGGCTGCCTTAAGCGTCGAAGGTGTCATCGCTTCAGAAAAGGTAACGGCGATTGTGCTGCCCGTTGAAATGCCGGTTGCGCTGTCTGCTGGCGTCGTCGAAGCGACAGTCGGTGCAGTTGTGTCGATGGTGTAGAGCCCGCTGGTTTCAGATGAATCCGTATTACCGGTCTTGCACGCGATGGCTTTGTAAGTCGCGGTTGCCGCGACTGAAATTGCCGAAGAATAGAGTATACCGGTCGTACAACCGGTTTTTGCACCATTGCAGACGGGGGTTGCGCCATTCGATGTATAACAGATGACAGCACCGCTGGTCGACGAAGTCATCTGCAGGTTAGGTGCCGTGCCGAAGGTGCCAGGTGCAGGGTTGAAGACTGGTGAGGCGGTGGTGCCTGCAACTGAGGTCGTCGCGCTCGCAGGGGTGTAGATCGCCTTATTGCCGACTGCATCGCGGACCACTACGGCAAAAAAATACGTCGTGCTAGCAGCAAGACCAGTGACATTGCGTGACGTGAGTGCAGCTGTATAGTTGTCAATGACGGTGACACCTGCGGCTGCATCGTCTACTTTTGCAATGGTGTCAATTTCGGCTGCACTCGCAGCGCGCACCAGACGGTACTGTAGATTTGCCGTCGCAGTCCCGGCGTCCGATGCCGCCCCCCACGAGACAGTGATAGTAGTGTCTGAGATCCCACTAAAAGAAATTGCAGCACCCACAGTAGGAGCTGTCGTGTCACCGGTCTGACCCGAACCGCCGCCCGGGTCCGCTGCAGCACCCGATGCGCTACCTCCGCCGCCGCAGGCGGCGAGCAGGGTTGCGAAGATAATCGGTACAATCAGGCGGATTTTTTGCATTTACTTTCCTCTAGCAGGTAGGACGATGCGGTGCAGAAGGTTACGACGGGTCAAGTTTTTCTTGGGGTTGATAATCCCTTCCATTGCCCCCGAATTAATTCGGGGGCAATGGAAATTCGGCTTTGCCATTACCGTTCCGTGCCTAATTTCAGCCCCTCGTAATAATCGTTTCCTAAGAGTTTTCGTTGGCACTCTTCGAGACTCGCTTGGACTTGCCCGCCAGTCTGGGTTTGCCCATGGCAAGCCTTTTCGACCTTTTCTTTTCGCACCGGTACTGGGCTAAGATTCACCCCATAAGTCGTTGGATTTCGCGACGTAAGGCAGGCTGAGAGAAAAACGGTTAAGGCCAAAATCGCGATTCGTAATTCCAATTGCATTTGATTATTGCCACTGATTCTGCAATGCGCAGCCGGTTGCCACTGTCGGTCAAGTTCTTCTTGGGATTGATAGCCTTTCATTTGCCCCCGAATTAATTCGGGGGCAAATGAATTCTCTACCCCACCTCGACTACAACCTTTCCAAAATGGCTGCCGCTCTTGAGGTACCGTATCGAATCCTGCAATTCGGCAAAACCAAACGTCTTATCAATTGCGGGTTTGAGTCCATTCGCCGTAACCGCGCGGCACATGTCTTCGAATGCCTCGCGGCCACCGACGAGAATGCCCTGCATGCGCACGTTCTGCATCAGAATCGGCAGCAGGTTGAGCTCTTTCGACGAACCGGCGAGAATACCGATGAGATTGATGACTCCGTCCATGCGCACCGCGCGAATGGACTGCTCGAGCGTGCCGGCACCGCCCACTTCGATGATGTGGTCGGCGCCCTGCATCTTCGTAATCTTGCGCACCTCTTTTGCCCAGTCGGGTTTTTCTTTGTAGTTAATGACGTAGTCGGCGCCGAGCTCTTCGGCCTTCTTTAGTTTGTCGTCGGAGCTCGAAGTTGCTATAACTTTGCAGCCGAGCATTTTGGCAAACTGCAGCGCGAAGATCGAAACGCCGCCGGTGCCGAGCACCACCACGTATTCGCCTGGCTTCGCTTGGTTCATCGTCACAAGCGACGACCAGGCAGTGAGCGCAGCGCATGGCAGCGTCGCCGCTTCGGCGTAGCTGAGTCCCTCGGGAATCTCGACCGCCGCCCATTCGGGTACCTGCATGATCTCGCAGGCAGTACCGTCGAGCGGGCCGCCGAGCGTGCTCTTACGTAAATCGTCGCTTACCGGGCGCTTCGCAATCCAGTTCTGTGAGAAGGTCGGCATCACACGGTCGCCGACCTTGAAGCGCGTGACCGACTTGCCGACCGCGACAACTTCGCCCGCGCCGTCAGAGAGCGGTACCATGGGCAGTTTGAGTTTGGGGTTATAATTGCCGGTGACCATCAGGTAGTCGCGAAAGTTGAGCGATACCGCCTTCATCGCGATGCGGATTTCATGCGAATCTAGATCCGCCACCTCGCGCTCGCGCAAGCTAATGTTCTCAATGCCAAAACTGTTTTCGAGCACATGGGCTTTCATGGCGGGAAAAATCAGCTGCGCAATTCAGCGCGCACAGTAAAAAAGGATGCATGTCCTTTACAGGGCTCGCTAAAGGCATCTAGCCGAAGCCGCACCGCAGGGGCAGAGATTAGTCGCCAACGGGTATCCGATAGGCAAATGAAGCTGTCAAAATAAGAAAATGCGTATACCTTTCAGTGCCCACTTGATTGGAAACAGCGTCGAAGAACACATTCTTGAAATCGACAATCAGGTAGATATTCTCGGGAAACTGGATATTCAAACCGTAGGCAAGGTGCAGTCCGAAACGATCGACAACATTTGCTGTACCGAGCGAGATGCCGAAATAATCGATACCGGCTCCGACAAACGGTGCATTGTACCAATCGAAGGGAAACCACTTGTAGGCCAGACCACCCAGGGCAAGCGAGCGGTGGGTAAACGCGAGATCGGTCTCCAATGCACCTGAGAACGCGTGCTGCTTTGTGAGTTTCAGATCAAAACCGAGTGCGAACCGGTCTCCCTGTCCAACGGCGTTTGCCTTTTGACCCGTTGATGCAGATGCCCCCGATGAAAGTGGAGTGGATGCAGGCAGTGGTTCTTCATAGAACTGCCAGATGCCGCCGTAGCCCAGCTTGAGAAAGACAGCTTCAGCTGAGATTGCCGTGGGCACCAAAATGCAGAGGATTAGCAGGCGAAAAATGTTTCGCGAAATCACAGACCATTCACGTTTCTGATCGCCGATTGAAAAGCACTTGATTTCAAAATGGCGGTTGACGCCAAATCGGCTACGTTGCGGGCATGAGCCATGGCTGCACGTCTGCTGATCCAAAATGGTACTGTCTACGATGGTACCGGGGCACAACCGAGCGCATCGGATGTCCTCATCGAAAACGGCAAAATTGCCGCGATTGCCCCCCGTGGCAGCATCAAGGCTGCAAATGCGAAACGCATCGATGCCAAAGGCATGTGGGTCACGCCGGGTTTTCTCGATACCCACACGCATTACGACGCGGAGCTTGCGCTGTCACCGGGACTAACCGAATCGGTGCGGCACGGTGTGACGAGCGTGGTGGTGGGCAGCTGCTCGGTGAGTTTTGTGGCTTCGAGCCCCGAAGACTGTGCCGATATGTTCACGCGTGTCGAGGCGGTGCCGCGCGAAGTGGTTCTGCCCTTATTAAAGAAGATTAAGAAATGGGATTCGCCGCTCGGCTACCGCAAGTGGATCGATAAGCACCCGATTGGCCCCAACGTAGCGAGCTTCATGGGCCACAGTGACCTGCGCGCCCGCGCGATGGGGCTGCACCGTTCGGTCACGGGCGAACGCCCCACGCCGGCTGAACAGAAACAGATGGAGACGCTGCTCGCCGAAGCGCTTGATGCCGGCTTTCTGGGTATGAGCTGCATGACTAACCCGTGGGACCGCCTCGACGGCGAGCGCGAGTGGTCGGCGTCGCTGCCGAGTTATTATGCGCGCCGCGCTGAAAAAAAGCCGCTGCTCGAACTGTTGCGCCGTCGCCACCGCATCCATCAATCCGCACCGAACCTGATCACGCGCGTCAACGTGCTTGGCATGGCGCTCGCGAGTGGGGGCATTGTGCGCGAGCCGCTGCGCACGACCGTGATCACGATGATGGATCTCAAGGCCGACCCGTACGTCTTGCAGCTGGCGCAGCTGGTGTCGTGGCTCGCGAACAAGGTCTTTCGCGGCAACTACCGCTGGCAATCGCCACCGGTACCGTTCGACCTCTATTACGATGGCTGGGATTCCGTGCTCTTTGAAGAGTTTTTCGCCGGGCAGAAAATACGCGACGCCGCGAAAAATCTCGAAAAGCGCCACGCGCTGCTGGAAGACAAATCATTTCGCCACCGGTTTAAGAAGGACATGCTGCGCAAGCTCGCGCCGAAAGTCTGGCACCGCGATTTGTCTGACACGACGATCTTAAGCTGCCCCGACAAAGCGCTCATCGGCAAGAGTTTCGCCGACGTCGCCGCGGCACGCGGCCAAGATGTCATCGATACGTTTCTCGACCTTTTGCTCACCTACGACCGCGGCATTCGCTGGCATACCTGCCTCGCGAACCACCGGCCCGAGAAGGTCGCCGAGATCATGCAGAACCCGGCGACGCTCATGAGCTTTGCTGATTCGGGCGCCCATCTCAGGAACATGGCGTTCTACAATTTTCCGCTGCGCATGCTCAAGCAGGTGCGTGATGCGGAGCTTTTGGGCAAACCGATCATGCCTGTTGAAAAAGCGGTATGGCGGCTCACGGGTGAGCTCGCCGGCTGGTTTGGCCTCGACGCGGGAGTTCTCAAACCCGGTGCGCAGGCCGACGTGGTCGTGATTGACCCGAAGCGCCTCGACGACTCACTCGAAAAAGTGAAGCTCATGCCGTGGAGCAAAGGCTTCAAATTTGACCGCATCGTGAATGAAGGCGCGGCCGCGCGGCACGTCTTTATTGCGGGCCAGGCAGCGATTGTGAACGGTAAGCCAGCCCCAGCGCTCGGTAAGAAGCGCATGGGTAGGTTTTTGGAGAGTGTGTTCTGAATTCAATACCACAGCGATTGGGCGAGTCTTCGGCTCATATGTCATTCCCGCGAAAGCGGGAATCTGGTCGCCGCACAAATGATTATAGATGCCCGCCTTCGCGGGCATGACGCAGAGGGCAGGTTTTGTTTGCGATGAGGCCGCAGTGTCCCATGAAAGCCATGCAAATTATCTTGACGAGGCTTTTAGATATTATTAAAGTGTCACTAAAGGTGATACCATGCAAGCCATGTCTCTCAAGGTTGAAGACGATATCTTACAAGATGCGGAGCATTTTGTGAAACGGCGCAAGATTTCGCGCAATGCATACATCAACGAAGCCATAAGGGCCTATAACGCACTGGAGCGTAGGCGCGAGCTGAGAGAGAAGTTGGCGGTTGAGTCAAAACTCGTCGCCGCAGATTCGTTGGCCATGCTCAAAGAGCTTGAAATGATCGTTGATGGCACGCCGCGGTGAGCTTGTCGAACCGTGAGAATTGAGAAATTCGGCGTTTATATTGCTGACTTGAATCCAAGATATGGTACCGAGCCCGGTAAGAAGCGGCCTGTTGTTGTTGTGCAGACCGACCTGCTGAACGGGGTACATCCCAGCACTATTGTTTGCCCGATATCGACCAAGGTAGCTCCCAAAGCAGAGATACTGCGCGTGCATATCGACCTGAAGCCTGCCGGGTTGAAGCGCGCTTCTGACATTCTGGTCGATCAGGTGCGCTCGATCGACAATCGCCGTTTCGTCGAGCAACGCGGTGTGCTGTCGGCGAAGAACCAGCGGCAACTGCTAGAGTCATTGAAGATTCTGCTGCTGGAATAGGATCCCCCCAAACTTAATTGACAATCATTCTCAATTGGCTTGACGGCGCGTCGGTAAACGCGGGCTGAAAGTATGGTCGATTATCTGTTTGCGGGCGGGGCAGTGGCATTAGCTGCCGCTTATTTGGTGTTCAACTATATATCTCACCGGCGCAGAGCGGCATGTGCGAAGTGCCCTTCGACAGGCTCAGGGCAGGCTCCTTCGACAGGCTCTGAGGCAGAGACCCGAAGACGGGTCGCATAGCAGGCTCAAGCTTAACGGAGACTACGGTTAAATTAAAGGTCGAACATGAAACGTGAGCCAAAAAAGCAGAACCTTCCCGTCGTGCGGTTTTTGACTGAGCTGATGCCAGGCGAAGGTGGCACGATCGTCGCGACGCCGGTCGCGAACGAGCGCCTCGCCGAAATCGGATTGGTGAAAGGCGAACATGTTCAGCTCGTCAAGCTGGCCCCGTTTGGCGACCCTGTTATTTTGCAGGTACTCGATGCCCCGATTATTGTCAGGCGCGCCGATCTCGCGGGAATCACGGTCGCCTAATGCTGCGCGCAAAATCAAATAAGAAAAAGTCAGGTCAAACTCGTCAACCGCAGGTTGTCGCGCGACCGTCGCAGCCCGCATCGTTTCGCGTCGCATTGATCGGTAACCCCAATGCGGGTAAGACCACGATCTTCAACGCACTCTGTGGCGCGCGGCAGCATACGGGTAACTATGCCGGCGTCACCGTCGAAAAAAAAGCGGGATTATTAGAAGGCCACGAAGGTTTTGAGGTTATTGACCTACCGGGCACGTATAGCCTCAAACCAAAATCAGCCGACGAAGAAATCACCTCGCGCGTCTTGCACGGCGAAGCGGGCGGTGAACAAAAGCCCGATCTCGCGGTGGTGGTGCTCGATGCAGGCAACCTGAAACGTTCGCTCTACCTGTGTCTGCAGGTTCAAGAAACCGGTGTGTCTGCAATTGCCGTGCTGACGATGAGCGATATCGCGAAACGGCGCGGTTACACCGTTGATGTGCAAGCACTCGAAAAGGCGCTTGGTTTTCGCGTCGTCGAAGTGACGCAGGCCACGAAGCAGCACATTGCGTCGCTGGTCGAAGTGATCGTCGGTGAATGTCCCCACCCCGCCTCTGGCACCCCTCCCCGCATGCGGGGAGGGGTCGGGGTCGGGGGAGGGGATATTGACGAAACCTACGCGGCGATCGATAAGATACTGCGCAAAGCGGTGCAGAAGGCAGAAGTTAAGAGCTCCCCCACGAAAAAAATCGATGCCTTGCTGACGCACCGCGTTTTTGGTTTGCTCGCGTTCACTTTGATAATCGGCGCGATGTTCTTCAGCATCTATGCCGGCGCCAAGCCGGTTATGGACGCGATAGACGGATTTATGAAAGGCATGGGCCAGGCTGCCCGTTCAGGGCTTGCCGGCTACCCCGTGACCGCATCGCTCATCGCCGATGGCGTAATTGCCGGCGCCGGGTCAGTGCTGGTGTTTGTTCCGCAGATTATGATTTTGTTTCTGTTTATTGCGATACTCGAAGAGACCGGGTATCTGGCGCGCGCGGCATTCTTGTCAGACAAACTGCTCGGCTGGACAGGCCTGAACGGTCGCGCATTTATACCGCTGCTTTCAAGTTTTGCTTGCGCCGTGCCGGGTATTCTTTCGGCGCGGGTGATGCCCACTGACCGCGCGCGCATGGCAACCATTCTGATTGCACCGCTGATGTCGTGTTCGGCGCGGTTGCCAGTCTACGTACTCTTTATCGGTGCATTTATCGAGCCGCGCTTTGGCGCTTTATGGGCCGCCGTCGCGCTCTTTGCGATGCATCTCGTGGGTATCAGCGTCGCGATGCCGCTCGCGTGGTTGCTCAACCGGCATGTGCTCAGAAAAACCAGCGAGAGCCCGTTTATTCTCGAGCTGCCCGAATACCATTTGCCGCGTCTGCAAAATGTGTGGCGCCGGGTTTACGATGCCGCGATGAATTTTTTGAAGCGCGTCGGCGGTATCATCTTTGCGCTGTCGATTGTCATCTGGGCGCTCGCATATTTTCCGCACAGCCAGAAACTGACCAATCTGACGACAATGCAGTTTGCCATCGAAAAGGGCATCAAGGTTACGCATCTGCCGACGCACATTGCAAACCTGAAGGCAGACGAGCGCAAGGCATTCGAAGAAGAGCTGCAAACTCGACTGCAGTCTGTGCACCTGCGCGATAGCTATCTCGGACGCTTTGGCGTCGCTGTAGAACCGTTCTTTCGCCCGCTCGGCTTTGACTGGAAAATCTCGGTCGCGGTGCTGGCGGCTTTTCCCGCGCGCGAAGTTTTCGTGTCGACCCTCGGCATTATTTTCAGCGTCAACGATGCCGATGAATCACCCGAGGTGCTCGGCAAGCAGCTCATCGCCGAAAAAAGACCTGACGGCAAACCCACTTACGATGCGCTGCTGGCTATTTCTGTCATGATATTCTTCGCGCTGTGCGCGCAGTGCATGAGTACGCTCGCGACAATTCGCCGTGAATTGAACAGCACTGTGTGGGCGGTCACGGTATTCGTGGTGCTGACGAGCCTTGCGTATGCGGCGTCGTTTGCGGTGTACCAGACGGGTCGGTGGATTGGGTGAATACTTCTGATGGATAACGGTACGCCCGCGTCGGCCGAAGACAAGTTCAGCGGGCTCATTTTGGTCGACGTGCGTAGAGGCACCTTACGGTCATTCCCGCGAAAGCGGGAATCTAGCCTTAGTTTGCATGGGCATAGATGCCCGCTTTCGCGGGCATGACCGAATGGGTAGAAATTGCAAAGAGTATAGCACGTATGTTGCATCACGAGAGTCGCGAGCAGAGTGCAATTAGCCGATAATATTTGATATGCGTTATAGATCCTCATTTTGCTTGAAGACCTTGCTACTCGTCGCCGTCTTTTTTACGGCTGTCGGTGTTGAGGCGAAAGGCAAGGCGAAGGGCGCTGGTAAACGCGCGAAGGTCAAGACGGGGCTCGACATGCTGATGCAGAAGCCCGATGCGTTGCTAAAAGACAAACGCCTGGCGCTGATTGTCAACCACAGCGCCGTCGACAGCAAAGGCCGGCACATCATCGATCTGCTGCACCCGAAATTCAAGGTGGCGAAAATTTTCGCTCCCGAGCACGGTGTGCGCGGTGAAGTCGACGAACATGTCTCGGGTGAAAAAGACAAAAAGACCGGGCTGCCGGTGATTTCTCTCTACACTCGCCACAAGAAGGCACCCGACAACGCCGATCTGGCCGACGTCGATCTGTTGATCTTTGATATTCAAGAGATTGGCCTGCGCTATTATACTTATGCCACGACGATGGTGCTCGCCATGAAAGCAGCGAAGGCGGCGGGCAAGAAGATGCTGATTCTTGACCGCCCGAACATGGCGGCGCCGCTCGGCGTCTACGGGCCCGTGCTCGAAAGCAAATTTCATGGCGGGTTCGCCGGCTATTACCCGATACCGATTTCGCACGCGATGACGATGGGCGAACTCGCGAACTACTATAACAATCGCTTTCAAATTGGTGCGGATATAGAAGTCGTAAAATTATCTGGTTACAAGCACAGCCTCTTCTATGATGAAACAGGGCTGCCCTGGCGCAACCCGAGCCCGAGCATCACCGGAATGCAATCGGTTTTGGGCTATCACCTCGCAGGCTCACTCGAAGCCTTGAACATTAGCGTCGGTCGGGGCACTACAAACCCTTTTCAGTTTTTCGGCGCGCCGTTTTTCGACATGAAAAAAATCGTCACGGCGCTCAACCAGGCGAAGCTGCCGGGTGTGAAGTTCTACCCTGCGAAGTTTAAACCCAAACGCTCGGCTTACAGTAAAGAGACGTGCCGCGGCTTCAAGCTGGTGGTGACGAACCGGCGCAAGGTCGACCCGATGCGCACCATGGTGACCATTGCGGGCATTCTCTACAATAACCTGCCCGAAAAGAACCGCGAAAAAAACTGGGCCCGCATTGGCAACGGTATCGGCGACATGGCATTCATCGACGCCATCGCCAAGGGCGAGAAGCCCGAGATTCTGGTGCAGAAGACGCAAGCCGATGTGAAGGCTTTTGAAGAAGAGCGCAAGAAGTTTTTGTTGTATCCTTAGTCGTTTCCCGACGGGAAACGACGCGCAAGCCGGCGGCTGCCATTTTCAGAAGGACTGCCCCTAAGCTATTACGGCTGGCCCTACGGAAAAACTAACATCGCGAATGTAGTTCAAACGCGATTCTGATTTCGCTTTTCGCTGGGTATGGGCGCGGCTGAGCAACACCCTACGGGCAGTTTGCTCGATTTATGTGTGCGTGTTAAGCGATTTGAGCGATCGTTTTGCCGGAGGCAATGTGGCTCAAAGTCTATCAGCGCAGAACTTGATTCTCGCCAAAAGAAAAAAAGGAAGCTAAGGTTTTGATCGCAGACAACAAGAAATCGGCAAGGGTGCCGACGGAGACCGCATGGCATTTGGGGCTGATGATAACTCTGCGTTTTGGAGCTTAACACTAGGTCAACACGGGCTAGACAGTTTATTGGCACGAGTTGCCGGCCTGAAGCCAACGAGCGTGATGCATGATAATTTGGTCGTCACGCGCAAGATGTCGCTGAGCAAATGGGAGGGCTTTTGGAGCTTTTTCGGTTCAATGCCTGCATCCGCTGCTATCGCACAACCTGTCGCACATATGTCCTTCCGGGCAAATAATGGCTACCGAAATTATCACTATGGCATCCGGTAGGCATAGACTTTCGGCGATGACGCTCGTTATGCTCAGTGCTCAATTGCTGAATTGTTACTCGTATGAAGTAAAGTTAATCACTCAAGCAACGTATCCAGCGACTTACGCCGTGCCGAAGCCGTGCGTAACCCAAATTGATGAGGCATTGGAGCCAGATTCACGATTACGAAATGCGATTGAAAATTATTTGGTCAAGAGAGCTTTATTGGGCAATCAATCAAATGGGCAAGCTGCCTCTGCAAGATGTCTTATTAAGTTCTTGCGAATAGGTCGTAACGAATTCGATGGCAAGCTCTTGCTAACCATTTTTTCGCTTGGCTTGATACCGGTATACAACGAATATCCAGATGGCCAAAAAGTGGAAATAGCATACTCAAAGAACGAGGCTGTTATACACAAAAAAGTTTATACCATCAGCTCGACCGCTGTGATCTGGTTGCCGCTCATAGTTTCGGGCCTTTGGGAACGTGAAAAATATGAGAAGGCAGTCGATTTAATGCTCGACGATTTCTTTTTCAACGAACTGCCGCGCGCGCAGGCAGCAGCAGCGCACCAGGACTGATGGCGCGCCAATGGCACACGATTGCGGTGGCGAAGCGGGTCATTAAAAAAGAAAAGGGCGCACAAATCCACCTCTCTTTGCAAGAGAGGGGGCTAGGGGGTGAGTTAACCTTCGCCAGTCGGCGGTGGGGTATCGATTGCCGCTTCTTTCTTGTTCGCCGGGGTCGCCGACAGCAAGTTTGCCGCAGCAAGCCGTCTTTATAACAACGATCTCTACAAAGCACTCGACCTGCAACAGAAAACCAGCGCGGTCAAGCCGCAAGAGCAGTTTGCTCATTATACCATGAGCATGCAGCACGCGTTTTGACAGGCGCCCGCTGCAGACTATAAATAATTGACGCACCAGACCATATATGACTATATATAGTCTATGCAGACGATAACCATTTCGAAGCTAAAAACACACCTCTCGGCCGAGATTAAGAAGCTGAAGAAGACCGGGGGGGTTGAGATCGTTCAGCGCGATGTGCCGGTGGCGCGCCTCATGCCCATCGAAGCGAAAGCGACGTTGAAATTCTACTCAAGGGCAAAAGCGCCCTTTCGCTTCTTGAAACCTGTCATTGAAGTCGATTTTGACCCGGTTGATCTGCTTCTTGAAGACCGGCGCAAAGAGCGTATATGAAAGTCTATATCGACAGCTCGTGGCTGCTTAGAGTCATGTTGCGGCAATCGACTGTTGCAGCCTTGCCCCCAGGCGCCGAAGTCTATTCGAGCCTGCTCTTGAATGTTGAATGCCGCAGAACACTTGACCGACACCACCAGCGTCGGCTGATCAGTGATGAAAGCTACGTCAGCATCGGCCAGCAGCTGCAGCAATACCTCGATCAGGTGAACATGCTCGATCTGAGTTCTGACATTGTCAGCCGTGCAGCAGAACCGTTCTTTTTACCAGTCGGTACGCTCGACGCGCTGCATCTGGCGACCGCTTTAAAAATTCGCGAAGTTGAAAACGAAGTTCTTCATCTGGCGACTTTCGACGATGAGTTGGCTCTGGTTGCAAGGGCGCATGATCTAAGAGTAATTTAGCGTTTGGCTTTGGGCGTAGGCCCAAAGCCAAACGCATAAAACGACAATCCGTCACCCGCTTGCCAACCGCCCTCTCTTTAAAAACTTCGCCTGTGAAGTTTCGCAGCTACCTTTACCCCAGTTTTGACGACCGTACACTCGAGCACCGTTTTATTCACGACAACAATGAAAAAGCAGCCCGGCAGGCGCGCTGGGGTTTTGCTTTCGGCACGTTCGGCTATGCCGTACTCGGTGTCATTGCCTACCTCATTCAACCCGAGATGTTTGAACGCACCTGGCGATTCATTTACGGCTTTATTTTTCCGACGCACCTGATGGCGGCGATCGTGATTCCGATGCTGCGGCGTTTCTTTTATCTGCAGTGGGTGCTCGTTTCTGCCAATGTATTCAGCAATACGTGCGCGATCTTACTGATGCACCTTTCGCCCG
Organism: Turneriella parva DSM 21527; assembly: GCF_000266885.1. Classification (NCBI taxonomy): domain Bacteria; kingdom Pseudomonadati; phylum Spirochaetota; class Leptospiria; order Leptospirales; family Leptospiraceae; genus Turneriella; species Turneriella parva. The sequence continues at coordinate 711,015 of NC_018020.1, read as the reverse complement.
ACGAGTTTTACATCAAGTACGGTTATGGATTGGTGATCTGTATCATCATCTACACCTTTGCGATGCTGCGGCTGCGTACTTTCTTTGCGGTTATAGCGTCGACGCTGGTGATCGGCCAGTACATCGCCTATCTCGTGTTCGGCAGGCCCCTGCCGCTCAACGATGCGGTGTTCGGCATTGCCATTATTGCGTTCGTCAATACCGCCGGTCTGGTGTCGGTATTTTTCTTCGAACAGAACGCGCGCATCGAATTTATGCAGAGCCGCACAATCGAAGAGCAGAGCCGCCAGCTCGGCGAAGAGAAGAAGAAGTCTGAAGCTTTGCTCTTGAACATGCTTCCAGAAACTGTCGCGAACCGGCTTCTTTCGGGAGAGCGCACGATCGCCGATTATTTCGATAATGTCTCGGTGCTGTTCGCCGATATCGAAGGTTTTACGAGTCTGTCTCGCCGCATGAATCCGCATGAGCTTGTGGCATTACTCAACCGCATCTTCAGCCTGTTCGATGCCCTCGCGCAGGCGCTCGGTCTTGAAAAAATCAAAACGATCGGCGACGCGTACATGGTCGGTGCGGGGTTGCCGCACGCAGTCGACAATCACGCCGAACGCTGCTTCAACATGGCATTGGGCATGATGAGGATCTTAGAAGAAGAAAACGCGGCGGTACCCGAAAAACTGCGGCTTCGCATCGGTATAGCTTCGGGGCCTGTGGTCGCGGGGGTGATTGGGCAGAACAAATTTATCTATGACCTTTGGGGCGATACCGTGAACACCGCAAGCCGCATGGAATCTTCGGGTGTCGCCGGCGAAATTCACATCACAGGCTCAACACGCGAAGCGCTAGGCGACGCGGCAGAATATGTCGATCGCGGTGAAATTGAGATAAAGGGTATCGGTAAGATGCGCACGTATCTCGCGCGCGCAATTTAACGCCTATCTCAGTGGCCTTCTGGCTACGCGTCTCGATCTACTGAGATAGGCCTTAAGAATCGAGAATACCGGCGAGCAGATTGCCGACGGTCTTGTGCTGTTCGATCGGGTGCCGCAGGTGCACCTGGCGGTTGATACGGTACGTATTTCGCCGGCCATTTTTCGCAATCGCCAGCACGCCCGCTTCGTGCAGATCTTTGACAATCGCCAGAACGGCACGTTCGGTAATGCCGACCTTGAGCGCGACTTCGCGCAAAGTAATACCGGGATTTGCCGCCAGCGAGATCAGCACATGCGAGTGGTTGGTCAGAAAAGTGAAGCCGTGAACCGGCAGTTCGCGGGCATTCGGCGCCTTAGACTTGCTTGCTTTCACCCGCTTTCAAAGTGCAGAGCAGAGTCAAAATTGCAACCATGAATTAGTTTTCAGGTAGTCTCATTCACCTTTCTTGCCGATAGATTTCTAAAGGATACTTCAGTGAAGAAGAAACAAGTGCAAAAACCCGAAGCAGAGCCAGTCGCCGAGGCTGAGCAAAGCGAGGTGCCTGAAAGTACAGAAAACAATCCGCTTGCGCGAAAGAAAAAACTGTTTCTCGGCCTTTCGGGGCTTGCCGTCGCTTTACTCATTGGCGTGCCGCTTGCTTTGCGCCAGGCCCACAGTAACCCGCAGGTGCATATTGAGAAGGCGCCGGGGGTTGATGCAAAGAAGCCCGCCGAAGACACGGGGCCAACAGGGCCGCTCAAGGCTTCAAGCTGGTCATTCGACTACAATGTGATGCTGCAGTATGCGCATCTTTATGATCAGTTGCACCCATTTATCTATTCTCTCAAGGGCCGGCACAATAACAACGGCGAGCTGGTCTCGAGCTGGGGACATACGCAGAAACTGGAGCGCGTGGCGGCGCTGAGGGCGAAGAATCCCAATCTGAAAATAATCCCCACTATTTTTCGCTGGGAGAACCCAGGTGAAAAAATCAACGAAGCGATCGGTCTCGGCGGCCGAACCGACATACGCGACAAGCACATCGGTATCATCGTCAAAGAGGTTGAGACCTACGGTTACGATGGCATCGACATCGACTACGAAGGCATGTCGTGCAGCAAAAAAGAAAAATTCGAAGAGTTTATCGTGAAACTATCGGGCGAGCTCAAGGCGCGCGGCAAGTTGCTGTCAGTCGCCGTGCACCCGAAGACGCCCATCGACAGTGAAACCGTGAAAAAGAAAAAATGCGGCGGGCTCAAGCAAGCCATCGATCTTGATTTTCGCGAGAACTGGCGCGGGCCGCTGACGCATGACTATACTTTTCTCGGCAAGCATGCAGACATGGTAAAGATCATGGCGTACGAACTGCATCCCCGCAAATACCGCAACCCCGGGCCGGGGCCGCAGGCGCCTGGCGCGTGGCTCGAAGAGATTATCGAATACGCCGGCGACAAAATACCGCGCGAGAAGCTCTACATGGCGATACCGACCTATGGTTATGACTGGGGGCTCAACTGCAAGGCGCCGGTCAAAGCAGTCTATTACAACGACGTGGTGCGCATCAAAGGCGGTGTGCATAAGCGCGTGCAGCCGACCGACATTGGTAAAATTCTCGATACCGAGAAGGGCGCAAAGTCGTGGCGCAACCTCACGAAGTTTCGCGAAATACACGAAGACAAAATTTACGAAGACCCGACACTGTGGTACAAATCGGGGGGCTGCCAGCGGGTAGCCTTCTACATGGACAAAGTTGCTTTCTCAGAAAAGATGGCGCTGCTGCAAAAGAGCCGCATCGCCGGGTTTTCTTTCTGGCAGCTGACAAAAGATAACGACCCTGAGATTCAGGATTACCTGTCAGGGCTGCGCGGCGCGTTGAAATAACTTTATCCCCTGTCTGATTTGTTCGGCCTGCACCATGCTTCGACAAGACTCAGCACAAGTGGCAATGGTGAAAGTTCAGATCGGCGATCAAAGTGGGGATTTCACAAGCGAGACGACTTTTGCCGAAGTTGTCGAGCAGCTCGCACCCACTTACCGCAAGACCGCTCTGGGCATTGAAGTCGACAAGGTCAGCTATGACCTGAGCAGGCCACTGGCGGTGGTAGCAACCAGCGGGCAAATCTCTGCTCGTCCGCTGACGTTTGACGACGAAGCCGGCAAAGAAATCTTCTGGCATTCGAGCGCGCACACTCTGGCACAGGCGCTGAAACGTATTTATCCGCATATTCAGCTCGAAGACGGGCCGGTGGTGAAGAATGGGCCGGGTTTCTTCTTTTACGATGTCTTACTCGAAGACAAGATCACCGAAGCCGATTTTGAAAAGATCGAGGCAGAAATACAAAAAGTCACGCGCGAGAACCATAAGGTTGTGCGTTCTGTAATGGAACGATCGGCTGCGGTCGAAAAATTTCGCGCCATGGGCGAGCATCTCAAAGTCGGTATTATCGAAAAGCTGCCTGCCGACAAAGAGATCAGCATCTACGAGCAGGGCGAATTTGCCGACCTCTGCCGTGGGCCGCATGTGCCCGCCACGGGTAAGCTCGGTGTGTTTAAACTCACGACGGTTGCAGGCGCATACCTTGGCGGCAATGCCGAGAACCAGATGCTGCAGCGCATTTACGCGGTGAGTTTTCCCGATAAGAAACTTTTGGCAGAACATTTCAAACGGGTCGAAGAAGCGAAGAAGCGTGACCACCGTAAGCTCGGTACCGAACTCGAACTCTACACCACCAGCGAAGATATCGGTCCGGGGCTCATTCTCTGGCTGCCGCGCGGTAACATCATTAAAGACGAGCTCGAAAACTGGGCGAAAGAGACCGAGGCGAAGAACGGCTACCAGCGCGTCACGACCCCGGTGCTGACGAAAGAAAATCTCTTTTTTACCAGCGAGCACCTGCCGCACTATATGGATAGCATGTTTCCGCCGATGCAGATGGATAACGAGAACTATTACATCAAGCCGATGAACTGTCCGTTTCACCACACGATCTTCGGCCACCGCCCGCGCAGCTATCGCGAGCTGCCGCTGCGCCTCGCGGAATATGGTACCTGCCACCGCTACGAAGATTCGGGCGCACTCATGGGCCTAATGCGTGTGCGCGCAATGCAGATGAACGATGCGCATATCTATTGTACCGAAGAGCAGGCAGTCGAAGAATTCAAAGCCGTCATTAAGTTACACGAGTATTATTACCAGGCGCTCAATATCACCGACTACCACATGGTGCTGTCGCTGCGAAATCCCAATAACAAAAAATACCACGGCGAAAACGAAATGTGGGATAAAGCTGAGGCGCTGACGCGGCAGGCGATGGAAGAGTCGGGTGTGCAGTACATCGTCGAAAACGACGGTGCGGCCTTTTATGGCCCCAAGATGGATTTTCAGATTAAGAGTTCCATCGGGCGCGAGTTCACTTCTTCTACCTGCCAGCTCGACCTCTTCATGCCGATGAAATTTGATCTGAAATACGTCGACAAAGACGGCACGCTGAAACGCCCCGTGTGTATTCACCGGTCACCACTCGGCACACACGAGCGCTTTATCGGCTTTCTGATTGAACATTTCGCGGGGGCTTTTCCGACTTGGCTGGCCCCCGAGCAGGTGCGCATATTGCCCGTGAACGCGGCGCACATGGAATATGGAACCAAACTTGCTGCCAGCCTGCGTGAAGCCGGTATTCGTGTGCACATCGAAGAACCCGAAGAGAGTCTGGGTAAGCGCATTCGCAGCGCCGAAAAGCTGAAGGTGCCTTACATGCTTGTTATTGGTGACAAAGAAGTCGCGGCAGGCAATATCAACGCACGAAACTATTTTTCGGGTGAACAGCGTGAATATTCGCAGGCGGAGTTCTTAGAGACATTAACGTCAGAAATCCGCGCCAAAAAAATTACCGAGATCGTCAAAACCCAGGAGACGAAAACCGCGTAGCCGCGCCCGTTCTTCTGAAGGCATGCAGATCAAAGACATTATTCGCCACCACGATCTGCCAAACCACGAGCCTTGCCGCTCGCTGGTCGACGAATTGCGTCGCTCAAATCTCGCGGCGATTACGCAGAATCTGAAGCTGCTCAGTTACTTTGAGCTGGGTAAATCGTTGCACTCGTCGACGAAACTCAGTGAAGTTTTCGAAGATGTCATTATTCAGATTCGTCTGATCACGAAGGTGAACAAAGCCTTTATCGTTTTGCACCAGGCGAATAAGAATCATGAACAGCTCGTGTTCACGACCAACAAACAGAACCGCGTTCGCGAATTCAGGCTCTCGCAAGAGAAAGCTGCACGGTTCATGACGCTCACTGAAAATCATGTAGCAGTGATTCGTTCGTTTGAGAACATGAAACAGATTTGGGATAACAAGCCGCAGATTGCCGATTCTGAATCGCGCGACGGCATTCTGGTTTTGGTATGCCCCATCGTCGTGCGCAAGAAACGCCTGGGCGATTTTGTGCTCATGGGCGGACGGTTTCTGGATATTTTTGGCCAGAATGATATCTACCTGTTCTCGAGTTTTGCCGAACAGCTCGGCCACGCGATCATTAACAGCCAATATTACCAATGGTCGTTCAAAGATTCGTTGACGGGCCTTTATGTCAGACGGCAGCTCGATGAAAAATTCGCGCAGCTCGTTGAAGAGTTTCAGCTGAAGCGGCGCAGCTTTAGCCTGATTCTGATTGATTTTGACTTCTTTAAGCAGATTAACGACGAGTTCGGGCACAGCGCAGGCGATCAGGTTCTGCGCGACTTTTCATCGTTTCTTGTGGGGCAGCTGAGAGATAAAGATATTCCGATTCGTTACGGCGGTGAAGAGTTTGCCGTGCTGTTGCCCGACGCTTCGGCCGAGCTTGCGAAGCGGGTGGCCGATCGCCTGTCTGAAAATCTCGTCGACTTTACTTTCAGCACCGGTCGCAAGCACACGATTTCTCAGGGAGTCGCCGAATATCGTGGCGAACTACACCTCGACGCCTTCATTGTTCGCGCCGACCGTGCTCTTTACCAGGCCAAGACGAGTGGCCGCAATCGTATCGTGGTCGCCGACTGAAAGCGAGAGGCAGTAATATGAAGAAAAATCAAAAATTCACTGAAGCTGAATTGCAGCATTTTTACGATCTGCTCGACGAGAGCCTCACACCCTATGATTGTGGAAAACTCTGCGCGCCCAAAAACGGCGGTGAACCGCTCTGTTGCAGCGTCGAGAACGCGGTGCCGATGCTCTACCGTGAAGAATTCGAATACGTCTCACGCCGCAGCGAACTCTGGCACCGCTGGAAACCCAAAACCGAGGTAGACAAAAAACAAAAGCGCGAAGATGAAACCGAAGTGCTGATATTTTGCGAATGCAAAGGTATTGCGCACTGCGAACGCGAAAACCGTTCGATCTGCTGCCGCACTTTTCCGCTTGAGCCCTATCTCGACAAGAGCGGTGAGCTCGTGGGGCTGATCTTTATGAGGGAGTTTCGCAACAAATGCCCGCTGATGACCCGCCTGCCAGATATCAAGCAGAGAGTCATCGACAAACACTTTGAATTCTGGACATTGATGCTCGCCAAGAAGGGCGACGAACTCGACCTCTACAAGGCAACTTCACGCGGCTGGCGCATCTCGGCGACGAAACGCGGAGTTAAATTGCCGATTTTGGTACCGTCACACCTCAAGGCCACAAAAAAATCTGCATAAATGTCAGAGCTGACGCTTTCTGAACGCATCGCCCACGCGCCCGACAGCTGCGGCGTGTACCAGTGGTTCGAAAGCGCAGACAGCAAGACACCGCTCTATGTCGGCAAAGCTAAAAAGCTGCGCGCCCGCCTGCGGCAATACCTGACCTCAGACGATCTCAAGACGACTTTCTTGATGAAGCGTGCACGCGAAATCAGGTGGATTGCGACTGAAAACGAGACCGAAGCGCTGCTGCTTGAGAACAACCTCATCAAGAAGCATCGTCCGGTTTACAATGTTCGGCTCAAAGATGACAAACAGTATCCCTATATCTGCATTTCGATGAGCGAAGCCTACCCGCGAATTTACCTGACTCGCCGCCGCCTGCCAGGTAATCTCTACTTTGGGCCGTTTTCAAAAGCGCAGGTGGCTCGCGAGAAGATTCAGCTGACGCTCGATATGTTTCCGCTGCGGCGCCGGCCTCTCAAACTGCCGCTCGCCAAACCTGCGAAACCCTGTTTGAACTACCATCTGAAGAAGTGCCTTGCGCCCTGCGCTGAAAAGATCAATCGCGAAGACTACGGCAAAATTGTGCAGCAGGCGATCGACTTCATCTCAGGCGATGACGCCGAAATGCGCCAGCAGGTTGAGCAGAAAATGCATCTGCTGGCGTCTGAAACGAAATTCGAAGAGGCCGCAAAACTGCGTGATATTCTCGCGTACTTCAATGAGCGCAACCTCAGCCCGCAGGTTGAAATGCAAAACGTAACTCCTGCGTTCGATATTGTCGGCATCTATTCAGCCGATTATGAAACGCTCAAATCAGAGCTGTCGCTGCGCGACGAAGACATAAGCCCTCACCCCCTGACCCCCTCTTCTTCAGTAGAGGGTGAGGAGCGTAGCACAGGGGGTGAGGTGCGGTTTGCCCAGATTTGCCTGCTGAAGTTTCGCGACGGCAGGCTCATCGCCAAAGAAAATTTTTCAGTGACCGAGACCGACATGGCAGCCAGTGCGCTCACCGATGCCGATTTCGCCGAGACGTTCTTCAGAGATTACTATCTCGGCATGCTCGATTTGCCGGCATACATTGTTGTGCCCAATGGTCTTGAGCTGGGCGAGTGGAGTAAAGCCCTGTCGGCAAGCGTGCGGGTGCTTCAGCTGGGTGAGTTTTCAGAAACAGCGGCACTCAGCGGCAGAGAAATCAATCCGCAGGCATTGATGCAGATGGCGACCAACAACGCACGGCTTGTGATGCGCGAACGATTGCTTTCAGAAAATCTGCGTAACCAACGAATCGGTCTGAAGCAGTTGCAGAAGTTCTTGGGCCTCAAAGCGCCGCCGCAGCTGATTGAATGCTACGATATCTCGAATATTCAGGGTAGCGAACCCGTCGCAAGCGGAGTGATGCTGCGAGATGGCATGCCGTACAAGTCAGGTTACCGCAAATACCGCATCAAGACCGTTGAAGGGGCGAACGACCCTGCAATGATGTACGAGGCAATCTCGCGGCGGCTCGCGCGCGTGAAGACTGGCGAAGTTGCCGCAGCAGATCTGATCGTCATCGATGGTGGCAGCACCCAGCTGGGCGCGGCGATGCGCGCCCGCACTGAGGCTGGTCTGACGATACCCATGATGGGGCTTGCCAAAAAGCTTGAAGAGATTTACACCGAAGACGGAAAAATTCTGCGCTTCGATAAAGAAAGCCCGGGTATGCAGATATTGCGGCGCGCCCGCGATGAGGCTCACCGTTTCGCCGTGAGCTACCACCGCAATCTGCGCATGAAGCGCAATTTGCGCTCAGTATTCGACGGTATCGAAGGTATCGGCGAAAAGAAGCGGGCAGCGATTCTGCTCGCGCTGCGCAAAGCTGACCTCGGTGGTATGACTGCCGAAGCTCTCGCCAAAAAAATCAAGAAAGAAACGGGCGTCAGCGCCGAGGTGTCAGCGGCGCTCGCGCAGAAAATTTTCACAGGCCTGCCAGGGTAAAAGCGCACATTTGTATCGCGCCGGCAGCTTGTAGACTGGCGCCAGTGGCCCCTCGGGTGTCGATTTTGCTTCAACCTCGAACGTGCGCATGAACTCGCTGACCCGCTGCAGAGCTGCCTCTCGCGAGATGCCTTTCAGCGTACGCGCGAGATATGCGGCGCTGGCCTTGAGAATCGCGCAACCCTCAGCCTGCCAATGAATTTCGAGCGCGCCGCCAACCTGAACAGCGGCTGCAATGATGATACGATCGCCACAGAGCCTGTTCGCCAGCTCGACCGTGGGTTCACCCGGCAAGAGCGGTACCATGTTGGCTTCTGCGAGGCGCAGAATATCATCTGAATAGGTGGGCATCTTATTTGCCCTGGTTGTGTTGAAGCGCCTGCTGCATTACCTTGCGTAACTCTGCCACCGGCGCATCGCTGCGAATCAGGTGAATCACCCGACCTTGCCGGTTGAGCACATAAAGATACAATGAGTGCGAAATGGTTTTGTCGGCAGGTTTCGAGAATGCCCCAAAAGATTTTTCTGTCTGCCGCAACTCTTCAGCGCTGCCCGTATAGCCCCGCGCATAGCTGAAAGCAGAAAGGTAGCGCTTTAACTCCGCAGGCTTGTCGTTCTGGGGGTCGACGCTGATGAAAATCAGGCGCAGGTTGTCTTTGAGTTGGGCATCGTCGCCCACGGCTGCGTGCAGCTTGTGCAGCGTCATCGGGCAAAAGTCGGGGCAGCGCGTGTAACCGAAAAAAAGCAAAGTGATCGGTTTTAAGGCTGCGGCAACCCGTTCGCGTGCGCCATCTTGCGATTCGAGAGCTGTGTCTGCACCAAGGCCGAGCGGCAACTCTTGAAATTGTATACGGTCGCCGCAGCCTGCCATGAAAATCCATAGCAGCGCGATTTTGGGCAGGTGGCGGTAACGGCTCACTTCAGCTCTCGGGCGCGTATCGGTATCGCGAAGGTGGGGGTCTCGGCACCGAGAGTGAACTGTATCTTGCAGTCTTCGTTCTGCCTCAGCCCAAATACCATCAGATGTTTGCCGGCCGGCGCAAAGCGAACTTTCTCATTCGCGCCTATGACTACTGAAGGCAGAGCCCGCATCGACACCCTGCCCGCCGCTGCGGTGGTTTCATGCATCTCGACCGAGTCGGCGCATGAAAGCGAAACGGCAACCAAATGCCGTTCAGCCGCACTCTGGTTTTCAATCACGCCATAGGCAACTGACATGGTGCCCTTGCCCATCGGTGTGGCAATGTACCAATCGCGAAAGGCAAGGCCCGCTTCGGCATGCTGGGGTTTGTTGCATGCGGGCAGAAAGCCCAGAAAGACAAATAAAAGAGCGGTGACGACCCGGCTGATAACCAACTGCCCCCTTTTGACATGAATCGAATCCATAACTTTGAGCCTTAAGTGCATCGGTGTTTATCTCGAAGGGTCAAGCTTTTTTGGCAGCAGGTCGAAAATAGAATATGCAGAGTCAGGCGCCAGCAGCACAAGAACCGGGTGGCAACGACGAGTGGGCGCGCGTCGGTGCGTATCTCGACCGCCTTGCCTTTGAAAACGATCGCCTTGAGGCGGAGCTCAAACTCAAAAAACAGCGCCGCTTAGACCGTGAAGCGGCCTCGGCCCCACAGCCGGCGCTGGCAGCCGCCCAGGAAAACCGCTTTGACGAACGTGCTGCGACGCATGACTATGAAAGCCGCGCCGCCACCGAAACGACTACGGGAATGCATATTTCTTACGACGCACTGCGCAGCGACCTTTCAGGGCTCATGTCTGACCTCAACGAGTTCAAATCGACCCGCGCCGGTCTTGAGTCACGGCTGGGCCTGTAAAAAAGGCCCCTGACGGGGCCTTCTGATTATTTGGCCCCAGGCCAGATAATCAAGCGTGTTCTTCTTTCTTGACGAATTTGTATTTTGCCTCTGCTTCGTCGAGCAGCGCGATCACCGTATCGAGGTCTTCGCGAGTGTGCAGCGCTGAGAGCGAAAGTCGCAGACGGTCTTTCTTGCGGGGTACAGCCGGGTATGGTACCGGGTTCACAAACACGCCGCGCTCATCGAGAAACTTGGTGATCTCGCGCATCACGAATGAATCGCCGATCACAACAGGCGTGATAGCTGTTTGTGTGCGCTCGATATCAAAGCCGCGCTTTTTCAGTTCAGCATGAAAGTATTTGATATTCTCCCACAGTTGGGCGTGCCACTGCGGTTCATTTTTCAGAACGTCAAGCGCCGCAACCTGCGCCGCAACCTGCATCGGGGTCGGTGACGCCGCGAAGAAGTATGCGCGTGAGAAGAAGCGCAGGTAGCGCACGACTTCTTTTTTGGCAGAGATAAAGCCGCCAACACCGCCGAGCGATTTCGAGAAAGTGCCCATGACGATGTCGATTTTGCCTTCGAGGTCGAAGTGCTCCGGTGAGCCTTTACCGGTCTTGCCGAGTACACCCGTTGAGTGCGCTTCGTCGACCATCAGTTTTGCGCCGTGCTTTTGCACGAGGTCGTAGATGTCTTTCAGGGGAGCGATGTCGCCGTCCATCGAATAGACACCTTCAACCACCACGAGTCGGTCACCGAGACCTTTTTTCGTCTGGATGAGCACGCGCTCGAGTGAATCCATGTCGTTGTGGCGAAAGGTTGTGATCTTGGCGCCAGACAAGAGCGCACCGTCGATAATCGATGCGTGCGCAAGTTTGTCGATGATGATCGTGTCTTTGGGGCCCAGAAAGCAAGACAGAACGCCGACGTTGGTTGAATATCCCGACGGATACAGAATTGTGTCTTCAGTACCTTTGAGCTCCGACAGATTTTTTTCGAGCTCACGGTGCACGTCGTAATAACCAGAAAAGTGCGGGGGAGAACCGGCACCCGCGCCGTATTTTTCTGCCGCCGCGATCGCCGCTGCGCGCACTTTTGGGTGGTTGTTGATGCCGAGGTATGAGTTCGAACCCATCATGATCATTTCTTTCGGCTTGCCGGTCTTTTGGTCTTCGACAACGACGCGGTTCGCGTTGGCCGAGAGCATCACGCGGCGGTACATGTGGTGGCCGATCGAGATCTGGTAGTCTACCGATTCAGCGAAAGGCTTGCACCAGGCGAAAAGGTCTGGCTGTTCGCGGCGCTGCAGCACGAAGTCGGCGAGCGTCTTGTGCAAGTGCTCTTGGTTGTATTGTGACTCGAGGTTTTCTGCTGTATTCATGTTGCTCCTTTAATAACCATCAGGTATAAGGCGGATGGATAACTATTAGACGTATCTCTACTGATTTTCGGCATTTTTTTCGCACCGCACAACGCGTCAAGCCGATTGACCCCTGCCGAAATTGCCCCCAGCAGGGGCGAGCATCGGTAAGATTACTAAGATGACCGGGTAGTCTCGGTAATTGACATTTGCCCAATTTCGTGTTAGAGACCCTTATTCCAATTGCGGAGGGTTCAAATGCAAACAGTACTCGCGGTAGATGATTCAGAAACAATGCGCCAAATGGTCAAAATGACGCTGCAAACCGGCAACTATCAGGTTGTTCTGGCGAGCGATGGCGAAGAGGCCCTGGCGAAGTTCAACAGCACGACTGGCAGCGGTTTTGACCTCGTGGTCACCGACATTAATATGCCCAAGCTCGACGGCATTGGCCTTATCAGAGAGATTCGCTCGCGCAACAAAGATGTGCCAATTCTCGCGCTCACGACGGAATCTGAAGACTGCATGCGCAAGAAGGGGGCAGATGCCGGCGCCAACGGCTGGATGACCAAGCCCTTTAAGCCTGCCCAGTTCATGGAAGTCGTTTCGCGCATCATTTAAGACGGCAGAGTCCGTAATCAGGCTTGCCAGCGCAATGCGGCACGGCATATGATCGTGTATGCGGCGTTCGGCTCTGGCTTTGATCATTCTATTCGCAGCCTCTGCATGCCGCGGGCGCGAGTACCTTGCCGCTCTGCCGAATGCGGGCGGCGAAGTGCCCAGCGGTGTTGTTGCGCTGGTCGCCGCCGCTGAAGCACCGCACCGTGCATCGCGCGCAGTGCTGATTCACCCGGCGAGCGGCGCAGCGACAGAACTTGAGCTGATTCAAAACGCACAGCTCAAAGAAATATATCAAGACACAAAGCTCATCGTCGATCAGTATGCCCTGTCGCGTCTCGGCAAAATTGCACAGCTGGCGCCGCATGCTCATGGCAAAAATAAATCCTACTTCGCGTGTTCGCTCTCACCGCAGCGGTATTTTGTTGCCTGCCAGATATCGACGGGCATCAGCGTCGTCGACGTAACAACTGGCGCCGAACAGGTTCACAAAGGTTCGTACCGCAGTTGTAGCTGGGGCGCAGCGAAGCGACTCATCTGTCTCGAAGGTTCGTACCAAAAAGAGAATCGTATCGTTGCCATCGACCCGCATGAGAAGCCGATAACGACCATAGCCCAAAACGATAAAGACCGCATTACCGGTCTCACTGCAGACGCCGGTACGGGGCGCATCGCCTATGCAACCGGCAAAGACCAAAGCTGGATTTTTTGGCGAAAGCAATCTTTAACCGCTGCGCCCGAACGGCTCGGTGAAATTTCTGGCCATTATATTTTTGATGCTCGCATCTCGCCGCTGGGTGTGGTCGCGGCGCGCGTGGCTGCTGCCGAGAACCGTGAGGGCATTCTGCGTCCGCGCAATATCTGGGTGTCGCCTGAATTCGGCGGCCGCAAGGGCCAGTTGCTTGACCTCGCCGAATTACCGGCGCCGGGGTTCTTTTCGGGGTCGGGATTTGGTGGTGTCGAGAGTTTTGATTTTTCACCCGATGGCATGTCGCTCGCAATACTCATGTCGGGCGAAAATGACTGCCGCATGGTCGACGAAGGCGGCAATATTGCGTGCCGCCTGAATGTGCATATTTTTGACTCACGCGCGGGCGAGCTCAAGCAGCTGACACACTTTCGCGCAACCGAACTGCGCAGCGTTCTGTGGCGCAGCAGCCTGAAGGCAAATGATTGACGGAGTAATGCGCGCCGGCTAGGTTGAGATATGAAATACAATCGCCTGGGACTTTTTGCCCTGCTTTTGTCTACCTATTGTTCCCGACCTGTCGCCGAAAAAATCGATATCGACAAGGCCCGCATCGGCCTAAGGCTCGCCGACGGTTCTACCATTTCGACCGACGAGTACGATGAGTACAACCCGGTGCTGATACAGAGGCCCGATTCGAAGCTGGCCCTGATTTTCGCCTCAGACCGTGATTGCGCCAGCTGCAGCGCCGGCATGCATAACCTCTTTATTGCTGTTTCGGCGACTGCTTATAATAATGACCTGCAGATGCCGGTGTTCGAAAGCCCGGTGGTCGTGCGCCCGAACGGCAGCGCGCCTCTGAACAGTGCGCAACGTATACGCTACAGCGCGCTGCCTTTCAGCACCGATATTGCGTTCGCCTACGAAATTGGTGCGGGAACCTATTCGTTTGAACTAACCCCTGCCACGCAGCTCACCGGAATCGGCAGCGGACTCGGCGGCATTGGCAACTCGACGCGCAGTGCCGACACGTTTCTGGGCTTTGGGCCTGAAATACCCAGCATGATTTCGCGCGACGGTACGATGACAGTACGCTATTCAAAGGTCGACTCTGCGCACAACGGCGGTACGCTCAACAATTTTCTGTTAAACTTTGCTGAAAATGTCAGTCGGGTGCCGAGCTCTGTCACCGGTTACAATACCAGCATGATCTTTGCCGACCCCAGCGGCATTTGGTTCTCTACGCTTGATTTTCCGGTTGCGCCTTCGCTTTCGGTGAATATTTCGCTTCTCAGCGAAGGTCTCTTTCTCAGCAACGCAAACGTTTCGGTGACCAATGCGGCAACGAATGATTTTCTGCTTTTTTCAGCCGATGATTTTATTTCAGACGATCTCTACGTCGTCACCAGCCACTCGATCGGAGATTTATGGCTGCAAGACACCTTTATGCCGCCGGGTGATCTTTCAGACTCAAAGGCTTTCCGCAATAATTGGAGAATCTTGTCAGCAACGTTGCCCGCATCGCTGGGTCAAATGGCTGCAGCTGTTGTCGGCGATAAAGCCTACCTCATCGGTGGTACGGCCGATGGCAGCACAGCGACGAACACTATCTATGAATTTGATTTTTTGACAGAGACTTTCACCAATTGTGGTAGTAACTGCGGTACCTGGCCGACCAACATCATGAACGCCGCAGGTATCGAATACAACGGTCGTGTTTATGTTTTCGGCGGCGGCACAGCCGCCGGCGCTGCCAACGGAGTTGCCAATGTCAGGTATTTTGATCCGACCGGGCCGTCAGTCACATCAGCGACCAGCCATAGCCTCGCCAGAGCCAATATGTCGGTGACGGCAGTCGGTTCAAGAATCTACGCGATGGGTGGTATCAGCACGACGACTGATTGTAATGCGGGTACCGCATTCGGCTGCACGAACAATCATTACTTTGAACCCGATCTTGATTCATGGTCGGCAGCGCAGGTAGCGGTCTCGCACAACTTCAGTTCGGGAGCGACGGCCGGCTTTGGCGATACCATTTTTGCATTCGGTGGGTTCATTAACTCGGGCTCAACCCTCACCGATGCCGTCAGCCAATATGACGCGAACGGAAATACCTGGACAAATTGCGGTTCGACTTGCCCAGTGCTTGCGACCCCGCGCTACGGCCTGGCCGCAGTTAGCATTGGCAACTCAGCCTATGTGATTGGCGGCCAGAATGCATCTGCCACCCAGTACACCCTGGTCGAAGAGTATAACTTTTTGACAAATATGAAAACTGATTGCAGCGGTGGTTGCACTGCGCTTCCAAGCCCGCGGTCGCTGGGTGGCGTAGTGACTCGTAACGGCAAAATATACTACTTTGGTGGATTGTCCGGCTCTGCGGGCACAACAACCATCTATGAGTACACGCCATAGTAATTACATAACATTGTCTTGACGCATATTTTGCTGAAGTTATTCTGAGCACAATTCATAAACTTGACGGGAGGCCAAAATGGCAGTGGTAAAACTGAAAGATTACGTTTTTTCACCTGCGGTGAGCGTCGGTTTTGACGCCGCGACAGAAGAGATAAAGGCGACATTCGTCGGCACGCGTACAAACTTGTACCTGGTACCGGGGCGGCGAGAAGTTGAAGAAGGCTTCTGGAAGTCAGTTCTGTCAAATACTGTTACGATGGAATCCATAACCTTAGGTGATAAATCGATACCTGAAGTTGTGCAGAGTATGCTGCTCGCCCCAGACACGACTCTCGAAAGCCTCGATGCGTTCTTTCGCCGGTTGCAAGAAACCTGGAGCAGCACAAAGATTGTCGCGATACAAGACCTCAAGAATCTGAATGTGTCGGCCTTCTGCGGTGGCTCGATGGCGTTTCGCAAGCAGGGCGATCTGGTCTATACGCCATTCATGCTGAGCCTCGGCAAGGCTTACAAAAACGACATCAAGAATTTCTATGCGCCAATAGCTGCTGAACTCAAAAACAAAAGGTGAGTTCGCGCTCACCGTTATTTGTGACACACGTGTCATTAAATTCTTGACCGCCTGCATAGCCATGAAAATCCATAGCTATGCTCGGTATACCCCTAGGCCTTTTAGCGGCGAATGCATTTGAATGGTTTGCGCACAACAAGCTGCTGCACGAATATGGCAAGAGTCGCAGCGGCAGCGCGCACTTTCACTGGGATCATCACCGCGAGGTGCGGCGCCATGATTTTTTTGAGCCGCAGTATGAACATTTGCTCGGCGAAGACTACGCGCGCCATCGTTACGAGATAGAAGCGCTGGTGCGCGTTTCCCTGATCGTCTCACCGCTTTTTCCCATCGCGCCATTCTTCACAGCAACACTCTGGTATTCTGCGTTCAATTATTACCATTGCCACCGCAAGGCGCACGAAGATCCCGAGTGGGCGCGCGAGCATCTGCCGTGGCATGTCGACCACCACATGGGCCGCAACCAAGACACCAACTGGTGTGTAACCAAACCCTGGTTCGACTACATCATGGGTACGCGCGTGCTGACAAACCACAGTAAGCCTGAGTCGAATCCGTTGGGTATACCTCTGCCGAAACCCGTCAAAGATTTTCTCTGGCAGCTGGTGCCGCGCCCCAAATACGAGCCAGCGAGAGCGACGGCCGCTGCCTGATACGATTTACGCGGCATGACGCTTGAGTAACGAAGCTCAGGTGGATTAATAAGCGTAATGTCAGTGAACCCATTAGCAAATCCAGAACCCTGGAATCTGGTAGCAGGCGGCTACCAGAGTGAGACTGTTCCCGCTTTCAGGCAATATTGCCAGAAAGCGCTCGAACTCATTGGTTATGAGCCGTACAAGAAAGTTGTCGATATTGCCTGCGGCCCGGGCACCCTCTCGCTGATGCTCGCCGAATCGGCGGCAGAAATCACCGCGATTGATTTTTCAGCGGGCATGCTCGATATCTTTCGCCGCCTCGCAGCAGAGCAGCGCGCCAAGAACATCATAATCCACCACATGGATGGGCAGACGCTTGATCTGCCCGACAACACCTTTGATTTTGGCTTTTCGATGTTTGGCCTGATGTTCTTTCCCGATCGTATGGCTGGCTTCAAAGAGCTGTTGCGAGTGCTGAAACCCGGCGGCCGCGCAGCCGTTTCAAGCTGGGCGCCGGTCGCAGAATCTCCCGTGATGCAGCTGATGTTTGGTTCACTGCGCGCTGCCTTTCCTGAACGGCCAGAACCCAAGACAAATATGCTGAGCTTAGAAAACCCAGAATTCTTTCAGAATGAAATGACGAACGCGGGATTTCAACACGTCATGGTGACGGCGTTCGACGGTGAGTGGCGCATCGAAAACGCCGATACGTTTCTTGAATCGATGGTGAAGGGCAGCGCGCCGCTTGAAATGATGCGGCATAACCTTGGCGCCGATGTCTGGGCTGAAAAGCGTAAACTGATCGTTGCATACCTGCAAGAGAATCTGCCGCCGCTGCCCGCAGTGCTGCATTCGCGTGCGCTGATCGCGGTGGGTTCTAAACCTGTTTAGCCAAGGCACCCTTCGTAAAAATTTCAATCACCGTCATCGCGATGAGAAGAAGATTATTGGCCGGCGATTCCGGTTCTGTCGATGCACGCATCGCGTCGAGAATCATCGCGTTCAAGATACGCGCGGCGCTCGGTATGTGCAGCTCGGCGCGAATGAAGCCTTTGTCGCGGCCAATCAGCAGAAATCGTTCGGTTGCTTTCTGAAATTCGATCTGAGAAGCATCGAAGCGCTTGCGTATCTCTGGGTCGGCGTGAACCTCGTCAAAGAAGATGCGCATATGGCTGATCTCGCGTAAAAAGACACCGCCGAACTCGGCGTAGAATTTTTGCATCTCGGCGATATAGTCTTCGACACAGGTTGCCGTCTCAGGCTGCGTGCCGCGCGCGATTCGCAATAGCTCCTCATTGAGCGCATCGTATAAGGTGAGAAATATATCGAGCTTGTTTTCGAAATAGCGGTAAATGGTGCCATGGCCGACGTCGAGTTTCGCCGCGATATCGGCGATGCCGGCCGCGTGAAAGCCTTTCTCGGCAAAGACCGCACGGGCGGCACCCAGAATCGCCTCGCGTTTCGCCTGGCGTTGTTCTCTGCTGACTTCGGGGCGGGCCATTAGCTGCTCGATGGCAGTTTTTGTTTACGGAATGACGTGTCATTCTATTTATGTCTTAGGTGGGTGCCTGCCGTGCAAGCCTCCGCCTAAGACAACCCGAACAAGTGAGGGCAAAATGAAAAATAAAGCAGCAAAAACAGCACAGGGTTCAGTCCGCGCCGCAGGCGCGAATGCTATCGACACAGACGTTTTGGTCGGCGGGGCCGACCCCCACGCTGTTGACACAGACGTTCTGGTCGTCGGCTCGGGCTTCTCGGGCATCGGCGCGGGTGTGCGCCTCAAGCAGGCGGGCATTCCGTTTCTTGTGCTTGAAAAAGCCGGCGATCTCGGCGGCACCTGGCGCGACAACACGTACCCCGGCATCGCGGTCGACATCACTTCGTTCACCTATTCGTTTTCTTATGAGCAACTGCCCGACTGGTCACGGGTTTTTGCGCCGGGTGCGGAGCTCAAAAAGTACGCAGACCATTGCGCCGAGAAATATGGCGTGCGCGAACACATGCGGTTTAACGCTGAAGTCGAGTCGAGCACGTTTGACCCGGCTGCGCACGTCTGGGTGACCACTTTAAAAGGTGGGGATATATTAAGGTCACGCTACCTTGTGCTCGCGACGGGCGGGCTCACGATACCCAAACTGCCTGACATCGAAGGCATAGAATCTTTCAAAGGCAAGAAAATTCACACCGCAAGGTGGGATCACTCATATAACCTCGCCGGCAAGCGTGTCGGCATTATCGGCACCGGCGCGACGAGCGTGCAGCTCGTGCCGGCGCTCGCGCCGATTGTGAAAGAGCTGCACGTCTACCAGCGCACCCCCATTTGGATTCTGCCGAAACCCGACGCCGAGATCGCGAGCGCGGTGAAGCTCGCGCTGAAGTTTGTTCCTGGCTTGCAGTGGCTGCTGCGCGGTGTGACGAATTCGATCACCGAAGCCGTGATGGTGCTCGGCGTGATCAACTACAAGAAATACCCGCAGATCACAAAGTTTTTTGAGAATATCTGCCTCAGGCATCTCGAGAAGCAGGTGAAAGACCCGGTTCTGCGCGCGAAACTCACGCCGACCTATGGCTTCGGCTGCAAGCGCCCGAGTTTTCATAACGACTATCTGCAGACGTTTAATCGCGACAACGTCGAGCTCGTAACCGATGGTATTGCCATGATCACAGAGAGCAGCATCGTCACCAAAGACGGCAAGGCTCGTGAAATTGACGTGCTCATTACCGCTACCGGGTTCAAAACTTTTGAGAAAGGTAACACTCCGCCTTTTCCCGTGAATGGTTTGGGCGGCAAAGAGCTCGGTACGTTCTTCGATGAAGAGCGCTACCAGGCCTACGAGGGCATATCGGTGCCGAAGTTTCCGAACATGTTTATTATGCTGGGGCCATATGCAGCGACCGGTGCCTCGTGGTTTCAGATGGTCGAGAACCAATCGCACCACCTCGTGCGCGTGATTACAGAAGCGAAACGCCGCGGGGCGACCTGGGCAGAACCCAAACAAGAAGCGCACGACCGCTACCACGGCGACATTATGCGGCGCATGGGCGACACGGTCTTTTTCAACAACAACTGCGCATCGGCGAACAGCTACTATTTCGACCGCCACGGCGACGCGCCGTTTATGCGGCCGATGACGTACGCCGAGGTTTGGTGGCACAGCCACTTTTTTGATTTGGATGATTATGCTTACCGCACGCCAGCGGCGTTGTCCCCCTCCCAGCCTCCCCCGCACGCGGGGGAGGTGCCGAAGGCGGAGGGGGACAAAAGACTGTCCGCGACATTTACAGAAGCATAAGAGGTAACCCATGGAAATACACACAGAGATCGAGATCAACGCGTCTGCCGACGCGGTCTGGAAAGTGCTGACTGACTTCGCGAGCTATGGCTCGTGGAACCCGGTCATCACCAAGATTGAAGGTTCGCCGAGCGTCGGCGGTTCTGTCAGCTTTTCGCTCAAGGCCGCGCCGATGGTTGAGCTGCCGATACCTTCATGCGAGGTGCTGGTGGCTTCGGGGCGTGAACTGCGCTGGCGCGGCCCGTCGATTCCGGTGCTCGACCTGGTGCTGAGCGGCGAACATTATTTCATTATTCAAGAGGCCGGTGAGAAAAAGGTGCGCTTTGTGCACGGTGAGCATTTCTCGGGCTTTGCCGCGAAGGCGCTCGAGCCATTGCTGCAGCAGCGCATCACCGAGTCTTACAGCACCATGAACCGGGCGCTGAAAGACCGTTGTGAGGGGTAACCTTGCGGTTACCTCTTTAACAACTTGAAACCAATATCGCGTCCCTGACCTTGCATCATCGCGAGGTTAATCCAGAAAAACGCAAACTGTTCCATCAGTTCGAACTTGTCGTTGCCGCCGACGTCGTAGCACTCGGCAAAGCCGGCGTCGAGTGCAAGCTGTCTTATCCGCTCTTTCGCACTCTTGCTGTCGCCTGCCATGAACATGTCGATGCGCTCATTGCCATAAACTGTGTTTTGCATGTTATTGAAGCCGGTCGTGTTGAAGCACTTTACCACTTCGCGCGACGGCGTGTTGGCCAGAATCGCTGCGGCCGCTGAGCGAAAACCCTCTGGCCCGCGGCCGCCGACAATATTCATCGCATCGACAATCACCTTGCCGGTCGTGTCGCCGAGAGACTTCGCAACTTCGACAGCGGCTGTCGCGGGTGTTGCGAGCAGAATAACTTCGGCAGAATTCACCGCTTCGGCTATAGTCTTCACTGCTATGCTGCTGCGCTGCGCAGCGGCTTTGCCTTTAAAGTTAGACCGTTCGCGCGTGCCAAAGACCACGGCATGGCCTGCGGCGCTCCATTTTTCGGCGAGTGCGGACCCCACGTTGCCGCTGCCGATGATTGCGATTTTCATTTTGTATCTCCTTTTGTTTGGTTTTTTTCTGATGCAAATTTTGCCGAGGCACCAAACGTGAACGCGAAGTCGTCGCGCACAACACGCTGCGGTACCGCGGATTCGTGATGATAGACGATCAGGGCCTTAAGGCTCAGAGTCTTGCCTAGTGCCCATTCGATTCCGGTCTCCCAGTGCCAACGGTAGTCATTCTGCGTTTGCAGCGCCTGCTGGTACCATAGCTCAGAAATCAGCGCCGTATTCTCGCTACCCAGATTCTGGCGAAAGTACAGCCGCGGCGTACCGCGCATCAATGGCCTTGCCGTCGATTGCGGCGTACCATCGGGCAAATTTGCCTCTGCACCGTAATCGGTTGCCTCGCCCGAGAGCATCAAAGAAAATTTGAGGATCGTCTGCGGTGCTGAGATGATCGCCCAGGTTGCGCCGGCGCCCACCTGGTTACGCAAATTAATTCTGCGGCGATAACTTGTTTCTAACCAATGCATTGCAAATGGGTAAAGCCGCGCTTCGGGAAAAAGATAAAAATGGTTGCGACTCGACCAGTCGTTTTCTGTACGAAAGGCGCCGAAAGTGCCCCACAGATACGAATTTGTCGTCGCAGCAGCCCAGACCGGGTTATGGTGCGACAGGGCAGCGTCGCCACGAAGCAAGATACGTTCGACATTGCCGGTATTCACGAACGCCGTGCCTGAAACCTTCGCCAGAAGCTCGGGCGAATAGACGTCGATTGGGTTGGCAAAAAGCGCCGCACCGAATGGTGCGGCGACAAGCGCAAGCGTCAGGCGCTTCAGCATGCGCTGTTATTTCTTATCGAGCAGCTCGACGACGTATTCGGCTGCCAGTGCGCCGCTGTTCTGCTGCTGGCCCGTGACCAGGTTGCCATCGATAATTGCATATGGTGTAAAGGCAGGCTGTACCTTGAACGTCGTGTCAGAAATCTTGCGCGCTTCGCTCTCTATCCAGTAAGGTTGAATTTTCATTTTCACGAAGTCATCTGCATATTTTTCTTCGGCGTCGGCGAAGCCTGTCCAGGTTTTGCCGTTTACGAGCAGGTCGCCGTTAGACTTCTTTGCTTCGAGCAATAGCGTTGTTGAGTGGCAGACGGCAGCGGCGGGCCTGCCTGATTCATAGAACGCCACGAAGGTTTTCTGCAGTTCGGTATTGCCTTTGAAGGTGTACATGGGCGATTGGCCGCCGACGAGAAAGATCGCCGCATAGTCCGAAATTTTGACGTCTGTGAACTTACGCGTGTTTGCCAGTTTGGCCTGAAAATCTTTCTTCTGCAGATAACCCAGAGATATCACGTCATGCGCAGAGTAGCCGCTTTTGTCGGTGGGGTTTGAATACGCGTCCATTTCGATCTTGCCGCCTGCGGTGCTGGTGATGTCGATCGTATAGCCGGCCTGTTCGAAGATGTGCATTGGGTGCGTGAGTTCGGCGGCCCAAAAGCCAATCGGCCATTTGGTCTGCTGCGAAATCGTCGGGCTACCAACGACCATGAGTATCTTTCCCTTTGGTGGTGCGCCGTGCGGGTGTTGGTAGCTAATTTTTTCTGTAGTCTTGCAGGCTGCCATAGCCATGAGCGCTGAGAGAACTAATGTCCGTATTTTCATAGTGAGGCGAATATATATAAGTGAGACAAAAATGGCTATATAATTTATTAAGTTAGTACTATCCAAAAAGTAAGTATGACGCAATTTCGTTATATATCCCCTTGTCGCCGCATCTCTGCCGACCAGCTTAACCTTGTGCCCAAGTTCGTTCAAGATGGAAAAACGTATAATAACCCTGTTGAGTATGCATTGGGCAAAATCGGCGGTAAATGGAAAATGCCGATTCTCTGGCGCCTCAGAGAGCAGAAAAAACGCTACGGTGAACTGAAAACAAGCCTCGACGGCATCACGCACAAGATGCTGTCAACGCAGCTCAAAGAGCTCGAAAAAGACCAACTGCTTAAGCGCATTGTCTACGAAGTGATACCGCCTAAGGTAGAGTACGAACTCACGGCGCTCGGCAAGACTGCAATACCCATTATCGAAACCCTGCGCAATTGGGGCATCGCCATGATGAAACATGACGGCGTGAAGCAGGGGCTGCCCAAAGCCTGAAGCAGGTGACATACCTGCCGGGCGAAAACTGCTTTGCTATATTCAGAAATAAAGACCTTCATATCTATTTAGTTGACGGGGTTAGGCGCAGCTGGCAGCCGTGCGCATGAATGGTGCAGAAATAGCGGCAAGGGTGATTGCCGCGCACAAGGTAGATGCTCTCTTCACCCTGATCGGTGGCCATGTGTCGCCGATTCTGGTTGAAAGCAAAAGGCGGGGCATTCGCGTCGTCGACACACGCCACGAGGTGAACGCGGTTTTTGCTGCCGACGCGTGGGCGCGCCTCAGGGGTGTTCCCGGTGTGGCTGTCGTTACGGCTGGGCCGGGAGTCACCAACACGATCACCGCAATGCGCAACGCGCTCATGGCACAGTCGCCTGTAGTTTTGATTGGGGGCGCGACGGCGACAGCGCTCAGAGGCAGGGGCTCGCTGCAAGACATCGACCAGATTAAACTCATTAAATCGAATGTGAAGCGCGCGTTTCGCGTGAATCGCCTGAAACAGATTGCGCCGACTCTCACGAAAGCTTTCGCCGTTGCTGCGGGTGGCGTGCCTGGCCCTGTCTTTGTCGAGATTCCGGTCGATTTGCTTTATGAAGAAAAAATTGTGCGCGAGTGGTACGCTGAAGCTGCACCTAAGGGCAAGAGTCTTGTGGCGAAACTCACTCGCAGCTACCTGAAGTTTCATGTCGCACGCCTTTTTGGCGCCGCGAAGAGTGTCACGATTCCGCAACCGACTGAAAACCAGCCGCATTTTATTTCTGACAACCTGCTCAGCAAAATCGAGCGCGCGCTCGCCAAAGCTGAACGCCCGCTCGTACTCGCGGGCAGCCAGGTGCTGCGTGACGCTCGTGAGGCAACCCGCGTGCGTGATGCGCTTGAGCACCTCGGGGTTCCTGTGTACCTTTCGGGCATGGCGCGCGGGCTTTTGGGTGAAAAAAATCCGCTGCAGTTCAAGCAAAAGCGCAAAGAGGCGTTGCGTGAATGTGATCTGGTGATTCTTCTGGGCGTACCGGCAGATTTCAGGCTTAACTACGGTGCGCACATCAACCGACGCGCATTTCAGATCAACGTGAATCTCGATCGGCACGACCTGAAGAAAAACAAACGGCCCGATATCGCCGCGCGCGTCGATGCCGGCACGCTGCTCATCAAGCTGCGCGAAAAAGGTATCAGAGCCGACGCTCAGCGCCTTATCGGTTGGAAAAACACGCTCGCCGAACGCGAGAAAGCGCGCGAGGCAGAGATCACAAAGTCAGCACAGCAAAAAATGAAGTTCATCAACCCGGTGGATTTTTTTCTCAAAGCTGCGCCGGTTCTCGCGAAGAAGACAATCCTCATTGCTGATGGTGGCGATTTTGTCGCAACCGGCGCTTACGCACTGCGCCCCGGCGGGCCGCTCACGTGGCTTGACCCCGGTGTCTTCGGCACCCTCGGTGTCGGCGCTGGTTTCGCGCTTGGCGCAAAAGTCGCGCGGCCCGACTACGATGTCGTGATTCTGTATGGCGACGGTTCGGCGGGTTATAGCATTATGGAGTTTGACACATTCGTGCGCCACAAGCTGCCCGTCGGCGCAATCATCGGTAACGACGCCTGCTGGACACAGATCTACCGCGATCAGATCGAGTTCTTAAAAGACGACGTCGCCTGCATGCTGAACTATTCACACTACGAAGAGATCAGCAAAACCTTCGGCGGCGCGGGCATGACGATTTCAAAGCCCGCGCAGATCAAGACCGGTCTTGCAGCGCTCAAGAAAAGCCTCGCGAAGAAGCAGCCGTTTATTCTTAACGTGCTGATTGGGCGCAGCGAATTCAGGAAAGGATCTATATCCATGTAGCGGCGAAGCGGCAGGAGGAACATGACAATAAAACCAGACCCCGACAAAATTCCAAAACCCTGGCTTAAACACTACGACAAACATGTGCCGCACAGCCTCACGTACCCGAAAGAGACGCTGCCAGAACTTTTTGCGCAGAGCTGTGCCGAGAATGCGCACCGCGTTGCGCTGCAGTTTATTGGCAAATCGTTACGCTACGGACAGATCGAGGCTTCTGCAAGCTCCTTTGCGGCTTACCTCGCAGAGCAGGGGGTAAACAAGGGTGACCGGGTGTTTCTCATGCTGCCGAATAGTCCCCATTTTGTGATCGTCTACTATGCGATTCTGAAACGGGGTGCTGTGGCGGTGCCGGCAAGCCCGCTCGACACGCCGACTGAAGCCGAATACAAATTTAAAAACTCGGGCGCTAAGCTGGTGGTCTTTCTCGACCTGCTCTATGATAAAGTGTCGCAGCTGTTGCAGCAACATCCTGATACGCCAGCGGTGGCGGCTGATGTCAGTGAATACCTGCCTTTTCCCAAGAGTATGCTCTTTCGCCTGAAGAAAAAGTCCCTGGGCAAGCCGCTGCCCGATTTCACGCGCGCGAACCTCAGCACATTCGCCGGCGTGCTGCGCGAGTACCGGCATCGCTCAGCTGAAGCCGTTCAGATTGCCGGCTCTGATACCGCGGTGATGATCTATACCGGCGGCACAACGGGCGTTTCAAAAGGCGTTGTGCTCTCTCACCACGCGATGGTCGTCAACATGACGCAGGCGCGCACCTGGGGTGATTTGAGCAAAAACGATATCGGCCTCTGCGTGCTGCCATTTTTTCACGGGTTTGGTATCAGCATTGGTCTCAACCTCTCGCTTAGCTCAGGCGGAAAAATGGTTCTCATGCCCAGATGGGACGAAGCGCAGGCAATACGCCATTTCGAAAAAGATGGCATCACTGTTTTTGCGGGTGTACCGACGATGTACAACGCGATGCTGAACCATAAGAATTTCGCCAAACTCAGAAAGGCAAATCTGCGCGCCTGTTTCGTCGGCGCGGCCCCGGTGCCCGAAGCGCTCAAAATTGCCTTCAAAGAAAAAACCGGCGGCACGCTGATCGAAGGTTATGGTCTCACCGAATCGGTCACAGCCAAGTGTGCGAACCCCCTTTATGGTGTCAAAAAAGAGAGGTCGATTGGCCTTCCCTGGCCCGACACGCTCATGGCGATCATCGACCAAAAGACCGGCGAACTTTTGCCGCCCGATAAAGAGGGAGAAATAATTCTGCTAAGCCCCGACCTCATGAGCGGTTATTGGCAAAACCCCGAAGCAACGGCCGCGACAATTCAAGACGGCTGGCTCTACACGGGTGACATCGGTCGCATGGACGAAGACGGCTATTTCAGTATAGTCGATCGCAAGAAAGACCTGATCATCACCGGCGGCTACAACGTATACCCCGCCGAAATCGAAGAGGTGCTCTACCATCACCCGGCAGTGCTCGAAGCCTGCGTCGTGGGTGTGAAAGATGACTATCTGGGCGAAGTGGGCCGGGCATTTGTTGTGATCAAGCCAGGCATGCAGGCGAGCGGTGAAGAAATCAGGGTATATCTCGCTGATAAACTGATTCAGTACAAGGTGCCCCGGCAATACGTGTTCAAAGATTCAATGCCTAAAAGCCCGGTGGGGAAAATCTTACGAAAAGAACTGCGCCACGACGTGCCATAGCGCGCGAATCGTTTTCTGCTCGCCACGCTCTCGGCTGCACCGTCAGGTAGCGTATGGTACTCAAAGACAAGACAATTGCCGTCACCGGCGCGTCGGGCATGATTGGCGCGTATATTTGCCGCGCTCTGCTCGCGCGCGGTGCGAATGTCGTTGGGGTTGTGAGAAATCCTGATAAAGCGGCATTCTTGACCCGCGAGGGTGTCACATTTCGCCGGGCCGATCTCGCCGATGCGCGTTCGCTTGCCGACGCATTTGTCGGCGCCGATGCAGTCGTCTCAAACGCGGCGCTCTATCGACTCACGAACCTCGATTGGGAATCGAATTATCTGCCCAACAAAACCGGCACCGAAAATGTTTTCAACGCAATGCAGAAGCATAACATCAGGCGCGCGGTGCATATCAGCACGATTGGGCTCTACAAGTTTACGCTCGCGTATGAAATTAACGAAACGTCAGAGCAGCTGAACGGTGAAAAGCGCGAAGGCGGCGCGTACCGCGCGACGAAGCAACTGAGCGAAGAGCTCGCGTGGCGGCTCGCGACGCAGTACGGCATTGGCCTAACGACGCTGCGCCCATCGGGAGTCTATGGCGCGCGCGATGAGAATATTATGCCTTACTTCAAACTGGCGATGAAGCTGCCTTTTCTGCCCCTGCCAGCGATCGGCTGGCCGCTTGTTTACGCAGGCGACGTCGCCGATGCAGTCGTTGCTTCGCTCGAAAGCGAAAAGGCAATCGGGCAGGCTTATAACACCAGCGGCGACACGCGTGATTTCGCCGATTTTTTGTCGGCGTGGCACGAGGCCTCGGGCAAAGGTGCGCGGGTCTTCAAGATACCCGTGGGCCTCGGTATCAAAATCAGCAGCGAAAAAGCCGCGCATGATTTAGGATTTCAAAACCGTCCGTTTGTCGATGCCCTGCGTGAGATATTCGCTGAAGAGCCTGGGTTGCTGCGCTAGCATAGAAAATCCATAGCCAGTTTGATTCATACATACCCATGCTCTAGCCCGCCGCGTTGGTCAGCGCCGGGGCCGCGCTATTCTGCGCCGTTCGTGTCGTTAACGCAGACGAAAAGTCGTCCAATCATTCATATGGAATCAGACAGCTTATTACTTGCTAACCTGCGCCTTGGTCAGCACCGGTTCACAGGCTTGCTCGATCAGCTGCACCTCGCAATTCTACTGGAAGACGAAAACCGGCAGGTCAGTTTCGTCAATCAGGCATTCCTAAACCTTTTCAACATTGGTCTATCGGCGACTGAGTTCGCAAGTATTCCCTGCGAAGTTTCAGCCTCAGCCGCGAAAGAGGCTTTTGTTGAACCCGAAATATTCCTGCAGAGCATTGAGACCCGCCTCGCCGAAAAGCGGCCTGTTAAGTGAGAAGTATTTTCTCTAAAAGATGGGCGCTGGCTTGAGAGACATTATTATCCCATATTCATCGCATCAGATTACCGTGGTCATGTGTGGGTCTATACTGACGTGACAGAAAAGATACGAATGCACCGGGCACTGAAGCGGCAGGCGACCACAGACATTTTGACAGGCCTTGCCAACCGCAGGCGGATAGAGGCAGAATTGCGCCGGCAATTGCATATAGCCCGGCGGTATGAACGGCCCCTGAGCCTCATCATCGGTGATATAGACCACTTTAAACAAGTGAATGACCGTTTCGGTCATAACATGGGTGATCAGGTGTTACGCACCGTTGCCGCCCGTATGAATGGGGCCAAGCGCATCGCAGATTTTGCCGGTAGGTGGGGCGGTGAAGAATTTCTGGTAATTCTGCCCGAAACTGATCTTGCGGCGGCCATGCGATTGGCCGAACGGCTGCGCCTTTCTGTGGCCACCGAGCCCGTTTCGGCCGGGGGGCTTACCGTAACCATGAGTTTTGGGGTGAACCAATGCAGTCCCGATGACGATCTGCAGACGGCTGTGGCCGCCGCAGACCATTGGCTGTACTGCGCAAAAGAGCGGGGTCGAAATCAGATGGCCGCGTGCGCTACCCCAATAACGACCATCTGAGACATGCCGCCATTGAGTTCAACAAGCGTTGACGCCCTGTCTCAACCCTTAACAAAGACGGATGCTGAATCAGATTCTCCAGAAACTCCACTACGACGTGGTGAACCGCCCGGTCGACTTTTCAGTCGGCGATACGGTCAAAGTACACTATAAAATCAAAGAAGGCGCGAAAGAGCGTATTCAGATCTACGAAGGCCTCGTGATCGCCATTCAGAACCAGGGTGCAGGCAAGACCTTCACCGTGCGCCGCGTGAGCTTTGACGTGGGCGTTGAGCGTATTTTTCCCCTGTATGCCCCCACGGTTGAAAAGGTAGAAAAGATCCGCTCGAGCAAAGTGCGCCGTGCGAAACTCTACTACCTGCGCGACAAGTCGGGCAAGGGCAGCCGTCTGAAAGAAATCGTGCGCAAGCCGGTGAAAGACTCGCTCTTCGCGGCGGCTCAGGCGTACAAGGCAGCCAAGCCGAAAGCAGCACCAGCAGCCGAAGCACCTGCCGCGGCCGAAACACCTGCGTAAAACAGCAACACAGTTTGCCGATAAGAACCGCGCTCTGGCGCGGTTTTTTTTTGACGAAACCGGCAAGACCTGGCAGGCGATCATAGGGGTCGACGAGGTCGGGCGCGGCTGCCTCTTTGGGCCGGTGACAGTTGGCGCGGTGATGGTGACACAGGCAAGTCTCGCCGCGCTCGAAACAGAAGCTTGGGCCGGGCAGGTTACCGACTCAAAACTGCTGTCTGCAAAACGGCGTGAAGAACTCGCGCCCAAAATTGCCGCAAACCTGCCGCACGCGACAGCACATATCGCGGTGCGCTATATCGACAGGCACAATATCAACCGCGCGATTCAATATGGTATCTACCGGGCGGTGCAGTCATTATTGCGCGCAGCCTCGATGCACCCCGAAGCCGTCAGAATAATCGCCGACGGTAACTACAGGTTTAAATATCCCGTATTGGGCATGGCTAAACCCATGCCGAGGCTAGATACAGAAACCAAAGCCGACCTCAGGTATTTTCCCGTGTCTGCAGCCTCGGTGATCGCCAAAGTGAGGCGCGATGCCCTTATCGCCCGTGCGGCCGACCGGTTTTCGCGATACGATCTGGCTGGTAACGCAGGCTATGGCACGCAAAAGCACCGCGATGCAATTGCCGAACACGGTCTGACGGCCTTTCATCGAAAGTCATTTAAACTGAAGGGGTAAGCATACTCCCCAAAGGGCCGCGCTGCAAGTCATGCCATTTCACACTTCTGAGCTCATAGGTAGCGTTAGCGACTCGCAGCGCGGTCCTATTGAAAATCGCGTGTCGCCGCAAATGAGCATCGGGCTCTGTCGCATGCTTCGACAAGACTCAGCACAAGTGGCTGAAAGTGCTTCTCTACAGAAAATACTCATCGCAGGCGGCGGGGCGATGGGCGCCGGTATTGGTTATATTTTCGCGCGTGCATACCCCGAAGCGCAGGTCGACGTCATGGACACCAACGAGAAAGTGCGTGCGCAGGCGGCCGAGAACTTTGAAAAGTGGTCGGCGAAAGACAAAGAGCGCGATGAAAAGGCCGGTAAACCCTTTGTCTCGATTGAGGGCCGGCTTAACATTCTCGGTGGGTTTGGCAAGGCACAGCTGCAATACGACCTGATGCTTGAGGCCGTTACCGAGAACATCGAACTCAAGAAGAAGATTTTTGCCGAGTTCGATCTGCGCGCGCACGACACGTCGCTTTTTGCGAGCAACACCTCGTCGCTTTCGATCACTGCTCTCTCGGCGGCGGTAAACCCGAAACGCCAGGGGCGGGTCGTGGGCCTGCACTTTTTTAATCCTCCCCGAGTGATGAAGCTACTCGAGATCATTACCACCGAAGCAACCGAACCTTCGGCGCTCGCACTCGCGCGTGAACTCGCGATTCGGCTCGAAAAGACCCCTGTTATCTGCAAAGACGCACCGGGCTTTATCACTTCGCGCCTTGGCATCGTGCTCATGAACGAAGCGATCTTCGCGCTGCAAGAGGGGCTCATGTCTGCCGAAGACATCGACACTTCGATGAAACTCGGGTATAATTTTCCGATGGGGCCGCTGCAGCTTGCAGACTTCATCGGTCTCGACGTGGTTTTTGCAGTCACCCAGACGCTTTACGAAAACTACCAAGACCCGAAGTACCGACCGTGCATGCTGCTCAGAAAAAAAGTCGAGGCCGGTCATCTTGGGCAAAAAAGTGGCCGCGGTTTCTACGTTTACGGAAGTTGACGCATGCCATCTGCAAGGCTCACCGACACCGAAGCGCTCATTGCCGAGTTCAAATCGTACGAGACGCACGAACTCGAGAATCTGTTTTCGAATACCGATGCCTCGCTGCGGCTTGAGCCAGGCAGTTATCGCGGTACTTGGCTGAAACGCATCGAGCATTCGGGTTCATATAAACCCTTTAACCTCGTGTCGCAATGGCTGCTCTTTGAGGTCACTCCATTTGGTATCACCTTTCATGCCGACGGCACAGGTATCTGGTATTTTTTTCACCCCACATTCGCGGCCGGCGAGTTCAGGCTCACCGAAGAGAAATCGCAGTGGCGCAACACTGACGCGCTGACGCTGCGCTACGACCAGGCGAGCCTGCCTGGTTTTGTGCGTGCATTGCTCTACGATGAGATCAAGCCGCTCAGCAACCTGCACGCGATCGGTATTGGCGGTTTCAACGAGCCGACAGGCGAGGGAGATAACTTCTTTTTTCTGCTGACACCGGCTTAACGTGCTTGTCGGCGGGGTCATATCTTATCTTGCACTGACGCTCTTCATTGGCGTTTGGGCTGCGCGCCGCGTGAAGAACGAGCGCGACTTCGCTCTGGCGGGCAAGAATCTGCCGTTCTTCATGGCGACGTCGACCGTATTCGCAACCTGGTTCGGTTCTGAAACAATTCTCGCCTCGTCGGCAAACTTTGTGCGCGACGGGTTCTATGGCGTCATCGAAGAACCGTTCGGCGCGGCGCTCTGCCTCATTATCGTCGGCGCGGTGTTCGCCCGCAGGCTCTACGCAATGAACCTGACAACGTTCAGCGACTTTTACCGTGTTCGTTTCGGTGTCACCGCCGAAGTTGTATCTTCGGTCTTACTCTCGTTCTCGTACATCAGTTGGGTCGCCGCGCAGTTTCTGGCACTGGGCATCGTCTTGCACACGATCACTGGCGCATCGCTCGAAGTTTCTGTCGTGATCATGGCGGCGCTCGTCGCGCTCTACACCACGATGGGTGGCATGTGGGCTGTTTCGATGACTGACACTCTGCAGATGACAATCATTGTTCTGGGCCTGACTGCCGTGTTTTTTATTCTCAGCGATCAGGCCGGCGGATTCAGCAACGTACTCGCCAAAGCGCCGCCGACGCACTTTTCGCTCTTGCCGCAGGGCAAAATCAACTGGCTTCACTACATTTCGCTGTGGTGTGTGCTGGGCCTCGGGTCTGTGCCCGGGCAAGATGTCTTTCAGCGCATTATGGCTTCGCGCAGCGCGTCTGTCGCCGCGACGTCTTCGATCGTCGCCGGGTTTCTTTACCTGACGGTCGCCATGATTCCGCTTTTTCTCGGGCTGACCGCGGTCAAACTTCTGGCACCGGCCGAGTTACCGAGGGACATGCAGTTCTTGCTACCGCAGCTGATCTTGAGCAAGACCCCGGTCTGGGTGCAGATCATCTTCTTCGGCGCGCTCGTTTCGGCGATACTCAGCACCGCGAGCGGTGCGCTGCTCGCACCATCTGTTCTGGTCAGCGAAAACCTGCTCAGAAAAATCGTGCGCGACCCGCAAAAAACGCTGTTGCTCGCACGAGTGAGCACGGTGCTCATCGCGCTTTGGGCGCTGCAGATGGCGCTCGCACACCGCCACATTCATGGGCTCGTGACCGAGTCGTCGTCTATCGGCCTTGTCGCGCTGCTCGTGCCGTTTCTCGTCGGCTTCTGGCGTCAACAGTCGTCGGCTGCGGTTGCAGTCATCAGCATGATCAGTGGATTCACAGCCTGGCAACTCTGGGCAACTTTCGCCAAAACTCAGGGATTCAGCACCGACATCTATCCGGCTGTTATGGTGGGGCTTGTCGCAAGTGCGGTACCCTATGCGGCCTATTTCAGCTATGTTTTCATAGTTAAGAAGATTTACAATAAACTCGCGTAGGCGGTAAGAGTAGATCTTCAGAGCAGACTCCGGAAAACCCCTGAAAAAGCGAAAAGCCACCGAAGCTGAGACCCGAAGACGGGTCACGTCGTTTGCAAGAGCAAACGACTGCTAAAGCGCGTCGTCGCTTGATGGGCAAGCGACTTTGCTGCTTTTCGCTTTTTCGGTTCCGGGAGTCTGCTAACGGTTTCCTTTTTCAGGAAACCGTTAGAAAAAATTCATCATGTACCAGCGTTCGCCGCGTTTTCGCAGCACAAGGTTTGCCATGATGCCCATTGGGGGGCGGCCCTTAAAATCGAGCCGCGCTTCGCACTCGGTCGCCGAATAATAGAACAGCCCTACGCGAATTTCGCCGGCCTTGCCGAAGAGGGTGCGGTAACTTCTGATTGTCTCTTCTGGCGAGGTCTTTTTCCAATACGCGTCGTCCCACAGTACGCGGTAGAGCATCGAGTTTTCATCTTCGAGCGCCTGACCGACCTGGGCCTGAGTCACGAATGCCTTGGCGTCAATTATGGCGCCTTCTTGCGCATGCACATATTGCATAAGTTTTGCGGGCTGCTTCTCATAAATGGCGAGCACAATTTCGCTTACGGCCTGCATCAACCTGCCATTTTCAGCAACGGCGTTCTTTTCGTCGCTTGCGCCGATGAAATAATAACCCTGCAGGCTGAATGTCGGCACGCGGCCCGAACACGCCGAAAGAGCCAGGCATACCAGAACGGGCTTGAATTTCATGGCTGCACCTGCTCGAGCACGGCGGCGAGTGCGTTCGGCTTTTGCAGCGTGATGCGTGCAGATTTCAACACCTGGTTGAAACCACTGCGGGCCGCAAGTGTCATCAGGTCGTCGGCAGTTGCGGCGCCAGCCGCGGCGATGCGCGTCAGCCCATGGTTCACGGCCGGTATTACCCCCGCGGGAAATATCGCCAGAGCGCGCAGCTCGGCTGAGCGCGGCAGGCTGACGATCATCGGGTTTGAATTGACTGAAAGCAGCGTGGTGGCGGCGCGCTGCGGCAGAATCGATATTGCCTTGAGAGCAGAGCGCTGGCTGAAAAATGATGAACCAGGATAACGCGCGCTCATTTTCTTTTGCAGCTTGTTCAAAATCTTATCGGCTGCGGTCTCATCTTCACGGGCGTAGTGAAAATAAAGGTTGATTCCCCAGAGAATGTCGAGAGTCATTGGCGAGGTGCGGCGTGCGCCGAGCGTCAGCCTGCGCGCAGACACAAACTGTTCAATGGTTTCTTGCAGAACATTCAGGTGGGGCGCAGGTTCTTGCCACAGAGTCGGGTCGGGCAGGCGTGCAAATTCTTCGTTGAGGTGCGGCTGGTATTTGTCGCGGCCGGGCGCCATGAGTACGGTGTGCAATCCCCCTGAGTGGCGAATGAGGGCTGCGAGTTCTGATTTGTATGAACCATCGGTAATGGCATAATTCTGTTCGGCATTTGCCGACAGCCAGGCGCTCTTCAGCCGACCTGAATAGATGATGACGCTATCGAAATCTGCATCGAGCGTGCCGACGATGCGCGCGAGTTCTGCGTCGCTGAAAGGCC
Organism: Turneriella parva DSM 21527; assembly: GCF_000266885.1. Lineage (NCBI taxonomy): Bacteria > Pseudomonadati > Spirochaetota > Leptospiria > Leptospirales > Leptospiraceae > Turneriella > Turneriella parva. The sequence goes on along the minus strand of NC_018020.1, from coordinate 676,636 downwards.
TGAGGCTCGTCGCCTGCATATTGAGGTAGCTGAGGCCATTCGCCAGTTTCAGAATGCATCTCTGCAGGTCGGCTTTGAAAGATGACGGTTTCTGTAGCTGTTCAGTGAGAACCGGCGGTGCTTCTGGCAGGCGCAGCAGGGGAAACACAAATTGGTTTGTGGTATCGAGATCGACGAGCAGCGTTTCGCCTGCACCAGTCGCTTTGACGCGCTGCGCGAGAAATACCGCAAACGATGCAGCAGACATGCCGACGGTTTCAGTCGATACCTGATAGAGGCGGGCCTGTGACAGATTGCCGACGAGCGTGAGGCGTTCGGCGCGTGCAGCCTGCAGGTAGCACCGAAGCAGAGCGCGATTCAGCGCGAGAAAGCCCGCGAGCTGTTCGCTCTTGAGCCACTGGTAACCGGCATATTCGCGGCGATCGATTCGCGTTTCAAGAAAAGGCAGCGCGCCCGCAAGAGCGGTGACGCCGAGCCCGGGTTCGATTTTTGCAGCGACCGCTTCACCTGCAATCTTCTCGGCCTGCCAAGGCAAGGCCTTCAATGCTTCAAGTTCACTAGTTGAAATACCTCTGAGCAGCGAGGCAAATTCTTGTGACGCACCTGCCACGGTTAAATGGCGCGCAGCAGGGCAATCAGCTGCTTGCGGTCATAGAGTTCAATCGGGCGCGATTGAATGAATGCATGCGCCTGGCTCGAGAAATCTGAAGTGCTGATACACGCGCCTTTATTCGCGCCTTTACTGCGCATCTCTTCGTGCAGCTGCCGCACCGTGCGTTCAGGCACGAGGTCGGTCGTGCGCAGAATATAGATCAGACGGTTTGACTTCTTGCTGTTTCGGCGATTGCCTTCTTCTTCAGTTGCGAGAATATGAACTTCTGAATCGTCGACGACATTGAGGTCGACGACCTTAAACGTCATCGCTTCGACGATGGCTCGTGTCTGCGCTTCAAACTTACCCGGCGGCGCGATCATAAAGTCTTTGATTGTATCGTCGGTTCTGAATTCTTCGTAGGCCTTGAGCTTTTCAGCGACATCGCGAAACTTTGGGTTCACATCGGTGATTCTTTCCCAGTTGGCGATCGCCGTGTGAAAGTCACGCTTACGCTCGGCGCAGGCGCCGATTGCATAGCGAAGATTCAGCTCGAGTTCTGAACCTTTGGGTGCAGTCAGTAATCCCTTTTCGAGTTCTACCTGAGCAGTGGGTAACTGGCCTTTTTCCATGAGGCAGAGGCCTTTGGCGAGTAGCGCGCGTCCCTTAAAATTTTCGTCTTTGCTCGCGAGTTCGAATTCTTTCACCGCCCAGTCATAATCTTTCTGGTTCTTGAGGCACATGCCGAGGTAATAGTGCGCTCCGTGCAGGTTGCCGTTCAGTTTGACGGCTTCGGTGAGCGCCATTTTGGCGTCGTTCACGTTGCCGAAATTATATTCGATAATGCCGATGTGATGAAACGAATCGGCGTGTGTCGGTTTGAGTTTCGCCGATTGTTTGAAATAGGGCAGCGCCTTGTCGTTGAGCCCGGCGGTTTCGAACAGTACACCCACCTGGTAAAAGTTTTCGTTGTTGGTACCGTCGAGGCGCGTGAGAATTAGGTACTCTTTTTTTGCCTCGTCGTAGTTGCGGTTCGTCATGTAGATCTTCGCAAGGCGAGATCGCACCGCCGCTTCTTTGACCTGAGCTCCCCATTTACCAATTTTGATCGTCTGTCGGTATTCATTGGCAGCGCCCTGCAAATCGTTTTGTTTCGAATAGGCTTCGCCGAGCAGAAAATGCAAATAGGGGTCGCGTTCGTTTTCTTCGATCATTTTCGTGAGCTTGCTGATCGCAGGGCCTGTGTGCCCCTGCTTGATCATTTCTGCCAGCTCTTCGACGCGCTTGGGCACAAGGTAGGTGCGCACGACATAGTACGCGAAAATGCCGACCACCCCGATGATACCACCGAGCAGTAATACGCTGATCAGGTCATCCATTTACGAGTTCAGTTTTTCGCCGGCAGCGAGACGCTGTTCTTTGAGGCGCTTATTCTCCATTTCGAGTTCTTTGATGCGCGTCATCGCATCGATCAGTTCATCACGGCTCATACGAGAGACATTTTCAGACGCTTCGACCGTCTGTTTGGCACTCTTGAGTTCTTCAACTGTAAGACCCGAGAGTTTTTCGGTCGCCCTTTGCTCTTCGCGCACCTGCAGCAGCTCGACACGGCTGTATTCGATAATACGCTCGTACATCGCAACCATTTGCTCGAGCTGGCTGATTTCTTCGTCGTTCAGCCTCACCACGGTCTCGTAGCCGCGTAAGGTCTGGCGCAGCGACGCGTTTTCTTTCTTCAGGCTTTCAATTTCAGCAGAATCCATAACCTTAGTCTCGTAAGAGCAAAGTCAATCGGTGCGTCAAGTTTAAGTTAAGCGAATAAGAGGCCTCGCGCCGGTGAGCGCCGCTTCACCCACTTACAGGCGCGTGCACTCGTAAACTGTCGTGTCATTGCGGCGAAAGTTCATCGCAGGGTTCAGCTTAATCGAAATGCGCTCGAGAAAATCGGGTTTGAAGGCCTTTGCCAGCCGGCACGAGATGCCCTTCTGTTTGAGTCGCTGTTTTTCCGCTTCGGTGAAATACAAAAAGCGGTAGACGCTGAATCTGGGCCAGTTTTTTTCCAGGGCGGATTTTTCAAGTTCTGCGAGCGTAGGCACAAATTCGGGTGAGGGTCTTTTTAACCCATAATATCCCCAACGCCATGGGTCGATGCCATACACGATCTGCGGCGGCTTGAGGCTGCCGGCGTAGATCGCGCCGTCGACCCCCGCACGCTGCAGCATCGTGAGCGCCACCGGCGCTATAAAAAGTGTGTTTAAGGTAAAAAGTAAAATGACAGCAATGCGCATGAAGCGCCGGTCGGCATATGCTTCGATGCCCGCAAAGAGCCACAGCATCATGATCGGCACCACCGGAATCACATAACGTTCGAGCTTGAAGGCAATCGCCGAATGCGAAACCAAAAACGCGAGAAACAGCACTGTCGGTCCCATGAACCGGCGTGCAGCCTTGAGCATCGGCCACCAGAATACAAATGCCAACACCGGAATCGGAAAAAGCAGAATGATGCCGAGGTACATATGCCACGGCATGCTGCCATAACTCTGCGTCGCAATGTGTGCGTCGAAATTATACTTCACAAACTCGAGTGCGGTGCTGAACGGCATTTTACCGTTCAGTAGTTCGAGCAAAGACATGAGCACAGCAGTCATCGCGCCACCGATGCCGAATTGCAGCAGCCCCCTGAGTCGCCCGCCTTTGGGCAGTGCAAACACCAGATAGCCGCCGAGTGCAAAGTACAGAGGCGCCAGGGAAAAGCGAAAGAAAATTGCGAACGAGAGAAAAAAACCGCACCACACGAGCGGCGCGCGAAGAAAAGATAGATCCTCATCGCGAAATTCGCCCGCAGTTCGGTGCGTTGCCCGCAGCAGATACAAAACCGCAAATGTAAGGCAGATATAAGAAGGCCCTGCGATATCGGCGCTGTTGGTAAATAGCGGGGCAATCGCCCAGGTCGCTGCAAAGAGCGTCATCATTCGCTGAGCTGCAGGCTTGAGCACGAGGGAGCCGATGCGGTGCATTGCAACTATCTGCAGCAGCGAAATGATGCCCATGATAAAATAGGCGCAGCTGACGAGATAGTCGGCGCGTTTGACACCTATCAGATAGAGCGGCTTCATGAACCACGCAAATGCGTAGGGCAGAATTTCAAAGCGCAGCGCAGGTATCTCGGGCTTTTCGCCGAGCATCAAGTAACGCAATGCCGGTTCGATGACATTCAGGTAGTCGTCGACCGCAAACGGCCCGTAGTTACTATATGCCGCGACACTGCGAATGATGAAGGCAAGCCCCAGAGCGAGAGCCAGCGTGTGGTTTTCGTAAAGACTTTTTATGGTATTTGCGATTCGGCTTAGCATGAAGTTTCGGCTAATCAGCGCGTGATCATGAAGATGCCCCACTGCGCGAGCAGGTTAGGGCGCAGGCTGATTTCTTTCTGGTTTCTCACATAACGCTCGCTGATAATGCGGTATTTGCGTTTGCGGCAATATTCTTTAAAATCGTCAATCGTCAGCAGATGTAAATTTGGGCTTTCGTACCAGGCGAAGGGCAATGACGGTGTCACGGGTGTTCGGCCAGAAAAGAAAAACTGCAGCCGTGCCTTGTAATAGGCAAAATTCGGAAAACCCACAATCAGGCGGCGACCGACGCGCAGCGCATCTTTAATCACATCATCGGGGTAACGCAGCTCTTGTAATGCATTGTTCAAAATCACGTAATCGAACGAATTGTCCTTAAAATCCGTGAGGCCGCTGTCGAGGTCGCCTAAGAGCACGTTAATACCCCGCTCGACGGACTGCACAATCTGGTCATGGTCGATTTCGATGCCTTGCGATCGCGTTGCCAGATTCTTGTTGAGCAGATAGAGCAGTTCGCCATCGCCGCAACCCATGTCGAGCACCCGGCTCTTGGGCTCGACCAACGTCAAGATGATGCGGTAGTCGATGCGCTCTGTCTGCAGCTCTTGAATGGGGATTTCCATAAGTTCTGTCTGATTCAGCTGATCTGCTCGTCGACGCGTGTCAAGAAATGCCGCACGAGCTGCGATTGTTTTTCGGTTTCGACCAAAAACGAGTCGTGGCCATAATTGGCTTCTATCTCTATATAAGACACGGGCACACCGGCGACCTTACACGCTGACACGATGTCGAGCGACTGGTAAGCCGGGTACAGCCAGTCCGACTTGAACGCCAGAACCAGCAGCTTGGCTTCAAGCTCGTAAAATTTTTCACTCAGGTGCCTGCCGTCCGATACGTCGAAAAGATCCATCGCTTTGCTGATATAGAGGTAAGAGTTGGCGTCGAAGCGGCGAACGAAAAAATCGCCCCGGTTTCTCAGGTAGCCTTCGACCTCAAAGTCGGCGTGAAACTTGGTGGTATCCTGGTCAGATTTCTGGCGGCGACCGAACTTTTCTGCCATTGACTTTTCGCTCATGTAAGTAATGTGGCCGACCATGCGCGCTACCGACAGGCCCGCTTTGGGTATTTCAACGCCGTAATAGTTGCCGCTGTTCCACTTTGGGTCGGCCATGATTGCCTGCCTGCCGACCTCATTGAACGCAATTTGCTGCGGCGAATGGCGCGCCGTGGTTGCGATCGGTATCGCCGATTTCATCGCGTGGGGGTAACTCACCAGCCACTGCAAAACCTGCATACCGCCCATTGATCCGCCGGCGACGCTGTAGAGTTTTTCGATGCCGAGATGCTCGGTGAGACGCTTCTGCGCGCCGACCATGTCTTTGATCGTGATTTGCGGAAAATCGAGCGCGTACTCTTTGCCCGTTTCGGGGTTAATCGACGAAGGGCCGGTTGAGCCAGCGCAGCCGCCCAGCACGTTTGAGCAGATCACAAAAAAACGATTGGTGTCGAAGGCCTTGCCCGGGCCGATCATTTTGTCCCACCAGCCGGGGCGGGTTTCATTCTCATGATAAAACGCGGCGTGCGCGTCGCCCGAGAATGCATGTTCGATCAGAATCGCATTCGACTTGTCGCTGTTCAGTTTGCCATAGGTCTCATACGCAATGTTGACCTCGGCGAGACGATCGCCGTTCTCAAGCGCAAAATCGCTGAACGAAAAGTTCTGCGGTGCGACAACAATTCGTGTCTGTGGCGAAAGTTCGTTACTCACTAAGCTGAGCGGTGAGACAAAGACATGTTACAGGTTGTCATTCAAAACTTTGCGCGGCGCGTTACCGAGAGCACGCCCAAAACCTGCGTGACTGTGAGCGCAAAAATGCTCAGCGTATAGAGCAGGTACATCTGGTCTACCTGGCCTGCAAAAAGCGGCAGCGCGATTTCGGCGACCAACGGTACAAAGATGAGCACCAGCACGAGCGGCAACAGATCAAACACAGCGTAGCGGCGCACGTCGTACGTGAATAGGTCGAAGAGCGCGAGCTTGATGCAATAGAAGCTGAAGAAGCCGCCGAGAACGAGCCCGCCGGCGTTGGCGATGCGCATCACCGTAATGTTCTCTGAAAAATTCGCCACGACAAAGTAACCGATGATCAGCGCCGGTATCGTGTAGAGTAAAGAGGGAATAAAATAAAACCACTTCGCATGCCGGCGCTTGCCATTGATGCGGTCGGCGCTGATCTTGACGCCCCAGATGCCAATGACGGCAAAGAGGCCGATGCCGACAGCGAACAGGGCAAAAATCAGAGTCACGCTGCCGATGAGATAGGGCAATACGATCAGCGGCGCGGCAAAGCTGGGCCAGACGAAAAGCAGCATCGCCCAATCCATCACGTCGCCATATTGTTTGACAGCAGGGTCAGTCGGTGCCGGCGGACGGGGTATCAGATAGCCTGAAAGCTTCAGTGAAACGGCCATGACGACGATGCCGATGTACGTGGTGATCGCCACCGCACCGAGTGAGTCTTTGTTGAGCGCGACGAGAATATAACCAATGACTGCCATTGCGGCGGCATTGCCGAGAATAAAAGCCTGAGCTTTCAGCATCTAGCGTATGCGAACGCCCATGTTGAGCGCATTGTTCATTTTTTTACCGGCAAATTTCTTCGCCGCAAGCACGCGGTCGTCGAGGTCGCGAATCGCCCGAAGCAGCCCGTCGATATAGATCGCGAGCAGTTTGGCGCGGTCGGTAGAGCTCATGTTCACGAGAACCTCAGATTTCGAAACGTCGCCTTCGGCGTGGTAATAGAGGTTGATATGGCCGTAACTGGTCTTTTTGATGTCGTCGTTCTTGATAGACCGTTTGTGAATAAACTGCCGGCGCAGTGCCGCCTCTTCGTATTTCAATTCAATCGCGACAACGTTGCTGCCCGCCATTTTCATGATGACTTCTTCAAGAACGACCGGGTTGTCCCTGTCGCCCGCTGTACGCATGCCGCCGCGTTGCAGAACGATGCGAAACTCGTCGGATGGCCCGGTGTTCTGGGGTTTGTCGCCCTTCACTTTGGCCTGTTCGGCATTCTTGCGCTTCTGGTCTTCGTCTGCCTTGAAGCGGCTCACCAGCTCATTCAGCTTCAAATGCAGTTCATCGACAGTCGGGTGGCTGAGATCGCCTGTCCCGTTCATCTGCGCGTGTGCGATGCCAAATGGCAAGCATAGGGTCAGCAGAAACAAAATAAATGCTTGGCGTCTCATGGTACTCTATTATCGACGTGACAGATGCATATATGTAGTGTAAACGATATTTGCATCGCATTGCTGAGTTAGGGGAAATGGAATGGATATAAAGCTGCACGAAAAACAGGGATATTATGTCGTCTACCTCAAGGGCAGCCTCGATATGTACACTTCTGTCGAGCTCAAGAGTCAGACAGACTCGATTCCCCTGAAAACCGGCGAAAAAGTCATTCTGCAGCTGAATGATGTGAGCTATATCGACTCGAGCGGTATTGGCGTACTGATCAAGATCGTGAACGCGGTGCAGGCACAGAGCGGCACGGTGCATCTGACCGGCATTAAACCGATGATCGAAAAGATCTTCAAGGTCGCCGGCTTAATGAACTTCTTTTCTTTTATCACCGAAGACGAGTTTAAGACAAAATATCCGGTCTGATTCGTTCGAGAAGCGGGCTCACCCTTCGACAAGCTCAGGGTGACAACCTCGGTCCTTTTAGGCCAGCCGAAAGCACAACCGGAAACACATAGAACCTGCCTTATCGTCACCCTGAGCCTGTCGAAGGGCGACGATTTCGAAGAAACTAATTTGGGTTCGCGACCCTTGCAAAAATCGTATCGACATGCGCCAGAAACGATCTGGCATCGAAAACATTATCCCATTCAGCCTTGGGTATTGCTTTCAGAGCTTCATGCGCTTCTAACCGTGAGCGCAGGTTGCCCGAACCGGGGTTTTCCCAGGTTGCCATCGCCGCCGACTGCACGATTGCATAGGCATCTTCACGGCTCATGGCCGTCTGCGCGGTGACGGTGAGCAATGCGCGCGAAGAAAATAACAGGCCATGCGTCGCGTCGAGCACGCGCTCGATGTTTTTGGGGTGAACCTGCAGATTCTCGATGACAAACTTCGACCTGAGCAGCATATATTCGATGAGCGCTGTCGCATCGGGCAAGATGACACGTTCGGCTCCCGAATGCGAAATATCGCGTTCGTGCCAGAGTGGTATGTTGAATTCTGCAGTGGTTGCATAACCCGAAAGCACACGCGCGAGGCCGCAGATGCGCTCGGCGAGAATAGGGTTGCGCTTATGCGGCATCGCGCTCGAACCTTTTTGCCCCTTTTGAAAAGGTTCTTCAACCTCACGGCCTTCGGTTCGCTGTAGCAGGCGAATCTCTTGCATCAGGCGGTAAAGCGCCTGGCCCGTCAGCGCAATCGCCTGCAGAAAGTATGCATGGCGATCACGGGGGATAACCTGTGTGCTGACGGTTTCTGGCTTCAGGCCAAATTTGCCGAGCACATACGCCTCAAGTTCGGGCGGCATCTGCGAGTACGTGCCCACCGCGCCCGAAATTTTTCCGTAGCGGCAGTCTTCGATGGCGTGCGCGAGGCGTGCATCGGCGCGGCTCAGTTCAGCGTAATGCCCCAAAAACTTCAGCCCCAGAGTCGTCGGCTCGGCATGGACCCCATGCGTGCGGCCGGCAACCACAAGATCTTTGTGGTCTACAGAGATTTTGTAGAGCGACTGCAAAAGCCCGCGCATTGCTTTGCGAATCAATTCGCCCGCTTCGACAATCAGCAGCATCTGCGCCGTGTCGCCGACATCAGAAGATGTCAGACCAAAGTGCACGTGCCGCGAAGCTGGCCCAATATTTTCAGCGAGCGCCGTCAAGAAGGCAATCACATCGTGATGAATTTCCGCTTCGATTTCGTTGATGCGTTCAACAGTAAAGGTAGATTTTGTGCGAATATCGTTCAGCTCGGCGTCGGTGATGTTTCCCTTCGTGTGCCAGTATTCACATGCCGCAATTTCAATATCGCGCCAGACTTCAAATTTGCGCTGCAGCGACCAAAGGCGGCGAATTTCGGGAGTGGAGTAGCGGTCGATCATAGTCTTTGGCCTACGGTGTTCGCTTCGAGCGCCTCAGCGAACGCGGCAGGCGCAGCCTGAGGTGCTCGAAGGCTGCCTCACGCATTCGCAATTCTTACATCAGGAATAACTTCATCATCCAAGCCCACGCCGCCGCGTTCTTTGCGTACGACGCGGTTGGCGAGAGACATGTTTTTGTCGAAGATGAACTTCAGAACGAGTGCGCCCCATGAGGTGTGGTACTTGATGTTATTGTAGAACTCAGGCGCGGCAGCACGAATCTGCGGCAGGTAGTTCCATGCCGCAGACGGAAAGTCGTGGTGCTCGTTGTGGTACCCGACGTGGCAAGAGACGAGCGAGAGCGGGCCGTAGTAGCTGTAGGTCTCTTGTGGTTCGGCGACCATGTAGTGTTCTTGAATCAACCTGCCGCCGACGATCGAAAGACCGAAGCCGAACCAGAACGACGCGGCGACGTAAAGAAACGCCATGGGGCCCATGAAATAGAAAACAAGAAAATCCGTCGCAAAGGTGGTGACCCAGTTTGCGAGCACCCAGCCGTCAAAAAAGGCAACTTCGCGCACACGCATCGTGCGCAGCGTTTGAATGAGGGGGTAAAAAGCGAGCCATAGCATTTTACGGTACCAGATATTCTTTACGGCCTTTACCTCCCATAACGCCGGTAAATCCGCATCGAGTTCATAGACACCCTGAAACGCATGGTGCTTCATGTGGTATTTTTTGAATGAGACGTAAGACGGCACGAGCATCGGGGCATTGACAATGAGGCCAAAAACGTCGTTCCAGAATTTGCCGCGAAAGATGAGGCCGTGCGAGGCGTCGTGCAGCAGGCCGATGTAGCTGTGGTTGATGATCGTGCCGACGAGCCATGCTGCGGGCAGAATAATGTACCATTCTTGCTCGCGCAAAAACCAGGCAATGGTGAGCTGCAGCGCGACGGTGAAAAGAATGACGACCGCGCTCCACGGGTTCTTCTTGCCGATGAATTTGCGCATCTCGGGATGCTTTTTCAATATCGCAGCCGTGCGGCCGAGGTGAGGTTCTTGGTTCTTATCGAAGAGAAATTCAGTACGCGCCATGCGTCCTTTTGTGCGTCGCAAACAGGGTGTAAAGTTATTCACCGGCAGCCAGTGGCTGCCGGTGAATTATCAGAAGCTATAGCCTACCGAAAAGACACCGTAAAAATCATGGATAAAGACGTTCTTGTCTACCGCATTCCATATCTTTTCAGAGGCCATTGAATATGTGCCCTGGTAAAATGCAAGCAAGCGCATCTGCCACGTTGGGCTAAATCGGAAAGTCACGCCACCGCCGAGGCGTGCAGTAGGGCCCTGAACAGTGATGTCGGTCGGTCCGGGATATGCTACGGGCACGGGTGTCAGCTTAGTTCGGTAATCGACATAAGTTGCCAGAGGCCGGTAGTTTCCGAATTCATAGCCGATTTGACCGATTAGGTCAATGGTGCTGAGCCCGTCTGCCGGGTAGAAGCGCAGCTCTTTTCCGATGAGCGCTGTGTGCCGGTTTGTAATTGTTTGCGAAGACAACTCTTCGCGGTTGTATTTTTGACCATCACCAGTATAGATGCTGTGTGAAGTCGATCGAAACATATACGTAAATAGCGTTGCCCACCGTGCCGAGCCTGCATATTGATAGTTGATGCCAAAGCCGACTGACATCATCGTCTGTTTTGCCTGTTGGCGTGAACCGTCTGAGTAGACCTTATAGATGCCCAACGCGTCTACGAACTTTTCCTCTTCAGAGTAAAAGCCGCCGCTCGAGCTGCCGACGATGCCGTCGATGATAATCGAGTGCGTCAGTGGCTTTTCTGCTGTCGCCGTTGCTTCTGCTGTCTGTGTTGTCTCGGGACCTTTTAGGGCTGGCGACACCCACACGAGCTCGCCGTTATCATCAAAAATCTGAACAATTTGGTCGCGCGCGATTTTCTTCTCGCCTTTCGCGCGTTTGATGGTGACCGTTTTGTCATCTTGTGCGAGAATAGTACCTTCGATACGCTCTTTGGCAGTTACAACTGTCGCTGCGTGCGTCGCAGTGCAGGCTACCAGAAATATACTCAGCAATTTGTGGTGGGCATGCATGCGTCCGGCTCGAACGGGTGAGACAGGTCGTATAGCTGATTTAGCCAGTTTCGGCAGACTGTTAGTGAACGATAGTTCGCCCCGACCAAGTGGTTGACGGCGTGAAAAAGCCTTAAGTATTATGTCTCATCTCATGGCCTACGCATTCGAGCGCTTTGTCTTCTACCAGGCCTCGGCTGCAGACCGCGAAACGATCAGCGCGATTGCCGTTGTGCACGAGCGCTTAAAGCCAGCGGCCACCGCCTTTTTTCATCACCCATACGAACTCGCCGATCTGCGGCCGCACGACCTGCTTGTCTGTTGCGGCCCGAGCCTCGCCGTCGCCTCGCGCGCCGCGCACGACCAGGGCCACGTGGCAATCTTGCGGCTCGCAGAGTTTCAAACAGCCGCTGAGGTTTTTCTGCAGCTGCAATCCACCGCGGTTTTTGGCGAGGTTGTACTCGCGTTTTTACCCGAGGTCTTGAAACGCCAGGCAATGAGGATCTTTACTCTGTTCGGTTTTAACGCCGTTTCGGTTGATTCGTCGCAGGGCCTCATGAAAGAACTGAAGCATGGCGCAGGGCTTGTCGTCTTCGACCAGGATATGCCCGGCCTCAAGGGCCGCGTCGCCGAAAGTCGCGAGAAAATCTTCTCGCTGCTGCGCGCCGAAAGGCGGCAGCACCGGCAGCTCGCCGTTATCATCATCAAAGACTTTGATCAGGGCAGTCTCTTCGGCGACATGGTCACGATGGCAAAAGACGTTTCAAACGCGATGCTGTCGCCTGTCGAGTTTCTCGAGTTTATACGCAACTACCTGAGCGACTTTCATACCGCGCACGCTACATGGCGCGTGCGGGTCGGCAATGCCACGGGGCTCGCGCACTCAACCTATACAGGCAGGCCTTCGGTCTCGCTGGGTCTCGCCGACGTCAAGAGCGCATTTCAACTCTCGCAAGACAAGGCATACCATGAGTTCGCGCATGCGCGCGAGCAGATGCTCGCAGAAACGCGCGATCTCGCGGCGCGCATGGCCGTGACTGATTGGCTGTTCGACAAGGCGCTCGCACAAGAAGCTGACGCACAGGCAAAGAGCCTCATTATAAAAACGGAAATACCGCGCGTTTTCGCGCCGACGCCCCACACGCCTCAACCGTGGACAGAGAGTCAGACCGAATCTGCCCCCTTTCTGCCCTTGGGAGAAGGCGATGCCCGTTGAGGTTATTTTTTCTTTCTTTCTTCAGTGCGCACCTGTAAAAGAATCGGCACTTCGGTCATGCCGAGGCGTTTGCGCAGCTCATTGTTCAGGTGCCGGCGCACCGGCATGGTTACCGGTTTATTCGTGAACAGAATAAACCGATTCAACGGATTGCCCTGCGTAATGTATTTGAGCTTAATGTTTTGGTTGGCGAGCACATGGCTCTTCGCGAGCTCTTTCAAAATTGCGTTCAGTTTGGGCGTGCCGATTTTTTCGACCACCTGACGGCGCAACTCAAAGGCTTTGGTGATTGCTTTAACGCAATTTTCACCCGTCTCGGCACTAACAAAAAACCAGGGAAACTTCCAAAAGGCTTTTTGCGATTTTTCGACTTCGACCGCGACTTCGGCCTTGAGCTCTTTGTCTTCGCGAAATTGATCGTACTTATTGATGAGCGCTATCAGGGGTTTGCCGGCCTCGGCGATCAGGGCAAAGAGTGTCTTGTTCTGCTTATCGAGATTCTCTTTGTAGTCCATCACGAGAAAGACGACCTCGCAGGCTTCAAGCGCCTCACGCGCGCGCTTGACGCTAATCGATTCGACGTCTTCGACGACATTGCGCTGGCGCCTTAGGCCTGCGGTGTCGACGACTTCGATGAGCTTGCCCTCGAAATGAAAGAATTCGTTGATGCTGTCGCGGGTCGTGCCGGCCACGGGTGAGATGAGCGCGCGTTCTTTGCCGGTGAGCGTATTGAACAGGGTGCTCTTGCCTGCGTTGGGTTTGCCGAGAATCGCCAATTTTAGGTCAGGTTTGAGCACGTCGTCGGCAGTATCATTATGATCGCCGTCTTCGGTTCGGGGTAGATCTACCTTCTTGCTGCCCGACTTGAACTGCGCCTGAATGCGTTCGCGCAACTCGCCGATGTTACGGTGGTTGAGCGCCGAGACGAAAAAGAGTTCGGGAAAACCGAGCCGGTAGAATTCACTCGCTTCGGCCTCGAGCTGCGGGTCGTCGATGAAATTGACGACGAGCCACACGGGTTTTTTCGCGCGGCGCAGACGGCTCGCGAGATCTTGTTCATAGGTTGTGAGCCCACCGCGTTTGACGACGAACAGCAAGAGGTTAAACTTTTCGAGCTGCTTTTCGGCCGCGCGAATCGCTGCGAGAGTCAGTGCATCATCTTTAATTTTTTTTTCGCTCTCGAACCCGGGAAAATCAGTGAGTGTCCAGGTGCCTTCACCCCACGGAACCTTTTCGGTAATGAGGTCGCGCGTGACGCCTGGCTGGTTGTAAATGATGCTCTTGCGGTGGCCGAGCAGCACATTAAAAAGAGAGCTTTTGCCCACGTTCTGGCGGCCAATAATTGCAATCGCGGGCATGGGTTTTTATAGCACTCGGTCAAGGGAATGTCAAGAGTTATTAACTTGCCTGAGGTGGCTGCGTTGCCTTTTGAATCAATAGAAACTCGCTGATATTTTCTAGATCGATAACGCCGAGCAGTTGACCCGGGTACCCAACGGGCAGCAGCGGCAGGTTAGATTCTGTCAGAATCTGCAGCGCCTCGGTGAGCGGCAGTTGCGGCGGCAGGTATTGTATCTCGCGGCGCATGATCTGGCCGATCGCGACACTCTGCCCGAATTGGTTGAGCCCCGCGAGCATCGCGTCTCGCGTCAGCACTCCGGCGACTTCGCCGTTTTCGGTGACAAGAAACTCACGTTCCTGGCTGTCGAGCAGCGCGGCGAGCGCGGTCGAAAGCGGAGCTTCGGCGCGCAGCAGTGTAAACTTCGTCATCAGCAGGTGACCGACTCGGTGGGCCGAAAGGTCGCGCTTCACGTATTCTTGACTTGCCTCAGCGCCTGCGCCGAGGTAGATAAAGATGCCGATGAATACAAGCCAGATGTTATAGAAGAGGCCCAGAAACACAAAGCCAATCGCGAGCACCTGACCGACATTCGCCGCGACTTGCGTCGCGCGCGTGCGCTCGAGTTTCATCGCGAGCAATGCGCGAAACACCCGACCGCCATCCATCGGAAAAGCCGGTATCAGGTTGAAGACCGCCATCACCACATTCACCAGAAAAAGAGTGGGGATAAACATCTCAGCCGTCATCGGCCCTCTGGGAAAACCAATCGTGTAAACCGTGGGTGAAAAATGCATGTAGGCAAACAGGGCACCGGCGATCACGACATTGACCATCGGCCCGGCAATCGCCACGAGCAATTCTTGTTTCGGCGAATCGGGCATTTTCTCCATGCGGGCCATGCCACCGATCGGGAAAAGTGTAATGTCGCGCGTTTTGATGCCGAAGCGCTTCGCTGTCAACGCATGGCCAAATTCATGCAGCACGACGCAGGCAAAAAGGGTGAGAATATAAGCAAGCGAGAGCAAGAGTTGATCGGTGCTGCCTGTCTGGCGGTAGTTGGCAAAACCAATGTAGAAGAGTAATAAAAGAAAGGTCCAGTGTATATAGACCTTGATACCCTTGAATTCTCCGATTGCTACTGACCAACGCATGGCTACCTGTGCCTGCGGGCAAGACCGCCCGTCATGTATAAATGAATTTTGGGAGTTGAGCTTGCTCAACTCCCAAAATTAATACAATGCGCGGGATAATTTGCGTCTGAAATCGAGCGTCAGCGGATTTTCGTTGCCGAGCAGGTGAAACGCCGCAATCATGAGGCCTTTTTCTGTTGCGTGGTTCTTGCTTGCTTCGATCTTTTCGAGCAGATTTTCGAGGTAGCCCGTTGCCGTGGCCTCTTCGCCTTCGACGAGTGCGCGCAGGGTCTTGGAATCAATATTTGCGTCAAGGTATGCCAAGAGCGCACCGCGGGCTTCGGAGTGGGCTGAGCCAAACTCGGCAATTTCGGTCACAGCAGCGCGTAGAAGCGATAAATCCACCTGAGGTTGCTGCAGCGCACCGCGCACAATGGCCCACGCGGCATCGTCCCGCCGCCTGCCTTTGGTATTGCCCTGCTGCAGTGCCGGCAAGGCCTCTGCAGGTTTGTTCGCAGCAAGTGCGAGCAGAGACTCAAACTCCGCCGAGGGAATGTGCTCGTCGAGAATGTTGCGAATCGCGGCAGCGGGTTGCGCGCCGACGAAGCCACCGACAACTTTACCGTCTTTGAATATACGCACGTCGGGAATGCTGCGAATCTGAAACGCCTGCGCGAGCGTGGGCTCGGTCTCTGTATTGACTTTGGCAAGCGCGAACTTGCCGGCGTATTCGGCTTCGAGCGCCTCGAGCGTTGGGGTGAGAACCTTGCACGGGCCGCACCATTCTGCCCAGAAGTCGACGAGCACGGGGCGCGTCTGAGACTCGATGATCACTCTTACTTCAAAATCTTTTGCGCCAACGTCCATAAGCGCGAGTTTGACAGAAAGACGCACCGTAAATGAGTAATTGCACCCTGTCAGCCCGGTGAATTGTGGCATATGCGTCGTTCGCATTTCAGATTTTCGGGCCTCAAGCTTTCATACCTCGAAGCAGGCCGCGAAAGTTCTCCCAAACTCTTTATCGCGCATGCCAATGGCTACGCTGCGGGTATGTACGACTACCTGATCGAATCTCTGAGCCAGCGTTATCATGTCTGTGCCCTCGATTTTGCCGGTCACGGCGAATCAGACAGCACGCTCGATTTCAATTCGTGGAATTTCTTCAGCGACCAGATTCTCGCGTTCTTTGACCACAGGGGCTGGCAAAAGGTTTCGGCGATCGGCCATTCGCTCGGCGGCGGCAGCCTCGTGCGCGCGGCGATTCAAGACCTGAACCGCTTGGAAAAACTCATTCTGTTCGACCCGGTCGTGCTCGGGTTTCTCGCGATCACCTACGTGAAACTTTTTGGCAACCCGATGGCGCGCACCGCGCTCGGTCGCCGCGCCGACTTCAAGAACAAAGACCAGGCACTCAAAATTTTCATGCGGCATCCGGCGAACAAAAACTGGCAGAGAGAAGCGGTGAGGGCATACGTCGACTATTGTATCAAAGAAGATGCAGAAGGAGCGATACTGTGCTGCCTGCCCGAGGTCGAGGCGCAAATCTTCTCGCAGACGAACTACGGCCACCTTTTTAAACTGGGAAAAATTCGCGCCGAGACACACTTCGTGCTGCCACCGCATTCGAATGTGTGCCCGACCCGCGTCGCCCGGCGTATTGTGCGTAACAATGAGAAATCCTCATTGATACGCTTACCCGGCACCGGGCATCTGCTACCATTTGAAGACCGTGCACTCACTTTGCAGACAGTCGAACGTCTGCTGGGCATCTGAATCGCCGGGCGGCAGAGGCGCATGGCTTGACACAGCGGCAGATCGCGCGGCCGCTGCCACATGGAATTTTTAAACGACCCCTTCTGGCAGCTTGGCCTTGTGCGCTCGCTGGTACCGCTTCTCATGGTAATTTTGTTCACGCAGTCGGGGCTCGATAAAGTCTTCGATTTTCGCGGCAACCTCGAATGGATGACTGCGCATTTCAGCAAGACGATTCTGAAAGGCGTGGTGAAACCAGCTCTGATTGCGATAACGATTCTTGAGCTATTGTCTGCGGCACTCTGCGCGGTGGGTGTGGTCTACGTGTTCGCGGGCATTTCGATTATGCCCGCGTTCTGGGGGCTGATGCTCTGTGCTGTCACGCTGCTGAAACTCTTCGCCGGGCAGCGCATTGCAAAAGATTACCCGGGCGCCGCCACGATTGCGTTCTATCTTTTTCTGGCGGTGTTCGGTATGTTCGTGCTCAGATAATTCAGTTGACGGGCCGTTTTTGCCGAGTCGGATTCAACCATGGGTCGTATCGTTCAGCGTGTCAAAATTCAATCGTTTGTCAATAAAGACGAAAAAGTCGAGGTGGATGCCCTTGTCGACATGGGCGCTTCCATCATGGCGTTGCCCTCGAAATACAAGAATATCTTTAAGTCAACGGAGCTCTACGACGCCGAAAGCGTGACCGCTGCGTGGTTTGTGCCCGTGAAGATAGGGGCAGGCTTCATCGTACAGGTCGCGGATTTCAGACCTACAAGCGCAGATATCGCTTTCATTGACGGCCTCGATGAGCCGCTTATCGGCTACACATTGCTTGAGGCGATTCCGGTTGCGGTTGATATGTTGGGACACCGACTCGTGCCGGTAAAGTATCTTGATATGAAATAAGCGCAATGTGCATCGCGCTTGCCGCCCTGTCATAAATATATACCCTTTCCCATGGCACTCACCCTCAACGACATTGAACAGCAACTCGGCCCGCATGCAGGCCTTTTGATACACAAGTGCGAGACGATTCATAAAGAAGCTTTGCACCTGCCTACGGGCGACGTCGTCGATACGATCTACGCGCAAACGAACCGCAATAACAATGTATTGCGCTCAATTCAGTCGATTATCGGCCATGGCCGTCTGGCGAATACTGGCTATGTTTCGATTCTGCCCGTTGACCAGGGCATTGAACACTCCGCTGGCGCGTCTTTTGCCCCCAACCCGATCTATTTCGACCCCGAAAATATCGTGAAGCTCGCAATCGAAGGCGGCTGCAACGCCGTTGCGTCGACCTACGGTGTGCTCGCAGCGGTTTCACGCAAATATGCGCATAAGATACCGTTCATCGTCAAGATTAACCATAACGAGTTCTTGTCATACCCCAACAAATTCGACCAGATCATGTTCGGCTCAGTCGAAGAAGCCGCCGCACTGGGTGCAGTCGCGGTCGGCGCGACCATCTACTTTGGCTCAGATGAGTCAGCGCGCCAGATTGTCGAAGTGGCGCAGGCGTTCGAGCGCGCGCACGAACTCGGCCTCGCAACAATTCTCTGGTGCTACTTGCGCAACGGCGAGTTCAAAAAAGATGGTGTGGATTACCATACGTCGGCAGACCTTTCGAGCCAGGCAAACCACCTCGGCGTTACCATACAGGCAGACATCATTAAGCAGAAGCTGCCCACGAACAACGGCGGTTACAATGCGCTCAAGTTCGGCAAAACGCATGCAAAGGTCTATTCAGACCTCACCAGCGACAACCCGATCGACCTGACGCGTTATCAGGTCGCGAACTGCTATATGGGCCGCATGGGACTCATTAACTCGGGCGGCGAATCAAAAGGTGCAACCGACATGGCAGAAGCAATCACAACTGCAGTCATCAACAAGCGAGCCGGCGGCATGGGCCTCATCTCGGGCCGCAAGGCATTCCAGAAGCCGATGAAAGAAGGCGTGGCGCTCTTGAACGCAATTCAAGACGTCTACCTCTGCAAAGACGTGACAGTAGCATAATGAACGTGTGTTGCCCGTTCATTATGCGTTAGTGTCTTTCCCACATTAGGCTTGAGCGCAGTTCATGCGCGGTCTGGCGAATGCGCCGGGCCAGAATGCGCGCGAGGTTGCGCATCGTGATATAACCCATGTGGTTGTCTTGCTCGAATATTTCATAGAGCGTTGCGCTCGGTATCTTGAAGACTGTTGTTTTCTGTATCGCAACCGCAGTCGCAGAACGCGGCTGGCCGTCGATAAAGGCAAATTCGCCAAAGAGTTTACCCGGCAAAATGGTGTGTATCGTCGCACTGTCGGTTTTGCCGAGTGCGCCGATAATCTGCACGCGTCCTTCGGTGAGAATATACAGGTCTGACTCGGTGCTCTGTTCGTGAAAGATCTCTTCGTTCTCGGCAAATTCGACCTTGAAAGCCTTAGCCCCGATGAGCGCGAGCTCGGTTTCTGAAAGACCCTTGAAAAGTTCAAATTCGCCGAGTAGTTTTTGAATGTCCATATATTAATCCTGATTTTCTAGAATCGTTTTGCTGATCTGGTGTACATCGGTTGCAGCGATACGCAGCCCGTCGAGCACGTCGACGAACGTGTTCATTGCGGCACTGTCCTGGTCGGTGGCCGAAAGCAGACTTTCGAGGTTCTGGCTCTGGACTTTTTTTGACATGAATTTTAGTTTCTTGTAGAGCAGGCCCGATTCTTCGGCCAGTGGTATGTTCTTCGTTTCAAACGCCTGCAGGTTCTTCTCGAGAAGTTCGGCGATCTTGCTGAGCAGGAATTCCAGGTCTTTTTTCTGGTTTTCGTTGAACGTGCTGTACTTGTCGGTAGCTCCTTTCATGACGGGCAGCACCTCCATCTGGAGTGAGTTGGCCAGCTGCCGCATGTCTTCAGCGAGGTGGAGGTAATACGTGGCTTCGCGCGATTCATTGTTCGTGAGTGTCAGCTTGGTCAGGTCGCGCAGGTAGAGTTTGATGGCATCTGACAAGATCGCAACCTGGCGGTTCGTCGTTTCAATATGACTTTCAGCTACCACCGCTGCCTGCGGATTAAAGAGGTTGCCCAGGTCCTTCACGGTATCAAAGACAATCTGGCCTGCGCGCATGAGTTCGCGGCGCGTCTGCTCGAGCGAAAGACTGGACGACTTGATATCACTGGGTTGTATGAATTGTGGCTTAAAGACAGTGGGTGCCGGGCCGGTGTCTTTGATAATCGCTCGAACAGCTTTCTCGAGCAGTCCAACGAACGGCAAGAAGATGATGGTGTTGATGCCGTTGAAGAACATGTGCGAGTTCGCAATGGCGCGCGAAATATTGCCGGGTTCCATCTTGTCAGACAGGTATTTCATGAGCTCAGTAAACTGCCCGATAAAGGGCATAAAGACAAGCACGCCGACTGTGTTAAAAATGAAATGAATCAGCGCAACGCGTTTGCCGTCGCGGTTGGCCTTCATGCTGCCGATCATCGCGGTGACTGTCGTGCCGATGTTCGCGCCGAACGCGATGACGATTGCAGCTTTAAGGGTCAGAATACCCTGCGTGGCCAGTGCGATTGAAATACCGATCGCGGCGCCGCTGCTGTGAATCAGGCCGGTAAAGACGGTTGCGACGAGCAAGCCGAGAAACGGGTTTTCGCCGAACGAGGCGAGCAGGTTCGTAAATGCGGGCACTGAGCGCATGGGGCTCATCGCCTCGCTCATCAGTCCCATACCAAAGAAGATCAGACCGAAGCCGAAAATAATCTCGCCCCCGAATTTGAGGGCCTGAGATTTCGCGCCAAAGATGACTGAAACAAAGAAGCCCAGCGCAATCAGCAACGGCGCATATTCGTTGATGTTGAACGCAATCAGCTGTACTGTTACGGTTGTACCAATGTTACAGCCGAAAATCACACCGATTGCCTGTTTGAGCGTCATCAGCGTCGAACTCACGAAACCAATCACCATAACGGTCGTTGCGGTTGAACTCTGTATCGCAGCGGTAGTCACCGTACCGACCAGAACCCCCATGACGGGCGTGTTCGTCAGCTTGCCCAAAATGACGCGCATCTTGTCGCCGGCGGCCTTTTGCAGACCTTCGGAGCTTACGTCCATACCGAAGAGAAAAATTGCCATGCCGCCAAAGAGGCCAAGAACCAGAAAAAAGATCCAGCCACCGCGCAGGGCCTTGGTGCGAATCTGGATGGGGGGTGTTTCCAGTTTGCCATTGTGAAAAGCTTCGACCAGGTACTCGCCAGGGGCATCACCGATCCTGAGCGTTGCTTTAATGATACCATCTTTGTCTGTGCGCCCTTCTAACGGGCTCACTTCGGCATTCTTTCCTGCGGCATTGCTCAAATGGAAGCGAACAAGTTCATTTGCAGCGGGTTGGCCATTCTTGAGAACCTTCACCATCAATCCCTGGTTGATAGTGCCTGACTCCAGGCCTGTCAGCGTTTTTTGGCCAACGGGGTAAGAATGGTTTTCGAGCTTAAAGACATCGGCGGCCGCAAGGTCGCCGACCAAAATTGCAGCCAATGCGAACAGCTTCGAGAGGCGACGGAAATTCAAAAGAATCAAGAACATGCGGCTGCTCCTTGCGTTAGGGCGATTCAGCGAACACGCCCGGCTTTCAGGTGCCATCGGGGGTATACGAGACACTCTGCATATTCATTTGAAGACAATTTTGTCGCCTATTCCCACGCGTGGGCTTTACGGCATGGGCCTTGTTTTGAGTCTATGGAGCGGCCGTTCACGCCACAAGGGGATTCATGATTACAAGTTTTACTCAGGTTGAAGAAAAGATTCATTCATACCCGATGCAGAAGATTGCGGTGGCGTCAGGTACTGATTCTGAAACTCTGCATGCCGTGCAAATGGCGCGCGAGAAGAATATTGCCGAGTGCGTGCTCGTGGGCGACGAAGCAGTCATTAAGTCAACGGCCGAGAAAGAAGGTATCAGCCTCGCGGGCGTTGAAATTATCAACGTGGCAGACCCGATGAAAGCCGGGCTTGCGGCAGTGCAGCTCGTGAGCGAAAACAAAGCGCAGATTTTCATGAAGGGGTATATTCACAGCGACGATTTTCTGCGGTGCGTGCTCAACAAAGAAGTAGGTCTGCGCGCCGACAATTTGCTCAACCACGTCTTTATACTTGAGGCGACGCATCTCGGGCGGTTGCTCTTCATCACCGATGGGGCCATGAATATTGCGCCTTCGCTCGAAGAAAAAGCGCGCATCATCAGTAACACTGTGGCGCTGGCGCAGATATTCGATATCGAAAAACCCAAAGTGGCGGCCGTTTCGGCGGTCGAGGTTGTGACGCCCGGTATTCAATCGACGATCGATGCAGCGCTGCTTGCCAAGATGAGCGACCGTAACCAGTTTCATGGCGGCATTGTCGACGGGCCGCTCGCACTCGATAACGCTATAAATCCTCTTGCTGCGAAATATAAGAAGATCGGCGGGGTGGTTGCGGGTAACGCTGACATTCTGCTGATGCCCGACATCGTTTCGGGCAATGCGGTTGCGAAGGCCTTTGCGCATATTACCGGCGGTACCACCGCGGGGCTCATTTTCGGTGCCAAAGCGCCGGTGATTTTGCCTTCGCGCTCTGACTCAAAGCAGTCTAAGCTCATGGGCATGGCCTGCGCGGTCTACGTCGCAGGGGCGAATGCGCAAAAGAGAGTAAAAATTGGCAAAGTGCATTTTTGACCGGTGCCCTTCGAGCACCTCAGGGCACGCCTTTGAGCACCGCAGGGCGCGACCTCACGGAGCGTTCGCTGAGGTGCTCGAAGCGAACGCATGAAAAAGCTCCTCGTCATCAACTCGGGTTCTTCGACGATCAAGGCGGATGTCTTTGTTATCGAAGCCGGTGTGCCCGTGCGCACAGCCAAGGCGCTCGCCGACAAAATCGGCAAGGCCGATGCTTCGCTTGTGCTCAAGGCGGGTGGCAAGACTCTTGCCGAGGTAGCGATCGGTTCGCTCAGCGTGCCTCAGGTATTAGACCGCCTGTTCTCAGAACTCGCTTCCACCGGTATTTGCCGCACCGATGAGCTGCTGGCCGTAGGCCACCGTGTCGTGCACGGCGGCACGGCGTATTCTGCCCCGGTTGTCGTCGAGACAGATGTCATCGCGGCCATTCAGCGCATGGTGGTCTTTGCGCCGCTGCACAACCCGGCTAACCTCGCGGGCATCGAGCACTGCCGGCGTGTGACAGCGTTGCCGCAGGTTGCGGTTTTTGATACCGCGTTTCACCAGACGATGCCGGCTGTCGCGTCGACTTATGCGATTGACCGCAAACTTTCAGAGCAACACGGCATTCGCCGCTACGGCTTTCACGGCACTTCGCACGAATATGTGACGCGCGAATGCGCAAAGGTCATGCAGATCGATTACGCACATTTCAACGCCATCTCGCTGCATCTGGGTAACGGCGCGAGTGTCTGCGCGGTGCGAAATGGCCAGAGTATCGACACGAGCATGGGCTTCACCCCGCTCGAGGGGCTTGTCATGGGCACGCGCAGCGGAGATCTTGACCCTTCGGTGCCGCTGTTCTTGCAGCAGGCCACCGGCTTCACTGCCGGCGAAGTGGAGTCGCAGCTCAACAAGAAGTCTGGTCTTTTGGGGCTGAGCGGTGTAAGCGACATGCGCGAGCTTTTGAGCCGCGCCGATGCCGGCGATGAGCAGGCTGCGCTCGCGAGAGATATCTTCTGTGCGCGGGCGAAAAAATACCTGGGTGCATACCTCACCTGGGGTATGCCGCATGCAATTGTTTTTACAGGTGGCATCGGCGAGAATTCGCCTGAGATACGCCGGCGCATTGCGTCTGGTCTCGAACACCTGGGCATTACCCTTTCGGCTGAAAGAAATCAGTCTCCTTCGGCAGAAGGATTAATCAGCGCGCCGAACTCGGTCGCTGCGTATGTGATCGACACCGACGAAGAGATGATGATTGCACGCGAGACGCTGCGGCTCTCGCGAGTTTAATTCAGGCGTTCAGGGCTTCATGGTACGCGTGAACATACTCGAAGGTCAAAAAACATAACTCACACCCGCGCTGATCGATGGGGCGCCGAGAATGTTGCGCACCAGAAAGCCACTCTTGTAAAACAGATTGAATGCCAGACGTTCGCCGGCATGCAGCACAATGCCCGGTGCGTAGCTGAAAAAGCTCGCATTGTTGTAGTAAAGCGGGTTTGTGCTGAGCAAACCTGCGTCACCGTTTTTTAAAGACTGCCTTGCCTCGAGACTGAAGATGAAGGTGACGAAAGACGCACGAAATCCCCCCATGAGTTGGCCATAGATCTCATCAGAAAAACCGACAGTACGCTTATGGTAACCGGTCGAGAGCAGGTAAAAAACCGGCAGACCGATCTGAAATCCGCCAGCGGCTGAAACTTTTGGCATGAAGCTGAATTCACCGTCACCGGTAGCAATCGCAGCGTTCTTGTTGCCGGTCGGCAGGCCGAGGTCGAGCCCCGCACTGACGAGCACCGGCCCCTGAACGAGCAAATACTGGCCGCTCGCAACGCTGTCGCCGATGCCGGTATGGCGTCGCTCATTCGCAAGCAGCGTGGTGTTTTCTGCCGAATGCAGGTTGAGCACGGGCAGCATCGCGCCGAGCGTTAACCTTTCGCTGACGCCATGCTCGCCGTAGAAGTTTGTTGCAATTTCTGTAAAGCGCGGTATGCCGGGGGTGTTGCCCGCATCGTCGTAAACCTTGTTGGCGGATGTATAACTCACACCCAAGGCCATCAGTGTTTCACCCGGCGCGCGTACCCACGCGGCGGCGAGGGTCTGGCATGAAACTGCCAGCAGCACCATTATGACACCGTATTTTTTATTCCAGATCATGCTCATGAGTCGGTCTCCTGCGCAAAGTCTTACGCGCATTCCGTGTCTCTTATCGTGAAATCGCGAAAGCGATTTCACGGCAAGTCAATTGCCGAAAAGCCGTTGACGCAGGCGTGGTGCCCGCTTAGGCTTCCGCATGCGGTGCATTCGTTGGTTTGCAATTGTTTTCGCCGTCTTGGGTGCGCAGTTCCTTCAGGCGCAAGAAACCAACGCCACCGAAGAACTCGGTTATTATTATCTCGAAAATCAGGTCGTCGTGACCGTCACGCGCAGCGAAGTGAAACTCAAAGAAGCGCCGGCCGCAGTCTACGTCATTACCGACAAAGACATTCGTGAACGCGGCTACCGCACACTTTCAGAAGCGTTGCACGACGTTCCCGGATTCGACTTTCAGCACACCTACGGTACTTTTCCCGAAGTGGTACACCAGCGCGGCCTTGTCGGCAATAACCAGCGTAGTCTGCTCTACATCGACGGTGTGCCCGATAACAACATTTCTGAAAACGCGATGCTCGCAGGCAGCCTGCGCTTTCCGCTGCACAATGTGAAGCGCATCGAAATTCTTGCGGGGCCCGCCTCGGCGCTCTACGGGGCGAACGCCTTCAATGGCATTATCAATGTCATCATGAACGATCAGGACCAAGGCTCAGAGGTCGCGCTCACCGGCGGTTCTTACAACAATTCTTTCACAAACTTAGGGGGAGCTCTAAGTCTCTACACGCGCGGCCGCGCGGCCGATGTGAAGTACAGCCTGAGTGGATATTATTACAATACAAAAGGGCCTGACTTTCGTAACGTGCAGAATCTCGATGCCCAGGGCAAGGGTTATTACTGGTCGCCCGTCTATGACAACTCGAAAGAAGATACGTACAATATCTCTGCAAAATTCACCAAAGGTAATCTGCGTTTTCAGACAGTAAACTGGCAATACCTGCAGGGCCTTGGCACGTTCGCCAACGCGACGCAGAGTATCGACACAACTGCCGGCGGTGTCGGCGGTTCAGCATGGGATTTTCGCAGCAACTCGTTTGCCCTCGGCTACATCAACGAGTTCACAAAACAGCTGAGCCTCGACAGCGAGGTGATCGTGCGCCATACCGATGTCTTGAGTTCAAGCCACGACCAGACGGCGCAGACGGGCAAAGAAGGGCCTACGTTGTATCAACGGCCCGGTGACCTGGTCTATTATACGTCGTACTCTCGGCCCGACTATGCTTATGAAGTGCGCGAGAAACTTACCTACAACCACAGCGACCGCGCCAACACGACGCTCGGCTTCGAGGTGAACCATTCGGTTGTGCCGACGGGTTATGGTGCAACGACACGATATGACTACCAGAACTACGGCACGTACATTCAGCAGGTCTATAAACCGATTGGCATGCTGGCGCTCACAGGGGGATATAGATTCGACCACAATACCATTTCGGGTAATTCGCATACACCGCGTTTGGGCGCAGTCTTGAGCCCTGTCGAAGATCTGACATTCAAACTGCTCGCGAGCACCGGCTTTCGCGCCCCCACCGCATGGGAGCTTTTCAACGCCACGAGCAACAGGCTCGCGAACACCGGGCTTCGCCCTGAACGGCTCATGGCCTTTGAACTGGGCGCAGGCTATCGACTAAAAAAGAAGTATTACTTCGGTATTCAGAGTTATTACAACCGCATCACCTCGCTGCTTTTAGAGGTGCAGACCAGCACGGCGAAGCCGACAACCGGGTTTTACAACCAAAACCAGAATGTCGGTAACGCAGAGATTATCGGCGTCGAGTTTCAAAGTGACCTGCAGCTTATGCGCGACCTCAATGTGTTTGCGAACTACACCTACACGACCGGGCGCTATTTTGACCTGCCGGCGACGATCGCCACCACCCCCGCTACGGCAGCAGGCGACCGTATGCCCAACATCGCTCCGCACCACTTCAATGTCGGTACGACCTATTATTTGATGAAAGACCTATCGCTGCACATGCGCGTCAACTACGTGCACGAGCGCGAGACGATTGCGATGAATCCGGTGCGCAGCGTGCCGGGCTACATTCTGCTGCACGCGAATATTCGGTGGGAGAATGTCGGGGTGCAGGGTTTCTATCTGCAGTTGATGGTGAGAAATCTTTTCAATCAACTGGTGTTCGACCCTGGCATACGCACGGCAGACGGCGGTTATTACCCGACGCAGCACCCGCTCGAGGGGCGCAGCATCTGGCTGACCGCCGGATACAAATTTTGATTTTTCTGGCGGCTTGCCGCCAGAAAAATCAATGGAAGTGAATGCGCAGCAGCGAGAGGTCGTCGGTCAGCTGGCCCGAATCAACGATGCGGTTCAGAATTTCATTCAGATTGCCCTGCGTCGCCGTCACGTGGCGCAAAAACAGACCTTCATCTTCGTTGATCTCGGTATTGTTT
Organism: Turneriella parva DSM 21527; assembly: GCF_000266885.1. Taxonomy (NCBI): domain Bacteria; kingdom Pseudomonadati; phylum Spirochaetota; class Leptospiria; order Leptospirales; family Leptospiraceae; genus Turneriella; species Turneriella parva. The sequence continues at coordinate 649,826 of NC_018020.1, read as the reverse complement.
TCCACACTGCCGAGAATGATGTCGTCGCGGCCGTCTGAGCCCGCGATCACGATGTCACCCGGCAGAAGTCTCGTTTGCCGCACGACCACCGTATCTTCGGGTATCTGAAAGCCGAGGCGCCTGAGACGAAATTCTGAATCGATGAATTCTGCCTGACCGCCGCGATAGTGCACGATGCGGGGGTGGTCGGCGTTAATGTGAAACATGTCGCCGGTTTCTTCATCGACCGCGCCCAGCACGAGCGAAGCATACGTGGCCCCGTCGAAACTCAAAAATACTTTGGATAGCTCAAGAAACGTCGCTTTGATCCATTCTGCGGGTGGCAGGCTCTTGACGTTCTCAGTCATGCGCGTGCGTTCAATAATCGACTGAAACACTGCGCCGAGTACCAGCGCGCCGCCTGCGCCCTGAATTGATTTGCCCATCGCGTCGCCGTTCATAAAAACTGTGAATTGGCTGCCCCTGAGCTCGATGCTATGGGCGATGCATATATCCCCGCCGATTTCGACTGTCCATTGCCTGAACGGAAACCGTTTCTTCTGGCGCACGACAAACTGCACGTTGACGTTCTTGTTGTTCGCAAGGTTGACCCGCAATGGTTCGACGAGCAGTGTTGTGAGGTAATAATCCGCGTCTTGCTGGTTCTTAAGCGCCTGTACCTGTTCGAGCGTCTCGCGCAGCTCTGCGGTCTGCTCTTTGACCATGTCTTCGAGGTGGTCTGCGTATTCCTGTATTTTTTCTTTGCCTTCGTTGACCTCGAACAGCATGCGCAGAATCGATGCCTGCATGCGCTCGACATCGGATATCAGCTGCCCGATCTCGTCTTTGTTGCCGGGCTCAATCTTCACTGCAAGATTTCCTGACGCGATCTGTTGAACGTCTTGCGCGAGGCGCGTGATCGGGCGCGCGAGGTGCAGCCCGGCGCGGTAGGCGGTGAAAAACGCGAGGGTCGTGAAAACGAGCGTGAGCAACAGCGAATAGAGCCAGAGATTGCGCACCGAGTTTTCGAGAAAATCGGTTGTGACGACGACGTAAAGGGTGGCGACAATCTCGCGGCTTTCTGTCTTCTCGGCGACTTCGGTGGGTGCAGCCGCGTGTATCAGGTGCATGCTTTCGATGACCCCCTCGCGCTTGAGCCGCCGCAGCACATTCTTGCCGCCGCGAAAAAGGTCGCCAGGGTGCATGGAACGCAGATCGCCGAACAGCGGATAATCGTTCTCATTGTTCGTCGCGATGATCGTGCCGCGGGCATTCACGATGACCAGCGCCCGTACTTCTTTTTGCCGCAAAGCAGCATCGCGCACCATACCCTGCAAAAAAGAAAAACTATTCTCTTGCAGGCTGTTGCGCGTCAGAATCGAAAAGTTACTGTTCAAAAGCTCAATGCGCTCTTCGAGCGATTTAATCAGCAGCTGTTCAGACTGGCTGATAAAGACATAAGAGAGCGCGGGCACGGCGATCATGAGCACGACTGCCATAGTCAGAAAAAACTTGTACCTGATCTTCAGGTTGCGGTAAAAGTTGCGTATTCGGTAAAAGCTATTCAGCACGTATTACTCTTCTTCGGGATAAACCTTGTCGGCATTGCCAAACAGGTCTTCGTTGAAATTATCGCCGAATATCTCGCGGCCAGTCTTCTTGTTAACAACAGTAAACGTGCCAATCGGCGCCTGAATACCGATTGCGGCCGGCGTCAGTTTGTCTTCGAGAATCTGCCGGGAAACCAGTGCGAGCTGCGACCCGAGGGTTTGGTAGTTGATAGATACCGAGAAGAGCGCGCCGGCTTTGACAAATGCTTCCGATGCACCCATCAGCGGTTTGCGCGTCAGCAGCGAAAACTCGAGCAGCTGGCCAAAGGCAGTCGATTCGTTGTAATAGAGTTTGAAGTCGGCGACCATCCAAAGCGCATTAAAGTTTTCAGGCTTTTCGGCTTCTAATCTTGAACCAACGGTATTTGGGTCTGCGAGTGGCACGCCCCACACACCTATTTTCAGGTTCTGGGCAGCGGCCGTTGCGTCGCGCACGATTTCAGCCGAAGCGTCGGGGTTGTAAGGCACGGCAATGGCCTTCAGGTCAGGGTAGAGCAGCCGAAACTGCGTAAGCCATGCCTGCGCGGGAATCTCCATCGACACACCCGCGACGTGCGCTTTTTTTAGCTGCGCATAGCGGCGGTGGTTCAATACCATACCAAATATGACCGGAGTCTTGCCGTCGAGTGAGGCGGCTGTCGTGGCGGCAATGCTGCCGAGCGCGATGATCATCGCGGGTTTGTGCCGTGCGACGAATGCCCTTACGGCTGCCTTATCAGGTTTGCCGTCGAGGTTAATGCGCTCAATCGAAGCCTGCGGATAACTTTCGGCGAAACCCTGCACGACCTGTTCAAACTGGCGTATGTCGCTGTCGGTGACAAATACATAGACGGGTTTAGTCGCCGCGTTTAGTACCATCGGCAGGCAGATTGCTAATGCGCGCAATAACGTATGCATACTCACTCCTATTGAAATCCCGTGATGCCCAGGTAGCGCAGAAAATCGGCACCTTCGCTGCTGAGCGTCAGCCGGCGAAATGCCTGGCGTAATTTTGCCGTGTCCTGTGCCTGCTGAAACTGTACCAACTTGGGGTATTGAATCGCAGGCAACCTGCGCAGCTCTTTCATCGACTCGAGCGCTGCGCCGTTGATCGACTTCAGTTTTTCAATGCTGTCTTGAGTCACAATCGCACCTTTCACCTGGCCGACCGCGAGAGCCATAAGGCCATCGATATCTTTCGAGACTGTGATCAATCGCACCTGCGAGGCATTGAGACCGAGCGGCTGCAAGAACTGTGCGCTGACAAAACTAAAGGTCGCGGCACCAAAAGAAGTCGTTGCTACCGCTTTGTTTTTCAGATCTGCCGCTTTGCCCACCGACTGATCGACCATAAAGACCTTGCGAAAAGCTTCTTCGCCGTTGCGATGCCCTGAAAGCAGCGCCCGCCATTGCATGTCTTTTGCGGCGGCGCTGTAATAATACGATGCGACGATTGCATAGTCGGGCTTCGCTCTGGCGACGGCGCGCTCAAAGTCGATGGCGTTGGCAAAAAGAGACACCTGCGCTTCGATGCCCTCTGCCGCCATAAAGCGCACGAGACTCACCCGCGCGGACTGCGTCTGGCCCGATTTGCTTTCTGGGTTAAAGACAAATATATCGAGCGAAAAGCCCGCAGTCAATGGCCAGGCGAAAATGATAGGTAAGAGGCGCCAGCGCATCTGCCTCCAGAGGGCATACGGGGCATATTTTGGAAAGACTTAAAAGCCACAACTGTGCATTACACCGGATAGCAGAAAAAAAATGTGAAGTACCCGCGAATTGACTGTAATATTCGGCAGTGCCGGGTGTCTGTTCGTAAGGGGGATATATGAAAGAAATAGAACTTAAAATTGAGGGCATGACCTGCGGGCACTGCGAGCGCACGGTCGAAGAGGTTATTCGCGATGCCGGCGCCACGGGCAAAGCCGACCGTGTGGCCGCCGTAGCGCACATCACCTATGACGAGAGCACCGACCAGCTGGCGAAAATCCGCGAGGCCATCGAAGAGAATGGCTACTCGGTGAAAAATTGAGGCCAATATGAGCCAGCAAAAGACGCTCGATATTTCGGGCATGACCTGCGCCAACTGCGCGCTGCGGATTGAGAAAGGTTTAAGCAAACTTCCCGGTGTGCAGTCGGCGACGGTCAACTTCGCGATGGAGACGGCTTCGGTCGAGTATGACGAGGCCGTCTGTGAATTGCCGCAGCTGATCGGTAAAGTCGAGCAGCTGGGCTACGGCGCGGCAGAACAAAAAGAAGAAGAAAGCGACCAGCGCGCCGCAGAACGCTACCGCGAGTACGTGCACACATTTCGCCTGTGGCTCGTCTCGGCATTTCTGTCGCTGCCATTGGCCTACACCATGGTCGCGCACCTTGGCATCTCTTTTTTGCCGATGCCCGCGATTCTTATGAACCCGTGGTTTCAGCTTGTGCTCGCCGCGCCGGTGCAGTTCATTATCGGTGCGCGCTTCTACGCCGGCGCCTGGCGTGCGCTTTTAGACAAGAGTGCCAATATGGATACTCTGGTCTCATTGGGCACGTCAGCCGCTTTCTTCTATAGCTTGTGGATGACCTTGCAGCACGGGGGACACGCGCAGCTTTACTATGAAACCAGCGCAGTCCTCATTACGCTGATTCTTTTGGGCAAGCTGCTCGAGGCGCGCGCGAAGGGTAAAACCTCTTCGGCGATCAGCAAGCTGATGCACCTGCAGGCGAAGAGCGCCTTCGTCGAACGCGACGGGGCAGTGCTCGAAGTACCGATCGAAAAGGTGCGCGTCGGTGATGTTGTGCGCGTGAAACCCGGTGAAATTATCCCGGTGGATGCCACTGTCATCGACGGAGCGTCTGCGGTAAACGAGGCCATGATCACGGGTGAAAGTATGCCCGTTGAGAAGAAGGCAGGTGATGCCGTTATCGGCGCCACCCTCAACCAACTCGGGTCACTGCGCATTCGCGCCGAAAAGGTCGGCAAAGATGCGACACTCGCGCGCATTGTGCGGGCAGTCAAAGAGGCGCAAGGTGCGCGCGCGCCGATACAGCGTTTTGCCGACCGTGTCTCCGCGGTTTTCACTCCGACTGTGCTGCTGGTTGCCGTTGCCACATTTGTCGCCTGGTACTTCATTGTCGATACCGGCAACTTTGCCCGGGCGCTCGAGAATGCTATTGCGGTGCTCGTAATTGCCTGCCCGTGTGCGCTCGGCCTCGCGACACCGACATCGATCATGGCGGGTTCGGGCCGTGCGGCCGAGGCGGGGGTTCTCTTTCGCAGCGGGGTGCACCTCGAGCATGCAGGTGGCGTGCAGATCATCGCACTCGACAAGACCGGCACGATTACCCGCGGCGAGCCCAAGGTGACGGCGATCGTCACTGGCGAAAACGAAGCGGAGTTTTTGGCTATGGCGGCGTCGGTCGAGCAGTTGAGCGAACACCCGCTGGCACAGGCAGTGGTTGCCGCCGCGAACGAGCGCAAGCTCACCCTCGCCGAAGTGCAGAACTTTCGTGTCTCGCCCGGTGGCGGTGTCGAGGCGATGTTCTCGGGCACGCCGGTGCTGATCGGCTCACCCCGCTTCATCGCCGAGCGTGGTCTTGATCTCGCCGCGTTCGCCGAAAAAACCGCCGCGCTCGAAGCTGAAGGCCAGACAGTCGTGGCAGTTGTCCGTAACGCGACGATTGCCGGACTCATCGCAATTGCCGACGAAATTCGCCCTGAAGCACGCGCCGTGATTGCTGAACTCAAAGAGCTCGGCGTCGAAACCGTGATGATCACCGGCGACAACGAGCGCACCGCGGCGGCGATTGCAGCGAAAGCCGGTATCGACCGCTATTACGCGGGCGTGAAGCCAGAAGGTAAGGCAGGCATCATTGCTGAGCTTAAAGCCGGCGATAGACATGTGGGAATGGTTGGGGATGGAATAAATGACGCCCCAGCTTTGGCCGCAGCAGACGTCGGTATCGCAATGGGCGGTGGTTCGGACATCGCGATCGAAACGGCCGATGTGGCGCTTCTGGGCAGCGATCTCAAGGGCCTGGTGCGCGCGGTTCGCATGTCGCGGCTCACGATGCGCAATATTCGGCAGAACCTGTTCTGGGCACTTGCCTATAACACCATCGGCATTCCGGTGGCGGCAGCGGGGTTTCTGGCGCCGTGGCTAGCGGGTGCCGCGATGGCGCTCAGTTCGGTATCGGTGACGCTCAATGCGTTGCGGTTGCAGCGGGTGAAGCTGCGCTAGCTGCATCGGCCAGCTTCGGCTTTACAGGCGAAGCTGGCCTAAGAATTGATTTCTCACCGTGCACGACCATTCTGTCTATCGAAAGTTCTGCGATTCTGCGCGCCGATTTCCCGCGAGTGTCTGCCTTACTGCCGAAGGTGAGAGTCTTAGCTATGCCGAAGTGCACCAGCGTGTGCTGTCGCTTGCTCGCTATCTGCAACACGAACTGCATGTATCGCAGCACGAGGCGATCATTGTGGTGGCCGATCAGAGTCGATGGTGGCTGATCGTCAGCCTGTCAATTCAGGCAATCGGCGCGGTTGAGTTTCCTGTTGAATCGGCTAAGCCCGCGAATGAAATAGCCGCGCTCGCCGAAAAAACGGGCAGCAAGGTGATCATCGTGCTCGATACGGCTGCCGCGGGCCAGCTGCTTTCGCTGCGCATCGTGCAGCGATCTTTGGCATTGATTGTGGCTTCGGGTACCGAGCCCAACGCAACCACCCTCGGCAACATATTCGAGTCAGGTGTGGGCAATCAAAGGCTATTGAGCGAACGTACAATTGCCGTTTCTGCCATCATCGCAACCTCGGGCACAACGGGCGTGGCCAAGCAAGTGCCGGTTTTACAGCGTTCGTTTTTGCATGCGATGCGTGTTATTCCGCGCGTACTGAAGCTGAGGCGCAGCGATGTTTTTCTCTCGTGTTTGCCCTCGTGGCACCTTTATGCCCGACTTGTCGAATACGTTGCCATTGCGACCGGCGGCTCGGTCGTCTACTCTTCAATACCGGCTCTGGCAGGTGCCCTTAAAACTTCGGGGGTAACGGTGTTTCCGAGCTTTCCCGAAATCTGGGAAGCTGTTTATCGGCAGATTATATCGCAGATCGAAAAAAGCAAAATGAGGATTATTCTGCGTTCTGCGATTCGCACTGTGATCAAAACTGACCGCATATTCGAGTACTGGTTCAGCCGCACCCGCTATGACAAACAGACACCTTCGATCTTTGCCATTGTCAAACTCGCATACCTCTTGCCTGTACGCTGGGTCTTGCAGCGCACGATTTTTCGTGCAATTCGCCGGCGTGTGAGCCCGACGCTTAGGTACGCCATCATGGGTGATGCCCCGCTGCCCCTGGTAGTCGACGAAACGCTCAGAGCGTTGGGGTTTCAGGTACTTGAAGGTTATGGTTCAACCGAACAATGTGTTACGGCGCTCAGAAGGCCGACGCGCAACTTTCCCGGTGCGGTCGGCAGGGTATTGCCCGGGGTGCACGTGACGATCGAAGCACTCGAAAATTCGGGTTCGGGTGCAGCGTTGCTCGGCGAGATCTGTGTGACCGGGCCCAACGTGTTCGCCGGTTATTTTGCCGACATGCAGGCATTGAAGAGTAATCCGCAGCCGCCACTGCAATACAAGACTGGCGATATCGGCTCGCTCGACTCGCGCGGTAACCTGGTAGTTGTCGGTCGCAAAATCAATGCGTTTCGTGTCGCGACCGGAGAGAGGGTGTTTCCTGAACTTGTCGAGAATGTCTTGCGCGGCAGCCGGTTCGTCGGTTGGGTTGTAGTTACCGAGAGCGGTGACAGAACACCGGTCGCGCTTGTGGTGCCCGATTTTCATGAGTTGTTGCAGTGGCTCGCGCAGCATTCGTATGCCCCGGCACTTGCCGAATATGCCGAAAGGCCTGAAAAGCACGGTGACTTCTGGTTGCCGCTTCTTGCGGGTGTTGCCAAGGGCCTCTACCAGAAAGAATTTGAGAGACTGCTCATCGACTCAGGTTTGTCTGCAGCGGCGCGGCCGACACGAATTCACGTGCTGCCCCGGCGCTTTCACCGCGGCGCCGAGTTGACACAGACATTGAAGCCCCGCCGCGAATTCATTCGCCGTGAGTTCAAGAGTGTTATTTTCGCGAAGCGAGAATAACACCGAGTACGACTATCGATCCGCCTATAAAGTGGAATGCATGCAGCGGGTGGCCCAAGACCCATGAGATGACGATCGCCGTCACGGGAATCAGGTTGATAAAAACCGAACCGCGGGCTGCACCGAGAAGTTCAATGCCCTTGTTCCAGCAGAGGTAGGCGACGCCGGTCGCCATAACGCCGAGAAAGACGACGGGCCACCAGAATTTCGCCTCACCCGCCCAGGCAAAACCGTCGAGCTGCAACAAAGCGGCAAAACCCTGCAGTGGCAGCGAGAGCAGCAGCACCGCGGGCGTGAATACCATGGTCGGCACGCGCTGTAAGACTTCGCGGCTCTTGATCGAATAGATTGCCCACACAAACGGAGCGCCGAGTAAAATCAGGTTGCCGGCGCCAAGTTGCAATCGGCCGAGATTCGCCGCGCTGCCTTCAAAGACGATAAACACGAGACCGAAGAAAGCGAGCGCAATGCCCACCCAGCGAATCGGCGAAATGATTTCTTTTTTCCAGAGGCGCGAAATGAAGGTTGTCATCGCGGGGTTGGCCGCAATAATCAGCGACCCCGTCGCGGGTTCTGACAGCGCCATGCCATAGGTAAAGAAGGTGTTGTACGCGCATATGCCGACGAGTGCGAGAAAGATCAAATCTCCCAGATTTTCACGGTTGAATGCGCGCCGGTAGTTGTGGCGCGCGATGAGCCATGGCGAAAGCAGAAGTACCGTGAGGGCAAAGCGCACGAAAATCACGACGAACGGCGGCGCCACCGACAGCGGGTATTTGATCACATGAAAAACGCCGCCCCAGAGCACGGCGCTGACGATCAGAAGCAGCCAGGCATTTTGCATGTCAGTTCAAGAGCGAGCGAATCTGGCTGGCGCGAAAGGTGTTTGAGGTGCCAAGCTGCTCATAGACCTGCAGAATCTTTTTGCCGTCAAATTCGATATTGTAATAGCCTTCGCCTATATGTTCGCGGTGCGAGTAGACGAAGCGAATGAATCCCTCGGCGAGTTGAACCGGGGGCGCTTCGTTCCAGAAATCGTCTAACCAGGTGGCAAGCGCCTGTAAATCTTTGGCCGCCACAGCAATTTCGCGGCTAAACTGTTCTTTGCCGGCACGCGTATAGCCTGCAATCAGTATCACTTTCTCTGCAGGGCCCGTGCTTTTTCGGTTTAGTGAAAAGAACTCATCATCACTATTACCGTAGAACCGCGCTTCAGCCATTCTTCACCGGGTTTCTGAATATTGCTGCTGCAATCGCCGACAGAATAGCTCCGCCCATCGCCATGTACAAGAACAGTAAAACATAAGTCGGGAAATCACCGTTGAAGCTCATGTCGAACTGGCGCATGCGCGACGCGATCAGGTCTGGCGAAAGTTTTGCCGTAACCAGACGGTCTTCGAAAAATTTACGATAGGTTGGGTAGAACTGGGGGTTGATCACGCGCTGGTAGAAAATCATGAACAGGGCAAAGGCTGCCGAATAAAACGCCGAATAGAAAAAGCCGAGACGAAACGCGGTCAGAAAATTATGGTCATCGCCCGAAACAGCACGAATCTGCACGATTGTCAGAAATATCGAACACCAGAAGATCACCGTCACGGTATGGCGCGAATAATCGCCGATGTCGTGACGCTCTGTATTGAAGCCGAGTGCATGGTTCACGAACACGCTGATAATCGTGAGAAGCAGCGCGTAGCCGAGGTTGCGAAACAGAATCTTCATCGTTAGCGCTCCTTAAATTCTTCGGCTGTGAAAACCGAAAGCAGGGTAACGCCGTTTTCGGCGAGCGCTGCGGCGCCGCCTTCGCCCCGGTCAAGTATGCACACCGCATGCTTGATCGCGAAACCCGCTTCGCGCATCGCCGCGAAGGCCTTGAGCGTAGAGCCTGCGGTCGTGATCACGTCGTCGACCATGACGCAGGGGGTAGCCGTGTCGATACCCTTGAGCATCTCAATCTTCTTGCCCGTGCCGTGGTCTTTGGCTTCTTTGCGCACAATCGCGGGTACGAGTTCAGGTTTGCCCGCGCCGGGTGCGTAGTCGACCGCTAGAACTGCTGAATAGATGATGGGGTCGGCCCCCATCGTGAGCCCCGCGGCGATGACCTTGCCCTGGTAGTGCTGCGCAATGATCTGCGAAACAATACGGCCGGCAAGGGCCAGGTATTTCGGCTGTAGCAGCGTCTGTTTCAGGTCGAAATAATACGGGCTCTTTTTGCCTGACGCCAGTGTGAACGGCTCGGCATGGTTTTCGCGATAAGAAAATTTGCGGATTGCTTCTTTTAACAGGGCTTTGTCGGCGGCCAGATCGCTCATCGCCGACACTAACGCGGGTTTAGACGCGGCGAAAAGACCATAATCGCTGCGCTGCGTTATGGTTGCTGTGCAGCCTGAACTACCGTAAATGGTATATGAAGAGAATATCGTTCTTGATTCTGCTGCTTACGCTACCTCTGCTCGCCGTGGGTAAGAAACTGAGTGTCAGCGGCAAGGTTGTCAGCGTCGAAGAAGACTATTGCGGCAAATCGATGGATTACGTCTTGCACGCGATGCTTTCGACCAAAGACAAAGGTGTTATCAATCTGCACCTTGCACCCAAATGGTATCTGCTGCAGCGCCAGATTGATATAAAAATCGGTTCTGAAATCGAGGCGAAGCTGCTCGTTCAGAGCGATGCAACCGCGCTGGTCGTACAGCTGAAGCTCAGCGGCAAGTCTTATGCCCTGCGTGACCCCAAAGGCCGCCCCTTATGGAAAGCCGAGCCCGGCAGCGAAGATCTTTTCAAAACAATCTGCAGCGCACCGAACAAGAACAGCGGCGGTTAATTTGCCACATCTGTTTTCATTGACCGCGTGTCTAAAAAACAGAAATTTATCTAAGCAATCGCGGCCATAGTTCGTCACATAGATGAGCTACAGCCGCCGAAAGCGGCTGTAGCTCATCTGGATAGAGTATTTGGCTTCGAACCAAAGGGTAGCAGGTTCGACTCCTGCCAGCCGCACACGAGCATTAGGTTACCGAAGGCGTAGCCTTCGGTAACCTAATGCGTTTACTTTTGTGGCCAAGAATCGTGAGATCAGCTATATTTTACGAAGTAAAATAAAAGACTAAGTATAATAAGGAGTTTCTATGTTAATGATTGGTAAGAAAGCCCCCGAGTTCAAGGCGACTGCGCTCGTAGGCAAAGATTTTAAAGATGTTTCACTCAGCGACTATAAGGGCAAATATGTTGTGCTCTTTTTCTATCCGCTCGACTTTACCTTCGTGTGCCCGACAGAGATTATTGCATTCTCTGACAAAGCGGCAGAGTTCGAAAAACTCGGTGCGCAGGTTATCGGCTGCTCGGTAGACAGCAAGTTCAGCCACCTGGCGTGGACCGAAGTGCCCCGTGACAAAGGCGGTATCGGCGAAATCAAATACCCGATTCTGGCAGACATCACAAAAGACATCGCGCGCAGCTATGGTGTGCTGATCGAAGAAGCTGGCATCGCACTGCGCGGTGTGTTCATCATCGATGGTAACGGCGTGCTGAAATCAGCGACTGTGAATAACAACAACGTTGGCCGTAACATCGACGAAGTTCTGCGCACAGTACAGGCAGACCAATTTGCCGAATCTCACCCAGGCGAAGTTTGCCCCGCAAACTGGACACCCGGTGCGTCTTCAATGAAAGCCGACACGAAGGGTTCAAAAGAATACTTCGCAAAAGTCGCGAAATAAACAATTCAATAGTTGGTTGCGGCGCTGCTGCAACCAACTATTGATACCACATGTTCTCATACCAAAATAATCAACTCATCTGGCATGGTCATGATACGGCCACACTGCTGGCGCGCGCTGCGAAAGAGCTGGCCGAAAAGCATCATTACACTGGTCCTTTTTGGGTCTACCAAGAGGCACTGCTCAGCGAGCGTGTTAAGCTGCTTGAGCAGGGGCTGCCGGGCTGTAAGTTCTACTTTTCTGTAAAGTCACAATCCAACTTGTCGCTGCTGTCGCTGATCGCGGCGCATGAACGTTTCGGCGCCGACGTCGTCTCGGGCGGCGAACTTTACCGCGCGCTCAAAGCCGGTTTCGCGCCTGGCAAGATCGTATTCGCGGGCGTTGGCAAGAGCGAGGCTGAAATTGCGGTGGGCCTTGACCTCGGCATTCGCAGCTTTCACGTCGAGAGCATCGCCGAGCTCAGCGACATCGCGCGCATTGCTGCTGAAAAATCAGTCGTGGGTTCGGTCAGTTTCAGGCTCAACCCCGACGTCGAGGTCGACACGCACCGCCACATTACCACAGGCAAAGAAGAAAACAAATTTGGGCTGAGCGAAGCAGATTTCGCCGAGGCGCTGAAGATCGTGAAAGCATCACCGTCTTTGCGGTTGGTGGGGCTGCAGGCGCACATCGGTTCACAGATTTTCGACGTCGGGCCCTACCTCAAAACTGCTGAATACCTCAGGCAGAAATTCAATATCGCCAGCGAAGCTCTCGGAGCCAAACCCGAGTACGTTTCATTGGGCGGTGGTTTTGGCGTCAATTACCAGCAGCTCGAAGGCAACGCTGTTAATTTTGACTTTGCTGCTCTGGCCAAGGCGGTGCAGGGCATATTTGCGAGCGAAACTGAAATACATTTCGAGCCAGGGCGTTTTATCTCGGCGCCGCTGGGCATTCTTGCGTCTCAAGTGCGGCATCTGAAGCAGCGCACCGGCAAAATAATTGCGATCATCGATGCGGCGATGAACGACCTGATTCGCCCAATGCTCTACGAGGCATACCATCCGATTCTGCCAGTGCAGCGCCGGGAGAAAAAACTGGTCTATGACATTGTCGGGCCTGTATGCGAATCAACCGATACTTTTGCGCACGCCCGTGAATTGACTGAACTTGCCGAAAAAGACTGGCTCGCGATTGGTTATGCCGGCGCCTACGGTTCGGTGATGAGCTCAACATTTAATTCGCGTCTACTTATACCAGAGGTGTTGCTGACAGAAAAGGGTGAAATCCGCATTATTCGCAAGCCGCAAACGCTCGAGCAGCTGCTGGCAAACGAAGTGGTAAATTAATTGCCTAAGCGTGAACTCGCGTTAACGTGTTCACGCTCGCGCACATAAGCCGGCTTTACCCCGGTTTATCAGACATGTTCAGATATTCCTGAATTTTTTCGAGCATCGAAGGCGGTATTTTAATATCCTGCTCTTTCAGTCGCGATATGTATTTATTAAAAGACATGCGGTGGCTCGACGAGCGCGTAAATTCGACGAGTGCCATTGTCAGGTGCTCTTCGATGCGCTTAAAGAGTTCTTTGTTGCCTGAAATTGCCTGCTCATATTTGCGTATGGGTAGCTTGTTGACACCGCGGCAGATGGTGCGGTAAAATACAAAACGCGCGAGAATGTCGTCGTCAAAGCCGGGTTCTTTAATCGCACGGTCGAGGCGGCGCAGGTTGATAAAATCGACGATCTGCAGTTTGAACGGGTTATGGCTGATTTCTTTCAGAATCGTTGCGAAAAAGAGCGATTCGTAAATGCGCAGCATCGGTGTGTTGTCGTAGCGGGCCTCTTCGTCATGGCCGCAGTCGAGATACATGACGATGTCGACGTCTGAATTTTCAACCGCCATGCCAAAGTTGACTGACCCGAGCAGGTCAAACGATATCTTTTCTCCCGTCGACTGAATGAGCCTTGCCGCGCGCGCCAGTTCGCGCGTGCGTTGCATAGTCTCTTTGGTCGTGAAATTTCTAAAGTAGTCTTTTAAACCCAGAAACTTGCGAAACGTCTCGTTTTCCGGGAAGGGGTTGCGCATGGTCAGAGCAAGAATTTTCCCATCGCGGCATATTCGTCGGCGTCGTTGACAGTCTCAGTGGCGCGATTCTTCTTGTCGATTTTGATATTGCAGATTTCGCGAATGTTGCCCGAGACCAGACGTTTCCAGGTGACTTCGCGCAGGTATTTCTGGCCATCGCCGTCAACCTGCAGCTGAAATGTAGCGAAATACCCACCGGGCTGCTTACCTTCCATCGCTTCGACGGCGCCAAAGTTCGATGGATTCAGAAAAAAAGTCGTGCCGAGCTTTAAGAGGCCATAGCTCTCATGCACATGGCCCGAGAGCACAAGGCGCGGCGCAACTTCGTCGATGGCTTCCCTGAGCCCATGAGAGCCGCAGTGGCCGTAACGCGGCAATTTGTCGAGTGTGCCATACGCGGGGTTGTGGAGTACGAAAATATCGGCCTTGGCTTCGGTGAGAAAATCACGCGGCTTGCTGATCATTTTCGCGCCGCTGCCCGCTTCTTCAAACGGCACCGCGAGCTCTTCGGGAATACCCGGAGTGAAAACCGGCGCGCTGCCATATCCGGCAAATTTTAGTCCATCAAATTCTGCTGTCTTCTGGTGCAGACTGTATTTGGCGACTGCGGTGCCGTCGAGCGAGATGTCGTAGTTGCCGGGAATAATAAAGCAGGTCTTCTGCGTCGCGACGACGGCCTTGTTCAGCGTTTCATATTTGCGGCGCAGCTCGAGGTGGGCCTCTGCGGCAAGTTCGCGGTATTCTTTGCTCTCGGCGGCAGAGAGCAGATCGACTTTTAATCCTCCTTTGAGGTCTTCGGCGAGGTGCAATGTCTTTGAGGGGGATATCCCCTTTTCTGAGAGTGCCTTGATTTTCTCTTGCAGCTCGATAAAGCGAAACAAATTTTCGTCGCTGCCGAAAGCATGGTAGGTGAGGTCACCCGAAAGAATATACAGGTCGGCAGAAGTCTGGTTCAGTACGCTGCTGACACCGGCGAAGTTGTCGTGAATGTCTGTGAGGTAAACAACGGTCATTTTTTCGTTTTACTTACCTCGCTCTGCCAGGGGGCTGCAGGTAACGCTCGAGCAGAGTGCCCATCGCGAATTCTGTGTCTGTCTCTGCTGTGTGGTCTGATGGGCCACGGCTGCACATGCACATGTGTCTACCCGTCGATTTCACGTAAACGCCACGGGCTTTGCCCGAGGTCATGATTTCTTCAGCGATCTCTTTCACCATATCTTCTTGAATCTGAAAGCGGCGTGAATATGCCTGCACCAATCGGGGAAACTTACCCAAGCCGATAATAATCTCACCGGGCTCGTACGTGATGTCAACCTTTCCGTAGAAAGGCAGAAAGTGGTGCGCGCAGATCGAAAAATAGTTGATGTCGCGCACGGTTACACTGCCGGTGAATTTTTCATTTTTGCCGATTTCGCGGGTAGTCTTGAGCAAGGTTGAGGGGTCGATCGAATAGCCGCTCAGCAGTTCTTGATAGGCCTTGCGTATGCGCGGCTCGGCCTCTGCATCGTCGAACCAATCGAGCGCCCGGACATCTTTGGTGATATTGGCAGCAAGCCAATCCTTTATCAGCATACGCCGCTATTGCTTGTTTAGATATAATGACAATGATAGCATGGATGGAACCCGCGTCAGCGGGTTCCATCCATGCTATCATAATGATTGACGCCATGTCAAAAAGCCCGTTTGCAAACGGCAGTCCGAAGCGTCAAAACTTCGGCTCTATCGCGGGCTGTGGCGCAGTGGTAGCGCACACGCCTGGGGGGCGTGGGGTCGCTGGTTCAAATCCAGTCAGCCCGAAGGTTTCTTAAGGGGGCGGCCTACGGCGTTTGCGGGCAAACGCCTTTGCCCCCTTAGCAACCCCCGCATTGTTATGCACATCCAGTTATTTAATACACTATCCAAGCAGAAAGAGACTGTCTCTTCGCGAGAAGTAAAGATTTACTCCTGCGGGCCGACGGTTTATAACTATGCACACATCGGTAATTTTCGCAGCTACCTGTTTGCCGACGTTCTGAACCGCACGCTGCGCCTGGCGGGTTACCAGGTTCAGCACGCGATGAACTTAACCGATGTCGACGACAAGACGATTAAAGGTGCAATTGCCCTCTCTGAAAAAGAACCGGGAAAATACGCCGATCTGAAGCAGGCGCTGGCGGCTTACACAGAGCCATACACAGAAGCTTTTTTTGCAGACCTCAAGACCCTCAATGTCTGCAAGTTTGATTTTCATCCGCGGGCGACCGATTATATACCGGCGATGCTCGATCTCGTCGATCGGTTGATTGCGCAAGGTGTCGCATACGAGCAAGACGGCTCGGTGTATTACCGTATCAGCGAGAAAAAAGATTACGGCAAACTTTCGCGCATCGATCTCGAAAAAAACAAGACCGGCACCCGCTACAATACCGACGAATACGACAAAGACGACGTGCGCGACTTTGTGCTCTGGAAAGCCGAGGGCAAAGAGGGGGTGCACTGGCACTCAAGTCACGGTGACGGCAGGCCCGGATGGCACCTGGAATGTTCGGCGATGATTCATGAAATCTTCAAAGGCGCAATCGACATCCACACCGGTGGGGTTGATCTGATTTTTCCGCACCACGAAAATGAAATTGCGCAGAGCGAGTCGGGTTATGGCGATGGATTCGTGAAGCACTGGGTGCACTGCGAGCACCTGTTGGTCGACAACAAGAAGATGTCGAAGTCAGCTGGCAATTTCTACACGCTGCGCGATCTGCTGGCTCAGGGCAGGCGGCCCGAAGTTATTCGCTATTTTTTACTCGCGGCGCATTACAGCCAGAAGGTGAATTATACAGCCGACGCTTTGCATCAGGCAGAAGCCGGGGTTGAGAAATTCTACGGCCTTTTAGCGCGGCTCGACCGGCTGCAAAAGATCGATGCGGCTGCCGATGCGACGCTTGCCGCGACGGCGAAAGAAGCGCGCGAGAAATTTATGGCAGAACTCGCCGACGACCTCAATACTCCCCGGGCGCTTGCAGTGGTGCTTGAATTCATTCGCGCCGCAAATACAAACATCGACGCAAAAAAT
Organism: Turneriella parva DSM 21527; assembly: GCF_000266885.1. Classification (NCBI taxonomy): domain Bacteria; kingdom Pseudomonadati; phylum Spirochaetota; class Leptospiria; order Leptospirales; family Leptospiraceae; genus Turneriella; species Turneriella parva. Next base: position 633,297 of record NC_018020.1, on the reverse strand, counting down.
GACCAGCTTTCGAGTGCAGATCTCGAGGTGATACGGCAGACGCTTACGTATTTTGACCAGGTTCTGGGTCTCATCGACCTGATGCCAAAGGCGCAGGTCGGCGACGACCTGCAGCAACTTCTCGCCGAGCGCAATGCGGCACGCGCGGCAAAAGATTTCAAACGTGCCGACGCACTGCGCGACCAGCTGCTCGCCGCCGGTTACAAGATACTGGATACCAAAAGTGGTTCTCATCTTGAAAAGGTCTAAGCGCATAACACTGCGCGGCGGAGCGGCGCGGTGTTAGTCATTGGCTTTCATGCAGTCAGCGATCTGATTGAAAAGACGGGCTTTGCAGCCGGCGATAAGCTTATTATTGCAAGGCAGGCGCACGACGGCCGCATGCAAAAGATCTTGGCAAAAGCCGAGCGGGCGAGCGTGCAGGTGATTCGCAAAGATTACGGCGCGCTGAATAGCATCGCCGGCACCAAGAACCACCAGGGTATTGTGCTCGAACGCGAGGGCGAAACCGACCTCAAAACTTTTACCAAACAGGATTTTGTCGAAGCAGTGGGTGGCATCTACCTCGCGCTCGACGGCGTGCAAGACCCGCAAAACCTCGGGGCCATTTGCCGCACGGCGCTGGGGCTGGGTGTGCATGGTATTTTTCTGCCGCAGAAAGACAGTGCGCCTGCCGGGCCAACGGCGATCAAGGCATCAGCAGGTGCACTGCTTGAAATACCCCTTTGTTTTACGGGCAGCATCGCCTCTCTGATGCAATACATCGACGACAAGCGGCCCGAGATTCCGCGCGTTGCACTGGACAAAACCGGTGAACTCTTTGCTGAGCGTGACGCGGCCGATCTAAACGGCACAAATGGCCCGGTGTTGCTGGTGGTTGGCTCTGAACATGGTATTAGCCGGCTCGCGCTCGAAAGGGCAACGCACCGCCGGCGGCTGCGCATCAGCGAACGGCTTGAAAGTTATAATGTTTCCGTTGCGACAGCGCTCGCGCTGTATGAGATAACACGCGCGGCGAAAATCGAATAGACAGCGCAGCGCACTCATTCACCGGCGGCAAGTAGACATGCGCATGCGACCGATTGTGGTGCTTCTCGTCTTTGGTTTTGTGGGGTGCTCGCCCAGGCGCGACCCGAATTCGTGTGCGGATGTAGGTGCCACGGGCGCCCGCATGCGCTGCGATGGCAACCGGCTCTTGTACTGCAATGCCGGCACTGGCTTTGCCTACCGTGCGACGAATGGCTGCGCCGCAGGCCAAACCTGCTATATCGGTGAAGACGAAAAAACCGGCGGCTGCAAGTAAACCTAAGTGCGCCGTTTCAACTACCAAACGATCAGCCGCATCTTGTGGCCTGACTATTCTGTTTCAAAGGCTGCGTCGACAATCAACCGCCGCTGGCTACAGAAGCAGGCGTTCGTGCTCAGCGTTGCATCGAGCGCGCTGACCCTAGTGGTTTTTCCGGTCTATCACATTTTAACGGTGCGCTTTGGCGAAACGGCGCTCGAAGGGCAGCCGCAGCGACTTATGGTGCTGCTGACGTCAAGTTTGTGCCTCGTATTGCTGCTCGGTTCAACGCGCATGCGCAGCCGGGCCGAGTGGTTTTCGTTTCTGAATCTGGTGGTATTGTTGCTCTGCCTGTCGATAGACATTGCCTTCAGTGCCCGGCAGCGCCGTTACACCACGATCGGTCTTTTGCCGCTCTTTGGCAGCACATTCATTTTTACCAACGTGCGCATTATGACGCTCGCCTATTTCTCGTCTGTCGCGATCTTTGTTTCGCTGACGCTCTTGAACGGCCGCGCCACTGAAATTATTCTGAACTATATCGCTGCCTATATGATCGCCTGGTGGATGGCTATTGTTCGCATACGCAGCCTTTATCGCATCAGCCATGACCAGGCGCTGCTCTACCAACGTAAAATTTCTGATGAAAAGGTTAAACTGGCGCGCGATCTGCACGATTCGCTCGGCGGCGATCTAATGCAGTTATCGCTTCAACTTCGTGGCGACACGCCGCGCGAACAGATGCTTGAACTGGCGCAGTCGGTAATCGCCCGTACCCGAACGCTCGTTACCGCACTCGAGCCCAGAAGCGAAATTGAACGCTTCGGAGTCTATGCAAAAAGCTACGCCGAGAGGCTCAACCAAACGGGCAAGATTTCGGTTACGGTTGTAAAGCACAACCCGTGGCCCGATCTGCGCCTCGACGATAACATCAATTTGCAGGCGATCTTTTCAGAGTGGATGACAAATATCCTGAAGTATTCGCTCGCAAAAGAAGTCACAATCGCCCTCACGACACGGCGGGAGTATTGCTACCTGACCATTCGTGACAACGGCATCGGTTTTCGCTGGCCCGGCGATCGCCGCGGGTCGGGCCTCAGAAACATTTACCTCAGGGCACAGCTTATCGGCGCAAAAGTCTTTTCAAGGCGAGCGCGAAATGGTACTGTATTCTTCGTCAAATTCAGGAGCAAACAATGATCGATGTCATTATTATTGAAGATAACCACAACGTGCAAGATGCCCTGGCCACGCTGCTCAAAAAAACCGGGGATTACAAGCTGCTCGCAGCCTATTTCGATTTACAGTCGGCGCGCGCTGAAAAAAATACATTCAAACCGGTGCTGATTATTCTCGATCTTGCGCTGCCCGATTCGCGCGGGCCTGAAGCCATTACGGTGCTCCGCGAAATGTATCCTGAGGCGCGCATTGCGATGTATACCGCCTATGAGAACGAGAGCGACATTATCGCCTGCGTTATGGCAGGCGCCAATGGTTATATCATGAAAGACACCCCGTATGAACGCCTGCTCAGCGAATTGCAGGTGATTTGCCAGGGTGGGTCGACCCTCACCCCGCGAGTCGCCGAAAAGATCTTGAAGCAGCTGAACACCCCGAAGCTCGCCGAAACGACTCTGACCGGCAGAGAGCTTGAAGTGCTGAACCTCATTTCGCTCGGCCTGAAATACGAAGATATCGCAGAAGAACTGGGTATCAGCGCACATACTGTACGCCATCACATAGAGAAAATTTATAAAAAAATGAATGTCAACAGCCGTGGGCAGGCAGTGGCGCACGCCGTCAGAGCTGGCATCATTCAACTCAAATAATTCGCGGGTCTTTTTTATTTCTTGCCGCTCTGCCTGTGCCGGGTCAGGGTGTCCGACTATGAAAATGAAACTGATCATTGCAGTAACCCTGCTCGCGCTTTCGGCCGGCGCGTGCAAAATGAAAGGCCAGATCGACAAAGCAGACCTCAAAGAATCGAGCTCTGGTGGCGATTGCAAAGACCTCGACGCGAGCAGCGCGCGCATGCGTTGCAACAACAACGCGGTCGAGTTCTGCTCTTCGTACAGCGACTATAAGTTCAAAGAAACGCAGAAGTGCCCAGAAGGCAAAACCTGCTTTATCGCACCCGACGGCAAGTCAGGCGGCTGCAAATAGCAAAAATAAACGGGGGCAATGCCCCCGTTTATTTTTGCTTCTCTATCAATGCGTAGGCCGAATGGTTGTGAATCGATTCGAAGTTTTCGGCTTCGGCGATGTAGTGGCTGATGCGGTCGTCTAGGTTTAGACGATGCGCCACGTCGCGCACGAGGTCTTCGACAAATTTCGGGTTTTCGTAAGCCTTCTCAGTCACGTATTTTTCGTCGGGGCGCTTGAGCAACCCGTAGAGCTCGCATGACGCACTCTCTTCTGCGATGCGAATAATATCTTCGATCCACAGGGTATTATGGCCTTCGGCAAATTCGCTGAGCCGCGCCGTGATGGTGATGTGGCTGCGCTGGTTGTGCGCGCCGTATTGCGAAATTTCTTTTGAGCAGGGGCAAAGGCTTGTGACGGGCACGGCAACTTTGATCTGCAGGTCGGTGATACCTTCTTCACACTTGCCGATGAAGGTCACGTCATAATCCATAAGGCTTTGAACTCCGCTTACTGGCGCAGTTTTATTGACGAAGTACGTAAAACGCATTTCGATCTGGCCTGCACGCGACTCGAGGCGCTCGAGCATTTCGGGTAACAATGCCTTAAACGCAGGCACATCGAGGTGTTTTTTTCGCTCGAGAATTTCAACGAAACGCGACATGTGCGTGCCCTTGAAGTGCTGCGGCAAATAGACGTACATGTTCAATTCGGCAACGGTTGTCTGCGTATCGCCCGTTTTGTCGCGAATCTGAATCGGGTAACGAATACTCTTGATGCCTACCTTGTCGATTGCGATGCGGCGGGTGTCGGCGCTCGATTGCACGTCGACCAAGGGCGCTGTGGCGCCGGTGGCCACAGTTTGCACAGAACTCATGGTCAAATTGTACTAAAACCGGCACCAAGCAGCCATAAAGTTTTGAATTTGTCCAAGCTTGCTCGCGTCATTTCGCCTTTTTGGGCGTCGCAGTCGCCAAAAGAGGCGAATATAACTGATTGACCCGCCAACCTCACAGCGAAGAGGGCGTTATGCGATTCGTGGTGAATGCTGGGTTGGTTATTGTCACATGCGGTGCGTTGGCGGCGCTCGAACTCGAAGACCTTCGAAAACAATCGCAGACGAAAACCGGTCAGGTGCTCGACGAGAGCAACAAAAAGCGCGAGAAGTTGCTCGCGCGCTTTGCAGAATTTCAAAAAGACCTTGAGCAGCTGAAACCGGGCATGGGCATTCAGATGCCGATCGAGGCGCGTAGCGCGGCGAAGATGAGGCTCGTCGACCACAACGAGCTGACCGGAATTCCCGAAGCAAAGAAGGTATATGCGATTGTGACGAGCCAGTATAAGCTCAAGACCTGGCATTCAGAAAGCGACTCGCAGAACCTCGACACGGTGAAACCTGGCGATAAGGTCGAGGTGGTCTTGATGATCAACACGAGAGACGCGAACGCTCCGAAGTTTGGCTGGGTGATGGTGCGCACTGCATCGGGCAGCGAAGGTTATATACCGCAGATGTATCTGAAAAATATTCCCGAGCAGGCAGTGCCGTCGACAGCGAAAAAAGAAAAGAAATACGTCTACATCACGACCGGCCTGCGCATGCGCAGTGAGCCTTCGCTTGCGGGTGAATTTATTGCTCTGGTGCCGGCAGATGCCGAAGTGGATGTGCTGCGCTATTCAAAAGCAAAAGACACCGTCGACGGCCTCAAAGACTTCTGGGCCGAAATCGATTATGGCGGCAGAACGGGCTGGGTGTTTAACGGCTACCTGCGCGCTGTCGGGCAGAAACCGCCGCCAGAGCCGCCGTCAGTGAACGCCGGTGGGTTCACTGTGCCCGTCGATGGCCGTGTCAGTTCAAAGTTCGGCCCGCGTATCGACCCGGTGACGAAAAAGAGCGGAGACTTTCACCGCGGTATTGATATCATGGCGCCTGTCGGCGAGCCGATAAAAGCGGCGAAAGAGGGAGTGGTATTTGAGAACTCCTCAAATAAATGGTGGGGCCATTACATCATTGTGCAGCATTCAGGTAACGTGTTCACCTATTATTGCCACCAGTCGCGCACTAAGTCGCGTAAGGGGCAGCAGGTAAAGACGGGTGAGGTGATCGGTTATGTCGGCAAGACCGGCAAGGCCACCGGGCCGCATCTGCATTTCGAAGTGCGTTCAGGCAAAGACCCGAAAGATCCGCTGAATTATCTGAAATGATCAGCGCTGCGATCGTGCCGCAAACAAACCATCGTGGTAGAGATCGATCAGCGCGCGGTAGCACTTGTCGCCAGCCGATAGTTCTGCGCGCCTCGCGGCATCTGAACCTGTTTCAAGCGCGTCGATGCGGTTCAGAAGTTCGTCGTTCAGCTCTTTCAGATCGCGGCGTTTCGCGAGCAGACTCGGGCGCGGTTCGAGCGCGCAGCAGCGCGTGTCTTTGACTTTCTGATCATACGCGACGAGCCATGCGATCGCAGCGCGGCGGGAAGTGTCGTGGCTCACGGTATCTGTACGTGCGAGGCAACTTTCGATCTGCCCTTCTGTTATCTGGCGCGAAGTGCAGCCCACCGCCAGATTCATGAGGATATAGAAACGTAACGCAGCGGGCGCCGTGAGAAAATGCAGCACGCAATCGCCTCATGTTTTGGCTCGACCGCGGCAAGCATTCGTTTGGTTGTACTGCATGCTATGGCGCCATAAGGGTCTTATCCTTGTTCTTTGCCTCGCAGGCACAGGGGGCATCGCGGCTGAAACCCCCGAGAACATGCGCGCGGCGCTCGAATCGGTTTCTGAACGCGTTGTCGCCGCGATGCTTGCGGGTGACCCAATTATAGAAGATGCGCCGGCGCGTGCCTTGTTGAAAACGCAGCCGAGCCGCAAGGGCATGTTCGTTTCTATCTTTGATAAGAAAACCCGCCGTCTCAGGGGTTGCATGGGCTCACTCGTGGCGCAGCGGGCGAACCTCTATGACGAAGTCACGCACTGGACGACGATGGCGCTCATGCACGATACGCGCACGGCTCGGCCACGGAAAAACGCCGAGTACCTTGTCATCATTTCATTTGTCGATCACATCGAACCGGTCGTGAATGTATACGAAATTAACGCGATTCAGCACGGTATTCTGGTGCGCCAGCGGGGCCGCGAAGAGCTGGTGCTACCCGGTGAAGCCTTTACGACTGCCTACGCACTGAAAATGATCTCGCAGAAACTGCAGAACAGCGCCGAAGCCGAGGGCAGTGAATATTTCAGAATTCACGCCGAAAGGTTCGGCAAAGCGATCGCGCTTTTTAAAAAATTTGACGGTGGATACGGTGGCTAATAAGTGTGGCGGGCCTATGCGTCGCCTTGTTCAGCTGGTATTCTTGCTGCTCGCGGTGACGGGAGTTTCGGCAACAGGCAACTATCTGACTATATATCCCCAAATGCGGAGTATTGCGACTTCGGCGCCGCTTTACCTGAGTGCCTTCGCGCGCGGCGGCAAAGAACTCGAGGTGATGCTCGTCGGTATCAGTCGCACAGACTATGAAAAATACAACGTCGACCCTTGGTCGCGATCATACCAGCAGATTTTGGCCAAGGCGAAATATAAAGAAAGCAATGCAGCATTCAAAGCAAAGTTCAAGGCAAAAACCGGGGCTAATTATCTTCAGCTGAAGCACGGGGTGAAGCCGGGTTATTATCTCATCGTCGCGAAACTCGACGGCGATACCGTGGCGAAGAGCACGGTGCTGGTTTCAGACATCGGCATTGTCGCGAAGCAGAGCGACAGCGAGCTCTTGATTCAGACGGTGAACCTCGTGACAGGTAAAAGCCGCGGCGCAACCGACGTCACAGTCTCTTCACCTTCGGGCAGCGAATCAAAATCTCTGAAGACAGACCCGAACGGGCTTGTGCTGCTTTCATTCAAAGACTTCGAGATAAGCAGAGACCAGATTCGCATCACTGCGACCGATGGCAAACAAGAGGCCGAACTCTTTTCAGGGCAAACGCCTTACCCCGACAGCAAGTACCAGGTTTTCATAGACAGCGACCGGCCGATCTACAAGGGCAATGATGTAATCGAATGGTATGCTGTGCTCAAAAAGCGCAAAGGCGACGGCACACTCGCCGCGCTCAGCAATACTTCGGCAGAATACCGTGTCACGCTTCCCGACGGCAAAGTGGTGAAGAAGGGCACGCTGAAAGTCGGCGAATGGGGCAAATGCAACGGTACATTCAGAGCTCCACCTGAGACTGGCGGGTTTGCAGCCATCACGCTGACCGTCGCGGGTGAAAGCCATCAGGCAAATGTCTTGATCAAGGACTATGTGAAACCTTCGCTTTTGGTCGAGGTAATGCCCGACCAGAACGCCGTGATTTTCGGTTCAAAGATTCGCGGCAAAATTCGTTCGCGCTATCTCTACGGGGCGATACCCGAGGGCGCCGAAATCGAATACGAGGTCTACAAGGGCATCTACCGCAAACCTGAATTCGAGATTCGCAGCGAAGAAAAGTTTTTTGATATCGCGGGCCCCGGGCGTTCGGGAGGCCGTGGCGACATTGTCGATCAAGGCAGGGGCACGCTCGACAAAGACGGCGAGTTTGATTTCGTCATCAAAACCTCTGACGAACACAAAGGCAGCGTCTTCACTATTCGCGCGACGGTGATTGCAAAAGGCACGCAGAACCAAGAGGTTGACCGCGGCGGCGGGCAGGCCCAGGTGAAGGTGCTCGCCGGCGGACTCGTGCTTTCGCTGCGGCAAGACAGGTTCATTTTGCAGCCTGCCGTTTCAGAAACATTACGCGCGCGGCTGATCGATCTGGCCGAAAAGCCCGCGATGGGCCAAAAGTTAAAGCTCACCATCTATCAGGAAAAATGGAAAACCAAATACGAAGGTCCTGCTTCGGGTGAAGTCGAGTACACCAAAGTCACCGAGCTCGCCGCAGAGACCGATGCGGCGGGAGTCGCCGAGGTGCCGCTCACCATCGCCACCGAAGGGCATTTTCAGGTGACGGCGACGGTGAAAGACAGTGCAGGCAATGAAATCAGCGAGAGTGTCTTCTATTGGGTCGCCGGTTCTGCGTTTGCGCTCGCGGGGCCAGCGCTAGCCGAACTCTCAGTGAAGGCAGATAAGCGCTTCTACAACCCCGGCGAAACTGCGCGCTTTATGATTACCTCGGCGATCAAAGACGCAGAGATTCTGCTGACCGCAGAAGGCGACCGCATCTACGAGCACAGGCTTGTGCGTCTCAAGGGTAATTCGTCGCTCTATGAACTGAAGCTGAGCGCTTCGCACATGCCAAACGTCTATATCTCAGCGAGCCTCGTCGCCGATGGGCGTCTGGTGAGCAGCGTGCTGCCCGTTTTTGTTTCGCCGCAGAGCCGCTTCATTAAAGTCGAAATGCAGACTGCAGAGCCGCAATACCGCCCGGGCGAAAAGGTGAAGCTTGCGGTGCGCACGCTCAATGCAGAGGGCAAAGGTGTCGCGGCGTCGGTGAGTCTCGCGGTGGTCGATGAGGCCGTCTATCTCGTACAAGACCGCCTGGCGCCATCGATTGAGAAATTCTTCTACGGCCGCCGGCCGAACCGCACACGGCTCAGCTATTCGTTTCCGCAGGTTTTTACCGGGGGCGATTCGAAAGACTCACCCGAACCCGAAGCCGACCGCACCAAGTTCAGAGATACCGCGTTCTTTTCTGCACATGTCGAAACCGACAGCGCAGGCAAAGGCAATGTGGATTTCATTCTGCCGGGAAATCTGACCACCTGGCGCGCGACCGGCATCGCTTCTGATAAGACTGACCGCGTGGGCTCAGGGACGCTCAAATTCATCTCAACCAAAGAGCTGGTAACGCGGCTTTCTGTGCCGCGCTTTCTGAACACGGCTTCGAAAGGCACTGTCACAGGCATCGTGCAGAATCTGACCAATGAACCACTCGAAATCGAAGGCTATTTTGTTGGCAAGGGGCTGAAGCTCTCGGGCAAAACAAAGTTCTCTGGCACCGCCAAACCGCGCCAGCTCTTGACATTCGAGGTGGTGGCATCGGCCGACGCAGAAAGCGCCGACGGTAAAGTGCTCTTTTTTGTCGAATCGAAAGATAAACGTTTCAAAGACAGCCTTGAAAAACCGTTGCCCGTGCATGAAACCGGGCTCGACCACACCTTTAGTACCGCGGGCCTGATCCTAAAGCCGGGTGCGCAGAAGGGTGAACTCACGCTTGAATTGCCGAAGAATCTGGGCTCGAAGAATTTCGTCATCAAAGAATACGGATTCAGCGTCGTGCCTAACCTCGGCGCCGCAGTTATGGGTTCGCTCGAATACCTGATCGAATATCCGCATGGTTGTGTTGAGCAGACGACCAGCCGCTTTCTGCCGAACATCGAGGTTCTGCGCTTCATGAAGAAACACAACCTGCAGTCAGAAAAGCTGCAGGCGCGGCTGACACAGAACATCAAGGCCGGTATTGCGAACCTGCTCGCGCTGCAGAATGAGAAACGCGGCGGCTGGGGCTGGTGGCAGAGCGCCGAAGAACACGCAATCAACCACTGGATGACCGCTTACGCGGTCTATGGCCTCGTCGAAGCGCGTAAGGCAGGTTACGAAGTCGACGCTTTTCGTTTGAAAAAGGGAATCGCCGCGCTCAAAGATATGCTGCTCGAAACCGGCGGCGAAAAATCTTCGTCGCTCGACGAAAACGATTACCCGCAGAAAGAATCGTTTGTGTATTTCGCGAACTATATTCTCACCCGTGCGGGCGAGGGTGATGCTTCGGTGAGCGACGCCGCGGTTGCGCTCGCGAGCAGCTCGCGCATCGAATCGCTCGGCTGGTCGGCGCAGACACTGCTCGCTGAACGCCGCATGGTCGAATATTCGCAGCTGCGCGGTATTCTGCTGAAGCGCGCGAAAGACGGTCGGTTCAGCGAAGACCTCGGGTCTGACCGCCCGAACACGAGTGACGCACACTACAGCGCGATCGCGCTCACGGCGCTCGCGCTCGATGGCAAGGCCGACTTTTCTGCCGAATACATTGCGGCGCTGCTCGCGAATCGCGATATATCGGGTAAGTTTGTCTCAACTCGTGATACCGCGGTGTCGGTCTACGCGATTCTGGCGTACCTCAATGCGAACGTGAAGCAGCTTTCGGCTGCGCAAAAGATCAAGATTGAATATGCATCGGGAAAATCAGAAACGGTCGAAGTGGGCGCAGAGCAGAATCTCGGCGAACCGCGGGTTGTAAAGGTCAGCCCGGCAGAATTTCGCTCTGGCAAACCGATTAAAGTCAGCTACGAGGGCGATGGCATTGCGCAGGTCTATGCCTACGTCAAAGGCTTCGAAAAAACCACCGATTTCGTTGCCACCGAAAATGGAATCAAGGTTGAGCGGCACTACGTCGAAGCCGGCAAAGACGCCGAGAATTCAAAATTTACCGGCAGCCTCGTTGTCGGCGACGCGGTCGATGTGATTGTGAAGGTTAACCCAGGCAGCGGGTCGGGCAATTACCTCTATGTCAATGAAAATGTGCCGCCGGGTTTTGTCATCGAATCAGATTTTGATTACAGTTATGGCCGGCGCAATGTCGTCGTCACCGGTAGCAAAATCTATTTCTATGCCGAGAACTATTATGGTAGCGAAACTTTTCGTTACCGCATTCGTGCGGTCAACGCAGGCAATTACCTGATACCGCCTTCGCGCGCCGAACTCATGTACCGCGACACGGTCAATGGCTCTTCGGGCGCCGAAGTGATAAAGGTGGAGTGATGCGAGTACTGATACCTTTCACCCTCATCTTACTCACCGCAGCTTCGACCCTCTCTGCGCTGCAAAAAAAGGTCACGCTGCCGATTACCCGTTACTCATACCCCGTCACCGCGAATCTCGACCGTGCGGCCGCGACGCTCAAAACCATCACGATCGCGCCGGGCGCAACGTTCTCGTTGAATGACGCGCTCGGGCCCCGCAACGCAGCGACGGGTTACCGCATGGCACCGGTCTTTGGCGGCAATGGTGTGAGCCTGTCTGAATTCGGCGGCGGGCTCTGTATGGTGTCTTCGATCGTTTACAATGTCGCTCTTGCTGCAGGGCTCGAAATTCTGGAGCGCCACCCGCACCAGCGCGTTGTGCGCTATGTTGCCCCGGGGCTAGACGCCGCTCTCGACTACGGTCGCAAAGACCTGAAAGTACGAAATCCTCATTCTACACCTGTTTCGTTCAGGCTGACACGCCATGGCAAATATCTGACAGCAGAACTATTTGCCGAAGGCACAGAGAGCGCTTCGATTCGCATCGAGCGCGAAGTCGCGCAAGACCAGATACCCGGTTCTCTCGAACCCGGTTTCAGGGTGCGCACGCTGCGGGTTTACACTGCGCACGACGCGACGCCGGTGAAAAAAGAAATTCTTTCGCAAGATACCTTCTTGCCGATTGATGCAGCATCTGAGGGGGATCTTCAGCGATGACGAAACTGCGCGCTCTGGTGATTGTCTTTACCCTGGTTTCGCTCGGCCTCATCTCGGCTAAAGGCAGCGAAGGCGCTGGCGGTAAGCGCAAAGCTTCAGGTCTGCCTGAGATTACCATTTCGGCACCCGCGAGCGGCTGGACAGCGCTTAAGGTCGTGAAGATCGAAGGGGAAGTCGCGAACGCCCCGAAAATTGAAGAAGTGCGCTTTTTCCACAACGGAGTGCTGCGACACCTGCCGATCATTGAAAGAAAATTTTCACAAGAGATTGTGCTCGGCAGCGGCGCCAATTATATCAAGGTTGAGGCCGACAACGAAAACGGCACAGCGAGCGCGGCGCTGAAACTCGTCACCAACAACGAAGCGATGGACATCAAAGTCATCTTGTACTGGGACACGAATTTCACCGACGTCGACCTTTGGGTGACCGACCCAGCGAACGAGCGCGTGTTCTATGGCAACCGGCGTTCGAAAATCGGCGGCGAGCTCGACATCGACATCACCACGGGTTATGGCCCCGAGACCTTTACGCAGAAGGCCGCGCTGCCGGGTGAATACCTGGTACAGGTGCAATATTATGGCGGCGCACAGCCGACGATGGCCAAGGTGCTCGTAATTTTATACGAAGGTACTGAGCGTGAAAAGCGCCTCGTCATGCCCGCTCTCTTGCACGAAACCGGCGAAGGCATTACGATCGGCAAATTTAAGGTGGATTAACATTTGAAACAGCGCACATTACTGATTGCATGTCTTGCGGTGACTCAGCTTATCGGTGCGGCCGCGCCTGAGCAAATTATCGGCCGAATTCGGTCGGGTGACAGGCGCGTGCTAGCGACGGTCAGCCTCGCAGAAATCGAAGCAGTTCAAAATCACAATGAAACTTTTTTCTATATTTCGCGGGTTATTGGGCAAAAAGCCGTGCGCAGTCTCTTCGGTTGCTTTGAGAACAGAATTTCGGGTGTGCGCAAAATCTGTGCAGATTCGCTGTATCAGCTGAAGCTCAACTATGTGCACAAAAAATACATCGTGCTGCTGCTGAAAAAAGAAAAAGACCCTGCGGTGCAGATGGCGCTGCAAGATGTCGTCGTGCGCATGAACGAAGAGCGGTTCTATGCTGCGAGGGCAGCGCGCGATAACCGCTTTCTCGCCAAAATCACGTACGACGAGCTTTCGGTGATCGCCGACAAGGGTGTGCCTGCGAGCAAGGCGTTTGCCGGCGAAGACCTCGCGTTTCTCGGTGGCGGTCTTGAAAACACCGATAATCAGGTACGCATCTTTTGCGCGCGCATGATCGGGCGCGTGGGTGACGCCAAAGACCGCGCGAGAGCCTTGCTCGCGAGGGCAAAGGGCCGTGAAAAGGTCAAAGCAGTCGCGAAAGAAATTGATATCTCGCTTGCCTGCCTTGCCGGGTCAAAATGCCCTGATATCTATCTGCAAGACGAGCATTGAAAAACCGCCTGCGCCGCTATGCACTGATCTCACTCGCGATCGGCTCAGCTCTCGTTGTAACAATATTCTTGCTCCTCTGGCACCAGACCAGCGCCGATTTGGCTTTTCTCATTTCTGCCGTGCAGCACCCGCCGCAGACAGGTGAAATCACATATCTTGATGCTGCGGGTGTGGCCTTCGACCATGAGAAATCGGGCACCAGCTACCGCAGCGTTGAGCTTGAAGAGATCGACACAGAACTTATCGCCGATCTTGTTGCAGTTGAAGACCGCAATTTCGCAAGCCACCGGGGTGCCGATTTCTGGCGCACGATGCGCGCGGCATTTTCTTATGTCGTCGGGGCCGGCAGCAAGGCTTCAGGTGGTAGCACGCTGACGCAGCAGCTGATCAAAAACCTGCTTAACCATCGCGAACGAACGCCCGCGCAAAAAGCAAAAGAGATCTTGCTGGCGCTGCGGCTCGAAAATGCCCTGGTTGCTGCAGTGCCAACCGGCGGAGGACTTAGCGTCGGCAAGCGGCAAATACTCTCGGCATACTTCAACCATCTTTTTGTGGCAAACCGCTACCGCGGACTTAAAAATTTCGCCGAACTTGTGCTCAGAAAAAACGTCGCACGGCTAACTGCTGGCGAGCGCGTCGCCGTCTTAGCAGTTCTGCGTTCGCCGGCAGCGTTTATGGGGCCTGAGGTGCGTCTGACCGAAACCCTGCGGCGTATTGAATCAGCATTGGGGCGCGCTGGTCGCAACGCGGCGAATACAAAGCTCACGTCGGCAGCAGAGGCCGCTCGCTGGTTGCAGAATTACACAAAGCTGATCACGGGGCCGGTTTATCTCGCAGAGGCGAAGCAACCCCAAAGTTCGCTCGCGAAGTCGATTGGCAATCTATTCAACCTGAGCACCGCCCGGCGTGAATATAGTTTTACTTCAACAAAAGTGGCTACTCAGCGCATCGGTGCGCTCGACGAGATTCTGCAACAGAGACTTGAAAACCGGCTTGTGAAACTGAACCGCGCCCCGGCAGAAAAATGCAGCGTGACGGGGGCATACCTGCTCGTTCGCCTCACCGATGCGTCGGTGGAAGCGGCAGGCGAAGACCGCTGCAGCCAGTTTAATGAACTGGTGCAGGCAAAGCGCCAGGTTTCGTCGACAATTAAACCGTTCTTGTACGCATATGCTTTCGAGACGCTGCAGCTGACCCCTGCGAGCATCTTCGACGACCGGCGCGTGACTGTGGCCGCGCGCGATGGCAGCAGCTATGCGCCGGCGAACCACTATAAGACCTTTCGCGGCAAGATGCACCTCAAGAATGCGCTACAAGTCTCGGCCAACACGATCAGCCTGCAGCTTTTCGATAAAGTTAACAAGGCTGGCTTCTCAGAGCGAATGGCGCGCGCGTTCGCGCGATATCCGCAAGATGAGGTGGCTCCATTGCTGCATCGAGACTATTCGCTGGCACTGGGTACTGTAGACCTCTCGCCGGTACACGTGGCTTCGGCATATCTGGCGCTACTCAGCAGAGGGCGTAAAGTTTACCCTCACTGGGGCAGTCTCGTATCGGGTATAGATCCTCATCAAGAAATGAGTCTGCCGGTGCGCGCAAACCCAGAAATTATTTTTGACCCGCTTAGGGCAGAGCAGGTGCGTGAAATGCTCACGGCGGTTTTGCGCCCCGAGGGTACCGGCGGCGAATTCATGGGTGCACGCGACGAGATTGTGATTCAAGAGCTGGGTGCGAAAAGTGGTTCGGGGCCGGTCGACACCTGGTTTGTCGGCTATTCGCAAGACGTGTTGCTGCTCGTTTGGCTGGGGTTTCGTGAGCGCAGCGAAAGGCCGCGTGATTTTCATGCGGCGACCTTGTGGTACGATCTCTACCTGGCGACATTGCCGTGGTTCAGACCGAAACCCATGGTATATGCTCCTGAGCTCGAGAAGCGATACTTTTGCGCCGAAACAGGATTACCCCCGACACCGGCCTGCCGCCGTATCGCGTCGGCTCTCTTCAGACGCGACCCGGCCCGCTGGTAGGCAAAGGGATTTCAGTTTACGGCACATGAAGAGGGCAAGAAGAAACGCTATGCGTTTTGCTGGTTTGGTCTTTATTTCTCTAATCTTTTTCGTGCTGACTGTTTCTTCGGCTTTCGCGGCAGTCGTGCTCAATGACGTGATCGCGGTTGTGGCAAATGCGCCCGTAACGACGATCGACCTGTCGCAAGAACTCGACCGTCTCAAGAGGCGCAAAGCCCCCGCCAAAGACAAGCGCGGTGCAAAAAGCCAGGCGCTCGATAATCTTATCGGCCGCGCCATCATCGACGTCATCGCGCGCGAAGAGTCGGTCACAATCTCGCCAGAACGTATCAACAACGCAATCAAGAAAGAAATGGATATGCGGGGCATTCTGCGCGAAGAAGATTTCAAGAAGGTCATTAAGCGTGATACCGGTATGGAGTTTGATGACTACAAAGACGAACTTTCGCGCCAACTCAAGACTCAACAGGTGATGCAGCTGAGGGTGTCAGTACCCAACCCGACCCCTTCGCAGGTCGAAGAGTGGTACCGGCAGAACAAAAGCCGTGTCGGCAAGAAATACACTTTTCGCATGATCTACATACCCGTCGCGGGCAATGAACTAAAAGTCAGCAATACGATGAAAGCGGCGCGCGCCATGGGCGCTTCTTCAAGCGCCGGCTTCGCGAACGCAGCGACCAAGTATTCTGCGCATGCCTCGAGGGGCAGGGGCGGCCTCATGGTCGACATGCGTCTCGACCAGGTTGCGCAGATCGACCCGATCTTAGCCGGAGCGATTAACGGCACGCCAATGGGCACGACTTCGCAGATTTTCGTCGGCTCAAACGGTGGTTATTACTGCGTGCGCGTTGAGAGCGCGCGTGCGATTGGCCTCGACGAAGTCTACGACAATGTGCGCGCAATCATCTACAGCCAGAACGAACAGATTGAATATGGCCGCTGGCTGAAAGAACAGCGCAAAAAAGTTTCAGTCACCATCTATCTCAAAGACTATCAGGAATAGCACCGGCAGCCAGGCATGACCGACGCCGCGATTCTCATTCACCTTTCAGCATCTTATGCGACGGGTCTGGCGCTTGAAGCACAGGCGTCTTTGCTTGCAGCCTTTACCGATAAGATCGCGGCGCTGAACCTGCCGGTGTTTCTTGTGCCAGGCAATGCGGCGCTTGCGGGCGCGCTGAAGCCAAACCTAAAGTCAACGGAGCTTGAACCGGCAGCCAGCGAAATTGCAGCGATCAGGCAAATTTTCGCCGATCGCGGTGTTGCGCACATCTTTGTATTTAACGGCATTTTCCCGCTCTTCGATACAGAGCTCAATGCACACCTGTTTAAGATTCATCACGAATACCGCGCCGATATCACCTACGGTGAAAATCTGCCGCCGGGCATAGCTCCGCATCTCGTCAGCCGCGACCTGCTCGAATCGCTCGATGTCATGGAGGCAAACGACGCTGACGTCGCCGCCGCGGGGGTCAGAGCATTCGTTGAAAAGAATATCAACCAGTTTCATGCCGAAGTGCACTATCAAGAGCCCGACCTGCGGCTCATGCGTCTCGATTTTTCACTTTCGACACGGCGCTCGCTCGCAAAAACTTTGGCCTTTTTCGCGAAGCTCGATGTGGGCAAACCAGCTTACGCGCAGCTGCAGCCGCTGATCGTCGCAGCGCCAGAATTACTGCACACTTTTCCGTCGTATATCGAACTCGAGTTCTCAGCAACCAGCGAACACAAAAGCTTCTTCTCACCGCTGCGATACGTCGAGCAGCAAGCAGCCCGGCTATCGCGTGAAAACTTCGACCAGGTAAAGGCGTATATCGCGACCGGGCTCAAAGATACTTCGGTTTGCGCCTCGGGTCTCGGCGAACCGTTGGAGCATCCGCTGGCAGCAGAGTTTCTGAGCGATTTACTCGGCGATGACAACATTCGCTACGTTTTTGTCGAGACGAATGGTATTCAGCTGAACCGGCTGTTGCCTCTCGCCGGCCATGCGCAGGCGAAAAAACTGCGGGTGATCGTGCTGCTCAATTCACTGGCGAAATATCAGGAATATTCTGGCGCGCCCGAATCGACGCTCTCGCAGGTGAAGTCGAATTTCGCCGCTTTCGCGCAGGCACTCACCGCAAACAAGCTGAATGCGCAAGAACAGCTTTTTCTGCAGGCATTCAAAGTCGAAGAAAACGAAACCGAAATCGATGCGCTGTATGCGCTTGCCGACGAACTCGGCGGCTCTTTCTTGCTGCAGAAATATAACCGTTATGCAGGTCTGATGCCCGAACGGCGCGTCTCAGACATGACCCCGCTTGAGCGCTATTCGTGCTGGCATTTGCGGCGCGACCTGTTCATTCGCGCGAACGGCGATGTCGCTTTCTGCAAGCAGACAGTAGACCCTCAAAAGCCGACGGCGCGCGGCAACTTAAGTAAAGACGCTCTTGCCGAAATCTGGCGCGCGCAGCGTGATGATTTTGTACTGAACTTTCAAGAGAAATATCCGGCGCATCTGCCTTGCGCGAACTGCGACGAATATTTTACGTTCAATTTTTAAGCATTGAACGAATCAATCCTCATTGCTCATTCACCTGAGTCGAGACTATAGGGTGTTCTTGCGCTGTCTGCCATTCAACCTGCGGCCACCAGCGGTTAAGTCTAGTGATGCCGGGTTCGAAACTCTGCCCCGGCCTCGGTGTCGCGACGGTGACAGATCGCAGTGAGGCTTCTTTGCTCACGCGTTCTATCGGCTCTGTCCAGCTGTGGGCGGCGAGCACGAAAAGGCCCCAATGCACCGGCAGCATCACACGGCCGCGAACCCAGTTGTGTGCCTTTACCGCTTGTTCAGGGCCGATATGCCAGTCAGGCCAGCTGCGGTGGTACTGCCCGACTTCGATCATCGTGAGGTCGAAAGGCCCGAGTTTCGTACCGATCTCTTTCATTGCGGGAAAAAGGCCCGTGTCGCCCGAATAGTATACCCGGTGTTTTGCCCCGATGAGCGCGAACCCACCCCAGAGTTTCGCATTGTTGTCGATCAGCACGCGACCCGAAGCATGCCTCGCCGGCGTGAGTACAATCTTGAATGCGCCGGCGCGGCTGAACGCCTTCTCTTGCCACCAGTCGAGCTCGACGATGCGGCTTTCGGGTATGCCCCAGTACGCGAGATGCGCGCCCATACCAAGCGGCACGACGAAAATGTTTCGCCACGAACGCATCTGCCGAACCGTCTGCATGTCGAGATGATCGTAGTGATCGTGCGAAATAACAACTGCGTCTATTTCGGGAAGGTCGTCCAGCGCAACCGGGGGCGCGTACCAGCGTTTCGGCCCGGCAAAGGGCAGCGGAGAAACCCGTTCACCGAAGACCGGGTCGGTGAGCACCCGGTAGCCATCGATTTCAACCAGCGTCGAAGAATGTCCAAACCAGGTGACGCGCAGGCCCGATTCGGGGGCGATACGAAAATCTGCCGATGAATGGGTAAGCGCAGGTACGGGCCCCGACGGCGCGACGAATTTACTCGCGCGTGTCATCGCGGCCATGGCGCCCCAGAAATCGTTTTTCAAAGGTTGAGGATTTTCAAATTGCGAAGCCTGCCATTGCGGTGACGCGGCCATTCTCTGTCGCCTTTCGCCCGAAGCACGCTTGCCAAAAGCAGACCACCCTGTGATAATCAACCCGGTCAAAGCGACGAGCAGCGCCACCGCCACAAATCGCGTGATTTTTTTGAACATGGTGTTACCCTTTTGCGATGCGATGCAGCGACGAGAAAAACTATTTGTAATCTTTCATCTCGCGCTCGGTGTCGCGGCGAATGTCTTTTTCACGAATCGATGAACGCTTATCATGCGACTTTTTACCTTTGCCGAGCCCGATCAGCACTTTCACATAACGGCCCTTAAAGTACATTTTGAGGGGCAGCAAAGCATAACCACGTTCGTGCATCTTGCCGCGCATGCGGTCGATCTCTTTCTGCTTCAGCAGCAGGTTGCGGGGCCGCAGCGGATCATGGTTCATGATATTGCCCTTTTCATAGGGTTCGATGCGGCAGTTGATCAGCTGCACCAGAGGCCCGCGCAACAGCACATAACCATCTGAAATATTCACCTTTTTCTGGCGCAGCGATTTGACTTCGGTTCCCGTGAGCGCAATGCCGGCCTCGAAATCTTCGACAATTTCGTAGTTGAAGCGAGCCTTACGATTGACGGCAATTTCCATAGCGAGATGAACCTCAGGCAGCCGGCCGTTTTGAGACACGCCGCAAAGAGAGTTTATGCCTGAGAATGTCTAAAAAGTCGCCGCGCCTGTGCAGCGCGGTTCGCGACTTTTCAGACGACCCCAATTGTCTTTATGCTTGACGCCTTATTACTGCAGGGCCAAGAGCAGCTGAACCGAGAATTTAGTAATGCTCCAGATCTTTAGTTGTCTTTGAACGAAGTTTAACTACCTTTCCGAGAATTTACAATCAGGTTTAATTAAGGCAAGTTTGCCATACATACAGCTGTGTGTACAGGTAAGCTTGTTGTTGTGTAAGAGGAAAAAATGAACATCTATGTAGGTAACTTAGCTTATTCAGTGACAGAACAAGATCTGAAGCAAGCTTTTTCAGAGTTTGGCACCGTTCAATCGGCGAAAATGATTATGGATCGCGACACAGGCCGCCCAAAAGGCTTTGCTTTTGTCGAAATGGAAAACAAGTCAGAAGGCATCAAGGCTATTTCTGGCATGAACGGTCGCTCAATGAATGACCGCGAGATCGTGGTAAACGAAGCGCGTCCACGTGAAGAGCGTGGCGGCGGCGGTGGCGGCGGTGGATACCGTGGCGGCGGCGGCGGTGGTGGTCGTGGTGGCAACCGCGGCGGCAGCGGCGGCGGCGGTTACAACCAACGCTGGTAAGAACGAAATAGACTTCACGCTGCCGCGACGCTCCGGCGTCATGGCAGCGTGAAGTCCAGAATATTCACTCTTCTCTCTCTGCTTTTCTTTCAACATTCTCACAATCATCTTCAGGCTGAAAGCCAGCCGCGCGAAAACAAAGTCCATTACCGATGTGCCGCGGGTAAAACCGTCTATGCCGCATTCTGGCTGGGTGAACCCGGCAAGGTAAGGCTGAAGCTCAGCGACGGTCGTTCGTATCGTCTGCCACAGGTCATGTCAGCTTCGGGCGTCAAATACGCAAAAAATGAGGATCAATTCATTTTCTGGAGCAAGGGCGACTCAGCATTCATTCTCGAAAACGATGTCATGACCTACCGCGACTGTAAAAGCCGCAAATGAAAGTTGACGAGATGTTCACCTTGTGCGTGAACAGGCCATGCCACATGTAGCTGCTTCTGCATCGCCTGCGTACCCTGCGCGCTTTCGCGACCCGTCTCAAAACAAAGATTTTTTTCTCGCACTCACCGAGCGCCTTTTTATTCGGCGAAAAGTGACGCCGCAAGAGGTCGCGCGTTACGGCACCTACCTTTGGCAAGGCGACAGCGATGCCGATGCACTCGCGCTGAAATTTCACGACTTGGGAATGGTTCGGCAAGGCTCACCACAAGTGCAAACGCCGATGGCGATGCTGCAGCAGGCAGTCACGGGTAATCTGCCGCAAGACGCACCGCGTGAGCTTGAACAGTTGATGAAAAATGTTTCTCAAGACCCAGCGTGGCTTGACAGACGACTCATCGATATCGGCGCACGGCTGTCGCAGCGCAGCGGTATGCTCGGCGAATATGTGCTTTCGTGCGTGAGTCTTATGGGCGGTTATCGATCCGCCGCTGCGAATAAACCCATCGCCTTCACCGGCCAACTCGAGTACATGGCACCGCGCCGCCTCGCCGAAACTGCAAAGTTTGGCTTTGATGTGACGCGCACGGGCGCGATGGCTGTCGGTGCGACAGGGTATCAGGCCGCACTCAAAGTGCGCATGATGCACGCGCATGTACGGCTGATGCTCGACCGTTCGCCCCGCTGGCGTCATGCCGAGTGGGGGCTGCCCATCAATCAGGCGGATCTCATAGCGACGAATGTGCTTTTTTCTGCGGTCTATCTCGGGGGCCTCAGGGTTCTCGGGCTGCAGATATCTGACGAAGAATCGCTCGGTGTCATGCACCTGTGGCGCTATATCGGCTGGCTGATGGGCGTTGCTGACGAGCTGCTGCCTGAAAACGAAGAAGAAGGCACGCGTATGGCCTGGCTCGCGGGCGTAACTCAGCCCCCTGCCGATGAAGATTCGCGTATGCTCGGCCACGCGCTGATGCAGGTGCCGCTCGCGCGCGCAGAAGGTTCGCTCGCCCGGGCAGCTGCGTGGCTTGAGATGCAACTGAGATCGGGCTTTAGCCGCATTGTGCTCGGTGACCCCGCGGGCGACGATCTCGGCCTGCCGAATAATCCGTTCAAATACGCGATCGCTTTTACAACTCCGGTAATCTTCGCGGCCGAAACATTGCGGCGGCTGGTGCCCGGCGCGACCGAACTTGCCGTTCAGCTGGGCGATGCGTTGCAGCGCCGCATGGTCGAGAGGCCCCTCGCCGGCAAGCCTGCAACCTTTACCCCGCCGCAATCGCTGAAGCGCGAGTCGGCGTATGCCTGAAACCGGCATAGGATAAATATCTTACAGCGAAAAGTTTCACCCGAAGTAAACTTGTGTACACAATATCGGCGACACAGAGTTTTTTCGCAGCTGTATGAAAGCGACGAACAGAGAGTTGCCGCAGGCCATCATTGAGGCGGCAGAAAAAACCCTGCACGCGAAAGACCGGCTTGTGGTGCGCGCTTATGGATTTATTCCCGTGACGGAATATTTCATGCGCGATTTTATCAAAAAGATACTCGCAAAATTCAATCGGCCAGAGTTGGCGCCTGCAATCGGTATGATCATCAAAGAACTTACCGTCAATGCAGCCAAAGCCAATTTCAAGCGCATTCTATTCATCGAGAACAACATCGACGTTGAGAATCCTGCTGATTTTGAGCGCGGCATGAAGATATTTCGCGAGGCCATCTCTGAATCGATGGCCCTTGAATATGGCAAGAAAGCGAAAAATGCCCGGCTGAATGTTCACGCAACTTTCGATTTTGACGAAAACAGGCTGATCGTCGAAATTCGCAATAACCTGCCGATGTCGCGTATCGAAGAAGAGCGCGTGCGCGAAAAGTTCGCGCAGGCGATGCGCTGCAACGACATCGCCGAATTCATGATGGAAAACGTCGATGAAACAGAAGGTGCAGGTTTGGGGCTCATTTTGAGTCTCATGGCGCTCAAATCTTCACAGATTGACCCTCACGTACTGACGATATCGACCAATTACGAAAGCGAAACCATCGCCAGGGTAGAAATACCCTTTAATGAAAAATACCAACCGCGTCGCGCGCGGGCTCACGACTCTGCGGTCGCCTAACTGTTATTGCAAGCCGCTGAATTGCGGCATTTACGCAGATCCATCACGGCTTTTTCATTGACCAGAGCCATCGCCGCAATCCCGTTCTGCATCGCCCAAGTGACGACGTTGCGCCAGACTCCGGTGTTTGAAGTCGTCATCTTGTCGTAGCCCGATCTGAAGCGTATCAAGTACGTATTGAACGCCTGCTCGACGATCAGCTTGTGCACATTGCCCACAGGCAGATTATAGCGATTCTGCCGTGCATTCTGGTATGCCTGCGAGTTCAGGTAGTTTTCGAGATTACGGTTTGCATCATTGCCACCGACGGTGCGCGCGCCGTATTGGTCTTCTGCCCAGCCTTCGATGTCGGTATGGTTGTACCCCGTCGAAACCCAGACGTGGGTCATCTGCACGATGTCTCCGGTGTAGTGGTGCGAAAGGGCATAATAAAGCACCTGGTTGCCGCTGATGTTCCAGTAGCGGCCGACGACGGCTGCAGTCTGCAGACTGTTATTGCGGCTCGCGAGACCTTCGAGCCAGGCTTCGTTGTAGTAGAAAGTGGCTGCGTTGTACGAGGGTTCCCAAATCAACCAGTCTTGATTGCCGACAAAAAAGTCGTCGATGCCCCCTGCGCCACCCGGAATCACGTTCGGCACCTGGTACGTGTCGTCGAGTTTGACACCGAGGTCAGGGCAGTTGCCGATGATGGTCGTGTCGCTGAGGCAGTTGTAGTTCGTACCGTCGTCGGCGCCGAGCCGCTTGTCGCCGCTCGGGTTACCGCGTGGCGTGGTTGAACCGTTCTGCATATAATCGCGTGTCGGGTCTTCGCCAACGCCGAGCGCGACTTCGATGTATTCAGAGCACGCCGAGTGTGTGCAGTTGCGCACGTCGATCGAGAATTTCGAAGAGTTGAGGCCGGTCGCGATCAGTGAGTCGAGGCTGCCGAACTCTTCAAAGCCGTAGGTCGTGTTGTATGAATAGCCATCGATGAGGTTGTAGTTGTTGGTGACATGCCGGTTGCCGCTCGCGTCGCCGGTCTTTAGGTTAATAAAGTGCGTATAGCTCGTGACGTTGATGCCGATGACGTTCCAGCTGAAGGGCAGAATCGGGTGGTCGATAAAGACATCTTGTACGTAGTCGGGCTTGTCGCCGCCGACTCGGTTAATGCCAATCGCGCCGCACTGTACGTTCTCGGGTTTGCCCGCAGCGGCGCCGCCCAGAATGACGCAGGTGCCTGTGTAACGCCCGCCGGCTTTTGCCTTGAGGTAATCCGCAGCCCAACGCTGCTGGTTAGTGCCCTGAAACTCCATATAAAGCACTGAGTCTTCAGACATATTCTGGTGCACATGAAAAGAGTACGCAGACAATTCGCCGGCGCCCAGGCACACAAGCGCCGAAATAACAAATTTTCGCAGTGATGAGTGCATGAATTTCCCTTTAGTCTGGCCGTAAGACGACAAATATAGATGCCCTTCGCGCACATGCATGGGCCACTTTTAAGGTAAACAGGCGTTCATTAATAATAGGATCTACCCCGTTCTGGTGTCGGCCCCGGTAGTTGCGGGCGGCGCGCCTGTCATGCGGCAATTTTGAAGAGTGTTGACTGTGTATATGCACTGTATTTTATCTGGCCTATGATGCGCGGTGGGGCAACACAACTCAACTGGCTCAATGCAGGTGCGGTCTGCCTCAATTTCAACCTGCGCCGCACCTCGCGCGCGGTCACGCAGTATTATGACGAAGCCCTGAAGCCCACGGGCGTCAAAGTGACGCAGTTCACCATTCTCATGGCAATCGCTTCAGAATCCGTCGCGCGTAGTGGTCAAGAGGGCCATGGCGCAGGAGGTGCCGGGGTTCGCCGCGTCCAGGATGGCCAAGCGGTGAACCAGGGCGCGAACCAGACGGGAGGCTCCATTACGAACATCGCCCGCCTCGCGATGGTCGATCGCACAACCCTTACGCGCAGCCTCAAGATTCTCGAAGACGACAAGCTGATCGAGATTCGCAAGGCGCAGCCGGGTAACAAACGGCGGGTAATTATCACAGCCAAGGGAATAAAGAAGATGAAAGAGATTTATCCCTATTGGTTTCGTGCACAGCGCGAGCTGGTGAAGAAGCTCACGCCTGTAAAAACCCGCGAGCTCAGGCACCTGCTCGGTGACGTGAAGAACTCCGCCGAGGCGCTGCATGGTTGATGAAGTCTACCTCAGGCCAACCTGGACCATCGATTCAGACCACCCCGAAGTCGTCACCTATGCAGAAACGATCACGCAGGGCTTAACCACACCGCGTGAGAAAGCCGTCGCACTCTATTACGCGGTGCGCGATCTTGTCATGTACGACATGATGGTTGAACATTTCTCGCGCGAAGTATTCAAGGCTAGCCAATGCCTGCACGCGAAGCGCACGTTTTGTATTCCGAAAGCGGTGCTGCTCGCCGCCTGCGCGCGCGCGGTGGGTATACCCTCGCGTTTAGGCTTTGCCGACGTCACGAACCATCTCGCGACACCGAAGATGCTCGAGATGTTGGGGGGTGACTACTTTGCATTTCATGGGTATACCGACCTCTACATCGATGGCAAGTGGGTGAAGGCGACGCCGGCGTTCAACGAGCGGCTCTGCCGTTTCTTTAAGATCAAGCCGCTCGAATTCGACGGCCGCAGCGATTCGGTTTTTCACGAATTCTCAGCCGATGGCAACAAGCATATGGAATATCTGCACGACCACGGTACGTTTGCCGATATGCCATATGAGCTGATGATCGAAACGTTTCGCAAGCACTACCCGCACTGGTTTCAGGCGGGCGGTTCGCTTGCAAAATGGGCGTGAAAAGAAGAATATCTGCGCTAATTCTCCATGTTGAAGAATCATTGACGCTCGGGTTCTGCAAACGGGTCTGCCGTGTGCTCTCCACCCGCTGGAAAGTTATTCACGGCCTCGGTCTCTGTCTTTTTTTCGTGCAGCTCGCGGGCGCTTTTGAAGTTGCCTCTATGCAGCGGCCAAAGTTTTACCTCTGCGTGCATACGAAGCAGAAAATAGAAAAAGGTAAACCTTGTCCCTGCGGTTGCGACAAGCGCATGAAGGCCCTGGCGAAAGTAAGGCTTTTGAGCGCCGATCATGCCTGCGCGAACGAATCGGACGATGCAGTTGTTCCGGCATATTCGCGCTGGCTATTTACCAACGAGGCGCCTTCACTTGTCGCAAGGGGCATGACTTCAACCTCGTACTTCACTCCGATCACATTCCTTTCGTCGATTAATTCTGAACTCGAAACTCCACCACCCCGAATCGGCTGATACCTGACGAGGCTTAGCCCCCTACAGGTAGGCCTCTTGTGCATGTGCATTCGCGGCAATGACAGCCGTATTGCGGCCAACGCGAAAAGTTTTGGTGCGTAGCGACTATTGGCGCCGGCTTTGCCGGTCAGACAGGGTCGTTGTGCTCCTTTTCGCCGGGCTGAATGCTAATAATTTACCGGAGTACAATACATATGAAAAGAGCAATCCTAATTTTTGCAGTCCTGCTTTCTTATCTGCCGGGCTGCGCTAACACCGGCGACAAGGCACCGGAGAGCACAGCCTCAAACTCGGTGTCCACGCCGACCTACGATGTGACGCTTAATTTTCAGGCTAAGGTTGGTACAGCCGACTTCGCCTGCGGCACGACCTACACGGGAGCCAACGCGGTTGGCACGGCTAACACTGATCTCGTGGCCCGGGACTTTCGCATTTACGTGCACGATGTGCGTCTCGTGAAAGCGGACAACAGCGAGGTTTCGGTCAGTATGACGAACGACGGCACCTGGCAGTACCAGAACGTTGCGCTGCTCGATTTCGAGAACGGCACGGGCGGCTGCGCTTCGACCACCGGCCCGACGGCGGCAACCAACTCGCAGGTTAAGGGAACAATACCACAGACCGGGGGTGTCGCGTTTACCAAGATCAAGTTTCGCCTCGGAGTACCGCTGAGCCTGAACCATCTCGATGTCAATACTGCGTCTGCACCACTCAATGTCTCTGCACTGTACTGGGCATGGACCAGCGGGCGCAAGTTTGCGCGCCTTGACTTTCTGACCTCAGGTGGTGGAGCTTATAATTCCACTGCCTTCAACATTCACCTGGGCAGCACGAGCTGCACCGGCACGAATCCTGTTTCATCGAATGCCGACTGCAATTCGGCCAATCGCCCTGAGATCACGCTGAATATCCCGGCTGGCAGCCAGACCGATCTCACAGGAATCGCCAACATGCGGTTGGTCGCCGACGTCCGTGAATTGCTCAAGGACCTCGATCTGACCGTTGCCGATGCCGGTGCACCGTCTGGTTGCATGTCAGGCAACGGCGATCCCGAATGCCGTAGCGTCATGCCCCGTTTTGGTCTCATGTATAGCTATACAGGTACAACGCAGGCAACCCGCAATGCAACGAATAGCACTGTGTACGCGGCTGCGACCGGAGGTCATGCCACGCAGGTCAGCGCACAGTCGTTCTTTCGCGCTGAGTAAATATGTGTAGCAGCCGCTGGGCTGTAATCATTCTCGCAGGCAGTCTCATTGCCTGCGAGAACTTTGATCCACAGCTGACAACGCCGAGCTCAAGATACGTCTGGCAGATACCGGCGAATATACCTGCGCCGCGCGAGCTGGCCGACAACCCCATGACCTATGAAAAGGTTGCTTTGGGGCGCCACCTATTTTACGAGAAACGCCTCTCGGGAAACCGCACATTTTCGTGCGCGACCTGCCACCACCCGTCGCACGCATTTGCCGACGACCCCAACATTGACGACGGCAGTGCCGATTTCAGCAAGAGCGGTCTCAATCGTATCACTGTCGCGAAAGGTTCAACGGGGGAGTTTCACCCGCGTAACAGCATGCAGCTCATAAACCTTGCCTGGCAACCTGTGCTGACGTGGGGCAATCCGCTCATGGTGAGGCTGCACACGCAGGCGCAGGTGCCGCTCTTCGGAGAAAATCCCGTTGAGTTGGGCCTGGTCGGCCTCGAGGAAAGCCGCTTGAGTGAGCTCAGGTCTGATCCGGTTTACCAGAAGTTATTCGCCGCAGCCTTTTCGCAGAGTGGAAATCCATACACAATGGGCAATGTGACCCGTGCTCTCGAGGCATTTCAGCGTTCCATTATCGGCTTCGATTCTCCATACGATCGTTTCTCGCGGGGTGAATCGGGGGCTATCAGCGCCTCTGCTGTGAACGGCTTCAATATGTTCTTCAGCGAAGAGTTTGAGTGCTTTCATTGCCATGGCGGCATCAACTTCACCAACAGCGAAGACCATTCGCGCAAGGCATTTGCTGAAATCGATTTTGCCAACAACGGCCTCTATAATATTGGCGGCACAGGGGCATACCCAACCGGCAACACGGGTATCAAAGAAGTCACGGGTCTGGTGAGTGACATGGGCAGGTTCAAAGCTCCCACCCTGCGCAATATTGAACTCACAGCGCCCTATATGCACGATGGTTCGATCGCCGATCTCGATGGTGTTCTGGATCATTACGCACGCGGCGGCCGCCTTATCTCCAGTGGCCCAAATGCGGGGGATGGTTCGCTTTCACCATTCAAGAATTCGTTCGTCAAGGGTTTCACTCTGACCACCCAACAACGGGCCGACATGATAGAGTTTCTTCGCTCGCTGACCGACGCGAAGTTCATAGCCAACACGGCTTACAGCAATCCATGGCCTCAGGGTCATCTCAACAATCCATAGGAAAAATATGAAAAACAAGTTTCTTCTTTTATTTGCTTTCTTTATCTTGGCGCATTCGATTTTCAGTGATCACGGCCCGCTCACCACCGGTGCCGGCGCAACTCTGATCGAACCCACAACGCTGAAGCGTTTTCAACTTTCGGCTGCGCTGGCAATTGCCGTAAGCCAGTACGAACGTCTTTCTGATGCCGATATTCAGGAGCTCACCCTGCGAATGAATCAGCGGGGTAGTCATGTCGATTCGATCAGACAGAGCCTCTTGTCCACTGTCTCCGCTGCAATAGGCGTTACCGATTCGCTCGAAGCCGGTATGCGTTACCGGTACTACCGCGGTGAAGAGGTACGTGAGGGACTGATCGATTCGGGGGGCACGTACCGCAGTATCAGGCTGGGCAATATTGGCGGCACGGCAGACCCGGACTTGTATCTCAAGTACCGTGTCCTGAAAACGGACAGGCATACTCTCACGTTTGCAGGTTTTGCCAAAGTGCCACTCGGGAAATATTACACGACCCATGAGGCTAAACCGCTATCCGCGTATGCTCCCCAGCTTCAGCCGAAGCTGCACCTGACGGGTGGTGGAAACGCCGGCGACCCGCTTTCAGAAAAGTACTCGATAGAACCTTCACTTACACCCGGCAGCGGTGCGTGGGATTTTTCAGGTGCAGTCGCATGGTCGATGTGGCTCGGCGAAGGCGCTTCGCTGACTGCCTCGGTGCTTTACACGCGCAGAACAGCGGCGCAGAATTACAAAGTCGGCGACAGTGTTGAAGGTGGATTCTCTCTGCAGCGGCGGTGGGGCTCGCGTGACGAAGCGAATTTTTCCCTGTTCACTGAACTCACGGCGCGCCATCTCATGCCTGCAGTTTCCTTTTCTGAAGCCATAGGCAATACCGGCGGCACCATGTTTTTTCTTTCACCCGGTGTTGTATTCGCCTGGCCTGCGGGGCTGTCGGTATCGTGCTTCGTTCAGTTGCCGGTTCTCCGTTATGTCAATGAACCGCAGCAATACCTGGCATATCGCGCTGGGTTTTCGGTGGCCTACATGTTCGGCATCTGAACGGGCGGAGCGCAGCATCCATGCCAGCAGAAAAAGTGAACCGCTTATGACTCGGCGGCGTCTAAGCTTCATGAAACACAAACTCCGTTTAATGTGCTCGGTGCTCGCTATAACAACGCTCACCGGCCAGGCCAACGCCGCCACGCTCAATGATGCCGCAAATGATGTCTCTGCCTTCTTTGCGAAAAATCCCGGCAAGACGGTCGCGGTACTCGCCTTTAAGCACGGCGATGCCAAAGCTATAGCTGAAGTGACCGGTGTGCAAGACCGGCTGACAGAACAGCTCGTTGCTGCGGGTAAAGTCACCGTAATTGAGCGCGATCGTATCGAGCAGGTCTTGCGCGAGCACCAGATCGACCAGTCGGGCGCCACTGCGAAAACGCGTATCGGCGAACTCTTGCAGGCAGATTATATTCTGACCGGCAGCATTACCCCCGGCAAACGCAAGAACCTCGAGGTGACCGCGCGGCTCGTTGAGATCGCGACTTCAAAGATCGTACTGACTGCCCGCGCGAACGTATTGCGGGCAGACGTGAGCGAAGTCATCACCGTACAGCCGCGCGGCAACTATCTCGGTGAGCCGTTGGTACAGATCGCAATTCTGATCGATACATCGAGCAGCATGGACGGCCTCATCGATCAGGCGCGTACACAGATCTGGAAAATCGTGAACACCCTCGCGAAAGGCAACCGCGAAGGGCGCCGCCCGCGTATCGAAGTTGCACTCTACGAATATGGCAACAGCAATCTGCCGACAGAGCAGAACTATATACGCCAGGTGCTGTCGTTCACTTCGAGTCTCGACAAAGTCTCAGAAAAACTATTCGAGCTCAAAACGAATGGCGGCGAAGAATACTGTGGCGCTGTTATAGCGCGCGCTCTGGCAGAGCTCAACTGGAAAAAGTACGACGACGTCTACCGCGTGGTCTTTATCGCCGGTAACGAACCCTTTACGCAGGGCCCGGTAGACTTTAGAGCGAGTGTGGATGCAGCACGCCAGCAAGGCATATTCGTGAACACAATTTTCTGCGGCAGCCGTCAAGAAGGCATCGCCACGCAATGGCTGACTGGCGCACAGCTGTCGCAGGGCGACTTTCACGTGATCAACCATGACCACATGGTGCAGGTCGTGGCGACGCCGTACGATGAAGAAATACAGCGCCTCGGGGCCGAATATAACTCTACCGTGATTCCCGTTGGCCGCGCGGGTGCAGAAGAGAAAGACCGCATGAGCGTTCAGGATGCAAAAATCGCCGCAGCACCCGCCGCAAGCGGAGCGTCAATAGAACGGGCTGTTGCCAAGAATTCTGAGCAATACTCTGAAAGCAATGAATGGGATCTCACGACGATCTTTAGCAAAAAGAAAAGTGTCACAGCGGTGAAGCGTGAAGAATTGCCGGCCGAGCTCAAAGGCAAATCAGAAAAAGAGATCGAGGCGTATGCGAAACAGAAGAGCGAGAAGCGCAGCAAAATTCAGGCGCGTATTGACGAGTTGAGCCGCAGGCGCAACGAATACCTCAGCCGCGAATCGGCGAAATCGGCAAAAGGCGATGACCTCGGCAAGGCAACACAGGCTTCGGTCAAAACTCAGGGAAAGAAGTTAGGGTTTGCATTCTAACCACCTCGCTGCGGCAAAGTAGTTAGGTCAAACAACGAATAGAGAGGCTCTATGAAAAAAATAATCGTATCAATCCTGCTGCTTAGCGCGGTTCTGCCGCTCTTTGCCTTAACCAAAGTTACGGGCAAGGTCGACTCGGTGACGGTGTTTACCGACCGGGCAGTCGTTAGGCGGGTGCAGGCCGTTGAATCAGCCGAGCCGACAGGTACGCTCAGGTTTATGGCGCTACCGCAATCGTTGCTGCCCGATACCGTGCGAGCCTCTGGCACGGGTCTCACTGTGACAGGCGTGGCACTGCGCCACGTTGAAAAGGTTTATGGCGACGAATGGGCTGAGCATCCTCTGAAGAAGAAGATAGTAAAACTCGAGGCACAGATTCGCGAAGAAGGCGACCAGCTTGCGAATGCGAAAGACCAGTTGCGTGTGCTCGATTCGATGATGAAATTGACGACGAGCCAGAGCGACCGTGAGGCGCGCGCAAACGCCCTCAACGTCGAGTCATGGGAAAAAGCGCTGAGATTTCTCGAAGAGAAAAGGTCAACGTACCAGGGGAAGATCCGCACAAGTGATGAAAGGCTTGAGAAGCTGCGCAAAGATCTGAACAGAGTGACGCTCGAGTTTAATGCCGAGATACAGTCGGCGAAGACATCGGGCACCGAAGTCGAGGTGTCTTATGTCAGATCGGGCCAAGAAGGTGGCAAGGTCGAACTCGAGTACATGGTCACCAATGTTTCGTGGATCAGTGTCTATGATCTGCGCGGCTCGGCAGAAGGCAGTGAGTTTCAGCTCGTGTCGCATGCAATCATTCGGCAGAATTCAGGCGAAAACTGGAAAAACACGAAGGTGACGCTTTCGACAGCGCGGCCTTCGACGGCTTTAACGCCTGGCATTCTGCAACCCTGGCGCGTCGCTGCTGATTCGCTCTTTGGTTCACGGCCGACGAAAAGTGCGATGGGTAAGCTGAGTGCGGGCAGTGCTGCGCGCGATGAGGCCGGCGAAGAAGCTGACGCACCGGTTGAACCTGTTGATTCATCAGAGACAACGACAGTTTCGATCGCTTTACCGGGACGTGAAAACATACAGAGCGACAATTCTGACCATAAGGTAACGCTCAGCGCATCGCCGCTTAAGGGAACGTTGACGCATGTCGCGGTACCTTCGATGTCGTCTTACGTTTTTCTGAAGGCACGCCTCAAGAATACGAGCGCGGCGCCGGTGCAAGGTAGTCTCAACGCCTTTCTCGACGGCAGTTATGTCGGCAACATTACGCTAAAGAACGCTGCCGCAGTGGGCGAAGAATTCGACGTTTTTCTCGGGCCCGACCAGCGTATGCAGCTCAAGCGGGTGCTCAAACGCGGCGACGTTGAGAAGAGCGGGCTTTTTGGTGGTAAAGTTGAGGTCGTAAACCAGTGGGAGATCGAAGTTTCTAACTTCACGAAAAAAACACGCCAGGTGACTGTGTACGACCAGTTTCCGGTTGCGGGCGACCCGAATATTTCGACCAAATATATTGGTGCGAGTCGCGCAGAGACGCAGAAAGATGCGAACGGCATTTTGAACTGGAAGCTCGACATCAAGCCCGGCGAAAAAATCAAGTTCGACTTCAGCTACTCGCTGACTTTCCCGAAAGAAACCTGGGAGAAATTCACGCGCTCATACGACACGGGCAACACTCTGCAAGAGCAGAATATGTATGACCAGATGTCGCCGGCAGCAGCGCCCGCAACGCGGCAATATAACCTCGAGAAGATGCTGCAGAAGCGCTAGCGTTTTTGTCTCCTTGAGCCTGTCGAAAGGTGGCTACAAGCACGCTTCGACAAGCTCACCGTGACCTGCGCGCGTACAGCATCTCAACATTCGCCAATGCATCGAAGAAGTGCCCGTTATCAGGCTTGCCATAAAGCGCCTCGCGGTAAAGCCTCATAAACGGATTTATCGCCACAGTCATCGGCTTGTCGTTTGTGCGTCTCGCGGGCGCATAACCCCGAAGCCTGCGGTAGTGCGGGCTTGCGACGATCTTTTCACGCTGCGTGAAGCCGTTGCCGACGGTAATGCGCTCGTTTTGCCGCATGACCTGCAGTTCAAGATGAAACGCCCCGACGCCGAGGCTCGTCTCTACAATGCCCTCAGAACCATTCTTATGTTTCAGGTACAGCAGATGCCTGCGCTCGCCGGCAATCACGCGGTGTGCTGTAACCGTGCCGAATAAGAACTGCGCCAAATCGACGAGATGCGTTGTGTCATGCAGCAGAACTCCCTCGTCGCTGCTTTTTTTATCGGCGTAAAGCGAGCTGCCGCCGGCGGCGAAAAACGCGCGATAAGCGGGGGATCTACGTTCGTTCTGGATCAGGCGCTGTAGCGCAATGTATTTGTCATGGTAGCGCCGCTCGTAGTTGGGTAAGATAACCGATTTACTGCTCTGAATCGCCCGCCTGAGTTGCGATACTTCTGCTTTGGTGGTCACGAGAGGCTTTTCAGCGACAATGCGATTAACCCCTGCTGCGATCGCGGCGAGCAGAATCTTATGGTGTATTGCGGTGCTGGCCGCGATGATGAGCAGCTCGGGTTCAAGGTCCAGAATTTCTTTGTAGTCTGTAGTCACACGGGCGCCGTCGGCGCGCATGAAGCCCGCGGCGCTGACCGCGCGTTCAGGCGCTGCGTCGCAGAAGCCGATGACCTGCAGACTGCGGTCACGCCGCTGCAGATTTTTTAGAGCACCGAGATGCGTACAGGGTTTATAACGCAGCGCGTCGCTTTCAAGTTCGTGCGCAATGCGACCGCAGCCAACAATCGCGACGCGCATCGTGCTAGTTGCGCTCGCGGGGCACGAAAAGCAACGCGACGATGTTGCCGCCGATAAGGCAGAGAAGCACGAGCGACGGCAAGCCTGCGGTTCCCAGTGCAGGCAAATAGGCCGTGAAAAAATTGGTAAAGCTGCCGAGAGGTTCACGTGTCATCGCGACCAAAAGCGCCGCAATCGCCGCCAGACTCAAGAGTCGTAATAACTTGCGGGTAATGGCCGCGCGCACGAACGCCGAGGCTGCAGTCAGCGCGAGAAGCCCGATAACTGCAGTTATCGGGTTCATGAAGCAGACGACGGTCAGCAGGGCCTGCACCAAAAGATGCAGGCTCGCACGATTGAGTTCTGCGCGCAGCATCGTCTTCTGCAAGATGCGTACGGGAAAAAATACCAAAGGTACCAAAAGCAACACGACCGCGCCGAGAACCAGATCAGATTTCACGTAGCGCAGGCTGAGTTTCAAAATGAGCACATAGCTCAAGAACGCCATTCCGTAGAGCACGAGCGAGGTCGCCGCCGAGCCCAGATCGAGTCGTTCACGAAACGTGCCGAGAGCGTTCGCGAACGGAATCACGGCCAGCAGCCAGATCAAAGCCAGCAATACATAAAACCCACCGACATGAAGCTGCGTCGAAGAACCCAGATAGAGCGCAACCTGCCGGTAATCTGCCGTCGATGCCGACTTGCCGGCAAGCGGGTGGCGCAGCAGCGGATTTTCGGCGACAATTTGTTCGGGGCCGTTGCCAAATTTCTCGTTCACAATGATGCGCACGGCGGGGCCTGCCCCCTCAGATAAGAGGGCCGTGGCGTTTGCCCAGGTTGCGCGATCAGGGGCAAGAAATGCCCCGGCAAAGTGGCGGCGCAGGTTCAGGTTTTTCAGATGGCCAATTCGGTTGAAATCCGCATTGTCGCTGACCGCATCGCCTGCCGCGAGTATAATGGGCAACTGCATGTCGCCCGTAAGCCAATCGACGAGTAAGTCTCGGGGTTCACAGTTCTTTTGTGCGACTACCAAAGAGACGGTGATTGCGCCAGCTGGGTTTTGTGCAGCGAGTTTGTCGAGAAAAACCAGAGCTGCAAATAGTGCCTCGCTGCGATTACCTGACATGATGGCAGCGATGCCAAAAGGCTTCGCGTTACCGCGTTCAATGGTCGTGATCTGGCAACCGCCAGCTCTTTTTTCGCGCACTGAATAGCCATGCTTCTTTTTGAGGCGGGCAGCGTAAGCGCCAATGATTTCGCCCTGGCTGCCGCTTTCAGCATCGCGTAGCTCATAGAAGAGGCTGTCGGCAAAACCATTAACGCGCGTCGGCAACGCCTCGGGGCTTTCAGGTTTTACAGTCTCAATCGACGTGAAAAAAATGGCAATGAGGGTAACGGCTGCGACGACACCCCACAGCGCATAAGGCTGTGCCCAGCCGGGCATCTTATAGCGGCGGTTGTAAAAAACCTTTTTCGCCATGAATTGAGGCAGACGTTCTCGGCAGAGTACACGGCAAAGCAAAATAGTTCGGCGCGGCAGCAGGGGTAGGTTTCAACTACCCCTGCCGCAGCATAATTTCCTTTCCGCCGACTCTCGGCGATAGTATCTTGAATCGTGCTCTCGATACTTGCTGGCATCTTGCTTCTCGGCATCTGCGTCTTTTTTCACGAACTCGGTCATTTCATAATCGGCAAGCTCGCCGGGGTAAGGCCCCGCGTCTTCTCGATCGGTTATGGCCGCGGGCTGCTCTTTCGCCGCCGTAAAGGCACAATCTACCAGATCACTGCAATACCCCTCGGCGGTTATGTGCAGTTCTATGGCGACGACCCTTCAAATCAAAACCGCAAGATGCGCAAGGGGGATTTCTTTTCGGTCGGCCCATGGCGCCGCATCGCGCTGGCCTTCGGTGGGCCGCTTTTCTCAATTCTGCTCGGCTTCATCGTGGTATTCGTGCTGCTGCAGACTGGCTATCGCCCCATGGACAACATCGTGCGCGTCGACCCCAAATCGGCGCTCGCCAAAGCCGGCGTCAAAGATGGTGACCGCATCGTCAGGGTCGAAGATAATGCAACACCGTCTTTCGACCGTATCATCTATGAGTTTGGTTTTGCCAAAGGTGACACGGTTGAAATGACCGTCGAGCGGGCCGGGTCGCGATCGACGCTGACTGTGCCGGTAAACCGCAGCGAGCCTGGTACACCGGGAATTTTCACGGGCGCGCGGCCGCTGGCGCGGCTGACGATGGTCGATGACGGCCCTGCGGGTTCGGGCTTGCTTAAGGGTGACGAAATCGTCAGCGCCAACGGTGTCGCCCTCTATTCGATTGAAGATCTGATTCGTGTCTTGAATGAAAAGCCCGGCGACAAGGCCGAGCTTGCGATACGCCGCCCTGATGCTAAGGGCAATTTCGAAGACAAAGCGCTTTCGGTGCCGCTCAAAAAAGTGCCCCGTGTCTTGCTCAAGAATATCATTGATGTGCAAACCGGTAAGCCCGGGCCAGAAATCGTTGTCGAAGAAGGCGCCGGCACAGACTTTCAGAATATTCTCATTAACGGTGAAAGTTTCAGTACATTCACCGAATTTCGCGCTGCGCTCGAGGCGGCCGGTGATGACGCGAAGCTGCGCATTGGCCCGGTTGAGATCAAGGCAGCCGTCGAGCTGACTTACCGCCGGCAGATTGGTATTCGTCCGGCTGAAAAGCACCTGAGTGCACTGCGCGAGATGTCTCTCGTTGAGCAGGTAGCCCTCAGTTTTGACGAGACTGTCTTTATTACCAAGTCGACATTTGTGGGTTTATGGCGCATCATTCAGGGAAAGCTGTCGTTCAACAAGAGCGTTTCAGGCCCGGTGAAGATGGTGGCAATCGCTGCCAAAACCGTTGAAATGGGATGGCAAACGTACTTTTTGCTTATGGCACAGATAACCATTATTCTCGGTGTCATGAATCTATTGCCGATTCCGGTGCTCGACGGCGGACACATCGTTTTCTATCTGATCGAGGCTCTGTATAAACCGGTCTCGCTCAAGGTTCAGGCCGGTGCAACTCGAATCGGTATGGCGGTTATGCTCGCGATGGGCATTTATGTCATTGGTCTTGATATCATTGACGTCTTCTTTCGCCGCGTGTTCGGTTGATGGGCTGACTGGCCGATGCCGGCGCGCTCTGGCCGGGCAGTGCTTGAAGATCTGGCGCATCACCGGCGCAAACGTCTGCGACGGGTCTTTATGACGAAACGGATTCTCTTGCAGAATCGCGGCGAATACGCTTCGCCGTCGCGAGGCCGAAGAACAGCCAAAATACAAGAAGCCCTGCGAAAATAGCAATTGAGGCGACAGGCGAAAACTGCATCACGATAAAAGGTGTCAGCAGAGTGAGCAATCCCCCCGCTATGAAAGGTTGAGTGAGCGCAGAGCTTTCAGCAAACACCTGCACGGCCGGGGTTTTGAATTGTGGGTCAACCATTCGCGCGAGCATGAGGCCGATAGCAGATGTGCCGTTCAGCATTCCGAAATTAATAAGCGCGAGTTCTTCGCCGTAGGGCATCGGCAGCATATGTTTGCGCAGATGAACCTGGCAATAGATGTTCCAGACGAGACCCAGTGCGCAAAGAATCAGCAGCGGCACGAGGCCAGCCGCCAGCAGGCGCACGTCAATTATGGCAATACCTGCGAAGATCAGTACTTCAAGAAAAAAATCGCCGAGCAGCATGATCGTGTGATTGTCGATATACCGCTGTTGGCCTGACACGCGGCACAGCAGGTTCACAAAGATGCCCCCGACGAGGGTATACGCAAATAGGGGCAGACTGAACGACTTCAGCGACTCGCTGACTGCAAGTCGCGGCAGAACCTCTTGTTCTGCGACACCCTTTAACAAAACACCGAAGCCATAAGCGGCTGCGATCAGCGCCAGGCTGACGAGCAGCTTATTGACGTCGAGCCGTGCGCTTTCTGCGTCGGTCATGGCCGCGGTTGGCAATGGTGCTACGGGAACCATGCGCTTTGCAAAGAAAACGCCACCGGCGATGCCACATATAAGGCCGAGCGTGGCACTCGTTAAGCCGAGTTCGAGACCTGCAGCAATACCGTTTTGCACGAGTAGCGGCCCCATAGCGACTGCTGTTCCATGGCCACCCGCAAAGCCTGTCTCAAGCAAAGCCGCGAATGCGAGCGGAAAGCCAAAGACTGGCTTCACAATGCAGATAGTCGCAATGAGTGCGAGCAAAACCTGACCCATCACGGCGACCCAGACATAAGACATTTGCGCCATTACCTGCAACAGGCCATGCCGTGTGCGTGCACCAGGCTCGGGTTTACGCAAGAAAAAACAGGCAAAGACCAATGCGATAAATTCGGCGGGCAGCGATTTCAGGTGCCCGTAAAAAAGACCTTCTTTTGCGGTCGGGAGAATTGTAAAAAACAGCAACAGCGCAACGCCGGTGAAAAGCGACGGTGGCACGCGCAGCCGTGCCATGGTGCGCGAATTGAGGCCAAACCATGCGCCCGCGCCAAGCAAGAATATCGTCAGTAAGAAATATTGCATACTCAAATCGCCGTAAAACGGCTACTTGCGGGTGACTTTCGCCGCGGGTGCGTCAAGCCACTTCTTGAGAAACTGGCCGGTCAAAGAGGCCTTTTGCGCGGCGATCTCTTCAGGAGTA
Source organism: Turneriella parva DSM 21527 (assembly GCF_000266885.1). Classification (NCBI taxonomy): domain Bacteria; kingdom Pseudomonadati; phylum Spirochaetota; class Leptospiria; order Leptospirales; family Leptospiraceae; genus Turneriella; species Turneriella parva. The sequence continues at coordinate 594,781 of NC_018020.1, read as the reverse complement.
CCCGTCGCAATGACTTGCCCACCCTTAACGCCGCCTTCAGGCCCCATGTCTATGAGATAATCGGCGCACTTGATGACATCCATATTGTGTTCGATCACAACGACGGTATTGCCTTCATCGACGAAGCGCTGCAGAATATTCATCAGCAGACGAATGTCTTCGAAGTGCAGGCCTGTCGTCGGCTCGTCTAGAATGTAGAGCGTTTTGCCGGTCGAACGGCGCGAGAGTTCAGTAGCGAGTTTTACGCGCTGCGCTTCACCACCCGAAAGTGTCGTCGCTGCCTGACCAAGCTTTATGTAGCCGAGGCCAACATCGAAGAGAGCCTTCAGCTTTGAATGCACGGGAGGTATCGCCGCGAAGAATTCTACTGCCTCTTCGACGGGCATGTCGAGTACCTCAAAAATATTCTTTCCTTTGAACCGAACCTCGAGAGTCTCTTGGTTGTAGCGTCTGCCCTGGCAGACTTCGCAACGCACATAGACATCGCTCAAGAAGTGCATTTCGATCTTCTTTACACCGTCGCCTGTGCAGGCTTCGCAGCGGCCACCTTCGACGTTAAAGGAAAATCTACCCGCTTTGTAGCCGCGCATCTGGCTCGCGGGCAGCGCGGCGAACATGTCGCGTATCGGCGCGAATGCGCCCGTGTAGGTCGCAGCATTCGATCGCGGAGTGCGGCCAATCGGGCTCTGGTCGATGTTGATGATTTTGTCGATATGCTCTATGCCGTGAATCGCCTTGTGCTTGCCCGGCAGCTCTTGCGAGCCGTTCAGTTTTTTGTTGATGCCCTTAAAGAGTATCTCATTGACGAGAGAACTTTTGCCACTGCCCGATAGCCCGGTTACGACCGTAAGCACAGAAAGCGGAAAATCCACATCGATGTCTTTGAGGTTATTTTCTTTTGCGCCAGTAATGCGGATTGTTTCTTTGCCGGGCCGGCGGCGCTCTTTTGGTTTCTCGATCGTGCGTTTACCGGTGAGATAATCAGCTGTGAGTGAATTCTTTGCCTTTTTTAGCTGCGCATACGTGCCGGCAAAAACCACCTGCCCGCCGTGCCTGCCGGCGCCGGGCCCCATGTCGACGATATAGTCTGACTCTTGCATCGTTTCTTCATCGTGTTCGACGACGACGATCGTGTTGCCGAGGTCACGCAGCCCTTTGAGGGTCGCGATCAGCTTTGCGTTATCAGACTGGTGTAGACCAATCGAAGGTTCGTCGAGCACGTAGAGCACGCCCATGAGCGCCGAGCCGATCTGCGTCGCGAGGCGAATACGCTGTGCTTCGCCGCCCGACAGCGAGCCGGCGATTCGGTCGAGCGTGAGATAGCCGACTCCGACTGAATTCAGAAAGCCGAGCCGGTCAAAGATCTCTTTCATCGCCTGCTTGGCGATTTCGGTTTCTGTTTTGTTAAACGAAATTTTCTTGAAATAATCGTAGGCGCCTTCGAGCGTCATTGCCGTCGTCTCGGCGATATTCTTGCCTTTGAGTTTGACCGCGAGAGCAACCGGTTTCAGGCGCTTGCCCTTGCAGACAGGGCAGGGCATGTGTTCCATGTACTGCTCCATCTTCTGGCGCATCGACTCTGACTGTGTCTGCATATAACGCCGGTGCAGGTTGGGTATTATCCCTTCATAACCGCGTGAGAACTGGTACGTGCTGTCGCCACCTTTCCATTCATAGTTGAGTTTCAAAGACTTGTCACCGTAGAGCAACAGATCAATGATCTTCTTGGGCAGTTTATTCCAGGGTGTATCGGGGTCGAAGGGGACTTTTTTTCTGAGCGCGTCGATAGAGGCCTTAAACCAATAGCCATCGCCGCCAAAGCCGAGGCCTTCGCCCAAACCATCGCGCACTGTCTGTTTATCGCTGACGATCAGCCGGTCGGGGTGAAATTCGAGCATGTGCCCGAGACCGCTGCAGTTTTCGCACGCGCCGTCAGGGCTGTTAAAAGAAAAGAGCCGATGTGTAATCTCAGGAAAGCTGAGGTCGCACGCAGAGCAGTACAGTTTTGCCGAAAAATTTTCTTCGACGGTTTGCCCGTTATCTGCCTCGAACAGAATGCTCGCCTGTCCACCACCGGTTGCCTGCTTGAGAGCGAGTTCGAGTGACCCCGCAAGGTGCGTTCTTTGTGACGCGAGGGTACCCGGTTCAAGCACCAGACGGTCGACCACGATGTCGATGTCGTGCTTCAGATTTTTCTTGAGTTCAATCGGTTCGTCGAGGCTGTGCATGCGGCCGTTCACCCGCACGCGCACGAAACCCTCGCGCTGAATACGCTCGAACACATCTTTGAATTCGCCCTTTTTGCTGCGGGCAATGGGGGACAATATCTGCGTGCGCACTGATTTTGCCGATGGCATGCGCTCGAAGATGCCGTTGACGTGCGCGACCATCGTGTCGATCGACTGCGCTTCGAGGCGGGCACCGCATTCGGGGCAGTGGGGTTCACCGAGTCGGGCAAACAGCAGCCTCAGGTAGTCGTAAATTTCGGTGACGGTGCCAACGGTCGAACGCGGGTTGCGCGCAGTCGTTTTCTGCTCAATCGAAATCGCGGGTGACAAGCCTTCGATCGAATCGACGTCGGGTTTTTCGAGCTGGCCCAAAAACTGCCGCGCATATGCGGATAGAGACTCGACATAACGCCTTTGCCCTTCGGCGTATATCGTATCGAATGCGAGAGAGCTTTTGCCGCTGCCCGAGAGACCCGTAATGACCACGAGTTTCTCGCGCGGTATCTCGAGTGAGATGTTCTTGAGGTTATGCTCGCGCGCGCCAGTAATCTTAATGCTGCTCAATCAAACTCCACATATTTACCGATATATTTCATGAACTCTGCCGATGCGCGCTGCGGCCGTGCCTTCGATAGCGACACGATCAGCTGTTCGTCGCGCATGGTCAAGAGCAGTTTACCGTTGTGGAGTACATCCTGGCGAAAATAGTAGCGAATCTTGTCGATTCGCTCTATCCAGGTTACGACTTCGAGCGTACGTCCCGCGGGTACTTCGGCGAAAAAATTGTAAATGCTGCCCATGTAAAAAGAAGTCGTGTCGAGTTCAACGATGCGCTCGTACGTGAGGCCAATTTTCTCGACGAACATCCAGCGGCCTTCTTCGAAGATTTTCCATAAGGCAGCGGCGTTATATTTGCCGGCAAAATCTCGGTCGGCGTAAGGAATCTGGTATTGGCTGATCACGCGCTGGTTGCGCCCCGACCAGGGTTTAAGGTTTTCGTAAAGAATCTGACCAGCGGGTTCGCTCGAATCTTTGGTGACGACTTCAACTGAAAAGGGAACGCCCGACTTTTCTGCTCGCGTCGATTGCTGTAGGTGAGCAACCAGTTCACCCGAGGTATCAAGAATTTTCTGATCCCAGTGTTGCTCCCCTCTCCCTTCGGGAGAGGGGGTGAGGGTGGTTTCAACCTTCAGCTCGGCGCCGGGAAATTGCTGGCGGTGAAACTTGCAGTAGCCGTTTATGGTGACGAGCGAGATCTGTTCGTTTTTAATCTGTTCAAAGGGTATACCGAGTTTTGCGAGCATGCGGTAGCGGCCTTCGAGTGCGAATGATTCGTAGGTGCGGCTGGTGACGTGGCGCTGTGTGTCGAGATCGGCAAATCGGGTGATAGCTGTATATTCGTCGCGCATAGACTCCCTTTCAGAAAATCAATCAGGTGTCTGAGATATCCTCATGCCTGAGATAAATATCGAGAATGGTAATTTCGAGCCGCGTGCCGATACGCACGGGCGCACCCCAGTAGCCGGTGCCGTCGTTCACGTAGACGAGCATTTTGCCCGAGCGGTAAAGGCCGCTCGCAAACCGGTAGACGAGATGCACGACCCACGACCACGGAATGTACTGCCCGCCATGCGTGTGCCCCGAGAGCATCAGGTCATATTTTTTCTGCGCGGCGCTGCGCGCGAAGATAGGCTGGTGCGCGAGCAGAATCGAAACGTCTGCGGGTTCAATGTCGGGAATCTTCGGCAGGTCTTCTGCAAAACGTGCGGCGGTCGGGTCGCTGACTCCCGCGAGAAAAACTGAGCCGGCGTCTGTCTTGATTGTTTCGCCACGGTTAATGACTGGCTTAAAGCCGTGCAGCTTAAACGCGTTCAGCCATTTTTGCATACCCCAGTAATATTCATGGTTGCCGGGAATGTAATACACGCCGTGCTTTGACCGAATTTCGGCGAGCGGCGCAGAGTCTTCAAACAGGTGTTCGATATTGCCGTCGCCGATATCGCCTGTGAAGCAGACAATATCGGCATTTTGTGCGTTCAACATCTCGACGACGCGAGCCACATAAGGTTTCTTGATCGCGCGGCCAATATGCAGGTCGCTGACCTGCGCGATGCGGATTTTCTTCGGTAACGCCTTGTGACCGCGAAACCGGGGCCGACGCCGTGGTTTACCGTGCAGCGGATAAACCACGTTGACAAAACGGTAGCGCGGCCCGCGCACAACGGCGAACCGACCCCACATAAAAAAGAGCGTCGCGACGACAGCTACCGCGATCGCCAGAACCGAATCGAGGTCTTGACCGGCCGGCACGGCAGCGAGAATGTCGCCCTGCAGGCTCTGCGGCAACACTCTAAATGCCAGCCGCAAGACGTCGCTGACGACTGAGAAAAGCAACAACAGGCTCAAGAGGCCCATGAGGTTGTAGGCACTCGCCTCGAGATATCGCGCCACGGTTTCGGTATTCGGGTTTGGGCGTGACGCCATCTGTCGCCGCCAGCGTTTGAAGGGTAACCACAGCAAATTGGCGATCATGGCTGCCAGAATAAGCCACAGCGCGATCTGCAGGTTTTGCGGCCAAATATCGGCGATAAGCCTCTGGCCCAGATAAACAAAGCCGAGTAAAACTAAAATGGACGCGGTGACCAGAAAACGGTACATTGTTCGCAGAGTAGTCGTCTAACGTTTGCTACGCGTTTATACATTGCGTATCAAACGTTAAATGACTCCCCTTGAAAGGGAGACATTGTGGAAACGAGTAATTCTGATCAGGCGCGCGACAAAATGCTCGCCGAATTTATCAAACGCGAAGGCTTACCCGATAAGGTATTGCCGGCGATCAACATTGCGCTGACGCACAAAAGCTACAGCAACGAATTTCGGGCCGGCCTCGACCCCGGTCTCGATCGCCATAACCAGCGGCTCGAGTTTTTGGGTGATTCGGTGTTGGGCCTCGTTATTGCGCACCATTTTTATGCATCGAAGCGAAAGACCGCAGAGGGAGGTTTGACTCGTCTCAAGGCAATGACCGTGTGCGAGTCGGCGCTCAAGCAGATTGCAGACACACTCGAACTGGGCAAGATGCTGCGCATGGGCAAGGGTGAAATCGCAACCGGCGGCCTCGCGCGCACCTCGAACCTGGCCGACGCGATGGAGGCAGTCATCGGTGCGATTCACCTGACTGCCGGCTTTGAAACTGCGCAAAAATTCGTGCTCAGGCATTTCAGAGAAATTCTCGATAACCCCGAAACTGTCGAAGGCAGCAAAGACTTCAAATCGGCGCTGCAAGAGATGCTCGCGAAGAAGAACCACCAACGTCCCGAATACCAGGTTGTCGCCGCCGAGGGCCCGGATCACGACAAAGAGTTCACCATTGCGCTCTACGTCTCGGGTGAAAAGAAATCAGAAGGTGTGGCGCGCACCCGCAAGCAGGCTGAGCAAAACGCTGCTCAGGCTTATATGGAGAAGTTGGGCGCGAAGCCAGCGAAAGGGCGTTCGCCTGCAAAAGGTTAGACGATTATTCTTCAGACTCTTTAGCAGGCTCGGGTAAAACTCCCGCAAGACCGAAAAGCCTCGTCATTTGCCTGCGCAAACGACTGCGCTGCTTTTCGCTTTTGTGTTTCCGGATGCCTGCTAACAGGTTCCTTTTTCAGGAGCCTGTTAGAGTTTTAGACGCAATCCCTCTCGCTCAGCTGCCTCATTAAGCCGGTCATCGTAGCTGAAGAAGTTTACCTGCGATGGGTCATTGCCACCTGCTATAAGCGCGGCGGCGAGTTGAAGCGAGTCGGCCGTCCGCAGGGGGTGTGTGCGCAGCAGGCGGGCAGAGAGCAGCACTAGCCGATCGGAAAAGAGAATCTGGTCCCAGGCTTGGGTTAGCTTTTTCAGCCGTTCTTCGCCAGCGCGAAAATGGCCGAAATGAATTTCTTCGGTGCGCAGGCGACGATTCAATGCCGATGTTGCCTCAAGATAAGTGAGGCACCAGACTGTCAGGTTGCGGTCTTTTTTTAAGGTTGTCTGTGCCTCTTTGGTTTTGGGTTCGTTGACCAGCAGGGGTACAATGGCAGAGCTATCCCAAAAGATCATCGGCCTTCACGCCGTTCAGCGATCAGTGCTTCGCGCACCGAACCTTTTTTGTCTTCTGGCAAAGGCATGTCGAAAAAATCGTCACCGAGTTTCATCTTGCGGGGCAGCAAGTCGCCGGCTTTGGTGAGTCGCGCCGCCATAAGATGGTAGGTCTCGTCATCCCACGAATTGATGGGCTCAAAGCGTGCTACGGGAATGCCGCGATCGAGTATAATGACAGTTTCGCCCTGTCGTACCTGCCGCAGTAAACCACTCATGTTAGAACGCGATGTGGCTATATTCTCCGCTACCATATGTACAAGTTGTACAGGTTTTGATGTTTCGGCAAGTTTTTTTGCCACTCTTCATTTGGACTGCACGCAGATCGCCCCGGTGCCTACCGTGCAGCTCTGTTACGCTACGCGCAAAGAATCCCGCGCGAAGTCGGGGCCGTAATAAACAAATCCCGTGTAGACCTGGACGAGATCAGCACCCAGGTCGAGTCGTCGCCTCGCCTCTTGTGGCGAAAATACCCCGCCGCTCGAGATCACCGGCACTTTGCCTTTCGTGTGTTTGAGCGTCAGAGAAAGCAGATGCCGAGCGCGTTCGGCGAGCGGTTTGCCTGAGAGTCCGCCACCAAAATCTTTGAGAGCAGGGGGCACCGAGGTGAGCGAGTGGTTCGTGCTCGTGTTGCTGATGATAATACCCTGAGCGCCGGCTGCGAGGGCGGCGTCGAGAGAGTCGCGGTATAGCTTGTCGCTCACAAAGTCAGGGGCAAATTTAACGACAACCGGGCGCGGTGAAACGGCGACGCACTCTTTCACCAGGGCGCGTATTGCTTTGCCAGTCTGGAGGGCGCGCAGGTTCGGCGTGTTGGGCGAGCTGACGTTGATCGCGATGTAGAACAGGTATTCGCTCATCACATCTCTCGCCAGCAGGTCGAGACAGCTCACATAATCATCTTGTGCGCGCTCGACCGGCGTGTCTTTGCCTTTGCCGAGACTCAGTGCAATCAGGTAGTCGCGCGGTGCTGCCGCGAGGCGGCTACGCAGCGAGCGCCAGCCTCGCTCGAACCCCGGGTTGTTGAAACCCATCTTATTGATGAGCGCCTCAGATTCGGGCAGGCGCACAAGTCGCGGTTTTGCATTGCCAGGCTGCGGCTTTGGCGTCAAACTGCCGCTCTCGACAAAGCCAAAGCCCAACCGGTGCAGGTATTCGGGCGCTGCGCACTTCTTGTCAAAGCCGGCGGCAATACCCAGTGGTGAATACACTTTGCGATCAAACAGAATCTTCGGCGCGCGTTCGTGAATATGCGAGTGTGATACAAACGGCGTGACCGCGCGCATCGCCGCTGCGGCGATCGCGTGCGCACTTTCTGCATCCGCCTTAAAGAGCAGAGGTTTGGCGAGTCGGTAAGATCTCTGAAGCATGGATTGCTTTGTCATGGTGAGCTTGTCGAACCATGACAAAGCGCATTAATCATCACGGCGGCGCTGCCCCATTAGTTGGCGCAGGTGCTGGTGCCGTACCATTCGGCGCAGGGGGTACGGGCAGGTCGCCCCCGAGTTGGCCGAGCTTTTGCACACGGTCGCCGTCGACGAGACTGTACGCACGGTTATTCTCGCGGCCGACTTCTTCGTTCGCGAGGTTGTGGTCGGCCTGCAAGAGATCGAGAAAACTCTTCGATTCGGCATGGTGGCAATTGCAGGTTTCGCCGCCGACCCCGCGGCGTTTGCCGTTTACTGTAATCGGTTCGGGAATCAGCGTGCCGGTGAGGTCTTCGGGTTTGTCGCACTGCGCGTTCGGCCACTTGCCTGTGTATTTGCAGACGCCGCCCGAGCGAACGGTGCGCGGCAGAGTCTGGTCAAATGGCTCGGCGAGCTTGCCGCGCGCGTTGTAGATGTCGCGCATGAATGCGCCCCAGACGGGGGCAATCACGTCACCGCCTGAAACACCCCGGCCGAGTGTCATGTTGCCGTTATCCATACCCGCCCAGACGACTGCAGCCATGTCGGTGGTGTATCCCCCGAACCAGACGTCGTTGAACGAATTACTCGTGCCCGTCTTGCCTGCGCCGGGGCCTTTGTAGCCGGCGCGGTTACGAATCGCGTCGGTGGGGGTACCTGAATTGACCACGTTCTCCATCATCTTGCGCAAGATGAAAGCCGGGCCCTCTTCGATGACCTGAATCTGGCCGGTGCGGCGCTTGTAGTTGAGGGCCTGAATCACGTCATTCTCAGGGTGTGCTGTGACGTTACCGTCGCGGTCGGCGATGTAGATGATCGCATGGGGAATAATATCCTGACCTTTATTGCCGATGATCGCATAACCAAGCAGCATTTCTGCCGGGGTCAGTTCAGAGGCGCCGAGCGACAGCGCCGGGTTCGGTTGAAAGCGCGATTCGGGCGCTTTGGTGAGCCGGCTGATGTAGTTGATGATGGCGTCGGGGCCCACCAGATCGTAGATCTGCACGGACACGAGGTTCAGCGACGCGGATAGAGCGCGATATGCGAGCACGTAGCCGGTGAAACCCGAGTCGAAGTTTGCCGGGGCCCACTGCTCGCCGTTCGGTTGAATGTTCACAATCGGTGAATCGATAAAGCCCATGCCATAGTGTATCGCACGCGCTTCGAGAGCGGCCCCGTAAACGAACGGCTTAATCGCCGAACCCGGCTGGCGTTTCGCCATCGTCGCGCGGTTGAACTGGTCTGATGATTTGAATTCGCGCCCGCCGATCATTGCGGTGTAGCGGCCCGTTTTCATGTCGAGCGCGAGCATCGCGCCCTGCACGTGCAGATCGCCGCGAAATTCACGGTTCGCCGACATGAATTCAGAAGAGACGTCGTTTACCTGCTGCGATGGCATCGCCAATGAAACGAGTTCGAATGCGTCGGCGGTTTCGTCTTTGAATTTTTTTCTGAAGTCGTTGCGCAGCGAATATTCGCGCTTGATGCCTGGCAGCGGCACGATGTTCGCCAGCGCGTAATAGGTCGAGAGCAAAGAGCCATCGATACCGCCGGTCATGAAGCGGTTATAGTTGCGCGCAATCGGGTCCATTTTTTCGAGCTGCGGCAAGAATGCGCGCTCTGCCGCCTGCTGGTGATCGAGATCGAGAGTTGTATAAACCTGCAGGCCCTTCGAATAGACCACATCTTCACCATAAAGCGCGATAAGCTCTTGACGTACGTGTTCGGTGAAGTAGGGCGCGTTGTTCACCTTTTCACCAAAAATGGTTTTCGACGGCGGGGTTGTCACGATTTTTTTCCAGTAAACAGGCCAGAATGTTTTGTAGAGAGTGTCCGCTTCTTGTTTCGTGATGTATCCCACTTCGACGAGACGGTTCAACGAAACACGGTTTTTGCGGTAGGCGTCGTGCGGGGCACGAATCGGTGAATAGTTGTGCGGCGACTTGGGCAGCGCTGCGAGAATCGACGCTTCCATAAAGTTGAGCTTCGAGACGGGTTTATCGAAATAGAACTGCGCCGCTGCAGAGATACCATAAGCACCGTGGCCGAAGTATGTCTGGTTAAAATACATTTCAAGAATTTCATCTTTCGTAAATGCCTTTTCAACCTGCAGAGCGAGAATCGCTTCGTAGATCTTACGGTAGAGCGTGCGCTCGCTTTCGGTATAAAGCCCCTTCACCAGCTGCTGCGTGATCGTCGAACCGCCGGCGACGACTCGCATCGCGCGCAGGTTCTTCAGGCTCGCGCGCAGAATGCCCTTGAAGTCGATGCCAAAGTGATCGTAAAAATTCGAATCTTCAATTGCGAGAAATGCGGCAATGACCGGGCGCGGTATCTCGTCGAGCGATACGAGTTTGCGCTGGTGGCGAAAAAGTTCTGAAATCAGGCGACCTTTCTGGTCATAGAGCCGCGTCGGTATAGTCGGGCGAAACGACGCGAGCCGGTCGAGGTCGCCGGTTTTTGAGTGAATGCGAAAGTGCAGAAAGCCCAGAAACAACCCGCCGAAAAAAGCCGACAGAAAAAATGCATAGAGAGAGATTTTTTCGAGTTTCTGCCACCACGGCAGAGTTTTTAAAGGGGGATTTATTTCTGTAACGTCAGCGGCCATCTGGGTGAAGGTTTTGCCCGTTCGTCATGCCGAAAAGCGGGATTTCAGCAGACGCGCCACGGCACCTCTGTCGAATCGCCACATGAAAATCTGGTCAATTCTGTCTGTATTTACTTTTATCAGCTGCGCTTCGGTGCAGAATCGCCCCCTTCTGGCAGAGCTTGAGCTGCAGGGCCACCGCGGTGCGCGCGGGCTTGCACCCGAGAACACCTGGCCTGCCTTCGAAGCGGCGCTCGCGCATGGTATGAACGTGCTTGAGCTCGATACCGTGCTGACAGCCGATGGCAACCTGATCATTCACCACGACACAGAAACCAACCCGGCGCTTTGCCGCAACGACGATGGCAGCGCCATTCAATCGCAGCCGATTCGCAATCTGCAAACGGGAGAGCTGAAAAAGCTCGATTGCGGTTCGAAAGCCGACCCGAAGTTCGTCGAGCAAAAGCCAGTGCCCGGCACGCGGCTGATGACTCTCGACGAGTTTTTCGCCGCGATCAAAAAACGTGAGGCCACCGACCCGGCCGCGCGCAAAGTCGCATTCAACGTCGAGGCGAAATTCGCCGAGGGCGCAACCGACGCCGATGTCGAAATATTCGCCGCGACGCTGCTCAAAAAGGTGCGTGCGTCAGGCTACCAGAAACGCGTGACGATTCAGTCGTTCGACCACCGCATTCTGAAAAGCATCAAGACCCTGCAGGCAGACCAGCGCACCTCGGCCCTGGTGACGCTGACGCGCTGGCAGGGTCTAAAAATCTATCTCGGCCTCGGTGGTGGCGTGCGTGCCGACGCGATTGACAAGGCGCTCGCGGTGAAGGCAGATATTCTTTCACCTTACCGGCTCTACATTAATGCCAGCTTCGTTGCCGATGCGCACGCAAAAAATCTCGCAGTGATTCCGTGGACAGTCAACGACGCGGGCGAAATGCAGCGGCTGCTCGAGCTCGGCGTCGATGGTATCATTTCTGATTATCCCGACCGGCTGCAGAATGTTTACAAAAGCCGTGCGGCAAAATGAATATTTTATTCATGAGGATCTTCACCGTTCTGCTCTTGGTTGCGCCAGCTCTGCATTTCGCTGACGCCACGCGAGTGACTGCAAAAAGGCTGCCTGCCGTTTTTTTCCCCGTCAAGAATCTTGAGGTGAGGCTGAGTGTTGTCAATGGCAGGGTCGTGGCGAAAATGAATGGCGGCGCGGCACAAGACCTCGGTGCATTCGATCGGGCTGAAATGGAGCCTGCAACCGATGAAGTGGTTTTCGCCGATTTCAATTTTGACGGCACAACTGACGTGGGCATTCTCGAAGGCGTCGGTTATGGCGGAGTCAATCTCTTCTACAGACTTTTTCTTTATGACAAGATTGGCCACAAGCTGGTGCAGTTCAAAACGACTATAGGCAACCCTTCGCTGCTTGTAGCGAAGAAGCTGCTGATCTCTGCGCAGCGCTCAGGCCCCCGCTGGTACCAAACCGTCTACCGCAGCGATGGCGGTAGCCTTATTCGGGTCTACGAGGCTGAGATGCTGAATCACCCGACGCTGTGGGGTGTAACAGAGTATGATGCAAATGACAAGCTGGTCGGCCAGCGCGTGCTCGACGGAGGAACACTCGAACGCGACCCGACGTCGAAAGCCCCGCCCGCCGTGCACCTCAAAGCGGGGGAGTGCAGCGATCGAATTATTAAAGGACCAAATACTCAAAGGCCCAATGTTGAGGTGATTGATTTTCGCGATAACGGGGAAAGTATTAAGGTGCGCGTCGCACCCGGCGGTGACGGTGTCTGGATTTCAGCTGAGTGTCTCGCTGAAGAACAGTGAAACTCAGACCACCCTCTCGGTCTACTTCACGACAAAATAGTTCACGCGCCCGTAAACTGGGTGCATGCGACTCTTTGCAGTGGAGACCTTCTGCGTCAGTTTGCCGTCGACTCTGTAAAGAAACGTATACTCACCCGGCGGAATTATTTTTTTGAGTTCGAAGTAACCTTCTTCGCTGCGCACGAGGTAGTCGCGCTGCCCGCTCCAGCGATTGAAATCGCCGGCGACGCTTGCCGTTTCTGCGTCACCTGCGGGAATGCGAAAGAGAACTTCGCGGCCATGGTTTACCGGCGTGTCGAGCACGAAGACCCCTGAGCTCGCCGCGAAATGGTCATGCAGCAGATGAAAGACCGAGGCGATTGTGCCTGAAGAATCTTTCTCGTGCTGTTCGTGCGTGTCGTCTACCGTGAAAAGGCCGTCGACCCAGAATTTATAACGTACCTTTTTTGTGGGTGCCGCGTGCACTATTTCAGGCGGTACGTAATAATAGATCCACACGCCGTACTGGTTGCGGCGCATGGGCTGCGGCGACATGCCGGGAATATCGGCGACGAAGCGTACCTCACGGGCAGCACGGTTCTGGTAGGTAAAGAGCACGCCGCGCTGCGCCAGTGCCTGGCCGCGGGCATAGCTGTGCGCATCGATCAGCGTGACGAATGCGGGCTTTTCGGCCTTTCGCATCGTGTCGAGTTTGTATCCGTATATAACATTGGGTTTGGCCTCACGGCCTGCTTCGAGCTGGTCAGACGTGAGGTCGAAATTTTCGCTCTGCGTTGCCTGACGGCTGGCCTGCACATCACCGTCGTCTGCGGCGAAAACCGCCGTCGCCGACAGCATGCCGACGAGCCCTAAGATTTGTATTGTGCGGGTGTTGAGCCTGGGTTGAAGCGACATAAATCCCTCAAATTATTTTCGGAAGTTCCGATATTTTCTTTAGGGATAAAGCTTGCGTGTCTGCGTGAAACCAGGCATTTTGCGCCAGAGCCGCAAAATACCTGGTTTCATGGGTTACCTGCGAGCGGCACGCGAGCGAACGAATGGCAGAAGAGCAACCAAAAGAACCGGTAACTTATACCGAAGAAGAACTCGCCACGATCAGCGAGCTGACCGATTTTTTCAAAAGAGCCCCTGGTCAGGTTGAGCTCGATGCCGGTGCACAGGGTGACGATGAGGGCATTGGTGAACCCGATGAGACGCTCAACATCGACGGCGGCGACGATGCGCCGGCAGTCGATGCAGCGCCGCCGAAGCGGCCTATAGCCGACCTCTCGAAATTTGACGACGTACTCGATCTCGATCTGAATAACTTTGACACGCCGGCTGCAACAGCCGAGCCACAAGACGTGCCGCTTGAAGCAGGCGAGGCGCCTGCTCCCGACTTCGATGCGGGCGCGATGGATTTTGGTGCGCCGGGCGATTTGGGCGACTTGCCAGCGGGCGGCGGCGATCTGGCCCCCGCAGCAGATTTTTCAACTGACCTGCCAGCAGATGATGCGGCCGCCGCCGGTGGTGAACTTGATTTTGCCTTTCCCGATAGCGGTGATGCAGCACCTGCTGCCGACGCCGATGCGTTACCGGGTTTGCCAGATGATGGTTTCGACCTGCCACCGGCAACGTCCGATGCGCCCACTGCCGAAACAGGCGAGGGAGATTTTGATTTTGCCGCACCTGCTGACCTGCCTGCCGACACCCCGGCAGACGACTTCGGTTTGCCCGCAACCGATGACTTCAGTTTTGATGCCCCGGCACCGACTGCTGACGCTGATCCCGGTGCAGGCACTGATGATTTTGGCGCTGATTTTGGTGCACCTTCAGCCGATGCGGATTTACCCCCTGCTGATTCTTTTGATCTGCCTGTTGATTCAGGCGCCGATTTGCCCGGCGCTCCCGACCTCGGCGATACGGGCAGCGATTTCAATTTCGATGCACCTGCCGCAGACAACTTCGGTGCAGGGGGAGATGACTTCGGCGCCGCATCGCCAGATATGGGCGACTTCTCTTCGGCGCCTGCAGCGCAAGACGATGCTTTCAACTTCGAATCTTCGGCTCCGTCGCTCGATGATCTTTCACCCGAGGTTGCGCTCGGTGGCGGCGCCGCTGCTCTCGGCGCAGGCTCTCTATCATCTGACTTAAGCTCACTGGCCGCAGAAGAGTCGGCAACGGTCGACCCCGCAACGCTGCGCCGTGTAAGAGAAACGCTGCGGTCTTTTTCTGCACCGTTGCGGCGCAGGCTCAGTAAGGCATTACTCGACGAGAACATGAAGCCGGCAGATTCTGCCGAGCTCATGCGGCTGCTATCTGAAGAAGCCTCGGCGCATGAAGTCGGTGCCTGGCTCGACAGCAAGGCCATCGCTGAAGTGGCCGATGAGTCTGAATCGGGTAATGCTGCAGGGCCGCGCATCATTATGGCGCGCCCGGAATACACCGACGAGGGGCTCGCGCGGCAAGAGCGGCTCATTAAGCTCACCCGTTTTGGCGCAATCGCAGCCTTTGTGTTGATTACGCTCGTCGGGGGTGTATACTTCTCGCTGCTGAAGCCGATGTTTTATCGCAATGCAGTTGCCAAAGGCCGCGATATGATTATGCAGCGCGGTGCGTCGGCAATACCCGAGGCTGAAAAGCAGTTCGAGAAAGCGCTCAGTTATTATGACAAAGACACGTATGCGTATTTGCAGTACGCTGACGCTTACCGCTACAAAGGCCTCTATGAAGAAGCGTTCAGTAAACTTTTTGCTGAGCTGAAACTTCCCGGCAATGCGCCGGCGGCAAGAGCAGGTGACAAAGAAATACGCTCGAGCGCAGAACTTTTCGGCAGTGTCAAACGCGTGCCGGTCGTTGCCTATGCAGGTGGTGACAATGCGATCGCGGTCAACGGCACACAACTCGCGATGGGCAAAAAGGGCGCGTATGTTATTTCGCACCTCGACAACAAGAAAGACGAAGCCCAGGTGCTGATCGCGCTCGGGCAGTTTCACAGCAATCCGTCGCGACGCTTTGCGCGCGAAGCCTACAAGAACAACTTTCTCGGTGCTGACTATTACCGCCGTGTACTGATGTCGAACCCGGCGACACCTGCATTTAAGAAAGAAGAGATGATCGATCGCGCCGTGATGGGAATCGGCGACATCTTCTACCATGAAAAAGAATATGACCGGTCGCTCGACTATTACAAGAAGATCGTCGATAAAGACCATGACCATGTGGCGGCGCATGCCGGCATTCTCAAGGCCCTGCTGAAACTGCATAAACTCAACGATGATCCGCGCATGGTCATACAACACCATACACTGGTGCGCTCGAAAAAGATCGAAAACAAGCTGCCGATGTATATCAGGGCACGCCTTGCCGCCTTTTACATCGATTTGCCGGCAGAAAACGAGCTCCGTGTTAAGTACAATATTTCGCCTTCGAACATGCTCTCGGGGCAGCAACTCAAGACACGGGCCGACGACCTGCTCAATTCAATATTTGCCTCATCAGAAACCGACAGTTTCGGCGTAAAACATGAGGGCTCAAAATTTGCCGAGGGATATTACCAGCGCGCCCGCTCTTTTGCAAAAGACAAAAACCAGGTGCGCATGGCATTGAAGCAATTTGAATATGCGTACCACTATGATCCACGCCACTTTATGGCCCTCAACGACCGTGCCGAAATTCTGATGTCGCTGAGCGACTATTCAGGCGCGCTCGAACTCTTGAAACTCGCGAAACAGCAAAGCACCCCGGAAAAACTTGCAGAGCTCGGCGAAAACGAGCAAGACGAGACTCTTTCTGATGCGCCGGTGGGCATAATTGCCTTCAACACCGGTAAGTCGATGTACCTCGACGCGATGCGCGATCTTTCGAATTCAGCAACCTGGTTTCGCCTGAAAGAGGTGCAGAAATACCGCTCGCAGAGCGATACCGGCACCGGGGCACTGATGGCGCAGCTTGACCGTGTTGAAACCGAGTTCAACGAAGCGCGGTCTTTAGGGCTTAGCGGCACCAAAGTTGAAAGCGAACTCTTGTATTTCTCTGGCTGGTCACGATTCGTGCGCAACGACCATCGGGGAGCCCTCGCCGATTGGGAAAAAATCGACCCTGAAAAAGCGGCCTCGCTGCCCAACCTAAGCCTGGCACAGTCGCACTGTTATTACCGCCTCGCTGTCGAAGAAACCGCCCGAGCGCAGCGAGAGAAATATCTCGACAGCGCGCTGGGGCTGCTCTTTTATTCGCAAGATCGCTACAATGCCCGTGTCAATTCAATCACCCGAATCGATTCGGGCAACGATAAGCACGCGCGACTCGTCTCAAACCTCGCGATTATAGAAAACAACATTGGCGCCATCTATGAGATGCTCGATGACGAACAAAAATCGCTGATGCACTACTGGAAATCTGTAGAGAACAGTAAGCGCATTGGGCAAGAGAACGAAATCGCGAACCTGAATATTCGCCTCAGCTTTAAACGCAAATCGCTCGGCGAAAGCGAAAGTTACCCGGTTATTATGGACTTCGTGCCGCCGCTGCCTGACGAAATCTGACCACGGTTAAAATACCAGACTGCGAGGGCGAAAGCCACAAACTGCAGAGCCGCGCTCGCAAAAAAGGGCATGCCAGCCTGAAGTGTGTTGAGCGCGCCTGGCGCGTGCGTAAACTTCGACAATATGCTCAGGCCAGCGAACGGCGCGATCACCTGTGTGATGCTGCCGATCGATGTCAGCGACCCCATGGCAATACCCTGTTTGTGCGGCGGTACGGCGCGCGAAACGTGCGCCTGTAATGCCGGCCCCGCAGCACTCGCGAGAATTGTCACCAGCATAATGATATACATATAAAAGCCCTGCGGTGCCAGACCCATCAGTATAAATTGCATCGCCGCAAAAAATAATCCTACTTTTGCCAAACGCACTTCACCCAGCGTCTTGATCAGCACGCCGAGCAATCCCCCCTGCACGATGGCCGCCGACATGCCGACCGCAAACAGTGCGACACCGTTATCTTTCGGCGACCAGAGAAAACGCGTCTCGGTATAGCGTACCCACACCGAGTGCATCATGAACTGCGCGAGGTTTGTCAGCGCAATCGCCAGAATAAACATGCCAAGACCTTTGAGTTCAACAAGACCCTTTAACGCAGAAAAGGCGTTGGCTTTCTTCAGCGAAAACGCAGTGCGCAAATGTTTGGGCAACGACTCGGGCAATACAAACAAGCCGTAGAGCGCGTTCAGCAGCGAGAACGCAGCAGCGGCAAAAAATGGAAGCTCTGCGCGGTAGTCGCCGAGAAAGCCACCGAGCATGGGCCCTAGAATAAAGCCTATGCCGAATGCCATGCCGATCATGCCAAAACCCTTCGCACGGTCTTCGGCTGAGGTTACATCGGCGATGTACGCGCTGCCGACTGAGAAACTTGCGCCGGTAATGCCGCCCAGCACGCGCGCGGCAAACAAAACCGGAATCGACCAGGCAATGCCCTGTAAAATAAAATCAAGACCGAGACCGACGATGGAAATTAAAATGACCGGCCGTCGCCCAAACTTGTCGCTCAGCGCGCCGAGAATTGGCGAAAAGAAAAATTGCATCACGCCATAGCTTGCAGTCATCACCATGTACCAGTAGTTAGTCTCGACGTCACTCGAGGTGAATTTCGAGACCATCTTCGGCATCACGGGAATGATGAGTCCGAAACCGATGACGTCTAAGAGAATTGTGATGAAGATGAACGAAGAACTTGCACGCGTGCCTGCCATGGTGGTCGCTAATCAATAGGCAATCATGCGGTCGATTCGATGTATATCGCAAAATCCAGTAGAGAGACACGGGAAGCTCAAGATTTGTGGTAACTACCACAGTTACTTTTTTTGTCACGGAATGAGAAAAAATCACGCTTTTCTGGTATTTAATCTGTATAGGGATGTTCTTAAGCAGCATAAGTTTGACCCCACTTGCGAGGAAGAAATGGGATATCTACCGTTCTGAATTTTCCGGAAATCTGCGCGCGCATTGTGCTCGCCTGACCCGATTGAAAATGCGGCGAGATCGGCTGGTAAAGTATAACCGCGATCGGGGAGACTACGTCAAGCTGACCGTGCGGTGGAATGCGGAGCAGGCCAATATACTGCGTTTTTATTCAACAACCCTGCGAGTAAGCATTTCGCGAATAGTCGATTTTTTGCTGCGAACAATGACGAAAGAAAAGGCTCAGCAATTTGCACGCCAGCCGTGTGGTAGCTACCACGTACAAGAGTTCCGAAAGCAAAATGAACACCTGGGTGTTCATGAAATCTACCGGTTTAAACCATACCTGAATTTACCTCCTTGACGGAGTGATCGGGCGTCGAAGCGTAACAGAGCGCAGCCGACCCATGAAACGCCTCTTGCTACTCGCGCTTCTCATCAGCAGCCCACTTGCTGCCGCACAAAAAATCAACTGGGAAGAAATCGAATGGAAAGTGCTGAAGAGCCAGCACTTCGATATTTACTTTCCCGAAGGTTATAATCACCTGGCGCAAAAGACCCTGCAATACGCCGAAGAAGCGAACATCATGCTCAGTAACCGCCTGGGGCATCGGCTGTCGATGGTGACACCGATATTTGTCTACCCATCGCACGGCCATTTTCAGTCCACAAACATTATTCCGTTTGCGATTGATGAAGGCACAGGGGGCTTTACCGAGCGCATTAAACGACGCGTCGTCGTGCCATACCTTGGCAGCAACGATGAGTTTCGCCATGTGGTTGTGCACGAACTGGTGCATGCGTTTCAATATGACATTTTGCTGGGGCAGACGATGGGCAGCACCATCTCACTGGTGCAAGGTGGCCAGCCCCCGTTATGGTTTGTCGAAGGCATGGCCGAATATTTTTCGCTGGGGTGGGATTCAACAGCCGACATGCAGATGCGCGACGCCGCGCTGACCGACACCCTGCCTTCGCTCGAAATGATGAATGAGTACCGGGTGCAGACCGGCTTCATATTTTACAAAGGCGGCCAGTCAGTGATGCAATATATCGCCGACACCTGGGGGGAGGCAAAACTCGGCGAAATGTTGCGCGACCTGCGCGATCTGCGCGGTATAGAAGATGCGGTCAAAACGAATCTGGGGCTGCCTTTCGACGAATTTGACGCAGGCTGGCGCCGCTGGGTGAAGCGAAAATACTTTCCCCTGGTGAACAAGAAATACGACGACGAAGAGGGGCCGCTCATCAGTCGCCATCTTGACGACGAATCGATCATCAACCTGCACCCGTCGATTTCTCCTGATGGCGCGAAAGCGGTCTATCTGACCGCACGCGGTTTTTACCCCGTGCTGGTCATGCGCGATATTAAAGGTGTAAAGCGCAAGACCGACTTTTCACTGGAAAAGCCGAAAAAGCCTACGGAAGATGAAACCATCTTGTTGAAAAGTTCAGATAACCCGACATTTTTTCAGCTGCACCTGATGACGAACCGCATTTCTTTCACGCCCGATTCAAAACGCATTTTTTTCTCTGCGCGCAGCCAGGGTAAAGATCGGTTGATTTTGTTTGATATTGAGACGCGGCGAATCGTACAGCGACTGACGCCGCCCGTCGACATGATTATGCACCCCCGTCTGTCACCCGACGGTAAGTATGCTGTGTTTGTCGGCGCAGTTTTAGGCGTGACCGACATCTACAGGGTTGAGCTCGCGACACAGAAGACTGAAAAACTCACGCACGATGCTTATTCAGAAAAAGATCCGGCTTTATCAGGCGACAACACGCAGGTTGTTTATGCATCCAACCTGAACGCTGAAGGTAATCTTGAAAGCGCCGAATATCACTTATTTTCACTGGAGATCAAGACCAGACAGGTGCGGCAGCTGACGCGCGACGCACAGAAACAGATGTCGCCGCAGTTTTATGACAAAACGTCGAATGACCGTATCTTGTACGTCTCAAACCACACAGGCATTCACAACATCTATCTACTCGACACCAAAACATTGCAGAAGAAAAAACTGACCGACACCGGGGGGGGCGCGCTCGACGCGCAGATATCTGATGCGCCTGTGGCAAAAGATGCGCCGCGCCGCATTATTTACACACAGTTCAGGCAGCAGGGTTTTGATATCGCGCTGCGTGATGTCACGCCGGGTGATGAAAAGTTTTACGCCGACGATACTATTGTGCACACCTATAAGCCTCTGGCGCTGCCAGGCTATGACACAACGGGTAAGGTAATAGGCGTCGAACCTTATCGTGCGCGCGTCGGCCCAGACTTTATTTTCTTCTTGCTTGGCATGGGCGCGTACGACGGCGGAACCTATTTTGCCGGCATGGTTGCGCTCACGGGCTCTGACCTGACGGGTAACCACCAATTCAGCATGGTCGGCAACTTTCTCACGAATGGGCTCGGCATTTTCAATTTCGATTATGGTTACATGAAAAAACGCGTCAAGATGCACTGGGGTGTCTACCGCACGACGTTTGCCATATCCCCCGTGAACCTGATTGATCTGACGTCGCTCAACGGGCTGTTCTACTATCCGCCTTACATCGGTTCGGTCTTGAAGATTGGCGGTTATTTTGGTATGGATTATCCAATGACGCCATTCGATTCTCTGCTGCTGCAATTCAATATGGCGCGCGCCGAAGAATCGTTTTTATACCCGCGCAATTTGCCCGAAGAGCGCATTCGGCCCGATACGTACACCAACACGTACAGCGTACAATACGGCGTGCGGCACAACAATGTGCTCTACTCGGTGATCGGGCCGCTGAAGGGCTGGCATGCCGCATATGTAGGAGAGCAAAGCGTCAACGTTTCTGGCCGCGATTTCATTTTTAACCGCAATACCGTCGAGGCTCGGTTCTATTGGCAGATCTGGCAGCGATATATTCTCGCCAGCCGTGTTTACGCGGCGACGACAAACGGGCCCGATGCGCAATACTTTCCCTGGATCATCGGCGGTTTTAACACGATTCGTGGCTATGACTTCATGTCGCTGCGCGGCTACCATGCATTCTTTTTTAATCTCGAGTTTCGTTTTCCGCTGCTCGACGCGCTGGCTTTTGGTATGCCTGTGCCCTGGGTCATGCGTGGCTTTTCGATGGTCGCGTTCATCGACGGCGGTAGCACCTTCGACAACCCTCGCACGTGGCGCGGCTTCAACCCCGATAAGAACGAGTTTCAAAACCTCAAGATGTCTTATGGTCTCGGCGTGCGCTTTATTCTTTATCCCGGTCTGATGCTAAAGTTCGACTGGGCAACACCCTGGACATGGCGCGACTCGCGGCCAATAGGTGATTGGCGCGGTGTTTTCAGTATTGGTTATGAGTACTAAAATTCATACCCGACAAACCCCACCCTTGTTGTTTCGTCTTTGGTCGCTGATTTTGCCCCAATAGACTCTGATTCTGTGATGTAATGCGTTCAGCTCCGTAGTATTTCAATGCTCCGAAGAAACTGTATTCGTTCAGGTATAATTGTGAGTGTTCTGGCTTGATATAACGGTATGCTCGAAAGGCTGTCTTTAAGGCTCCCTGTCTTCCTTCTGCTGCTTGGGTATGTATTCCATTCTGTTGAAATCGTCTTCTGGATTTACCGGTGCCTCTTTTTGATTGAAGGTTGTGGTTTACTGTCCTATGATTGCGATTATAGGGTTTTAACCAGTCCATACCCATATCTGTGAAGAAGGGGGTGTTTTTGGGGATTTGTCTCTGTATTATGGGGAGTATGGTCTTGGTCTGTTGGTTGGGGATTGATTCATAGAGAGCAGGGCCGCCTTTCCATGTGGTGGTCTGTACCATTACTCCTACTTGTCTTCCGCCTAAAGAGTCAGTTAAGTATATAGAGGCTGTTTGGCCATGATGACGAAAGCGTTTTCGGCCTTTATTTGAGCGCTCTTTTGCACTAAAGAGAACTACTGAATCACTCTGGGGAATAGGTCTGTTCCCTACCGGGGTAGTTACTCTTTTGTTTATATCCTTCTTGTCTGGTTCAAGTAGGTCTTTGGATTTATGGAAGCGCTTCTTAAGTTCAGAGTAAAACAAGCTCTCTACGGCGGACTTGTGTTGGGACGCAAAAACCTGAACCCGTTTCTTTAAACGTAAAGCAGCATCTTCAGAAATATTCAGGCAGCGCTTGATCTCTGCGCCAGTGATAACCTGAGGATACTTTGTGGCACTTTGGTCTAATACCCAACCAACTGTCCAGAGAGGTAGTTTCAAATAGGCGAAAGGAGTATGGCTGATTCGTGATACATGCTTTCTGCACTTAGGGCACTTTGCTACATAAGAGCGCGTGCTTACGCGGCCTGTCATTTTCACATTGCAAGAAGAGCAGGTCGATGGGTAGAATGAGTCGAGAATGATGTCCGTCAGCTGGCCATAGTATTCGTGGGAATGGGGTGAAACTGATAAATTCTGGACGGTGGTGGGGATTAAAGGGGAGCGATATGGATTTCGGAGCACAGTTCGGGCACCTGTTTTTCCAATTGCGGATGCAAGTCTGATCTTGGGATGCAACGCAGCCTGCGCCGCAAGTGGGATTTCCCGATTCTGTGTTGCTGTTTGATTACGTGTAAAAGTCTGAACTTGACCTGACACACCCATTTTCATGCTGTCTGTAATTTCAAATCCAGCATTTTGTCTTTCGCTATACTGAGCGAGTCTTTGAATGTTGCCAGAGGCGTTTTGCCGAAGCAATATTTCCCCTGATGAGTGCGCTGCGTGTTGTAATCGTAAATCCACTCATCAAGGTCTGCCTGCAATTGCTCCAAAGAAGTGTAAACCTTCTTTCTGAATGCAACATTGTAAAACTCATTCAATATAGTCCGGTGAAAGCGCTCACAAATGCCGTTCGTCTGCGGGCTCTTGGCCTTGGTTTTTGTGTGGTCGATATTCTCCAAGGCCAGATACAGCTGATAATCGTGCTCTTCCCGGTTGCCACAGTACTCGCTGCCACGATCGGTCAGAACGCGCAACAGCGGAATCTCATGCTCGTCAAAAAACGGGATGACTCTGTCGTTAAGCATATCGGCTGAAACCAGAGAATTCTTGCGATCATAGAGTTTCGCAAAAGCGACTTTCGAATACGTGTCGATGAAGGTCTGCTGATAAATTTTACCCACACCCTTCATATTTCCCACGTAAAACGTGTCTTGTGACCCCAAATAACCAGGGTGCTCCGTTTCAATTTCACCGTGACTTTCCTTCTCATCTTTTGCGCGTTCGAGCGCAACCAATTGTGCCTCGGTAAAGATCCCCTTTTCCTGAGCCATTCGCGCTTCAAGGTATTTCAGCCGTTTTTTAAACGTCGCAAGATCATGGCGCAGCCAAACGCCGCGCACGCCAAAAGGGGAGATGATGATACCTATCTTGCGCAACTCGTTGGACGCCCGAACCTGACCGTACGCGGGGTATTGAAATGCAATTTCCCGTACCGCTTCCTCGACCTCTGGAGCTACACGATTTTTCAGCAAAGGCTTCCTGCGGCTGATCTCCTGCAATGCGAGCTCGCCACCCTTGTCGTAAAGCTCCTTAAACCGGTAGAAACTGTCTCTTGAGTAACCGAAAACCTTGCAAGCTTTCGATACGCTGCCCAGCTGCTCTGCCAGTTTCAGCAGACCAACCTTGTTCTTGATAATTTTCTGTTCTGTCGTCATAAACACTCCTTTTTGTTAAGAGAGTGTCAGATAAAGTAAAAACTATTACAGATTACGCGGCATTAGGTATCCCCAGAATTTTTCGCGACCAAGGAGAAAGTAGGCTAAAGTCTATCTCCAGCCAACACTCGTCACGACGATCATTGTAATAGTGGCGGATTCTCCCATTATCCAAAACCGCAACTGTTTCCGATCTGTCTGCTCGATTTTCCGCAATCATATTTAAGGTATGCCGAAATCCTTGGTAAGTGGACTCTCCATAAATACGCGCGACCAATGTGATATTGTTGTGCTTAAGCCCGCGCACAATATGTCTGACCTGTGCTCGCGAGAGTTTGTATTTCTTTTGGATTTCTTTAGTGCTTATTCCGTTCGCAGCCATTTCACGGATCAGGGCGATTTCAATTACCTTTAGCCTTGTATTTCCGTGCCCTTCACCTCTAATTCGAGGCCCATTCAATAGCCCGTCGCGCTGGGCCATCAATTTGTTCTCTGCGGGCGTTACGAGCACCAAATGTTCTGGGTTTATGCAAGCTGGTGTATTGCAAGTATGATGTACCTCCTTTCCTGTCTCTATTTCACTTTTGAAGAGTCGGTAGGCTTCGCGGTGAGCGAGCAAATATCTTGTTTCATGCAGAATCTGACAGTAGCCTGCGAGATTATTCCGACCCTTGAGCACATGGCACCCGGTCTCCGCAATTATTCGGTAATTACCAAGTTTCTCTCGCATTGTTTTGCGTTCGGAGGCTCTGGCGCAGTGTTCGGGGTCAATGCAAAGGGCGTTCATGGCGCATCCCTTTACGCGTTTTGGTCGGGATTTTAGAACTGTGTCCATGAGAAATGGGCGCACCCTGATTTGTTTTTTGATGCCTGAGACCTTCAAAATTGGCGTCCCATCTTTGCCATGAATCGAACCTTGCCAGACTAAACAACCCGCAACGTCCCTCACACATTTTGCCAGTATGCGCTCTTTGATTTCATTATGTTTTTGTGAACTCATATGGTCTATCCTTCTCGTTAAGCTGCCGTCTCCCGCTTGGCCGAAAGATTGCGGGGTTCACGGAATAGTCGTTCAGTTCGAGGTGCCTCTGCGCGCAGGTGTCTCGGATTGATGCAAGCGGGCGTCCCGCAGGTGTGCTTGATGTGCCATCCGACGGGAATTTCGCCGTTAGCTTGAATGTAAGCGGCTCGTGACGCACTTATCACGTTGCCTTTGACACGCACCTTTGGCTGTGTATTTAATGCAATCTTGTGGGGGAAAACGTAACACCCAGTATCAGTAACTATGTATTGTCCAAGTTTCTCGTCGCACGCTCTTGCTCGGCGGTTGACACTTGCATGTTCGGGAGCAATGCATTTCTTATTACCGCAAGTATTAAAAATCTTCTTACCCTCTTGGCCCGGATTTCTGAGCCGAAAGATACGCGAACGGACATTAACTTTTTTGTTTCGCTCGAGAATAATCGGCCGCTGATCTTTGTCAAACTCGCCATGCCAAAAGATGCAGCCATTTTCGTCTTTTTCGGCGAAAATCCCAATTAGCCGCTTAATCCCATCTTCGGCTAGAGTTCTTGCAGTGGCCGTTTGCTTGCCTTCGGATAGAGCAGGGGCTTTCCGTATCGTCATCGAATTCATTGAAAGTTTTCCTATCTCAATGAACCTTGCTCACTGAGAATTTGCGAAACAAATTCGCCAGCTCAAGTAAATGGGCCTCGAATGTTGCGTCAAACCCATTTCAAGATTATGTCCCATTAAGTTTGCGTTAATTCTGCAAAACTTTTCTTGGCGCAATTCGGTATTTAAACAAAATACAAATATTTCTGAGATTCAATAAACGTGCTGCGGATAGCTTTCACGTCACCCAATGCCGCCGTTGCGTCGCTGAGCGATTCATATTTCAACTCGAGCAGGTTGGGCAATTTCTCATCGTCGAGTTCTTCTACCCCTGATTCTATATACTTGGCCAAGACGAAGTCCAGAAACTCGCGCTGTCGTTCGTCGATTGACTGCAACATTTTGACTCTGGCTTGGTTAACTCGCGCTTCACGAGTGATGGGTTTAATCGCAAACGCGATGTACTCGAGCACATCAAACAGGTCACTCTTTTCGGCCTGCACGAGCGCCTGTAAGCTGGCCAGTTCGCTTTTGCCGTAGCCGGCGTCGGCCAGTCTTTCGAGCAAAGCCCGACGGGTTGTGGGGCTCGACCAGATGCTGCGCAGTTCGGCTTCGTTTTTGAAAAGCTCAGGCAACTTTCCATATAGATTCTGCAAGAATTCTTCGACCGACAGAGGTTTCCCGTCTGCGCTCCAAAAAGAGGTCGAAACCATGTGCTGAATTTCGCGTTCTTTGCCGTCGCGCAGGCGAATCTTGATTTTGCGAGGTCTTGTGCGCTTTTCACCTTCTTCATCTGAAGGGGGCGCCTCTTGCGGCGCTTCGGTCGCCTCTGGTGCCGGCTTGGGCTCTGTTTCTTCTGGTTCTAACGGATCACCGTCCCATTCTGGGTCTAAGAAGTTGAGCGAGGCGTTTACAAAGTCATAGATCGTAAAGAAATCCTTACCATCAAAGAGCCGCGTGCCTCGGCCTACGATCTGTTTAAATTCGATCATGTTTCTGACGGGCCGAAGTAGCACGATATTTCTAATGTTGCGTGCATCGACCCCGGTCGAAAGCTTTTGCGAGGTTGTGAGAATTGTTGGTATCGTTTTCTCGTTGTCGCGGAAATCTTTTAGGTACTGATCGCCGATGCTGCCATCGTTTGCCGTCACGCGAACGCAATACAACGGATCGGGGTTCTTCTTGAGTTGGTTCACGATGTCGCGCACCGCAGCTGCATGATCTTGCGTTGCGCAGAAGATGATCGCCTTTTCTTTTGGATTAGCATCAGCTAAGAAAATTTGCACGCGCTTTTCTTCGCGTGCCTTGATCTCGATGATGCGGTTGAAATCGGGCTCTGTATAGAGGCGGCCCTGTTCGACTTCACCTTCGAGCACTTCGTCGTCTGATGTGTAGAAATAATCATCAAGCGTCGTTTTAATGCGCTTCACCTTGAAGGGCGTCAAATAGCCGTCATTGATACCTTCTTTCAACGAGTAGGTATAAATCGGTTCGCCAAAGTATTTGTAGGTATCGACATTGTTATTGCGCTTTGGTGTTGCGGTTAGTCCCAATTGCACAGCTGGCGCAAAATATTCGAGAATACCACGCCAGTTGCTTTCGTCTTGTGCGCCGCCGCGATGGCATTCGTCTATGATTATGAAATCAAAGAAATCGGGCGGATAGCTGCCGAAGTAAGGCGCAGGTTTACCATCTTCGCCCCGGCCCGTCATAAAGGTCTGAAAGATGGTGAAGAATACACTACCGTTAGTCAAAACCTTGCCGGCTTTGTTGATTTCCTTTGGGTTTATCCGCACCAGAGCATCTTCGGGAAATGCCGAGAAGTCGTTGAACGCCTGATCTGCCAGAATATTGCGATCTGCCAAAAATAAGATTCGCGGCTGTCGCGAGCTGTCTCGTTTCAGGTTCCAGCGGGTCTTAAACAACTTCCACGCAATTTGGAATGCTATAAAGGTCTTTCCCGTACCGGTTGCCAACGTCAGTAAAATGCGCTCTTTCTTCTGCGCAATGGCTTCGAGCGTACGATTGACGGCTATCTCTTGATAAAATCTCGCACCTTTCTTGCCACCAACAAATTCAAATGGAACGCTATTGAATCGATCACGCCATTCATTCTGTTCTTCAAAGGTCTTGTTCCAGAGTTCATCTGGCGAGGGAAATTTGGTAAGCAACCCCTCGCCGCCCGATTGCATGTTGATGCCATAAATTTCCCGGCCATTGGCGGCGTAGGCCACATCGAGGGCGAGCTTCTCGGCATAGAGCTTTGCCTGCGCCACACCCTCGCCGACCTCAAGGTCATCACTCTTTGCTTCGACGACGGCCATCTTGAGATTGCGATAGACCAATACATAATCTGCGGTGAGCTTCTTGCCTCTGCCACCGCCGAGTTGTATCTTACCTTCGTTGATATGGTATTCGCGCAGTATACGCGAATCAGGTATAACTCCCCAACCTGCGGCCACTAATTGGGGGTCGATGATTTCAGCACGTGTCTGGGCTTCGTTCATGGTCGGTGCAAACGATAACGGCCTACCTTCTTGTTGCCTTCTTTTTTCACCAAGCCTGCTTTGAGAAGGGGCCTTAGCAAATCCATTGCTCCCTGTCGTGAAACCTTGAGAGCTGACCACAATTCGGCCGGCGCCATAGACCCGTGGTCGCGAAGTAGCGCCAACAATTTTTCCTGTTTGGGCCGTAGTATCAATTTCTTCGGTGATTTGTGTTGTAACGCCTTGACGCGCACCCAAACCTGTTCGAGAGTTTGGCGCAGCCCCTCTGTGGCGTAAACGAGCCAACTTGTCAGGTCTTCGCCATCATGCCTCACGGCATTGAGAGCTGCGTAATACGCAGGGCGATCACTCCAATAATATTCATCAACCGAAAATATGTGGTGTGTATCAAACCCCCGGCGAAAGAGTTCCCAAAGGGCAAGGGATCGACCCGTGCGGCCGTTGCCATCGGCAAAAGGGTGTATTGACTCAAAGCGGTAGTGCAAGATCGCAGAGCTGAGTATTGGCGAAAGCTCGCGTGACCGGGTGTTCCACCAATCGAGCAACTCGAACATGAGGCCCGACACGTCTTGCGGGGCCGGTGGCATGTAGTCGCCGACGCGCACCGCAATCGAGCGATAGCGGCCCGCTTCGCCCTGATCCATGACACCTTGCGCCAAAACCTGATGCAACCTGAAAATGTCTTCGTGGCGAATCGTCTTCTTGCGCATCTGTTTTTCGACATGGCGCAGACCGGCAAAATAGTTGAGCACTTCGCGTTCGCCGCGCTGGTCGTTAATGACCAATTTCTTGCCTTCACCGAGCTTACTGACCTGTGCCAGTGTCAGGGTATTGCCCTCAATTGCCGTCGAGGCATGCACATTGCGGTCACGGCTTTCTCTCTGAAGGGCGGGTATCCATGCCAGCTCGACTGTTGATAACTGAATGCGTTCGCGCAGCGCCACAACCGATTCTACGAGAGAAAGCAGCTTTGGGGTGATTGTGAAGAATGGTTCGTAAGCCATAACCGGGCCGCCTGCGGCTCAGAAGATCAGTCAAGTATTAGTCAAGTAATGTGTCAAGTGAGATTGGGTTTGAGAGTCCCTAATTGACCATGGCCGCTTCTCTTCTGATCTGAGCGGCTACGCCTTCAGCCAAAAGCAAATTATCGCCTGCAAATGTAATGGCAAATTCCAAAAATTCGGCGGAGTATTTTTTGTAGAATGGATGCTTTTTCCCGGAACTCGAGGACTTTATGGCAATCCAATTTGCAAAATCTAACGAAAGCACGTTGCCCAAACGTCGGTGTGTTTTTTCTGGGTTCTCTTGGTAAGACCTGTAGTCTTGCAAGATTTTGAAAATATGCTTATTCGCGTTTAGGGAGAAATCAAGAAGATTGCAGTAGCCCAGCAAGTCCATACAGACATTGAGCTCAGGGGTCTTGTCAAACTTGCATTCTCTCTCAGTAATTTTCTGTCGTATGAACGCCCGGATTGGCTCTTCGTTTAAGTGGATGAACCCCTCCGTATGTATCACGACACTAATGAACTTGAATGTGGAATTAATCCCCGGAATTTCGGAATAGAAAATGTCGCGATCTCTTATCACTTTGAGATTTTGCTCATATTCTTGGATTATTGATTCATCAATTATCCTCTTGTAATCGCCGACGTCGCCCCAGTGAACAGAAAGAGGCGCTCTTCTATTCTTGATTTGTATCAGCGTTAACCAATCTTGCTCCAGAAAGTGCAAATCGGCCGAATGTATGGGACTCCCTTTCTTGAGTTTTGTGAATTCTGATAGAACCTTCGTCTTCTTCGGGTTAAGGGTCATTTGGGCAACGTGATCAATGAGCCTCTGTAATGCGATGCCAAAGTGTTTTGTGAACTTATTTGCAGTGTTTTCATCCTTGGCCCTGTTGAACCTAAGTAAGTCATAGTAAATTTCATCCGTGACTTTTCTGATTAGCAGCCCCGATATTGGCATGAAATAGCCATCCCTGATTTTTAAGATCGGAAAATCTCTGAGAATACTATACGAAGCTGACTCGCGATTCACTGTTCTATACTTGGGATCAGATTCTTTTAGTTTTTTGAATTGCTCTAACGATATGGCGAACCTGTCTAATAGGTGTGAAAATGTCGAACGGGATTCTGCACGGCATCTATCAAAAAGTGATTTGGCTGATACGTAGCCATTGTCATCGAAAAAGTTGAGAAGAAGAAATATTCCTCCAAAGGCGTTTTTTGCATCCATTCCGAAATATGCATCGGCATAGCCTTTAATCGTTTCATCGCGTAGCAGGTACCACCAGAAGGCAGAACCGTAGTAAATATTCTGAAATTGGTAAGCCTGTTGGTTTGTTGCGATTGTTAACAGGAAAGAAAACTTTTCATCGGTCGTCGAGTTTGGTTTGAGAATATTGTTCTCCAGCGAATTGATCATTTGGCATAGTTTCCGCAGATCATCATCACTGATAAGCTCATTGGGTAAAGAATCTCCAATTTCGCAGTGCAGGAGGGCGAAATTCGACAATTTTGAGAGGGCAGAATGATTCAGCGAACTGTTCTGCGGTTTGGCTCGCAAAGTGTGAAAGTATGGGCTTATCTTCGCGCAAATTTGTAACAGGGAGAATCTTTTAATTTTCCTTATTACATCTTCTTCTGTGACACCGTGAAAACTACCAATATCGCTCGGCTGAACGTATGACAATTGTAGCCCCGTAATGTTCCTTGCTATAAATCTGGTGTTCAGAATCCGCTAAGATTTCCCACCTTTCAAGAGAGCTGCCACATCAGCCCCCGGCATCGTAGGCGAAGAATCGCCCGCGAGCAAGCCCGTGTCTGCCCGGCTAAACAGAGATTGCAGAATAATCGTGCGATCCGCATCTTGAATCAACTTCTGCTCAGAGTTTTGCCCCTTCTCGATAAGGGCCAAGTATACATAGGTCAGTTGTTCGCGTTCAGCCGCATCCAGCGATAAATGGAAAGAGCTGATAGTCAATCGTATGAGCATTCGCAAAACAAAGAAGTATAATGATGCCAGTACCGAGAACCCCACAAGGCTTCTAATATTCTTTGCCGATGAAAAATAGGCCAATAGCGAATCTTTGCCTGCGCCTACTGCCGTGACCTGAGTTGCCAGCTCCTTGGCATCGACGAAGGTACTCGGAGCAATAAAATTATTCCACAAGACCCAACCGATAGCGACAAAGAATATTACAGAGAACGTGAGCCATCCAAATCCCGCCCACCGCATTCGAGTGGCTCGGGCTTTCCAATATTGGGCAGGCGCTTCGAGTTTCAATTTTTCAGTATAGAGGTCTTTTAGCGCACGAAAATCATTACGCAAATTGTTTAACTCGGCATCAAGATTTTGTACCTTTTCAAGCCGCCATTTCTCCAACGCGACCTTATTTTCTTTATTCTGATTCTCAAGATTCTGTGCAAGTTCGCCAAAGCGTTTTTGCAGTTTCTGGGTTTCAACACTTCGTACCTCAAACTGTTTGCGCAGTTCTTCATGCGCGTTGCCCAAGAATGCGCTTACAATTTGCGGTTCGGCAAACGCGACGCCTTCCATAAAGCCCATGACTTCTTGCGGTTGCCGCATGTTAGCTGTTCGGTTCGGATTAATCCCTCTGAGCGCACCAGCCAGAAAACCATGCCATCGAGCAACGTCGTCAGGGTAAGGGCAGGCAATGGCCTTTACGGCAAGCAATGAGTCAGCTGGTGTATTCGGCCAGTCATTCTTTTGCAAATCGTGAAAGGTTGCTGACATTTGCTCTGTGGTTCTCGGCTGTGTGGCTTTAGGGTCGGCCAGATAATCCAATCGGCTGCGAATTGTATCCCAAAACGCCCGAACATCTTGAGTGATCGGAATCGGGTGTGCCGTCCAGAACTGATGTTGCTTTTCGACGAAATCATACAATTCGGCAAAGTGCCCAAATTCCATTGGCTGAGCCATAAACGGCGGTTGGTAACGCCATTCAAATCTGGCAAATTCTTGATTGACGGCCTCGCTGACCTGACTGCGCTCCATACGCGGCTTTCTCGAGCCTCAGCGGGCCGTCAACTCCCCTCTAAACGCCTTCTGCAAAATCGACTTCTTCAACTCTTCCAGATCGGCAAGCTTTTGCTGGTAGATGACTTCAAGCCTTCGCGACATCGATCGAAGCATCTCAATCCGATAGACTATTTCTGTTTGAAGGTGGCTTGGAGCTAAGGGAATTGGCACTTCCTTCAAATTTTCCATTTCGATCTTGAGTGTACCATGTGCCGCCATATCAGTCATTTGATTATGGTTCTTGAATTGAGCTTGCAAGGCGAGTAGCAAATATCTTGGCTGAATACCACTGTTAACCTGCATCGCCTTAATGTCTTGATTGAAAGCACAAGGTGCCATTAATTCCGCAATGGGGATGCCGTTCGCAAGGCCCATGCCTCGAACCAGTATCAGCAAAGAACCTATCGGAGCAACGCGAGCTGCAGTCTGAGAAATTGCTCGCTGCGAAATATGGAGGATTGAATCATTTATCCGATCCGACTTCATATCCTTCCCGGAAACCCAAGGGACATCCCCTTGCCAGAACTCGTGATTACTCTTAGATGGGGTGCCTCCGCTTGAAAAAGTGACCACCTCCCCCAACTTCTTCTCCTCCCACCCCTCACCCGGATTCGCAAACACCCCCTGCAAATAGCTCTCAAACAGCTCCTTCGCATTGCGCAGGTTCTTCTCGGCGTTCTCTTTCGCCTTGGCGATGGCGGTAAAGGCTTCGTCGAGAATGGCGACGATGCGCTTTTGTTCAGGGAGTGGGGGGATGGGGATTAGAGTGTTTTTTGCCTTAATGATTGTGAAAGTGCCTACCGTTGCTCCAATTGAATTATCTATCTGTTTTCTCAATATGTCTGATTTAAATGCATACTCGACAAACCGGGAATCTACACCGCTCGTATTCTTCAGCCAGATTATGTTGCCATCCTTAAAATAGAATTTATCATCTCTTTGAACAACATAGCAAATTCCGAGAGTGCCAACACCAGTGACCATGATGTCACCTTCTTGCGGAATACCGTATTTTTTCGAGTATTGATTGTACATCTCTGTGGAGATGAACAATTCGTTGTCTACGAAGCCTTGTTTTGCAAGTTTCACAATTTCTCGAGCGCGATAGAATGGGATTCCGGTCTTTTTCCAATCTGCTTCAAAAACTCTTCTGCTTGAAGTTATCTCAAAAAGATCTCCCAAAGTCTTCACTTCCCAGCCGGCAACAGTTTGAAGCGCGGATTCGATCGGATATGAGGATTTGACGGATTTTCGGATTTTGTGAGTTTTCATTTCTATACGGGAGGCAGAACGGTGCAGCAGCGACTAACGCAGATGAACTTCATTGTGCACATCTTCACTCGACTGGCGTCTCAATAACAACCGTCAAGCTTGTTGGTTTCGATACATCTGTGACGATATGTGGGTCGTCGAATCCAGTGTAAAGTAGCCAAGTACTTTGGCTCGGTGTCGAGAATTTTGGAGTTTCTGTAATTTGTAGCACCAAAACTTTCTCTTGGAAAACATCCGAAACGCTCGGAGAAATAAGAATATTCGTTTCTTGAAGGCCCTGAGGATTAGTCTGAGTAAAAACTGGCCCGAGATTTGTCTTTCCCAATTGAGGCATGGTATTGAGAAAAGCCTTTTTTATCGATAGCATCCCTACAATTTTGTACATGCGGCCATCAATAGAATTTAGACGTAAGTTTATCTTTTCTTTTCGTTTCTGACTAACGAATGATGCTTCTGACACAGAGGTGAAATGCTGGATTCCCTTTAGCTGAATAGTAAATAGATGACCAGTAAAATCTCTTAGTGAAGGCCCTTTCTTGCGCACGAACTTTTGGCGAGAGCCAATTTGTTCCGTATGTGAATGGCCACTTGTGTGGAGTGAAGTCTTAACCAATTCATCGAGTGAGCCACCAATGTGCTTGTATCGTCCTTGTTGAGTCCGAGTTCCAGCACCCTCAAGCATCATATTCGATATGAGCCTATTCGCTTTCCCGTAATATGGATTTGAAAGATAAATGCTGCCGTCCTTACCAAAAACCAATTTTAAGACCTGATAAGTCTGCTTCTCGTAAGAGAAACCGAGGGTGTAGTTATCTGAACCAAAATGCAGAAGTGTTATTTCCGAGGCCGACATCTCTTATTAAATTTCACCCACCAATCTTTCGCGCAATCTTTGAACCAGCGTCATTCTCGAATCGGTCATCATTCGCCGCCTGAAATTCGTGGGATAAAAAAAATCCGCCAGATTTGAGCTTGCTTGCGCAGAAGCTTGGCGGACTTGCTAAAGTCAATATCGTAAGTTTCGCTTCCGGGGTAAATTCTTTCACGGTTGTGGTCATCGGGCTATTAGATTAGCTTGCGGATAGATGAGAGAATCGAGGCACTTTCGCGATCCAGCTCTGCAATTTCCGTGAGTATTGCCGCAGGCTCGCGCAACGCCGCTTCTTCTTTCTTGTTTGGATTCTTCACCGAAAGATCATAGCTCGCCGTGTCGATGTCGGCGATCTTCACACTCCATGAATTGGCCGAATCAGCCTTCGTTTTCTGCAACATAACAAAATCAGCGAGATCATTTTCGTTGAGCGGGTTGCCTTTACCCAGATTGCGGTCGAGATTCAGTTGGTAATACCAAATCTTCTTTGTCGCAGAGCCTTTATTGAAAAACAGGACAACGGTCTTCACCCCGGCACCAGTGAATGTGCCACCGGGTAAATCCAACACCGTATGCAAATTGCAGCTATCGAGAAGATGCTTGCGCAAAGCCACAGAGGCATTGTCTGAATTCGAGAGAAATGTATTCTTGATAACGATGCCCGCTTTTCCCCCGGCTTTCAAGAGCTTGATAAAATGCTGCAAGAACAGATAGGCTGTTTCGCCCGTC
Source organism: Turneriella parva DSM 21527 (assembly GCF_000266885.1). NCBI lineage: Bacteria > Pseudomonadati > Spirochaetota > Leptospiria > Leptospirales > Leptospiraceae > Turneriella > Turneriella parva. Next base: position 559,966 of record NC_018020.1, on the reverse strand, counting down.
TGAATCGGAAAGTTCTGCTGCACTTCAGCGCGTTCTTTGCCACCAAAAGGCGGATTCGCCACCGCGATGTCAAAACGGTCTTTTTCTTGCACATCGGCGAGGTTCTCGGCCAGCGTGTTCGTATGAATCACATTCGGCGCTTCAATGCCGTGCAGAATCATGTTCATGATGCCAATGATGTACGCGAGCGACTTCTTCTCTTTACCATACAGAGTTCTCTTCTGCAAGGTTTCCATATCGGCCGTCGTCAGCTTCTTGCTCTTCTTCAGATATTCATGCGTCTCAACCAAGAACCCCGCAGAGCCCATCGCGCCATCATAGCACTTGTCGCCGATCTTCGGCGCCACTACCTGCACGATCACCTTCACCAGCGGGCGAGGCGTGTAATATTCACCACCATTGCGGCCCGCATTACCCATGTTCTTAATCTTTTCTTCGTAAAGATGACTCAGCTCATATTTCTCGGCATGCGTCCGAAAGCGCAGCTCATCAATGCGATTTATTACCTCGCGCAGGTTGTACCCGCTCTGAATGCGGTTTTTCAGTTCACTAAAAATCTCTCCAATCTTATACTCAAACGTATCAGCACTCGTCGCGTCGGTCTTAAACTTCGTCAAATACGGGAAAAGTTTACCGTTCACAAACTCGGTCAGGTCATCGCCCGAAAGAGCCTTGTGGTGATCGAGTTTGCCGTCTTTTCCCTTAGGCGCGGCCCATACTTCCCACCGGTAACCCTTTTCAATGATGGATTTATATTCCTTACCCTTCAGCTCCGCTGCTGCGGCCTTGTCTTTCTCATAATCATCAAGATACTTCAGAAACAGAATCCACGAGGTCTGCTCTACGTAATCCAGCTCTGAGCTGCAGCCAGCATCTTTGTGTAAGATGTCGTCGATATTCTTGAAGGTTTGTTCAAACATGGGGGCTTTTGATGGGACGATCCTGTAAGTTACTACTCCCGTAAACTGATGCTATTTTCGAGCCAGTATTATAGCGTACCTCTTGTCGATCTCGCGAATACATCCTATGATCTTTTCGTCAAAGTCAGGCAGGGGCATTATTTCCGCAGCGTCAAAAATGAAATGGCCATAAATCATCTGGTTGCGCTCTATTTCTACCCGACGATGTGTGTCAATGTCGTAGCTCCAGACCTTTTCGTCTGGGAACAATAGTTTGGCGAGGGATTCCCAGCTGCTTTTATGATATGTATTGTCATCGATCTGAATCGCTTTGGGGCCAACGAGACAATATCTGATTATCCATAGTGTTCTGCACTCCTCTGCGGGGGGCATTGATTGCGGTTCTTTTCGTAAACTTTCTTGGGCTGCGAGAATCCCTGAATCCGAGATATGACTGATGTATATGCCGGCCCATGGTGGCCTATTAGGTTCAGAATGTTTCGAGAAAGTTATACTCGGAAATGCCAACGGTAAATAATCCCAAGACCAATTGGTCTGCCAATGGCTCTGATTTGGCCAAGAGAAAAGCGGGGTTTCAAGTTTTCCGGTTTGCCAACCTGCGGTCTCTAAATCCTCTGCAATTCGCGTCAAGGCCGCGCGCAACTGGTCATTGTACATGGTCACGAAACGCACCGCATTTCGCAGTTTTAGATCAACTGATTCGGACATAAATCTCCATTAGCTTCGAGTCTGTTTCTCCAATGATGGGAGAGTCACTCAAATCCACAAACCATGTTTGCTTCAGAGCGAACTTCCCCCAACTTTCCCATTCTAATTCGCGATAGATCTGTTCGTAGAGGTAGACAGAACGTCTGGTAATTGCTTTCACAACAGCTCCGATGCGGTCTTTCTTTATCCAGTTACGCTCATCGCCCATGGCCGCAGCCTCTCGCCATAGATCAACGTCCTCTTCAGCAAATGCACTGGCGGCTCTAATCGCGCCAAATGTATCCAGCATAAATGGTTTCGCCTTCAAATACGCAATTTGTGCCTGATATTTATCGTCCTCAGGAAAGAATTCATCCCTTTCTCCCAGTAGACCTTTGTATTCAAGATTGGCATCCTGATCGGCGCGGTTCAAATGCTTGGGCCAAATGCGCAGATTTCCCGTGCTGTTATGTAATTGATTATGCGGAAAGGCCCAATCAAAATCGGGATGTCGATGGCGTACGTGCTGGAATTTTGAACCAGCTATAAGGTGATCGACATCATACGGTAGATCGTCTGAGCCAAAGTATAGCGTCGGATCGTAGTCCTGAAACCAATTATGCAACGATTCACGCTGAGCCCAAAATAGCAAAATAATGTCATTTATCGTGAAAAGGTCTCCTTTCGCATCACAAGCCTTGGCAAGACTTGCGGCGTAGGTGGCAGCTGTTTGAAATACAAAATCAGACGCCATGATGCCTGTAGCGAAGTATTTGCGGAGTATAAGCCCCGATGGGAAAGGAATACCGATGGCTTTTGCGGCTATGCCGAATGCAAGCGTATTTGCCCGGTGCTTGCGGGTACTAATGACGAAGAGTCGATCAAATATTGCCTGTTGCAGCACATTTCGTTTGCTGATGTCGCTTGAAATTAACGCTTTATCTTCGTAGTTATGGTCAAGCCACACAACCACGGTGTGCCAGAATTTTGGTGACAAGAGGCTAAGGGCTGGCAACGGCAAACCTCTCGGATTCTCAACCGGATGGTACTGTAACATCGCCTTGGCGTGCCTGAGAATAGCATGAAAACGACCAATTTCAGATTGTGGTTCGTGTGCAAGGTATGCTTTAATCTTCGCGAGAAACGAGCCGGTAGCTTCACTGGGGCCAATCAATCGCTTAAAGTCTTTCAATGTCAACTCAGGAACATCGTCTCCTTGAACCTGCTTGTCGCTCGCGGCTGCAAGTCGCACGACAGCGTGCACAATGTCTATTGGTTCGAGAAATCTTCCCGTAGCAGGGTCGCTGTATATTTGCCACACTAAGTCATGGGCCGCCGGCCAATGCATCTTAAGACCTGAAAAGAATAGTTCAGCTTGAGACATACGAGTCCCTTGATTATTCAGGCGCTCAAAGGCTTCACCCAGTTCTTCGACGCTGGTGATCTCACGCACGAGATGGATGGGTATTTCAAAATGCGAGAGCCGTTTATGCCATTCGCTCAATGCCTTTCGGTCAATTGGTAACTGCATAATCTGAGAGATTCGCTCCTGAGGCCATTCAGGCGGAATCAGATCATGCCAGTTATGTTTTTGCCCATCATAGAGGGTCAAGAAGTCTGCGACCGGCACAGGACATTGCGCTTTCAAAGGCCAAGTCAGGCTAAGTAATTTTTCATTGTGCCTGTCGAAAATTTCTTCCGATCCGCCTTGTGCCAATTCAAGTTGGGCTTGCGAAATCTGGTAGTTGGTGGCCTCGCGGCCCCAAGGTGATTTGATATTGCAGACATGAAAAAGTCTATGTGCGCCAGCTTCCGCCGCAGTTCCTATATCTATCCAGAGTCTCGCCTTGTCCCCTGAAACCCATGCCATATGGCCCAACCTCACGGCAATGGCTCTCTGTTGCCCATCAATGATGAGGTATTTGGTGCTTGAATCAATCGGGCGCATTTCCCCGGCCTTCGTAACAGAGGTGTTCTGCAACGTGCGCGTCGTTAGGTTTAGTCGGCTAAAATTCGCCGTTCCCGAGAATATCAGCGAGCCTACGGGGTATCCGCGAAGCATCGAGTCCCAAAGAAGTTCAATCTGCTGCTCATTCCACACGGCGTCTCTTTGAAAAGACGGCAGTTGCACCAAGCCATGTTCACCGATGGCTACCGCCAGATCGCTTATCGTGACCTTATCAATGTTGCTATTCGATGAAAACCATTCCATGATCGGGATACGGCTCTTCATGCATCCGAGCAGTATGGCAGATTTACATAGCGCTTTCTCGTAGGCAAGATTGTTTTTCGTTTTTGCGCGCGGATATTTTTAATTTCCCATTTTCTTAGTATAGATTTGACACATTGTGAATAGTCTCCAATTGAAAATTTTTCAGCGTGAATAGTAGCCAAATTGAACAGCGGGGCATCCACGCGCTCCGAGATTTGATATTAAAAAGCAATATATTGGCCTCTGAAATTCTGGAGAATGACCGTCATCCCCATTGGGATGGGCATATTCTCGTGTATAAGCAGCCCCGGCTAAAAGCCGGTGATCTGCACGGTCGAATCCCTGTGCAAGTTAAGTCGACAAACGGGAGGCTAAAACAATCCATAACGCGTGATCGACTTGAAGTATATTTGCGCGACGGTGGGCTCTTGTTCTTTATGGTTCAGCTTGGCGATCTCCCAAAGATTTACCTGTCTTTCCTTTTGCCCATGGATATTCGGAAATACATGCAAAAGAATCAGAAGAGTTATGCACTTAATTTTCAGTTAGTTAGTGATGCGCTACATCTCGAATCCATTTGCTATTTTTTTCTTCAGAACAAGCAACTTCAGGTTGGTACTGATCGCAGCATTTCGATCAAAGACCTTGCAGGCAAGCAGACCGATATGGTATTATCGTTCATGCCTGAGCGGAATTTCATCGAGAATTTCGCTAAAGGCAATTTTTACGTGTATGCCGATCTCGGGAAAAACCTAACTGTGCCCTGTCACTTGGACGATGGACTCTTAGCGCTGAGTGGCCCGGCACAGGTGGTTGTCGCTGAGAAGACATATTTTTCATCGGCGTCGCTCGTGCGGAATTCTATTGGTGAGACCCGTCTGTTCTTAAACAATGCGCTCGAGGTCAAAATCAACCGAGATAAATCACTAACCATTGCTCTCAACGTAGATGGCACGGCTTCAATACCAGCGAATCTCGCTGATCTGTTCGCTGCACTGGAATTTATGGAAGCGCTCTTGGTGCACAAGAGGCTCAAGCTCAACGGACGTGATTTGGCAGTAAGCATGCCGAAAATGGCCGATACCTTTGACAGAAATATTGCATGGGCAAAAACCCATCGTCAGCTGTTCGATATATTGCAGATCGATTACTCTCATGTGTCCTTTAAAGATTATGACCAGAATAAAGATCAAGCAAACGTAATCAGAATATTAATCGCTACGTTGCTAAATGGCGAAAAAGCCGTTTTGCAGGTTGAGCGGCCTCTGTTTATTCAACGATTTCGGATATTCCATCAGGACATTCTGATAAAATTTGAGCGGCAAAAGGATAATCATTTTGTTTTGCATGATTTTAATGCGCCCTTTCCCAATGAAGACACCTTAGAAGTGAAACAGCGAGACCAGACTGGCGCAGACATTAAATTCCGTATCTCAAAGTACCTGTTGCTCAACAATACCGATTTGATTAGGGGTGTGGGCAGAATCACAAATCAAGTTGCGGCCTCATTGCGAGAGTACTTCGATCCCATGGCTCAAGATATTTACGCGCAGTTCATGCTATTATGTATACATGTGTACGATCAGGATGCCAGTGAACAATTCTTGTCGCTCGCTGAAGATATTTGTTCCCTATTGACCCACAAAGGGATTCTTGATCCGTTGACCTCTGAGGTGAACCAGCTGCAAATTGTTCGGCGTCGGCGGGCCTTCACGCCTCGCGAAATTCGACGTATGGGCGAGATCATTAGTGACTCTAAAAGCGAAAACGATGTCATTTGCTGTCTCCATATTCTTCTCGAAGAATACGCGGAGTTCGAGCAACTGTTCTTGAAGATGACCGAAGACCGGCAGACCACCTTTAGGAAATGGCCGATCTATACGCTCTACGTACAATGGAAGCAGAAAAATCAAGGCGGGTGAAGGTTAGAACGGCTCGATCCGGCGCGGCGGGTTTGCAAATCTCGCATAAAGAATTTCAAGCCACGTGACCCACTTCCGAGCTCTAACTAAGTGTTCGGCAGTTTTCGGCATTTTGCCACGGCCGTAGGTTGTATTCGGCTCCGGTCGCAGGCATGACCATGACAAGAATAGAATCCCGCCAGAACGGGACACGCCTATTGGCGTGGAGGTACTATGACCAATACTAGAAGAAAAATAAGTTTCTTGGGCGAGGAGCTTACCATCTGGAAAAGCAAATACGCCGAAAACAACCGAGTCGCCTTAGAGTTGGTTACCGATGATGATGAGCCATTCATGACGGCCACGGTGAATACTCGAGAGGCAATTCCTGAGGGGCATGTGACCATCAAGAATTATTCAGAGAACGAAGGTCTGCTTGAGGTACTCATTGAAAATGGCATCGTCGAGCGGCCCGCACTGAGCATTGCCACGGGATTCGTACATATTCCCGTTTGCAAGTCACTGCTTTGAAAAGGTTTGAATCCGCTTCGGCGGATGCGCCAGTTGTGCGAAGTGTCTATCGGCCCAACGCTTACCGTCCGAAAAAATGAGCCTCCGCAATACAGGTGTCATCCCACCGCTTACCTTTGTGCACAGAAGTGATGCTGATCTTGGCCCATGAAGATCGGTGCGCTCTGTTGAACGCCACTGTCTGGTACCCCTTGACTTTATCATTGAATATGACTGTTTCAGCACCATCTTCAAATTCGATGCGCAAACCTTTGACGCGATTATTCAAGAAGTAAAGATCACCGAATACTTTATGTAGGGCAGAAAAGCCATTCACGATCTCAAATTTGTGAAATGTGTGCGTTCCGCCAAACTTGAAGAGCAGGTAATCGCCGATCCCATCTCCCTTGCTGCCCTCGGCCCAAACTGAATTGAAATAATCGTCAGTTACCATTTCAGGGCCGTAAGTGTAGTTGGTCGTCGGCGGCAATATTGAACTCGCTTGAATAGCAGTCGGTCGAAGCTTTTCAAAAGTCGTCTCCATGGCGGCGGCCCTTTCGGTTACTGGCTTTAGGTCAACATTGAATGCCCCGAGTAGACTATAATTAACCTTATGCACTTTGATGTCTGCCGTATCCAAGGTTTCTGGTACGACGATGGTGACGAAGAAATCGGGCATGGCGATTTGAAACGCATCGTCTCCGCTCGTAATCTTTGATTTGCCGGCAGTGCCGAGTAATTGCTGGTTCTCCATGATCTTCATCACTGCGGGGTTTGCGGTGAGGTCTGTCTCAGTGATAACAACTTTGGGGCTGCTCGCCAAATCCATTTTTACTAAATTTTCAAAGTCGCCCATGCTCTGCTCGGCTTTTTTGCTTATCTTTTTCTTATTTGCTGATACAATGCTTACAGCGAGGTTGTAATTCTTTCCTTTGGGGTCGCCTTTGTCAGCGATAATCTGCAATACCTGTTTGGTAATGGACTTTGCGAGGCTCGAATATTTTCGGTCATCGGCGCTAATAGTAATTGCAAGCGTGAGCGCCACGATTGCGAAGCTGAATTTCTTTGCCATAGATGAGGAGATATTTCCGGTCGCGATCGGTGGCGTCACGCCGAATAATTCAGTACAGCGTTCGGTTGCCATCTCTTCTGGCGGGTTTGCATATCTGGCATAGAATCTCTGGGTGAACAACCCAAGGAGCGACTATGAACCTTTTAGAAATTACCTCACGCTGTACTCAAGTCATCGACAAGGGCCGGTATGTGCAGGCAACGCGGGCCGACGGCCTCGAAGTCTTCTTTGACACGGCATCTGATCCGGTATCTACTTGGCTGAATGCAGTCAGAGCTAACGGCGAACGCAAGACGGTCTTTCTGACTGTCGGGCTCGCCCGTGGCTTGCAGATTGCATTGAACTACGCGGAGAAGTATGGCGAGGAGGCCGAGCGCGAAGCAATTCAGGTGCAGATTGAATCATTACTTTCGGGCCGGCTTCTGGCGGCCCCATGAAAAGCAATGAATCCCGGCCCCACCGGGATGCGTCATCGACGCGGAGGATTCAATGCGAACATGCTATAGCTGCCAAAAACGATACTTCTTTCTGTTTGGCCAATTCGGCTTCTGCAAGGAGTGTCTTGTCGAACTTGTGAAGATTAACCCAGATTGAAAAGACTCGAATCCCGCTACGGCGGGCTTGCCCTGTGCGCACGAGCATGCACAAGGCAAGGAGTCAGTATGTTTAGTGAAGAAGATGTGATTTCAAGGTACTCTCAGGCGCAGGCAATTGAAGATGGCGTGCTGCATCTGGTACCGAATGAAATTTCACGGGTGTATTTCAAATATCCCGTCATTCTCTCCGACAAGGTTTTTAGGCTGATCGAAGGGGCTGTTGCCAATGAGCATGACCTCACAGATTATCGAGGCGTCGTACGCAACCTGCTATTCGCGTGCGCGTCCGAAGCGCGCAGAGCGCGTGGTGAAAGCGGTCTCAAGGCCAAGGTCACTATTGGCGCAGCGGTGGTGAAGAATATCCATGAGGTATTTATGGTCTGCGGCCCCGCTGATACGCCTGAGCCGACAATAACGATCATGCTTCCAGAAGATTATTGAACAGAACCGAATCCCCGTTAAGGGGATGTACGTAAGTACAGGAGGTTTCTATATGAAACAACAATTAGTGCCGGCGGTTTACGCAGAGCGACCGATAGGTGTCTCGTCGAAATACACGTTTATTCCGACGGTGCGGCTTATCGACGATCTACAAACCCTTGGCTGGTATCCGGCAACGATCATAGGCAATCGACACAGCGATGTGGCAAAACACTTGATTCGCTTTCGACGCCTTGATATTTCAGGGGATGAAGTCCCTGAAATTGTCATGGTCAATAGCCATGACGGGCTTTCGAGCTTTCGTCTGATGGCGGGCGTGTTCAGGCTGGTTTGTGGTAATGGATTGATAATTGCAGAATCGTTATTTTCTGCCATATCAATTCGCCACATCAGCTACAGCTACGAATCGGTGCAATATGCCGTGTCAGAGTTCGTAGAGAAACTACCGGGCCTGATGCATTCTGTCGAGCGGTTTAAGAGTCGTGAGCTAAAAATCGCCGAACGTTTAGTATTCGCCAAGTCTGCTCTGTTGCTACGGTTTCCAGAAAAACTGCCTGATATTGATCTCGCACGCTTTCTGGCACCGCGCCGGCCGAGTGATGCAGGTGAGGATTTATGGCGAACCCTCAACATCACGCAAGAAAAACTGCTGAACGGTCGTTTCTATGACCGGTCTGGCAACAAGATCAGACCCTTGCGAAATGTAGATCGAACCGTGAAATTGAATCAGGCCCTGTTCGATCTGGCCAATTCATTTGCTGCTTGAGAGTTTATGGGGAGGCTTCGGCCTCCCCCTTTTTTTATTTCATATGGAGTTTAACATTCAATTCGTCATTAACTTCCAGAAATACAATCTGTCCCGAGACAGCATACGCTTGCCCTTTCTTGTATCGCAAAGCAGCCGCCTCAGATTCGACGACTTTCACAACCTTATGCCATGTAAGATTGGCCTCATCGAACGTGAAGGTCACTTCAAAGCGACCCGTGGGCGCCATACACTTCTTGCACGCCATCAGCTGTAAGCCAACCATGAGAGCAAGAACCGGATTCTCTCGCGGGTCGTCACCTCCCGAAGCACTTATGAGTTCTCGTGTTTGTGGATCACGCCTTAACTTTTGAATAATGCTCCGCGCCTTCGTCTTACCATATTTCGTGATGCTCTGCTCCGCCTCAACGTCATATACGTAAATCTGCGAAAACCTGATGGTGCGGCCGATGTTCTTTTTGTTTATTGCGGCAATTTTCTTTTTCAACTGACGGCCTTTCTTCTCTTGCAATGCCGTTGAATCTTCGTACGAACTCTTATAATTTGCCGCATCTTCGAGCATCGCGGTGATGAGTTTTTCGTCGGCTGTTCCTTGATTTTCTGTTTCATTGCCAACTTCACCGGTTTGCTCAGGTTGATTCTCCGTCGTCTCTTCAGTCGCATTGCTATCAGGTTGTGCCGTATCTTCATCCTGAGCGCTGGCCCCTGATGTAGCCAATAGAAAGGCAACCAATCCAGCCCAAGCGAGCCTCACCACTGCACCCTTTTCAATTTGCATCTTTCTTAGCTCCAATCAATACCATGACTCCACCACCAAGCATTAACAACTCAACGAATCCAGTAAATTTTGCAGAAGTCAATAGACTGATGACGACCATAATTGCACTCGTCACGATGATACCCATGCCAGCAGCCTTGGCTTTGAAAAAGCTGACTATCCCCAGTATGAATTGCACCGATAAGAAGCTGAGACCCAGTAGAGCGGTCAGAGCAGCCTTATCAGACCATAAATCTGCCAATGCTATGATGCTCCCAAAAATCGCCAAGACCAATGCTAATATTGCACCTGCTGTTTTCATATTTTTCTCCTTACACTTTTCTTCGTTTTTGTTAATTTCGTTTTTCGCAGAGCGGCCCCCTTACGGGTTTTCGTCTGGGATTCCTTTACGTCGCCCATCAGCGCATGTATGACCTTCATATGCAACGCATGCTTCTCCAATAGACCCATGAATTTTCTATCGAAGAAATCCTGAATCTCACCAGCGTCGGCTTCAATACCAGCTTCTTTAACTTTTTGGAAAAACTCCAGACGGGCGCTCTCATCCAATGGGAGCGTAGAGGGTCGCCGATTCGCCGTCTCGAAAGCCTCGGTCAACAGCTGCATCTTATGGCGACCAAGGGTAAACGCCTTGTAACGCCCCTCATTGATATAGAGTTGTTCGCAATTGCGCTTTCGCTTAAAGAGTATCTGCGTATCTTTCTCGGAAAACGATTCCTTTAGAAACGAAATATTCTTCAGGATAAACTCATCGTGCAGTTCCCTGAAAGCATGAATTGTATGACGCCGATTTTCTTCAGAGTCGTCTTGCCTGAATTGTTTTGTCTTTTTCAGTATGTCACCATAGAATTTCTGATAAAGCGGCAAATAGTCCAATAGTTTCCGTCTATCGATCAAGAACAGGGCACGCTTCGTACCGGGCCGCCGGTAGACTCTCTCTAATTCTGCTACCGGTGCCGAATACCCACTCGCTGTGATATATACTCCGTAGGTTTTGGCGCGATTGCCGTTCTTCCGCTCGAAAAGGTCAACGGCCCCGAGAAACTTCGTTATTTCATCGTGGCCGATCTGGTTTTTGTGAAGCTTCACCTGTACCACAGTTTGATAGACGGCCGAATGTGCATGCATACTTCGGCGATCAATACCTTCATCGCCAAACGCCGTTTTGTGATACGGGCTGAAGTATTGCAGTAGCAATGGCGACAAAAAGTATTCGGCCACATAGCTCTCAAAGAAAGTCCAGTGATGTAAATTCCGGTAATCTTCTGTGAGAATTATCTTTTCTAATGTCTGGCCGACGGCAGTGGCGTGCAGCTTAGGCGCAAAGCCTTGATGCACAAAATTGAGAAAATTTCGGTAAAAACCGATGTGCTTGAGCGCAAATAAATCGGGAACTTTCAATGCGACCCGCCCTGCCGAAGCCTTATCTTCGAGCATTGGGAAAAGCCGTGCGTAGCCAATCTATCGTACATGATGTTCATATCCAAACCTCTGGGGTTGAGAATCTTCCAGCGTTGGGCATATGAAGCGGGCCCTACCTGAAAGTTCGTTCGCCCTTATACGCTACTTCCGTAAACGCAGAAGAGCCCTTCCAGATAGAGCCCGGTTCTCGGAAGTAGTGTCTGAGCGGGAACGAACCGCTCGGCTTTTCAGCCGCGACTTCAATCATGTGAAAGCTATACTTATATCATTTTTTCTCCACGATCTTTCGCAGTATGGATGGCTGTGATCAAACAGTACGTGCGAGCAAGCGATTTTTGGTGCAATCGGTGATGCACGGAAAGCATATGCAAACCCGCCATAGGTCATTCAGTTCAAATTCGTCGTCCTTAGAGACCGCTGTGCGCCTCTGAACTAATGTCAGGCATTGCTTCAGGCGGCCCGTTTAATCCAATCCGCTCATTATCCTGCTGGCTTTTGGCAGGCCGTGCAGGTAGAACCGCGCCGTAATTTCCGGCGAGCTATGCCCCATGTAAGCGGCGACTGAAGAGAGCGGTTCACCCCGGTTGAGCAAATCTGTTGCCCGTGTGTGACGCAGCATATGGGGGTGTAGTCGCCGACCGATTTTGCGGCCAGCGCGGCTCAAGAGCGTATGGGCCGTAAACCGGGAGATAGGTTTTCCCGGCGACGATTCAAACAAGTAAACCTTCGAACCGTACAATTGTAAAAGTCTGAACTTGACCTGACACACCCATTTTCATGCTGTCTGTAATTTCAAATCCAGCATTTTGTCTTTCGCTATACTGAGCGAGTCTTTGAATGTTGCCAGAGGCGTTTTGCCGAAGCAATATTTCCCCTGATGAGTGCGCTGCGTGTTGTAATCGTAAATCCACTCATCAAGGTCTGCCTGCAATTGCTCCAAAGAAGTGTAAACCTTCTTTCTGAATGCAACATTGTAAAACTCATTCAATATAGTCCGGTGAAAGCGCTCACAAATGCCGTTCGTCTGCGGGCTCTTGGCCTTGGTTTTTGTGTGGTCGATATTCTCCAAGGCCAGATACAGCTGATAATCGTGCTCTTCCCGGTTGCCACAGTACTCGCTGCCACGATCGGTCAGAACGCGCAACAGCGGAATCTCATGCTCGTCAAAAAACGGGATGACTCTGTCGTTAAGCATATCGGCTGAAACCAGAGAATTCTTGCGATCATAGAGTTTCGCAAAAGCGACTTTCGAATACGTGTCGATGAAGGTCTGCTGATAAATTTTACCCACACCCTTCATATTTCCCACGTAAAACGTGTCTTGTGACCCCAAATAACCAGGGTGCTCCGTTTCAATTTCACCGTGACTTTCCTTCTCATCTTTTGCGCGTTCGAGCGCAACCAATTGTGCCTCGGTAAAGATCCCCTTTTCCTGAGCCATTCGCGCTTCAAGGTATTTCAGCCGTTTTTTAAACGTCGCAAGATCATGGCGCAGCCAAACGCCGCGCACGCCAAAAGGGGAGATGATGATACCTATCTTGCGCAACTCGTTGGACGCCCGAACCTGACCGTACGCGGGGTATTGAAATGCAATTTCCCGTACCGCTTCCTCGACCTCTGGAGCTACACGATTTTTCAGCAAAGGCTTCCTGCGGCTGATCTCCTGCAATGCGAGCTCGCCACCCTTGTCGTAAAGCTCCTTAAACCGGTAGAAACTGTCTCTTGAGTAACCGAAAACCTTGCAAGCTTTCGATACGCTGCCCAGCTGCTCTGCCAGTTTCAGCAGACCAACCTTGTTCTTGATAATTTTCTGTTCTGTCGTCATAAACACTCCTTTTTGTTAAGAGAGTGTCAGATAAAGTAAAAACTATTACAAATCAGTCTCACCTCTGCATCATAACATCTTCTGCTTCATTGATGTCTCACTATAATTAACAACTCTTTTGCTCTGGGGTGCGTTTCGTAAAGCTCTGAGTTGAAGCGTCCAGCTTGGACGTAGCGGGAATGAATCACTTCTAATCCATACCGGTTAAATATTGAAGTGAGCTCGGGTAGCGTATACCTGCGATCACGGATCAGATACTCCGCGCTCAGGAGACCATCATTTCGGAACTGCTCTTTGCGATAGAATGTATCGGTTTTTTTCTCATATAGAATGTATTTGGGGTCAAAAACATTCCCCGATGCCTGCATAGTGTTACTGGGTTTGAGTCTCATCAATCGCATGGGTTTCTTACTTAGATCATGAACGATATGCTGTTTAGTTTTCTTTAGTAAATTCAGCGTAAGGGCTTTATTCATTGTTGAAATCACGGCGACTCCATTTCTTGCCAGATTTCTCCTGATATTTAGGATTATTCGTTCGTTGTCGCCTTCTTTGGGAAAAGAACCAATTACATCATACAAACATAAGATGAGGTTAAATCTGCCAAATTTTTCCCCAGAGCGAATGTCTGCGACTTTGAACTGAACATTCTGGAGGGAAGCTTCACGTCGAGTCTCCTCGGCATGCTGAATAAAATTAGGCCCATAGTCGATACCAATCACTGAGTGTCCCAGTTTGCCCATCGCAATAGAATGTCGGCCGATACCACACCCAAAATCCGCTACCCTTTGAAAATTTACCTCAAGACCGAGTTGTACAAGAAGCTCAAGAATTTGATTTACCTCTTTTGCAGCATGCCGCGCCCAGCCGTGCTCTGTAATTTTCATTCTCTGATAGGCTTCTCTAAGGTTTTGCTCTGAGAACTCAATAAAGTCCAAAAACTTTCTACCTTTTGGTATGACTAACGGTTGGCCTTGAAAGGTAAATGCAAGCCATTCTTCACCACGGTTCAAAGAACCCAATTGCCAATTTCTATCCTTGAAGGCTTTCAAAAGGTCACCACGTATATTCGATTGATCGACGTAAAACTTTGAATCTATCTTGGCGTTTTGACTGTCAATTTTTAGATGCGCAGAGGTGAAAAAAATCATTTGTTTCAGGCATTGCTGAATGAGCGGTCGGAACTCATGCACAATCTTGGCCTTTACGTGCCGCATTGTAGCAGATTCTAAAGTGCGGATGGTAAATGGATTCGATGTGATAATTCCCCATGCCTTATCGTTTGAAAAACCCCAAGCAGAGAAAAGGAGCCGCGTGCCTATTCCGAGTCGACGGTAGGATGCACCTACGACCAGTTGAATGACGATTGATATAGCTCCTCTTTTTGTGCCGAAACGATAATAAATCGCGTATCCAACCAGTTCTGTCTTGACCATAGCCAGCGCAATATATGTATTCTCTTTCTTACTCAAGTCAAATAGCATTTGGTGTGGCATCTTGACGCGCCTTTTCGCAGAACTAAATGTTCGATCAAAGAAACCATAATTACGGTCATACAAGGCCTTTACCTGCGTCAACTGCGACATAGTAATTCGTCGCAATAAATCCGTGCGATATGTAATTGTTTTACGCCTTTTGTAAAGCGATGTGGCATTAAAGAGTCTTTGAAGCAAGCCCATGAGATTTGGCCACAGTTGAATGCTTTAGGTGTTTGCGCTACAACTTTACCAGAGGTTCGAAGGGCAGTCCGTCCCGGCATGCTTGCATAATTTGCCATGAAAAGAACCAGCTTATGCATGCCCTACTGGAGTGAAGTGTTCTTGGGATGATTCTATTCGATTATATTAAGCAGGTTCAAGAGCCTTTCTATTTAGCATTCCATGTTATACTCGGTTCATTTTCCATTTCGCGTATGTATTCCCAAGTGAAGCCATTTGGATATTTCTCTCAAAGAAGCTTTTTAACTGTATGGCTACGATGCCGATTTGCACCTCATCGGGTCGGAGATATTTGTCGTGTTTGGTGTCTTTTGGAGCAAGCCGAAAAAATCCCGGAGCTATTAAGGCATTCATTGGCAGTAAGAACTTCACCTGCCGCCGCTTATAACCACCAATAATGGTCAGCTGTTTTGCTTTAGCCATACTCTTCACCATGCGATTGATGTTCTGAGGCCTGAATCCCGTTTCAATCGCAAGCTGCTTTACCGTCGTCGCCGTGCCTGTAGCACAATAGTATTCGGTGATTTTCTGCAGAATTACCCCACGTATGGCTGTTTTTCGCATCTTAATGGGTTACCTATGAAACCTATGCATCGGCTTCCACCTCCAACTGTGCTGCGGTACTATACCCTTGAACCAACCGATCGAGCCTACTTTTTACATTCCTGTGCCAGCCATCTTCAACTGGTGGCACGTTCTTGAAGGTCAGACCCGCGTGGCGAATTATCAAATCCCAAAGGTTGTACCTTGTATCGCGAATATCATCTAACGAAGGTCGTCTACGCTGCATTCTGACGGCCGCTGCTTTTTGTGCCACCTTCCAAGTTTTACGGGCTCGCAAGCCGTCGCCGTTCTTCTCTATCTTTGACCGGGCATTACATTGCAAAGTTTCGTAGACAGCTTTAGCTTCCCAAAGAGCGGATTGCGCCTCTGGTTTGGGCTCATAAGCCCTTTGATTAATTTGGAACGACATACGGTATTCGACACCGTACCAGATTGGGCGATTCCGTTTTGCTCTTTGGTCTAATTGCAATCGGTTCTTAAGAGCCGTTGGCTGCCAGAGAGCCTCACGGGGCTGATAAGTTACATGGCTCAACGTAATGAGGCGTGATGCGTTATAATCTTGGCATTCACCCCAAGATTCTGGGGGATTACCAGCCGCTCGGACGAACTCGCCTGAGCGATTCTGTAAACTGCGAACGACGTGACGAGCATGCCATTCATCGAATTTCTCTACTCGTTTATTTTCTGGCACCTTTTTGTTTTAACGTCTTCATCATATCAGCCACGAGCTGCTTGACCTCTTCATCGGTCATGTAGCGTTTTAAGTAGGCAACTTGATGATCTACAAGAACAATATTTTTGCCTTCGTGCTTGCCTCCTTTCCGCAATGGCACGCGATGTTCTGCGATACAATTTGTAGGCGTTAGTTCGCGATCTGTATAAGGACAGCGATAATGCTGCTTCTCGAGCAATTCGTAAAAATCCCTTGCCCTAAATATATATCGATTAGCTGGTTTGGAGCCATCTGCGCTCATACTTTCTCCCCCTAAGTGTGTTATTGATTTTAGCCCTTGGATAATCGCTCTTTATATGACTCTGCCATTCCTTGAGGGTCGTGCGCCGAGCAGGCCCGGTGACCATATACAAAACATGAGGTAAATTCGGCAGAATCCGCTGCACATCATACACGTGCTCCTTATTGTTTCGACTGATGACTGTCCGATCTATGACGTTTGTGAGTCCGATATGGCTCCATCGTGCTACAACTCGATGGCACATCCTTTTCGATAGACCATTTTCGCGGCAAATCAAGCTCAGGTCAGCATAGCCATTATCCGGCAAAGCCTGCCAAAGCTTCTGGGCCGTGTGCGCATATTGTCGCTCTCTGCGTCTCTGGTGCGATACCGTCGGGGCAGCGTAGAACTTTTGATACTCTGTAAGTGCATTTGCAAGCTTCTCGTTAGATGATCCGATTGCTTCCATTATCTCTCGATTCTCACGAAAGGCTTGGGCTCTCGGACTTAGTTCTCTCCGATCATCCATTGTCGGTGGTCGGTAGAAAAAAGGTTGCGTTAGAGCAGTGATTGTCTCGGCTTTTTGTCCGACATTCATACCCGACAAACCCCACCCGGCTTGTTTCGTCGAACGATCCAAATTATTGCCTAACAGGCTCTGATTTTGGGCCGTAATGCGCTCAGCTCCATAATATTTCAAGGCTCCGAAGAAACTGTATTCGTTCAGGTATAATTGTGAGTGTTCTGGCTTGATATAACGGTATGCTCGAAAGGCTGTCTTTAAGGCTCCCTGTCTTCCTTCTGCTGCTTGGGTATGTATTCCATTCTGTTGAAATCGTCTTCTGGATTTACCGGTGCCTCTTTTTGATTGAAGGTTGTGGTTTACTGTCCTATGATTGCGATTATAGGGTTTTAACCAGTCCATACCCATATCTGTGAAGAAGGGGGTGTTTTTGGGGATTTGTCTCTGTATTATGGGGAGTATGGTCTTGGTCTGTTGGTTGGGGATTGATTCATAGAGAGCAGGGCCGCCTTTCCATGTGGTGGTCTGTACCATTACTCCTACTTGTCTTCCGCCTAAAGAGTCAGTTAAGTATATAGAGGCTGTTTGGCCATGATGACGAAAGCGCTTTCGGCCTTTATTTGAGCGCTCTTTTGCACTAAAGAGAACTACTGAATCACTCTGGGGTATGGGCTTATTGCCTACGGGGGTGGTGACTCTCTTGTTTATATCGCTCCTGTCTGGTTCAAGGAGGTCTTTGGATTTATGGAAGCGCTTCTTAAGTTCAGAGTAAAACAAGCTCTCTACGGCGGACTTGTGTTGGGACGCAAAAACCTGAACCCGCTTTTTTAAACGTAAAGCAGCATCTTCAGAAATATTCAGGCAGCGCTTGATCTCTGCGCCAGTGATAACCTGAGGATACTTTGTGGCACTTTGGTCTAATACCCAACCAACTGTCCAGAGAGGTAGTTTCAAATAGGCGAAAGGAGTATGGCTGATTCGGGATACATGCTTTCTGCACTTAGGGCACTTCGCTACATAAGAGCGCGTGCTTACGCGGCCCGTCATTTTCACATTGCAAGAAGAGCAGGTCGATGGGTAGAATGAGTCGAGAATAATATCCGTCAGCTGGCTATAATATTCGTGGGAATGGGGTGAAACTGATAAATTCTGGACGGTGGTGGGGATTAAAGGGGAGCGATGTACTAAAATCCCTTGCAGCTAAAAACCGATCACCGTACCGTCAGGCTTGTGCAGGGTGACCGCGAGCAGTCAGTCTGGCGCAAAGACCAGCCCGACTACCTCGTGCACTCGTACGTGCAGCTCTGCGCGCTCGCGATGCTCACGTGGGTTGGCTATGCACCGAAACGCAAAGGCCGCGCGCTGATTATCGGTCTCGGCGGCGGCATTCTCTGCCGTTTTCTGCGCCGGCATTTCCCGAATGTAGAGATCGAGGCGTGCGAACCCGACGCGAAGGTGATTGCCATTGCACGCGAGCATTTTGCGCTCGACCCAAAGGTCATGGTGCATTGCGCCGACGGGCGCACGCATATGTCGGGCCGCACGGGAAAATACGATATCGTGCTGCTCGATGCATTCGACAGCACCTATGTGCCGGCGAATCTCATGACGTATGAGTTTCTGCAGCTCGTAAAGCAGCGCCTTGCACCCGGTGGCATTTTTATTTCAAACACATGGGTTCTGCCCGAGATCACCGCGCACGAAGACGCCACGTACATTTCAGTTTTCGGTTCAGCGTGGGATATTCGCCGCCGCCCGAATATCGACGGCAACCGAATTCTTCTCATCAACGGCGGCGCAGCAAATTCGGCCGACGCGCTTTACGACCTGCTTGCAGCCCGCACCGCAGAGCTCGATATACGCACGAAGTTTCACTCGACACCGCGCAAACCGGGCGAGCGCCGCATGCTCTCGTATTCTGAAATGGCCGAGCGCCTCGCGATCAGGCCGGTTGTCATGCCCGAAGATGGGCGCATCATGAACGACATGAACATCAAACGCATTCGCGCGCAGAGTTCGTTTGACGTCTGATTGTTGTCCGCAGGACAACAATCAGAGTAACGTTCTGATCCAGATGCCGAAACGGCTGGTATAGCCGACGATCACATGCGCAACCGAGCCGTCATTGTTTAATATGTAGACAGCAGGAAAGCGATCTACCATGAACCGGCGTTGAAGTTCGTGACTACCCGCGTAGACTGGCACGTTGACTTTAGTTTGGAATGGATTGAGCTCCTCAACATTTTCATAGTCAAGCCCGACGGCAATCGCCTGCACACGCTTGCTATCCTCAAAAAAATTCAGAGCGTCCATGCTGACCTTGCAAACGGCGCACCATGGCGCAAAAAAATAGATCACGGTCTTTTTACCACCGGTAATTACAATCTGGTTTTTTTCACCGCTAAGCGATGCGAGCTTGAGCTGGTGAATCGGAGCAATGTTCTGCGTGGCGGGTGCTTGGTACCAATTCACCGCGGCGGCGAAGAGAAAGATGCCTGCGAGGTATAGAACGGAGCGCCCTGCCCTGAGTAAGATTGTGCGCGGCGCTGGTAGAGGCATGGGTATATTGTAGATAAAAAATCAGGCTGTGGCGAATATATGCGGCAGTGGCGCGTAGAAAAAAATCGCAAATGTCTCTCTGCGGCGTCTAAGTGTCATGAAAGAATTAATTTTTGGGGCGCCCGCTACGGTGTTGCTGGCAGCTTCGATCGCCGGTGAGGCGCCGAAGTCGAATTCGCTGCCTTATTTTTGTTACTGGATGGAGAACGCCTCAGGTCGATACGAATGGGTGCCGGCAGAAGTCGGTGGTATCTACCACGGCGAAGGTTATGAGCGCTGCCAGGCGCTTGACTCGTGCAGCGGCGGGCTGAGTGAATCAAACGGTGGCTGCTACAAATGGGCCCGTTCTGCCCAGTCTGCCGCGGTGAAATAGGTTGGCTCACCGAAGCGCTGAAGGCGCGCGGCGCGAGAACAAAAATCGCATCAAGCTGTTTGCGGCAATGAGAAGGGTTGCTTTAGCGCCCAGAAATTTAGCCACAGGCTGCAGAATGCCCTGGCTCAGTAGCTTCTCACGGTCAGCGAAAAGCGTGAGCTTATTTGGGTTTCTGACAATCAGCGTACGCGTGATTCTCCCGTGACCATATTCAAAAAACTGCGCGGCATACGGTTTGCCATCAGCGTAAATAATGATCGCGTCGGTATTATTCATTCGCGCTGCATAGTAGAGTTTACGACCACCCTTGTGCCGCACGGCAAATATAAACTTGGCCACTTTGCTTTTGCCCACCACCGGTATTGACGACGCATTCACCTTGCCACCGCCATCGCTGAGAAGCGTCGCATCGTGCCCGAGCATCTGCACCAGTTTTTCCAGGTTGTCGCCGCTGCAGGCGGCAAGAAACGCTGCCAGCAACTCTCGTTCGTGCGGGCCGGCAGATGTTTGAACACCGAGTTCGCGGCGCAGTGACTTTTTCGCCCGGTGAAATACCTGGCGGCAGTTGTCAGCACTCTTGCGCACGACCTTGGCGATTTCTATATAGTCATAGTCAAAAATTTCACGCAAGATAAAAACCGCGCGTTCTGCCGGCGCAAGCTTCTGCAGCAGCAGCAAGAAGGCATAGCTGACCGTCTCGCGCTGCATCGCATCTTCGTGAGCGAGATAAAGATCGGGCATCGGCTCGGGAAGCCACGGGCCCACATAGGTTTCGCGCTTTTTGCGCGCACTGCGCAAGAGGTCGAGGCATAGCCGCGTGACGATGGTCGTCAGCAGTGCGGCTGCCGAACCTACTTTCTCTGCAGGTACTTGCGCGAAGCGCAGCCATGCCTCTTGCAGAATGTCTTCGCTGTCGGCCAGGCTGCCTGTCATGCGGTATGCAAGCGACAAGAGCCGTGGTCGCGTCTCGGTATAGAGTGTCAGGTGAGAGGCGCTCATAAAAACTTATAGCCTGCAGGCAGACGAACTTCATAGAGTGCGCCGCCGAAGCAAAGCAATATTAGAACTGCGGCACCCATACCCGTGACGAAGAGGGTGCAGACTGCCAAGGTGCGCGCGAAGCCCGGCTGCATGCGTAGCCGCAACGCCGCAGCAAGGTGCACAAAGACGGCGGTTAATCCTAAAAAATAATAGGGAAAGAAATAATATTTGTGCAGACCGCCCTGCAGCACTGCGGCCGCAAAATAGAAGTTCGTGTCGAGTTGCTGCAGGTAGCGCCCGACCATCACTGCCGGCACATGCTGCAGCAAGAATGTCGCGATCGCAATGCCTGACCAGGTCTGCAGTCGTGGCCAAAAGCCCAGGCGTTTATGGCGGCCATGGTAGGCGAGCACCAAACCGGTAACCACCTGCAGCAGTGCTGCGGCAAGCAGCAATACCTCAACCGCAGCAAAACGGTAAACGGCCCGCAGCTGGCGCATCGCCGCGATATGCGTCTCAATGCCCGTTAGTGCCATGAGGTGGTTCGCGATGTGCGGTAAGATAAAAATTAAAAGCACGACTGCACTCGCCCTGTGCAGCACGCGGGTCAGATCAAAGCCATGGAATAACGTTTTCATAACCCTCTGACGGGGCAGGGGGCATGTTTGTGACAGCGCGCTGTATTTTTCTATTTTTTCAGCACTTTGAGTTTTAGGGGCTTGGCCATTAGATCAAAATCGCGGTCGCGGTGCAGCACTGCGCAACCAGCCTGCAGCGCATACCATGCGATGAGGCAATCATTGGTCTTTCTGATTGTGATGCCTTGTCTGCGCAATGTGCGATAAAGGTTCGCTGCCCCCTCTGCTGCGTCGTATGGATTAAAGTGAAGGCGTGGCATTGAGCTGAGCAATAATTTCGTATGGTCAAATTCTTGCTGGGATTTCAGGCCCTGTAATATCTCTTGCACGATCAGAGGACAAATTACCACCTGATCATTGCTTAAGAGTTCATTCATCTTGCCTGCGGTCTCAGATTCACGACCCAACAGGTAGTCTATCCAGGCAGAGGTGTCGACGAGAACCGGGGCAGACATCACCGGGTCTTGCGCATTTCATCGAGATCGCCTTCCCAATGCAGCTTGCCCCTTAGATTCAATAGCGCGCGGCGATGGTGTAGCTTAACCAGTTCATGCAGCGCATGGTCGATCAGTTCGCGTTTTGTCTTTTTGCCGCTTAGTCTCATCGCTTCTTTGACGAGTTTGTCGTCGAGTACAATGTTGGTGCGCATACACATAAAATAGCCAATTTATACACATTGTCAAGAATCTTGTCCCATTCTTGCTGAAGTGGTCACGCTTGCGATACTTGAAGCAGGGGGTTCGTTAAGCGAGTCACCGCTTTTGCGGCGGCACGTGGCGCAGGCTCGCTGAAAATTTTTCGTGTTCAATCTCGTTGACCGGTCGGTGCTTCACGACCGTCGAAGCCGGGTCTTTGCCGAGATAATTATCGCCCTTATGGTTCTGCGCCGGCCGCACCGGCCGCGGCACGAAACCGCCGCCACAGTTGGGGCAAACATTGTGCAGCACGTGGTCGACGCAGTGCACGCAGAATGTGCACTCATAAGAACAAATGCGAGCCTCGGCCGACTCGGGCGGCAACAGCCGGTTACAGTTCTCGCATGTCGGCCGCAGTTCGAGCATGGTTCAGAACGTATGCAATCCTAATTTTTTATCAAGCCAGTTCGCCCACATGATCACCGGCGTGAGAGCGAGCGCGCTGACTGCCAGCACCGTTTGGTCATTCGGAGGTGGTGGCCCGAAGATTGCCGCAACATACATCACCAGAAAAAAGACGATGAGGATTGCGAAATGAATCCAGGCACTTCTTGCCGCGTTGCGAACCATGCGCACATAGATCGCGATACCGACCGCAAAAATACCCAGCTCGACGACGAGCGTGCCTGCCAGGGAGTTCCAGAGTTCAAGGCCCATTCTTGCGCCGTGCGGCGCGAGTGTCATGTCGGCGGTGTGGGTAACATAGTCGAGCAGCCAGTGGCTCATGACTGCGAGTGCGGTGAGAAGGAATGCTTTCGCCGTGCGCACGCGCCAGTAAACGACCGCGCCGAAGAGCGTGCCCCATACCGCCGACATGAGTAAGCTGTGCGACCAGTGCACGATTTCAAGATTCAGCGGCGTGACGACCGTGATGCCCGGCACGACGCTCGCCTTTTCAATGCCGATCAGCAGAAACACCGGCCAGAGAATATCGAGAAACATCGCGCCGGCAAACCACACACCGAGCGGCACCTTAGGTTCGGCTTTTTTCAGCGCAAAGCCAACAGCGAAGTGTCCGATGAACATGCGCCAGTCGAACCCGGCTGTGTCAGGTGGTCAAGCGGGGTTGGGAAGCCTGCCTATGGCATTAGGTCAAAAAAATTGCCATATAATATGGCTGTTTATATACTGCCCATATGAAAACAACAATGATCTTGCCTGATCAGCTGATGCAGAAGGCTAAACTGCATGCCCGCGAGAACCACACGACGATGACGAGGCTCGTTGAAGATGCGCTGCGTGCATACCTTGGCGCTGCGCGTGCTCCAGTGAAAAAAACATGGCGCATAGAGGCGGTGGGCAAAGGCGGGTTCGTTTCACCAGACCTTGAAGCGAACTGGCCGAAAATGCGCGACCTGCTTTACGAGCGTGAAAAGTGAACGCTATCGATACCAATATTCTGGTCTATGCACATCGCGCCGATAGCCCGTGGCATGAAAGCGCAAAAGCTTTTGTTGAAACGGCGCTTACATCAGACGAGAAGCATGGCATACCGTACCACTGCCTCGTTGAATTTTTCGGCATCGTCACCAATGCGCGTATTTTTAAGATACCCACCGCTCCCGAGACGGCGATGAGGCAATGCCGAAATCTCATCGCAGCCCCTGCGGTTCAGATTCTCACAGAATCAAGCTCTAGTTTCGAAATCTTTGCCCCGCTGCTGGCGAAAAGCCGCGTCGCAGGTTCGGCGGTGCATGATGCACGTATTGCCGCGGTGTGTCTCGAGAACGGCGTGCGGGTCATCTACACACTCGACCGTGATTTCAGCAGGTTTGCGGGGTTGCGGGTGAAAAATCCGTTGGGGTGAGGGGTAACTTGTTTGCCTGCCCACCGAATTAATGCACATGCGCAAAACTAAAAATATCTCGCAAGTGTATGCGAGACAGATGAATTTGCCCGATGAGGCGCATCATTAGTTCAGGTAATCTTGCCGCTTTGGTGCAACAGAGCCGCGAAATTTTCGAAATGCAGCGTATCGATGCAGACATGCAAGCAGTAACCTGCCTGCTAGGCGTTCTGATCCAGAATCCAGATCTGGCACCCGAATATAAGTCATTGCCCCCCGATCCGCAGCGCATTCTCTTATGGTGGTTGGGCAAGTACCATTCTAGCTATTCGAACCGCATCTCGCAGAGGTCGTCTCGATATCCCGGTACAATGCCCGATACGATGGTTTCGAAAATCATCAAAGCACGGCTAGGGCGATTGTCTGACGAAGACCTAAAGAAAATCAGCGACGCTCACCGGATATCCATGTCTTCAGAGAATATTCTTGGTTTGCTTTTGGAAGAATTTCTTGCGACACACCTCAAGAAATATGGCTGGCACTGCGCATGGGGCGAGAGCATCAAGAGCGTCGATTTTGTCAGTGCCACTGGCCTTTTGCTGCAGGTTAAGAATCGAAGCAATTCTGAGAATAGCTCTTCAAGTAGAGTGCGAACTGGCACCAGTATCTTAAAATGGCACCGGGTCAATGCCACAACGGGCCGTTACAATTGGGAAGCTCTGAATAAGATCATTGGTGGCAACTGCGCCCTGTCAGAAGAAGTCTTTGAGGCTTTCGTCAAAGAAACGCTCAGGGCAAACCCCGCGGCATTGGCTGTTGAGCCAGATAATCTGTGGCTCTAGGCGAACAACACGCTTTGTTTATCGGCTTCGATTGTTTTTAGATAATTTCTCTCCCATGAAATGTGGTCTGTCATCTTGTAGCGTGAATACTCGAATCCAGTCTGTACGACAAATTTTTCATTGTTGAGATATTTCATCACATGCCTGCCAACGGCTCTGCCCAAAGAAATCGGCACGGCATTGCCAACCTGCCGGTATTGATCAAGCAGCTTACCTTCAATGTGCCAGCTATCGGGAAATTCTTGCAGCTTCTTATATTCTTGAACACTCAGCGGCCGGTCTTCTTCAGGGTGCGCCAGATCTGTCGCAGGCATCGCCGGGTGCGTCACCAGGGTTGGCGAAGCTTCGTCCCAGGGTAAACGGCGTAAGAAGCCGGTTTTACCGCCACCTGCATAATATGAAGCGCCCAATGCTTCTTTCTGCAGATGTTCGGGCAAATGCTTCCAGTACTGGCCCGCCTTTAACAGCCGATAGTATTTCAATCTCTTCTCGGGAAATTTAACAAAATCATGCTCTTTAATCTTTAATTTGCCGATTGCCTGACGAACGGTTCGCCATCTTGGTAAATTCATCAATCCATCTTTTGAATGCGTTGGCTCAAGATAGGGCAGGCTGACACCGTCACGACTGGCAATCAGAATCACGCGCTCTCTTTTCTGGGGTGCACCGAAATTTGCCGCGTTGTAGAGATTAAACGAAACGCCGTACTTCGCTGTGCGCAGCATATTCAACGCAAACCACAAAGCCCCGCCGGGCATCTCTTCAGGGGTTAGGGGCGCAAAGCCGCGACCGCGCTGCTGGTGGGGCCGGTGTATCAACGGCGCCGAGAGCAAACCGCGTACATTTTCAATGACCGCGAGTTTAGGCTTCAGCTGAATGATCATTTCAATAAAATTCAAGAAGACGTTGCCTCTGATATCTTCAAAGCTCAGTCGTTTACCGGCGGTGCTGAATGGCTGGCATGGCGGGCCGCCGACGACCAGGTCAATTTCGTCGCGAGCACCCAAGCCGGCCGCCTTGCGAATCTGAGCGGGCGTATATTCGCGAATGTCGCCAATGACATTTAAATCGGGTTTGTTGCGGCGAATCGTTGCGATACAGCTCTTGTCGATTTCTGAAACCAACAGAGGTTCGATACCCTCGGCTTCAAGCCCAAGGTCGAGGCCCATCGCGCCAGAGAAGAAGCTCAGGCTGTGTATTTTCTTGCGAAACGGGATAATTTTTGCTGCTTTCGCGGGCATGTATTATGTCTCTAAGCATGCGGATTGCAACAGTGCGTCAAGTTGAATGGGGGTGGTGAATGTTGAGATGAACCGCGAAGGACACGGAGGTTCGAGGTCAGAAATTGCAGAGCTGCTTTCATGGCTACGCTGGATTGTTCTTTGCGTGCTGGTCATAAGTAATTGATTTGACTCAAGCTTTCCGCACACAGAAGCTGTATTTAGGTAAACAGTTTGGCTGCCCGAAGAAATACTTGGACTCGCAAGCAGTTGATTGTTGCCTTAGAGTTCTACTGTCGAACCCCTTTCGGCAAGTTGCACAGTAGAAATCCTGAAATCATAAAGCTCGCAAAGGTAATCGGGCGTACTCCAGGGGCGTTGGCAATGAAGCTGGTGAATTTTGCCAGCTTTGACCCAGTGCTGCGTGAGCGGGGGATTCGCGGTTTGGCCGGCGCCGGCGCCGGTGATCGTTTGGTGTGGGATGAGTTTAGCGGCCATTGGGAAGAACTAGCCCTGCAGAGCGCACAAATCAAGTCGTCTTTGGGTGAAGAAAACAAAACCGATGAATTGCCCGATTTTATTCTGAAGGAAATTCACCCGGACCAGACAGAGTCAAAGAGTCTCGTCAAAATTCGCCGGGTACAAGGTTTCTTCAGGGATGCCGTGCTCAGCAGCTATGAATACCAGTGTGCGTTTTGCGGTTTTGCGGTGGTGCCCATGCTGAATGCCAGTCATATCATACCGTGGAGCCGCACCACAACACAGCGGGCAGACCCGCAAAACGGTTTGGCCCTTTGCGCATTTCATGATCGGGCATTCGATCGGGGGTTTATGTCACTGCAGCCCGATCTACAAATAATGCTATCACCCGAAGTCAAGAAGGCGAAGCCATCTAAGATGCACCAAGTCAGCCTTTTGGGGCTCGAAGGTAAAGTAATGACAGCCCCCATTCGTTTTTTGCCCGACAATGCGGCCTTGGATTACCATCGCGCAAATATCTTCCGAAGTTAGTCGGCATTCAGCTGCCGCCGAGATTATTTGTAATCGCATATTTGAAGAGGTGACAGAGACAGTTTCTATGCCAAATTTGCTCCGAGCGAGGCAATAAAATCCTCAATATCTTGGCTCGATGTGCTTGACTCTGGGGTCTCCCTAAGACTATGAAACTCCAACCATGTATAGTCTAGCTCCTCATCGAAATCATGCTCCGGTTCAATCGGCAATGGCGCCAAAGCCTTATCAAAATACTGCCCCGATATCAGGTGCTTCTTGATCTCTTCTGTTAGCTGCTCAGCCGTTTTGCCCGTGCGGTTCGGGAACACTACATCGTACCAAGTCTTATAATTACCCGCATCGCGGTAAAGGTATGTGAATTTAACGTTCATCACCTGGCTGAATGCGCCAAGTTACGTTGTCAAATGCAACTTTGAGTACGTGATTAATCCTCAACACCTCACTATGCACATCTGCCACAGGTCATCTACCCAATCGCTGCTCTAAAAAGCCACACGTACGCGGCGATGGCGGTGGCAATTTCGAGTGGGTGAAATGGTGGTTGCACCATGAGAAAAATGCGCAGCGGTAGAAATGTGGCGAGGCCCCAGAGAAAGAAGCCGATGCGAAACGCAAGGCCAGAGTTGCCGCTGCCGGCGGCGTCGATGACGGCAGCGAAGCACGCTTCGAGTGCGATGAAGCCGATGGTGACCTGCGCCATGACGAGCGCGTGCACGGTGAGTTTGCGAAAGCGCAGCTTGTGAAAGAGCGCGCCGAGGCGTGTGCCATAGAGCGCTACCCAGAGCGCGGCGAAAAAATGCCCGAAGAAATGAATGCCGAAAACCCAGTTCTCGGGTTTTTTCATTTGAAAGCCGGCAAACATCAGCCACAGGCCGCCGAGCGCGACAAACCCATAGCCGACCTGGGGTATTGAAGACGCGCCGAAGTTTTCGTCGATGACGCTGCCCGCATCGGCGCGGTCATAGACATAACGCGCGACCATAAGCATGAAGATGTAGAGTTGAATGCCCTCGACAAACCAGTAATAGGTGTTGAAGCGCGCCACGAAATACGATTCGATCGGCGCATAGGCGAACTGAAAGAACGCCATCACCATCACATCGAGCAAGATGTTGTCCCACGAAATATTTTTGAGCAGGGTCATTGGCGTTACCTATTTGTTATTTTGCCCGCTATTTGATTTTACCAAAATTCGGGTAGGTGCGGTAGTGGTTGAAGCGCGGCTCAAGCAGCAGAGCATTCAGTGACTCGCACACTTCGGCGAGCAGCGGCTCGTCTTCGGCGCGTTCTGCCATCATGTAGAAGCCGCTCGGGCCGTCATAGCCCCAGTCAAGCGTGACGCTGCCGTTGCTGCAGGTGCCGATTATTTCAGCCGGGCCCTGTATGGGTTTAGAAAAATCGGTGAAGCCGAGGTTTATCTGCAGGTGCGCCTTGATGCTTTCGTAAATTTCTGCATTGGTCTCGTCGATTTCGAAGACCGTGCGGCCCAATGCATTGCGAGTGAAGCGCCCGATAAACGTGTCGGGCTTTTGCAGCAGACGAATCTCGTCGGCGAGATTCTGCCGCGCCTGCGCTTCGAAACGCGTTCGCGCTGTTTCGGTGAAGTAGAGCTGCGGCCGCGCCAGAAATTTTTTCAGCACCGCGATGCGGCCCTCGCGGTACGCGTTCTCAGTCACATGCGCATATTCGCGGCGAATCGCGACGAGATAGTCGTGGTAGCGATTCCGTTCACTGCCCAAGACCGCCAGGTCGGCGTCGAGAAAAAGCTGCATGTCAAAACTACCATTCGCCGGCTGGTGCTTCTTTGTCGCATTGATGAGGATTGATATTTGTTCTGTCTGCTCTAGCCCGAGCCCAAGCCGGCCCGCATCACGGCGCCAAAGAGCGGTACTCGCTTCTTCGTTATCGCTGCGTGTGGCGTCGTAAACGGCATCGTGGTAGAGGCAGGCAAATAGAATATTTTCATAGCTCTCGAAGTCGTCGCGGTGCTCAGCGAGCAGCATCGTCATTTCTGCCAGGTGCAGTTCGGTGTGATAGAATCGCCCCGATTCGCCATACGCCGACAGAACTTCGCTCAAGACAGCCGGGCCACCGTCGTGAAAATGCATGAGCTGCCGCCATTCACGGCGCGCTGCGGTCAAAAGGTCGCTCATCGGGGGAGTGATTCTCCCGTTGCCATAAGATAGCTATCGTTTTTTATACGATAAACCCTTCGCCGCGATCTGTAGAGACGCCCTTCACGGGCGTCGCCTTCGCTTTTTGGCGTGAATTTAAAGAGACGCCCATGAAGGGCGTCTCCTCCGTTTTCTGCCGTTAATTCAAAGAGACGCCCATGAAGGGCGTCTCTACAGTTTTGTCGTGGTGACTATTTATTGTAAATTCTACGACCTCGGCCCGAGACAGATGATGTTTCATTTCTGAATGCAATCCTCCTTGTGCCGCAATCCGTAGAGACGCCCTTCACGGGCGTCTCCTCCGTTTTCTGCCGTCAATTCAAAGAGACGCCCATGAAGGGCGTCTCTACAGTTTTGTCGTGGTGACTATTTATTGTAAATTCTACGACCTCGGCCGAGACAGATGAAATCTCATTTCTCAAGGCAATTCTCCATCTACCGCAATCTGTAGAGACGCCCTTCACGGGCGTCTCCTTCGTTTTCTGCCTTGAATTTAAAGAGACGCCCATGAAGGTCGTCTCTACGGATTTAAATCTTGAGAATTCTGTGATTGCGCTCTGGTATGCGTCATAAACGGATTATGAACCATAATACTCATCTTTTGTCCAGTTTACCGGGTTTTGCTGAATGTATTGCCGAATTGCTGTGAGGGACGCGTCATCGCGAATAATGTGCTCGTAAAACCTGGTTTGCCAGGAAAAATCAGGCGCGAAGTTGCGTCTAATGCCCAGGGTGCACGCGCGTTTGAATTGATTCGTGATTATGGAAATATTCGCGTTGGCGCGATCTGTAGAGACGCCCTTCCCGGGCGTCTCCTTCATTTTTTGGCGCGAATTCAATGAGACGCCCGTAAAGGGCGTCTCTACGGTTTTTCTGTCGGCAATTGATTGTATGCCAAAGGTATTGGCGTCAATGGATTCACCGATGATTAGAATACCATGCACATGGTTTGGCATGACGATAAATTCATCGACCTTCAGATTTTGTACCAATTGGCCAGTTCTGTGCCATTCGCGCCAAACGAGGTTACCCGCCTCGTTCAATGCCATGATACCATTTCGTATTTCACCAAACCAAGAACGGCGGCCTCTTGCGCAGATGGTGACAAAATATGCACCCGGCTTTGCATAGTCGTACCCCGGTAGCCTGGTCGATTCAACGCGAAACGTATGTTTGAATAACGCCATTTCGACCCTGCTTTTTCTGGGTTACATGCTGCAAATTCGGTTGCTTTTTGCAATCTGAATTCTTATGTTCGCCCCATTGCGCTCCTCGGTTTTGCGAAAGCAGCATGACCCCGCAAAAGCGCAACACCGCCATTTACCTCTTAAAAATGGTTATCGCAGTTTCGCTTTGCTATCTACTTTCGCTCTGGGTAAGCCAGGTCGACTATATCTGGGCGCTCATCTCGGCTGTGCTCGTCATGACACCAGAGGGCAAAGACGCTGTTCAGCTTTCGGTGATACGCATCAAAGGCAACATCATCGGTGTGCTCGTCGGCGTGCTGTTTCTTTTTGCTGCGCTCGAGAATCCCGTGAACATTATCGCCGGCGCGACCGTTGCGCTTTTTGCCTGCCATCGCCTGCAGTTGATGGCGGGCGCTCGTTCGACCCTGGTGGCGCTGATCATCACGCTGATGCAGACCGATTCGACCGATCACTGGGGCGCTGCCGTATCAAGGGTGGCGGCGGTCGTCGCCGGCTGCGCGATCGCACTTTTCGCGACGCATCTGGTACACAATGTGTTTAAGTTGCAGTATGGCACAGAAGCCAATGGTTGAGTCGCGACCCGAAACTGTCGATAATAAGCGCGTAGGGTCGTCATATATGCCAATCATGTATAAGGGGTTAATCCGCGCTTTTATCTTGCTGCTCGCGCTGGCGGCCATTTTACCCCTAAATGCCACGGTGAATTTTTCAGGCCTCAGTGGCGCTGAACTGACACAGGCGCAAGAACTTGATGCTAAGTACACACAGTTGGCTCAATCTTACTCGCGCTATTATGGTGACGCGATGGCGTTCTCATCACACCTCTCGGCGCCGATCGCGCGCGACAACCTTGGCAAGTTTCCTTCGCTTTATGTAGGCCTTGGCATCGGCGGCTCGTTCGGACGTGTCACGGCAATGAAGAGCGAGGTCGATTCATCGCTTCAGGGCAACGTGCCGTCATATCTGGTGGCGCCGAATATTTCATTCAATTTCGGCATGGGCATCACCCGCAAATGGGACCTGCGGTTTTCATTTTTTCCCAACGTGCCGATTGCGCTCAGTTCTGACGCCTTCGGCAGCAACACCTCGGCAGAGATTAAATTCGGTACATACCGGGCGCGCATGGGCTACCATTTGGTTGAGGGGGGATTTCTAAAGCCCGGCGTCACGATCGCCGGTTTCGCCTCTTACACGACCGGAGCGATGTCGGTCACGCAAACAGGGCAAAGTGTTACCTCGGGTTCAGTTTCGCTCACCAATGTAACCTCGAAAGTGGCCACCAACTGGCAGTACCTCGGCATTGGCCCAGAGGTTAGGGTATGGTATGACCTTATGTTCTTTCATCCGTTCTTGGGATATTCGCTCGGCTTACAGGTTGGTCAATACACCACGGGGTTAAACATCAGTGGCGATATGTCCGTGGGTGCTTACACCGGCACCGGCTCAATTGATATCTCAGAACGCCAAGCGGCACGGCTACTTTCGCACCGTCTGCTTCTCGGTTTTGAAATCTCACTCTTTCTCATCGAAATCGGCGTCGAAGCACAGGTCGACATGGTCAACGGTCTCGTCGGCGGCGCATTGGGTACTGCATTTAGGTTTTGAAGGTTTCCCTTCGGGAAACCTTCAAAACCAAATCGTCGATGACACCTCTATACGTCTGAACAAGATCAATCTCCGTCTTTAGTACATGTCTCTGCAGTTCAATGCTGAATGCAATCTGAATAATAGCGTTCACGCAAAACAGCGCGAGCGCGCGTTCGTGCAGGTCGCCGTTCGGCGTCAGTTGCTCGAGCAAAGGCCGCCAATAGCGGCGCGCTGCGAGAGCTGCGCTTTTGGGGTTGTCCATAAAAACCCGGTTGAGCAGTTTCGCGTGCATCGGTTCGGCGAGCATCGCTGCGAGCAAGTGCTTGAGTTTGTCGGCGAGCGTGGCGTGCGCAAGCTCGGCAGGCGCTGCTGCGAAGAGCGCGATACTTTCATTCACGACCTCTTGGTAGAGTCTTTGTTTATTCGCAAAATGGTGCAGCACGGTTGACTTTGCCATTTTTGCCTCTTTAGCGATGTCGGCAATGCTGACGCCGGCGTAACCGCGCAGCGCGAAGAGCCTCTGCGCCACACTGTAAATACGCTGATGGCCTTCGGTCATTTTGTGGTTGCAAGTCTCAAGATTTCACCATAGCCGTACGCGAGAGGGGCATCGGCAAAAACGCCGCGCTCTTTCAACAGTCGGTGCATTTTTGGCAGGCGATACGAAGGCACCGCCATCAGAAAGTGGTGCTCGAGATGGTAGTTCACGTGGTGCGGCGCGAACGTCAGGCGATGCCACCAGCTGACCTCGGTCGTACGCGTGTTCTTTAGCATGTCGGCAACGCGCGGCAGCATACCGTGTTCAGCTATCGAGCGAATGCGCGTGAAAAATTGAAACGTCGTGAGCGCAGCGCCAACCCAAAGTAAATATAACCAACCATTGCCGGCGAGCCAGAGCGTTGTGAACATGAGCGCGTTCGTGAACAGAAACGGCCCCACCTTGCGGATTGCTAACGTCACCCAGCCGAATGCCGTGCGCTCAGGCTGCGGCAACATGACGACTCGGCCCGACAGATCGAACTTCATGAGCCCTAAGTTCATGGCTAATAATCCCAAATACAGGCGTGGGGCTGAACGGCCTGTCAGGTCGCGCAACACCCAGCGCCAGAGGCTCTTTTTTGAAATCGGGTAGTTGCGTGTGAGAATAATGTCGGGGTCGCCTTTTTCACCCTGATAATCTTGCCCAGTGTACTTATGGTGCTGCAGGTGGTAGTTGCGGTAGCCATCGAGATCTTGCAGCACCGGCGCGGCGGCGAACCACTTGCCGGCAAATTCATTCAGCCAGCGCGTCTTGAAGAGTGCATGGTGGCAGGCGTCGTGCACCAGAATCGCCAGAGCGAGGTGGCGATTGCCGAGAATGATCAACGCCACCACAACCGGAATAAAAATCGTGGGCAGGTGTGGCCAGAAACCGACGATCGCAAATGCGGCGACGATGAGCCCCCAGCTTGTCGCAAGCTCAATGAAGCCGCGAAAGTCTGATTTTGCGAGCAACGCCGACATCTCATCTTGACTTAGAATATCTTTGGGTTTGACCATTGGTGACCGAACGATCGGTCAGTATTGCCGCGTAAAGCTGATTTGTTTGCTTCAGAAACAAATCAACTTTACGCTTTTATGGCGCGCATGACGTAACAGGGGTGCTTGCCGACCTCTTCGTACTGCAATTTAAGGCCGCTCATTTCTATGAGCTGTTTGAAGTCGGCCGGTGTAATTCTGCGCGCCGGCGGAAAATAAATATCAATAAATGGATGCGACTTTTCAGGGTCCCATTCGACAAATATAAACTGCGTGCCGCCCGCCATCTGTCGCGCCAGCTGCGGCAGGCCAATGTCGGGGTGCTCGAGCGCGGCGATGCTGAACGAGCAGATCACGTAATCCATTGCCGGCAACCACCCGGGCAGCGAAATCTGCGAATAGTTGGGTAAGTGAAACGCGGTCAGGTTTTTCACCACGCGGTGGGCTATGCGGCCCCAGAGTACATCGAGGCATTCTTCGTCGGTGTCGCAGGCGTAGACACGAATGCCGGGTGTCGGCAGAATCGCGAGCTGCATCGCGACATAACCATAGCCGCAGCCGAAGTCGAGAATATTCAGGTTCTCGCGGCCGTCGCGCTGAATCTGCGAGGTATAGATTGTTGGCTGCACCAGCTTTTCGCGCTGGTCAGAAATCAGATAGTTCTGGTAGATTGCAAATTCTTCGGCGTGCTGCAGGTCAGCCCCCTGCTTGCTTAACCGTCTGTCTCAATGACGCGCGGCACGACGAAAAAGCCCGATTCGAATTTCGGGGCAAATTGGCGTATTGCATCTTGCCCGATCGACGCTTCGGGCTTATCTTCGCGCGCTGAATTGGTGAGGCCCAGCGGGTGGTCGATCGCCGGCGCACCTTTGGTGTCGGCTTCTTTGATCTGCGCCACGAAGCCCAGAATGCCATTAAAGTCATGCGCCATTTTTTCGAGCTCATCGCCCTCGAGACGCAGCTTGCTCAGCGATGCAATTTTCTGTACTTCAGCTAAGCTCAGCTCTGAGGTATTGGGCGACTTGTCAGACATAAGGAAATTAAACCCGATTCACTCAGCGCGCAAAGTAGAAAATGGGTTCGCCGGTGCCCCGAAAGAAGAACCATGCGCGAGGTGAATCCACCACAGAAATACGCTGTAGTAGAGAAAATTGGGCACAATGCGGATTGCATAACCTGCTTCGACACCGCGCAAAATGAGTATGTCGGCCAGTGACCACAGACCATAGAAGAGAAATACAGGCAGAGCGGCAGATTTGACAAAACGGGCAGAGGCCGCCGATAGGTTCTTTTGCGGCAGTACGATATAGATCCACAACACTGTTAAGATGAAAAAGATCAGCTCATAAGCCAGAAATTTATGGCGCGCTTCGGTCAAGAGGTGCGGCTTTGCGAAACCGACGGCACCCACCAGAATTGTCGGAAAAAGTGTAAAGATAAACGCGGGTTTAATGACGCTGCCGGGCAGCGATAGTTGCTGCAACTCGGTGGCTCCGAGACCGGCATAGAGAAAGTATGCCAAAAGCAGTATAAAGCGCAGGTCACCGATCAGCACGAAGACATATTCGACTGCGGTCTGCAAGGTGTCGTCGGGCATGGCAACGATTTTACTCGCAACCAGTATGTCAGCAAGCGTCGTCAGCGCAAATACCAGCAGGTATTTAAAGAGCGGCGGGCGTTTGAAAACGACAAAAAGCACGAGAACCAGATTAGAGAAAATGGCAGGCCAGGTCTTGAACCAGAATGACTGATCGATGCCGACAAGATTCATGTTACCTCGCGAAACGCTGGCGCAAACGGTCGCCGATTTGGTTGAACGTAATCACAGTGAGAAAAATCAGCAGGCCGGGAAAAAGCGTCATCCACCATGCGATGTCGGGAAAATCTTGCGCGGTTTTGAGCACATCGCCCCATGACGGCTCAGGTATGGGGACGCCGATGCCGAGAAAGCTGAGTGCCGATTCTGTGAGCACCGCTTCGGCGACGTCGAATGCAGCGGTCACAGAGAGTGGCCCAGCGGTTGCCGGCAAGATATGGATAAAGATAATGCGCCAATGCGACGCACCCATTGCCCGTGCGCTTTGCACGTAGTCAAAGTTGCGCACACGCATCACCTCGCCGCGCACGAGCCGCGCAATACCTGTCCAGCTCGTGAGGCCGATGACGATCATGAGGTTTAAGAGAGAAGGCTTCTTGAGAGCCATGACGGCAATAATCAGAATCAGTTTGGGAAAACAAATCACCACTTCAATGAGGCGACTGATCGTCGCATCAACATAACCGCCAAAATAGCCGGCCGTCGCGCCGACGATAATGCCAATCATGAGTGCAAGACCCACGGCCACGAGTGAAACAAGTAGTGAGTTGCGCGTGCCGCGAATGAGTCGCGCCGCGACGTCGCGTCCATTCTCGTCGGTGCCGAGATAATGTTTGAACCTGCTACCCAACAGATTGGGGGCTTTCAGATAGTTTTCGAGTTCCGTTTCATAAGGTGAATACGGCACCAGCGTAAACACCGCGCCGATTTCACCTTTTGTGACCAGTCTGCGGTATTCTATTTTCTCGACCTGTGCGTCTGAAAAAACCAGAGAATAGAGCAAAGGTGATCTTTTGAGCGCAATGCCCGATTTGGCTTCGTAATCCGCCTTGTCATAAATAAACAATGGCTGCGAAGAAGAAAGCACCGGGGCGCAGGTACCCGTGAACACGAACATGAACAGAAAAAAATAGGCCCAAACTGGTGCGCCGTCGCGCCGCGCAGTGGCGAGGCGGTCGGCGAGTTTTGACAACAACTTAGGCGCACGCATCACATTTTCTCGTTCTGCATTCCATAACGAATGCGCGGGTCGACGGCCATGTAGGCGATGTCGCTTAGAAAAATGCCAAGCATCGTCAGCACTGACGATATGGAAACAACCGCGATGATCACCGTGTCGTCATTGGCGTAAAAACTGTCGTAGGCGAGCTTGCCCATGCCGGGTATCGTAAAGATACGTTCTAAAATCACCGAACCACCTATGAGAGAAGGCAGCAATCCCCCGAGCAGCGTCACGAGGGGAATCACCGAGTTGCGCAGTGCGTGCACGTAAATAACCGTGGAGCCCTTGAGACCCTTGGCTTTTGCCGTGCGCACATAGTCAGAACGGAGTGCATCCAAAAAAGAAGATTTCATATACCGGCTCAAAAATGCGAATGAGCCGTAGACCATGACAAATACGGGTAGCACAAGGTGCCAGAGAAAATCGGCAACCTGCTCATACCACGCGAGCTTGCTGAAGTAGGGGCTAACCAAACCCGAAAGCGGAAACATATCGAGATATTCGGCTGAACCGAAATATTTGAGCACCATCAGCGCAACCCAGAAACCGGGTAGAGCATAGAGAACGTAGAGCACGGTGGCAATCAAGTGCTCTCGTCTGGCACCGTCGTGTAATGCCATATAGATACCGAGCGGAATCGAAATGGTATAGACGATGAAGACCGAAAGCAGATTGAAGAAGAGTGTTATCGGCAGCGCCTCTGCAATTTTACTCAGCACGGGTCGATGATCAATGCGGCTTTCAGAAAAGTCGAGAGTCAGAATATTTTTCCAGAGCTTTAGGTATTGAATATGGAGCGGCTGATCGAGACCGTAGTACGCGCGCATCTTGGTTTGAAATTCATCGAGACCAGAACTTTCTTTCAAGCCATCGGGCCCCATGGAGGCAGTCGTTAGGGCGTCGGGTCGTAATTTGATCAAAAAGAACGTAATCGTAATGATGCCAACAAAGGTCGGTACCATGAGCAGAAAGCGGCGAAGGGCAAAGCGCACGTGCGAGCGAACACGATGTAAAGAGAGAGTGGGTCAACAAATAAAGGGGTGTAGGGAAAAAAATAACGAGACCGTGAGAAAAAGGCGAATATTTCTGGTATTTAATAGATAGATGCAACGCATAAATGCTCTACATTACTACTATACGTCCGTTACCCTGCGCGCCCGGTCGGTAAGGCGAGTGCGCGCCCTGCGCAAACTGCTATCGCGCGCGGGTATAGAGTTTTCAGAATCACGCGTCATGGATGAGTTGCTGCGCCTCTACTTGCGCCTCTGGCGGGGACAGGGTGTTAAGCCCGCAACTCTGCGCCGGTACAATATCGACGGGCGAGGGTATCAGGTGCGCCCGTTTTATATAAATCGCGTTCTGCACGCAGCGGCCACTCACCGGGCGATGCATTCCGGAGAGTCGCTCTCGCGCATGCTGGATTTTGCGATAAGAAATTATGCTCGACGACTGCTTGAGGGTTTTTTGCGATCGGGCCGTCTTCTGTCGATTCAGCAAAGAAAAAACTGGAGTGCCCGTTATGCTCGGCGTCGGAATCGTGAAGAATTTTTTATTAGCTATAAATGCAGGACGGACGAAAACCAATTTGCGAACCTAAGCTGGTTTCAACAATGTTCTACGATCATGAAAAAGGGCCTCTCGGCTGAACGAATAATCGAGTGCTTACAAAACACTGCCTAACATAGGGATTCATAACCGAAAAAACTGCACATTTCGCTGTGCAGAGCATCTATTCCCTTGGATAATGCTACCGTTGTCGCGGACGCCTATGCGCAAAATCATTCGTACAATGCTGATTCTAAGTATTTCGACCGTAGTTCTCGTCGGAGGCATACAATTGGCGTTTATTTGGGCCACGCGAGATGTCATTTTCGGCTCAGTTAGCAATCCGAATCTGCCCCACCCAGCCCAGGTGGCGCTTATACCGGGCGCAAGCGTCTTACCTAATAAAAAACCCTCGAATACACTGCTCGGTCGCCTGCGCGCGGGAATCGACCTCTATAACAAGCAGCTCGTCCCCAAGTTGTTACTCTCCGGTGACAATACGCGTAAGTTCTATGACGAGGTCCACACTATGCGTGACTACTGCCTGCGCCATGGCGTGAAGGGTGAAGATATATTTCTCGATCACGCCGGGGTGCGCACATACGACACGATGAGCAGGGCAAAAACCTCATTTCAGGTTCGCACAGCGATCGTGGTCAGCCAGCAGCTTTACTTGCCAAGAGCCCTGTTTCTCGCCCGCGCGCAGGGGCTTAAAGTGGAGGGCTATGTAGCCGAATCGTCGTCCTTTGACAACACGTGGCAGGCGATAGGTCGCGAATATCTGGCCAGGCTCAAATCGGTGTTGGATGTTTACCTGCTGAAACCCGATATCACACAAGATGAGCCAAAACCCGTCTCAGGCGATGGCCGATCAACCTGGAAAAAAATCGAAGAGAACTAGCCAATTGGGCTGCGAAATGCACGCTCTAAAGCAAAAAAGTTTATTATTGAACTAATTACAATTGACACTGCAAAATTGAAATGGACGTCGGGAAACAGATGCTCACCGAAAAGCTCAAGAATCTTGAGCTGCCTCCGATGCCGCAGGTTGCTGCGCGCGTGATGCAGATCGACGAAAGCCAGATCAGCGTCTCTGCTGAGCAGATCAAGAATATCGTACAGGCAGATCTGGCGCTTTCGACCAAAATTTTGAAACTTGCGAACTCCGCATTTTACGCACGTGGCAACCGCATCAATAATCTGTCGCAGGCGATAGCCTTATTAGGATTTAAAACCGTAAAGGGCCTTTCGCTGCTCGTTTCTGCTGCGTCGATAATTCCCAAGAAGGGTAATTTCAAAATCATGAAAGAGCTCTGGATGCGTTCTGTTTTGAGCGCCCTCATTGCCAAGATTGTCGCCGAACGTGTCGGCAAAGAAAAGGTGAAAGACGAAGTTTTTATGATTGGTCTTTTGCGTCAAATCGGCAAGTCGATTCTGGCGAACCAGTTTCCCGAAGAGTATGCAATCTGTTTTCAGATGTCGGGCGATGCCGCCGATGAAGAAAAATTGCACCAGCTTGAAATGATGAAGTGGCAGTTTACCTCTGCCGATGCCTCTGCGTTTGCGATGAAAACCTGGAACTTTCCACCTGAGCTGGTCGACTCAAGCAACGTGCTCAGATATAAAATCGCAGATGCGCAGCAGCTTGAGAAAGACCAGCCGCTGCTTATGCCGGTTATTCTGGCCGAGTACATTGTATTGCTTTCAGGCTATACGGATTCGTTCAAGCCTGATCAGAAGTTAAGGGACAAGCTACTCGCCGAATTCAAGCGCATCTGCCCGGTTTACCAGATCGATGAGGTAAAACAAAAATATTATCTTGAAGAGTTGCGGCAGGTAATTAAGCAAGACTCGTTTTATTCTTTCTGCGGCGAGCTCTTCTCTGACTGATCGGTAAAGGCCTCGCGTTTCAGGTAGTCGCCGCTTTTTTGCACCAGATTCAGAGATTCCATACGTTCGCGGGCGCGCTTGGCGGCTTCTGAATTGGGGTCGATTGAATTCAGCTCTTTGTAGATTCTGACAGCGCGTTCTTCTTCGCCCTGCAATTCGTGCAGGCGTGCGGCTTCGAGGTTATAGGCCAGGCCGAGCTGGCTTACCCCGAGCGCACGGTAGAGTTCTTCGTATTGTCTGGCCGCCAGATCAAACCTTTGGCGCTTCTCATAGATTCGGGCCATGTTTTCGCGCGCTTCGCGAACGCGAATATGCCACGGAAACACGCGTACGAATTCGCGGTAAGTCTGCAGCGCTTCGTTATATCTTTTTTCTTTTGCGAGCGAGTGCGCGAGGTTCACCGCCAGATCACCTTGTTGTTGCTCGAGGGGTGTTACCGTATCGGTCATTTCTACCGGATGGCAAGACTCGGTGGGGCCGCCCGCGCATGTGAAAGGGTTCGTATTGCCATTTGGCGTCGCCTGCGCGAAAGGCATGCTCTCCAGCGCAACCCACGCGACGCATATCTTGATCAATCCGCACCTTTCCATATTATGTCACATCGGCTGATTGCACGAATACCTTGAGCAGGTTTCGCAAACGAACTATCAGGGCCGCCATTTTCGATGTTTTGGCCTTTGCGGCGAGTCCCGTGCGATCTAATATGGACAACGGTGACCTCTCCCTTGCGCTCTATATTACAACGAACCGTCGAAAACTTTGGCCTCGCCGATGCCGAAAAGAATTTTCGCAATACGTTTATCGATCGCAACCGCGGCAAACCGCTTTTCTTGATGCTCGTCGAGAAGCTCAAGGGCATGCGCATCGACGAATTTCTGCAGCAGATACCTGAATATGTCTCGAAGGTCAACACCGAGGCCAACCAGCATATACACTGTTATGTTCTCGGCGACGAACACCGCTTCTATGTCGGCATCGTGCCGGCCGATGACGCGCCCGGGTTCTTGCCGAATATCGACGGGGCGATGGGCAAGTTTCACGGCGAGGCGCCGAAAGACGGCCATGGCAGTTTTGACTTCGGCATCGGGCGTACGCAGTGCAATTATATTTCTGATGCGCAAGAGATCTTCGACGAGCTGGTGCGTGCTGCACATAAAAACCTCAAAGACAACCTTGTCCGCTGGAGCTGGACATACCTGAACCGGGCCAACGACTATTTCGCCAACGTCGAGGCGAATGCGGTGATTCAACCGATTATTTATTTTGACCCCAAAAAAGAACTCTACTCAATCAAGGGCGGCGAAGTTTTTGTCGGCGGAGAACTTTACGCGAGTTATTCAGAACTGCTGCGCGACATACCCGATGATCAGGATATAAACCGTGTCGAACTATTGATTCTTGAGAAAATCGTCATGGCCTGCCACGAAGCACCTGGGCTTCTGAAATTCAATGTGTCGCCGCAGACTCTGATCGATACTTTTCCGTCAGCCGAGAAGGTTTTTCGTTTCAACGAACTCTTGCTGCGCCAGAAGCTCAACCCGCAAAACGTGCGCCTTGAGCTGGTTGAAAAACCTTATGAAGAGCACGAAATCAAATTGAAAGACGTCTGCCGTTATTTCTTTCAATTCGGTATTTCATTTGCAGCTGACGACTTTGGCGTCAAGAGCCAGAGCCACCAGGTGATTCTTGACCTGGGTGAAATGATCAAAGAGTTCAAGCTCGACCCGATTAGCTTCAAATTTAAGCCCGAAGAAGACCAGACCAAATTTTTGGATAACCTGGCGTTTATCGACTATTGCATTCGTCTCGCCGACAACCGCGAGGCGATCATCACTGCCGAAGCCGTTGAAGACTATGACACCATGCGGTTTCTGATCGCGCACCAGGTATTCCATTTTCAGAGCCACATCTTCTGCAAGAAATTACCCTTGATATACTACCGGGAAAACTTCCATAAAATGCAGAATCTGCCCGAGAGCGCAGTGCGTAAGATCTTGTCAGAAGATGATTTGATTCAGCGGCAGAAAGATGTGGGCAATATCTTTGAACTCGCCCGTGAATTGAAGTTATTCTAACGGTTTTCCTGCGGAAAACCGTCAGAATCAATTGCCGAAAAGACTCCACGGCGTGTCTGTCTGGCCGAGAGTGTCTCTGTGAGCTCTGAAATCCGCCCAGGCGTAATCGTCTTCGCAGACGGCACGTTCTTTGAGGGCAGGCTGTTTGGGGCCGCCCCACAGGGTCAGGGGGCGTTTGGCGAGGCCGTCTTTCAGACCGCCATGTCGGGTTATCAAGAGATACTCACCGACCCCAGCTACAGCGGCCAGATCGTTTGCTTTACATATCCCTCATTCGGCAATTACGGCATCAACAAAGAAGACTTCGAATCGAAGAAAGCCTGGCTATCGGGTGTCGTCGTGCGTGACCTTTGCGAGATCCCGAGTAATTTTCGCTCGACGCAGACCGTCGCAGAGTTTCTCACCGAGCAGAATATTTCGGGCATAACGGGCGTCGACACGCGGGCGGTCGTGCGAAAAATCCGTGAGGGGGGAGCGCAAACTGCAGGCATCTTTGCCGGCACAGGCAAAGACGCGGCTCGCTTTGCCGCACTCGTGGCTGCCGAGCCTTCCATGGACGGCAAGAATCTTGTCAGGGGTTTTGACGGTGTCGATGCCAACGCTTTTGTCGTCACTTATCTGCAGGCGCAGAATATTGCGAAAGAAACGCTTACACCTATTGCAGTACTCGATTTCGGTATAAAATACAACATACTCAGAGAATTGATTCAGCAGGGTTTTTATCCTCAGGTATTTGCGGGCGATACACCATTGGCCGAACAGGGTTTTGACGCGAACAAGTTTCAGGGCTTCTTTTTCAGCAACGGCCCCGGTGACCCGGCAGTCGTCACCAACGGCGTGGCAAACATTCGCGACCTGACGGCGACGGGCAAACCCTGCCTCGGTATTTGCCTTGGTCACCAGATGCTCGCGCTCGCGCTCGGCGCAAAGACCTACAAGCTCAAATTCGGTCACCACGGCGGTAACCAGCCCGTCAAAGCTGATTACCGCAAACAAGTCATCATCACGTCACAAAACCATGGTTTTGCCGTCGATGAGGCTTCGCTCAAGGCGGTCACCGAAAGCGACGCCCGGTTTGAGGTCAATGCGAACGACCTGAGCGCCGAAGGTTTTCGTATTCTGGGCGGCCGTTACAAGATTCTGAGTGTGCAATACCACCCTGAGGCCGCCCCCGGCCCGCGCGATGCGGCCATTGTCTTTTCTGAGTTCCGCGGTCTTTTTTGATTTCAAGTGAGCCGTAATGGCGCCTGGCGTCATTACGGCTCACTTGGCAGCTTTTTGCTTTACAGCAAAGCCTATGAGTAGGCCCACGTAGCACATGTCTCTCAGCGAAGCTCAGAAAAACGAGCTCATGACCCTGCAAAAACTGGCTCGTCAATACGAAGGTATCATACGTACCTCGCGCAACGCCGATCAACAAGGCAAAGCGAAGATCGAACTCAAGAAAATACGCGACAAGATGGAGGCGATTGCCCCGGGCGGCAGTGCCGACCAGTTCTTGCAAGCCAACCCCGGCACCGTGCCGACTTATGGCAAAAAGAAAAGCATTGAGGATATAGGCGAGACATATCCAACGCTCGGCAAATTGCCCATGGCGCGCATTTCGCCCAACTCAGACGAGCTCGAAATCAACGTCCTGGGTTCTGTACTCGTCGCCTGGGAAAACACCTTCTACCCGGCGCTCGGCAAAATTAAACTTGATTTCGCGCTCTCTGCTGAACGCGACAGCCATTTTTCAGTGCTTGAAAGCCTCAAACGCCAGATGAAAATTCTATGCGAAACAATCGAAGATATTCCACGCGCGGTGCGTGAAGATTCCAAAGCGCAGCTCAAAGACATGCGCACGCGGCAGCAGCGCCAGTTCATGTTCGACGGTGGCGCGTTTCTCAAGAAAATTCACGAATTCTGGAAAAACGTCTACGAAGATATTCAGGCCAACGGCCCTAAATGCTTCAATAAAGACGACCATATTATGGTCGACACGCGTCTCGAAGTGGCGAACTTCTTTCAGGGCAAATCGGTGCGCGAGACGGCGCGCTTCACCGTCATGTTTTTGCACGAAGCGATTGAAGCGCTGAACCTGCCCGATCTGCCGGTTGATAAAAATAAAAATCTGAGGTAACATGGCTGCGAAAAAGAAAGCGAAAGCAAAGACCCCGGCGCCGGTAAAAAAGAAAACGGCAGTCGTCGCTGCGGCGAGCGCCAAAACCGACATCATTCAATTTGGCAAAGCCTGGGAATACTCTGAAAGTATCGAGTCGGCAGCGATTGTCAAGATTGCCCCGAAATACAATCTCTTCATCAACGGCAAATTCGTCGCTCCCAAAAGCGGTAAATATTTCGCCTCGATTAACCCGGCAACCGAGCAAAAAATCGCCGACGTCGCCGAAGCGGGCGAGGCTGACGTCGATCTCGCCGTGAAGGCCGCGCGGCAGGCTTACAACAAAGTCTGGTCGAAGCTTCCCGGCAAAGAGCGCGCAAAATACATCTACCGCATTGCGCGGCTCATTCAAGACCATGCGCGCGAACTGGCGGTGCTCGAGTCGATCGACGGCGGCAAGCCGATTCGTGAATCGCGCGACGTCGATGTGCCGCTCGCGGCTGCGCACTTTTTCTATTATGCGGGTTGGGCC
Organism: Turneriella parva DSM 21527; assembly: GCF_000266885.1. Lineage (NCBI taxonomy): Bacteria > Pseudomonadati > Spirochaetota > Leptospiria > Leptospirales > Leptospiraceae > Turneriella > Turneriella parva. The sequence continues at coordinate 515,521 of NC_018020.1, read as the reverse complement.
GATAAACTGGACTATGCGTTTCCCGGCCGCACACTGAAGCCTCTCGGTGTCGCGGGGCAGGTGATACCCTGGAACTTTCCATTGCTGATGGCCGCTTGGAAACTCGCACCAGCGCTTGCGTGCGGCAATACGGTTGTGCTGAAACCGGCTGAAACGACGCCGCTCACCTCGCTTTTTCTCGCGCAGATTCTGCAAGAGGCAGAACTGCCAGACGGTGTGGTCAACATCGTCACCGGCGCCGGCGCAACCGGGGCATCGGTGGTGTCGCACGCCGACGTGAACAAAGTGGCTTTCACGGGCTCAACTCTTGTTGGCAAAAAAATTCAGCAGGCCCTCGCAGGCTCGGGTAAAAAAATGACACTCGAGCTCGGTGGCAAAGCGGCAAACATCATCTTTGAAGACGCTGCGATCGATCAGGCGGTCGAAGGTATCGTCAATGGTATCTACTTTAACCAGGGCCATGTGTGCTGTGCGGGTTCAAGGCTGCTCGTGCAAGAGTCGATTCATGACGTTGTTGTGAAGAAGCTTTTCCGTCGCCTGCAGACTCTGCGCGTGGGAAATCCGCTCGACAAAAATACCGACATTGGCGCGATCAATTCAAAAATGCAGCTCAACAAAATCTGTGAGCTCGCCGACTCGGGCGTCGCAGAGGGCGCAGTGATGCACCAGAAGGCTGGCAAGCTGCCCGACAAAGGTTTCTGGTTTCAGCCTACGTTTTTCACCAACGTGACCTCGTCGAGCCGCATCGCGCGCGAAGAAATTTTCGGGCCGGTGCTTTCGGTCATGACGTTCAGAACTCCCGACGAAGCAGTTGAAAAAGCCAACAACACGCCTTACGGCCTTTCGGCCGGCATCTGGACAGACAAGGGCTCAAAGGCGATGAAGATGGCAAATGCGCTGCGCGCAGGTGTCGTGTGGATTAACACGTTCAACAAATTTGACCCGACATCGCCCTTCGGCGGTTATAAAGAATCGGGTTACGGCCGCGAAGGCGGCAAACAGGGCCTGCTCGACTATTGTAAGATAGAATAGCATTGGCTATTCTATCTTTCCTGATAGTCACCGGCAAAGGTTTGCACACACATCGTGCCGTAGACCTTGTGCGCGCCGCATGAGATGCCCACAACACCGAATGCCTCGTTGTAAATATTCTTGCGGTGGCCGCGCGACGGCACGGCATCGTCGACGATCAACTGAATAATTACCGCGCGACCCTCGTCGTTACCGTAACTGATATTTTCACCGGCAGTCTTTTGCCACTTGCCGTGGCGGTTCATGCGGTCGAAAGGTTTTGACCCGTCGGTGCCAAAATGCCCGGTCGAACCGCGCGGGCCGGTGTCTTTGACATGGTCTTTTGCTGCGAGCGACATGCCCTTCGATGGGCGAAATGCATCTAATGGCTTCTGCGATTTCAGCGCGCGAATCGCTTCGTCGACGGCTCGCGTGCCTTCGCTCGTCATCAGATCGATTTTGCCGGGCCTCTTCACGATCTTGCCGTTAAACTGCGCCCGGTAGTCTTCGAGCAGCCGCGCGAATGCCTTTGGGTTGGTGCGCGCGAGATTCAGCTCTTGCAGCACATCGTTCTCGAGTTTCGAGAGATATGAAGGCGTCTCTATAGCGATCGAACGTGCGAAAATACCCGTCGCCAGAATCAGCACCAGCATCAGGCGGATTTCCCATTTATATGTTTGCATGGCTGCACTCGGGGTCTGCACGACTTATCGTCAATGAATTATGCTTGCCGGGTGCTTCGCTGCAGGTATGGTTGTGCGGCATGCGCGCTGACTATAAAAAGCTGATGGCATTATTTGCGTGCCTTTCGATCTCGGCAGTACAGCTCTCTGCAGCCGATAAAACCAAATCTCTCGCGCGCGTCGCGATATTGACCTACGAAGACGACACAGGCACCAAAAACTTTGGTTATATGCCGAATTCTCTGACTGAAGCGATCGACAAATCTCTGCAGCAGAAATTCGAGTACGTGCGCGAAGACCCGGCAAAGTCTGACGCGGCGCGAAGAAAAATTAAATCCACCGGCATTCTGAATGCGGCCGAGGCCGCGCAATATTGCGCAAGAAATGACGTTCAGATTCTGGTTCTCGGCCAGTTCAAGTACGACGCGGCTAAAAAACAAATTGTGGTCGATACCTACATTTCGCTCGGCAGCAAAGAAAATTATCGCGCCTTACCCGAGAGGCGCAACCCGACCGATGCTTCTATTTTTGGTCTCGCCGACAAAGTCGCCGATGACATCGTCGCCGAGATGACAAAAATTGCGAAAGAGCAGAAGCTGAATGCAGGTAAGGCGACTGCCGCGCAAAAGGGCGAAAAGCTCGAGCTTGAAAAACAGATACCCGTTGTCTGGGCGTTCAAAGATTTCACCGCCAATCTCTCTGTGGGTGTAGCGTCACCGATCGACGATCTGAAAGAACCTTACTCTTCGGCAGGCAGCATCGCAGTCTCGGCAAAGCGGCTCGTCTGGCGCGGTATGTACGCGGGAGCATTCATGCAATTCTTTAAGCTCAATTCACGCGAAACGCAGAGTGCTTCGTTCTCGAGTTCGCTGACGGCTATACCGCTGACGCTCAACCTGGGCTATTCATGGTTCTTCTGGTCAGACCGCTGGCGGTTCGACGTCGAACTCGGCGGGGGTTATTACGGTGGCAAATTTGCCGTCAATTCAGGCGGCAATTCGTCGGGCGATATCTACAGCAAGACGTTCAGCAATCCCGCGGCGCGCTCGGCAGTGGCGTTGCACTGGCTATTCTTGCAGAATGTCTCATTCGGGCTTGAGTTCGGCTCTGTGGTGCTGTTCGACAAGGGCAACGAGGCGGGCCGCGTCGTGAATCTGCTGCTGTCAGCAGGGTATGTGTTTTAGAGGTAAAGCGATGAAACGATACGCAAAAATACTCTTACTCGGCCTCGCGGTAACGCATTGCAGCAATATCGGGTTTGTCGAAAAGGCTAAAGCTGTTGCGAATAATTCGTTTGGTATCGAGGTATTCGCGTTCGGTGGCTCTCTCGCGAACGGTTCTTTTCTTTCTGCGGGTAATGGCAGTCTAAACCCCGTTTGTCTCGCCGGTGGTATCGCGACGGCAAACTGTGCCTGTCAGGCAGAGGCAACGAGCAGGCAATTTACGGGCACTTTCAGGGCATGGATATCCATAAGTTCCGGAGCGGGCGCTGTAGATGCCATCTGCAATATCCAGGGTATTGAAGCAACTGGCTGTAGCGCTGAGACCACGCTCGGTCCGTTCATAGCCAGAAAGTCTTCAGGATATGCTTTGCTTGCGACCGATTATGCAGAACTCTCAAGCAGTGGCTTCAGGGTAAATCTCGAAGATGTCGGGCGTCCCGTTTTTACCGGTACCCGAATCGATGGCCGAGCCTCGGGGGCAGACTGCACAGGGTTTACAAGCACCGGCGGTGCGGCGACTTTCGGTAATTCAGGCCTTTCTGGTGTTGGCTTTACGAGCGTTACCAGCTCTGACACCTGTGGCGCAGTCAGCGGAAGCGGTGGCACCATTCTTTGCATGCGCCAACCGAAATAGATGACCAACCCTTCGGTGTTGACTGCTGCTGATGCCTGCATGAGCGAACGGCTTTCGTGCAGCGCATGCTGCGGCATATTTAATCTGAAGGGCAGCGACGCCGATCGCCGCGCCTGGGTTGCAGAGAATACCCGACAGTTTCTCGAACTTGATATTTCTGTCGCGGTCAACATCGTACAATACCGCAAAGACCGCGAAGCAGTGACACTGCCGAACAGAGTGCGCGACGACATTTATGTTTGCCCGTTTTTAGGTTTTGTGGATACACAAAACCAAAAAACGGGATGTTTGCTCCACCCGCAAGGTTCGCCGCACCGGCAGATTTCGTTGTGGCCGCACCCGCAGAATTTTTCTTTTTATGGCGAGGGCATTTGCCTCAGCTATGACTGCCTCGCGAAAGACAGAAAGGCGTACACGGGGGATTTTTTCGCCTGGGCAAGTACCGCTACTCTGTTTGCGTATGCGCGGCTCGCGTCTGACCATACGTTGCACCGCGCGCTCGGCCGATTCGCCGGGGGCGGCGTTTCTCTGCAGCAATTCTATACCGTGGTGGCGCATTTATATGAACGGCACAATGTGGTAACTACCTCTTTTGAAGACATAGAGCGGGTGCTACCCGACTCGCCCGAAGAGTTATGTCGCTTTCTGGCCCAGCGGATAGACCCGAGTCAGGTCGAAGAGATTGCACAAGAACTCAGCGCGGCTTACTCCGCTTGCAGCTCGCACAGTTAACGGCTTTGCAGCCTGTTTGAAATAATCACTTTTTCCCATGATTGATCACCAGCTGCTGAAAACCGACGAAGGCTTTGAGCGTGTGCTGCAGAGTCTCGCGAAGCGCGGTGACACGGCTTCGGCCGCAGACCTGAAAGAAGCGGCCGAAAAGCGCAGATTAATGATTCGCGAGGTTGAGGCGCTCTCGAATGAGCGCAATGTGCAGTCGAAGAAACTCGGCGAGCTCAAGGCGCAGGGAAAGCAGGCCGAGTTCGATGCGTTGCGCGAAACGATGAAAGACGTGGCCGACCGCCTCAAGGCACTCAAAGAAGAAGAGGCGCCGATAGAAGAGAGGTTTCAGAACCTGCTGGCGCGCCTGCCGAACATTCTCGATGAAAAAGTGCCCGCAGGCAAAGATGAAACTGAAAATGTCGTCGTGCGCACGGTGGGTGAGATACCCCAATTTGATTTTGAGGTAAAGCCCCACTATGAAATTGCAGAATCGCAATCACTGGTCGATTTCGAGCGTGGCGTTAAGATTTCGGGTGCGCGCTTCTATGTCTACAACGAGCAGATCGCGCGGCTCGAACGCCAACTTGCCAACCTCATGCTCGACCTGCACGCTGAGGCGGGCTACAAAGAGCGCATGGTGCCGCTTTTGGTGAAAGACGAGTGCATGTTCGGCACTGGGCAGTTTCCCAAATTCAATGATGAATATTACCGCATGGAGAAAGACGGCCTCTCGCTGATACCCACGGGCGAAGTGCCGCTGACGAACCTTTACGCCGACGAAATTCTGAATGCGGCCGAATTGCCCATTAAACTCACTGCATTCACGCCCTGCTTTCGCCGCGAGGCGGGCAGCGCAGGTAAAGACACACGGGGGCTCGTGCGTGTACACCAGTTCAACAAGGTTGAGCTCGTGAAATTCGTCAGACCTGAAGAATCAGAAAAAGAGTGGATTTCTCTCACACACGATGCCGAACGCGTGCTGCAAAAATTGGGCCTTACCTACCGCGTGCTGAGTCTGTGTTCGGGCGACATGGGCTTCACCTCTTCGATTACCTATGACCTCGAAATCTATATGCCGGGCCTCAAACGCTGGCTCGAGATTTCTTCATGCTCAAACTTCAAAGACTTTCAGGCACGGCGCGCAAAAATACGTTACAAGAACGAAGCGGGCAAAAACGAATACGTGCACACGATCAATGGCTCGGGCGTCGCAGCGGGCAGACTCGTCGCAGCACTCTTGGAATACCACCAGACACCGTTCGGCAAAGTGGATTGGCGGGCGATTGAGGCGAAGCTGAAAAGCTGAGCCATGGCAACTTACGGTTTCAAGAACCCGCAGAAACTGCACGGCGAACGTTTTGATAAAGTCTTGCACGCTCTTTTGACTGAGCGCGTCGAAGGCGGCGTCTCGCGGGGCATGGTGCGCAAGCTGATTATGATCGGCGCAGCCTATCTCAACGGCAGCCGTTGCCGCATTGCTTCAAAACCCGTATTTGCCGGCATCGAAGTGCGTGTCGAATACAAGGCAGACAGGCTGCCGCAGGCGCGGCAACAGAATGTGCCAGACCTGAACCCGTCAGATATTCTCTACCACCAAAACGGACTCATCGTCGTGAACAAACCACCACGCCTGCCGACAGTGCCGACGCTCGACAATGCACGCGACAACCTCGTCGCGGCGCTGAAGCGACTGCTGGCAAACACGACGCGCTCTTCGCCGGAGACCATGTACCTTGGAATTCACCACCGCCTTGATGCGGAAACATCGGGATGTATACTTTTTACGACCGACCCTGCGATGAATGTTTTTGCCGCCAACCTCTTTCAGGAAAATCTCATCAAAAAAGAGTATGTGGCTGCGACGAAGATGAAGCCCGGCATGCGCGAAAAAAAGTGGGAAATCAAGAACGAGCTCGTGCGCGCAGAGAAGAAACACAATCGTTATGCATCCACCGAATGGCTGGCTGCGCATGGCAAAACGGGCGCGAAGCCCGAAGGCTCTTTTGCCTTTAGCCGTTTCGAAATTCTGCAGACGCTTGAACCCAGGGCTCTGGTTCGCGCCGAGCCTGTCACGGGTCGAACGCACCAGCTGCGTGTGCATCTCTCTGAATTCGGCATGCCGATAATCGGCGACCGAACTTACGGCGGTGAACCAGCCGACCGGCTCATGCTGCATGCACGCCGGCTCGAATTTCGTGGCCCAGATGGCAAAGACGTCGTCGTCGAAGCCCCGGTGCCAGAAGCCTTCAAAAAGCTTTTCACCGCCAGCTGATTTTATTATATTGAGTCTAATGAAAGACTACATTCGTGCGCAGGTTAAAGATTCGATCAGCGTCAAAGAACGTTACCTTGCTGACGAAGCGAACATTAACCAGCTCGATAAGATCTGTGCCGATGTGATCGCGGCCTATAAGGCAGGCAAGAAGACCCTGATCGCCGGCAATGGCGGCAGTGCAGCAGACGCGCAGCATATTGCGGCAGAATTTGTCAGTCGCTTTTATTTCGACCGGCCCGCGCTCGCGAGTATTGCACTCACGACCGATACCTCGGCGCTGACTGCAATAGGCAACGACTATGGTTACGAACTGCTTTTCTCGCGCCAGCTTGAAGCGAATGCACAGCCGGGTGACATCTATATCGCGATCTCAACCTCAGGCAATTCCAAAAACGTTTTACATTCGCTTGAAGTTGCTAAAAAAATAGGATTAAAAACGATTGGGCTTACCGGCATGAAAGGCGGTAAAATGGCCGACATGGTCGATTATTGCGTACGTGTGCCGTCAGACGAAACCCCACGTATTCAAGAATGCCATATACTCATCGGGCATATATTGTGCGCCGCGGTTGAAAAAGAACTGTTTGAGAAAGAATACCGAAAGTAGAACTTGACTTACTATGTCTGTTTGCAGTACGGCCGAGTCGCATGCTCGACAAAAACAAAGGCCTAACATTCAGTTTTAAAGACGAACCGAACTTCACTGTTGTACAGCTGACCGGCGATCTGAATATGTTTTCAGCGCCTGAGCTCAGAACGGCGCTCGTGAAGCACCTCGAAAAGGGTATTGCCCGATTTGTGCTCGACCTGACCGAACTGGCATTCGTCGATTCGTCTGGTATTGGGGTGCTCGTGAGTTTTGTCAGCATGGTCAAAAAGCGCGAGAGTTCTAAAGTAGTGATTTGCGGCCTCAATGAGCAGATTCAAAACATCTTTGAGGTGACGCGGCTCTTGTCGGTTTTCAATATTTCTGCCGATCTCGAATCGGCCACGAAAGATGTCATGGCCTGAACGGAATATTCCGAAAAGATGTACATTCGATGCAAATAACGTTTTTTGCCGCCATGGAAGAGACACTGAAAAAGGCTTTGCGCAGCGGCATCGAAGCCCTGATCTCAGTCACCGAAGAAGTGCGGCACGGGCTCACCGTGCTCGACCGTGATATTCAGCAACTCAGCCAGCGTATCGCGGCCTCAAACACAGCCGAAGATACCAACGAGAAACTCGATGAACTCATTGAAAAATCGATTCAGGCGATTCGTGACTATGAAAAGCGTGCCACCGAGGTGAGCCGTGCGATTCAGGGTTACCTCGAACAAGTTGACCCGATGGCGCGCCAAAGCGTTCAAGAGCTGGCAGAAAAAGTCAGCAATCTGTCGAAGAGCCTCAAAGAACGCGTCTAGTCGCTGCCCTGGCGGCAGCAAAATAAGCTATATCGTATAGCATAAATTCTGCCTGGACGCCCTCCTTGGCGGCAGCAAAATAAGCTATATCGTATAGCATAATAAGTCGATATTTACCCAGACGGGGCGTCTAACCGACTATGAAAATGCGCAATCCATACTCCTATTTTTTGCTGGCGATGTTGTTTTTCGCCTCTGCAGCCGGTGCACAGAACCAGAAAAAAAGCAGCAAAGACCTTGCGGCTGAGGTAGATAAGCTCAACTGGGAAGGTATCGACCTTTCCAATGATTCGCGCTACCTCGATGCTGCTGATCGTTTTCAAAAAGCAATCTCACTCGACGATTCACGCGCCGCGCGCTCATACCATAACGTTGCCTACACGTACGAGCTTGCGGGCGATAAGAACAAGGCGCTGGAAAACTACCAAAAAGCGGTCGTGCGCAATCCACAGCAGACGGTATCATGGGCGAGCCTCGGGCGAATGCAGTACACCATGGGGCTCTACAAAGATGCGGTTTTCTCTGGTGAAACCACGCTGAAGCTCGACCCGCGCAACGCGTCGGTTCAAAAGTGGTTACCCGATGCGTACTCGAAACTCGCCGAGCAAAAAATTTATGACGCACGCAATGATCTGACCGGTGACCCGGCCACAAACCCGAACTGCGAGGCACGGCCCGAAGTGATCGGTGAGGTGGGTGTGTTTGCTTCGGCAATCGGCGTCATCGATAAACAGTCGACGGCGCTGAATCTCTATAAACCTGCAGGGGTTTTGCAGACACCTGCGGGCGCCTATGCGGAGTTCAATCCGTTGCGCGAGCTGACGTTCAGATTGAATGGCCAGACGCCATATTACGGCATTTTGCAGCCCACGTTTTATGCAGGCTCGCAGAAGATCGAGATGCAGTACAACTTCAAGTACTTCTTTTTCGGCGGCGGCATTCTCTTCAGCCAGCTGAATGTCGAGAACAGCACCGTGCCCGTGTCGACGACGACGTATATTCAGAATACCGATTATACTTCAATCTCAGACACAAAATTCGGTCTCTTTATGGGCGGCCGCGACGATCTGACATTTTTCGTTCTGCGCATATACCCCCGTTATCTGTTTCGCGATGCTGAAAGCGCGCCGAAGAGCACGTCTTTCGACGTGGCGAAGGTTGAAATCGAATACCGCCGTAATCTGCGGCTGCAGCTGGGTTCGGTTGTCGACGAAAAGCAACCGATCAGCAAAGGCCCGTTCACCGATATTATCGTGAAATTCGTGATCGACGAAATTTACCTCACCGAATACAAGCCGACAACCGGCACCGATGCCGTGGGTCACTATTTCGGTACTTATGACCTCTCGATTGGTATGGAGTTCGGCAAGTTGCAGCGCGAGTTCGACAAGGTTGCCACGACCTGGGGTTTTTTACTCACCAATCGGCTCTACTTTCAGAATACCGGCAATACGAACCTGACAAGTTTCGGCAACGGCCAGGGTTATTTCGGCTTCAATTCAACCGGAGCAACCACCGGAAACGCCTTCTCATCGTACCGCGGCAATTCGTTCATCGTCACGCTGTTCGCCGCGCAGATGTTTAAAAACCGCTACATTCTGCGGGAGCAATTGTTCTTCGAAGGCACACCCGGCTCTGAGCGCAACCATGCGATCGGTCTTCAGCTTTCGTTCGGCGTGAGGTTCTGATATGCGGTGGGCGATGTCGCTCTTGCGGCATTGCGTATTGCTCTTCACGGTTGTTTCATTACACCGCGCACAACCTGTCACTGCCGAAGATTTTCTCGAGCGGGCACGCGAACATTTTGAGCGCCGGCGCTTCTTGAACGCACTCGATTCGCTTCGTGTCACCTTGCAGATGAATAGCGATCAGAATACACAGCTCGAGGCTGAAGTTCTCTCTGCCGAGGCACTGCTGGCACTCGGCCGGCACGAAGAGGCCGTCAACATGTATGAACGCGCAATGGAACACGGCTATAATAAGCCCGAAGCTTATGCGTATCTGGCGGTACAATACGATGATCGCGGCAAATGGACACAGGCGAAGAAGTTTTATGAGAAATATCTGGCTGTCAATAAGTCAGATTCGGCGACGCATATACGCTATGCGATAGTGCTGGGCCGGCAGGGAGACAGGCAGGCTGCGAAACAGGTGCTCGAGACGATCGAACCGGCAATGGCTGCGGTCGATACCGCGGAGTGTGATGCCATGGAGAAGAAGCAAAAAATACCTCTCGCACTGGCATGTTTCGAGCGCGCGAAGCTCAGCCGGCCTGACCGTGAGGGCAGCTACCTGGCGCTTTACCGCATCGCTGCGGCGGCGAGGCAGACTAAGGCTGCGGCCCGGCATGCGCTCGCTATTTATTCCCTATTTGGTTCAGAAGCGCGCTATATCTGGCCGCTGGTCGAGGTGAAGCTCGCCGAACGCCGGTTTTACGATGCCCGGCTTCTACTTGAAGAGATCATCAAAATTACCGGCGAGAACGCCGATGCCGAACGGCTGCTCAGTAATCTGCAAAGGCAGGCGCCGCAGGCTTTTGTGCGACCCTATCGCGCGAGCCCAAAAGAGATGCAGATGCTGAACGGCTATGAGCTGCGTTAAAGTGGTTAATCCTGCTGAGGAAAAAGTTTCTGCTTACCGCGCTCAGAATACAGTAAATAGAAGCGCGCGCCCGACTCTTGCGGAAAAGCCGCCATATGGACTGCGAATGGCTGAATCGTCACCATTTGCCCAGGATAAATATCGACGATGTCTTCTTCGATGATAAGGCGCATGACGCCCTCGAGTACGAGAATTGTTTCAGTGTGAGCGTGCGCGTGGTAGGGCACGATGGTGCCCTTTTCATTCTGCATCTCGTATATCTTGTAATCCTTGATCAGCAGCGACTTCAGAAACTTCATCAGCTCGACTTCGCTGCCGAAGATGCGCCGCGAATCTTGAATGTCGTAATATTGCGCTGCCATGTCTGACCTCACCTTTTGGGCAAATTATCGCTGTTAACGAACCCTCACTCTACGACTATGGGACGATTTTTCTCTTCGATTAACGCCAACTTATGGCGAATTTCTTCGCGGCGTTCTTCAATTGTCTGCGCGCGCAATTTTTTCTGCAGCTGCATCACCGCTTCGAGAATCGCCTCAGGGCGGGGAGGGCAACCCGGAACGTACACATCGACCGGCAGAATGCGGTCGATGCCCTGCAGCACCGCGTAGGTGTGGAACATACCCCCCGACGACGCGCAGGCCCCGACCGAAACCACGTATCTTGGGTCGGCGAGCTGTTCGTAAATATTGCGCAATACCGGAGCCATCTTGTAGGTGATGGTGCCGAGCACGAGAATCATGTCTGCCTGGCGTGGTGAGAATGACGGGCGTTCGGCACCAAAGCGCGCGATATCAAAATCAGAGGCACTTGTCGCCATGTACTCGATGCCGCAGCAGGCGGTCGCAAAGGGAAACGGCCAAAGCGAATAAGACTGCCCCCACGAGATAAAATCGTCGAGCGCGCCCACGATGAAGCTCTGGTCGAACTGGCCCTTTTCGGGGCCTGCTGAGCTGGCAGGGTGCATGGAGGCACCGGGTAGCCGCTCAACACGATGTTGATCTTGGCGGCTTCCAGGGTTAGTGAATCGGTTCGTGATCGTTTCAGTGCTCAATTTGGATCCTCCCAATTCAGGGCGCCTTTCTTCAGCACATAATAATAGCCGATGAAGAGAATTGCCATAAATATGACGAGTTCAACAAGCATCACGAAACCGAAGCCGGCTTCGCGAAACGGCTGAAACGATACCGCCCAGGGCATCAGAAAGATGGCCTCGACGTCGAAGATGATAAAAATCATCGCCACAAGGTAGAACTTTACGTTGAACAGCCCGCGCGCATCGTCGGTGTAGGGTATACCGCATTCGAACGTGTCAGGGTGCGATTCGGCGGGTTTGCTCGTGCGGGGTCTGATCTTGTGAGCGAGCAGCAGAATCAGCCCGGCAAAGCCGACGCCGAACAGAAGCTGCAGCAGAGCAGGCCAGAGAGAAGTGGGTACCGCCGAATTGGGCATACAGCAGTTTACTTAAACTTAAATCAGCCGTGAAGTAAAAAACCACAATACCAGAATCTTTAGTTTACATTATAGCGGGCATAGGCAGAACCGGGAATGCCCGCGTTGTATCCCAATTACTTCTTTGTAGGTTCGTTGCTGTCTTTTCTATTCTTATTATATGTGGCGATTCTGCTGTTTCGGGTGCCCAACCGCTCGCCGGCGAGCACGCAACTCGCGATTGCGATGGTTTTCACCGGAATTTTCAATCTGAGCTATCTGATCACGCATGGCATCTATACCGTGCCGAATTTTGCGACGCGCTGGCTGAATTTCTACACGGCGATGTGCGCAGGTCTTCACGTCGCCGCGTTCTTTCATTCGTTCCCGCGCGTTCACTCGACGCGCGTGGTAAAATGGGTTCTGGTTATTGGGCACTCCTCCATTATTCTGGTATCGGCATGGCTCGCATACGTCATGTTCAATTCGCCGCTCTATTATCTTTTTAACAGCCATTTCTGGGATTCAGATTCTCTGCCCGCGCAGAAGGCTGTCAGCCTCATGATTCTACTGCACTTCTTACACTTCGTCGCCACGGGTATCTGGCGCGGTTTCAAAGAGCGTGGCGACGAGCGCTCGGGCGTGTGGCTGATTGCGGCAGCGTTTCTGTTCGCGACAATACCGCCCGCGATCTTGCAGGTTCTCAGCCGCGACAATCTAATACCACGCTCGACTTTTATGACGGCCACGGTCATTTTTAACCTGTTCGGTTACTTTGCAGCGATCGTTACCTACATCAACGTCACGAAAGACCGTACCTCGGTTCTCTGGCGAATTACCGGCATTACACTCTTGACCGTGCTTTTGATATTTCAGGCGGTCGCGTATTACTGGCTGCACGATGCCGAGCGCAATTTCGATGCGCTGCTCTATGGCAGGGCGCGTGAAGGTTATGTTTTGGGCCGCCTACCAGACTATGGCGTCAAAAAAATAATCTATGACCACAAACAGAGTAAGCTTCTCTCTGCTCCCGGTGAGGATTACGAAAGTGAAACGGCCCTGTTGCAGCAGATGCAGGCAACCTATCTGCATGACAGTTTGCAGGTGCTCAAGGGCGATGCAGAAACGGTGAAGAAAGTGGCGCTCGATCTTCTCGCTCAGGTGTCGAAGCACTCGGCAATTCAATCGCGCTATTTGCAAGAACTGGTTTCGCGTGCCAATTATACCGATGGCGCAACGCTGACCGCAGCGATTCGCTCGCTCAGAAGCCAGCAGCTTTACCAGATCGCAAAGCTTCGGCAGATGAGCGACGCTGAGTTTGAGAAAAAAAGCGGTGAGGTGATTGCCGCACTCGATAAGAAATTTCCCGGGCTCGCCGAAGCCACAGAAAAATTGGGTGAACTCGCAGCTACGGAAAAGAAACAGCTGCTGATGGCATCTCTGACGCCATGGCGCGAAGAAGCGCAGCGGCTCTACCGAGGCCAGATACATTATGCCGGTAGCTTTCCGCAGCATTATGTATCTTACCCATTCGTTGACCAGGGACAGCAACGCGTCATTGAAGTTGCGTATCCCTATATCTATTACCGGCAGCAGATCGCCGCGGCAACGTGGCCGCTCGTGATCGTGATTCTGTCGTCGTACCTCTTTATACTTATTGGATTCTCCGTTTTCTTCAGGGGCGCCCTGATGCGGCCGATCAATTGGCTGGTCGATGGCCTTAAAGAGATTCACAACGACAATTTTGATGCCCGTGTCAAAGTTCAGGTTGAAGACGAGATCGGCTTTATGGCCAAGAGCTTTAACAAGATGGCGCGTTCAATTAAAGCCGGTCGCATGCGGTTGCAGCAATATGCCGAGCAGCTCGAAGAGAAAGTGAAAGAGCGTACGCAAGAACTGCAAACAACGCTCAAAGACGTGCAAGCGCTCAAGGCACAGCAAGACGGTGATTATTTTCTCACGACTCTGCTTCTAAAACCCCTCGGCGTGAATGAGGTCGACAGCTCCCTCGTAGGCATCGAGTCGGTCGTGCGGCAGAAGAAAAAGTTCGAGTTTCGCCACTGGAGTAAAGACATCGGCGGCGATATCAATATTTCGCACATAATTGAACTCGAAGGCAAACGGCACATCGCCTTCGTGAACGGTGACGCGATGGGCAAATCGATACAGGGGGCCGGCGGCGCGCTCGTCTTGGGGTCGGTTTTTCACACAATTGTTGAACGCACGCAGGCAACACTTGCGATGCAGCAGCAGGCACCGGAACGCTGGCTCAAGAATGCGTTCATTGAGCTGCACCGGGTGTTCGAGAGTTTCGACGGCTCGATGCTGATGTCGGGCTTTTTTGGCCTTATCGACGAGCACACGGGTCTGATGTACCATATTCTCGCCGAACACCCCCGCGCCGTGCTTTACCGAAACGGAAAAGCGGAGTTTATCGAGAACGATACCATGCTGCGCAAGCTTGGTACCGCAGGCGTTGAAGGTAAGTTGCAAATCGCAACAACCCAGCTCGAACCCGGTGATGTCTTATTCGTCGGGTCTGACGGTCGCGACGACATTATACTCGGGTACGATGAACATGGTGACCGTATTATCAACGAAGATGAGACGCTGTTCTTGCGCATTATTGAAGAAAATGGCGGACGCGTCACCGACATTGTGGGCGCAATTGAGCAGCGCGGCGAAATCATGGACGACCTCTCGATCATGCGTATCGAGCGCTATGTCGAGCAGCGCAACAACCACCACGCTTTCGACTATGGCGCGGTATTGAGCGGGGTGAAACGCGATCTTAAGACGGGGCAGACCGACAAAGCAATTCGGCGCATCGAAGCCTACCTGCGCCAAGATGAATTTTACCCCGAGGCGGTGAAGAATCTGGCGCAGATCTATTACCAGACCAAAGACTATGAAAAAGCCGCGCAGTATGCGCAGGATTATTTATGGCTAAAGCCAGCGGACGCACACTTTGTCTATTTCGCGAGCCTCTGCTTTCGCAGAATAAAAGACTACCGCAAGTCGATCGATCTTTCAGAGCGCCTGCGCCTCAGAGAAGTGCCGATCGCCAAGAACCTTGCGCTGCTGTGCGATCTGCACCTGCGCATGGGCAACTTCAAGCGGGCTGAGGCGATGCTCTCAGAACTCATTGAAATCGACAAGAATTTCGGTAGCATCGACATTTTGAAGCGCAAGCTCGCCGACGCACAGGCAAAAGCGGCGACGTAATTGCGGTATCGACGAAACCGCAACTGCGAGAGCTACCCGTAGCTTCCCTTCGACGAGCTCAGGGCAGGCTCCTCAGCTACGGTTACCCGTAGCTTCGGACGATTTCGTACGTGAGTAGTGTCCAGCCGTCGACGAGAACGAACAGAATAATCTTGAACGGCAGCGAAATCATGACCGGTGGCAACATCATCATGCCCATCGACATGAGCACACTCGCGACAACCATGTCGATAATCAGAAACGGCAAGAACAGGTAGATGCCGATGATAAATGCCTTTTTGATCTCGGTGAGCATGAAAGCAGGTATCAGTACCTGCATCGAAACATCGTCGATCTTCTTGGGCCTCTCGGCTTTACTTAACCGTACGAACAGGGCGATCTCTTTAATGCCCTCGCGGCCGATCTGTTTGACCATGAATTTTCTGAGCGGCGCTGCGGCTTCTTTAAAGAAACCCGTGTTGCTAATCTTGCCGTCAAGATAGGGGGTGATTGCCTTCTTGTTCATCTCGTCGAACGTCGGCGCCATGATAAAGAAAGTGATAAAGAGAGCCAGAGAAACCATGACCTGGTTCGGGGGCATGTTCTGCAGGCTGAGCGCGCGTTTCATGAAGTCGAACACGATAATAATCTTGGTGAACGACGTCAGCATCAGAATAATCGCAGGCGCGAGCGACAAGATCGTGAGCAGCAGCAGAATCTGCAGCGAGAGTGCGACCTGCTGTGGGTTCTTGGCCTGGGTGATATTAAAATCCACACGCGGGATAGGTACCTGCTGTGCGAACACGGCGCCGGCCGCGAAGAAAAGCGCGAGAACCACCGCGGCGCGAAATAACAATTTCATGGTTTATCCCGCCAGTCGAACTTTTCAGACCGCATTTTTCTCAGGCGCTCCATTGAGCTGCGGCGCTGCGCTTCGAGCTCTGTATTGTCGTCGCCGCTTTCTTGCAGCGAGAATGAACCTGGGTCTTTCTTGCCAAAGCGCTGCGAAAGGTTTGTCTTGATAACGCGCGAAAGTTCAGTTATAAAATCAACCTGCGGCGCCCGTTTGTCTTCGGCGCAGTCGAGCTTAATGCGGTCGACTGTGTACTTGTCTGTGACTTCGCTGATGAGCTGAACCGAGTTTTCGCTCACCCCCAGAATCATGAGGCGGCCGGCGATTTCGAGAATCTGCAGGCGCTGGTTCGGCCCGAGCGGAAAATCGTAAATGCTGGTGATCGCCGAAAAACTCTGTTGCGGCAATTCGCGTTTGAATTTGTAGAGGCGAAAGATACCATAAAATATTGCGAGCAGAAAACTCAACGTCAGCAGTGTGCGCACAAATTGCCAGACGAGCGAAGGTTGCTCGGTGCCATTCGCCGGCCGCCCCGGCGTGGCATCGAGCTCGCGCTGCAGTTGCCTGTCAAAATCGTCGAGTGTCTCGGCTTTGCGTGGCGCCTCGGTGGCAGGCTTCTCCACTGCGGCCGGGGCTGCGGGCGTTTTGACATCCGCATCTTGCGCCTTGAGATTCGGCGCGAACAAAATGAGGATAGAGAATACAATGGATAATTTCATCTGCCGAAGCCTGAACACAATGTGACATAATTCAAAACAGCGCGGCAACCAAAAAAGAGCGCCCGCGGTATTTTTCAGCACCGGTGAGAAAAAAACGGCGTTCTGTGGTATTTAGTCAGTAGAGGGGTTATGCTGACGACAAGTGTTTCATTGCCGGTAAAATTTGCGAACGTGTGGAGGCGCCGGCAGCGCGCGATCATGAGGCTCGCTATTCGGACGCTGCGCGTTCAGATGCGAAACGCCACCGTCAGGCGTGGGGTGAAGCGCACCTATAATCGCCAGGGCGGGGAGTTTGCCATCGTGACGACGCGTTTTACCGAGGCGGAGTATGATACGTTACACTTTGCGGCCTCGGCGATGCGCGTCAGCGTGTCTTGGCTGGTCTATTGCATGATCAAGATGTGGATTAAGCGCTCCAGAAGGCGACGCGCAAATCTGCACGTGACTAACTATGAACTCCATCTGCACGCGTGGGGTCAAAACGCCGGAATTTTGACCGAAAGCCTGTACTTCTACCCTAAATACCCGCGCTTGGAGAAAACCATAAACCTGAACTACGCCTCGACGAGCGCATGAACGACATTATTCCAGCCCGCAGCGATATTACTGAGGTTATAACCACCCCCGCCCAACGCCAAGAGCCGACCGCCGGCAAATTCACGCGCTATCGCCGCCAGATCGAGCGCCGCCTTGGTATACGAAGCGGGCGAATACTGCATGTGCGTCAGCGGGTCGCCGGCAATCGAGTCGGCGCCGCATTGTAAGATGATGAACTCCGGTTTGTGAGCGCGCAGATGCTCGACGACCCGGCCCCAGGCTCGGTCGAAATCCGCATCGTTCGAACCTGCACGCATCGGCAGATTCAGCTTCACGCCCGCCGCCGCGCCGACACCGATCTCGTGCGCATCGCCGGTACCGGGGTAGATGTGTTGCTGGTGCATGTCGGCAAAAATGAGGCCAGGGTGCGATTCGAAATCGTAGAAGACACCATCGCCGTGGTGCGCGTCGATATCGACGTAGGCAATGTGTAGATTCCAAAACGAAGTGCGATAGGATAAAGTAGTGTAAGGCCGCGCCGGGGTTTCGAGGTTGATTTGCGAAATACGACCACGGAGACCCCGGATGCGACCTTACGTTCAACTATCCAATGAAGAAAGACTGTGTATAGAAGAAAGCCTCAGGCAGGGCCGCCATGCCGGACGTATTGCCAGAGACCTGAAGCGCCACCCGAGCACCATTTATCGTGAAATCCGCCGCAATTCAATGCCGCGGCATTACAGCGCCCGCTGCGCAAAAGATGCAGCGCGCAGGCGCCAGACGAATACCAACGCCGCAAAGGTGACCCCGGAACTCTGGTCACAGATCGGCGCATCGCTCAAAGCGACGCTGTCACCGGAGCAGATCGCGGGGCGTATGCGGCTTGAACGCTTCGGCGGGGTTTGCATGCAGACGATCTATAATCATATCCGTAAGAAATCCGCCACATCGAATTTCTATCGCCTTTGCCTGCGCCGCAAGGGAAAACCATACAAGCGCACAGTGCGGATTGAGGCTGAAAACAAAGGGTTTTTACGCATTCACGACCTGCCAGCCGAGGCTTTGACGCGGCGAAAACCTGGCTATTGGGAGGGTGATTTGGTGGAGGGAAAAATCGGCACAGGACAAATCGCAACCTTTGTCGAAAGACATTCGCGCTACACCAAGGCGGCAAAAATCGAGCGCAAACTCGTTGAGCAGTTCAACGCGGCTGCACGCGACCTGTTCGCAGACGTCGATAATTCTCTGTTACGGGGTGTGATTTATGATCGCGGCACAGAAATGAGCGGATACCGGGACCTGCAACAGGTGCTGAATTGCGGAGTGTATTTCTGCGACCCAGGATCGCCCTGGCAGCGGGGAACGAACGAAAACACCAACGGCCTGCTGCGCGAGCCATTTCCGAAGGGAACGGACTTTCGGGAAATCGACCAGGAACAGGTTGACGCGGCGCTCGAATTACTGAATAATCGGCCACGCAAGCGACTGAATTTTCGGACGCCAGCCGAGGTCTACTTTCGGAGGTCGATTGCACTTCGTTTTGGAATGTAAGATGCGGTGGATTTTCTCCCGCGAGAAAAGCTTTTCGATCACGATGCCGGCATCGTTAAAGATACAAAAGCCGCCGGCCGTATCGCGCCGCGCATGGTGCAGCCCGGCAATCGGCACAAATGCCGCTTCGGTTTCACCCGCGATGATTGCATCTGCCGCCGCGAGCGCTGTCGCGCACACGGTGAGCGCAGCGTCGAAACAACCGGCAAAAGCCGGCGTGTCACCCCGGTCGAGCAGACCGAAGCCCTGTGCAGACGATCGGCGCACGAGTTCGATGTAGGCGCTCGTATGGTAATCTGCGAGAATCTGCGGGTCGCCTTCATGAGCATTCACCACAGTGCTGCGCTTCGGCAAATCACGCTTCAGAAACTCGTCATAAAACGCGCCGAAGCGTTTCGTGCTGAACGGATGCCCGCCGGGAAAACCGTAACGGGCGAGTGCCTCGCCGGCATAGACTTGCGTGCGCATTGGAGCAACTAGTATTCTAAGAGCAGCCCGGTCGTTGTGTCGATTGCGGCAAGATAATATGATGCTTTGGTTCCGATTGTACCGAAATTGCCGCCCGCGTAAAGCACGGAGCCGACAACAATAACGGTATGTACATCTGAACTGGCATTAGGGTCCCAGGCAGTCTCATTGCCTGTGGTCGCATCGAGTGCCGCGATACGGTTACGTGTCGCGCCGCTGATCACAGTGAAATCGCCAAATGCGTAGACGGTTGAGCCAGAGATCGCAAGACCGAATGGAGCGTCGCCTGCACTAGGGTTCCACGCTGTAATGCTTCCTGTGCCGATGTCAAAGGCCGCCGCTCGGTTACGCGATTGCCCTGCGATTGCGGTGAAATTGCCGCCGACAAAAACCGTTGAATCAGAGACTGCGAGTGCTGATACTGAGTTATTCGGGTCAGGCGCCCATGCCGTGGCATTACCGGTGGTGCTGTCGAGCGCGGCCAGCCGTAATCGCGGTTGGCCACCGATGGTTGTAAATGCGCCGATCGCGTACACGGTTGCACCAGAAACAGCGATTTCACTTACGGTAGAACTCGCATTCGGGTTCCAGGTAGTTGCGTCGCCTGTACTCAGATCGAGAGCCGCGATTCGGTTTCGTGATTGGCCGCCAATCGTGGTAAACGACCCCCCTACATACAAAGTGCTACTAGAAACCACCATATGATATACCGAGCTACTTGCGTTGGGGTTCCAACTGGTTGCATTGCCTGAGGCGCCGTCGAGTGCGGCTATGTAATTGCGGGTTTGCCCAGCGATTGTCGTAAAGTCTCCAGCTGCATAGATAGTTGATCCTGATGCTGCCAACTTTCTAATCAAGCCATTTGCATTCGGGTTCCATGGACGTAAGTATCCCGTTGCGGCATCAATGGCGGCTATATTATTGCGCGCTTGACCACCAATTGAACTAACGTTGCCGCCCACATAGACGGTCGAACCTGAAACGGCCACTGCAGTCACATTGCCCATGGAATTTGGGTTCCAAGATGTTGCCAACCCGGTCGTGCTGTCGATTGCGGCTACTCGACTGCGCGTTTGGCCGCCTATTGTAGTGAATAGACCGCCAGCGTAGACCGTGGAGCCTGATACGGCCAGAGAATAAACAGCCGCACTCGCACCCGGGTTCCAAGCCGTTGCGCTGCCGGTAGTTGCGTCGAGTGCGCCGATATAGCTGCGTGACGAGCCGATGCTTGTGAAGTCACCGCCAAGATAAATTGTCGAGCCTGAAACCGCAATTTTCCTGACAGTATCGTTCGCCGTTGGCGCCCAGGTAGTTGCGCTGCCAGTCGTCGCATCAAGCGCGGCGATGCGGGTACGCGCCTGGCCACCGATATTCGTGAAATCTCCGCCAGCATAGATCGTTGTGCCCGACACCGCGATTGCTTGCACAACTCCATCGGCATTGGGGTTCCACGCGGTTGCATTGCCCGTTGTTGCATCGAGCGCTGCGATGCGGTTGCGTGTTTGTCCGCCAATGGTACTGGTGAAATTACCCCCGGCATAAACTACCGAACCCGAAACTGCCAGGGCGTATATCACGCACGAGCATCCAGGATTCCACGTGGTGGGACTTCCGGTCGTCGCATCTATGGCGCCCATAGAACTGCGCGCTTGGCCACCGATTGATGCAAAAGTGCCGCCGACGTAGACAGTTGATCCAGAGACGACGATCGCGTTGACGGTTGAAGTGAACGTACCCAGGATGTTTGGATTCCAGGCATTGAGTGAACCATCGGCATTGATGCGTGCTATGCGATTTCGTGTCTGATTGCCAATTGCCGTAAAGCTACCGCCTATATAATAGCCACCACTGCCATCGGGTACGGCGGCATAGATATAGCCGTTGACGCGATCTACCCACGAACCGGCAAAGCCACCACTTGAATTCACCAAAACCCCGGTGCCGGTATTTGGCCCTAACTGCGTGAATGTGCCACCAATATACACGGTTCCCGACGTCTCGATTATAGTTTCAACTGTTCCATCCGTGACATACCGGGTTTCAGCTGAGACCAAAAATACGTCGGTTGGCGTAGTATTGCCGCTTGCATCGTATATCGCACTCGCCGCTGCCGCCAGTGTATCATTCTTGCCGTCGCCGGTTGCAAATGCCGCATTAAGCGTCAGCGTAACTTTGCGGTCTGAGCCATCGGCTTCTGAGATACCGGCTATGGTGCCCGCGCCGGCAGTGTTAGTGTCTACATAGTTGAAATCGGCAATCTGAAGGTCGCCGCTACCTGCATTCGTATATACGGGTTCTGAAAATCGCACAGTAAGATTGGTAGATGTTGCAGGCGCCACAGCCGATACAATCACCGGAGCCGCTTTATCAGTTTCAGTGATGCTGCCGGTATTCACCTGTGACATGGTTGCGCCGCTTAGCCCTTGTAAACCCGGTGCAAGCGAGGTTGTGATCTCTGGCACCTCTGAGGTATCTATCGCAATACCTTCATCGAACTTGATATAGATGATGCTGTCATTGTCGACATCGGCCGCGACCGTCGGGTCGATACGTACGTTGTTTTTGCCTGCAACCTGCCAGGTGGCAGTGGCGGCACCTTCACTTGCCGAAGAGGCATAATTGGGAAAAGTTGCATCATTGAGAGTTCTGTTAAAAGTCAGCTTAAAGTGATCGATCTTTCCGTTCTTGTCGATATCCATAGTTTCGGCGGCGGTAATCTGCGGGGGAATTGCATTCGTGTCTATCGTTCGCGTTGTGGCAGCGAGACTATTGCCACCTGCATCGTAAATGCCGCTTAAAAATTGAATCTGATCGGCAGAGTCGCCGGCGACGACCAGATTATTTGTCGTGAGAGATATAAATCTATCTGACCCGTCAGCGTCACTGATTGCTGTTCGAGCTGATGCGCCAGTGCCATTGTTATTTACGTACCCGAAAGACGCTAACAACAGACTTCCCGAGCCCCCTGTTGTACCATAGACAGGTTCGTTAAATTCGATTTGTATTTCGTTTGTACCTGCTTCGGCTCTTACACTGACGATTAACGGGGGCGTCGTATCTTTATTGACTGCAGACGCATCACGAAACGTTGCTTCTCTCGGGCCGCTGAGCTCGCGGCAATGATTCAGAGCCAGCAAGCCGACGCAAAAGACGAATTTGCATATTATCTTTTTCATAATGTACCTCATAATCTGAATGTTAAACCACCAGTCGCGATCACTTGCCCCACTGATGCACCAATATAAAAGTGCTGTCGGTAAAGACCCTGCACGTTCAGATGCAGGCGCTGTGTAATTCGAAATCCTAATTTTAGCCCGCCTTCTGCAAACGGCGCGCTGGTATTGATAGTGTCTGAGTTGAGTTCTTTACCGGTCGAATCTACCGGTGCTACAGAGAGCGTCGAATAGTCGAGATTGAGGCTTGCGAGAGAGAAACCACCGCCGGCGAGCGGCATGAAGCTGAAGCGCCAGGCATCGATGCGCAGACCCAGGTGTGCGGCGAGCGAATAGTCAGTTGCATCCGCCTTGACTTTTTTGCTGTCGTTCGCGACGTTGAGGTTAGTTGAACCGAACTGTGCGCCACCCGCGATATCGATCGCCAATCGCGGCCAGAGAAAGTCGTGGTAACGGTAAGTGCCGTAGACCCCGATAGTCTGCGGTACGTCTTTATTGTGCAGTTTTTTATCTGTGGTGAAATTACCGCTGAAGATATCGGGTACGGAATGGGCAGAGATGCCGGCGAGAATACCGATCTCATGCGGCGAGATATCGTCAGCCTCGATGGCTTCTTGCCCAAGCTCTCCCTTATTAGGCAGTACAGACTTTGCCTCTTTGACCACCCGCGCCGCAAGTTCTTCGACTGCGCCAAAAAGTGACGCATCGGCGGGCATCACCATGTCGAATTCGCTAACGACTTTGCGTTTGCCGATGTCGAGAACGAACACGTGTGCGCGAATGACATAACTACCGGCGCGCACACCCTTGCTGGCTTTCTTTTCGATAATCGCCTGGTAAAAACCACCGACGACGATATCTTGCCGTGCGACGGCGCCAAGATTCAAGCCGAAACTGCGCGTGTAGTTGTCTTCGGGCCAGAGAAACAAATTCTTCTCTGCCAGCTTATGCCAGTCACCGCGCTGCATTTCGCGAAAGTCGAACTTCGCCTTTAAGTCGTTGCGCACCGCCTCGGTGATTGAGTCTTCGAGATAGGTGTAGTCAGGGTTCTTGTCGAGATTTTTGAAGTCGAGAATCATTACTTTTTTGAGGGATTGGGCAAATAGTTGCGGCGTGAACGTCAATAGCCCGAAGACAATTAATGCGATGTTTTTACTCATGAGTTTCTAAACTCCAGTATAGTGCTGCCATGCAAATCACCCGCAACCGCCGCCTTCTGCCATGCCTCTTTCGGCGTTTCAGAGTAGGCAAAGTTCTCTTTCAGCTTCGCGGTGAACGCGTCAGTAATCGAGCCGACCAGATAGTCATAGTTTGCATTCTTGTCGATGTTGACGACGTCGAGAATGAGGACTTTCTTGAGCGCGGCGGGGTGGAGCGCCGAGCACAATAGAAGCAAAGCGAATATTTTCAACCGCATCGTAGTGTTACCCCCAAATGAGGACATATAAAGAGGAAAACGCTCTTTTCTGATCGCCAAAGCATTTTCACTTTAGACGCATCCACAAACAATCTTGCGACAGAACCATGGGGTGTATATCCCGTATTTCGTGCTCGGCCGCGTTGCCTAAAGTACGACTTTCTGCATTCGCCCACCTCGCCAGGGGCTGTTTGGGCCACGCGAAGAGTAAGTTTACCCATTCTCATACGCGAATTGTAGCACATCTGTGGCAAGAAGGCAATAGTGCAAATGCATTAGTGCATAGCCCCGCCCCACCCACATTAATATTCTCGTTGACGGTTGGCTCCAAACCGCCTACATGAACTGTGTCTACAATAATTCTCCAGAGCGATTCTGAAGAAAAACTTCAATCAGTGATGGAATACGCAAAGAAACAGGGCGTGATTTTTCAGCGGCTTCATGCATCCACAGCAGAGACAGACAAGGTCGCTGCGATACTGCGTGGCGGCGATGGGCAATCTATACCCGATGCGACCGTTTGGCAGAACGAAACACGGGAAAATCGTTTTTGATTCTAGTCGACAGTAATATCATTATATATTCCGCTCGACCGAGTTTGCTACAGTTGCGGGAATATTTTTTGTTGCAGCAGGCTGCGGTTTCAGATTTGTCCAGACTAGAGGTACTTGGTTATCACCGCCTGACCCAGCAGATCAGCATTACTTTGAAGCCGTGTTCGCCGGACTAACCATTCTGCCAGTAGATTCGGATATCATTAGCCAGGCAATCATGATTCGCAAAGCCCACAACATGAAAACTGCGGATGCTATTATCGCTGCCACGGCTATGCACGCGAATTGCTCTCTTCTCACCGCGAATACCACCGATTTTAAGAAAGTCCAGGGGCTAGCTTTAGCCGATATGCCAATCGCATTAGCATAGAGCGTATCCCAAAAACTACCTGCGCGTGTAGTTGTCTTCGGGCCAGAGAAACAGATTCTTCTCTGCCAGCTTATGCCAGTCACCGCGCTGCATTTCGCGAAAATCAAACTTGGCCTTCAGGTCGTTGCGCACGGCTTCGGTGATCGAGTCTTCGAGGTAGGTGTAGTCGGGGTTCTTGTCGAGGTTTTTGAAGTCGAGGATCATTACTTTTTTGAGGGATTGGGCGTGCAGTGTGACGGTGGCTGTGAGGAGGGTGAAGAAGGCGGCGGTTTTCATGGTTAGTATTCCAGCACACTTCCTGTTGTCGCGTCGATGCCGGCGAAGTAGCTAAAACCTGTTGTGCCGATAGTTGTAAAATCACCCCCGAAATAGATACTCGAACCGACTACGCTAATTGCGTAAACACTGCTACCTATATTTGGATTCCATGCCGTTGCTAAACCATTCACAAGGCTCAATGCTGCGGCCCCGTTTCGATTTTGCCCTCCGATATTAGTGATATTGCCGCCGACATATAGGGTTGATCCAGATAGTGACAGAGCAAAGATATTGGTTCCGCCAGCAACATTTGGGTTCCAAGCTGTTACGCTGCCAGTTGTTGCGTCGATCGCGCCAATTCTATTTCGAGTTTGCCCGCCAATAGTCGTAAAGCTGCCGCCCACATAAATGTCCGAACCAGATATCGCAATGGCTGATACCGAGGCATTTACATCCGGGTGCCAAGCTGTCACGGTACCAGAGGTTGCATCAATGGCAGCCAGTCGATTTCGGGCTTGTCCGTCAATGGTTGTAAATATGCCGCCCACGTAGATCGTAGACCCAGATATCGCCAAAGAAGAAACAGCACCATCAGGACTTGGAGCCCATGATGTTGCAGTACCGGTCGCAATGTCGAGTGCAGCGAGTCTTGATCGCGCCTGGCCACCAATATTGGCAAAAGTGCCAGAAACATAAAGATTCGTGCCATAAATCGCGAAATTTTGAGCTCTACCGTCAGCATTTGCGTTCCAGCTCGTTGCGCTACCAGTTGTGTTATCTATGGCAGCGAGGAAGTTTCGCGTCGCTCCGCCGACATTTGTGAAGTTGCCGCCAACGAATACATTCGCGCCAGACAATGTTATGGCTTCTACTGTATTATTTGCGCTCGGATTCCATGCAGTGGCGACACCTGTAGCGTATTGAATGGCCGCAAGTCTATCGCGAACTTGCACGCCAACACTCTCAAAATCCCCACCGACGTAAATAGTTGTGCCCGACATACCAAGCGTATAGACAGAGCCCTTCCCAACTTTTGGATCCCATGCCATTACCAGTCCCGTTGCACTGTCTAGCGCAGCTAAATTTTTTCGGGTCTGACCACCTATGGTCGAAAAGTTGCCACCTGTGAATACAGTATTTCCAGCCAACAAAATTCTGAATACGCTGCCTATTGCGTTTGGATTCCAAGAGTTTGCCAAGCCAGTTGTGGCATCAATTGCCGCTAATCGGCTGCGTGTCTGCCCGCCAATGGTCGTAAAATTTCCACCCGCGAAGATCGTCGAGCCTGAGACAGCAATGGCATGAACCGTACTGCTCGCATTGGGGTTCCAAGAGGTTGGCGAACCTGATATCAAGTCAATGGCTGCGATCCGATTGCGTACTTGGCCACCCACCGTGCTAAAAGAGCCGCCTGCATAGATAATGGGCCCCCTAACAACGATAGTTTCAACAACACCACTGATGTTCGGGTCCCATGAGCCGGCGACTCCGGTCCCTGCATCGATCGAGGCCAAGCGGTTTCGCGTTTGCCCTGCGACCATCGTAAAACTGCCTCCGGCGTAAATTGTCGAGCCAGATATCTCCAGCGTCTCGACAGCCCCGTTTGCATTTGGATTCCAAGCGGTCGCTATTCCTGTTGTTATATCGATGGCGGCGAGAGAATTTCGCGTTTGTCCTGCGCAGGTCGTAAAACTGCCACCAACATACAAATTAGCACCTGATAGAGCCATTGCTTTAACGAGTCCGCATCCAGGATTCCAAGCATGTAACGTGCCATCGGCGTTAATACGGGCGATATTGCTCCGTGGTTGCCCCCCCACTTGGGAAAAGAAACCGCCAATAAAGTAACCACCGTTACCATCGGGCGCCGAAGCATGTACTGTGCCTTTTACAAAATCGGGGGTAATATTCTGTTGCACACTACTCGTAGCCCCGACGAAAACACCACCTCCCGTATACGGCCCGATTTCTCTGAAATCACCACCGAGATAAATCGTCGCACCATCCGTCGCTATAGCATTCACCGTATTGTCGACGATATATCTCGCCGTCGAAAGTACCTTGCTTACGCTGGTCGAAGCATTTCCGGCAAGGTCAAAAACTTCGCCGCTGTTCGTACTGATTGTATCGGCATTTCCATCTGTTGATGTAAAGACAGAGTTGAGCGTCAGGACGATTTTGTGATCTGTTCCATCAGCTTCACTTAAACCAATAACGGAATTGGCGCCGTTGCCGCTAACATTTGCATAGATAAAATCATTTAGCTGCATAGTATCCCCACTACCCGCATTGGTGTATACTCTTTCTGAAAAAACCACCGTCAGGTTAAGGCCGCCCATTGGCGCCACGGCAGAAATAATTACTGGGTCGGATTTATCCTGCTCTGAGATATCGATGCTGCCGATTGGCGCAATCAGGGGCGTTGCACCCAAGGGTGTTAACCCCGGTGTTAGCGTGGTGGTAATATCCGGCATCTGACCTGTGTGATTAAAACCATCAAAGGCAATAAAAATCACACTATCGTTATCCCCAGTATCACCTGGACCATTTGGTGGCACAGCGTCTCGCGTATCGAGTCTCACATTACCTTGATTTGCTACAAGCCACTCCGTCGTAGCGGCGCCCAAAGTATTATTGCCGGCATACCCCGGAAATGTTGAGTCATCGACAGCCATTGAAAACGTCAGCTTATAGTGATCTATCGTACCATCACTATTAATATCCATCGTCTCAGCACTCAAGAGCAGGGGCACAACCCTCACCGCAGCCGTTGCGACGAGGGCATTATCACCCGCATCATAGATTGCATTCATCACCGCGACCAGATCATCAGTGTTGTCATCGGCCAATGCAAAACTGCCCGTCGTTGTCAGCGTCACCTTGCCATCAGCGCCGTTGGCTTCGCTCAAGCCCGCAATTGCTGTGGCGCCACCTGCATTGTCATTCTGGTAAGTGAAATCTGCGGCCGTGAGGTTGCCCGAGCCACCGGTGTTGGTGAAAACGGCCTCAGAGAAATAGGCGATGAGCGAGGTGGCATTGCCGTGGCCTTTCAGTGTGATTAGTTTCGGTGGCGCCTTGTCGGTCGCTGTAAAGCTGACAATTTGTGCTATGACGGTTGGGTCAAAATCGTTAAGCCCGGGTGATGCGGTTGTGCTGAGGTTGGGTGTGGCTCCGGTATCGCAACCAGATATGTCGTTGCCCGAGCAGGCGGCGGCGTTTTCGTCGAAGGCCAAATAGATGACGTTGTCGTTGGCAACGGTATCGCCGGGGCCGGTTGGGGGCAGCGCGTCGCGAGTGTCGATGCGTAGGTTCGTGCGGGTGCCGATGACCCATGCTGTGGTGACGGTACCTAACCCGTTGGCGCTCACATAACCGGGAAACGTCGAATCGTTCACAGGTACATCGAACGTTAGCTTGTAATGGTCAATTTTGCCGTTACCGTCAATATCCATCGTCTCTGCTGTTTGCAGGGTAGGGGCGTCGCCGTTGGTGATGCGTGTCGTAACATAGGTGCCGTTACAGCCTGTGCCGGTCTGACAATTCACGGCGACAAGGCCGACAGCGTCATAAACTTCGTTGTTGTTCACGGCGATACGATCAGTATTGCCGTCACCCAGAACATAGAGTGTATCCATTTGAATCGTGATATTGCTATTTGAGCCATCTGCATCGGTGATCGCTGAAAACGCAGTGGCGCCGCCGGGGTTGCTGTTCGTGTACGTAAAGTCGCCGAGAGTCAAACTGCCCGTGGCATTATTGTTCGCATACACGGGTTCTGAGAATGCCAAAACGAGATCGCGCTCACCCGCTTTTTCGGTGGCATCAATCAGCACCGGGGGTGCAGCATCGGTCTCTGTCACGGTAGCTGATTGAATTTGGTTAACGACTGCGCCATTCGTTGCCTGCAGCGCGGGTGAGGCCGTCGTTGTCAGGTCTGGCGTCAGCGCCGTGTTGGCTGTGACGGCTTCGTCCCATGTCAGGTAGATGATATTGTCATTATCGACATCGGCGGCGATCGTTGGGTCGATGCGTACATTGGTAAAGCCAGCCACAAGCCACGCGGTGGTGACACCCCCGAGTGTACCCGTGTTGACGTAGTTGGGGAAGGTGGCATCGGTCAGGTTCTTGTTGAAAGTCAATTTCAGATGATCGATTCTGCCGTTGCGGTTTGTGTCCATGGTTTCGGCGCCGACGAGCGTCGGGGGCACGATGGTTAGTACAATTAGCCTGTCCGTCGCCGCGAGCGCGTTGCCGGCAGCGTCGAAAATTGAATTCGCGGGAAAAACAACCCGGTCGCCGTTGTCGCCGGCAATGAGGTTTGCGTTGGTTGTAAGAACGACAATTCTGTCGGCGCCATTGGCCTCGAACATTCCCGTGACACTGGTAGCGCCGGTGGCGTTGTTATCCTGATAGCTGAAATCACCGATGACAAGATTGCCGCTGCCCCCAGCGTTAGTGTAGACCGGTTCGTTAAATTCAACGATCAGTTGGTCGGTGCCGGCCTCGCCTGTGACAGAAACGACAAGCGGCGCCGTCGTGTCATTGCCCACAGCAAAGCCGTCACGAAAGATGAGCGCCTCTGGGCGGTCGGGTTTGCGGCAATTCGCGAGAGCCGCCAGAATAAAGATGAAAAGAATTCGTGCTTTCATATATCCCCCTAAAAATCTCACAGGCGAAAACTGATGCCGCCTGCCGCGTAGGCCTGGCTTACGCTTTCACCGATGTAGAAACTTTGCCGCCACATGCCATAGGCGTTCAGCGACAGTCGATTCGTGAGTTTAATGCCGAGTTTCAACCCGCCTTCGGCGAAAGGCGCGCTGGTGTTGAGATTGTTGCCCGAGCGCGTGTTGCCATTCGCGTCGACGGGCAGGGTCGAGAGCGTTGTATAGTCGAGCTTGATACTCGCCATGGAAAATCCGCCGCCGGCTAGCGGTGTCAAGGTGAAGCGCCAGAAACTCATTTCGTAACCCAAGTGGCCCGCCGCCGAAATGTCGAGCAGCGATGCACGAATGCGTTTGCTGTCGGTGGCGACGGCGAGATCGTTGCTTGCAAACTGCGCGCCACCCATCAGGTGCAGCTGCATGTGCGACACCAGAAAATCATGGTAAGCATAGAACGCAGAAGCTGAAATCGCCGATTTAAAATCTTTGGTGTAGAGTGCGTTGTCGGTCGTGTAGTTACCGCTGAACTGCTTTGGCTGCGCATAGACGCCGGTGCCGGCGATGAGGCCGAGCTCATGCGGCCCAATCTCATCGTCGTCGAACTGCTGCTTACCCGCTTCGCCCTTATTAGGCAGCACCGACTTCGATTCTTTCACCACGCGTGCCGCGAGTTCTTCGACTGCGCCGAAGAGCGATGCGTCGGCGGGCATAATCATGTCGAATTCGCTCACGACCTTTTTTTTACCGATGTCGAGAACGAACACGTGCGCGCGAATGACAAAATCGTGCGCCTTCGCACCGCGCCGCGCTTTTTTTTCGATGATCGCCTGGTAATAGCCGCCGATGGCAATGTCTTGCCGCGCCAAGAGCCCGAGGTTCAGCGCAAAGCCACGGCTGTGGTTTTCTTCGGGCCAGAGAAAATAGTTCTTCTCGGCGAGGTTACGCCAATCTTTCTGCGGCAACTCTTTGAAATCAAACTTCGCTTTAAGGTCGTTACGAATCGCCTCAGTGATCGAATCTTCAAGATAGCTGTAATCGGGGTTCTTGTCGAGATTCTTAAAATCTAAAATTATGACTTTTCTGAGTTTCTCAGCATGGATCAGAGGAGCCATTAAAACCCCGAGCAAAACCCCTGTTTTCAGTAACTTCATATCAGCGCCATTTCCGCAGAAGGTGAGATGATTGCCTCAGCCACGATGCGGTGTTGACTGCAGCTGAATTTGCGCTCATTTCTTCTGGCTCTCGCATTCGCTGTATTTGCGCCATGAAGCATTGGCAGCTTCTAATTCTTCGGCGGTCATCTGGGCAGTGCTGGCCATGCGCCACTGGGCGATGCTCTTGCCTCTGATTTGGGCAATCAAAAGGCACTTCTTATCTTTGCAGGCGCAGCCCAACTCGGCAATTTCTGCAATAGCCGCAGCCATTTGGGGATTTCCCCCCGATTGTGCCTTTGCGCCGCAGTGACTGGCCAGCGCAGCAAGAACCACCGAAAATAGCAGTGTTGCTGTTCGTTTCTTCATAAGTATTTCTGCGCGCAATATCCCATGTGACGGAATAGTACCCCATTCATCGCCAAATGGCAATAGTGCAAATGCATTAGTGCATCGCCCCACCGCGCCGCCCGAAGGGCGGCCCCCCTCCCCATTGCACGGAGCGGGGTAGTGGCTAGTTCATGGCCCTGTGGCAACGCACCGGGCATAATGAGCGGAGGTCTTAACGCTGTTGTCAATATCCCCGCGTATCCGCCATGCATTGGTAGGCGTCCCTGCCACCGTTGATGAAGTCCAATAATAATTACTGAGCGTAGCAGGAAAGAACGCCGTAGAGATAGCCGGGCTGTTAACCGATCTGTCTATAAGGCTTTCGAGTTCTTTCACATTTGGTAAACGCCAATTGGCTCGATTGGCAAATCCCGTATCACCCAACGTCAGCCCATCGCAATACTGTAGCGCCAGTTGCCAGGTTGAAGCTGTTGCAGCACCCGTGCAGCTGGCGTCGTTGTTCTGACCTCGCGTACACTTTTGCCATCGCAGGTTAGCGTTAACATCAGTGACCGTGCCGTCCGTATTATCACTGAAATTGCGCACCGGGTTTGACGCGCCAGACGCGACACATCGCACATAACCGGGGTTTCCCATGTTCGACGCGGCAATTGCCGCGGCATTAAAGTAATAATGGCCGGCAAAATTCAGGCTCGCCAGGCTAGTCGTTGCAGACCTGTACTGCCCTGCAATTGTAGCAGGAAAAGGAATCGCTTCAAGCGTAGGGTTTGCGAGCTCATAATTCTTCAGTGTTGCAGCTTCACGTGAAGTCGGTAAGCGCCATGTATTAATCTGAGCGTAACCCACCCCTCCATTCGCCGCATTGAGTGTGCTACAGGGATTTACCGTATTGAACCATGATGTGAAACTGGTAGCGCTGCCGCCAGTGCATGTCGCGCCAGTCAAGCCTTCTGTGCAAGTTTTCCAGATCAAACCGGTTGAATTATCAGTGGTCGTATAATCTGTGTTGAACGTTGCGTTCTGTGTCGGACCGGTGAAAGACCTGGAATTCGGTGTGTCGGCGTAGTCTGCGTCCTGACCAGGATGGGTTGCCACCGGGCACGCCTGCGCGGTCGTGTCATCGTAACAAGTTGTCTGCCCGGTATCTGAAACCGGAAATACAACATTGCGCGTGGTAGTCATGAAAATTTGCTGCAACGGTGCCGTGATGCTGTTACCCACAGCGTCTGCGATGCCGGCGGCATCTAGCGTGAAGCGTAAAGGGGCGTTCTCAGGAAAATGGACCCAGCTAAGTCGAATACTAAGGGTGTCATAGGGTAGGTTTGTCTGAGCAAACGTGAACGTCGTACCCGTCGAGGGTATTAGCGTGTATGCAGGAATAGTGCTGGTCTGAATCTCCATCGTCAAGGTCTGTCCGAGCGAGGTATTCAGCGATTCATTGAAGACAAGCGTGATCGTAGCAACGCAGGGCGACCCTGAACAGGGCGGCACACCCGTCGCGCTACTCGCAGGTGTTGTCGACAACAGTGTCGGTGGCTGGGTATCAAGCACATATGTGGCTGATGCAATCGGATATGTCGCCGTACCTGATTTGCAGCCAACAGCCTTCACGGTTGTGGTCGTCACGGCAGAGACTGGCGCAATGATCGCGATGGGCGAAGAGTAGATTGTCCCAGCGGCGCAACCACTCTCGCTGGCGCAGCGCGGTATTGCGCCGTCGGTGCTGTAACAGATCGTTGAACCGGCTATATTTGAAGCGAGCGTAATGTTCTGCGAGGCGCCATAGGTTCCGGCAGCCGGTGAGAAGATGATGGCATTCGGTTCTTCAAGTATTGATGCCGGGGTTTTGAGTTGGCATGAAAGTGTCGTACTACAAAGAATAGCAAGAGCGGTGAGTAAGCTGCATTTCACAATACCTCACGGCCCGGTCGCTACGCAGCGAACGCGATTGTTGGAGCTCTTCAGTGGAGGGGTGGCACTCCCGGAAAAAAAATTCACCCCTCTTGCCTGGTTTGTCGCCGCACCAAACGTAGTCGAAGACCAATAATCGGCCGCGGCCGTTGCTGGGAAGTAAGTCGTGTCAATGGCGGGGGTGTAATTTGAGTACTCTACGATACTCCGCAGTTCATTCTCATTAGGCAGACGCCAGCTTCGGCCAGCGAGCGAAAGCCCTTGGCAGTAAGACAACGCCCCCACCCAGTTTACTGTGCTAAGCGTACCGCTACAGGCGGCGTCGTTGTTTTGGCCCATGCCACATTTTTGCCATACGACCCCAGTGTCTACTTCGGCAATTGTGCCGTCGCCTTTGTCTAAAAATGAAAGCTTATAAGCCCCTGCAGTCCCGGCAACACATCGCACGTGGTAAGGTGAACCTTTAGTACTTGGCTCTACATACCCCCATTGAAAGGAAACAAGCCAGCCTGAGGTCGAGGACTGTGCATTTACGGTTGCCGACCAATAATAGTTGGAGACTGTGCCCGGAAAATAAGTCGAATCGCTAGCGGGCGGCCCACTCGTCTGATAGATGAGCGTGGCTAGCTCCTGAATACTTGGCAATTGCCAATCTTTGCGGCCAGCATACCCTGCACCCGAATTAGCCATATTCAAGCCTGCGCATACCGGCGTAGCCGTATCGGGTGAAAGCGTATATGTACCTGCACTACCTGATGCGCAGGTTGCGCCCGATAAACCTTCACTACAGGTTTTCCAAACAAGACCCGTGACATTATCAGCAGTCGTGTAATCGCTCGTAAAAATTGAATGTTGAATGGGACCAGTGAAAGAGCGGGCTCGTGGTAGATCAGAATAATCACCGTCTTGACCCGTCACAGCTTGCGGGCAAGCTGCCATTGCACCGTCACCTGATGCGCCACTCGAACACAGTGTCTGTCCTGTGTCGGCAAACGGATACCCGCTTTGTACGGTCACCGTGTAGGTGCGCGAAACACCATCGAAGCCGGCTGCAACATAATTCTTAGGTGTCCCGAAGTCGTTCACCGTGACGCCGCTCTTCTGCGAGACGCCATCAACAGTTACTTTGCCGCCAGTACTGGAAAACGTCGCGATTGCACTCCGATGGTTTACTCCTGACCAACGCAAATCGACCGAAATTGAATTGCCACTGATAACTGCTGTTCTACCCTCGATAGCAAATTGCGTTAAGACGAATGGTGGCGTTCTGTCTAAAAGCGCATCTGGCGTTTCCAGTTGGCATCCCGAGGTAGCCCACGACATCATGATGATACAATAATTACCGAAACGCATATTCGACTCCCACACTCGCTCGGACATAGCTCAAATTCTGTCCGCTATAAATGAAACTGCCCGCCGCAAGCGTCAACACCCAGCGATAACGCAACTTATAACCAAACCGAAAATACTGGTTGATCCCGATCTCGGGCACTAAGGCCATCGCGTTCAAGCCCCCTCCAGAAAGTTCACGAAAGAAGCGCTGATAGTGTCCATAGAACCCGATGAACGGCGAAAGCCCGTAGCGCGTCCCGAAAAATGTCGGCCGATCGATACGCAATCCACCGCCCGCCGATGCCATGTGTACAAGCGCCGTGTAACCACTATCTGCAGCAAACTGTGGTAGATTGCCATGCCCGTAAAAAAGCTGTGTGACAAGCGCCCACTTGAAACCACCACCGAACTGCAGGCGCTCAGTGCCGAAACCCGCTTCAAAATGTGCATAACCGCGCATCGCGTCGAACGGTATGCCAGCATCTAGTATTAAAGCTTCAGGGTTTTTATGCCCCAGCTGAGAAAGACTTTTCGTATAAGGGTAGCCGGCCGTCAGCCACCAACGCGACACTACCGGCCCTTTTGGGTGCGGAAGGTGGATTTTTATTTTATATGATTTATCTTTTTCAGATGCCGATTTTGCGAATACCAGCGTCGGGCTTCGACTCGTGAAACGGCACTTGTCAGCTATGCATTCGCCATCGCTGACTGAAATTGGGGGCTTCAGGCGCTTGCCCCAGTATTGGTATTCAAGTACATACGTTTGTATGCCCTCGGCTTGGTCATAGTTCACGTACGCATCGTATTCGAACGTGTCGATATCGAATTCGGGCACAAACTTAACTGGCGGCGAACCAGGGGCAACGCCCAGCGTGAAACTATCGAGAAA
Source organism: Turneriella parva DSM 21527 (assembly GCF_000266885.1). NCBI lineage: Bacteria > Pseudomonadati > Spirochaetota > Leptospiria > Leptospirales > Leptospiraceae > Turneriella > Turneriella parva. The sequence goes on along the minus strand of NC_018020.1, from coordinate 480,138 downwards.
ACCAGTGGGGGGCTTCTCCAGTCGTCGAATTAAGCGTTCGAGGCGATCGTCACGTTTGAAGCTTGCGGCGTCGAGCAGTGGAAGTTTTTGATTGAGCTCATCTGAGATGCTGGCGGCAAGTTTGTCGACGGTATCGAAGATTTCAGCGTTGATTACGGCCTCTTCATTTTTTGCAACGACCGATTGTTTTTCGAGCGCATCGACACCTTCAGCTTCGAAGGCTACAACCTCTTTTTTGCGCCCGATTTTGCGAACCGAAAAGCGCCCAACGATAGCCACTTCGCAGTTAAGCCGCTGCGCAAAAGCCGAAGCATTTTGGGCATCTAAGTTCGCAAATTGTATGCCCGGATCGATCTTTCGCAGCAAAGTGACATCAAGAACATCGAACCGGCCCGTTTTCAGTAGGTCAGCCTTCAGATTTTCGCTGATCGAGTCTGACATCCATGCATAATTCTTATTCTTTATTGTGTTGTCGAAAGGCAGCACAAGCACGCGCCTTTTGAGCGTCTTGCCTGCCGGCAGCGGGGATATCGACAGCAAGGCCAGGGCGAGGGTCGGTAAAAGGGTGGCATTTCGCATGGGGTTCTGGTCGTTAATCAGCTGATAAATCAAATATGAGCTGCTCTGATCAGTCTACTATATCCCAACAACTGCCAATCGACAATAGTACAAATGCATTAGAGCGCAAAAAAGCTTGAAAAACCGGTCGTTGTGGGACAATAGTCCCTGTGCAGCGAGATCCGTTTCTTCAGCAGATCGACGAAACCCTGCTCAAAAGCCTGCGTTACATGGGTTTCGTCGTCATCTTTGGTTTTATTCTTATTGGTACCGTTGACTTTTTTTTCGAATCTGTCTTTAGCCCGCAAGATTTTATTTTCTTTCGCGCACGCATCGTTGCCGTTGAAATCATTCTCACCGGCCTCGCATTCACGCGCTGGGCGCGCCATCCGCTGGCGATGCGGTTCATCGGTGCCGGTATTCTTTCGACCGCGTGCTTTGGCGTATCGTATCTGACCTACATGACGGGCGGCGCGAGCAGCCCCTATTGGTCGATGATGGTGCTCGCTTTTTTCGGCACCACGGTGCTGCTGCGTTTCTCTCTGGGTGAAGCTGCGATCATTTATTTCGTGCAGTGGCTGATCTATAACGGCGTCATGTATTTCACGGGCACAGATTTTTCGCGCCCCGAATTCGTCACCAGCAGCGTCGCGATTCTGCTCGCGCTGGTTGTGAGTCTTGTCGGCAATTGGCAGATGCGCGCGCTCGAGCTCAATAAATTCAGGGCACAACAAGAGCTGGCCGTCGCCAACGAAGAGCTGAAAAAAAGCGTCAGCGAACTTGCCTTCAAAAAAGAACAGGCCGAAGTCAAATTCTTACAAGACAAGCTCTGGTTCGCTCATGATCTGCACGACACAGTCGGATCTCAACTTGCGCAGATGAGTTTGCTCGCGGGCAAAACTGACACGCGTTCAACCACGCATCTTGCCGAGCTGGCAAAGGGTACGCTTGAAAACGTGCGCAATTTTGCGCATGTGCTGAAGGGCGAACAGCGCGTCGACGACCTCAATTCACAGCTCTGGAAACTCGAACAAAGTTTTCGCGCACTCGGCCGCTATCAGGTAAGCTATGTTGCCGAAGCAGCCCCGGGTCGCGTCTCTGATCTGGCCCTCTTGCACGTCGACCGCATTTTATCAGAATGGACGGCAAACGTCATTCGCCATTCGGGCGCAGATCGGGTTGCGTTCGGCACCAAGACGCGCGGTGACGCTGTTCGCATCTGGTTTTATCAAGATGCGGGTGGCTTCACCTGGCGCGGCAGGGCAGAGCGCGGTGGTCTTCGCAGCATCGCGATGCGCGCGCAGAATATCGGCGCAGAGGTAACAGTTCGGCGCCGTGGCAAGGGCGCATATTTCGTGCTGACCGTCAATACGGGCTCATGACAAAGGTCACAGACATTGTGATTGTCGAAGACCAGCCGGTTGTGCAGCAGCGACTGACCGACCTTTTCGCGCAACATGCGGATTTTCACCTCAGAGCATTATGCAGCTCAGCCGAAGAAGTTTTGCCGAGGCTGCAAGAAACGCATTGCGACCTATTGATTCTCGATTTAGAATTACCGGGCATGAACGGTGAAGAGCTGTTACCCCTTGTGCGCGACAAATACCCCGGGCTGAAATTGGTGGTTTTTACCGTATTTGAAGATCAGGCGCGCATTGTGCGTCTGGTGCGCCATGGCGTGAATGGCTATCTGCTGAAAGATACCCCCGACGAGCTTCTCATCGCCGAGCTCAAGGTCATTCTGCTCGGCGGTGCGCCTTTAAGCCCCCGCGTTGCGCGCAAGATTCTTGACGATGTGCCCGATGACGTCAACCTCAGGCAAAACCCGCTGTCAGAGCGCGAAACTGAAATTCTGAACCTGATCGCACTCGGTATGAGCTATCGTGCAATCGCCGACGACCTCGACATTAGCCCGAACACCGTGCGCGTGCACATCGCCAACATCTACCAGAAACTCGCCACCACCTGCAAGATAGAAGCCTTAAACCGTGCCCGGCAGTTGGGAATAATCTCTTAGCAATGAAAATTTGTGATCAGACGACACTTTATCGATTTCGTAACGAATTGACTTCCCACTTGCAGGCCTTATTATGGTGGCATGAAATTCATTGCTGCCAGTTCAGTCTTTTTCGCCGTCATCTTTTCGCTTCGAGCGCAAGAAAATCTCAAAGCAGGCGACCTTGTCTATTCGACGGTGGCGGTGCTGCGCGTCAGGGCGACGCCCGATCTGAACGGCAAGCAGATCGGCAAGCTCGAAAAAGGAGACAGCCTGCGTATCTTGCAGATAACCGGGCCAGAAGTGACCGTCGACAAGAAAAAGGCGCGCTGGGTCGAATTTGATTTTGAAGGCCAAAAGGGTTACGCCTTCGCCGGGTTTCTTTCGACGAATTGGCCGCTCTTGGTTCACTCGGCAAAACAGTGGGAGAAGGCAGAGAAGAAGAATGCTGCCAGCCTCGCTGAGCGCGAGAGGCAGGCGAAAAAACTGCCGCCCGACGAGCCGCAACCCTTTGGTGAATGCCTCAGCATTTCAGCTTTTGGCTATCCCGCCGAATACGAGGCCGGGTGCAGTGAAAAGAAGATTGAAGCAATCCGCAAGCTCATGCAGCAGCGCAGCCTGAACCGCAACGATGCGGTCGAGCAGTACGGCGATGCTTACTGCCGCGGCTGGCTCGAACTCGAGGTGGCAGGGTATAACTGTTCTTTCGAGGGCGATAAGGTCTCGACTTTCCCGATTCAGAATTGATCCATGTGAAATGTTTTTTCATTGCCAAAGGCAATGAAAAAACAAATTCACGGTAATGCATCCCGTTCTCATTATTCAGGGGTTTCTAGCGCCCACTGCCACCAATTTCGTGCTCAAAACACGCCTCAAGAACGACGGCTTTCTTGCAGAAGATGTGCCGCTTGAAGGTCTGAATGCTGGCGATATCAAAGACTCGGCCCGCATCGTCGAGATGTCGGTGAATGCGATGCGCGCGCGCGCGGGAACAAAGCAGGTCGATCTGATTGGTATCAGCATGGGGGGGCTCATCGGTTTGCACTACATGCGCAAGCTCGGTGGCGATGCGTATATACGCCGTTTTATCACGATTGGTACTCCGTTTCACGGCTCGCACATGGCACGCTGGATGCGGATCTTGACGCTCGGCCGTGCGACGGGTGCCGAGCAGATGATACCGGGATCCGATTTTCTAAAAGAGTTGCACGCGCACGACGCAGAACACCAGGCAGAGATTTATAGCCTGCACACATCGGCAGATGCATTTGTGAGCGAAGAGGCTGCATATCTAAAAGGGGCGCGTCTCGTGAAATCTCCGCATGGTATCTGGCCCGCGGGGCATTACACGCCGCTTTTTCTTCAAGAAGACTACAGACTCATAAAAGAGATTCTCACCAAGTGAGAATCTTCTTGCCTCCGTGTACCTCCCCCTCGACTCCGCTCGGGGCAGGCGTACTCTCTGCGGTCTGTTGATTCTCTTGAGTTGAGGCAAGTATCTTATGAAGATGGAAACCTACGGCAGCGCTGAAAACCCCCGCCTGCTCTTTTTGCACGGCTATGGTGCGCACCCGAAACTCTATCGCGATTTTATCGCCGCTGCTGCCGAAGCGCATCATGTTTTTGTGCCTGAACTTTTCGGCCTCAGCGGTCATTGTCGCCGCGACTTCGAAGAGAACATGGTGGTGATACGCGGCATGCTTGCGCACCATGAACTCGACGATAGCCTTGTCATCGGCCATTCTTACGGCGCGCTGGCAGCGATGCACCTCGCTGCTGAGTTTCCCGCCATACAGCGCGCGATCGCCATCAATCCCCTTTTGCCGCAACTTTTTCACGCGGGCAAGTTTCGCCTGCAACTGGCGAACATGCAGCGCGACCTTAACTTTGCCACCGGCGAAACCCGGGGTATGCTGGCGAATCTTGAAGTCGGCCTCAGGTATGGCATGAATGTGCTCGCGAATCCTCTCGGGTATGTCGAAGGTGCGATGAAAGCCATCGCGACCAGGCTTCCCGACAGAAGGTCACCGGTTCCGGTTGATATTGTGTACGCAGATCTCGATTCATTGTTTCATATCGAAGATGCGGATTTAGGCCGTTGGCGCGAAGTTCTGCCCGTATTGAAATTCGTGCCGATACACGACTACAGCCACAATTGGGTGATCTACCACGGCCGCTTCGCTTGGAACAAGATCAAAGAGCTCATCTGATGGCAGGCCGCATGCGCAAGACTTTCGCGGCATTCAGCCGGCGCGTGAACCGCACCTCGATTGCCGGGGCCGTGCGCGGCGTTTTCGGCGACAAGCTGCCACAAAAATGGCAGGGACAAATGCAATTCTGCGCAGACGGCAAAACGCTTGAAACGGTGCCACTCGTGCGCCGCGCGCATGTCTGTATTTTTATCCATGGCAGTTCAGACACCGAGCTCGGCTGGCAGGCACCCGAGGGGCGCCTCAACTTTGGCGATCAGCTGTTCGTCGATTTCGGCGCGCAGCCTCTGTATGTGCGCTACAATAGCGGACTCAGCGTGGCCGAAAACGGTATCGCGCTCGCGCGGTTGATGCCAGAGCTTTTGAAAGTCAACACGTCGGTGCGCCGGGTCACGCTGATCGGCCACAGCATGGGCGGCCTTGTCATTCATGCGGCAGTTTATGACGCACGCGCACGCAAGATGCCCTGGCTCAAGAAAGTTCAATCCATCTTCTTGCTGGGCACTCCGCATGCGGGGGCACCGCTCGCCAAGCTGGCAGAAAAAGGTGAGCAGCTGCTGCAGTTCATACCGAACCCTTTCACGCTCATGGCGGCCTCTGTCATTGGCCTGCGCAGCAAGGGGCTCAAAGATCTGAGCCTCGGGCAGAAGGGCATCACCTCGCGTGACCCGGTGCTTCTGCCCCATGCTAAATATATTTTTATAGCAGGCGGATTACAAAAGAAACGCGGCGGCTTCATCAACAGACTCATCGGCGACGGCATGGTGCGGCAACCCAGCGCTCTGCCGAAAGGCGAAGGCGAACAGGGTCTCTGGCGGCAGATTATGTCGCGTGTCGCCAAAACGGCCGATGTTCGTATTGAAACCGCCGGGGGTGTGGGGCATCTTGCGCTGCGCCATGACCCCAGAGTTTATGCGCTCATCGCCCGGCATTTTTGAGCGCAAGTGACCAGGCGGGAACTCGCGAAGCGTAACACACAAGGCGCATTTTCTTGGCGATGCGAATTGCGATGCCGCCAAGGGCGGCAAATCAGGGCAAATTCGGGCGGCTTTGCGCCCCTGGCATAGCGAATCGCTTCGATTCGCGGAGGAATTTGCTCTGATTAGCAGTTCGTATGGGCAAGAAAATGTGCGTCAGCGAGTTCCCGCCAGGTCACGCAAGCATTCGCCTATTTTTTAATTGACGCGACTGCCGCAGCCCAATCTTTACGGTATGCTTATTGTCGATAAACCTTTCGAGAAGGGCGTGATTCTTTCGGTGAAAGAAACGCGCATCGACATGTCGATCTCACGAAAATTTCGCGAGCAGGTTTCGAAGTTTCTCGAGAAAAAGCCTGCGGTTGTCGTCTTCGATATGCACGACACCGAATACCTCGATTCATCTGCGCTCGGTGCGCTCGTCACTATTCTGCGCGATGTGAAGAATTATGGGGGCGAAATTCGCCTCGCGAACCTCAACCAGACACTCAAGACTCTGTTCAAACTCTCAAAGCTCGAATCGATGTTCAAAATATTTGAAACGGTCGAAGAAGCCGCGAAGTAATCAGGTATGAAATGGTACGTACCGGTACCGGCAGCCGTTCGCCTGAAAGTCCATTAACTGAGAGAGAAGAGATAACGAGAGCGACCCTCGCTCGCTCACGCTCCCTGCGATATGTCTATATTTTGCTCGGTGTTATTTCGCTCGTGCTGGGTATTGTCGGCGTCGTAACGCCTATTCTGCCGACGACGCCCTTCATATTGCTCAGCGGATTTTGTTTTGCCCGCGGCTCTGAGCGCCTGCATGACTGGATGCTCGGCCACCGTTACTTCGGGCCCATGATTAAGGCCTTTCGCGACGAACGGCGTATTCCCTTTAAGGTAAAGATTTTCGCGACGCTGATGATCGCGATAACCATGTCGATCACCGCGATTTTTGTTGTGCCGCTGTTGGCAGTGAAGCTAGGCATGGCTGCCGTCGGTCTCGGCGTCGTCTGGTATATCTGGACATTTCGCAATTAGGCGTATTTTTTGCTGAGGCCTGGTGCAAAGAGCTAGATGAATACTGTAGAGCGTAAATACCATCTGCTGACCAAGGCGAACTACCCGCAGATTGTGTCGCTTGTGAGCAAGCTGTGCCGGGTGCGCCGGTTTGAATTGCTCAAAAGAGCGCTTCACAGCCTGCATCCTACTTCACTCGCGTTATTATGGGATTCATTCGACGAACCTGAACGCGAAATGATTCTCGGCCAGCTCTCGAGCGAATACGCCGCGGAGTTCTTGACCGAACTGGGGTCAGATGAGCGTGAGGCGATTTTTCGCTCGAAAGACACCGCATGGATCTTCGACCGCCTCGAAGAGCTTGAAACCGACGACATCGCTGTGATCTTGCGCGATTTGAACCCGCGCGACACGAATTTTATTCTGCGGCGCTTCGATAAGAACTATACCGGCAAGATTAAAGAAATTCTGAAGTACCCTGAAGGCACCGCCGGCGCGCTGATGAGTTCAGATTTTCTCGCGGTCAGCCGCCATGCGACTATCAAATCTATCGTCAGCCAGTTTCAAAAGCTGGTGAAGCATGATCAGTTAGAAGACCTGCAATTCACATTCGTCGTCGACCGCGGCAACAAATTTGTTGGCTACATTCCCATTCGCAAACTGATTCTTGAGAAATCATCGCGCAAAGCGCAAGAGATTATGCAGCCTGCGCAGGTGATGGTCGGCCCCGAACAAGATCAGGAGACCGTCGCAAAAATTTTCAAAGACTATAACCTCTTAAGTCTGCCGGTCGTCGACTCGCGCGGTGTGCTGCTGGGACATATTACCGTCGACGACGTGGTCGATGTTCTCGAAGAAGAGGCGACTGAAGACATGCTTCGTCTTGGCGGTGTGACGCAAGACGCTCCGCACGTGCAGTCGCTGGCGCAAATGGCGCGCGGCCGCCTGCCGTGGCTCACCATTAACCTCGCGACACAGGTTCTGTCAGCCTGGATAGTGACGTTTTTTGATGAAACTCTGTCGAAGGTGATTCTGCTTGCACCACTCATGACCGTGATTGGCGGGCAGGGTGGCAATGCGACGATGCAGGCGGTCACGGTCGTCGTGCGCTCCCTGGCACTGGGGCAGATTAACGGTAAGAATGTCAGCAAGGTTATCGCAAAAGAGGTCGGCGTTTCATCGCTCAATGGCTTTGCAATCGGCACTTTCGCCGCGATTCTCGTGTACAGTTATACCCAGCGTGCAGGTATTGCTTTCTGCATGTTTACTGGACTCGTTTCAAACATGTTTATTGCCGGGCTTGTAGGTTCAATGCTGCCGGTTGTGCTGCGCGCATTTCGCCTCGACCCGGCGCTCGCTGCGGGGCCGATTGCGACGACATTCACTGACATGTGTGGATTTTCCGTTTTTCTGGGTGTTGCGACCCTGCTTATTGGCAAATTCGGCGGACTATGAGCAATGCACACACGGGCAACCTGATCGGCAAGAGCAAAGCTGCCGAAACGCCGAGCGTACTCGATCGCATTACGGAAGAAAGCAGGCGGCGCGCCGCGCAGCTTGTGGCGATTTCGCCGTCACCGGCAAAAAACGAGCTCGATTTTGCCGCTGCACTGCGCCGCAAAGGTCCGATGCCGCAGCTGATCGCCGAGCTCAAGCGCAAGAGCCCTTCGAAAGGTAACCTGAAAGAGGGTCTGCCGGTAGCCGATGCGGTCAGAATGTACGAACCCTATGCGGCCGCGCTCAGCATTCTTACCGAACCCGAGCACTTTTCAGGCGCGATTGAAGATCTGCGCGATGCGCGGGCGCTCACTGCGCTGCCGCTGCTCAGAAAAGATTTTATCGTGGATGTGAAACAGGTCGATGAGGCCCGCGCGGCAGGTGCCACCAGCTTCTTGCTGATTGTCGCCTCGCTGACCGATAGCGAGCTGCAAACCCTGATTGCGCATGGCCGCAAACTCGGCATGGAGCCACTCGTCGAAGTCTTGACAGAAGCCGAACTCGAAAGAGCGCTTCGGCTTGACATCGCGATTCTCGGCATAAATAATCGCAATCTGCACACCCTTGAAATAGATATGAAACGCTGCGAGAATCTTGCCCAACTGATAACCGAACGTGACCGCGAGCGCCTCGTGCTCGTCGCCGAATCTGGTTACGAAACGCGCGAACAGCTGCTCGCGCTGCCGCATTATTTTGACGCAGTGCTCATGGGCACGGGGTTTATGCGTGAAGCAGACCCCGCAGCCAAATTGCGTGAAATTTTTGGTCCGGGGGGTGCAGTTGTCTGACCCGCAAAAAGAAGTCGTTTGGCTTTATGGGCGGCGAGACAACGATGTGCTGCCTGGCGTCGTTACGAAAGACGGCGATAAATATTTCATTCAGGCTGCGCACCTCGCTAACATCGACCGGCAATTGTCTAAGCTCTCAATGCTCATGGATATCTCGCGCTCGATTATGGCAGAGATCGACCTGGATTCGTTGTTGCAGCTGATTATGCAGAAAGTGACGATCGTCATGCATGCAGACCGCTCATCGCTGTTTCTTGTCGACGATGAGAAAAAACAGCTCTGGACGCGAGTTGCGCAGGGTGCGCCTGAAATCCGTGTGCCGCTGGGGCAGGGTATTGCAGGGCACGTCGGTCTTACCGGAGAAACTGCAAATATTACCGATGCTTACGCTGACGATCGCTTCAGCCGCGATTTTGACGTCAAAACTGGCTACCGAACGCGAAGCATTCTCTGCATGGCGATCAAAAACACGCGTGGTAAAATCATCGGCACGATTCAGGTGTTAAATAAACAAGATGAAACACCTTTTACGACAGAAGACGAAGAACTGCTTTCGGCGTTTTGCTCGCTTGCGGGCATATCTCTCGAAAACGCGCGCGCATACGAAGAGCTGCAGAAAGAGCGCGATTCGCTCGAGGTCAAGGTGCAGGAGCGCACCAAAGATCTCGAAGTTGAAAAAGAAAAATCTGACGATCTGCTGCGCAATATTCTGCCGAATTCCGTGGCCGAAGAACTGAAATTGCGCGGCGAAGCGACACCGGGACAGTACGAAGCCGTAACTGTGATGTTCACCGATTTCAAAGGCTTTACGCAAATAGCCGAGAAAATTTCGGCCGAGGGCCTCGTCGCCGATCTCGACAACTGCTTCTATCAGTTTGACGAGATCATGGACCGCCACGGAGTTGAAAAAATAAAAACCATCGGCGATGCCTATATGTGCGCCGGCGGATTACCCATCGCCAATAAGACTCACCCTATAGACGTGATTTTGGCAGCGCTCGAAATCAAGAGTTTCATGGCGCAGATGAAAGAGATCAAGCAGGGCCTTAACGAACCCTATTGGGAGCTGCGGCTCGGTATACATACGGGGCCGGTGGTTGCTGGCGTCGTGGGCAAGCGCAAGTTTGCCTATGACATCTGGGGCGACGCCGTAAACACCGCCAGCCGCATGGAATCATCGGGAATTGTTGGCGAGATCAACATCTCTGGCGATACGTATGCGCTTGTAAAAGACTTCTTTGATTGTACCTATCGCGGTAAAATCGCGGCAAAAAATAAGGGTGAGATAGATATGTACCTGATCGCGCGCATCAGGCCGGCGCTCTCTGCAGACGCAGAAGGTAAGATTCCTAATGCTGAATTCTTACGTCTGCGCGAGGCGATGTAGGCCTGAATTAGAGCCCACCGAATTTGCGCTTGCGGCGCGAAAATTCGGCGATCGCCACATCGACATCGGCGGCAGCGAATTCGGGCCAGGTCTTTTCGGTGAAGTAGAGTTCGGCGTATGCCGCCTGATACAACATAAAGTTTGAGAGCCTTTGCTCGCCCGCTGTGCGCACCAGCAGATCAATGTCAGGCAGGTCGGGTTGCCACAGCAGCTTTCGGAATTGTTTTTCGGTCGGTAGTTTCTTCGCCTTTGCCGCGCCGCCAGCGGCCCAGAGTGATGCTGCCCGGTGAAGCTCGTCGCGCGCCCCATAGTTGAGGCAGAAATTTGCCGTCAGCTTTTTCCCTTTTGCAGTACGCTTCGTGGCATCAGCCAAAAGCAGCTGGCTTTTTTGCGGCAGACGGGTAAGATTGCCTGAGGTGACGATGCGCACTCCATTCGCGATCATCTTTTCGAGCTTGAGCTGAATAAACTCATTCAGCAGATTAAATATTTCACTGATCTCGGTCTTGGGTCTGCGCCAGTTCTCAGTGGAGAAGGCATAAAGGCTCACGCAGGGGATTTTAATCTTTAGTAGGTGATCGAGCAGCCTGTCAATGGTCTCGGTACCTTCACGGTGCCCCGCGCTGCGTTTGAGCCCCCGCGCAGTCGCCCAGCGTCCATTGCCATCCATGATGACGGCGATGTGCTGAGGAAATTTGGGCATGGATTCAGGTTTGAACGATTGGTTCTACCAATCGTTCAGACCGTCATGATGTCTTTTTCTTTCGCGGCAAAAAGATCATCCATTTTCTTGATATGGTCGTCGGTCAGTTTTTGCACCTGATCGCTGAACCCTTTGATCATGTCTTCAGAGACGCTGCCGCCCTTGAGTTTTTTCAGGGCGTCGTTGGCATCACGACGAATGTTGCGCACTGCTACCTTATGGTCTTCAACTTTGCCTTTTGCGAGTTTGACCATTTCTTTGCGCGTTTCGCCGGTCATTTCGGCAAGGTTGATACGAATCATGACGCCGTCGGTGTTTGGGTTAAAACCTTTGCCCGATTTCTGAATCGCCTTTTCGACAGCCTGCAGCTGCGATTTGTCCCAAACGTCGACGGTGATGAGGCGCGGCTCTGGGGCGTTGATCGACGCAACCTGGTTGAGCGGCATATTCTGGCCATAGATCTCGACGCGAATATCTTCGACGAGCGAAGGCGTTGCGCGCCCCGATCTGATCTGCGCCATCTGGTGGCCCAGGTCGTTCAGGCTTTTGTCCATGCGGCTGCTTGCGTCCGCGATGATTTTATTGGCTTCGTCACTCATAGAATTCGCTTTCTCCGTTGGCATCGATCAGGGTACCAATGGGTTTACCCTGAACGGCTTTCTTGAGGTTACCCTCTTTGCTCATGTCAAAAACCTGAATGGGCATCTTATTGTCGAGACAAAGGGAAAAGGCTGTTGAATCCATGACCTTAAGTTGCTTCACGAGCGCATCGTGAAAGCTGAGGCGCCGGTAGCGTTTTGCCGCCGGGTTCTTGACGGGGTCAGAATCGTAAACTCCGTCGACTTTGGTCGCCTTGAAAATGACATCCGCATCGAGCTCAACTGCTCTGAGAGCCGCCGTCGTGTCGGTGGTGAAATAGGGGTTGCCCGTGCCGCCCGAAAGAATTACAATACGCTTTTTTTCGAGGTGGCGAATCGCCTTACGGCGGATAAACGGCTCAGCAACTGACTTGATCTCAATGGCGGTCTGCAGTCGGGTTGTAAGCCCCTCTTTCTCTAAGAAGTCTTGCAGCGCAAGGCCATTAATGACTGTCGCCATCATGCCCATATAATCGCCGATTGCGCGATCCATACCGTCTGACGCGGCCTTTACACCGCGAAAAATATTACCGCCGCCGATGACGAGCGCGAGCTCGACGCCGTCACGGTGAATGTCGCGAATTTCTTCGGCGAGCGCGCGTATTACCTTAACGTTGATGCCGTGCTTGTCTTCGCCGGCTAGAACCTCACCCGAGAGTTTGAGCACCACGCGCCGAAAAGCCCGACCCTCGGTGGTACCGCGGGCCGGTTTTTCGCTGTTGTCGCTCATTGTCGTGGCTTACGGTACCTATTTCAGAGCGTAACGCACAAAACGCCCCACGGCGATGTTTTCGCCCAGAGTCGCAATGCTTGCTTTGATGATGTCGCCTACAGTCTTTTCTGGCTCTTTAACGAACGGCTGGTCGAGCAGGCAAATATCAGAAACAAATTTCTTGATTTTACCTTCGAGAATCTTGTCGACTTTGTCGGCAGGCTTGCCCTCTTCGATGAGAGCTGCGCGTTGCACTTCTTTCTCTTTTTCGACAACAGTTGGGTCGACGTCTTCTGCCTTCACAAACTGCGGGTTCGTGGCAGCAATGTGCATCGCGATGCTGCGGCCGAGTTCGAGAAACTTCTCATTGCGCGCCACGAAGTCAGTTTCGCAGTTGAGCTGCACGAGCACACCGATCTTGCCGTTGTGGTGAACGTATGACACGATTGCGCCTTCTGAGGCTTCGCGATCCATTTTTTTGACGGCTTTCACGATACCGCGTTCACGCAAAAGCGATGCAGCCTTTTCGAGATCGCCGTTTGTTTCTTCGAGAATCTTTTTGCAGTCGAGAATGCCCGCAGAGGTCATCTCGCGCAGGGTTTTGATTTTTTCCTGATCTATTGCCATGTGATTAACCGCGCGCTTCTTCGTATTTAGATTCGATTTCTTCGAGGTCGTCGAGTTTTTCCATCGATGATTTCAGCTGGTGCTCGTCCATGCTCTCGCCTTCTTCGATCTCGACTTGTGCGAACTCGCCGCCTTCTTTGCCTTCTTCAACGGCGTTTGCCATGATTTCGAGAAAGAGCGCCACAGCACGAATAGCGTCGTCGTTTGCGGGAATCGGGTACTGAATCAGGTCGGGGTTACAGTTTGTATCAACCATCGCGAAAATGGGGATGCCGAGCGTATTTGCTTCTTTTACCGCAATCGCTTCGCGATCTGGGTCAACGATAAACAATGCATCGGGCAGCTCGTTCATGTCGCGAATACCCGCGAGGTCTTTGCGCAGACGCGCGATTTCGCGGTCGAGTTGAAGAATTTCTTTCTTTGTTTTGACGATTTCGTGTACGGTGTTAGTCGCAAACGCCTCTTCGAGTTTGCGCAGGCGCTGAATCGACAGTTTTACGGTGCGAAAGTTTGTCAGCAGACCACCGAGCCAGCGGTTGTTGATATAGAACTGGCCGCAACGGGTTGCCGCCTTTTCAATATCGGCCTGCGCCTGTTTCTTGGTGCCGACGAACAGAACCTTGCCGCCTTTTGACGCCAGATCGCGCATCGCTTCGTACGCGTCTTTCGCGAGCACGATCGTCTTCTGTAGGTTGAGAATGTGAATGCCGTTGCGCGCTGTGAAGATGTATTTTTTCATCTTCGGGTTCCAGCGGCGTGTCTGGTGCCCAAAATGTACGCCTGCTTCGAGCAGGCTTTTCATCGAAATAGTTGCCATGGTTTCCTCTTTATGTTGCGCGTGCGCTCGTTTCGAGCGCCTCAACGAGCGTGTGCCCTGAGGTGCTCGAAGGGAACACGCCCCTTCCATTTATATCCCTGAGCTTTTGACTCGCCACTGGCAGGCACGGGAGATTTAGCCAGTAGGCCAGAGGCAAAGATTTAGACAGGTTGTCAGTATTTTTTGAACTGAAAATCCTCACCGGCGTCAAAGAAATATGCTTCAGATGCGAAAACCATACCGCTGCTTCTTGCTGGTAGCGGGCATAACCTGCTTGCCGGTTCTCACGGCCTGTGGCAGCTCGAGCCGGTCAACGCGTGCTGAAATGCCCGCGGCCGAGGCCAAAGCCATAAATGACCGTGAGGGTGGCGACAGTGCCCCTACCGGCGGCCAGCTTGCGCAGGGTGCTCAGGCCGGTACTTTGATGATCTACAACGGTTCGTTTACGCTTGAAGCGGGCGAAGGCGATGCAAAGATCTTTGGCGGTCAGATTATCGACAAGACCAAGAGCCTTGGGGGCTATCTGTCGCAGCGCTCGTCAAACGCACTGACTGTGCGCGTGCCGGCAAAAGAATTTGGTGCCGCGAGCGATTTTATACGCTCGCTCGCCAAGGTGAAGTACGAGAACGTCACCGCGCAAGATATCACCATGCAATACAGCGACCTCAAAATTCGCCTCGACGTGCAGCAGAAGATGCTCGCGCGCTATCAAGAACTGTTGAAGAAGGCAGATTCGGTCAAAGACGCAGTCGAAGTTGAGCGCGAGCTCGGGCGCATTACCGAACGGGTCGAACAGCTGAAGGGGCAGATTCGTTACTATGACAATCAGGTTTCGTTTTCAACGATCAGCGTGAATTTTCAGGAGCCTTACACGGCCTTTACCAAAGAGAAAAAACCCGGGCCACTCGGTTGGGTCTTTTACGGCGCATACGTAGCAATAAAGTGGTTATTTGTGTGGGATTAAAGAATTTTCTGAATCTGACCGCGTGCTCAGAGTCATGATCGTTTCGGTCAGTATATTGATCGTCATGCCCGCGAACTCTTCGACCGGCTCAGTGGTGGCGCGGGCATCTGCCTTGTGAGTAATGTTGCTAGATTCCCGCGTTCGCGGGAATGACCGTTGGCTTTAATCATTGCGAAGTTTCATGCCGGGCTTCGGTCAAGACGCAAACACAGCCGACCGATGCAAAGGCGGATAACCCTCAATACTGGTTCCGTCGGCCGTGACAAAATCGGCGAGGGTCTTTTGCGGCGAGAACTCGCTGCGGCGTTGCTCGGCAGCCGTCATGCGCTCGGTGTGCTGGACCGTGACGTTTTGAAATCCTGCTGATTGCAATTGTCTTTGCAGAGCGCGGGGCGTGGGTATCGCATAGACGCCGCCGATGCCTGTGTATTTGCCTGCGGGAAAGATTTCAAAGTCGCCGTCAGCGTCGACAGTGACCGATTCACAAATCAACAGGCCACCGGGCTTCAGCGCCGACCGGCAGGTGTGCAGCAGGTTGAGCGGGTCGGCTTCGTGGTAGTTGACTCCCATCAAGAAAATGACATCGAAGGCTTTTTGAACTCCGGCCAGAGCCTGCCAGCCCAGAGGCAAAAAAGTCGCAGGCAGGTGCCGAGCGTGCGCCGCAAGCAGCTGGTATTGCAGCCAGTATTTCAGCGTCGGGTCGAAGCCGATAACATGCCGTGCGCCCTCGGCCGCGATACGAAACAGGTAATAACCGTTGTTGCAGCCCACATCGGCGACAACCTTGCCACTGAGGTTCGGTAAGTCAGGTGCAAGGCGATTCCATTTCGCATCAGATCGCCATTCGGCGTCGAGATCAAAATCGAACAAGCGAAACGGGCCCTTGCGCCAGGGTATCAGTTCGTGTGCCAGCGCACGGGCTTGCGCGGCGGATTCAGCTGTTGTATATGTGCCGTGAAATTCAACCCCACCTTCGTGAATCTTCATGCTTTCGGGCAGTGCCGATATTCTGCCGAGTCTATCGGTGAGGTCGGCAAACGGCGGCTCTCGCAGCCGCGCGATGGCGGCTTCGCTGTTTTGGAGCCAGCTTTCGCGTGTCGCGGTTGTCAGTTCAGGCAAGTCTGGTAATCGCGGCGCCTGAGGCAGTGTCATGGCTTAAGCGCAACAAATGAAGTGAAATTATAGCATTTAAAGAAAATGGAAACGGGGTTGAAGCCTGCTGCGCGCAGCATTTCGGTATTCTCGCTCATTCTGAAGGGTATCAGAACATTTTCGAGTGCGTCGCGTTTTTCTGCAATTTCGAGCTGGCTGTAACCATTGCGCGCCTTCATGGCGTGGTAAAGATCGGCATAGATGCGCGACATGTCGGCGGCGTCTTCAAGGCACTTTTCAGAAACGATAAGGCAGCCGCCGGGCTCGAGCGCGGCGAATATCTTGCGTAGCAAAGTCTGCCTCGCAAGGGGCTTTAAGAATTGAAAAGTGTAGTTTGAGACAAAAACCGAAGCCGGTTTAAAATCAACAGCCGTAATATCTGCTACGGAGAATTCTGCCTTCATGGCCTCTGGTTTATTTCGGGTGCAATGTATATTTGCCTTCGCGATCATGTCATCTGAACTGTCGATGCCGCAATATAGAAATTGCGTCCCGATGAATTGGTCTTCTAAATGAGGTAAAAGGGCACCTGTCGAGCAGCCGAGATCGTAAATTTGCGTACCGGGTTGATAAAAGGTTTTTGCCAGCTCGGCGCTCATGCGCAAGACCTCGCGGTAGAAGGGTATAGAGCGGGATACCATGTCATCGAACACCTGCACAACCTGCGCATTGAACTCGAAGGGCTTTTTACCAGAGCCGGGTTGTTTGAAGATTTCGTCTTTCATGCAAAAACGGGCGTGTCAGGCGCCCGCGCTCTCAACTGCCCTGCGCCAGTGGTCGTTCGAGTTTCAGCTGCAGGGTAGTGAACGGTATTTGCGCACCTGGAGATTTGTTCACGAGCACATATTCGCTGCCTTTCTTGATCAGCTTTGCGCTCTGTATGAACACCTTCTCGCCTTTGTTGCCCTTAACTTGCGCGCAATCTCTGCCGCAGCCGTTACAATCGTGGCCCATCTCAATGTATTCAGATGAGCTTACCTCGACGGCTTTCACAAAGCCGAAGAGTTTAATATCGATCTCATTGGCCACAGGCTTTTCTGCTTCAAAGTTGCCAATCGCGTAGAAAGAAGTGTTGGTGGTTTCGCTCTTGCCCACTTCATAGTCGTGCGACACGGTCTGTGCATTGCCTTCGAAATAGAGGCTGCCATCGCTGCGCAGGCGAAGCTTCCACGCGCTGCTGTGCGAGCTGTTGCCTGATTCGGCTGCGGGTTGCTGCAAGAAAGCATCGAAGGCCCAGCCGGTTTTGCCGGCGTAGGTGACTTTGACCCAATGGCCTACCTCATCGCCCACCTTGAGCTCGTCGCCCGTCTCGCCTTCGAACTTCACCCTGCCACCCTGCGGTGCCAGAATCAATACAGCGGCGGTAGTCGAAGCGCTCTCTCGAATACGCAGGCCGCCGCGGGCAGTTACGACTCTTGCGAGGCCGGGTTCAATCGTTTCGCCTTCTTCATCGGATACCAGACCCCGGTTTAAGATTTCTTCAAAACCTGCCGTGCGAAAGAGCTCGTGATTTTCTGTCGCAACTTCTTTGGCGAGTGGTGCAGGTTCAAACATGACTGCCTTGGTGCCGTTCAAGAAGCGAAGCTCGCTAATGACGACACCTTCGAGCTCTCCGCGGTAGATTTCTGCCATACGCAGGCGTAGATTTTTTCCTTTGAATGGTTTTGGTAATTGTACTGTTTGTGCATCCATTTCGTCGGCAACGGTCACTCGTTCGTTGTAGCCTCCATCGCCGTTGATTTCGAGAGTTTTGACCCGGCCATTGCGAATGCAGTGGAGCGGCGACCTCTGGTAGCCGTTCCAGATTTTGAGCGCGGTGATTTCGGTTTCGGTGCCGAAACTGAAATCGAGAAAGATGTCTTTTTCGCCGAGCGAAGACGCCCAGGCTGTTTCATAGCGGGAATCGAAAAGGTTGAGCGGGTGGTAGGCTTTCGACTTGCTGATTTTCGAAGTCTTCACTTCGCCAGCAATCGTCTCGGGAGTCTGAAATTTAATTTTTTTGCCCGATTGGTTCCAGAGCGTCAGGCCGCTCAGACACGAGTTTGAATTGCGGTTAAGGTTAAAGGTAATCGACCGGGCGTTTACCGGCGTGTCGAGGGTTATCCCCAGTTTGCTGTCGCCCTTCTTCTTTTTGAGGTTATAATTGTATTCGTCAAAGTTCACGAACATATGCACGTTGTCGTCGAACTTGTCGCAAGCGCGAATCTCGACTTCTTTGAGCTGAATGGGTTCGTCAAGGTACAGGTGAATCTTGACGTATTCGGCTCCCGGTTCAGCTGACCATTTCTTGCCGTTCAGGAAATCAAACACCGAGGCACCGGCGAGTGAGGTTGAAGTCGCCATTGAAATTGTCGAATTTTGGCTGCAGTTCGTCGCTAGTGCTGCGAGTAACAAAGCCACGATATAGGCATTCATTTTGTTTTTCATAGAATTCTCCCTGTTCAAACAAGTTTGCGCGGCCGCACAACTAGCCCTCGGGTTCGGGTGCGTCAACCAAATATCCTTCGCGTCCCTTCTTGTCGACGCCAACGATGTCGTGACTGATGTCGATAGTTGCGGCGCGATTTTCACGCGTGATGCGCAGCCGCACAACGCGGTACCAGATTTCGCCAGGTTTAATTTTGAACAAATGGTTCACGCAAAGGCATTTAAATTGGAAACCAAGCCCTGCATGCGCAGGTTCAAGATGGTGGGGAGCTGCAAAGAAATAGATCGGCCTGCCCGTGGTGTTTCGGGCCGCGAGTACGAAATTTTTCTCTTTGCCGGGTTGAATCGCAAATACACCACCTTTGATCTCTTCACCAACAGGTGTAGTTGTTGTGTCGCGGCCCGATCCGGTCTGCCAAAGCTCGGCTTTCTTGCCTGGGCGAATTTCGTGTATCGTCAGCTCTGTGGGAAAATTCTGGTATTTCCAGCTGATGGTTACGCGCGTGTCACCGCTAGTCAGCGACATTTCTGCGGGTTTTACGCGGTCGCACGCTGCGAACAACATGGCCAGCAGGGCGAGTCGCAGCGCGTTCATAAAATCTTCATCACGACCATGGTCATGTCGTCGTGCTGCTCGGCCCCTGAAGCAAATTCATCGAGATCGCGCACGAAGTTCTCGATGATTTCTTTTGGGTTGAGGTCGGCGTATTCAATGAGTTTCTCGCGCACACGCCTTAGGCCATATTCTTCTTTTGCCTGGTTCCAGCATTCGGTGATGCCGTCAGTGTAGAGCATAACGATGTCACCGCTACCCAGTTGCAGTTTTGCGAGCTTGTAGACATTTTCTTCTTCGATGCCCATCGGCAGCCCTTCAATCTTTGAGGCGGTGCAGAGCTTGCGGTCTGCGCGGTAGACGAAGAGGGGGCCGTGTCCGCCATTGCTGAATTCAATCGTTTTCGTTGCCGGGTCAAAAACAAAGAAGATAATCGTGGCGAACTTGTCGATGTGCGCTTCGCCGCACATGACGCGGTTAATCGTACGAATTATTGTGTCGCCACGAATCGTGTTGAACAGCTTCAGGTAAGTTGAAACGACGGTCTTGATGAGTACCATGACCAGCGACGCAGAGATGGATTTACCGCTCACATCAGAGATGAGCACCGCGATGCGCCCATCGCCCATCAGCTGAAAGTCGTAATAGTCCCCACCGACGCCTTTGGCAGCACGCGTAAAACCTTTAATCTGGTATTCGGGCTTTTTTAAGAAGCGAGAGGGATTCATGCCCTCTTGAATTTCTTGCGCCTGCTTTACCTGGTCGTTAAAGATCGCCTGTTCTTTCGCTTCTTCACCCGCGCGCTTGAGCGATGCCGTCATCGCGTTGAATTGTTTTGCGAGCGCGCCAAGTTCGTCGCTGCCGAGCGGGGGCAGGGTCACGTCAAAATTGCCTCGCCCCACCTCTTGTGCGCCGTTCGACAGAATTTTGACGGGCTTCACCACAAACCGTGACAACAAATAGGCCGCAGCAAATGCTAAAATAAAAAAAACAGATGCCACGATCGCCAGTTCAATCATGCTGTTGCGAATCGAACGGTTTATATACTCATCGGTGACGGCTACCTGTGCCACCGCCAGCAGCGGCGGGTTAACTTTGACAAACGGATGAAATACGGCCTTGTGAAAATATTGAATTTTGACGCCGCTGTCGCCGAGAAATATTTTCGTCGTGGGGGTGACGACTTTTGAGGTCGAAGCGACCGCAGCGTCCCATTCGGCACGCACGGTTTCGAGTGCATCGCGCTCGACGTCTTTTTGCCTTTCCGTCAGCTCTTTGCCGATGCGGTTAATCAGCGGCGTCTTGGTTTTCGGCAGGTAAACCGCGCCGACGGTAAAGCCGGGCAGCCCCTGCGCATTTTGCAGCGAGTCGGCGAGCGCGAGATCGTCGCGGTCAAGAATCGCGCGCGAGGCGATAAAGGCCAGGCTGGCCAGTTCTTTGCGCGCCGTGGCCGCGGCGGTTTCAGTGAGCACGCTCTTTTTCTCGCGCGCCACGTAAATGCCGAGCGATGCGATAACAGCCATGACAAGCGCAACAATCAGCGCGGTGAGCTTGAACTGCAGGCCAAAACGCATCGAAGATGCAATTTGCCGTAGAATTGACACGCTATGTCAAACACTAGTTCAGGAAGATAGGGGTTGTCTAAAAAGTCGTGAACCGCGCTGGAAAGGCGCGGCGACTTTTTAGACAACCCTACCCCCAAATCACTATGAGGTTTCTACTATGAGTACAACACAGACATTTGAATTTCAGGCCGAAACCCGGCAACTGATGGATCTCATGATCCATTCGATCTACTCACAGAAAGAGATTTTCTTGCGTGAGCTGATCTCGAACGCTTCAGATGCGATTGATAAACGTAAGTTTCTGGGGCTCACCGACAAATCGATAACACAAGAAGAAAACAACTATATCCGCATTGAGATCGATAAGGCGGCGCGCAGGCTCACGATTTCAGATACCGGCATCGGCATGAGCCGTGAAGAGGTTGTCACCCATATCGGCACGATCGCCAAATCGGGAACGAAAGAAATTCTCGAGCAGGCTAAGACGACGCAAAACCCTGTCGACCTGATAGGCCAGTTCGGTGTCGGCTTCTATTCGGCGTTTATGGTCGCCGACAAGATTACCCTCGTCACGCGTCGTGCAGGCAGTGACTCTGCGGTGCGCTGGGTCTCGACCGGTGCAGGCACGTATACAATCGACGACGACCAGCGCCTCACCGCTGGCACGACTATCACACTCGATCTCAAAACGGCCGACAAAGAAAACGGCCTGCCCGACTTCTGCGACGAATTTGAAATTGAACAGGTGGTGAAGAAATACTCTGACTTCATTGCATACCCGATTCTCATGAAGAAAGAGGTGCATAAGACCGTCGGTGAAGGTAAAGATGCCAAAACGGAGACGACCATTGAAGAGGTGACGCTCAACTCGATGAAGCCGATCTGGACGCGCAGCAAGAATGACGTCAAAGATGAGGAGTACAACGAATTCTACAAGCACCTCTCTCATGACTGGGAAGACCCGCTCAAGGTGATCAACTACCGGGCCGAAGGGCGCATCGAATACCAGGCGCTGCTCTATTTGCCGAAGCGCGCACCTTTTGATCTCTACTACACCAGCTTTAAAGGTGGCCTGCAGCTTTATGTAAAGAAGGTTCTGATTCTTGAGCGGGCCGAAGAGCTGCTGCCGCGTTACCTGCGCTTTGTGCGTGGGGTTGTCGAAAGCGCCGATCTGCCGCTCAATATCTCGCGCGAAATTCTGCAGCAAGACCGGCACATTACGGCGATCAAAAAGGGCCTCACGACCAAGATTATTTCTACGCTGACAGACCTCTTGGAGAAAGAGCGTGATAAATACGCCGATTTCTACCGCGAATTCGGGGCAGCGATGAAAGAAGGCGCTTCAACCGACTTTGAACATAAAGAAAAACTTTCGGGTCTGTTACTGTTCGCCTCTTCAAACGACCCTGAAAAAACGACGACGCTGAAAGAATATATCGGGCGCATGAAGGCCGAACAAAAAGATATCTATTACCTTTCGGGTGAATCTCGCCTCACGCTCGAAAATTCGCCGCATACCGAGTCATTGCGCGCGAAAGGCTACGAAATTCTGTACCTCATAGACGCGTACGACGAAATCGTGCTGCAGAACATCGGCGAATTTGAAGGCAAAAAATTCAAATCGGCGAGCAAGGGTGAGCTTGATCTCGCTGACGATAAGCAAAAAGAAGAAGCGACCGAGAAAGTCAAAGAAGCTGAAAAGGCCATGGGGGCGCTGTTAGGCGCGCTGAAAGAGCAACTGAAAGACGTCGCGAAAGAGGTAAAGTTTACCTCGGTGCTCGTGTCAGCCCCTTCGCGCGTTGTAGCTGACGAGTTTGACGTCTCCCCTTACCTCGAGAAAATTCTGAGCCGCAATGGTGAAAAGGTACCGCCACGGCTGAAAACGCTCGAGCTGAACCCGGCGCATGAGCTCGTCACGAAGCTATACGCGCGTTACGATAAAAATCCCAATGACCCGGTGATTGCTGATTACGCGCAGCTTTTGTGGGGGCACGCGGTGATCGCCGATGGCGGCGAGCTCAAAGACGTCGCGCGATTTAATAAAGCATTGCTTTCGGTCGCAACCGGGGCATTGCAATAAAAAAGGGAAAGGCTCCCGTAGATGCAAAATCGGCCTCGCCTGCAGTGGGCGAGGCGATTTCGCGCGGCCGCAACGAACACCTTAACCGACTGTGGAAATCTTACACTGACTACCCCACGGCGCGCCAGGCAGACAAGTGGCTCGCCGGGTATTTTCGCGAGCACAAGAGCTATGGCAAGCGCGACCGCGCATGGTACAGCGAAGCTTTCTTTACGCGACTGCGCACTGTCATCGCGCGGCTGCCCTTAGAGCAGACCAGTGATGCCGCAAGCGTTTGGGTCGCGCTGAAAAATCATGCGGCTGGCGCCACAGCACCTGCGAATGTGATTCACGCGGCAGCGCTGCCTCAAAGCTGGCAAACCTGGCTCGAACACAGCTCTCTACCGAGCGACTCAATACCGGCG
This sequence comes from Turneriella parva DSM 21527, assembly GCF_000266885.1. Taxonomy (NCBI): domain Bacteria; kingdom Pseudomonadati; phylum Spirochaetota; class Leptospiria; order Leptospirales; family Leptospiraceae; genus Turneriella; species Turneriella parva. The sequence goes on along the minus strand of NC_018020.1, from coordinate 457,081 downwards.
TTCTTAAGAAATCTCGAATCAAAACCGCCGCTGTACCTGCGCGCGAACTTCACCGATAAGGTGGGGCAGATCGAAACCGAACTCAGGGCAGCCGGCTTCGAGGTGACGACTACCCGCCGCGATTCGGGTCTGATTACTTTTACCGTGAAAGGTACAACTCCCATTTACGATTTGCAGGCGCTGAAAAAAGGCTACATCGAAATTCAAGACCTGGCCTCGCAGCTTTTGGGCGAGGCCGTCGATGCACACCCCGGCATGTCGGTGTGGGATGTCTGCGCCGGCGGTGGCGGCAAGACGCTGCAGATAGCGTCGCAGATGCAGAACCGCGGCGTACTCTACGCTTCAGACATACGCGACTATAAACTCGATGAGCTTAAGTTGCGCACGCGCCGAGGTGGATTTCATAACGTGAGAAGATTCATTTATGATGCAGAGAAATCGCCCACGCTGACACGCGAGATCACCAACAGTGGCGGCTTTCACCGAATTCTCGTCGATGCGCCTTGCTCGTCTTCTGGCACGCTGCGCCGCAACCCCGATGTGCGCTTTCGCATACAGAATGACGACCCCGAAAAATTTGCCGCGCTGCAGCTGAAGATTCTTTCATCGGTCGAACCCTACCTGCGCGCGCAGGGCAGACTGGTCTATTCAACCTGCAGCGTGTTTCGCATTGAGAACGAAGGCGTCGTGGCAAAGTTTATTGCCGCGCACCCGCAGTATAGGGTAGTCGATTCGAAGCTCGTCGGCTCGCCAGAGCTTGATTCAGATACGATGTTTTATTGTATACTGGCAAAGGCTTGACGACCGTCAGGGCGCAAGACGTAGTGCGCCGTGCTCACAGTCGTCGCAGGGTTCGCGCCATTCTGTCAGTTGGCCCACGCCTTCTGGCTCATCGCCGGCTTTCTTTATGTCATGCTGGCCGCGATTGTTGTCGCTCTTGGGTTCTTATTCGACCTCGTTAGTTGGTTCAGTCTCGGTCTCTATGAATTCTATCTGCCTGTTTTCATGAATGCCTGGCACTTTTTCGCAGCAGCATTGAACTTTCAATGCGGGTGAGCGCAAACTGTCGAGCTCAAGCCGAAAAATACTTGCCTCCCGGTATTTCGACCCGTAAACTGTACGCATGGTCCCCGGGACTCTGGAAAAAATACTCCACGAAACCGAGTCGTTAAGTGCTGAAGACAAGACACGTCTGGCCGACCAATTATATTCTCAGGTTGGCATTTCCAGAGAAATCGAAAATGAATGGCGCTTCGAGTTAGACCGCCGCAGTGCACTTTCGACTTCAGGGAAAATGGGCTCGATCACGCTCGCAGAGTTCAGGGCCAAATACGGTGAAAGAATTAATCGTCACTCAGAGCGCCCAATTTGAAATAGAACAAGCCATCGCTTGGTACGACGCCATTCAGCCCGACTTGGGTGACAATCTGTTGTACCAGATCGACATTGGGCTTAGGCATATTGCAGAGAGACCTGCCGCGTGGTCTTTATTTGCGGTGAAATACCGACATTGCTGGTCAGCGCCAGATTAAGAATCGCTTTCGCGGGAGTTTTTCCGGAGCCTGCTAAAGATATATCTCGGTTAGGCTCTTGGTCAAGAAGCGAAAAGCCTCTTCTGGGTCGTCAGAGAAATGGATAAAGTCTATATCCTCATACTTGATCATGCGCCACTTTGCCATGGCTTCAATGTTCAGAACTTTTTCCCAATATTCTTTACCGAAGAGCACGATGGGCAGGCGCTTCTGTACCTTGCGAGTCTGCACTAGAGTCAGCACTTCGAAAAGTTCGTCGAGCGTGCCATAACCGCCGGGAAAGGCGACCAGCGCTTTCGCCATGTTCATCAGCCAGAACTTTCTCATAAAGAAGTAATGAAATTCGAAGTTGAGTGTCTGCGTGATGTAAGGGTTCGGCTCCTGTTCGAAAGGCAGCGAGATATTCATACCGACTGAGAGCCCGCGCGCGTGCGCTGCGCCTCGGTTGGCTGCTTCCATAATACCGGGGCCGCCGCCCGAGCAGATGAGAAAACGGCGCGCATCGGCGGGCAGCGCCTTCGACCACTGCGTCAGTCGGTATGCCAGGCGCACCGCGTCTTTGTAATACCTGAGCCGCAGATTGAAATGCTGCTCTTCTTCGGCATTCCATTCGCCCGCTGCCTGCAACTTTTCGCGCTCGGCCTTCGCCTGGTGCGGCGCGGGCAAACGCGCTGAGCCAAAGAAGACGATGGTATCCTTGACGCGCAACTTCTCAAAATGAGTGAGTGGCATCAGGTACTCTGTGAGAATGCGAACCTGCCGCGCCTCGAACGACGTCATGAACTCAGGGTCTTCGTATGCTTTAAAGAGCGCGCGCTTTTTGGTCATCGTTCTAATTGTCGGCAGCTTTGGTGTGATGCTACATGCCGGTTCGCGCAGAGATGGCCTCCCCTTCGACCCGGCTCAGGGCAGGCCTGCCAGCGCGAACCATGATGCATCCGCCAGCCAAGGAGGGCGAGGGTCGCGAGAGCTATGGAGGGCGGCAGCGACCTTGTACGCCGGATCGCACGCAGATGCCATCCTTGGCAGTGCGATGCCCGGTACCTCCTTGTACGCCGGAACCAGGCCACCCACTACGGGTGAGAGGTGGCGGCCGCTGAAGGGCGATATCGACGTGCTGCTGCTGCGCAACCAGCCCAACCATGTCATCGAAGGCATCGGCGCTGCGGGCATGCTTCTGGGCGAAACCGAGGTGGAGCTCAGAGCGAAATACGGCGAACCCGCATACCGCGACCTGGCGAGCCCCGAAACGCTGGTCTATACGCAAGAGACATTCAATGGCTCATTCGTGCTGCGCAACGGACGCATTACCGAAATTCGGCTCGAGGTCGAAAAACACAAGTCACCCTCGTTGAACTTTTTCACTCCCCATGGGCTGCATGAGACAGACCTGAAGGGCAAGACAGCTGCAGAAGCTTATGCCTACCTCTCGCGGTTCTACAAAACCCGCAGATTGAGGCAGGTCGGCGAAACCGTCGATGTTTATGGCCGGGGAATAAGGTTCATTTTCCGTGGCCGCGCGATTATTCGCGTCGAAGTTTACGCGGCGGCAGAATACGGTAAAGATTGAGGCGCAGGCGCGCAACGCGGGTATCTTCACCTTGTCGCTCTGACGCCAAACGAAAAACTCTCGTCAGGTCGATGCTGACACCCTTGACACAACCCCTGATACCGCTGACCGACGCCGAATTTGCGCTCTTTCAGAAGCTCATCTATGAGTGGGCGGGCATTCACATGGGTCACACCAAACAGGCGTTGGTGACCGGTCGCCTCATGAAACGGGTGCGGCACTACGGCTTCAACAGTTTTTCTGAATACCTGAAGCTCGTGCGCGACGAGGCCCATGCTGACGAAAAGCAGGTGATGATCAATCTGCTGACGACCAACGAGACGTATTTTTTTCGCGAGCCCAAACACTTCGCGTGGCTCAAACGAAAGCTTGCCAGCCACCCGCAGGGTGAAACGTTTCGCCTTTGGAGCGCAGCCTGCTCATCGGGGCAAGAGGTCTATTCGCTTGCGATGGTGCTCGCCGACACGTTGGGCGCGCGCCCATGGCAGATTGTCGGCTCTGACATCAGCGAAAAAATACTCGAAATTGCCATGCGCGCCATATACCCCATAGAGCAGGCTGCCCAGATCAGCCCCGAATACCTTAAGAGATTCTGCCTCAAGGGTGTGCGCGAAGCTGAAGGCACGTTCTGCATTCAAGGCGACCTGCTGAAAAATATCCGGTTTCTGCAGATTAACCTGATTGCAGCATTACCACCCAGCCTCGGTGAGTTCGATGCCATTTTCTTACGCAATGTCATGATCTATTTTGACCGCGAGACACGGCAAAAGGTCTCTGAAAATCTGGCGCGTTATCTAAAGCCGGGGGGCCACCTCGTGATTGGCCACGCCGAAAGTCTGCACGGCATCAGCGCGCGGCTGAAAGCGGTTGAGCCGACAATTTACACCGTCAGCGACAAAGGTGATGGCACCGGCCGATGAATTCGATGAAACCTTCTGTGCAAGAAATCTACCTACAGCCCGGCGAATATTTCTGGGGTGGCGAAAACAACCGGGTGAAGACGCTGCTCGGTTCATGCGTGGCGATCTGTATCTGGCACCCCAGATTCAAAATCGGTGGCATGAGCCATTGCCTGTTGCCCTCAAGAGGTTCTCAGGGCGGTGAGCAACCTCAGGCCGAACTCAGCGGCAAGTATGTCGACGAATGCCTCGAGATTTTCTTTCGTGAAATGGTGCGCGCCGGTACGCGCAAGCAAGACTATGTCGTGAAAGTTTTCGGTGGCGGTAACATGTTCGAGCTCAAAGACCCATCGGGTGCCACAGTCGGCGAGCGCAACATCGAGATGCTGAAGGTTGTGCTGGCCCGTGAAGGCATTTCGATTGCGGCGCAGCACCTCGGCGGCAAAGGCCATCGTAATGTAATTTTTCAACTGTGGAACGGTGACTGCTGGGTGAAACACGCAGACTTACTCTTGCCCACAGGGCATGAAGAAACATGAACGCGCTATACCATCACGCATCGAAGTTGGTTGCTATAGGCGCTTCGGCCGGCGGGCCGCACGCAATTGAAACGGTGCTGGGTGAACTTGGCGCCGACATGCCGCCGATTCTCATCACGCAGCACATGCCCGAAGTCTTTACGCGCGCATTCGCGCGCCGGCTCGACGAAATTATGGCGCTCACCGTTGTTGAGGCCGATGCGACCGAAAAGCTGAAGTCGGGCACAGTCTACATCGCACCCGGCGACCGCCACCTCATCGTCAGGCGCCAGGGCCTCGAACTATTCGCGACCACCGATGCGGGCCCGCCGGTTAATCGCCACCGGCCTTCTGTCGACGTGCTTTTCGAGTCAGTCGTCAGCGCCGCACCGGCATCGGCCATGGGAATCATTCTCACCGGCATGGGAAACGATGGGGCACGCGGGCTGGCAGCAATGCGCCATGCAGGATTTCTCACGATCGCGCAAGATGAAGCGACTTCGGTTGTCTGGGGCATGCCGCGAGAGGCGGTCAAACTCGAAGCGGTCGACGGCTCGCACATATTGCCGCTCTCAAAAATCGGCCCCGCTATAAAGAATTTTGTGAAGTTACCTATTTAGGGCTGCGCCTGCCTAAAAAGTCGCCGCTCCGGCGAAAACGCTGCATTTGCCTGCGGCAAATACACGCGAAACGGCCTAATCAGGCCGGTTTCCGCCTGTGCGCCGCGCCTGTGCAGCGCGGTTCGCGACTTTTTGACAGTCCCGAAAAATCCGGCGCAGGGTTCTGCGCCGGATTTTTTCGGTTTACATCGGCGGCGCGACATTTATCGTAATTTTATCGACCTCAAATTCGGGGTCAAACGTCTAATGAATTGACCGGCTCGTGTCGGCCAAAAGGAGAATTATGAAGAACAAACTGCATTCTATTATGCTGGCAGCTGCGGTAATCAGCGCTGCACCACTTTTCGCCCAGGGCGGCGGGCTCGAAATTAAGGGCGGCGTCGGCTCAGTCAAGGCAGCCAACGATAAGGCGGGTTTTGACGCCGGCATCGCATACGCCTACAAAATCGAGCGCTTCTTTGCGTTCGTGCCAGAAATCAACTTCAACTGGATCAACTTTGACCAGTGTACTAATTCGCCATGCCGAACGCAAACCGTCGGTGGCCTTACGTCGACACTGACAACAACCCGCAACCACTATACCCTGCCGTTGATGCTCAATCTGCGCTTCATAGTGCCCATGGGTACCGAAGATACCCCGGCCGTACAGCCATACGTAACGCTTGGTGCGGGCTATGCATGGTCTTTCTTTGAGGCAAAAACGCCTGCGTACACTGACTCAGTAACCAGCACACCAGTGCCAGCTTCAACTGTCAGCGATTCGGCAGCTGGTTTTATGTATCAAGGCATGGTAGGCCTTGCGTTTAACCTCGGCATGCTCACCGAAGGTTCTGCGTCCACAACCAACATTCTGCTCGAAGGTGGCTACCGCGGTGGCGAAGTTGAAAAAAGCGGATTCAAGTTCGACATGAGTGGCTACGTGCTGCGTGTCGGCGCTGCTTTCAATTTCTAAGCAACCTTTACAGCAAACACAAAAAAACGGGCGTCAGCCCGTTTTTTTATGCCTTCAGCGCAATGCACTTTACAGTATAAGAAAGCAGTAGTGGCTTGAATCCGCATGCGTACTGTTGCCTCCCTGTTGCTGCCGCTTGCGTTTGTCTTTCTGCCCGGTTGTAGCCAGCGCGCACTCGCCGCGCCCGAGAGTGCGCTGCCCATTATTTATGGCGCCGACGAGGCCTTTCGCCCTTACGAATGGTTTAGCGAAGACGGGCGGCTCGACGGTTTTCAGATCGAGCTCGTGCGCGAAATCGGCGCGGTCATGGGCCGCCGTGTCACCTTCGTTTCAGGCCCGTGGAGCACAATTCGCGGCCGGCTGATCGAAGGCAGCGTCGATGTCGTGAGCATGTTCGACCAGCCGGTGCGGCGAGAATACGCTGACTTTGGCGATCCGCATTCTGTTCTCGCTTCTGAAATATTTATTCGGGTTGGGTCGAAACCAATTCATTCGCTCGAAGAACTCAATGGCAAAGAAGTCATTCAGCAGGCAGGCGCGCTTTCTACAGAATACCTGCGCACGCAGGGCATCAAATATACTTCGATTCAGGTGCGTGACCAGTTTGAGGCAATGCGGCTTCTGGCGTCGGGTAAACACGACTGCGTCATCACGACCCAGGTGGGCGGACGCTATGCTTTGCAGAAACTGAAATTGCAAAACATCACAACCTCGGGCAAGCCGATTCTGGCATCGAATGTCGCGTTTGCAGTAAAAAAAGGGAATACCGAGATATTGAATTTGTTGAACGAAGGCCTTGCGAAACTCAAGGCCAATGGCACGTACGAAATTATTTACCAGCGCTGGCTTGGCGAAGGTAACCGCATTCAGCTCGGTGAAATGCGGCAGATGCAGCGTGTGCTGCTCTTGAGTCTGGGTGTTCTGGCGTTGCTCATTATCGGAGCGCTCGTTTGGGTCAAGATGCTGCGCCGCGCCGTGGCGGCAAAGACGTTCGAGCTGCAATATCTTGCCGAACACGATTCACTGACCGGCATATACAACCGGCATTACATCACTGTGGCGATCAGAGAGGCGATTCAAGAATTTCATGCGCACCCGACGCAGCGTGCCTTTGGTATTCTTTTCATCGACCTCGACCGGTTCAAACTTGTGAATGACAGCCTCGGCCACCATATCGGCGATCTTGTCATTAAGGCGGTCGCGTTCGAACTGCTCGCTTCAGTCGACAACCGCTGCCTGGTCGCACGCTGGGGTGGTGACGAATTTGTCGTGCTGGTGAAGTCGGTGCCCGACAATGCGGCGCTGCTCAAAGTTGCGCACAAGATCGCCGACAAACTCAAGACTCCATATACCCTCAGCGGCAAAGACATCTTTATCGGGGCGAGCGTCGGCGCCGTGATGGCTTCGCTAAGGTACCAGTCGGCAGACCAGATGCTGCGCGACGCCGATAACGCGATGTACCGCGCCAAAGCCGACAAGCGCACTTCGGTGCGCGTTTTCGAGCAGCAGATGCACGAACTCGCCGCGCGCAACCTGCGCCTCAGTTCAGATTTTCAGAAGGCAATCGCGCGCACTGAGCTCGTGAACTTTTACCAGCCGATTTATCATTTGAAATCAGGCCAGCTTGTCGGCTTCGAGGCGCTTGTCAGATGGCAACACCCTGAACTTGGTCTCTTGGCGCCGGGGTCGTTTCTGCCGATTCTCGAGAAGACCGAGGCGATGCGGCTTCTGGGCGAAGCAGTCATGCGCGAAGCTGCTGCGACCGCGAAGCGCTGGCATGAAAACCACACGAGCGAATTCTATGTGAGTATCAACGTCTCAGACGAACAGTTCGCTTTCGGCAATCTGGCTGAGATGTTGAGGTCGCTGCTTGAAGAATTTAATCTGCCCGCGCATTTTTTGCGCATCGAGATTACCGAGACCGTTCTCATGGCCGATATTTTCGGCGGCATGTCGCAGCTCGACGAACTCAAGCGGCTCGGCATTCGCATTCTGATCGACGATTTTGGTACCGGGTTTTCGTCGCTCAGCCATCTCGCGACGATACCCGCCGAAACCATCAAGATCGACCGCTCGTTTGTGCATTCGCTGGCGGCGAACACCAAAAACTATGAAATCGTGCGCACGATACTATCGCTCAGCAGCAATCTGCATCTGGGCGCAGTCGCCGAAGGCATCGAGACGATCGAAGAGCGCGAGCTTCTCAGCAGTCTTGGCTGTGAATTTGGCCAGGGCTATCTTTTTGCTGCGCCAATGCCCGCAGCCGACGCCGAAATTCTTCTGGGCATGAACCGATTATCGGGATAAAAATGGCTCGACGGCTGCGATTCTGCCCGCGCAGTACGCCTATGTCGCTTCGAAAAATAAGGATTTCTCAAGTTCTGTTTCTTTTTCTGCTTAGCTCAGGCAGCGCGCTTTTTGCTGAGGTTACGCTGAAATATGCGACCCTTGCCCCAGAAAACACCGTCTGGGCCCGCACGATCAAAAAATGCGTCGATGAAATTGATGCGAAGACGCAGGGGCAGGTGAAAATTCGCGTGTTCTACGGCGGCATCGCGGGCGACGAACCGTCGGTAATGCGCAAGCTCAAGACCGGCACAATCGACATCGCGTCTTTTACGGGCCAGACGCTCGGTACGGTCGTCACAGAATCGCGCATCTTTGAGCTCCCCTTCTTTTTTGAGAACAGCCGGCAGGTCGACGCAGTCATTGCGAAAATTTACCCTGAGCTATCGAAAAAATTTCTCGCGCAGGGCCTCGTGCTTTCAGGTTGGGGCGAAAACGGCTTCGTTTATCTGATGAGCAAGAACAAGCCGATCACGCGCTATGAAGACATGCAAGGTGTGAAAATCTGGGCGCCGAAAGGCGATCCGCTCGTGAAGGCGATGCTCGCCGAATATGGTCTTGTGCCGGTCTACCTCGGTTTCGAAGCGGTGCTACCGCAGCTCAAGACCGGCGGTATCGATGCCTTTTACGCGCCGCCTTACGGTGCAATCGGCCTGCAATGGTTTCGGGAAGCAAAGTACCTGACGAATAGCCGCCTCGCGAATGCGGCCGGCGCAACGCTGCTGGCAAAATCGGCTTATGATAAATTGACTGACGATCAAAAGAAGATCGTGCACTCGACGCTCGAAAAATACGCGCATGAGCTAACGCTTGAGCTGCGCAAAGAGAACGACAAAGCCTATCAGGTGCTCTTAAGCAAAGGCATACAGAAGGTCGAGCCGAGCGCAGAAGAACTTGCACGGCTGAAAGCCACGGCACTCAAGGTACAAGATAAGCTCGTCGGCCAGCTCTACTCGAAAGAATTGCTGCAGGCGGCGCGTAAGGCCCGCGACGGAGTCAAATAATGGCGACAAAGAAAAAAAAGACTGCACGCAAGGCGGCTGTCAAAAAGTCGAAAGCTAAACCTAAGGCAAAAAGCAAACCGAAGGCCCGCGCGAAAGCAAAGCCAGCGAAAAAAAGCTCTGGCAAAAAGCGCGCTACCACCAAGCGCCGCAATAGCCAAAAAGCGAGCACCAGCCGCGTCGCACGAACCTCGCTGCGAATTCCCGAGCCGCCACCGACACAATACCGCTACGCATGGGAGCGCGATAACTATGAAACCCTGAAGTCTTTCTGGCCTTTCTATCTGCACGAACATTCACGGCGCAGTAACCGGTTGCTGCACTTCGTCGGTTCAACTCTGGCGCTGCTGTTGGCTGCAGTAGGTATCGGTACCGGTACGTATATACTTATGTTGTTTGCACTCATCAGTGGCTATGCATTCGCCTGGTTCGGCCATTTCTTTATCGAAAAGAACCGGCCTGCGACATTCAAATATCCGCTGAAATCTTTTATTTCAGACTGGCGCATGTGGTATGCAATGCTTACCGGCAATATCGACCGCGAGCTGAAAAAGTTCGGCATCGTCTCGCGTTAGAACCCCGGCCAGATACCGCATAAGCGGTTTTTTGCCGCATTTGGCATGCCCTTTGCTGCGCAAGGGCGGATGCTCGAACTCAGGTACGGCAAACGGCGGGTAGTAAAATATCGGGGCGCAAAGACCGTTATCGGTGGCCTTACGCCCAAAGACAAGATCGACATTCTCATGTACGTCAGCAAAGAGCTGTCGACAATCAACGATAAAGACACGCTGTTCTCGCGCGTCATTTCTCTTTGCTCTGAAATTTTCGAGGCCGACAACGTGACGCTGCGCATATGGGAAAACGATATGCTGCACCCGGTGGCGTTTCTCGCGCAGACAGTGCCCGAACGCCGGCCGCTCGCGAGTGGCGAAGGTTTTTCGGGTTCGGTTTTCGCCGAACAGAAGTCGAGCCTTATATACGATCTTTCGCAGAACTCGAAATACCTAGACCCGGGAGAAAATACGCTCTGCGTTATTTGCGCGCCGATCAGCGTGCGCGAAGACAAGCTCGGTACGCTCGCAGTCGAAAAGGGGACTTCGCACTTTTACAAGAACGATGACCTCGAGATTCTTGAAGCGATGGCAGCGCAGATCGCGCTCGCGATTTTGAGCGCGCGCCTCATCACCGGTATACTTGAGGCACAGAAAACCCAGCAACGCCTCACCAGCCAGCTACAGTTCGACCTGCGTATCGGGCGCACAGTGCAGTCGCAGATAATACATTCATCGATACCCGCTTTTAAGGCAATCGACATCAGGGCAGCGTATGAGCCGATGGTTGAGGTGAGCGGCGACTATTTCGACTATTACAGGTCGCATGAATCGCTCACGCTGATTATGGCCGACGTCTCGGGCCACGGAGTACCCGCTGCGCTCATCACCATGGCATTGCACTACCACTTTCGTCTGCTGAGTGCGCAGGGTTTGAGTCTGCTCGAGCTTCTGGCACAGCTGAGCGACCATATGAAGCCAATATTGCCTTCGGGTATTTATTTTACAGCACAGCTTCTGCGCGTTCACAGCGATTACAGTTTTACTTTTGTGAACGCGGGACATCCTAAACTCATGCATTTTTCTGCCTACAGCAACCAACTGCTGACGCAATACGACACGCCGGGTTACCCGCTCGGCATTGCCTCGTTTGACATCAACGACTATCAAGAGATCAGCGGAAAGTTGCGCCCCGGCGAAACGCTCGTGATGCTGACAGATGGTTTTGCCGAGCAGCAGAACAGCCAGCGCGAACAGCCCGGTGTCGAAAAAGTCATCAGCTGGATAGGCACAGCCCTCGCCGAACCCGCCGGCGCGATCGACTCGTTTATGCAGAGCTTCAAGCTCTATAAGGGCGACGAACCCAATGGCGACGACTTAACCATACTTACGCTGCACTATAATCTGCGCCACCTCGAGGCTGACACACTCATTCACCAGAGCCGGCAGAAAATCAAGAAAGCCGATCACGCCGGGGCAAGAGCGTCGGCGATGGCGGCGCTGGCGGTACGCCCCGAACACCAGGATGCTCTGATAATTGTCGGCAAACTTGCACTCGTCGAGCGTGACTACCGGACTGCAGCCGAATACCTCGGGCATGCATGCGCCTTTGACGACCATGTCGAGCCGCAGATTTTGTTGCTTGCGGGGCATGCCGCCTACAAGGCCGATGATATTTCTTCGGCCAAACGCTACTTAAAGCTGCTGGTCGCCGATGAGCCGCAAAACCTGAAAGCCTCGCTGCTGCTCATTCGCTGCTATGTGCGTGCCAACGAGCCGCACAAGGCACTGAGAACCCTGAATGCGGCGATGAAATATGCACCGCAAAATGAAAAATTGCACCAGGTCGCGGCGTATTTGACAAAGTCGAAAAAAACACCGATTCCGGCGAAAGTATAAAAAACGCTCGATCTTATCTTTCACCGTCCATAATCGCCTTATGGAAATTTCATACTATTTCAAGAATCTGCCCCCAACCGACGCGATCAAAGCATATGCAGGCAAAAAGATTGAAAAGCTCAAAGAGCGGCTGCACCATATCGAAGGCATCGACGTGCGGTTCTCGCTCGAACGGCAAAACCAGTTTTTTGAGATCACAGTGCACGGTGACGCCACCGTCTTTCACCTTAAAAAGAGCGACAAAGACCTCTACGCGGCGATCGACAATGCACTCGATGTGCTGAACAACCAGATCGACAAGTATCGCAAGAAGTTCGAAGAGAAGACTGCCAATGTAAAAGAGATGTTCATACCCCAGGCGGCGGGCCGCGTTCAAGACGAAGAGACTGAAATCGAGGTGCGCGATGCAGAAATTAAGCCCATGGACGATCTCGAAGCCGTGCTGCAGTTGCGGTCTAAACAATTTCGTTTCTTAATGTACCACCATGTCGACGAGAAACGATACGGCCTTGTGACCGCCCGCAACGATGGCAACTACAGCATTGTCATGCCGGGCGGCGGTGGTTTTGTTGAGACAATCGTGCGACTCTCGGGCAATAAACTCGAAAAGCTCGCCGAATCGGTGTACCCCGTCTCGAAGTTCACTGTTGCCGAGGCTCTCGATGTGCTCAGCGATGCGGCGCTCGAATTTCTTGCGTTTGTGAACGAAGAGTCTGGCCGCCTGAATGTCATGTTTCATGCCCAGGGTGGCGGTATCATGATCAAGAGGCCTGCTATCTGAAATCGGTCAAGGTCCGCGAACTTTTAAAAGACGCAGACCGGCTGCGTCTGAAGCTCATCAACGAAGACGCCGATCTCGACAGAGAGCTGCGCGAGATCGACGTCAACCGCCCGGGGCTTGCACTGAATGGATTTTTCGAACACTTTGCCCACGATCGCGTGCAGGTCTTCGGGCAGGGTGAGCATGCGTTCGTGAGCAGCATTTTGCCAGAAAAGCTGCAAGAGCCGCTGGAGCGTTACTTCAATTACCCGATTACGGGAATCGTCTTCACGCATTCTAATTTTCCCCCCGACCTTTTTCTCGAATACGCGCGCCGCAACCGCACACCGGTTTTTATTTCTGAACACCGCACGAGCAAGTTTATCAATGTGTTCACCGATTTTCTCGATGCCGCGCTCGCACCGCAGACTCTGCTCCATGGCACACTCGTTGAGGTTTCGGGCGTCGGTATTCTGATTCAGGGCAAGAGCGGCGTGGGCAAGAGTGAAACGGCGCTCGAACTCGTGCAGCGCGGGCATAGCCTCGTCGCAGACGACGCCGTGCGCATCATCTGCCGCGACGGCTCACGGCTTTACGGTTATGTTTCGCAGACTATCGAGCACCACCTCGAAATTCGCGGTCTTGGCATCATCAGCATCAGCGACCTTTTCGGGGCCGGGGCGGTGCGAATGAACAAACGTATCGACCTTATTATTCATCTCGAAGATTGGGATGACAAAAAGGAATACGACCGGCTGGGGCTTGAAGACCATACCGAAGAAATTCTGGGCGTTGAAATAGCCGTCATGACAATACCGGTGAGGCCGGGCCGAAACGTGCCGGTGCTGATCGAAACGGCCGCAAAGAATTTTAACCTCAAGTCGCGCGGCCACAACGCGGCGCGCAAATTTCAAGAAAGGCTTTCCCGCATGATTCGCGAGGCTGCAGAAAGCTAGGGGGCACCATGGTATCACGCACAGCGACAATCAAGAACGAATCGGGCGTTCATGCAAGGCCGGCAGCAGTTTTCGTAAAAATGGCGAATCGGTTTCCCTGTGAAATATTCGTAGAAAAAGACAACCAGCGCATTAACGGCAAGAGTATCATGGGCCTCATGATGCTGGCGCTCACGCGTGACACCCGCATTACCGTCATTGCTGAGGGCGAAAAAGAAGAAGAGGCAGTTGCGGCCCTCTGCGCGCTGGTCGAGAATAGTTTTATTGAAGCTTAGGGTGCCGCAAAAAGGCGCAGATCCCCGGCCATTTCATGGCCTGGGAAAATCAGCATGCCGTGGGCGCATCGCGCGTACCTTACCTTCAAACTCGTAGAGCGATCGCTTGCCGTAATAGTCTGACTGGGTTTCTGCTGCGTGGCAATCGGCATTCGCAGCATTGCCGCGAATCGCATGCGCGAGATCGATTTGCGCGCGCAAATGGCGAATTTCTGCTGGGTCTGAAGACATCGATTGGTCAGGGCCGGGCAAAGTTTTGTCGAGGGTAAAATGTTTCTCGATAATCTGAGCTCCGCATGCGACTGCTGCAAAAGCCGCTTCGCTGCCCGTTGTGTGATCAGAGAAACCGACGACTGTTGCAGCCGGTGCGAGGCTCGCGATGCGCAGCATGCGGCTGATATTTGCCTGCTCGTTTTTGGTAGGGTAGAGTGAGACGCAGTGCAGCAACGCGTAATTCTGCTTCGCTTTTTTGTTCAGGTGCGCGATGGCGCTGACAATCTCTGCTTCGCTGGCTGCGCCCGTCGAAACGATAAGAGGTTTGTCGCACGCGGCAGCGGCATCGATGAGCGGCCAGTTGTTCACATCGCCCGATGCAATCTTGAACGCGGGTGCACCGAGTTGATCGAGCATCGGCACCTGATCTTCAGTCAGCGGGGTCGAAAAGAATGCCAGCCCCAAGCCCACGACATGGTCGCGCAAAGATTCGTGAAACGCCGCGTCGAGTTCGAGGCCGGCGAAAATATCATAAAGGCCGTGCGTATTTTCGAACTGCCTGTTGATAAAGTATCGGGTGGTGTATGACTGCATTTTGACCGCATCGACGCCCGAATCTTTTGCGGCGTCTGCCATGCGGCGCGCCAGATCGAGATCACGATTATGGTTTAAGCCGAATTCGGCGATGAGAAATGGCTTTTCAACCGGCGAGATGACGCGATCGGCCGGGTTGGCCGCGCTCTTGCGAAGAATCACGGTTCGACACGCCTTCGGCTGCTCACCGCAAGCTCTACCTTAATGCTTCTTTGAACGGCCGCGCAGGCCCTTCAGAAACTTCACGGGGTTTACGTTCTCACCGTTCTTGGAAATTTCAAAATGCAGATGCGGTCCGAATGAGTAACCGGTGTCACCGGTGCGCCCGAGCACCTGACCACGGCGAACGCGCTGGCCGACTGCCACGTGGCGGCGGCTGAGGTGTGCATAAAGCGTTTTATATGTTTCGTCGTGCTGTACGATAATCGCATTGCCATAGCCGCCGAGCCAACCCGAATACGTGATGGTGCCTGATTTTGCCGCCCGTACGGGAACGTAGAACGCCTTGAGGTCGAGACCCTTGTGAAAAGCCGAACGCGGCCAGCGGCGGTAGCCATAACCACTCGTGATGACGCGGCTCGAAACGGGTATCAGCCAGCCTTCTGCATGGCGAATAGGCTTCGCTCCGGGCAAGAAAATTTCTTCACCGATGTCGAGCAGGTCGATGTTGACATGCTCGTTTTCGGTCATGAACTTATCGAGCGGTACCTTATGCGCCTGTAAGATGTTTGCGAGGCGTTCATTTTTCTTCACGATGTAATAAAAGCCATCGCGCGTCGGTATCGACAGAGTCTGCCCGACAGAAATCTCTTGAAATTCGTTGAGGCGACTTGAACCGCTGATCGACTCGGGTTTAACTTTGTATTTTTTAGCAACGGATTTCAGGGTGTCACCCGGCTTTACTTTGTACTGCAGCTTCTGCACTTTTTGTGCGCCTTTTTCGCCGGCCTTGTCGACCTGCTCGCGTTCTTCGAGCACACCCATCAACTGGTCTTTGATTTTTTCATCGCCTTCAAACTGTGCGATTTCACCGGTGATGTCAGAAGCTTCTGAAATAACCTTACCGGATTCGAGACGGCCGACACCGCCCACGCCGGTCTTCGCATCAGAGAAGGCGAGCTTCACTGCATTCTGGCGCTTTTTCCAGAGGCCAAAGCTCAGCGAGACAGAGAGGCAGGTAACGGCCAGAAGCAGCCAGACCATCGCCTTGCGGTCGATGTGCAGCGCGCCGCTCTTGAGTGTGCCGCGGCGCTTGTAAAAATACAGAAACTGGCCTTTGCCCTGGTAGGCGATTTCGGCAAAACCCAGATTGATTCGCATGCCCGCGATCGCAGGTTTCGCCTGCTGCGCAGGCAATACCGTCGCCGCGCTTGCAGCCGCAGTCGGCTTCACGTTCAGAACGAAGAAATCTTTGTCGGCTCTTTTGCGTGGCTTCTCAGAGGGCATGTCGGGCCTATAGTTTGATTTTCGACCCGAAGAGGATGTTTTTGTGAGTGCTTTTTTTTTCGCCAAGGCAGACCTGGGTTTATTGAATACCCTTTTTGTCTAATTCGCGCATGAGACCGTAACTCTCTTCGACGATTTTGCGCGGGTCTTTCTTGTGGCCGCCGTGAATGTTCACGGTGCCTTTGAGCACCACGCCGCGCGAAATATTGAGCACCGGAGTTGTAATGTCACCGAGCATGCGGCCGGTTTCGGTCAGGCGCACTTCGTCTTTTGCATCGATGTCGCCGATGAGCGTGCCTGCGAGTACAACCTCGCGTGCGCTGATGTTGGTCTTGACTTTACCGGTTTCGCCGACGACGAGCGCTTCGTCGGTGCGAATATCGCCCTCAAATTTGCCGTCGACGCGCAGGCTGCCTGAAATATAGAAGCGACCTTCAAAGATCGAGCCTTCGCCGATTACCGAGTTTGTTTGATCGTACTTCGCCATAATGTCTCTGAGCTGCCTTTTTGTTGTAGATTAGCTATACCAAATCTAACCAGCGAGGCGGGGCGAGAATCAAAAAAGACCCTAAAGACCGCCGGCCGGGTTCGCACGTTACGACCCGGCGCTTGCGGGCGAAGGTTTATTTTGGCACCCGTAAATGCCGATAATTGTATGCATGGTGGGTACCCGTTCGCAACTTTTTACCCGATATTTTGCCGCTTTTCTCATGGCTACCCCCCTCGTTGCCGTCGGGGGTATAAGCGATAAGCCGGATTTCGACGATTACCGTAGGGTGGGGCGCGTGGTTCAGCCCTTCTCTCGCAGCAGTGAAAAGAAACCATACGGAGTCACCCTGCAGCTGCGCGAGAATTCAATACGCAACCTCGCCGGCGGGGTCGTCTATGGCACCGGCACTATGCGCGGTTACGGAAAGTATATCATCGTCGATCACGGCAAGGGCTGGCATACGCTCTATTCAAACGTGGCGCGCATTCATGTCGCGCGCGGGCAGCAACTGGCGCGCGGCAGCGTAATCGGTTCAGCGCGAAGCAAAAGGCTTTTTTTGGTTGTATCCTACAGGGGAAATCCAATTAACCCCTCAGAGACTATTGGCAGATCAACGCATGAAGAGCACGCGGGGCGTGCTCTTCATGCGTTGGCTGCAAGCGACGAAACAAGATAATGGCCTGGGAACTCGTAAACGGAACAATCATCACTCCCCACGATGTGCTTGAGCGCGGCTCGGTGCAGATCGACAAGACGCACATTCAGCACGTGTCGAAAAGTTCGCGCAAGTCTGCCGACACCATGCAGATCGACGTCAACGGCATGTTGGTTTTTCCCGGGCTGATAAACTGCCACGATCACCTGCTCGGCACCTACGTGCCGCGGGTCGGCGACCGCCGGCCATACCTCAACTGGCTCGAATGGGATAACGATCTCAAGAGCGCCCCGGTCTATGCCGAGCGGCAGCAGATAGATTCTTCTGACCTTTACCTGCTCGGTGGCTACCGCCACCTGTTATGCGGCATCACGCGTGTGCAAGACCACATTCCTCATTTTGTGCGCGAGGCGTTTGCCAAAAATCTGCCGATTCGCATTATCTCTGATTTTGCCATGGCGCACTCGGTGACTTCGTTTGCCCTCAAGTGGGGCGACGGTATCGAAGCAGAGCACGCAAAAGCAGTGAAGAACAACATTCCATTCATCACTCACTGCTCTGAGGGTTACGACGAAGAAACCCTGCGCAGCGTCGAAACGCTCGCGGCGAAAGGTGCGCTCAGCAAACAAACCGTGCTCATTCACGGCATCGCGTTTTCTGACAAAGACATGGATCTTCTCGCCGAGCACCAGTGCAATGTCGTGTGGTGTCCCGTGTCGAACCTCTATATGTTTGAACAGACGGCGCGCGTCAAAGAACTCATGGACCGCGGCATCAATGTCACTCTTGGCACAGATTCGCCGATGTCGGGCAGTTTCAGCATTTTCGAAGAGTTTCGCACCGCGAGGGAGTTCTACCGGTTTGCTTATGGCGCCGAGCTCGACGACAAGGTGCTCATCGACATGATGACCACAAACGCAGCACGCGCGATGTGCCTCTCCGATGCAGGTTCAATCGCCGATGGCAAAGCGGCAGACCTGCTGCTCATCGACGGTGCGGCAACGAACCCGTGGGCTGCACTGACGCACGCCGACTATTCTGACATTATGCTCGTGATTACTGAAGGCCAGCCCAAATATGGCGACATTGCCTTTGCGCCGGTTTTCGATGCGATGAAAATACCCTACCAGACTATCATGGTGAAGGGTGCGCGCAAGATTGTTGCCGGCGATATTCTCGGCCTGCAAAATCGTATACGGCGTGCGGTCAAATTCAAGAAAGAACTCGACTTTTTGCCGATAGAGGCCGCCTAATGCCGATTACACGAAATTACTCCGCTGGCTCGATCGTCTACTTTGCGGGCGATGTCGGCGAAGATGTGTACGTCATGCAAAAGGGGCGTATCTCTCTGATATCCACCTCGCTCGACCAGAAAGATGACATCAAAGAAGATGTGCGTAAGGGTGAGTTTTTTGGCGTCAAGTCGGCACTCGGCCGCTACCCGCGAGAAGAAACTGCACAGGTGCTCGCCGATTCGCAGGTGCTCGTTTTCAAACTCGCAGAGTTCGAGCAGTTTGGTCAGAAGAACACGCGCATTGTTTTGCAGATGCTCAAGGTGTTTTCATCGCAGCTGCGACGGGTGCACAAAGCCGTTCGCGAATTTCTCGGCGAGCACGGTGCTTCAGAAGCATCGATGGAGCTCGTGCGCGTGGGCGAATATTATTACAAAGCGGGCAAGACCGATTACGCGCTTTATGCCTTTGGCGCATACCAGAAGAATTTTCCCGCAGGGCCACTCACCGAACGCGTGCGCCGTCTGGCACAGTCGGTGAAAGAGGGCGCGGCTTTTCCCCTTGATTTGCCCGACATCAACGAAGAGATGCAGCGAAACGAAGTCGCGCAGCGCACCGGTCAAATGGTAAACCGCAGCGAGCCGCAACCGGTCGACGACTACGCAAACCATGCCGACGTCGACATGCCGTCAGATATGCCACCACCGCTCGATGTTGACATGGGTGACATCGGCGATCTGCCGCCGCCTGCCGGCGATTTTGATCTGCCCATGCCCGACGACTTTGATATGGGCACGCCGTCGAAAACACCTGCGCAACATTACAGCGACGGGCTCAGCGCATTTGCCAACCACCAGTTTGACGAAGCGCTCGCCGCATACCAGCAGGCGCTCGAAGGCTCAGGCAGTGATGCGGCGCTGCACGAAAAATGTTTGTTCGAGCTCGGGCGCACGCATGTGAAAAAAGCCGATGCCAAGAGCGCCGTTGAAAAGTTCTCAGAGCTGCTGCGCACGCATGCGCAGGGATCTCTCACCCGCAAGGCAATGATACAGCTCGCCGAAATATATGAGCGCGCGCGTGACAATGCCCGGGCTGCATCGCTCTACGAAAAGGCCTCGCGCATACCACCTCAAGATAAAGAGGCTAACATCGCGCTGCAGAAGGCGAATCAGCTTAAGGGGCAAAAATGACCGGCGGCGGGCTATTCAATAAATTCGGTAAGCAGTTCAACACGGGAGAAATCATCTTCTGCGAGTTTGAACCGGGCAATAGCTTCTATCTGATCCAGACCGGGCGCGTCAAAATCTCCAAGGTCGTCAAAGACAAAGAGAAGACGATGGATATTCTGAGCGTCGGCGACATATTCGGCGAAATGGCCATTCTTGAGGAGCAACCCCGTTCTGCGACCGCCACCGCTATTGAGCCTGTGACTGTGCTGCACTTTGATCGCGACAACTTTGTGTCGATGATGATGAGCCAGCCGCAGCTGGCGTTCAAGCTGCTGGTCGTTTTTTCAAAACGCATTTACGATGCAAAACGCCGCCTCATGATTCTGTTGCTCGACGACATTCAGTCGAAAATTTCAGACGTATTTCTGATGCTCGCTGAAAAAGAACCCACCTATGCGCACATGCGCGAGGTGTCGTTTCCCGTGACAATGGACGATGTCGCCAATTGGGCGGGTACAAGCGTCGACCAGGTGGCCGAGCAATTGAATCACTGGGCGAAGGTCGGTAAGGTCGAATTGTACTCAGACCGCATTTTCGTGCGAAACCTCGCCGATTTTAAGAGAATTGTCGCGCAGAAGCGCAAAACGGAAAAAAGGTAAATAACGGGCGCATTTATGCCGAAGTACAAATGAGGACAACCATGCTACGCAAATTGATATTTTCGACTCTGCTCGCGGCACCTTTGGTGTTTGCGCAAGACAAAGACAGCAAGGCGTCGCCTCCCGATACGCAGCCAGCGGGTGGCCAGATTCGTGACGAGCGTGTATCGGTTGAAAATCTCAGCTTCTGGAAAAAGAACGCGACCGATGGCAAGGGTGATTACCTCGAACTGACATTCGATATTGTCAACAAGACTGAAGACAGCATTCCGCTGAAATTGTTTATCATCGGCTTTAACGAAAAAGATCTCGTCGACTCGCAATACCGCCGTTACGTTGAATATCCCAAATGGAGAAAATTCGACGAAGATAAGCAGCTGCACAAGATTGTACTCTTCAACAGCATTCCCGACATAAAGCATGAAGACGTGGCAGCATACGCCAAGAAGAAAGAAGAGGCCGTGGCAAAAAACGGGGGCTTTAAGCCGCGCGAAGACGAGCCTGCGCCCGCGGGTTCAAAAAACAAGACCACGCTTAAGCAATTTCTCCACTATGTTCAGTACATTCACGAAAAACCCGAGTCAGGCGTCGATGTGCTGCTGCAGGGTTTTGAAGATGCAAAATATACTTTGAAAAAAGAGAAGGCGTATCGCATCGAAGAGAAGGCGCTCAAGGCCAACGTTTGGGGCAAGCTGCTCTCGCGCTACCGCGTCGACCGCAAGTTCTTTAATCATGTCGGGCTGGTGCTCTACGATACCGAAGCCAAAAAAATCGTGCATCGCCAGTTCTACAGCATCAACGGCAGATTCAAGATTCTCTGATCTAATCTTCTTGTCGTCGCGGCCCTGAGATTCATATTCGGCGCACATGCTGACGCGCCGCATCGGCCACTTCTTTGAACGCAGCCGCGAGCACTGGTTGTTCGTGCCGCTCTTCGTGCTGCTGATTTTGTCGTTCATCTACGTTTTTTTTATCGGCGACAAAGGGCTCATGGCCTATCGTGTGCGCATCAAAGAGAAAGAAGAGCTCAAAGAGCAGATTGAAAGTTTTAACCGACAAAAGAGCGAGCTGAGGCAAAAACTCACGATGCTGCGAAACAAAGACATGGCCGTGCAAAAATTCAGTAAGGATTTCTACCTTTTTCAGGAGAAGGTCCGTATTCTGAAATTTCGCGAATCTGCTGATGAAAAAACCGCAGAAGCAAGCGCGGCGGCCGACCTTGCGACCACGCAGAAATTCTATATCGTATTCACGAGTGTTCTAATCGCTCTCGTAACCCTGTTCTTCTACCGCCGCAATTCAGCGCGCATCATGGCCGACAAGGTGCGACCTTTCGCCCTCGGCGATGAAATCTAACATGAGGTATCTGTGATCAGAAGTATTTTAATTTTCATTGTGGCTGCAGCGCCGCTCGCTGCGGTTGCAGACCTGCGCAAATACCATGACGCGGTCGGCCGCTACGAGGCCCGCGAATACGATCAGGCAGTGAAACTATTCGTTGAGTTTGTCGCCGAAAACCCTTATGAGCCCGAGGTCAAGAAGTCGTGGTTCTATTTGGCAAATGCACTCGCCGAACAGGGTAAGTGCAACGAAGCTGTGGCCCGGGCCAATATCGCGCTCGAGCGCTACCCGGCCCACCCCGATCGGCACGAGTTGCGTGTGATCACCGGCGAATGCCTTTATCAGATGAACGCGCATTCCCGGGCCGACCGGCTGCTCGCCGACACCCGCAAACAGGCAAATATTGAGTCTTTGCACTACCGTATCGATATGTACCGGGGCTTTATTGCATATGATGCGAGATCATTTGCGCCCGCAACAAAACTCTATAAGAGCGCGATAGCCTTTGCCACAAAGTTTGGTTTTGAAGACCGCAACTTGTTTCGGGTGTATCGCGATCTCGGTACAATGCTGGCGCGCGACCCGCTGCAGACCGAGTCTGCGGTCGAATATTTGTCGCGGGCAATACAGTTGTCGGCAAAATACAAGCCAGGTGAGGCCGGCGCATTACGCCTTGCACTCCGCCGTATTTCACTTCGCCGCATCGACAAGCTGAATGGCCTCGATGACAATTCTATCGCAGATATCAGGGTCGATGGTGATGACGTCTATATTGCAACCTGGGGTGCCGGCCTCGTGCGTTATACAAGGTCTGCCGATAAGCTCGAAAAAATTAAATTGCCCTCGCCACAACTGCGCGGGCTTTACGCTGATTTCGATGAGCTCTATGTAACCTCTTTCGACGGTGTTTACCGCTACAGCAAAAAAACCGGAGAGACAGAAAGCCTTAGCGACGAAGCCGGTGCGTTGAAGCTGGGGCAAAAAACCATCAAAGACGACCGGTACGTGTATTTTTCAACTCTGAACCGCGGCTTGATACAATACGACACCATCAAGCGCAAGGTTGTGACGCTCGGTAAAGATTCATGGGTGGGTAGCAACCAGGTATATGCACTCGATGCAGATCTCGATTATATCGTTGTCGGCACGCTTGATCACGGCGCTGTTATCTATCATAAAAAAACCGGTGAGGTGCAAAGAATTACCGTCGGCGAAGGTTTGCTCAGGTCAGAAAACGTCAAGGCAGTGCTTCTCGATGGCCGGTATGTCTATATCGGAGCGCATAACGACGGTGTTTATGTTTACGATATTCAGCAGAAAAAACTGACACCGATCAAAGCCGAATTGCCTTTTCCCTCGGCGTTCGCCCGGCGTGACCATGAAATTTTTATAGGTACGTCGGGGCAGGGGTTAAGAGTTCTCGACAGAAACACCAACAGCCTCAATCGCATGACCGCCGTTGAAGGCCTGTCATCGAATGAAATTCAGATATTGCGTATCGAAGGTGATTTTCTCTGGATAGGCTATCTGGAAAACGGCATCGACGTCGTTTACCGCCCAGCCAAAGAGAAATAGACTACTTTTCGGCGAAGCGAATACGGGGTTTCTTCGCCGTCAGGGTGAGAAATTCGCGCCAGATGCGGTCTTGCATATTGACACCCTGACCAGTCGGCGCCATGTATTGCAGTTTTAGCACGATGTGATTACCAACCATTTGCGTCAGCACGCGGGGGTCACGATAGAAAGAAATCATGTCGAGCTCGGCATCGCCCGTCTGCAGCTGCTCTTTGGCTGCTCGGGCCGTCTCGTATTGCTTTTTCGCGCATTTTTCGAGCAGCTCGGCAGCGCTTTTCCAGTCTGAGGTTGCGGTGAGGCTGACCTGTAATTCTTGAAAGACATGCCCGACATGAGCACCGGTTGTTGCGAAACTCTCCGTGAAGATTTTGGCATTGGGAAAAAACACCACACGTCCGGTGGTCTGGCCGCCTTCAGCCGAAGAGACTTCCATTATGCTGGTTTCCATAAGGCGAATGTCGATGACGTCGCCCGCGACGTTACCAATCTGCACCCGGTCGCCGATGACGAAGGGTCGTCGAATCATGATGTATGCCCAGCCGACGACGCAAACCCACAGGTCACGCGTGACGATCAGAAAACCGGCGCCAAAGATACCCAGAAAGGTCGCCACATTGCGAATCGACGGCAGCCAGATTGGCAGAAGTAAAAAAAGCCCGATAAAGAAGCTGATATAAGAGACGGTGCGCTTGTAGCGCATGCGCACGAACTTGTCTTCGATGTTGCGGTAGGCGATGCGCAAGACGACCATGCGTGTGAGCAGCAGAATGCTCACGACGAGGGCCGTCGCGGCGAAAGCATGCCCGCTCGTCAGTCGCGCCCAGAATGCGTTCAGGTTCTGTGGCGAGAAGAACTCGAGCATTATGCGATCAGGCGCTTCGCTTGCGCATTGATGGGTTCAGTACTTTTTTGCGCAGTCTGAGGCTGGTCGGCGTCACTTCGAGAGTTTCGTCTTCTTCGAGAAAGTCAAGGCACTGTTCGAGTGACATTTTTTTGTGCGGCACGAGGCGCAGCGCTTCGTCTGTGCCCGAAGCACGCACGTTACTCTGCTTCTTTTCGCGTATTGGGTTTACGTCAAGGTCATTGTCTTTCGCGTGCAGGCCAATGATCATGCCCACGTAAACCGGCACCTGTGCGCCGAGAAACAGGTCGCCGCGATCTTGTATGCTGAAGAGTGAATACGCGTTGGTTGCACCGGCTTCCATGCTGACAATTGCGCCGCGGGTGCGACCCGAGAACTCGCCCGCAAAAGGGCGATAACCCAGAAAGATACCAGACATCGAGCCTTCGCCGCGGGTTTCCGTTAAGAAAAAGCTGCGAAAGCCGATAAGGCCGCGCGTTGGCATTTCATATTTGATGCGTACAAAGCCCGTTGAGAGCGTTTCCATGAGCAGCATAATGCCTTTGCGGCGGTTGAGCTCTTGGATCACTCCGCCTGAATACGCTTCGGGCATATCCATAATCATTTCTTCGTAGGGCTCGAGTTTTTCGCCGTTTTCTTCTTTAAAAATTACCTGTGGCTTTGAAACACCGAGTTCAAAACCTTCGCGGCGCATGTTCTCGATGAGAATCGCGAGCTGAAGCTCACCGCGGCCGGCGACCTTGAACGAATCGCCGAGATCTTCTACGCGCAGCGCGAGGTTAGTCTTGAGTTCGCGCTCAAGCCGCTCGCGAATGTTGCGCGAAGTGACCCATTTGCCCTCTTTGCCCGCAAACGGTGAATCGTTAACTGAGAACTGCATCGATACCGTCGGCGGCTCAATTTTGATACGGGGCAAAGCTTCGCTGACGCTTTCAGCGCACAGTGTGTCGCCGATCGTCATTTCTTCGATGCCCGCGATCGCGATGATATTCGGGCATGAAGCTTCGGTTACGTCGATGCGCTTGAGGCCCAAAAAGTCGAAGAGTTTTGTGATCTTGTGTTTGCTGACGGTTGGCTCGCCCTTTTCGTTCTCGCCGCGCAGAACCACCTGGTCGCCGACTTTGACCGAGCCGTTAAATACGCGGCCAATGCAGATTCGACCAAGGTAGTCGTTATAGTCAAGGCTCGTAACCTGAAATGTGAACGGGCCCTGCGGGTCGCCGGCGCCATCGCGCGCGTGTTTCAGTACCATGTCGAGCAGAGGCTTAATAGACGTCTTTGATTCTGGCTTTTCGAAATCCGCCCATTCTAAAAAGGCATAGTTGTTTTTCGCGCTCGCGTAAATGACAGGAAAGTCTGTCTGCTCGTCAGAAGCATTGAGCTCGACGAAGAGGTCGAATACATCGTTGATGACCGCCTGCGGATCGCAGTTCGGCTTATCTACTTTATTGATAACTAGAATAATTTTATGACCGAGTTCGAGCGCTTTCTTCAGTACGAAGCGTGTCTGTGGCATTGGGCCTTCCATCGCGTCGACGAGCAAGAGGCAGGTGTCGACCATACGCAGAATACGCTCGACTTCGCCGCCGAAGTCAGAGTGACCAGGGGTGTCGACGATATTGATTCGGGTACCTTCGTACTCAACCGCCGTGTTCTTCGCAAGAATCGTAATACCGCGCTCGCGCTCGAGGTCGTTCGAGTCCATCACGCGTTCTGTGACGTCTTTCGCTTCTGCTGTGCAGAAATTGAGAATTTTATCGACGAGAGTTGTTTTGCCGTGGTCGACGTGGGCAATAATGGCGATGTTTTTCATGTTTGTTGTTTGCTTCGGGGTATTGGCCCCTTCTATGCACCGCCAAAAATGGGCAATGAGATAGGGTGTAAAGAACAGTAAAGGGCTAACGGCCCGGTAGCTTGCCGCCCAGGCACTTACTGCGCTCAGACGTGTATTGGTAAATTTCTGAAAGCAGCGTCTGGTCGACAAAACCAAAAAGATGTTTGAACAGATTTTCGTCGAGCGAAGTTACCTCAAGAAAACGCCAGGTTTCACCCGAATCGGCCGAGACACCCATGAGGTTATAGCGCAGATCCATCGTTTGCTCGCCGTATTGCCAGCGCGACTTGCGCTCGATCAGCACGAAAAGCTGCCCGTGTGCCGTGTGTATGCGATCGGGGCGAATAAATTCGAAAGACAGCAGCTTTGCCTTATCTTTTTTCATTTCGGCAAATTCGGCGATGAGTAGCTTCTCCAGCGCTTCAGCGCCGCCCTTACGCTTCACGATCGGCTCGGCAGTGTAGCGAACCAGGGCCTTTGCATCTTCACGCTGAAAGGCATGCGTCATATCGACAGCCTGGGTGCGGGCGCGCTCCAAAAGCTCATCGGCCATCAGCGCGCCAGGCAGATGCAGCAGCGCCATAACGAATTGTAACTGCAATCGGCGAAAAGATAGTCTGGGCATGTACCAGCACAGATTGTGGGTATACCGTGAAAAGCCGCAGCCGTTAAACAGACTGCGATTCGCCGTATTCAAGCAGCAATTGGCCCGGCCATGTCCACGAGAATGTCAGGCTCGCTTTCGATTTACCATTGTTCCATTCGCTGCTTACCGCCGCAATCGAACGGTCGCCCGACTCGGGCAGAGGGGATTCGATCAGCTCTTTCCACGCGAGCTGTCGCGTGGTTTTCACCGGCGCCGCGTAACCCCGGTCTGGCATCGTTTTCATGATTTCTTGCACCACGGCAGAAAGATTCTGATAACTCTCTTCATTAAAGTCTTCATTGACCGTGAGGCGCAGCGAGGTCAGTTTCTCTGCATCGAATTGCAGCACGTAGACAATAACGCCACCCGTGATGGCCTCGCTCATCGCGGCAGTATTTTTCGGAGTAATGATGACACCGGCAAACTTCTGATTGAAGTCAGCCCGGCTGAGGTTTAGTGGTAATTCATGCAGGCGCATTACCGGTTCTTGAACCGAAACGCGACACCGTCTGCCTTGAGCGTGTCGCCGTCGCGTTTGTACTCAATTTCGCAGATGCCGTCGGCTCTCAGTTTTTCTGCTTCTTTTTTGAGCTCGCGCAGTACATCGGCGCGCTTTTTCTTCGGCCCTTCGACTTTCGCCTCGATAATACCCAGTTCTTCAATCGTGTCGCCAATTGGGCCACGATAATACATCGTCACACCTGTCGTGTCGACATTGGCACCTGGGTCGCCTGCCGCCATGTCCCAGAAGACGAGTTTGCCATTATTGGGGTAGGTGCGCCGCGTCTTGCTGGCGCAGGCGCCCAGTGAAACAAAGAGCACGATAAAGAGGGCAAGGCGAAGCATGACTACTCTTTTGCTGCCTTTAGCCGTGGTCAATTAAAAACACTGGCGCGCCGCGGGATTTGGCCTCCTGTTCGAAAGAACTTGCCGCCCGGCATTCACAGGCAACTTTGCCTGGCTGACGCATGGCAACCGAAGTCTACGAGTTTATCACCACTGCGAATGAAGCCGAGCTACAGGCCGAGCTGATACGGTATGTATCGCTCTTTCAGATCAACGAAGTTCTCTCTTCAACTCTCGATTACGATGAGGTCTTGCGTCTCGTGTTGCAAGAGATGCGCGCGCTTTCAGGCGCAGAAATTGCCTCGATTTTTCTCATTAACAAGAAAGACCAGGTGCTCGAGTTTGCCGCGACGACTGATGCGCAGGCAGAGCTTCTGAAAAATATTCGCGTGCCTTTGGGCAAGGGTATTTCGGGTTACGTGGCGCAGACCGGCGAGTACGTGAACCAGAGCGACATCAAGACTGACTCGCGCTATTATAAAGAAGTCGACGTGACGCGCGGTGGCGAAACGAAATCATACCTCTGCGTACCGCTGAAGCTGCGTGGCGAAATAAAGGGTACGGTGCAGCTCATGAACAAAGCGGGCGGGCACCCGTTCACCGACGCCGACGTGCGGCTCATGCTCAACTTCTCGACGCAGGCGGCTATGGCGATTGAGACTTCGCTCTTGCACCGCGACGCTCTCTCGAAAAAAGCGTTTGAGCGCGACGTGCACCTCGCTGCAGACATTCAGCGCCAGTCTTTGCCGCACGCAATGCCGCAGATCGAAGGTTATTCGATTCACGGGCACACCGAACCCGCACAAGATGTCGGCGGCGACTATTTTCAGTTTATCAACCACGTCGACCGCACCGGCAATACCAAGATCGACCTCATCGTCGCCGACGTTGCCGGCAAGGGCATACCGGCGTCGCTGATCGTTTCCAATTTCCACGCGGCTTTGCAGTTGCTTTCGCCTCTTTATGATACGTTGGGTGAACTCGCGTTTCAGCTCAACAACTTCATGCGCCAGAACCTCATCACGGGTACTTTCGTCACGGCGTTCATCGCGCGCCTCGACGCTGCTTCGGGCAGAATGCACTACGTAAGCTGCGGCCATAACCCGCCTTACATCTTTCGCAAAAATGAGGATAACAAAATTACTGCAGAGCTCTTGCAGCAGAGCGGCACCGCCTTCGGCCTCAGATTCGACATGGAATACCGCGTGCACCGGCTCGACCTCAAACCCGGCGAGACAGTGCTGATCTATTCTGACGGCATCACCGAAGCGATGGACCCTGAAAACGTGCAATATGAAACCGACCGCATGAATGCGTGCGTCGAGAAAGTGCTCGCACGCACTTCAGGCAAAAACTCCGCGGAGCAGGTTGTGAATGACCTGCGCGAAGACGTCGATAAATTCAGACGCGGCGCTGAAGTGAACGACGATTTGACAGTGGTTTGCTTACAGCGGCTGTAGCCGCAGTAAAAATAGTTGCCCGTATAATGCCGTTGGCCACCGGGGGCAATGCCTATACGTAAACTTGCCTATCGTCTGGTCTTCGGCTTAGCTGTTTCGACCTCATTGTTTGCCGAGTCAAATGACGCCGCTGCTGCAGCTGGCGCGACGGCAGAGAACACGTCGTTACCTGACGCAAAGCCTGCTATTGCAAATCGCTTGCCTGTTGCGAATCCTCTGTTTTTGCCCTCGCAGAACCAATTCTACGTTGAGATACAGGGCGGTTGGCAGCGTTATGCGTCAAAAGTTACTTTTCCCGCACAGACGGTTTCGGGGGTTCCATTGGCGGCGGGCAGCACCAAAACAACTCGGGACTCTGTACGCATGGCAGCGACCCTTGCATACGCTCTTCACGATCGTTTTGTTTTAGGCTTAGATGTACTTTATTTGGCCTCCGAACGGGTTTCCTTGAGCAATACCGGGTCATTATCATCACTTCGTGCCTCTGCGACGACGAGCACGGGTTTTTACAACCCCCGTTTCTCGGCGATAGGCCGGCTCTTGGGTCTCGGCCGCAATGAATGGTTTTTGGATGCCGGTGGCATCTATTCTCCCGGTATCAAGAGTGATGATCCGAATGCTTTCGCGAAGCCTATGTCTGAAGTTGAGGCAAAGGTTCGGGTCGGCAAGAACTCGGGGCCATGGACCGCCGGCATCGGAGTCTCGCTCGCCTACAGTATAGAAACTATGCATAAGGGCATCACCTATCGTTCGACCACGGCACTCCTTACCGAAGCGGTTGTTCAATACGATATGGCTCGGCATTTTATCGACGCGGGTATTGGCCTCATACAATATGTAGATCGCACTTCAGCCAATGATGCCCTCAATGGCAAGATGCGCACAATCATTCAATTCGGGTTGGGTACGCGATTCACGCAGAATGTCTTCGCCCGGGTTTCCGTGGGTTGGCTCATGCCTATCTCCGCAGATTACCGCGAATCAGGCTACTTGTTTCAGGTAGAAGATATTGGCGGCCCCGTTGCCTTCTTGACTATTGGTGCTCGCTTCTAGGCAGCCGCAACTCTCAAATCAATAGACGCCCTCTCTCTGCAAAAAATTCTCGTCCCATGACAAATCCCTCATGGGCCGACAAACTCGGCACACGCAAAAAACTCCAAACCGCCGCCGGCGAGGTGTCGTACTATTCGCTTCCCGAACTCGCGAAAAAATACCCCAATATCAACCGCCTTCCTTATAGTATACGCATTCTGCTCGAAGCGGCGCTGCGGCAAGAAGACGGATTCATCATCGATGAGAACCATATCAAGACGATTGCCGAGTATGACCCGAAATCTGTAAAAGAAGAAGAGATCCCGTTTAAGCCTGCACGAGTGGTTATGCAGGATTTCACCGGCGTGCCGGGCGTTGTCGACCTCGCCGCGATGCGCGATGCGATGACTGAACTCAAGATTGATCCCAAGAAGATCAACCCCGTACTGCCCGTCGACCTTGTGATCGACCACTCGGTGCAGGTCGACTTCGCGGGCTCGGCCGACGCGCTCGACAAGAACAACAAGCTCGAGTTCGAACGCAACGGCGAACGCTATGAGTTCTTGCGCTGGGGTTCGGGCGCATTCTCGAACTTTCAGGTTGTACCTCCTGCAACCGGTATCGTGCACCAGGTGAACCTCGAGTACCTCGCGAAAGTTGTGCAGACGCGCCAGCACAACGGCGAACTCGTCGCCTACCCCGATTCGCTCGTCGGTACAGATTCGCACACCACGATGATCAACGGCCTTGGTGTGTTGGGCTGGGGCGTCGGCGGCATCGAAGCAGAAGCCGTCATGCTCGAGCAACCGATCTATATGCTGATTCCTGAAGTTGTCGGCTTTAAGCTGACGGGCAAGCTGCCCGAAGGCACGACTGCCACCGACCTTGTGCTTACCGTTACGCAGATGCTGCGCAAGCACGGTGTCGTCGGTAAGTTCGTTGAATTCTACGGTGAAGGCCTCTCACAGATGAGCCTCGCCGACCGCGCCACAATCGCGAACATGGCACCCGAGTACGGCGCGACGATGGGCTTTTTCCCGATCGACGACGAAACGATTCGTTACATGAAGCTCACCGGCCGCGACGAAAAACTCTGCGACCTGGTCGAAAAATATTCGAAAGCTCAGGGCCTTTTCTTAACAAAAGAAGCTCCGACGCCTGACTTCAGCTCAACGCTTGAACTCGACATGGGCAAGGTTGTGCCGTCGATTGCCGGCCCCAAACGCCCGCAAGACCGTATCGAACTCAAAAATGCAAAAGCCGATTACCGCAAGGCGATGGCCGACGTGTTCAAAGATGCTCCCGATAAAAGTGTGGATGTACCACTCAACGGCAGAACGGAAAAACTGGGCAATGGCTCGCTTGTCATTGCGGCGATTACCTCTTGCACCAATACGTCTAACCCCTCAGTGCTGGTAGCGGCAGGCCTCGTGGCAGAAAAAGCCGCGAAGGCGGGCTTAAAGGTTCCGGCAACGCTGAAATCCTCACTTGCACCGGGTTCGCGCGTGGTGACTAAATACCTCGAAGCAGCGGGCTTGCAAAAATCGCTCGATGCAATTGGTTTTAACACTGTGGGTTATGGCTGCACGACGTGCATCGGTAACTCAGGCCCGATAGACGCGGCACTGTCAGACGCGATCAACAAGAACAACCTGACGGTGGGTGCGGTGCTTTCGGGTAACCGCAACTTCGAAGGCCGCATTCATGCCGACGTGAAAGCCAACTACCTCGCTTCACCGCCGCTGGTCGTGGCGTACGCGCTCGCCGGTACCATGGATATCGACTTTGAATCAGAAAAGATTCAGGGCAAAGTTTCGCTGAAAGACATCTGGCCGACGCAGAAAGAAGTGAACGATGCGCTCGCGAAAGCGGTTACATCTGACCTGTTCAAAAAAGAATACGGCAACGTGTTCAAAGCCAATGAGATGTGGAACAACATCAAAGTCGGCGCGGGCGACACCTATACGTGGGATCAAAAATCGACCTACATCGCGAAGCCAAACTATTTTGAGAACTTCTCGCTGACCGAGCCGGGCATCCCGAACCTCAAGGACATCAGTTGCCTCGCGATCTTCGGCGATTCGGTGACAACTGACCATATTTCGCCTGCGGGCAATATCAAGAAAGACTCGCCTGCAGGCCGTTACCTGACAGGTCGGGGTGTGCAGCCGGTTGATTTTAATACTTACGGCGCGCGCCGTGGTAACCACGAGGTAATGGTGCGCGGTACTTTTGCCAACACGCGCATCAAGAACCTCATGATGGCTCCCGAAGCAGTTTCGGGCAAAGTCGCCGACTGGACAAAAGTACCCGAAGGCGGTAACACAGTCCATATTCCGTCTGGTGAAAAAATGAGCATCTTTGACGCAGCGATGAAGTACATGGAAGCGAAAACTCCGCTGATTGTGCTGGCCGGTAAAGAATACGGCACGGGCTCATCGCGCGACTGGGCGGCGAAGGGCCCGGCGCTGCAGGGCATCAAGGTGGTGATCGCCGAAAGCTTCGAGCGTATTCACCGTTCGAACCTGATCGGCATGGGCATTCTGCCGCTGCAGTTCAAAGACGGCCAGAACGCACAGTCGCTGGGGCTCGATGGTTCAGAAGTCTTCAATATCGAAGGTTACGATAACAACCTGAAGCCGCGCAGCGACATCAAGGTCACGGCGAAGAAAAAAGACGGCGCAGTGGTTTCATTTACCAC
Organism: Turneriella parva DSM 21527; assembly: GCF_000266885.1. Classification (NCBI taxonomy): domain Bacteria; kingdom Pseudomonadati; phylum Spirochaetota; class Leptospiria; order Leptospirales; family Leptospiraceae; genus Turneriella; species Turneriella parva. Next base: position 424,447 of record NC_018020.1, on the reverse strand, counting down.
GATGAACCGTGTCGATACACCGGTTGAGGTGGTGTACCTCAAAAACGGTGGTATTCTGCACACGGTGCTGCGAAAACTGGGAGCAGGTTAGTAATCTGCCCTTTTAGCCACCGAATTAATTCGGTGGCTAAAAGCTGTTATTTCAAATACATCACAGCTTCGATTTCAACCGACGCCCCGCGTGGCAGCGCAGCTACCTGCACTGTCGAACGGGCGGGTTTATGCTCGCCGAAATGTGCTGCATACACCTCGTTCATTGCCTGAAACTGCGAAAGATCGGTCATAAACACCGTACATTTAACGATTTTGCTGAGGCTGCCGCCTGCTGCTTCGCAGACCGCACGCACATTTTTCATAACCTGCTCGGTTTGCGCCTTTATATCTTCTGACGCCAGAAGACCTGTTTCGGGCACGAGGGGAATCTGGCCAGAGAGAAACACGTATTCGCCGGCCTGAATTGCCTGCGAGTAGGGGCCGACGGCAGCGGGTGCGCCTGTGGTAGCGATTACTTTCATAACCGATGCGCCCGGTTGAAAACCTGCCCCGTCAATGAAATAAAAGGTAAAAAAAAGACCGTTCTGGGTCGAAAATGAAATGATGAGGTCTTTACTCTCAAACCTGCGGGTGCGTACAAAAATGTCGATTGCCGCATCACTTTTGCTGTTGCCGCTTATTTTTCTTTCCCTGCAGTTCTTTCTTAAGACCGCGGAAGATATACACTCGACACGTCTCGAAGTTGCGGGCATTCATTTCTCTGCACCGCTGTTTCGCCTGACTTCAGCCGTGCAGCAACGGCGCCTTGCCGTGGCGCGTTCTGCCGGCGGTGAAAGTTCTGAATTCAAAACAGCCACCGATGCCCTGCGCAAAGCTGCCGATGACACCGAAGCCACGCAGGCACGCGAGAAGAAACGCATTGATCTCGAAATCGTCTGGACTGATCTGCGCACAAAGCTCAATTATCTGGCTGACACAAACCTTAAGGCCGACCGGGTGCGCCATGTGATGCTGCATACTGAGACAATTCAGGCGATCGCGGTCTTTCAATCGCTTGTCGCAGAAAAGTCACAGCTTGACCTTGAACCTGAGGCTGCTGGTTTTTATCTGAATCAGCTCTCGCTGCATATCGTTACGCCGTTGATCGAATCTTTGCAGTTGTCGCGCACCACCACGAACCTACCTGTTGCGTTACGCGAGGCGAACCGGAGCAATATCTTGTTTCACGCCGATCAGCTCGAAAGAAATCGCTGGCGTATTCAGAACTATCTGTCTGAGAAAAAATCGGCGTACGAAAAGCGCTTCGATGAAGCACTGAAACTGCTTGATGACCTGCGTGTCGCATTTTCCCGAGCGGCAACTGCCGAGAAGACAGAGGCGATATCAGCAGACGCTGTCGCTGCAGCCAATGCCCTTTTCACCACAGCTACCGATGATTTGCAGGCCCAACTCGAATCACGTGCCTCGACGCTAAGAATTAAACAACTCACCGTGCTTTTTCTCGCTGCGATCGGGGCGTTGCTTTCGGGGCTGGTTGGTTGGTTCATAATGAAACAGATATCCCGCTCACTCGATGAAGCGATGCAGATATCAGAGCGCCTGGCCTCGGGCAATCTCGAGTTTGAAATCAACGCCAATACACACGACGAGATAGGCGCATTCATGAACTCATTGCAGATCATGGCAGAAAGGCTGCGGGGTGTGCTGCGGCAGGTGCACCAGGGTGCATCAGAGATCGCGCTTGCGGCGCAGCAGGTTTCGAGTACCGCCGAAATGCTCAACAACGGGGCAATGGATCAGGCTGCCCATGTCGAAGAGACCGGCGCGGCTCTCGGTGAAATGGTGAATCTGATTCAAAGCAATGCCAAAAACGCCGTTGAAACGGACAATACCGCCAACATGGCCGTCAAAAATACGCAGATGGGCACAGAGAACGTCTTGCGTGCGGTCGAATCGATGAAAGTCATCTCTGAACGTATTCAGATTGTACAAGAAATCGCCGCACAGACAAACCTGCTCGCCCTCAACGCAACCATAGAAGCCGCGCGCGCCGGCGAACACGGCCGCGGGTTTGCCGTTGTGGCAACAGAAGTTGGCAAGCTCGCTGAAACGAGCGGGCAGGCCGCGAAACAGATACAGGCGCTCTTGCGTGATAGCTCCGCAGTTTCTGAAAATGCTGCATCGTCGCTTTCGCTCATCACAGAAAGTATGCAGAACACCGCGCAGAAAGTTCTGGCGATACGCCATGCCTCTGAAGAGCAAAATCAGGCGGCGCAGCAGATCAGCGAAACTATGGGGCGCCTCAACCAGACGACTGAGCAGACCGCTTCGGCCGCCGAAGAACTCGCGGCGACGGCAGAAGAGATGAGTTCGCAAACTGCTACTCTTATCGAAGGCTTGAAGTTTTTCAGCTTTGCGAATGAAGGCGCTGCTGTATCGCACGGCTATTCGGCCGTGAACACATTCAAGCAGGCGATCGCCAAAAAGACCGCCCGAACGGCGCCCGGCGCCAACAGTTCAGTCGGCAGCGAGCCGATGGTCATTCACTCAGGCTCGTATGAGAAATTCTGATTTTTGAGTCCGGCGTAGGCCAGACTCAAAAATCAGAATCGATTGCCGCCTGCGCTGCGACTTTTACACAACCCCATGAGCTTAGATACGCAGATACGTAATCGTGTCGCACTCATAAAGATCAATCACAACGCAGCGAATACCCTGACTGCTGACAGTTTCGAAGGTATTCGCGACGCGCTGCGTGCGCTGGCAGGTAACGACGAGGCGCGCGTCGTTATCTTTACCGGCAACGATTCGGGTTATTTCTCCAATGGTTTTGAGCCGGCGCTTTTTCTTGGGCAGACTTTCGACTATAACCATCAGGTATGCCAGCTCGTGAATGAGACTGCGCAGTACTTTTTCTTTTTCGAAAAGCCCATCATTGCCTGCCTCAATGGGCATGCGATGGGCGCGGGGGCAGTTTTTGCATTGTTTTCCGATTGGCGAATCATGGCAGATAAGTCAGCCCGCTTCGGTTTTCCCGAAGCTTTGCTGGGCATGAACTTTCCGGCATTCGTGGCGCGCTACATGCAAGACCTGATCGGCATTCAAAAAACACGCGACATTCTTTTCGCCGGCAAGTCGCTCAAAGGCCCCGAGGCGTTGGAGATTGGTCTGGTTGATCAGATATATTCTGAGGAGACTCTGCACGCTGAAACACTTAAATTTGCCGAAAAGCTCGCCAAGAGCCCGTTACAGACACTCACCGGCATGAAGCGCTCGCGCACAGAACCCTACCGAAAAGTATTCGCCGAGCTGACCGATGACGATGCGCGTGCACTCGCAACTATCATGACGAGCCCCGTTACGCAAGAAGGGCTAAGGTCCATAGTTGAAAAAAGGAGACCGAAATGGCAGTAACTCCCCACCCCGCGTACGGCACCCCTCCCCGTTTACGGGGAGGGGCTGGGGGTGGGGATGGGTAACCGCTCAGAAGACAAACGTGTGGCGATTCTCGCTTCAGGCGGCGATTCGCCGGGAATGAACGCCGCGATTCGCGCGTTTGTGCGTTCGGCGCTTTGGGAAAACTATCAGGTATTCGGAATTCAAAACGGCTATGAAGGTCTGTTAGAGAATGAAATCCGCGAACTGAGTTCGCGTGATATGGGCATGATTATCAACCAGGGCGGCACGATGCTGGGCACTGCGCGCTCGGCCGAATTTCAAACGCCTGCAGGTCTGCAAAAAGCCGCGGCGAACCTCAACGCAGCAAAAATTGATGCGCTCTGTGTCGTCGGTGGCGACGGTTCGTTTCGCGGTCTGCTCGCCCTCAGCGAATTCTATAAAGGGCAGGTCGTCGGTATACCCGGCACAATCGACAACGATATTCCCGGTACCGAGTATACGATTGGTTTTGATACGGCAGTGCAAACTGCCGTCGAGGCGATCGACAAACTCAGAGATACTGCGCTCTCGCATGGCCGGGTGTTTTTTGTCGAAGTGATGGGGCGAAAGTCGGGGCAGATTGCGCTCTCAGTCGGTCTGGCGTCGGGCGCCGAAGACGTGGTGATTCCCGAAGAAAAAACCGATGCGGATGTTGTAGCCAAACGCCTGCTCGACGGTCGTAAGAAAGGTAAACGCTTTGGTATCGTCGTTGTCGCCGAAGGCGATGATAGCGGCGGTGCTTTCAAGCTCGCTGAAACCGTGCAGCAAAAAGTGGGCTTTAACATACGCGTCTCGGTACTCGGCCATATTCAACGCGGTGGTTCGCCGACTTCGCATGACCGTGTCTGGGGCTCGCGCATGGGTGAAGCGGCGGTGCGCTTTCTGAAAAATCGCATGACGGGTGTGTTTACGGCGATGCGCGGCGGGCATATAATACCCGCGTATCTGATCGAGGCAACCGTGGGCGTGCGTGCAGTTGAACCTGAGATGGTGCAGCTTGTGCGCATCATGGGCAGCTAAATGCAAGTGAGAATCATTATCAAATAGATTGACGGGCCAATGATGGTACGCAGGCTGCCGCTATGGAAAACCATAGCAATCCCCACCCCCACCGTAGCCGGCTGCAATGCGGAGAATTGCTCGCGCAGGGTAAGGTCGCCCGCGCCGAGATATTTCCCTGCGGGCACACGATTCTGACATTCGACAATTTTAAGCTGGCGTTCGCGCGCGAAGATTTTTACGATTTCGCGAACACTGTGGCGATGGCAACTGCGCACCTGCAATGCCGCGAGACAGAGCGCAGCGAATGGGGTCTTTTCATGTAGTTGAAATGACTTGTGCCGAGCTTAGCCGCTGTCATTGCGGCATTCAATGGCGCAGATCATCGCAATTGCACTTCTGACGCTGCTCAACGGATTATTTTCACTCGCTGAAATGGCAGTGGTTTCGTCGCGCCGCGCGAGGCTGGCCGCGCTCGCAGAGCAAGGCCACCATTCGGCGACCCTGGTCATTAAACTCTTGCAGAACCCCGAGCGGTTCTTGTCGACCGTGCAGGTGGCGATCACGGCCGTCGCCATTGTCACCGGCTTTTTAGGCGGTTCAGCGGTTTCAGAACAGGTTGCCGAGTTGCTGAAGAATTCAATGCCCGCACTTTCGGCTTACGCAAAGCCGATTGCGACAGTGGCTGTTGTCGGGTCGACAACAGCTCTTTCGATTGTTGTGGGTGAACTCGTGCCCAAGAGTATTGCGCTTGCGCACGCCGAGGCGATTGCCTGTTTTGCGGTGCGGCCTTTTTTTCTCGTGATGTGGCTTCTGACGCCGTTCTCTTATGTGCTTTCGGGTCTCGCGCAGATTCTGCTGCGCCTCATGCGTGTAAAAAAATCGGCGACACCGCACGTGACTGAAGAAGAAATCAGGGTGATGTTGCGCGAAAGCCGCAAGTCGGGGCTGGTGCACGCGAGCGAGCAATACATGGTCGAGAATGTCTTCAATCTCGACGACAAGCCGGTTGTGCAGCTGATGACGCCACGCGCGCGCTTAAGGTGGATAGATATCGCCACGGCGCAGGCAGACCTGTTGGCATTCATTGGCGGGAACCCGCACTCTTATTATCCCGTGTGTGCGGGTTCTGTCGACAATATCGAGGGCATACTTGCGGTGAAGTCGTTGCTGCAGGCGCTCGCGAAAGGGGCTCGTTACGATTTGAGATCCTCATTGATTACGCCACTGATTGTACCCGAGTCGCTTAAATCGTCGAAGTTGCTCGAGCTTTTTAAGCAGCAGGGCCAGCACTTTGCGGTTGTCGTCGATGAATATGGTACGGTGCAGGGCGTCGCGACACTGCACAATATTCTCGAAGCGATCGTCGGCGACATGCCTGCGGGCAAAGCGCAAGACGGCCCGATTGTGCGGCGGGCCGATGGCACGTTTCTGATCGATGGTAATTTGCCGATCGCCGATTTTGCATTTTACTTTAAATGTCGTCCTGAGGCGCTGCAGGGCACTGATGTGCACTATACGACGCTCGCTGGTTTCGTCAGCGCCCGACTGCAGCGCCTGCCAGCAGTGGGTGACCTCGTCGAGTTCGAACACGGCCGCTTCGAGGTGATGGACATGGATGCGGCGCGGGTCGATAAGCTGCTGTTTTCACCGAACAAGGTGGGCTGAGTGAGGCAACTCAAGACACGCACCGCAACCGCACGGAGGAGATAAATGAAACGCGTTCTACCACTCATTCTGGTGGCTTTGGCTACAACTCCTGTTCTGCCGACAGCCACGGCTGCCGAGCCCGCGATTGAGTCGCCGCTCACGGTCACAGCGCTCTTCTGGGGTGGATACAATCTGCCCACGAGCGATGAATTCAGCAAGGTCACGTTGGGGCTCACGACGGGTGGTTTTGCTGGCGGCGTTGAATTTCTCGCAGGCGCGCGCTACATTCGTGGTGGTGTCGCCACATCGTTTATACCCATTTATGTCTACACATCGGATACCGGTCAAGACACCAAGGCGCTGATGCCGTTCGAGGGTGTGTTGAACTTCTACCTTCTGGGCTTTTACGCTGGCGGTCGGGGTGGCTACGTGGTCGATATAGGCTCAACCACTGTGACCGGGCAGAACTACCTAAAGACCAACGGAACGGTGCTCGGCGGCCAATTCGGTTATCAATACACTATTGGTTCGCTGGCGTTCGATATTGGGGCCGTTGTGACATTTGTGCATACCGAAGCCGCTGCGACGGTTCGCAGCGCCGGTGCGCACGCCGACTACACGAACATCACACCGCGAGTCGCATTACAGTACACATTCTGACAGCGTGGCGCATCGGCAGTGCCGTGAAGTTGAGTTGAGCGAATGGTGCTCTTCATGTAACGTCTAATCGACTAAATCAAATGGGGCCGTGATCTTGAAATAGACATTCACCCCCGGATTCAGCGCAAACAGCTTCTGCCGGCTGAGGTAGTCGACGTAACGCTGGTTCAGCAGGTTGTCGGCGCCGATCGTGTATGTCCACATTTGGCCGCCGACCGCAAAGTCACCGCCGGTTGAAAGCGATACCAGCGTATAGTCGGCAAAACCCGGGTAAAGGGTGCGCTCGGCTGCAGAAATTTCTGTTTTGCGTGCGACATAGCGCGCCTTCAGGCTGATATAAGGATTCAGAATTGATCCCAGTTTGTCGCCGCTGAAAGTGATTCCCGTTCGGTAGCGGTTGGCGGGTATCAGCGCCAGCGGCTCGCCGAGCGTTTCATTGCGGCCATAGATCAGGTCGACGCCGGCAGAAAGTGTTAACCATTTGAGCGGCGCAAATTCGCCATCGGCTTCGCCGCCATAAATCGTCGCCCTGCCCTGGGTCGTCTGGTATTCGGGATACGCATTGCCGTCGACATTCTGAATATTGCCGGTTGGCACAGCAAACACATAGTTGTCGATACGGTTGTAATAGCCGTTCAGCTCGGCGCGCACCTTGCCCTTGCGAACGCGTATGCCGCTGTCTGTGGTCACCGAGGTTTCTGACTTGAGATCGTTCTTGCCGATGTCGTACGTGCCCGCGCCTTCGTGCACTCCCGTGCTGTAGAGCTCAAAAATTGTGGGGGCGCGAAAGCCGCGGCCGAGGTTGGCGAAGAGCGACCAGCCCGGTGCAAAGCGCCAGACTGCGCCGACCGAACCTGTCATCGCTGAATTCTGAACAGTTTCGTTGTTGTTGCCGAGCTGCGCATTCTGCTGGACCGAGAGCACGCGCGTATCACCGCGCACGCCCGCCATGATACTGAAGGCATCGAAGCGCAATTCTTCGAAGAGATAGGCGCCGTAGCTATTGGCCGTATAACCGGGGATCAGCGGTTCACTCCCCAGCGTTTGGTTCTTCTGGTAAATGTAGCTCAGACCAATTGTTCCCAGGAGAGGTCCCAAGGGTGCATGGTGGGCCTTGATTTCAGAGTTGAAGGTATCGAGCAACAGGTTCAGCCTGGGGTCGGGATTGATGTTGTCTTCAAACTCGCGCCGCTGGTTTTGCTGGTAGGTCAGGCCAATATCAAATTTCGCAATCGAAGTCTGGATGAGCGATTTGAGCTGCAGCCGGTTGTGCGCGACGCGCTGGTAGGTCGTCGCCCCCGGATCGGCAATGAGTTTTCCCGCGGCGTCGTTCGTTGCCTGGGGCAAATTGAGTTTTGTATCGTAGCGCGAGAAGCGCAGTGAGAGCATGCCCCATTTTTCATTGATGCCAATGAGCCCGCTGCCATTGAGATTCTCATAGGCGCTGTTAGGGATTGCGCCGGCTGGAGTGAGAGTGTTACCCGCCTGGCGGTAGCTGAAATTTCCGCGGTAGCCAAAATCATTTTTAGCACCCGCGAGCGAGATAGCGCCCGCGCCGCCAGGGTTATTGGAATTGGCGTTGCCGATAACCTTTCCGCTGAGGGTCTTTGCGTGCTCGGCCGAGCGCGGCAACTCGGGTGTCGTGACGTTGATCACTCCTCCCAATGCGTCGGAGCCATAGAGCAGGCTGCCTGGCCCCCGCACAATTTCAATGCGGTCCATATCGAGAATGTCGATATTGGGCCCATGTTCATCGCCGAACTGCTGTGATTCTTCGCGCATGCCATCGACCAGCACGAGCGAACGAAAAGAAGGCAAGCCGCGAATCACCGGCTTTGCGATAGAATTACCGGTTGAAAAGTTTGCCACGCCCGGCGTATCTTCGACTGTCTGAACGAGGCTCTGCCCGCGCAGGCGGTCGAGTTTTTTACCTTCAATAACGGTAACCGCCTGTGCAATTTCTGCTTCGTCGGCTGGCCGGTAACCCGAGATGATAATCGTGTCTTGTTTCAACTGCACGTAATCGAGTCTGATTTTGAGTTCAACGTTTTCGTTTCTGAGGTCGATCGTCACAACGCGCGACGGTAAACCTTCTTTAGTAATCTTGACGGCAAAAACTCCGCGGGGCAGGTCAGTGAATTTGAAAATACCGGCAGCATCGGTATGCAGGTGCCTGTTGATTGCGGGTATCGTCACGTCGGCATCTTCGACGGGCTTGCCGTCTTCTGCATCAACCCGGCCCGAGAAATCGGCGGCGAAGATGCCCGTTGAGAGGGCCGTGACGAGCATCGCGAATCGCAGTGGTAACGAAAACATGCTGCCGTGTCTGCGGTAAAAGATGGCATGTCAATTAAAAATGATAAATCATTATCATTAAAGTCGCATAAGGGGGATATATCCCCATTATGCCATGGCAGGCTACTTTGAAACTCCCCGCAGTACCAGCGGCATGCCGCCACGCGGTCTCAGTGTGATCATTGGGTGAATTTCGGCGGTATAGCCCGGTACAATGAGGCATGGCTCGAAATGCTGAAGAAATACGGCGAGAATCAGCACGCCCTCGATCGACGCGAACTGGTCGCCGATGCATTGTCTCGAGCCGCCGCCAAATGGAAAGTAGGTAAACTTCGCTCGGTCATGCGCACGATCAGGGTTAAAGCGGGCGGGGTCGAACTGCGCTGGGTTCGACCAGTAAGCAGGGTGTCTGTGCATCACCCACTGGCTCATGACGACCGTAGTGCCGGCCTTAACTTCGTAGCCCTTGATTTGCGTATCGACGAGCGCTTCGCGTGAAATTGTCCACGCGGGTGGGTAGAGGCGCAGCGTTTCAGCGAAAATATTCTGCAGCAGCTTAAGTTTCGGGTAGTCATCGGCAGTGACTGGCCTGTCGCCGGTAACTTCTCGCAATTCTGCGCGCGCCTTCTTTAACCATTCGCCGTTCGCTGCCAGCAGATAAAGCGCCCAGGCCAGTGCATTAGCAGTCGTCTCATGCCCGGCAATAAAGAGCGTCATGCATTCATCGCGAATCTGTTTGTCTGTCATGGCACCTGTCGCTTCATCATCGCTCGCTGACATGTAGATGCTCAGCAGGTCGCCTCGATCGCCCGGATTCTTGCGACGGTCGGCGATGATGCCATAGACAATCTTATCGAGTTTCGCCTGCGCTTCACGAAGTCGTAATGTCGAAGGCAGCGGCAGCACATTCAGAATCTCGGTGAACGGATTCAGAATTCTGTCCATGTTATTGAGAATAACTTCGAGCGCGTCGGCAACCGTGTCAGCCTCAGCCGAAACGTCGGCATCGAAGAGTGTCTTGTTGACGATCGCGAGAGTCAGCCGCATCATCAGCTGGTTTGCGTCGACCCGAACGCCAGCGGGGTATGAGGCGACATGGCGTTCTGATATCCTCACCATGTCTTCTGCGTATTTCGCCATGCGGCTGCGCGCGAATGCGGGTGACGAAAGGCGGCGCTGGCGCTTATGAAAATCGCCTTCGCTGGTGAGCAGGCCGTCTCCCAACAGAGCCTTGGCGAGTTGCAGGCCGCGGCTCTTGCGAAAGTTCTTGGGCTGCTCGATCAGAACTTCTTGAATCAGATCGGGGTGAGACAAGAGCAATGCCTCACGGCCAAAGACAGAGAAACGCGCGACATTACCATAGTCGGCAGCGAGCCTGGCAAAAAACTCAGGCGGATTTTCCCTGAGACTGAGAATGCTGCCGATAAAAGGCAGCTCGACAGGTCCTTTGGGTTCAGGCATGCTCTGAGAAAAATGGCGGCAGGCAGGGTGTCAATGAATCGCCGGGCACTCAAAGTGCCAGTTTTTTGCGATACGCAAGAAACAACAAGGCAAAAAGATTTACCTTATACTCGTGAAGCATGTGGTGCCTCACCCGCATGCCTTTCTTCAGTGACAAGAAAGTTCAAAGTACCCTGCGCCAGATGGTCGTGCAGCTACCGTTTTCTGTCGGCTTCATCGTAATCTATGTGGCTTCTGCCGTATTCGTTTTGCGCTATTTTACGCACAACGGTGTGGTCGCAATCTTCTGGCCGCCAACGGGTCTGGCTCTAGCGGCTGTCATGATTCAGGGCCGGATATTTTTGCCGGTTGTCGCAGCCGGAGCCCTGCTCGCGAACCTCATTTCCGGTGTTCCCTTATGGCCAGCGATCATTTTCGCCCTGGGAAACGCTCTCCAAGCCTGGCTGGGTCACTTCGCGCTGAACTTTCGCGCCGATAGCTCGCATACACTTTCGCACGCGCGTGAATATTTTCTCATCGTGCGCCGGGCCGTATTGGTCGCGCCGTTGCCGAGTGCATTCATCGGGGCTGCAACTTTGCACATGTTCGGGCTTACGCGCCAAGATTGGCTCACGAACCTGGAACACTGGTGGATGGGTGACTCGCTGGGCGTTCTGGTGCTGACGCCATTGTTGCTGGTCTGGCGGCGCGTGCCTGAAAACTGGTATTCGTCGCGGCAATGGATAGAAGGCATCGTGGGCCTCGCGCTGGCCGCGCTGGCGGGACAGATTATTTTTGCCGGCTGGTTCTCTGAGATATTCAGCGATTATGCACATGGCTTCGTGCTCTTTGTTTTTGTATCATGGGCGGCTGTGCGGTTCGGCCGGCATGCAACTGCTGTTGTGATTGGTCTTCTTGTATTGCAGATACTGTACGGAGTATTGAGCCAAAGTGGCTATTTCTACCGCACCGGCAACGCAATGCCGCTCACGAGCATCTGGCTCTACATTTTCATTCTGGCCTTTACCGGCATGGCGCTGGCGATTTTTGTGCACGAGCGCAAGAATTCACTGCTTGGCCTCACTCAGGCGCATGAACGGCTCGAACTTGTTGGCTCGCTCGCCAAAATCGGCGCATGGGATCTCGATGTAATGACCGGTGAAATGCAATTATCCCGTGAAGCGAGGCGAATCGCTGAGCTGCCGCCCGAAAGTCCGATGCATTTTCAGGCAGCGCTGACATTTCTCGATGAGCAAGAGCAGCATGCACACGCCGGCAGGGTTCAGCAGGCGATCGAACAGGGTATCGGTTGGGATACCGAGTTCGCGATGGTGACGCACACGGGGCGTAAAATTTGGGTCAGATCGCAGGCGAATCCCGTCAAAGAAAACGGACGGATCGTTCGTCTTGTCGGGTCAATGCATGATCTGACGGAAAAACGAGAAAAAGAACTGGCGCTGAAAAAAAGTGAACTCGACTTCAAGCGACTCGTTGAAACTTCAGAAGAGGGCATCTGGACTATCGATTCAGAGGGCAAAACAACCTTCGTGAATGAACGTATGGCCGATATTCTTGGCTATACTCAAGATGAAATGCTGGGTAAGCCGTTTACGTACTTTATGACTCCCGACCGGGCAGAAGCGGCGCTCGCCCTGTTGCAGCGGCGCAACGAAGGTATTCATGAGGTGCACGAGTTCTGCCTGCAAGACAAGGGTGGCCGCGAGGTCTGGACTCTCTCGAGCACCAACGCGATACGCAGCGAAGACGGCACAGTCGTGGGCGCACTCGCGATGGTCACCGATATAACGGCGCGCAAGCGCATAGAACGCGACCTTCAGCTCAGCGAAGAGCGCTACCGCCATCTTGTTGAAAGCGCCTCAGACGGCATTATCGTTCATGTGGGCGGGTTCATTGCCTACGCGAACGATGCGGCGCTGCGGCTGGTTGGCGCCAAGAACGCCGAAGAAATAATCGGCCGCAACGCGCTTGAGTTTGTCGCCCCGGAATACCGGCAAATGGTTATCGAGCGCATGAAAATAGTCAATGCTCCCGGGGGCAGAGCGCCGGCGATCGAAGAGAAGTTCATGCGGCTCGACGGCTCGACAATCGATGTCGAAGTTTCAGCCACTGGTACGCGCTTCAACGATTCTAACGCAACCATGGTTGTCGTGCGTGATATTTCTGAGCGCAAGAATGCTGAAGAGCAGATACGGTATTTGGGCCAGCACGATCTCTTGACCGGGCTGCCAAACCGTGCGCTCTTCGCCGATCGCCTGACGCAGACCATTTCATTCGCGGCGGCTCACAAGAAAAGTTTCGCATTGCTGTTTCTCGATCTCGACCATTTCAAGAAGATCAATGATTCGCACGGGCACCAGATTGGTGACAGGTTCTTGCGCCAGGTCTCGGGCCGCCTGCTCGAATGCGTAGGCCCTCTCGACACAGCTTCGCGGCAGGGTGGCGATGAGTTTAGCATTATTATCGCTGAACTCGAACACGCGGACGAAGCTGCTTTTATGGCTCGCCGCATCTGTGAAGCACTTTCAGAGCCCTTTCAGGTCGAGGCGCTGCGTCTGCATGCATCGGCGAGCGTCGGTATCGCGATGTACCCAAAAGACGGGCTGCAGGCCGAAGTATTGCTTCGCAATGCGGATATAGCAATGTACCATGCGAAGGGCAGCGGTCGAAATCAATTTCAGTTCTTCTCAGAAGAGTTAAACAGAACGACGCATGAGCGCCTCGAAATTGAAGCGGCTATCGATGACGCGCTGGAAAAGAACGAATTTGAGGTATATTACCAGCCGCAATTGAATCTCGCGACGGGAAAAATCGAGTCATGCGAAGCGCTCATCCGCTGGAACCATGCAAAAAAGGGCCTTCTCGCCCCGGGTGAATTTATTTCGGTTGCCGAAGAATCAGGGCACATTGACGCCATAGGCCGATGGGTGCTGCGCAGGGTCGCCGCCGACTTTGCAGAATTTTCCGCTGCCGGTTTTTCGAACATGCGGCTCGCTGTGAACGTGAGCTCTCCGCAGATGCGCGTCATTGACTTTGCGGCTTTTGTCGCAGCTGTTGTAGCCGAACATAAGATACCCGCTGGCTGCCTCGAACTCGAAGTCACCGAGAGCATGCTGATGAGTGACACCGAGCAGGCGATAGCCACCATCTCAAGCCTCACCGCGCAGGGGGTCAGATTCTCGATTGACGATTTTGGTACGGGGTATTCGTCGCTGAGCTATCTGCGGTCGTTGAAGATTCACCATTTGAAAATCGACAGATCTTTCGTCGCCGATGTCATCAGTGACCCCGACGATGCGACGATCGTTCGCGCGATCATCAGTCTAGCGCATAGCCTGAGGCTAACGGCGATAGCAGAAGGTGTAGAGAGCGAGCAGCAACTACAATTCTTGAAAGACGAGGGCTGCGATATGGTGCAGGGCTATCTGCTTGCCCGCCCCATGCCCCTCGCCGACTGCATTCAATTTGCTAAGTCATATGGCAAAGGTGCCTGAGGGCGGCCCCAGACGTTTTCAAGTCTCTTCTGGATAAGCTTCGATACCGTGCTCAATGATATCAAGGCCTTCAATCTCTTCTGATTCAGGTACGCGTAAGCCGATGAAGGGCATCCATTTCATGAACATAAAGACAAGAAACGAGATCGGGAAAGCCCAGGCGAATGCGACGCCCGCACCGAGAGCCTGAACGCCCAGTTGGCCTGCATCACCGCCATATAAAATTCCTGTGGGGCCGCCGCCGAATTTCGGGTTGGCAAAAAGACCAATCGCGATAGTGCCCCACGCTCCGCAGAAGCCGTGCACTGACACGGCGCCCACAGGGTCGTCGATTTTTAACCAATCGAGCAGCAGCACGCAGTAGACCACGAGAATGCCGGCGACTGCGCCGATCGCGACAGCACCTTTTGCATCCACATTATTGCAGCCGGCCGTGATAGCGACGAGCCCGCCGAGAATACCGTTAACGACCATGCTCACGTCGGGGCGCTTGAAAAGCAACCATGAGGTAACAATTGCCGTCACGCCACCAGCGCAGGCCGCCAGGTTGGTCGTGATCGCGATGATCGCGAAGGTACCGTCTTTGACGACGGCGGTCGAACCCGGGTTGAAGCCGAACCAGCCAAACCAGAGAATGAACATACCGAGCACTGACATGCTCATGTTGTGACCGAGAATCGGCTTCACTTCGTGCCGGCTGCCGAACTTGCCGATTCGGGGCCCGAGTGCGATTGTGCCGGCGAGGCCCATCCAGCCGCCGAGTGAGTGTACGACTGTTGAGCCCGCGAAATCAATAAAGCCCATCTTGGCGAGCCAGCCGGTATTGTTCGTGTCGAGCAGATTCGACCACACCATGCTGCCAAAAAGCGGATAAATGATCGCGCTGCAAACCAGAGAAAAGAAGACGTACGAAATAAATTTCGTTCGCTCGGCCATTGCGCCTGACACAATCGTGGCGGCGGTGCCGGCAAAAACCATCTGAAAAAACAAGAAGCCATAGTTAAATGCGATCGGCTTGCCGTCAGCGCCTTCGAGCAGCTTTTCGAACATAAAAGGTGAACCGAAACCAAAGCCGACGAGCAGATGTGGTCCGAACATCAATGAAAAGCCGATTAGCCAGTACCCGAGAGAACCGACGAGAAAATCAGAAATATTCTTCATCAGAATATTCACTGCGTTCTTCTTGCGCGAGAAGCCTGTCTCGACATAGGCAAAACCCGCCTGCATAAAGAAAACCAAAACGCTCGCAACCACTAACCACAACAGGTCTGTTTCACCGCGCAGCGTTTTAATCGCCTCTTCAGCATTGAATGCGGCAGTCTTGGTTTCTTCTGCGGCGAACACCGAAGTGCCGAGCAGAGTCATCATGAGGATTGCCCAATGTACTACTTTCATAACTTCACCCTGACACTCGCGAGCAATATTCATGCCAATTTTGCGCCTCTGCATCAGCACGCACTGCAAGGGCGAAATTTTCTGTAACGGCTACTGATTTCATTTGTGTTTACGCTCCACCTGATGCATAGAGGTTAACCGACGCGCACGGGTAAATACCCGTGCACGTAAGAGGAAGTCCGGTGAGAATCCGGCGCTGACCCGCAACCGTGTTCGCCGGTATGTAGGGGTAGGTTTAAACCTACCCCTACATACCGGCGTAAGTCGGGAACTCTTGTGCAGGTGGCCCGAGGTAACGGCCGCCAGCCGAAAAAATCTGAGTAAATTTTTTTTGATGCTCAGATTGCGGGCTCCGGGAAACGACGGGGCCGGTTCTCGCAGTGCAACGCTGCGTTGTTCCGTTCTTGTTTTTTCCCCAAGGGGCAAAAATGATTTATCGACACATTCAGCGAGCGGCGTGCTTTACGCTGGTCGCTTTCGCAGCAGCGCATTGCACTGGCAATGCGGGCATTTCAGAAAACGGCTCAGCCGTCTCTGCCGAGGTTTTCACCGGCAGGTTTATCGACGCGCCCGTGCAGGGCGTTGAGTACAGCACGTCGACCCAGCGGGGCATAACCGACGCCGACGGCAACTTCAGATATCAGGCGGGCGAGCAGGTGACTTTCTCGATCGGCAAAACCGTTCTTGGTTCGGGGCCCGCCATCGCGTACATGACACCCGAACATCTTTCGGCATCGGGCACGGGTCTCAGCGACCAGAGTGTCATCAACATGCTTAGATTCTTACAGACCGTCGACAGCGACGGCGTTGCTGAAAATGGCATCGAGATACGCCAGGCTGTGCGCGACCTGCTTGCGGGCACCACGATCAACTTTAACCAGACAGTTTCGGCATTTGATGCTGACGTTGTTGTGAAGGCCGTGGTTCAGGTCTCGCGCGGCTCGGTTGTGCCGTTGGTGAGCGATGCCACGGCGACTGCGAACTTTCTTGGCTACCGGTTTTCGGGTAGCTTTACCGACAACTACGGCGGCAAACATTTTCTGACTGCAGGCACCTGGCAGCTCAAAGACGACTGGACTAACCAGACCGATACGATCACCAAAATAAACGGACAGGCCGGCTATTTTATCGTGCAGAAATCTGCTGCCGATGCGTATAACGCTTCAAAGTTTCAAAAAGTGGTGTATATCTCGAACAGCGACGGTTCTTTTTACACCTGTACGCTCTCGCCTTTCAACAGCAACGACGCCGCAACGGCAGAGGCGATCACTGACAACACGACTAAGACGAACCCGCTGACGGGCGGTTGCTCGGGCTTTTCATGGACGAAACTCAGTCCGGTGAAAAATCCGTTGATCGGCAAATGGCGCGACGCCTATTCGGGCAAACACACAATCTCGGTTTCTAACTGGGTTTCAGACTACGGCACCCCTTCGACCGACGCGATAATCCGCTACAACGCAATCGACGGGTATCTCGTGATTCAGAAATCGGCAAGCGACACGTACAACCCGTCGAAGTACCAGAAGATGATTCTCACCGAATTCAGCGGCTCGTGGTATACCTGTACCGTGAGCCCGTTTGATTCGGCGACGGCCAATGCAGCAGCCGCGATTGCCGACACGACGACGAAGACGAATCCCGCGGCGAGCGGCTGCGGTGGCTTTTCGTGGACGCAGCTTCTGCCATGAGGGCCACCAAATGAAGTCCATAAATCCCCGTTTTTCGGTGCTGGTGACGATTGTGTTCGCGGCTGCCTTTAGCCGCGTCATACCGCACCTGCCGAATCTGTCACCTCTGAACGCCGCAGCACTTTTTGCCGCAGCACATTTTTCGGGTAAAGCTAAGGCCATAGTTTTGCCGCTGGGTGCCGTGTTTCTGAGTGATCTGTTTCTGAATAATGTCACGTACGCTGCCAGCGGCCAACCTTTCGTCTGGTTCTACCCGGGGTTCTACTGGCAATACTCGGCATATGCCGTCATCTCTCTCTTTGGCCTGGCCATCTTTCGTCGCGGTGTGACCGTGGCGCGCACCGTGATCGCGGCACTTGTCGCCGGGCTGATTTTCTTTTCGGTCTCTAATTTCGGCGTATGGGCCGGCGGCGGTCTTTACCCGCCGACGTTCGCGGGTCTGGTCGCGTGTTACGCGGCGGCGTTGCCTTTCTATCAGGGCACACTCATGGGTGATGCGGTATTCGTGACTCTCCTTTTCGGGGGATTTCACATAGCCCAGCGGCATTTTGTGCTGCTTGCTGCGGCTTCACCGAACCTGTCACGGGCCTGACAGCAGGTTTGTTCAGCCGCGGCAACCGCAGCGGAACAAACCAATTATCTTTACGGTCAGTTTCGGCTGCGGTACCTGCCAGTCATGAAGCATGTTCTTTCAGTGCGGGTCAACAATTCTGCCGGTGTTCTGAGCCATGTTACCGGGCTCTTTACCCGGCGTAGCTACAACATCGATTCGCTCTGCGTCGGTGAGACCAATGACCCGCGCTATTCGGTCATTACGCTCGTCATTGACGAAGACGAAGCGATGGTACAGCAGATTACCAAACAACTCTTGAAGCTGATCGACGTCATCGAAATTCAGAATCTTACCGGCGAGGGTTCGGTAAAGCGCGAACTGCTGCTGGCATCTATCGAAATCAAAAAAACCGAGCGCGCCGAAATGCTGATGTTGTCGAGGCTCTTTGAAACGACCGTGATTGAAATGTCAGAATCGGTGATCGTGCTGCAGATGGTCGCAGAACCGCGGCGTGTGACGCACTTTCTCGATGCAATCAAGGGTTTCAAAATTATCCATATGGCGCGCACCGGTGTCGTGGCGCTGGCGCTGCCATGACACGCGGTAAATTTCAGCGATTCCGCTCGATTCTGTGCCTTGCACTGAGTTTGCCGTTGCCGTTTCTGGCTTGCGGTCCGACTCCTGAAAAGTTTATCGAAAAATCGCAGGCCGCGCTGGCGCGTGAAGATTATGACGCCGCGCTGCTGTACATGAAGAATGCGTATGAATTGTCATTGCCAAAAGAGTTTTTTATCACCGCGCGCGATCTTTCATTTTCGCATCTGCGCGCATCGCATGACGGGCAGCGCATACTGTTGGTTGAGAAAAAAAGCCCGAAAAAAGCCTACGAAAACATGCGAATTTACATGATAGACCGACAGAAAGGTTCACAGCAGAAGAATTCGATGCAGGGTAAGATTCGTGACGTGAATTTTTCTCCCGATGGTCTGCAGGCAGTCTTCTTGCAACAGCCGACAGAATCTGTTAAAGACTGCAAGATCTGGTTATGGCAGATATCCGCAAATAAAATGATCGAAGCTGGTGCATCGCATTGTATTACGAAACCCGCCGCCAAGAATGACGGCACGGTCTGGTACATGAAGAACGACCAGATTCATACGTTCGATTCAAAGACCGGCAAAGACAGCCTGTTCAACCGCGGGCAAAAGCCCGAAAAGTCGGCGCGCAAGTTTCCCGCATATGCACATTTTTATGCCGCGCCCGATAACAAAGTGTGGATGATCTACGGGGCCGCAGGCAGCTACCGTCTCTACCAGCTTTCAGACAAGACCAAACTCGTCTCAAAAGATATCGCAGCGAGCCGGCTGTATCTCGTCGCCGAAAGCCGCATACCAGGCGTTTTCGTCGGTGGGGCAGGGGCACAGCAGTTCGTGACGCTTAACCCGAAAGATTCAAAGATCGGCCGGCGCATGAAGGCTAAAGTCTGGGGCGATGCGGCGTTTGTGAACGACCGCCAATATTATTACATCGAAGATGGCGTGCTCGCGTACCGAGACGGTACAAAAGAAGTTGAATTGCCCTTCTGGGCAGAGCAGCTTGCCGTCGGAGTAAAAGACGAACTGCTGTTTTTGTCGTCAACGGGGTCTGCGATGCGCTACGTGCAGAAAATGCCCCCTGCAGAATCTCTCAAAATCTACAACAAGGCCGTCGAAATCGACGACAGTAAATCATGACATACTTCGTATTTGCCCTCATCGTCGCAGCTGCGGCGATCTACCTGTATTTTTCTGAGCTGCGCGTCGCCAAATCCGATGCGCTGCCGGTGAGCGAAAAGCGCCAGCGTCTGCTCGAACGCCAGCATTCGATTCGTCTTTCGCTCAAAGATCTCGAATACGAAACAAGTGTCGGTAAAATGGACCAGCTGACGGCAACGCGCCTGCAGAGTGAACTGCTTGAAGAGTGGCAGGCGATCGAAGCCGAAATGCCGCAGCTGGCAGAAACACCGGCGGTTCAGCAACCGGCCGCGTGCCAGAGCTGCAACACACCGGTCGTTTCAGCCGCTGCGCGCTTCTGCCACGTCTGCGGTGCGCGACTATTGCAGTTACTGCTGTTCGTACTTCTGGTATTCTTCGGCGCACCCTCGCAAACCGAGGCGCTCGACATCAAGGTAACCGTCGAAAACGGTACTGCCGGCTCAGTGCACAAACCACCCCTCAGCGTGCAACTGCTGAAGCTTGAGCAGGGTATGCAGCCAGTTTCAGCTGCAAGCACAGTCGGTGGGGTAACGAAATTCACGGGGCTGCCTGAGATGACCACGGGGCCATATATGGTGCAGACCGTCTACCAGGGCGTCACCTACAGTAAGGTGATTGCACCGAATATGGCGAGCCCGGTATCGGTGAATCTTGAGATTTTCGAAAGCACCGACGCGACCGCCAAATTGCGGGCACGCACACTCGTAGAACTTCGCCGCGTCGAAAAAGACCGGCTCGCAGGCCTCATGATTGTTTACTTTATCAACAGCGATCGCCGCACTTTTCGCGGCGGCCAATCGGGCCTTGAATTCTATTTGCCGCCTGCGGCCACTGTCGCCGAGGCATCGGTATCGGTCGGCAGCGGAGCATCGAACATACAGTGGCTGAAAGTCGCTGCGGCGAAAGGTTCAGTGCCTGGCCAGTACTATGTGGCGCAAAGCGTGAAACCCGGTGAACGTATTCTTCAGGTTGCATTCCAGATGCCTTACAATGAATCGGGCACGCCGTTCGCCTTGCGCACCGTGTACCCACAGGATGCAGGTGTGCAGCTGATCGCCGAGCCGCAGAATCTGGCCATCACCGACGGCGAACGCGAACTTGCGCGCGTTCAGGACAAAAACCTCGGGCGGGGAGTGATTTCTTTTCCCGCAGCGGTCACACGACTGGCGCTAAACCTCAAAGGTGGCGGCGTCGTCCAAGCGCGCGCCGAAGAATCGGCCGAGATTGAAATTAAGTCGCCGCTTGAGTTATGGCAGAAGCTGATTTTCCCGGTAGTGGCCGTTCTGCTGTTCATGGTTGTGGCTTTTCTGCGGCTGCGCCGCAGTGCGGCAGCCTGACTTCCCGAGAGTCGGTGGCGAACCCGTCAGTCCGGGTTCATGAGATCGGCATAATCGTCGTCGCTCATCGGAAAAGCCTGCTCGAGAAAGATCTGAGAGAGAATCTCGAACCGCTCAGGAATCACCTCGCCGGCGCGCTCGGCCTGCTGCCGGTACCGTATCATGAGAAACTCAACGGTCGGGTCTTCGAGTGAGAATTCCAGTTTCAGAGAGTTCAGTTTTCTGACGAGCCAGTTGATGTTGTACGTTGTGTAATCCCCTACGATTTCGAGTGAAACGATCGACGGCTCGAATTTGCGCAGCACCTCGCACGTATAAAGCGCTTTGCGAAATCCGTCGGTTTCGCCTGCCAGGCCGTCTTGAATGCTGCGGCTAAGATTCTCGATGATTCCCATCTGCGGTGAGAGGTAGTCGAGCATGCGCACGAGAAACTGCGGGTACTCATCCATCACCTTCATCAGGTCAATGGGTTCATTCAGATTCTTGAAATGTTCGAGCACCATACGTGCATTGTCGTTGCGTGGCTCAGGGTCGTAGAGCGGAACGTACAGGTACTTTACCTGATAGGCAAACCGGCTCTCTTTCGGGATATAATATTCAATCGTAACGGGTTCTTTGTAGTAGTTATCTGATTCAACGCTCGCGATCTTGGGTACTGTCTCAATCGCCTTGAGCACAGCGACATTTTCGGTAATAACGCGCGTGCCCCCTGACCTTTTGGTCAGAAGATTTTTCATCATGCGCCGCGAAACGAGGCCTGACATAGTTTCAGAGGATTCGCGCTGTGGTGCCCGCGGTGTAAAGCTCGATCGCGCCGGTTTTCGCCGATTTGTCAAGCAGGTTAGAAAGCGTTTTCAGCACATGCTGCGGCGACCCGGTCGTCGCGGAGTCTTCAATGAGGCCTGCATGCACCCTTCGACCGAGATTTCGGTAAGATGCAACAAGCTGTGTTATGGCGCGTTTGGCATTACCCGACGATACCTTTTCGCCGGCGAAAACGATGAGCAGGGTATCTTCAGCGCCGCGGGCAATCGTCGGTGCAGCCTCAGCAGCAAAAAATTCGCGCATGACACGTATCGCCGTGCGCGCCGTCTTTTGTGATGCGATGCCCTCAGCGTCTTTGTCGCCGAACCTAAGGGCGGCAGTGGCGAACGCCATGCCCCCAAGAAGTTTTTCTTTCAGCGTGAAGATTGCATAAGGATTACTATAAAGACCCGTTTCGGCGTCGATAATCGAATTTTCATAATAGTGTTCTACGAGCAGCGGGCGGGTGCTGCGCCTGGCGTAGTCGCTGATACGCTCGAGCGAGTCTGTTGCCGGCGCAGCGTCGGCATTCGCAAAGCGCATCACGAAGCAGCTGAGCGGCACGGCATCATCGCCGCCGAAAAAATACCATTCGCTGCGATCGGGCGATTGGCGAAACCAGCGGTTCGAGTCTTCGCGTTGCAGGTTCTGCGGTGGCAATTGCATGGCGCCGCCCCTCACCAGAATGCTGCCCCTGAGTTCGAGCACTCCCGACCAGTTCTCGCCGGCGTCGGCTTTCTGGCGCGCGCAAAAACTTACCGACAGCGCGCCCGAAATTGCTTTGAGGTGCGCCAGCGTTTCGCGTATGTGGCTTTCGGCAATAATGCCGGGTCTCAGCTGCCACGCATTCGCGGGCGTGCGCACCCTGGGGGCCGCCTGTTGCAGGCTTTTCGGCTCAGTGTATTTGGGCACACCAGTCTTCACAGGTTTCGCCAATCTGAACGTTGGCATCGTGCCAGAGATCAGGTAGTGGTAGCCTGCAAGTATCGCGAGGCCCAAAAGAATATAGAGGGGAATCACATAGTGCAGCGCCATGTCGTGGCTCATGCGGCTCAGATACTCGCTGATGAGCATGCGTTCGAGATTCAAAGACACGATGCGCAGTTTTCTGCGTTTACTCTCCCACGAATGCAGTTTGTAGCCGGTAAAGGGTGAAGCCTCGATATCAAAAGCGCGGGTTTCGAGAAACGCTTTATACGTCTGCGGGGGCATGCGGCGCGAGTCGTACATGGCACCGAGAAAAGCACCGCGAAGATCGGTGATCTTGAGCGCGGCGGCGTGGGGGTTCTCTTTAAAGACATTCGGCAGGTTGTCGACGAGCTGCGACATACCAAAATGTGACGCCGCGACGAGCGTGATCTGCTCATCGACAGCGTCTTTGCTGAAACGCGACGTTTGCCAGTAGTGCGTAAAAAGCACCGCGACTCCCGCGAGAATCCAGCCGGCAAGGATAAGGGAATAACGCTTAGAATAAGCCATTGCTCCCTTAGAATATCGGCCTGAAGAGCGGTAAACTTGGGCAAAAGCAGTCGGTTACCGGTGCGCCTGCTAGAAATAGTAGAAGCAGCTCAGATACATCTGGTACAGGTGGCGGGCCCGCGAGGTGAGTGGAACATCCACACCGGCACGCAGCGCCAGCGAGTCACCGAGAGCGGTGCGAAATGCCAGTGCGAAGTCGACGAACGTCTTGTCGCCCTGCGCGTCATGCCCCAAAACCTGCCGCCACAGTGCCCCGGCTTCTGCCGAATAGCGGCTATACCAGGTGTACCCGCCCATGAGGCGCGCCATGAGTTCGGTATCTGTATGCGGATTCACATAGAGCACAGGGCTCGCTACACCGTGGCTATGGTGACCCAGCGTCTGCTGAAAACCCAGCTGTGCGGCAAAACGCCAGTCGCCCGTCTGCTGCCACAGATTCATGTAGGGTATCGCCATGAAATGGTCAGCGCCGAGCCCCTTGTCGTGATTGCCGGTCGGGGTTTCGAGCTGGCTGCCCACCGAGAACCGCGTACCGGGCCGGGTAAAAACATACACTTCGCCGAAGAGCGTCGTGTTGCCTAAACCCCATGTTTCGCCTGCCGGGCCCGAAAGATAGATCAGCGGCAGAATACCGCCCGCGCGAAAATAGCGGTGCTCGATAACCGCCGTGACACTGTTCTGCAGATAGCTGCCCTTGCCACCGATGTCAAAACTCGCGTAGCGCGTTTCGAGACCCAGCTGCGATGGCAGCACACCTGTACCCGCGAGCGCCCTCTCGTTGAGCCCCCCGGCAACTGGCAGGGGGCAAACACCCATGCCGCAGCTCGCCGATGCCGTAGTAGGATTCAGCAAAGCGGTGAATACAACCACTGCAATTGCAAATATTTTAGAAAAGTAATACATAAAATCTCCTCAAGATGAATAATTGATTTCTGTTACCGACAGATTTAGCCGCAGACGGCTTTGCCGTGTGCGATCAACATGAGTCGGCTTAGGCCTGACAGTTTCCTTTTTCAGAAAACTGTTGGTGAAAATCTGGCCTTGAGTGAACAATTATCCGGGAGGTACCGGTGGTGAAAGAGAATGCGACGTGGGTGAATGCAAACCCATGGGCAGATGACGTGAAACTGCCACCAGCCCCCGAATTAATTTACAGTCAGGTGACGATGAGACCAGCTTCTCAAACTGCGGGGCATGCGCGACGACATCGTCTGATTCACAGCTGCTGTCTGCCGTGGTGATACGAATTCTCGTCTTTTTCTTCTTGTTACAACCGCACGGACAGGGCTTCGTGCGTTCGATCTTCTGGCGCGTATGCTGGCAATGAAAGAATGCGTTGTGATTTTGGTGCGCGACCGATTCGGCGAAACTGCTGAAACTTGCCAGACTGACGAAAACGAGAAGAGTTGCCCAGACGCGTTTCACGAATGGGCCGCTTTTTTCATCCGAGCAGAATTTTGCTGATGGTCATGAGCTGCATGAAGCTCGTGCCCTCGTAAATTTTGCCGATTTTGGCGTCACGGTAAAGTTTCTCTACCGGGTAGTCTTTCACGAAGCCATAACCGCCGAAGCATTCGACCGCGAGCGAAGCAACGCGCTCTGCTACCTGGCTTGAATGGTACTTGGCCATAGCCGCTTCTTTCACGAAGTCTTTGCCAGCGTCTTTAAGGCGCGCGGCATTATAGACCATAAGTTTCGAAGTCTCGACGTCGATCGCCATTTGCGCGAGCTGAAACTGCATGCCCTGAAATGTCGCGATGGGCTTACCGAACTGGTTTCGGGTTTTGACGTATTCAACCGCGTGGTTCAGCGCCGCTTCGGCAAGGCCTACCATCTGTGCGCCGATGCCGATTCGGCCTTCGTTGAGCGTTTCGATCGCAACTTTATAACCTTTGCCTTCTTCACCGAGCAGGTTTTCGAGCGGCACTTCGCAGTCTTCGAGCACGAGCTCACAGGTCGACGATGCCCGAATACCAAGTTTGTTTTCTTTTTTCGAAACGGAAAAACCTTTGAAGCCGCGTTCGACGATAAACGCAGTAATGCCTTTATAGCCCGCTTCTGGGTTCAGGTTCGCGATTATAATGAAGATATCTGCTTCACCTGCGTTGGTAATCCACAGTTTTTGGCCGTTCAGAATGTATTTGCCGTCTTTTTTAACGGCTTTGGTCTTTAGCGCAAATGCATCTGACCCCGAAGAACTCTCTGAAAGACAGTACGAACCAACTTTGCCCGTAGCGAGCTGCGGCAGGTATTTCTTTTTGAGCGCGTCTGAACCCCAGCGCATGAACGCATTGTTTACGAGTGTGTTCTGCACGTCGACCATCACGCCGACCGAAGGGTCAACCTGTGAGATCGCCTGAACGGCGAGAATCGCCGTGAAAAACGAGGCTTCTGAGCCTTCGAGGCTCTGCGGCACTTCAATGCCCATGAGGCCCATTTCAAAGAGCTTCTTGACGATGTCTTTATTGACCTGTTGCGCTTCGTCCATCGCCGTGACGTGCGGGGTGATTTCTTTTTTCGCGAAGTCTTTTATCGCGTCAAAGTAAGATTGTTCTTCGTCTGAAAGAATGGTGAGGGCTGACATGGGTAAAAGTCAGGGCGCACGACAGTCTGAAAAGGAATATAGGCCTGAAACCTGACCGGCTGTGGCCAATTAGATTTTTCAGTCGGCGGCCAGTGGCCTCTTTCTAAAAGGCCCCGTTATGGCATTTGCACAGAAACTAACGCGTTCGGGCGCATTCTATATTGTCCGCGACGGCGACCCGCTGGTGGCACGGCGTGTGCGCAAATTGCCGATGCGGGGGCTGTTTCGCATTTTGTTTCCCCTGAGCATCATACGTATTCACCGCCCGGCCACCGACGCAAAGGTGTCGATTTTGCCCGATGCCGCAGGTTGGCTCGTTCTGGCGATTGCTGCAGGTGGCGTCGCTGTCGAATTTCTGATGCCTCGAAATAAGTTTCCCCGGGAATACCCTGCCATATTTCCGTTCGCGTTTGCGGCCGCATATCTGTTCAATCTGCTGCTCGACCTGTACCTGACCCACAAAGCCATAAAAAACCTATAGAGTCGAATTCGCGCGCCGCTTGCCTGTACGTGGCGGCGCGGGCAAATGGTTTATGACAACGAAGCCGGTTCTCACACAGATACACTCCACCGAAGGCGGCAAGATATACCAGATTACGATGAACCGCCCCGAGGTGCATAACGCTGTTAACGGCGAAATGGCAAAATACCTCAGCGAAGCATGGCAAAAATTTCGGGACGACGATGCGCTGGTCGTCGCCGTCTTACACGGTGCGGGCGATAAATCGTTCTGCGCAGGGGCCGATCTGACGGCACTCGGCGAACTCGCGCAATTGGGCGAGGGCATGACCCCGCAGGCAATCGAACGATATGCGATGAACGATGCTGGCCCATTGGGTGGCAGCCGCATTGTGCAGCAGAAGCCGGTCATCACGGTGAGCCACGGGTATACATATGCAGGGGGGCTCGAGCTCTTCTGCCACGGGCACATTCGCATCGCCGAGCCGCAGGCGCTGTTTTCGGTGGCCTGCCGGCGGTGGGGAGTTCCCCTCGTCGACGGGGGTACCGTCTATTTGCCCCGGCTGCTGAATTGGGGCGCTGCGCTGCCGCTGATTATCACCGGTCAGCGTATTCGCGCGCAGCGTGCTTACGAGATCGGCCTCGTGTGGGAGCTCGCGAAAAAAGGCAAAGGACTCGACCGCGCGCTTAAAGTAGCGGCACAAATATGCCAGTCGCCGCGCGATGCGCTCATCGCCGATCTTTCATCGGCACTCAACGGATCTCACCTGCCGCTCAGCGAAGCGCTCAGGCTTGAGGCGCGCAATTTGCATCCGGTAGCGACGAGTGAGAGCATGAAGAAGGGCGTTGAGCGGTTTAACAAGGGTGAAAGATTTTGGGCAATCTAGCGGTCGCTTCGAGCGCCTCAGCGACCGCGTGTCACGCCAATCGCACCCTGAGGCGCTCGAAGGGGGCGATCAAAGGTTTTCAATTACGGCATCAGCAAACTCAGAACACTTGATTTCTTTCGCGCCTTCCATCAGGCGCGCGAAGTCATACGTGACGGTTTTCTGCGCAATAGTTTTTGAAAGTGCCGCGATAATCATGTCTGCTGCTTCTTTCCACCCGAGATAGCGCAGCATCATTTCTCCCGAAAGAATGACCGATGAGGGGTTCACTTTGTCGAGACCTGCGTACTTGGGCGCGGTGCCATGCGTGGCTTCAAAAATAGCGCAGCCGTTCTGGTAATTGATGTTGGCGCCGGGTGCAATGCCGATGCCGCCCACCTGCGCCGCGAGTGCGTCAGAGAGGTAGTCGCCGTTCAGGTTGAGCGTCGCGACAACGTCATAGTCTTTCGGGCGCAACAGAATCTGCTGCAAGAATGAATCGGCGATTGCATCTTTTATCAGAATTTTTCCGGCCGGCGGGTTGCCGCCGCATTCATCCCACGAGACGGTTTCGTTCGCGAAGTATTTCTTGGCGGTTTCATAGCCCCATTTACAGAAGTAACCTTCGGTGAACTTCATGATGTTGCCTTTATGCACCAGCGTCACCGACCGGCGTTTGTTCTGAATCGCGTATTCAATCGCTGCCTTGACGAGGCGCTCCGTACCTTCGCGCGATACGGGCTTAATGCCAAAAGACGCAGTCGCCGGAAACCGCACCTTGCCCAGCAGCTCTGATTCTTCAAGCATTTTGATAATCTTCTTGGCTCCGTCGCTCGCTGGTTCAAACTCGATGCCCGCGTAGATGTCTTCAGTATTCTCACGAAAGATAGTCATGTCGACATCTTCGGGTCGCTTCACCGGCGATGGCACGCCGCTGAAATATTGCACGGGTCGCAGGCACACATAGAGATCGAGCATTTGCCGCAGCGCCACGTTGATCGAGCGAATACCTCCGCCGACCGGGGTAGTCATGGGCCCTTTGATCGCAATTTTGAACTCTTCGATTGCCCTCAGTGTCTCGTCGGGAAGCCAGGTATTGGGGCCATATACCAAGTTGGATTTCTCACCGGCATAAACCTCTAGCCAGTGAATGGCTTTGGCGCCCTGATATGCCTTCGCCACTGCCGCGTCGAGCACGCGCACACTGGCTCTCCAGATATCGGG
Source organism: Turneriella parva DSM 21527 (assembly GCF_000266885.1). Lineage (NCBI taxonomy): Bacteria > Pseudomonadati > Spirochaetota > Leptospiria > Leptospirales > Leptospiraceae > Turneriella > Turneriella parva. Next base: position 396,313 of record NC_018020.1, on the reverse strand, counting down.
GCCGGTGCCATCGCCCTCAATATAGGGAATTATGGGCTGGTCGGGTACTTTGAGTCTGCCTTTTTCCATGGTGATTTTCTCACCCTGGTCAGGCAGCTGAATCTTATCGTACGCCATCGGGTGTAGAACTGAACACAGCGTGTGGCTGTAAATCTAAACGGGGCCACAATTCAGGTTTAAGTGTGCGCTCTGCACAAAATTCTTGCCACCGCGTTACGCGCGGCGACTCGTCGCTATGCCCAAGATTCCCGTAAATCTTTATGTCATTCATCTCGCGATGATGCTGGCCCCGGCGATGTTCGCCGCTGTTACTTTCTTCATTATTCTGCCCGATGTCAAAGACGCTGCGATCGAAAAGCAAGATTTGCTGGTTTTTCAGACGGTGGCGGCCGCGATGGCAGTCATTGGCGTGGGCATGTCACAGCTCATACCGCGGTTTGTTATGCGTGGCGAGAAGAATGTGCCGCTGCAAAAATATATCACCATGAAAATCGTGCAATGGGCGCTGCTCGAAGGGTCAGCAATGTTCATCGGCGTGGTCTTTTTTCTCAGCCATGAAAAAAATATGCTGATACCGCTCGGCATTCTTATCGCGCTGATGGCCTTTATGCGGCCGACCGTCGAAGAAATGCAACGGCACAATGTTGGCGGCCAGTAGCGTGCAGCTGGCAAACCTCACCGGTCTTGCAGGCATCGCGGCGGTTATCGCAACCTGTTACGCGCTTTCAGCTACGCGCAACCGAATCGACTGGCGAACCGTAATCTGGGGGCTGGTGCTGCAGATTGCCTTTGCGGTGCTCATCATCAGGGGTGAGACTATCGCGCGACTTTTCGACCTATTTCTTCCCGGTGCACAGAGTGTTTATCTCATCGCTATTCTCTTACAGTTGGCAGTTCTCTTCGTTGTCGCGCGTTATATTGCGCCGCTGGCCGCTCGCACGCCGATGCTCTGGGTGCGGCGAATTGTACTCGCCGAAATCGTGATATATGCGCTGAAGTTTAACGTCGTCGGCGCTCTTTTTGACGCGCTAAAAAATGGCGCCGAACAGGTGTTGAAATATTCATCTACCGGCGCGGCATTTGTGTTTGGGGTGTTCGGCTCAGAAGAAGGAATGCGCTCTGCTTTCAGCACGGCACTCGGCGATAAGACGGCGTCGGTGGCCTTCGTATTTGCGTTTCAGGTTTTACCGACGATTATCTTCGTCGCATCGATCTTCTCGGTTCTTTATTACCTCGGTGTCATGCAGCCGATTATACGCGCCATCGCCGGGTTTATGAGCCGGTTTATGCGCGCTTCTGGGGCAGAAACTCTCGATGTTGCGGCGAATATTTTTATGGGCCAGACCGAAGCGCCATTGACGATTAAACCTTACCTTGCAAATCTCACGCGCTCAGAGCTTTTTACGTTGATGGTTTCTGGCATGTGCCACTGCAGCGCCGGCATTCTGGTCGTTTATGTTTCGGTTGCGGGTGTCGATATGCGCCACCTGATGGCCTCGGTCATCATGACTGCACCCGGGGCGATCATGCTCTCAAAGATGGTGATTCCCGAAACGGGCACGCCTGAGACCGCGAAGAACGGTGCAAAGACGCACAGCGAGGCAAGCGACACCAACGGCCCGGTCAATGTCATCGACGCTGCGGCACGCGGCGCGTCAGAAGGTTTGCTGCTTGCGGCCAATGTCGCTGCCATGCTGATCGCGTTTATCGCGCTCATTGCGCTGATGAACGGTATCTGGTCGTCGCTGCGCGACCTGGCGATTGCGCACACGACGGGCTCATTGCAACAGGTCGTCACTGCGGTTCCCCTCACCATTCAACAGCTTTTGGGATATGCCTTTGCGCCTGTGGCATTCATCACCGGTGTACCCTGGGGCGAAGCGGTGCAGGTGGGTAACCTGCTCGGCACCCGCATCGTGCTCAATGAATTTGTCGCTTACATAGAACTCGGCAAGATTAAAGCGCTGCTTTCACCCAAATCATTCATGATTTCAACCTACCTGCTTTGTGGTTTCGGCAGCCTGACTTCGATCGCAATTATGGCCGGCGGTGTTGGTGCGCTCGTGCCATCGCGCCGGGCCGAACTCGCGGCTCTGGGGCTAAAGGCTGTTCTGATAGGCGTCATGTCTAACATTCTGGCTGCGTCCATCGCTGGAGTGCTGTTTTAGGCTCTCAATGCAGCGCAAGCTACCCTAAAACAGCCAGGGAAACCATGCAAAGACTACTCATTATTTCAAAAAAATCCTTGGGCGATATCATATTGCAGACCGGCGTCATTCAGGCGCTCAAAGAAGCACACCCCCGCATGCAGATTACCGTTGCCTGCGACGCGCGTAACGCTTCTGCTGTGCAAAAACACCCCGACGTTGCTGAGGTATTGCCGCTGACTTTGAAGGGCGAACAAGCAGCCGGATTTCTAGGTGTTCTGAAAGCCATTCGCCACAAGCGGTTCGACGCCGTGCTCACATTTGGCCGTGACTCGCAGGCATGCCTTTGGGGCTTTCTGGCACGAATCAAGATTCGCGTCGGCGTGCGCAATCAACCGCTGAAGTTTTTACTCACGCGCACCGCAATCGAGCACGCAACCGAAGTGAACTCGTTCGAATACTATCACAAACTCGGGGCGCTCGTCTCACCACAGCTCAAGATGCAATACCCGGTGATCGGCGTCGAAAAGCAAGAGGTCTCGCGCCTGCGTAACCAGCTCTTTAAGCTGCGCCTGTCGCGCCGGTTTATCATATGGCATATAGGGGCAAGCATTGAAGAGAAGCGGTATCCGGTTTTTCAGATTATCGAGACGCTGCGTCTGTTCAAGAAGAAGCGCATTATCCACCCCGTGCTTTTCGCAGCGGGGCCGGGCGACGAAGCTTTCATTGCAGAGCTCGAGACCGCTGTGAACAACAGCGACCTGAAATCAATGAAAGTCTTCTTTGCCGACGAAATTGATTTCAGCGCAACCGCGGCTCTGTTCACTTTGGCGCACCTCGTCATTTGTAATGACGCCGCCCCTCGCCATGTTGCCGCAGCGATCGGCAAGAAGAGCCTGACACTGATGCCCCGCCACCGCAAGCACAGCTGGCAGGTTTATGGCGAAGCGCAGAAAGCGTATTTTCTCTTTTCAGACGTGCCGATTGAATCGCGGGCCGTCGACACGGTCGAACCCGCCGAACTTGCAGGCATGATTCGCAGACTGATTTGAGAGAATTATATTGGTTTTCGCCGCACCGCGGCGAAAACTAATTAACCCAGTCATGGAATTCAAAAACCTACTCGAAGAGCTTTTAGCAGGGCAAAACCTGCCTGCCGATCAGATAACCTGGCTCATCTCAGAGACTATGCATGGCCGTTTGACAATGGCGCAGATCGCAGCGTGGCTCGTGGCACTGCGCACAAAAGGCGAGACCCCCGAAGAAATTGCCGCCTGTGCAAAAACTATGCGCCAAATGGCGACACCGATCAAGAAAGATGAGCTACCTGAACTTTTTATCGATACCTGCGGCACGGGCGGCGACCGCTCACACCTGATCAATATTTCGACCCTTGTCGCGTTGACACTGGCATCGACGGGCGTTCCCGTTGCCAAGCACGGTAACCGCGCCGTCTCGTCGTCATCAGGTTCGGCCGACGTGCTCGAAGCAATCGGCTACCCACTTGAAGAAGACCCGCAGCGCATTGCAGCGAGACTCAGGCGCACGAATTTCGCGTTCTTCTTCGCACCGCTCTACCACCCGGCCATGAAGCATGCGGGCCCTGTGCGGCGTGAGCTCGGCGTGCGCACCGTGTTTAATGTATTGGGGCCGTTATCGAACCCGGCGGCCGCGCCGGTGCAGCTGATGGGTGTTTATGCAAGGGAACTGCTCGTGCCGGTCGCCGAGACGTTGAAACTTCTGGGACTCAAGGCGGCGCTCGTCGTGCACTCCGATGACGGGCTCGATGAAATATCGCCCCTCGCACCGACCCACTATGCACTTTTGCAATCCGGCAAAATCACAACGGGTATCTTTCAGCCGCCACCGCAGAAATATCTGTCGTCGCTCGATGCGCTGCGGGCAGATACAAAAGAAAAATCGCTCACCGACTTTCGCGCCGTATTGACCGGCCAGAATACGGCGGGGGTATATATGACGGCGCTCAACGCTGCCTTTGCGCGCAAACTCTTCGCAGCCGCAGCCAAGGCAGACGGCAATCCCGAGATTCTGCCTTCACCCGATGAAATCGTCACCGAGTTCAGCCATATCGCGAGCGGCGCGCTCGCCGATTTTTCGGTCTTTCCTTAGACGGCGGTTAGCGGCAACGCCGCGGTGCGATCGATGGCCGCCATCAATGAAAACGCTCGACCTTGACGCGTTTACCTATAGCCTGTCCTGATGCAAGAATGGATTCACGCCCATAAAGAACTGCTCGTCTACGCGAGCATGCCCGTCACGAGCGCATTCGTCGGCTGGCTGACAAACTGGATAGCGATCAAGATGACATTCTATCCCCTGACATTCTGGGGAATACCGCCTTTTCTCGGCTGGCAGGGTATTATACCGCGCAAGGCGCACAAGATGGCGTCAAAGTCAGTCGAACTCATGACGACCAAACTCATTAAAGTCGAAGAAATTTTCGATAAGGTGAAGCCGCATGAGATGGCGCTCGAACTTGCAGAGCCGATGAAAAAGGTGACGCATGAACTCGTCGACGAAGTCGGCCGCTCGGCCAACCAGACAGTGTGGGATCTCACACCGGGCGCGGTGCGCGAGCAGATTGCGAAGCAAGTCAACAAAGAAACCGGCCCCTTGCTCGAAGGGTCAATTAAAGAAATCAAACGCAACATTCTTGCGGTTTTTGACCTGAAGAGCCTCGTCATCAAAAACCTCACCGGCAAAAATGTGGTTCTGCTCAACGAAATGTTTATGCGCTGCGGCAAGAAAGAATTTACGTTTATTGCGCTCAGTGGCATCTACTTTGGTTTCCCATTTGGCATTATTCAGATGGCGCAGTGGTATTTTTACCAGGCGCCCTGGACTGTGCCGATTGTCGGCGTGATCGTCGGCTATTACACAAACTGGCTGGCGCTCAAGATGATCTTTCGCCCGCTGCGCGAGCAAAAAATTCTTGGGTTGGTAAAATACCAGGGCCTGTTTCTCAAGCGCCAGAAAGAAGTTTCAAAAGAATATGCCGACATTGTCGCGAACAAAATTCTCTCACCGCACCAGGTGCTCGAAAACTTCATCTATGGCCGCGCGGCTGAAGCATTCTTCAGCGTCATTCAATCCAATGTAATTCGCGCTCTGGCCAAGATCGAAGGGCTGGCGCAGCCGATCATGAGTTTTGCCGTCGGTTCAGAGAAATACGAATTTCTCAAGTCCCTGATCGTGCGCCGAATCAACGAAGCCGTGCCCAAGTATGCGATGAAAGTTGAGGGCTATCTCGGTAATGCGATGGATCTCGAAAACACGCTCTACGAGCGCCTCAGCAATCTGCCGCCAGAAGACTTTGAAGAACTGCTGCGCACGGCATTTCAAGAAGACGAATGGATTCTGATTCTCGTCGGCTCGGCGCTCGGCTTTGCCGTTGGTTTGATCCAGATGCTGTTTATACTTTGAAGCGGGCGTGCCCGCCTCAAAGTAGCTTATAGAGCACCGCTTTATACTCGCCCGATATTTCTGAGACAAAAGGCTCGTATTTTGTCTTATGGTGCACCGATGATTGCAAAATGCGCGCAATATCGGCGCCTTTGTCTTTGAGCAGTACCTCAAGCTTTTTAGCCAGCAGCTCTTTGATCTCGTCGTAACTCGCCGCATCGATACGGTCGTGGTCGCCTTCGTTATAGCTGACCTCCCACCGAATGACGAACTCTACCGTTTCAACTTCTTCGATATTGTCTGGCATACCCAAACGTGAAAAATAGACCTGCTGCATGCTCGCGTGAAACGGCAGCCCATTGCGCCGTCAATGGGGATTTATAACGAATCGCCACTTTTGCCCGCGCGATGCGCCGGCAAAAGTGCCTGACTTTCGAGATAATTTTCTTTACAGCATAGCCGTATTATGTCACATTAGGCCTCGCTGTGAAGATTCGCCTGCCCGTGCTCATTTTCGCCTCGCTCTTTATGGGCTGCGAAGTCAAAAGCTGCTATCAAGAGGCAAAAGAGAAGCATCTCGAGAAGCGTTATGGCAGCCGACCTGCCAGCAAGAGCCAGCTCGACGACTGGGAGAAAGAAATTTCCGGTTACGAAAAAATAATCAATGAGAAAATCGACGCCGGCATAAAAACCGGCAAGGTCTACCGCAAGATCGGCGAATCGTACGCGCTCATGGAAAATTATGAGCTCTGCATTAAAAATCTCGAAAAAGCAGCCGAGTACGGCGAAGCCGTCGCCGAAGTTTTCTACTGGCAGGGGCTCTGCCACGCGAATCTGTCGCGCACGCATAACTGGAACCCCGATGAGGCGCGCAAAGCCGAGCAGGCCTTTCTGAAGGCGCTGAACCTTGAAAAGACGATGAACAAGGTGAAATACGAGCTTGCGGTCATGTATTATGCCGGGTTTGCGCGCAATAACCAGTACCGCGTTCTTTCAGATGTGATCACCGTGAGCCAACAGCAATTTCAGGAGAAAGCGATAGAACTGATGAAAGAGTTCAAATCGGTTGAACCCGACCAGGCGAAGGCCTATTTCTTTTTGGCGGGTCTTTACAAAGAGCGCGGCGAACTTGCAGAAGCAAAGCGCGAGCTCACCGACCTCATGGCGGTGATCCAGAAGAATAATAAATCCGGCTATTTGCGCAACCCCGATTATGGGCGCGCCGAAACATATCTGAAAGATCTTGAGCGCAGGTGAGCCGCCATCGCATTGCGGTGGCTGCTCACCTATGCTTTTAAGGTACGCTGGTTTCGGTCTGAGGTACGCGACCCTCAGGCAGCGCGGAGTCTTTGTAAGAGCGCGTCTGGTTTTTACCCGAAAGAATAATGACGTCTATACGGCGGTTGAGTGCGCGCGCTTCAGGGGTTCCCGATTGCGTGAGCTGTCGCGTCTTGCCAAACGTCGCTGCTGAGAGTTTTTCTGCGGGCACGTCGTTTTTCTCTTCGAGAAAGCGCAAGGCATTGATCGCTCGCTGCGCGGCGAGTTCCCATGCTGACTCGTAAAATTCGCCCTGCGGTCTTGCCGTCATTTCGTCGTCGGCATAACCTTCGATGCGCGTGTATGAATCCATGCGGCCGAGCACATCAGAGATTTTTGTCAGAATCGTGCGACCTTGTTCTGTGAGCTTCGCCGACCCCGGAGCATAATAGCCGTCGCCGATGAGGCTGATAACGATACCGCGCTCTTCTTCGGTGATTTTGATTTTCTTCTTTTTTATTTCGTCTTCGAATATCTGTTTGACCTGGTACTTTTCTTTCGATTGTACCTTTCCTTTCACTTCAGCAGGCATCGCTTCAACGGTGAGGCCCATGTCTTCGAGTTTCTGTTTCGAGAGCGTGTTGCCGCCGGGCATGATGCCGCGTGAGCCCTGAAAGGGCGACAACATAATCCGCATTTCAGAAACTTTAACCGGCGTCGGCGGCTGGTAGATCGCGATAAAAAAGCAGAGCAGCAGGGTGATGAAGTCCCCATACGTCGACATGTATTCGGGTACTTTCTGTACGCATGGTGGGCACTTCTGCGCCATTTTTAGTTGCTGCCACCCTCGGCTTCACGCTGTTTAATGAGCGCTTCGCGCGCTGAGGGGTCGACGAAGCAGAGCAGTTTATCCATAATAACTTTCGGGTTTTCACCGGCCTGAATCGACATGACACCTTCGAGCAGCATGTTCATGAGCATCACTTCGGCTTCGGTACGGCCTTTGAGCTTATTGTTTGTGGGTATTGCAAAAACGTTGGCGAGAAATGAACCGTAGAGGGTCGTAATGAGGGCGGCGGCCATCGCTTTACCCAGGCCCGAAGTGTCACCTCCGAGGTTCGAAAGCATACCCACAAGGCCGATGAGGGTACCGAGCATACCAAACGCAGGGCCCATCGTGGCGAGCGTGTCGAACCAGCCGCGATTGCCCGCGTGGCGGCCTTCGAGGGCCTCGATTTCAATGCGCATAACGCGCTTGGCAATTTCGGGGTCGGTACCGTCGATGATCATCTGCAGCGCTTTGGTCAGAAACTTACTGTCGAGCTTATCGACGTGGTCTTCGAGCGCCAGAATACCTTCACGGCGTGCGATTTCTGAGAGTGATACGATCTGCAAAACGTAACGGTTAATATCGATTTCGTTCTTCAGCCATGCGAGTTTATAGATCTTGTGGATATTCATCGTCAGTTCAAAGGGGTTCTGCATCATCGTGGTCGCAGAAGCACCACCGAAGGTGATGAAGATCGAGGCAAGGTCATAGAGCGCGCTCCAGGCAACGCCCGAGGCTTCGACCCCCAAAACAAGGACGCCGAGGGCGACCCCGAAACCGATCATATATGCTTTATCCATGGCAGTCTACGATTCTATTTTCGGTCTGCCCGGTGTGGGATTGAAGTAATATTTTAGCCGGTAGGCGCCTGGGTCAGGCGTCACCCGCTTCCATTGCGCGCCGCATCTGGTCGAGCTTGAAAATCGAATTCACCAGCCCGAGATGGCTGAACCCTTGCGGAAAATTGCCCAGAAAGCGATACGGAGTATCTGCGGCGGTGTCTAAACATTCGCTGTAGAGGCCGAGCGGTGTTGCCATCGCAATCATTTGCTCGAGGGCCGCCCGTGCCTCAGGCAGTTTTTTCAGCAAAATCAGGCAATCGATATACCAGAACGACATCAGCAAAAAGCGGCCTTCGGGTTCGCGAATACCGTCGTCGAACGCACCCGAATCATAACGGTAGAATAGCGGGGTTAGCTCGTCGCCCAGCGAGTTTTTGATCTTTTCGAGTGTACTGACAAAACGAGCATCATTCACGTCGATAAACCCGGTTTCGGCCATGACGAGCAGAGCAGCATCAATAGTCGGTGAACCATAATATTGTGTGAAGCTCTGCAATGATTCGTTCCATGCGCCCTCAAGCACGTGCGCCTTAATGGTGTCGGCTTCACGTGCCCACGTTTCTACCTGGTCGACAAGACCCAGACGGCTTGCCAGCTTCACAGCGCGGTCGAGCGCCACCCACGCCCAGATTTTCGAATAGGTATAGTGCTGCTCTTCTGACCGCGCCTCCCAGATGCCTGAATCGGTATCGCGCCATTTGTTCATGACGAGAGCGATGATGTCTGTTAAGGCCTGCCATTCTGTTGAAGTGATCACTCCACCGTGCTGATAATATAACCAGGCGGCATCGAGCAGGCTGCCATAGATGTCGAGTTGGTGCTGCTCTGCGGCCCCGTTGCCGATGCGTACCGGGCCAGAACCAGCGTACCCTTCGAGGTGCTGCAGCTCAGCTTCGGTAGGGTTTTCGCGGCCGTGAATATCGTACAGAATGCGCAGATCACGCCCCTTGAATACCCTCTTCAGAATAAAATCAAAATAGGCTGTGCCTTCATCGATAAACCCCGCACGAAAAAACGCCCCCAGAATAAACGCAGAGTCGCGAATCCATGTGTAGCGGTAATCCCAATTGCGCGAGCCGCCTATCCATTCGGGTAATGACGTCGTCGGCGCTGCGATTATGGCGCCTGTCGGTTCGTAAGAAAGTAATTTCAGCGTTAACAGCGAACGTTCAACTGCATCACGGTATCTGCCGTGGTAGGCAAGTCGGCCAATCCATTGTCGCCACGCCTTGCGCGTTTCCCAGATGCGGCGATAAGTCTGGTAACTGCGCACCGGGTAAACTTCAGTTGCTCCCCAGTCGGCGACAAATGAAAGCTCTTCGCCTGTCGCCATTGTGAACGTGGTGCCGGCGGCTCCGTCGCTCGCTGACAATGGTGTGGGCGATGAAAGTGTCAGTGAATTTTCAGCAGCCGAGAAGATCGCCCCATGCGATTTCACCACCACATTTGCCTTTTCGCGGCCGTAGTTGAATCGAGGTGAAAAAAACAATCGCACGCGCACCTGGCCTTCGATGCATTCTACGGTTCGGTGAATTTCTGCCGTCGCTACTTTGCGATTCGGTACATAAGGCATAAAATCGCGCACTCGCAACCGACCCGAATCGCAGACAAATTCTGTAACCACGATGTTGGTTCCCGATTCATAAAATTGATGCGAGCGGTACGCATCGGTCGGCGCTATTGAGAACTCTCCCGCACCGCGGCCGAGAAGGCGGCCAAAAACTGAAGGGGAATCAAAATCGGGAAAACATGCCCAATCGATTGAGCCGGTGGCCGATACAAGAACCGCTGTGCGCGTATCGCCGATTACCCCGTAACTGGCCAGCGAGAGCGAATCGTAGTTAGTATTTTTCGTGCTTGCTTCAGTCATGCGTCAGAAAAAGCAAAAACCCTTGTCGCAAGCTTCATGAATACCATAAAGTCGCATGCAACTCATTGTCGTCTCGAATCGGTTGCCATTCGAATTCAGAGAATCGGGCGGTAGAATGCGCGTCAAGCAGTCGACCGGTGGCGTCGCCACGGGTATCAACTCGTATATTGCCTCGCGACGTAAAGAAACTGAAAATTTTCAGCACAAGTGGGTGGGCTGGCCCGGAGAAATTGCGCCCGAAAAATTCGCCGCATACAGTGAATCGGTAGGCGACACATTCGTACCGGTGTTTCTCTCGCCAGACCAAATGGAGAAATTCTACGACGGATTCTGCAACAAGACCCTGTGGCCGCTTTTCCATTCATTTCCGATGCTGACGCAATACGATGATGAATACTGGCGGGTCTATGTTGAGGTGAACATCGAATACTGTAACCGCATCGCCGAGATTGTCAAGCCGGGGGATATAATTTTCGTCAACGACTACCACCTGATGCTGCTGCCGCGCCTGTTGCGAGACCTTTTCCCGGAAAACCAAATTTGTTTCTTTCTGCACATTCCGTTTCCACATTTTGAACTGTTTCGACTGCTGCCCGGGCGGTGGCGGGCCGATTTGCTCGCAGGGCTGGTTGCTGCCGATCTCGTCGGCTTTCATACGCATGAATACCGTGAGCACTTTTTGCACTGCGTTCGCCGAATTCTCGGGTTTGAACACGCTCTCGGTGAAATTACCGTGCAAGACAGGGTATGCAAGGCTGAAACGTTTCCAATGGGTATCGATTATGATCTCTACGCGGGCGATGGAGCACAAGCTGGTCAAGAACTCTCTGTGCCTGGACTCAGAAAAATTTTGTCCATAGACCGCCTCGATTACACGAAAGGGATTCTCAATCGTCTCGAAGGTTATCGGCTCTTTCTTGAGAAATTTCCCGCAATGCACGGGCGCGTGCAGCTGCACGTCGTCGCAGTGCCGAGCCGGGTTGGCGTCGACAAATACCAAGACCTGAAGACGCAGCTCGACGAGCAGATTGGTCGCATCAATGGCCGTTTTTCAAGAGCTGACTGGGCGCCGATTTTCTACCAATATACAAACCTATCGACCCGTGAAGTCATAGGGCTCTACCGCACGACCGATATCGCGCTGGTGACTCCGCTTAGAGATGGTATGAACCTGATAGCGAAAGAATATCTGGCGGCGAGAACCGACGGTTCGGGTGTGCTGATCTTGAGCGAGATGGCGGGTGCGGCAGGTGAGCTGACCGGTGCGATCATGATAAACCCCAATAGCTGTTCAGAGATCGCAGACGCCATCAAGCAGGCGCTCGAAATTCCCCGAAGTGAGCAGATCGAACGCAATGAACCCATGCGTGCCTATCTGCGCGAACAGAATATCCATTCGTGGTTGGGCGAGATTATGGAATGCCTCAACGAAACGCAGCAAAGCAGAAACTCCGAACGTAAAAAATATCTTGCGTTTGATGTCGAACGCTCAGTCGTCGAAGCGTACAGATCTGCGAAGCGGCGCTCGCTGTTTCTCGATTACGACGGCACACTTGTCGGTTTTGCCGCCAAACCTGAAGATGCAGTGCCCGGCCCCGGGCTGATATCCGTCTTGCAGAACCTTTGCGATGACGCGCGAACGGACCTCTTTATCGTTAGCGGCCGCAATCGAGAATTCTTGAGTCTGCATTTCGCTGACAAGCGCATTGGCCTTGTGGCAGAACACGGAGCCTTTTATCGCCCGGCGCACTCAAGCGAATGGACGCCGCTGGTGCCGGCGGGCGCCGATTGGTTTTTGAAGATTGCCCCCATTATGCAAAAGTACCATCGGCGTCTGCCGGGTACAACTATCGAACAGAAAGAACGGTCGATTGTCTTTCATTACCGCCGGGCGCAAGGTGATATGGGCTTTATTCGCGAAAGAATTTTAGAACTGTATGACACGCTTCTGCAATTCACGGCGAGCATGAATATTGATGTTATTCAGGGCAATAACAATGTTGAGGTACGCAACAACGGTGTGAATAAAGGTGTTGCGCTTATGGCACTCTCTCGCCACCAGCGGTACGATTTTATTCTCGCTGCGGGTGACGACACGACCGACGAAGACATGTTTCGCATGCTGCCGGCGACGAGCCACACTATCAAGGTGGGCAGGGCACGCAGCGCCGCGCGCTATATTCTGCGTGATCAAACTGAGGTAATTTCGTTTCTGGCAAAGTTGTCTGCTCATTGAAAAATTGCAGTCATAATCGATTCTCGCTGCACTCCCTGCTTCAGCGAAAACGTATCGCGAAATCTTAAGCTTTCTGAGCCGCCGCGACGATGGCAGCAGCTTCTGCTGCCTCTTTGGCCTTTTGTTCTGCAAATGCGGGGTCGTATTCAATACGAAAGCGCTCCATCATTTTGCCCATCTCGTCATAGAGTTCTTTGGCCATGTCGATAATCACCGACGGCCGGCTTTTTGACGATTTGCCGCTGCCATAGAGCTTTGACAGGTAGCGGCGCGAACTATCCATAATAGCATATTTATCTTTGGGGTTGGTTGCCATCTGGTCGATGAACTTGCGTGTCAGATACGAATTCAAATAAATGACGCCATCAAATGCCCAGTTAAAGTCAAGCGATGGGCCGAGAATGTACGCCGATTCTTCCATCGGTTCAATGCCCGAGGTCATCGTGTCGAGCACCCGCTTGTAATAACGGGCGGCCTCGACATAATAAAAGTCACGCAGTTTATCATAGGGGCGATAGTTTGCTTCTTTGAAGAGATCGTCGAGCAGCCATGCGGCGCGTATCGCTGAAACGGCCTTTTTGGGGGTCGGTGCACTCGCCGGCCCACGCAGGTGGTAGCAGTCGACATTGAGCATGTACGCGATCGCGCCGTGAACGATGCTGCGGTTTTCGCCCATGTCATATTTGCCAAAAAACGTTTCAACGACTTTCTGTCTGTGCGCGACAGTGTTCTTTAACGCAAGAATTTCTTCTGAGGTGAGTGTCGTGAAATCTTTGGGAAAAGCAGCAAACAGGCATTTTGGGCACACCTGCACGTGGTAGACGAGCGGGTTGATTTTTCCCCACTTTTTATTGTCTTCGTAAAGGCGCTGCAGTTCTTGCGTCAGTTTGCCGGCAATGAGGCGCCCGCTGCCCGATAACAATTCTTCTTTAAAATGCGTCGTTGCGCAGACCGGGCATTTCGTGACCTCTTTGGCCCGGTATGAAATCTTCTTTTGGTTGTTGGCCGCGGCAGTTGCCATTAAGCTTCGGCTCCGAGATCGAGCGCGTTGGCATTCACACGCAGCTCGGCAACCCAATCACCGTCTTTTACTTTCGGGGGCAGTACAACCGGTTTGCCGTCATAGGTCAGGCGCTTTGCGGGGTAGATCAGTGTTTTCCAAAGATAAACCACAAGGCTTTTCTGCTCGAGCGCTGGGTGAATATGCGGATGTATAAGTCTGTTGTGGTATTCTGGCAGAAGGCTCCAATGCAGTGTTGGCTGGTCGTGGTGCATGCCGTGGTAACCATTGTTAAAGGCAAACCAATTGAGCAGCTTGCCGGTGAAGGTGCGCGAGTGGTTGTATTGATGGTCAGGGTCACAGCCGTCGTGCTGCCAAAAATTAACCCCGACAATGCCCCAAACGCCGTAGTGGTGCGGAATCAGTACGAGCAGCAGAAATGCTTTCCAGTTCAGGTATGCGAGCACTGCCTGCGTCGCGATAAAAATAATCATTTCTGTCCAGTATTGCCAGAACCATGCCGGACGCTCTTTGCGCATGGCGCTGACGAAGCGATTTTCATCGCGCATGATATCGGGTAGCATCGTATGAAAGAAAAACAGCTGGTTCAGAAGGTTCCAGCGCCAGCGCATCTTCGTCGTGCGCATCACATCTTTTTCACGCTGCGTGTATTTGTGGTGGCTGAAGTTGTGACCCGGTACGAACGCACTCACGGCGTGGCCGTAGCAAAAAGAGAGAAAATGCTGAAAGACTTTATTCATCCACCGTTGCTGAAATATGGGGCAGTGTATGGTATTATGGACCATGACTGCGCTGAAGAATGAAAAATTACACATCGCAATAAAAAGCAGCACGACCTGCCATATCTCCATTTGCTCCCAGAAGGCGAACCCCACATAAACCAGAGTGCAATAGATAGCGACAAAGAAGAGCGTGCGCCAGTCGGCAGCGTAACGGAGCATATCTGCCGAATGGCCCGCAAAATCAGCCCGTCAAGTAGGTTTTGGATTCAGTTGTTTATGGTTGACGCACAGCGCTGAAATCGGATGAACTGCCCAACTCGCGCATGCGTGGCCCTCGGCTGTGCCAAAATTTCGCGCGACTTTTTGAGGATATAAAAATGAAAAAACTATTCATCACAGCGCTCATCGGCGCGCTCACTATTGGCTTTGCTGCCTGTAGTTCAACAGAAGAAAAAAAAGCTGAGGTCACACCACCGCCTGCAGCGCCAGAGCCCGCGCCTGCCGCGAATACGCGTTCAGCCGGTCTTGACTCAGGCGTAGACTCGGCCAACGAGAAGCTCGCCAAAGTCGCGGTTGTGGGTTTGCCCGCTTTTGACGCGAAAGGCGCAGGTGCGTCGGCAAAAGGTTCGCTCGCAACCGTCAAAGAAGTTGTCGCTGAAATGCCAGAAGGTTACGTGCTCGAAATCACCGGCCACCATAACCAGCACCCTGAAAAAGATAAGCGCAAAGACGACGGCAAAGGCGGCCTCTCACGCCAGCGCGCCAAAGACGTTTACAACTATTTCGTGAAAAACGGAATCCCCAAAGAAAAGATGACGTATCGCGGTGCGGGCTCTGCAGAACGTGACGAGAACCTCTCGCGTGAAAAGAACCGCCGCGTGACATTTAAAGTCGTTAAGGCCGGCTGATCAGTACGCCGGTTACCGCCATATTGCGGTAGCCGGTGTTGCTTTCGAGGCCATTTTTCCCAGCCGTTTTCGCGAACAGATATTAACCCGTATCACTCGCGCCAGCTGAGGCTGAAATGGCCATCGGCTTCGGTGAATTTGACATCCGCACGACTCTTGAAAACTTCTCGCACGGCAGGTGTCACCAGAATTTCATAGGCTTTCGCTGTGTCTTCACCGAGTTTGCTCGCCGAATTGACCTCGTGGCCAAAAACATCGATATCGCCGATACGAAGCACCGGGCCGTAACCGAGACCGACGCAGAGTAGAACCTTTTCTTCGTCGGTCTTGTCGGTATTATACTGCAAGAGTTGCCGCTGCATCGCGACCGCAGCCTGCACCGCCTTATCGGGATTGCGAAAAATCACCAGCAGGCTGTCACCTTCGGCCTTCAGCAGAATGCCATCGTTTTCTTCAATCAGGGGAATCAACAGGCGCTCTGATTCGTATATCGTCTGCAAAAAGTGAATGATACCAAATTTCGCAACGTTGCGCGAAAACCCCGAAAGATCGGTGAACATAATAGCCCACGTTTCGCCGAAGAGATCCCATATGCGGCTGTCGATGCGCTCTTTATCTGCGCCGGGCTTCAGCCGGTCTTCGATCAGCTTTTCGAGTCTGTCTTCGCTCGCGCTTGCGCCAATCAGCCTTCGGTATGCCATGTTTACCCCTTAACGCGCGCCATGCTGCCGGTGCGCCGAATGATGAGGATATCAAACGTACTCGCAGTTCAGCCGTCAGCTAAATTAATTCGGCCGGGCTCTTCAAAAAAGATTGTCGCTGAGATTCAGATAATCTGACCAATGGCATGCACATGCGCAGGCGGGTTTTGAGTATCATAAAAATCGTTCTCACGCTCGCAATTTCGGGTGGCTGTCTGTACTTCGCCGCGCGCAATCTTGAATTCTCTGCAATTCGCAGCGAGTTTGCCGATATGCAGGTATTGCCTGCACTGATTGCTGCCGCGGTTGCGGTGATCGCGCTCTCGCTGCGTGCCTGGCGTTGGCACCAGGTAATTCGCCGCGAGCATGACTTTGCGTTCAGCAACACCTACTGGGCAAATGCTATTGGTTATCTCGCGAACAACATTCTACCCGCGCGCGCAGGCGAAGTGATACGTTCTGTGGTGCTGGCGTTGAGCGCGAATATTCGCAAGACCTTGGTGCTCGCGACAGCGCTCACCGAGCGCATGCTCGACGCAGCGGTTTTGCTGCTTCTGGCCTGGTGCATGCTGTTTTTCACGGTAGAGCTGCCGCCGGCGTTTCGCACCATTTGGACAATCGTGCTACCCGTGGTGCTGCTGCTCGTTGTGGTTGCGTTCATCGCCCCGAAAATGCAGGCGTTCTGGGTGAGGCTGATTCACCTAATGCCGCTCGGCGGCGCATTCAAGATGCGCCTTGAAGCCTTTTTGAACGGGTTGCTCGACGGCATTCGCGTGTTTCATCACCCGGCATTTCTCTTGCAGTTTCTGATCTATACCGTCATTATCTGGTTTATCGATGCTTTCATGTTCAAGTCGCTCGCGGCGGCCTTCGGGGGCGAATTGACGGTTGCGCAGTCGGTGATTTTTGTTGCTATCATCGGGTTTGCGAGTAGTGTTCCCTCGACGCCAGGCTATGTGGGTGTGTACCAGGCAATCGCTGTGGCTCTGTTGCCGGTTTTCGGCATGAAAGAAAGCCAGGCATTTCTCGCGGTGTCGTTCTTTCAGGTGATGTTTCTGTGTGTCACATTAGGGCTAGGCGGCTACGGCTGGTTCGTTATGCAGCGCCGAATCGGCAAGGCCAGACTTGCCCGTGAGATCGAAGAAGCAGAAAGCTGATCAAACAAAACGCAGCAAAAATTCTTTGTACCACGAGCGAGAATGCTCGCCTTCGAGGGCTTCGCGCAGTTTGAGCAAGAAATCCTCAACATCCAGTGACTTGAGCTCGGCTGTAGACCTGAATATAAAAGGGATTGCAGTGCGTACTGAATCTTTCTCCCAGAAAAGTTCTTCTTTCAGTTTTTCACCAGGGCGAATGCCTGAATAGACAATCTGAATGTCTTCATGCGGTTTTTTGCCCGCGAGTAGAATCAGCCGTTCAGCGAGTTCGACGATGCGCACCGGCTTACCCATATCGAGTGCCAGAATCGTTTCGGCCTCTTCGGGCAAAGACGCCGCTTGCAGCACCAGGCGCACCGCTTCGGGAATTGTCATAAAAAAGCGTTCCATATCGGGGTGTGTGACGGTGAGAGGGCCGCCTTGCTGAATCTGCTCCCAAAAGAGCGGCACGACAGACCCCGACGAACCCAGAACATTGCCGAACCGAACGCTTGCGGTCTGCAAGCGGCCAACACTTTTCATGCCCGAGTTATAAACAATCAGTTCTGCGAGTCTTTTGGTGATGCCCATAATGTTTTCGGGCGCGACCGCCTTGTCGGTCGAGATATTCACCAGCCGCACCGGCTCTGCGGCGCTGTTTTCTTTAAGGTATTTTGAGATCGCGCCTATCAGGTGCCAGGTGCCCAGAATATTCGTTTCGATCGCCTGCAGGTGATTTGATTCCATGAGGGGCACATGCTTGTAGGCCGCTGCGTGAAAGATCACCTGGGGTTTTTCTGCGGCGATAATATCGTGAAGCCGCCGCTCATTGCGCACGTCGGCGATCGCGCAGAAAATATTGTCTGCATTAAACTCTTGTTCGAGCTGGTAGACCCCGTGTTCCCACTGGTCGATCAGTGTGAGCCTTGCCGGTACCAGAGCTTTAATCTGCCGCGCGAGCTCACGGCCGATTGATCCTGCGGCACCGGTGATGAGCACGCGTTTAGATTTCAGCGCTGTAATCAGCCTCGATTCATCGAGTCTTATTTCGGGCCGGCGAATGAGGTCTTCGATGCGCAGCTTGCGCACATCGGGAGCAAACTGCGCCAGCTTGCGCGGTACCAGTTTGTACGTGATGCTCAGGTTTTGCAGATTATCCATCACCTCCCGCAAAAAATCGGGTGTCGCGGGCATCGTGAACCAGATTTCAGCGGCGTTGTGCTTTTCAGCGAGTGCCCTCAGTTCAGAACCGGCGTGAATACGGTAGGGGCCGACATGACCACCCGACTTCTGTTTGTCGTTGTCGACGATCGCTGCTATCTGGTATTTGCCGAGCAGATCTTCGGCCGAAAGGTCTTGCAGCAGGTGGTGCGCAACTGTGCCAGCGCCATAGATGATGACCGGCGTCAGGCCCTGCTTCTTGAACCGGGTTTCAGGGTTGAGGCGAAAGTACCAGAAGAGCCGGTGCACCAGCGTCGCCGAGTTCTGAAACACCATGAGCGCCGCGGCCTCTGCCAAATGGTTGCCACCGGCGTAAAAGCCATTCGCCACGGCGACCATGACGCCGACCAACGACACCACGAACAGAGTGCGCAAAGCGTAAAGACTCAGAAACCGCAGGTTCGCCCGGTAGAGCTTCAGCGCCACGAGCGCAGCGACGTGCAGCGCCGAAACAGGTATCGCCCAGTACGGCGAGAGATTTACCCAATGTAAGTAGACCGCATAACCACCCGCAAGCAGCAGAAAGTCACCGATTCCCGTGAGTGTCTGCGGTTTCAAACGTAACTGCATGCCGGGTCATTTTTTATGTGGCACCGCGGCTGCCACATAAAAAATGGTCGAATGAAAACGCCCCCCGTCACCGACGATGCGCTGCGTGATCTGTTGCAGGTGGCGCGCGACCTCAGAGACAAGAACGGCGGCTGCCCCTGGGATCTCGAACAGACACACGAGTCGCTCGCCAAACATGCCATCGAAGAAGCCTGCGAGTTGGTCGAAATCATCGAACGCGGCACCGACCCCGCAAATGACAGCGACCTGAAAGAAGAACTCGGTGACGTGCTCTTTCAGGTCGTCATTCACGCGCAGCTCGCCGCAGAAGAAGGGCGTTTCACTTTTGCCGATGTGGCGCGCGCGATTGCGGATAAACTTGTGACACGGCATCCGCACGTTTATGGCGACCTGACAGTCGGTGATTCGAAAACTGTTCTCAGAAACTGGGAGGCCATCAAGGCGCGCGAGCGCGACAAGAGAGCCGCGAGGGCGGGTGGTGGCAGGGTGTCGTATCTCGACGGAGTACCCAAAAACCTCGCCGCCTTGCAGCGCGCCGCGCGCCTGGGTGAAAAAGCCGCGCGGCTGGGGTTCGACTGGCCAGCCGGCGAAGAGGGTCTCGTCGCCGTACGGGAAAAGGTCACAGAAGAGTTCGAAGAGTTGCGGTTGGCCCGGTCTGAAGGTATAGAGCGCAGCGAAGAAGAGCTGGGT
Organism: Turneriella parva DSM 21527; assembly: GCF_000266885.1. Lineage (NCBI taxonomy): Bacteria > Pseudomonadati > Spirochaetota > Leptospiria > Leptospirales > Leptospiraceae > Turneriella > Turneriella parva. Next base: position 376,740 of record NC_018020.1, on the reverse strand, counting down.
GATCTGCTGTTCGCCCTGGCGCAGTATTCGCGGCTATTGGGCATTGACCCCGAAGGGGCGCTGCGCAAGGCTTGCGGCAAATTTGAAACACGTTTCAGATTGATGGAGCAAGACTTGTCGGCGCCGCTCAGCAGCGGTGAAAAGCTCAGCGCCAAAACCTGGAACGAGGCCTGGGAGAGAGCGAAACAGGTTCAACGCTGATCGTCGTCGAACCGGTAAAGCGTCACGATCAGGCGAAAGCCTGAGGTGTCGAATGAATCGTTGGCGGCTTTGTCTGCCCATTTCCACTTGCTGTCGACCCGAGAGAACGAACCGAGTAGCATGCCGTCGGCGCCACACGCCGCTGCTTCAAGCCGCAATCGCCTTAGAATTTCGGGGCGTTCGTAGCCCGAGCCGTACTGTATCGTAATTTCGCCCAGGTATCGGTGCTTTGACACCGGCACGGCATAGCCAACCGTAATCTCTTCGGGCTTTTTTCTGGGTTCGGCGCAGCCCGGTTCGAATATTTTTTTATCCATAGAGAGGCAATTCGCCAGCGCGATGCAGGCGAAGAGCATTGAAATACGACCTGAATGGATTGGGCCAACGCGATGCATCTTTTACTTTGCGCATCGGCTCTGCGCCACACCCTGACAACATGAATCGCCTTTCAGGGCCGATTACCACCGGCAGCTTGCAGTCTGCCCTGGGCCAACTCGTCTCCATTGTTGGTACGGAACATGCATACTTTCCCGAAGATGAAAAATTTGAAAGATACCTCAGCGACGCGACCTATATGCGGGGCCAGGCGCTGTTGGTTCTGAGGCCTGGCTCGCAGAATCAGCTTGAGGCAATCATCACTGAAGTGAATGCGCTCCGTCGCGCTCAACCGGCCGAAGCCGCTGCACTGTCGTTGACATTGCGCGGGGGCGGCAGTGGTCTATCGGGTGCTGCGGTGCCCGCGTCAGGAATCGTACTCGACCTCACGCGCCTCAATCGCATCATTGAGATTGATGAGAGAAACCAGACGCTGCGGGCTGAATGTGGCGTGATCTTGAGCGACGTGAACGCTGCGCTCGCAGGCACAGGTCTTTGGTACCCCGTTGACCCGTCATCGTTGACGCTCTGCACTCTCGGCGGCAGCATTGCCACGAATGCTGCCGGGCCGTCGTCTCTCAAGTATGGCACGACGCGGCAGAACCTGGCAGCGCTGAAGTGGCTGAACGCGTCAGGCGAAATTATTGATGCGGGTTCGCTGCCGGTCAAGACTTCCATGGGGTTTTCGCTTACCGACCTGCTCTGCGGCAGCGAAGGCAGGTTGGGATTAATACTCGAAGCGACCGTCAGGCTCGCTGCTGAGCCTGCAGACACAGCGCTCGTGCTCGCAGGCTTTGCCGATGAACACGCTGCAGTCGAATTGATTCTGAAAATGCGGCGTAGTGGCATCGCACCCCGCTCGATTGAATTGCTCGACGCATTCAGTCTGAATCTCGTCGACTTTCCCGTCGCAGGGGCAGGGGCTCTGCTGATGATTGAGTTTGATGGTGACGCTGAAGATGTGAGTAGCGCGCTCGCAAAACTGCAGAGTCTTGACAAGAGATGCGAGTGGGTCGCAGCGCGTGATGAGAAGAGCCGCCGGCAGCTCTGGTCGAAACGCAAGGCGATCACGCTTGAACTGAAGAAGCGGTATCCCTACAAGCTCGGCGAAGATATTGCTGTGCCTTTGCCCGCGCTGGCCGCGACGATCGCCGCAGCCCGCAGCGATGCGGCGGCGCAGGGCCTTGAGACGGCGATCTGGGGCCATGCGGGTGACGGCAACTTGCACGTGAACTATTTGTTCGAAAGCGAAGCGCAGCTGGCAAAGCTCGAGCCCCTCATGTTTCGGCTGGCGCAGGCGGCGACGCGCGCCGGGGGGGCCATGTCGGGCGAACACGGTTTGGGCCGATTGAAGCGCAAAATTGCGCAGCAGGTTCTTTCGGCTGAATATTTCGCGGTGCAGCGCAGCATCAAGAACGCGCTTGATCCTCATTGTTTATTTAACCCCGCGCTCGAGCAAATTTCATGAACGAGTCATACGCGCGCGAACACGATTCGATGTTACCGGTTGTGCGCGAAGCCGGTGAAGCGGTGATGCAGTTTTACACGAGCCAGAAATATTCGGTACAGCACAAAGACCCCGAGAACCCTGTAACAGAAGCCGATTACGCTGCGCATCGTGTCATCGTCGGTGCGATAAAGAGACTTTTTCCGCAAGATGCAATACTCAGCGAAGAAAGCGATTCTGCCGAAGAAACTGCGCGCATGCAGCGCGACCGTTTTGAGCGCCCGCGCGTCTGGATCATCGACCCAATCGATGGTACGCGCGAATTCATCAAGGGTCGCGATGAGTTTGCAGTTTCAGTGGGCCTCGTCGCAGGCGATCGCGCCGTCGCCGGTTTTGTCTTTAACCCTGCCAAAGGCTATCTCTTGAGCGGTGCTGAAGGCATCGGGCTATTTTTAAATGGCGAAAAATTCACGCGTATGCCTGAAAAACCTTTTGCACCACCGCGCATCGTGGTCTCGCGCAGTGAGTTTAAGGCGGGCGAATTGAAACACCTCGAAAACGCGTACCCGAAGCTCGCCGATTATGCAGTCGGCTCAATTGCTTACAAGCTCGCCCTCATCGCCGATGGCACGTATGACCTCGCTGTCTCGGTGCGCCCGAAAAACGAATGGGATCTCGCCGGCGGTGCGGCGCTGATGAACATTGCCGGTCTTGAACTCGCCGACAAAGCGGGTGCGCCCATGCGTTTCAACAAACGCGCACTCGAATCTTCGGGTATTGTGGCCGGTACACCGGCAGCCTGCGCGTGGTACCGGTCGCTCGCGCAATAACAAGTTGCTATACCAGTAACTTGTTGGCTTATTTTTCTTTTTTGAAGAATTTGAAATACATGGTTTCAAAGAACCAGTACGCCACGAGTAACAGGCGGTGCCAGCGGTAGGGCTTGTTGATTGTGCGCCAGAGCCAAGTATAACCCGCTGCAGCCACGGAGTGTGGTGCTTTCGTTTTCGTACCGGCGAGCGTATCAAACGACCCGCCGACATTGACAACGATCAGGTCGCCGAGCTGCGCGCGGTTCTGCTCAATCCATTTCATGCCGCGGTGGTAGCCCATGCCGACAAAAAGAATGTGCGGGTCGGTCTTTCGCACTGCCTCGAGCACACGCTCGCCAGCCGCACCTTTGAGGTAGCCGTTGTGGCGCCCGACGATGCGCAGGCCCGCAAACGACCGGCGAAAATTGGTATAAAGTTTTTCAAGCACCTCATCGCGCGAACCCAGTAGAAACACAGTGTACTCTTTTGCATGCGCAATGCGAATCAGGTTCATGGCGTAACCGACCATAGATATGAGTTCGGGCAGGGGCTTACCCAGTGCGCGCGACATGTAGAGCATGCCGGCGCCGTCGGGCAGGTTAATGAACGATTCATCGACCATTTTCAACATACGCTTTCTGAAGCGCACCCAGACATAACGGTACGGGTCGAAGGGAAAGACCAGCTGCGCGCCAAACTGCCCGGTCGACTTGCTCTTCTTCTCGCGCATTTTGTCGAGCCGGTGGATAGAGTGCGCCACGAGGTCGGCCGACGTCGCCTGGTAGAACGGAATTTTGCCCAAAAGCACCCACCGTGCCGCGAGCAAAGACGTATCGATATTCTTGTATTCCAGAATCGGGTCTGAGTCGTCTTTATTGGTAAGAACCGGGTCGAGAGAGAAGTCGTTTCGCATCGTTAATGGCAGTGACTTCAGCCGAACTATGTCACTGGTTTACTGCCCCGCTCAAAGAAACAGGCTGTCAATGAAAACCCCGGGGCTAGCCTTTTTCGGCCAAAAAAATCACTACAGCAAACTTTAGCCCGGGTCGAAAATAAATTCAGGCCAAGGATGGCCCAGATTTCTTTTGCGCGGTCATAAGCTGCTTCTGGCAGCTTATGACCGCGCAAAAATGTTACAAGGAAGTAACTATGGCTCGCAGACTCGCCAACAAGGGCAGGCGAAACTTGCCCAAAACGACAGAACTCGGCAAGCGTTCGTACACGTCCACAGAAGCGCGAATTACTCAATATAAAGAGAGAATTCGTGACCGGGATTATCTCGAATTCGCTATCGACCACATCGCTATTGAATTGACCCATTTTCTCACGAAATAATGCACGACCTTCTCTTAGAAAAGGTAAGGGCGCGCAGCGTTGAGTTCAAAACTCTTCTGCCGACAAAAGACGACGCGGGTCAATATGTAACAGGCTTACTGGCGCTGCTGTTTGCGCGCTCGCATGGGGTAGGGCAAGACCGCAGCGCAGCTTGGCTCGACGAGCTCGCCGCCTCGCAAAAAGCCCTCACCACACTGCTTGAACCTTTCGCGCACGGCCAGGCGGCCGCACTCAGCGAAAAATTCTACACGACCGAATTACCGCAAATATACGACGTGCTTTGGCAAGACGCCGAGGCCGCTTACGCCGGCGACCCGGCTGCACAAAACCTGCAAGAGGTGGTGCTCGCCTACCCGGGGTTTTTCGGCGTTGCTGTCTACCGCATCGCACACTATTTTCATAGCCTCGGCATTGCCACGTTGCCGAGGCTGTTCAGCGAACACGCGCATGAGAAGACAGGCATCGACATTCACCCTGCTGCCAAAATCGGCCGCTCTTTTTTCATGGACCACGGTACAGGTATCGTGATCGGCGGCACTTCGGTGATTGCCGATAACGTTAAGATCTACCAGGGGGTCACGCTCGGCGCTCTCTCAGTTGACAAGAGCCTCGCGACGACCAAACGCCACCCGACGATTGAAGAGGGTGTTGTCATCTATGCAGGTGCAACGATTCTGGGCGGCGCCACCGTGATTGGCAAAAATTCTGTCATTGGCGGCAACACCTGGATAGTCGAAAGTGTCGCGCCTTATTCGGTCGTCTACAACAAGAGCTCGGTGCGCGTGCGGCCTTCGCGCGAAGTCACCACAGAGATTGATTTCTCAATATAGCAGTTTTCTCAAAAAGAAAACTGTTACATCGCCGCCGGCGTAAGCACAGGGAATTGCTTGTCGTCTATAACTCAGAGGTAAGGTTGACCCGATGAAGATTCACCACCTGCAAACTGCAAGCTTCTGCCCGCACGGTGGCGCCCTTCTGCACGACCGTGGGCTTTTTGGCGGCCAGGCTCATATGCTCTGCCACTCACTGCTTGTTGAAACCAACAATGGGCTTGTGCTCGTCGACACAGGCTTTGGCACCGAAGACCTGATCGCGCCGAAAGAACGGTTAGGCGCCGCCTTTCTTGCCCTGATTAATCCTAATTTTGACCCGTCTCTTACTGCGGTGCGGCAAATAGAAGCACTGGGTTTCAAAGCGAGCGACGTGCGCCACATTATACCGACGCACCTCGACCTCGACCACGCGGGCGGCATGCCTGATTTTCCGAAAGCGAAGGTGCACATCTACGAAGACGAATACCTTGCGGCGATGAACCCGGCGACTCTCGGCGAGAAGCAGCGCTACCGCCAGGTACACTGGAGCCACGGGGCAGACTGGCAGCGCTATACACTCGAGGGTGAAACATGGTTTGGCTTTCCTGCGGTACGTTCGCTGACCGGTGCGGGCGACGATGAGATTCTGCTGATTCCCGTTACGGGGCATACGCGCGGCCACACGGCGATTGCGGTGAAATCGGGTGACAACTGGCTATTGCACTGCGGCGACGCGTATTTTCACAAAGGCCAGCTCGACCTCGAACACGAGCATTGCCCGATTGGGCTCGAAGTGTTTCAGCGCCTGATGGCGGTCGACGACGAAGCGCGCGTTGAAAACGTGCAGCGCCTCAGAAACCTGAAGCTGCATCGCGGCCACGAAGTTGAACTTTTCAGCGCGCACGACCGCGACGAGTTCGAGCGGCTTGCGGCGCGCAAAGCGGTTTCGACAGGCTCACCGCAGGCTTCATGACCGGCAATTTCTCAGATACAATACAGAGGTCGGTCAACGGCTTCTTTCAGCGTTATTTGCCGAACGCGGGCTTCACAAAGTTCTTGCTTGGCCTAAGCGATTATTACTGGTTTGGTCGTCAGGTTTTCATTTCGGCGACGCATCTCAGAGGCAAACACCTCGACACGTTTGTGCGCGTCGTGGCAAACCAGGTACGCTTTACCGGCGCGCAGGCATTGCCGATGCTTTCGATCATCGCGCTCTCAATCGGCGCGACGACGATTATTCAGGCGATCACCTTCTTGCCGAAACTGGGGCAAGACAACTTTATCGGCAATCTCTTGCGGCTCGTGATCGTGCGCGAAGTCGGCCCGCTGCTGACCGCGATTATTGTGCTCGCGCGCTCGGGCTCAGCGATCACCGCCGAAATGTGCACGCAGAAAATGCACCGCGAGATCGACTCGATGGAAATGATGGGCATTAATCCGCATCTCATCATGGTATTGCCGCGCCTGTTCGGAGGCGTCATCTCAGTCGTGCTGCTCATCATTTATTTCGACGTCATCGCGATCATGGGCGGCTATCTGATTTCGCTGATGTTCACGTCTTTTCCGTTTGTGACATTCGTCGACCACCTCGCGCGTTCGATCACCATGACCGACCTGATGGCGACTCTCATCAAGGCCATCGTCTCTGGCATGGTGATTCCGCTGACGTGCACGTACTATGGCTTTAAGCCCGAGTCGCTGTTCCAGATTCCGATTTATGTTTCGAAGGCCGTTATCCGTTCGCTCTTTGTCGTGTTTCTTTTGAATGCATTTCTATCGGTCTTGTTTTACCTATGAAATATCGCGGATTGCGTGTTTCTTCGCGCGCTCTTCGCGTGCTGCAGTCTGCCACCTTCATGTTATGTTTCATGCTGACCGCTGCGGGTAGCGTTCACGCAGCGCCGCCCGAAGCTGCACGCGCGCGTTTCGTGCCCGCCGACAGCGTGCAACCTGCTGCACCGCTGCAGATGGCGGCGATCGACTTTCTGTTGCCGGGCTATGGCATGTACCGGCACAATGAAACCGGTTATGCCGCGCTCTATTTCAGCAGCAATCTGGTAAACCTGGGTCTCATCTACGTCGCGTACCGCAACTGGCAGTTTTATGAATCGGCGTATGTCGCCGCAGAGCTGAGGCAGAGGTCAGAGCCCGACCCGTTGCAGTTTGCCGACCCGGCCGGCGGCAGCGATTATCTGTCGCTGCAAGATATCAAGAACCGCGCCGAACGCGGCCAACTCTTTTTCGCCGTGTCGATTGTTACCAACGTCGCGCTACGCTTCTTGAGCGCTACGCACACATGGTCTCTGGCCGACGCGGCAAAACGCCGCTCAGGCCCGCGCTATGAGATGTTTCCCGATGCCACAGGCGGCCTGCGTGCAGCCGGAATGTATAGCTTTTATTTTTGACTCACCGTGGTAAAAGTTTCTTGTCATGCTGAGCCCGTCGAAGCATGACTTGACGCCAGATGCCCCGGCGCAAACTATCAGTCTATATAGTAGAATGCGCTGATGGTTCATACTATACTGGCGTAACTCATGATGTTGAACGGCGAGTTGCCCTGCACAATGATTTTCAATCTGCGACAGGTTTTACCAGCACGCGCTTACCCGTCCGGTTGGTCTTCGCTCAGCAGTTCACTTCACCCGCTGAAGCCCTTGCAATGGAAAAGCGCATTAAGAAATGGCGTCGCGAGAAAAAGCTCGCGCTGATTGAGGGGCGGTTTGAAGATTTGCCAAAGCTGGCGAAAACGGCACGTCACCCTTCGACGAGCTCCGCAGACGTAGACCTGAAACAGGTCGCAAGATGACATGCCCCGAATTGTTTTCAGGTCACCCTTCGACAGGCTCAGGGTGACAAAACTTTTCTGTTTTGATACTTTGTCATGGTGAGCCTGTCGAACCATGACCTTCGTTAGCCACCCTTCGACAAGCTCAGGGTGACAAGATTTGTTTTTTCAATCACCCTTTGACAAGCTCTGGAGACAGAGACCCGAAACGGATCGCAGGGTGACAATATACGTTACTGATTGCTCTTCGCGTTCGACGCCATCGTCAGGTAATACTGGCGCACGTTGTACCAGGTTTCACCCATGTACGAAAAGTTGGTTGCCTGAATGTGGTCGACGCCCGTGGTGAAAATGCCATAAGACGGGCCGCCTTTCCAGGTGCCCCACTTCTGTGACGACAGCGGCACAACGCCGTCGTTAGTACCGCCCTGGCCGTTAAAGACACCCCCTGTCCAGGTGATCGGGTAGGCAAGGCCCATAATCGGGTGCTGAATCAGGTCGGGCAGCGTGATGTGCGAGCCATAAGAGTAATATTTCACCCCCGCCATGTTAGGGTTCGTGTTGTTGAGCGCATTGACATTGGCAACGGTGAGAGATGAAGTCATCGCGATCAGGTCTTGCTGCGTTTTGCCATAGATCACTTTCGACAAGACATTGATGACGATGTTGACCGATGGCTGCAACCACGAAGGTATAACAGCAAGTGCTATATCCGCCACGGGCGTACCGCGGTTCACCCCGTTGATGCTCGTAATTGTAGAAACTTTGGGCGCCATGCCGAGCGAGCTGGTCATATAGCGCGAAACGAGCGCACCCTGCGAGTGCGCGATAATGTGCACTTTGCTGTAGCCGTTCGCCGCGATCCACAGATTAATCTGGTTCTTCTGGTCATTCGCGCGGTTTTGCACCGACTGCATCGGGTTCGTGCCCGGCGTCAGCACCGCAGCGCCCTGCGAGCGCAGGTGTTCGTCCATGCCGCCCCAATACTTGATCAGGCCGCCGACGAGGCCCTTCGTGTCGTCAAAACCGAGCACACCGTGAGAGAGCACAATCGGGTAAGAACCCTGCAGAGGCTTTGTCGAGCTACCCGACCCGGCCCATGCAAACGAAACTGCTAATAAAGAGAGAACGATAAACTTCATGTTGGCTCCCACCACGCGTTACTGATTTTCAGGCGCTTTTCACGCGATTTCCCCAAAAACTGTACATAGATGTCATTTGTTCACTATGCAGTGCCAAAAAACTTGCCCTGCGACGGAGTCTCTGCCCGCAGAGCCTGTCGAGGGGGGGGATTCATGACGCAATTGTTATAAAACATTGATGTTTTGGGCGTCCCGGCTGCGCCGTCGGGCTCTTCGCCCCTGCGGGGCTGCGATCCCTGACGCGGTTGAAATACGTTGCCTTCGCGACCGCAGGTCTCGCGTTCGCGAGCACTTCTGAAGCAGAGACCTGCGGTCGCAGGCAACGCCGAGACTGCACCGCAGCCGCGCAGAGCACCTCGCTAAAGCGAGACTTCGTCGCACCAGCGCCATGATGGCATCGCGGCCAGCGGGCCCTCGAATTGACTGAACCTCAAAAATCATGCTTGCCCGAATCTGAAATTATCGTTGCCTGAAGCCGAAATTGTCGTTGCCTAAGACCAAAAATTTTCGTTGCCTGAGGCGCTCGAAGGCAACGAATCGACTATGCCCTGGGTGTACATACTTGAATGCCAAGACGGCTCTCTCTACACGGGTAGTACTTGGAACCTCGAAAAGCGCCTGGCTGAACACCAAGCCGGCCTCGGGGCCAAACATACACGCAAGCGGCTACCAGTAAAGTTGGTGTTTTGCGAATTTTCTGATCGCATTGACGTGGCCTATGCGCGAGAGAAGCAAATACAGGGATGGCGCCGCGAAAAAAAGCTGGCTTTGATCGCAGAAAAGCATGATACTTTGCCGAAATTGGCTGACACAAACCCAAAGCCGAAAGCGAAATGAAGGCCCGCTGGCTTCGAGCCCCTCAGCCAGCGCCGAAACTTCGCCATTGCCCTTGGTCCGAATTCTCCGTCGCCTGAGGTTAATGTTATCGTCGCCTGAGGTCAAAATTATCGTTGTCTGAGGTCAAAATTATCGTTGTCTGAGGTCAAAATTATCGTTGCCTGAGGTGCTCGAAGGCAACGGAAAGTTCGCGTCGCTGGCTTCGCGACCACAGGTCTCACCTTTGCGAGCACCTCAGCTAAACCGCTCCCTGAGGCGCTCGAAGGGAGCGCAAGAAATGCCACGTTGCCTTCGAGCACCTCAGGCAACGCCGCCCCCCGCCCCCCGTTTCCGCACCGCACTAAACAAATACACTCGTTCACTTTTTTTGGCACCGAAAACTTCTGGCGGCCATATAGTACTATGTAGGGTTGGCATGACCTCTGTCTTTGCGCGCGCTCAGCGTCGTGTAAGGCAAAAAGGCATCGTCATACCGAAAAGAAAAGGCCGTAAATGGAGACAACAATGAGCAAATTCAAGAGACACCTGAAGGCAGGTCTGTTACTCGTGGCAGCAGCAGCTTTCGCTCTCAATTGTGCAAGGTCATCAAAGACCAAATTCGCACAAAATATGGAAAACGACGCAGGCAAAGCCGCACCGACCTATGAAGAATGGGTGGCACTCGTCGGCCAAGAAAAAACTGATCAGCTCTATGCTGGTATCGGCCAAGACAGTCTCAATTTGCTGGCGTATGGTATTGGTGTCTCAAACCTCGTGCAACTCATAGAGCAAATCACCACAGGCTCAGGTGCAGCCGCCACTTCAAAATTTGTTGCCCTCATCGGCAACGACCTGATTGTCGGTACGGGACCGGGCGGGCGAACCGGTTTGGGTGCAATAATAACTCTTTATCTTATCAAGCAGGTTGATATTGAAATGACGACTACCATTTCTGCCAATGTCAACACTGCTGGTGGCGCGGTTCCTAGCGACCAAGATACAGTCGGCAATTTGGCCGCAATTATCAATACGCTCAATCCCGTTTCCGAAGTGCAAGCAAAGCTCGTTGATCTAATGGGTCCTGCTGGATTTGATTTGTCACGGAGTCTCGCAGTCGCAACAACTGAAACCCCCGCGAATCAACAGGCTTATGTTCAGCGACTCGCGAAAATTGTCGCGCACGTCCAGCCGGGCGTTTCATCGTGTGCACTGAAGCTTTGTCCCCTCTTGACTAACCTGTCGGCAGCTGATGTTACAAACAAGCTTGCACCCATGATCAAGGGCGTCTCGAACGCAAACAGGCTCGTCGAAATTATGGAGTCTACGTCGGACATTCAGAGAATGCGGGCATTGCTGAGTACGACGCCTGTCGGCGGATATTCAACAATCGCTGGCGTCACGGTTGCAAACGTTACAGCAAAGTTGGTTCCGGTAGTCAACGCCGTGAGCGATGGCACAAAAATGGGGTATCTGATCAACAACGTTACTAATACTGATACTCTGATTAATATCATGAACAACGTTCTCTCACCCACAAATCTTGGGAGTTTCTTGAATCTGGCTGAAGATGGTGCTACCTGGACAGGCCAGGTTTCGCCGGCTGAGACCTGGGGTGTTGGTCCGGGTGGCCCGGCATCCCGCGGTTTGCCGTTTAGCACTGCAGGTGCCGGTTTAACTCATACCTATACCGTGACTGGCGGCGCAGGAAATATTCCAGTCGGCGCTTTTACTATTGGTGGTGGCAGCGGCGGCACTAACTACCTGCCGGGAGTTACAGTCAGCGTGACCGGTTGTACCGTACAGCCGACCATTCACTTGAATGTTCTGGGCGGTATTATTCAGACAACTGGGCATTATGTCGTCTCCGCTGGTTCGGGTTGTGGTGCCGACGGTCCCAAGACCCTCACTGCCGTGACGCCAGCATCTTCAAAAACGACTGTGGCTCGCCTCGCAGATATTATCAACGGCGTTACCCCGGCGGCTTCTTATTACAAGGTCATGAACCTCGTCGATGGTGTCTCGAGCATGACCAAAATGGTTCAGCTCGTCCAAGATCTCAAAAATGCGAATGATGTTTATGATCTGCTCAATAACCTCGGCGGTACTGCTGGCGCCGCGACCTGCACGGTTGTTGACGGGTCTGACGATGTGACTGTCTCGGGTGGTGGTGGTACTATCACTGCGGGCACGATAAAGGCTTTTATCGTCGGCCAGCGTATTGCCTATATCTCAGTCGTCACACCTGGCGGGTCGTCAGGTATCAGCGCTGCCACGACCTTTGCTGTCAGCGGGTGCTCAGGCATGACCATCACCGCACAGTTCGCAGGTGGTGTCATTACCTCGATGCAAGTTAATAACGACATGAATAACCTTGTTCAGGTTGTAGAACTATTGAACCCAGCAAATGTACCTCGTCTCGTGCAAGTGATGGACGGACAGCGCACTTTTGATAATCTCAACGAGGCGTTCCAGGCTGATGCGTCGCTGACAACCACCTACTTGGGCAAATTACGCGTATTGATGCAGACGTTGTCACAAGCGCAAGAAGGGCCTCTCAAGGTCGGTGATTTGCTCAATGGCGTAACAAACACAGATAAGATTATCGACCTGATTTGGGGCGTTACGAATACGACGAATCTCGCGACGGTCATTAATGGCATCTTCAAACAATCAGAGATACCAGGTTGCTCAAATGGTGCTTCAAGTGATGCCGACGGCAATTCTGCAACGCAGGCCAGTGGCGCAGATTACCAATATAATCTTGGCGCTGCTAACACAACCGCTTCTGACGCGGGGTTGTGTGAAGCATCTGGCAACGGTGCTTTCTGGGGCGAACGCGATAGGGCTGTTTTGACTCTGGTTCATTTGGTCGAAAACGTGACCTCCTCCACAAAGCTCGTCACGATGATCGATAGCATAACCCCAGCGAAAATTATTGATTTAGTGAATCATGTGTCTACCTACTCTCAGCACAACGATGCGGATGTTCATGTGTATCCACGCGGTCCCGCAGGTGATGCGCTCAATACCGCAGCTCTCTCTGCCGGCGGCCGTCGCCTGGTCAAGATTGTGGAGAATACGACGACCATTTCTCAGCTGGTATTCGTAACCGAAAACGTGAGCTCAATTATCAGAATGTCGAAGCTCGTGTCATTCATGGCAATCGGCACGGCACCAGATAACGGGACAGGTAAGCTAGCGGTGCTCATCAACACAGTTACGGGCGCGAACGCATTTCTGCCAGGCACTGTTCCGGGGCGTGGTAATCCTTCGGGTAACGCAACCGGTATGGGCAAGATGGTCAACGTAATTGAGTTCATCTCAGGCGCGACCACGTCTGCAGCGATGGTGCAGCTCAAAAATCTTCTCAATGACGTCTTGGATATCAACAAGATGGCCGATCTCATCAATCAGACTGTTAGCTCATCAAATATTGTTGGGCTTCTCAATGGTGTTACGGACGTACGCTATGGCACATCGACTACCGATCTCGTCGCATTGATGAACAACCTGCCAAGGGGAGAGATTAGCAAGCTGGTATCTCTGATCGGGGCGATTGGGAGTGCTTACGAGACCCCGACGGCTACCTTCCCAGGGCCTGACCACGAGTTGATCGCTCAGCTCATGGCGACACACGCGACTCTTGGGACTGTCCCAGCAGTAGTCACGGCTACGCCGGCAAACGAAAATATAACCTGGGCTGGCCACGGTCTCGCCGTCGATCGCCTGGTCATATTTTCGAATGTGGGCGGCACGTTACCCGCGCCGCTGGTCTCCGGGCAGGCGTATTTCGTCGTGACGGTTGTAGATGCGAACAATATTCGTGTTGGCACCACGCGCGGCGGAGCAGTGATTGATATCACAACTGCTGGCACTGGCACGACGACAGCAAATGCAGGCGGTGTCACGTCGACCTCTGGTGTTGGTGTTGCTGATATGAACGCGCTGATTGGCTCGTTGGCGATGGCCGGGGGATCAGGTTATACTGGTTCTATCACCATTAGCGGCGCAACAACGACGGCTGGCGGTGGCAGTGGTGCCATTGCTCAAAGCATCGTCTCGCCCGCGCCATCCGGGACGACATTAACTCGTCTCACATTGACTGCTGGTGGCTCATTCACCGCGATGCCTACAGGTTTAACAATCGGCGGCACCTGCCCCGGCGCAGAGGCGCGGGTTGTAGGGGCCCGCATTGATGGCACTGCGAACTTTCAGGTTGTCGGGGTTTATTTGACGAATAATGGTACTGGTGGCTGCACGGCACCGACATTTACTTTTGTGCCCGCACCCGCCACAGCGCCGACCCTCACATATGCTACAGGCGGAATCATCGGCTTCAGCGTAACAAACGGGGGCACTGGCTACACAGATAGCTTCTTGATCTCGGGTGCACCCATGACTGGCAGTGGCGGTACAGGCGCCCAGGCTACAGCCCTTGTTGCCGGGCCCATAAACACCACGCCGGGCACGGGTCTCACGAACTTCAATGGCGGTTCGGGATACGTAAACGGCCAGGTTTGCCCGGTTATTGGTGCCGGTGGCAGCGGCGCAACATGTACCGTTCAGGTCACGGCTGGCGCGGTGACAGGATGTTCAGCCATCACGGGTGGGACCAGCTACATTGATAACCAGGTCGTTACCATCGGCGGCGGGGCCCAAGCTAAGGCAAACGTGAACGTCGGTACCGGTGCCATTACCAGCTTCACCATCACGAATAGCGGCTGTGGTTATACGCCCGGCACTATATCTGCGAGGCTTCTCTCTGGCGCAAATGAGTGCGCAACGGCAGGCAGCTATAATGCGACAGTATCTGCCGGCGGCGTTGTCACCGCTATCAACGAGGTCGTAGCAGCAACTGGCTGTCCGGTAAACCCCACCGTCATAATTGGTGATAGTCCGTATGCTGGCCACGGAGACAACGCAACGGCACTTGTAGGCCAAATAAATGGTGGCACTGTGGTAGCGCTGAGTCTATCAACACCTGCTGACAACTTGGCGCAGCTGCTTGCGAATACGGAGAAGGCGCCACTCTACAATGCGGCCACTTACGCCAGTACTTCGCCTAATATCTCGGCCCGCGAGGCAATGGTACGTCTGATAAAGGAAGGCGTAACATACATCAGTGCGGGCTGGCCGGCAGGTTACTTCAACTTTAGCGGAGTTGGTTCCGTATATATTGGGCGTAATATTCTTGGCAATCTCACCGGATCAAACAGCACAATGACGGTAATCAACCTGCTGGGAAGCGATACAACTGGCCTTCAAGAGTTTCCTGTCCTGATGGGTTGCGCTGACCGAGTTCAGACCGGCGGTGCTGCGGCGACGACCTTTTTCACCGGCTGCAGCACGCATACGCCAAATTTGTGGTAATCTTTGGGGGCGCGCATTCACTAATGCGTGCCCTCAGCCTCAAGAGTGTCTGGTGAAAAGGTCTTCTGTAGATTGTCCATGGGACAATGCAGGTCAGGTTCATTACCACGTCGAGCTCGTGTAGCCGCACTGAAACGCGGTTGCCATTATGGCTGAACATCTTGCGCGACGCAGAGAAGAATTTGAGCCTGGAATGTCTTGCCACCATTCGACAGGCACAGCGTGACAAAATGTGGCCGTCATTTCGTAACCGTTTGACGTGCGCTGGGCCATTGTCACCCTGTGACCGGTCTCGGGTCTCCGTCATCGGAGCTTGTCGAAGGGGCGAGAGTACAAAGACGTGACTTTTATTCAGCGCAAGCTTTTTGCGCTGTGAGGTAAGATGCATCAAGGTATGAGCCTTTCAGTCAGTATCTCAGCCAGCATCATGTTCGTCTGCGGGCTTTACCTTCTTGGTCTGGGCCTTTCGAAAATGCTTGCGGCGCGACGCATGCAAAAGGGCTCATAACTTTCTGCCAGAAGGTCGCGAACTTCGTAAATCAAACGTCCGATAATATAACAATGCGCCGGCGCAGACTTATCTGTTTCTCACTCTTGGCGCTTATCTGCGCTGCGCCCGTCGCAGCAGAAACCAGGTTGTCATTGGGCTATGGTATGCAGCTGAACTCGATGCTGAACAGCACACTGAATGACAATCTACAGAAGCAGGTTCTAAATTCAGGTGCTGCGCCGATTGTGGGGCAAAGTGCGGGCACCGATTATCGTTCAACCTGGAAGGGTGAAACCGGTGAGACACTTTCGGCATATCACCTGATCAGTTTGCCCGAGCTGCGAATCTCGTCTGACTTTAATGCAGGGCAGGCGAAGGTCGCCTTTTTCGGCGCGCTCAGCGGCATTGTGCCGCAGACATCTGCATACTATGCCGGCAGCTACCAGCTCAGCGAAGCGACAACTTGCAGCGGCGTGCAATATGCAACCTGCCCGCTGGCTGCGGTGAACTTTGTCAGCGCCTCGGGCAAGGCCACTTATGATTCTGAGATCCGCACGAATCTGCGCTTCTATGCAATCACAGTCGGTATGTCTTATACGAAAATTTTGGGGCCCGCCATCGGTGGTGAATTTGCGCTGGCGGGCGAGCTGGGCATCATGACGCAGGTCTATGCAGCGCGCACCGAGTTTTCGGTTAACCGCTGCACAACGGGTGGGTCGGTGCCATGTGCGCAGATTGCCGACGTGCGCGCGGTGCAGGGCGAGCTGACCACCGAATCGGTCTATGCGTTCGGGCCGGTTCTGGGCACAACGCTGCGTTACCAGCGGCCCGACACGCGCGTCTATTTTGAACTCGGCGCTTCGGCGGTGTTTCTGTTGATGCGCCTGCAGAACTCAGGCTACACGAACTTTGTCGGCGCCACGTCGGTCGCTTTCACGCAGAGTTCTCAGGCGTTGGGAGTTCAGAGCGAACAAGATACTTTCTCGATTTTGCCGTCTGTCACTGTGCGGTGCGGAATCAAACTATGAAGCAGGGCAAAGCTGTCGTCTTTTGTACTCTGTTGGCGTCTCATCTTGTATGGAGCGAGAGCCAGTGAAAAAGCTGTTCTTTTCGCTTGCTCTCTGCGCGCCGACGGCAACGGTGTTTGGCAACACCTGGGCCGGGGCTGCAACCGATGCCGTGGTGAATGAAAAGGGCGATAAATCCATCGGCCGGCCGGGCTACTTCAGTTTCTACCTCGGCGGCCGCGCGGCGATGCCGCTAGTTAGCGACCCAACGTCTTACGCGGCGGCCGAATCTTTTGCCAACACGCATATTCTCAGAACGCAAGAAATAATCTATAAGGGCACAGGCCCGGGTTTCGAAAATACATCCTCATCATTTCTGACGATGCCAACCATTCGCGCTGAGTGGGAGATACCCTTTGAGCGCATCCGCTTTTTGCCGAAATCGCCGTCTCTTTCTGCGTTGTTTTCGTTAGAGGGCGCGATGTCGCTGCGCTCGCAGGTATTAGACGCTGCGGGTAATTTTCGCTACCAGAACGCGCAGGCGCAGCATGTGGCGCTGACCGACGTGACGTATTCGGGGTCGCTCAGCGTTCGTGAGCGCCACCAGTATATTGCGCCGATGGTGGGGCTAGGTACCGAGCTCGGTAATCCGCAGGGCTGGCGGTTTATCGGTTCGCTGTCACTCGGCGTGGCCCTGCAAAATGGCCAGCGCGATTACGAGTTAAACCTTGCTCCGCAGCAGATCAGCGCGGGGGCATTTACTGACACATACACGATCACTGCAAGTGCGACAGAATCGTATGCCATGGCATTTTTGCTCGCGGGCAGGGCAGAGCTGGGCGTTCGCATGCGGCTCACCGCTAAGTTACACATGGCTCTGGTAGCTTCGTGTGCGGTGCACTATGGAGTTATTAACTACTCAGGTACCGGCATTTTCGCCGAGCGCGCCGGAGCGGCGGCTGACAAAAATATCTACCAAAAAGTAGTTTCAACCACAAGCGACGAAGTCTATTTGGGACTTGCCCCTGGCGTTTTTTTGGCACTCAGTCATGAACTATGAACATAATAAATAAACACGTGTTCACTAAGTTTCTCCGGTTTCTGTCGGCAGCCTTCGCTGCGTCCGTGGTGGTCTGCCTTGTTGCGCCTGCGGTGACGCACGCCCAAGAGGCTGGTACGATTCAGTTAAAGAAGAAAACTCTCAAAAAGCGTATCGACGCAAAGGGTAATCTTGTCACCGAAGAGGCGGCAGTCGAAGATCTCTATAACGAAACCAATATCGGCTCGATCACGCAGCTCGACCCGCGCGCCAACCGCGCTTTCTTTACGCACACCTGGTACATCAAGGCATCTACCACCGTGAATTATTTTAATCTCGGTTCTGAATTTCAGGGCGTGATCAAACAGATCGAAGGCGCCTTTGGCGGAGACACCCTGAACATGAAGGTATTAACCTTTAATTCAGATATTACCATGTCTACTGCGCAAAAAGTGCAGCGCGCGCCGACTCACTTTCTGCCAACGGGTAATCTTTCTCTTGGTTTCTATTTT
This sequence comes from Turneriella parva DSM 21527, assembly GCF_000266885.1. Classification (NCBI taxonomy): domain Bacteria; kingdom Pseudomonadati; phylum Spirochaetota; class Leptospiria; order Leptospirales; family Leptospiraceae; genus Turneriella; species Turneriella parva. Next base: position 358,597 of record NC_018020.1, on the reverse strand, counting down.
GGTAAACACCAGGTTGAACTTGAGTTTGGTTTGGCGGGTCTCGTGCCGCTGAAAACAGTCGACCTCGACACCAAGATGACGCTGAACGAGACTTCGGGTGGTTGCACCGGCACCGATTGTCCTCTCGCAAAACTCGGCTTCGTCGACCCGACAAGCCGACGTGGCGAATACGATTTCAAAATGACCATGAACGAAGACGTGTGGATTCTCACACCTTCGATCGCGTACGATTATGTATTTCTCACGCGCAAATGGGGGCGCATGAGTGTCGGCGGCGCTGTCGGCGCAATGATTCTCTCGACTTCACAGCAGATTGCTTTCAAGGCGGTGCGCACCGACCCGGTGACTCCGGTGCCGCCATACGATGCGCTTGCATCGCGCGTGCTGCAGGGTACAGCCAACTCGACGAACGTCACCGACATCGGCCCGATCTTTCGTCTTCACCTCACATACCGGCCGCCGCCGTGGTCGAAATTCTTAAACACACAGACAGAATTTCGTATCGGGGCCAATTATGGCTTTGTTTATTTAAATCGCGATGTCGACGGCACTGGCCAGGCGATTCTCGGCGATACGCTCGTGGGGTCGTTTCCGCTCAGTTCGCTCGGTTTCAAAACGCAAGAAGTCAACAAGTTTGAAATGCTCGGTGGTTTCATTCAAGCGGGGATTGTGTTTTGAAAGTCATGCTTCGACAAGCACTGGGGGCGGAGACGCGAAGCACGTCACAGCATTTCGTGTGGCGCGCAGCGGTCGTTGTCGTTGTCACCCTGAGCCTGTCGAAGGGTGACATCTACGCGCAATCACTAAAACCTACAGAATCTGCGCCAGCAGATTCGTCGGTCACCACCGGCCCAATGGATTTTCCGGCGCCGGGTGAGGGTGCGGCGATCAGCAAAATGCCGAAGGTCGATGGGGCGCTCGCGCAGATGCGCAAGAAATACTTTTATCTCGGTGAGCTAACCTGGCGGGGTGGCATCGTGCTTGCTAAAGAAAGTTCTGACTGGGCAGAGACGCGCAAAACTTCTATTGAACAAGATATGTTTCGGCAGGCGAGCTCTTCGAACAGCTCGACAAACGTGCCGGTGCCGCTGCAGCAGAACGGTGCGATGAACTACGCCGTCGGTATTGAAGGCCTTTTGGGTGTGAACATCGACCAGTTGCCGGGGCTGCGCAACGCGAAATGGGCGAAAGACAAGAAATTTCTGCGCATTGGCTTTCATGCCTATATGGCGCCACTCTATAAGCAGACGGCGCAGACGCTTTCAGGTCCATTCGCCTATTATGACCCTGAGGCAACCTGTGCCAACTGTACTGCAACGCGTAGCTATGAGGGCAAGCTCACGGTTGATGAGAGCCTCTTGACTGTATCGCCCGGCATGAGCTTTTTCTACTGGTATGAGCGTGGCCTGTTTGACCGAAAGCTGATGCCTTATGGCGGTTTCGAGGTGGGCCTGTCGCTCGTCTATGGCAAGCGCAAGTACACGATTAACTCCTCACCTTTTTCAACGGTTGCAGGCGGCGATCAGGTCTTGTATACGCTTGAAGCGAACCTGCAAGAGAGTATTATCAACGATTTTGGTTTTCGTTTTATGCCGGCGATTGGTTTTCAGTACCACGTGACGAGCGGCCATTATCTTGATTTACGCATCGGCTACCAGTGGCAAGAATACAACGTGACGCTGAACCGCCGTGGCTCACTCACCGAAACCAAAAACACCAACGGCAATTTTGCCGTGACCTACAGTGAAGACTTTCTTGTCAAAACGCGTACCGCGCGGCTGTCGCAGAGTGGCATTGTCATTCTTTTGGGCTATACAGCGGGGTTATTTTAATGGTTCGGCTGCGCTCACCACAAGTGCGATTATTGACTCGCTTACGCTCGTCAATATTCGCGATTGCGCTGCTGCCAGTGCTTATTGCCTGCATTGGTAGGGCAACGCCGCCTGAGCAGGTGAAACTGACCCAGGCGCAGAACGAAGTGCTCGGCAAGTTTGCGCGCCGTGTCGGTGAAGCTGAGCTCAACATTTTACTCAGAAACCCAAACGACACCACGCTGCCGGGAATTCCCGTCGGCGATCTGCTATATATTCTTGCGAAAGTCAACGAAGATAAACTGATTACGTTGGTGAAGGGGATTGGCGCGACGTATACGCTTGAACTTATTCTCGCGATCAAACGCGTGGGTTGCACGCGTGCGAACACAGTGCCGGTTGCATCGGGTTATGGTTTTGATGCGCGATCCGTTGCCAACCTCAATGGTTGTACTTGGCAGCATTTTCATGTGCCCAATCTAATGGTGCAGCTACTCAATGGCGTCAGCAATCGAGGCCTACAGGTTTTGATTGATGGTATACGCCATAATTATCCCGAATATGGTTTGCCAGCTAATCAGGCGCTTCAGGTTTCTTGCGCAATTGCGACATGTCCAACGCTACACGTGGCACCTTATCTCGTTACCGTGGAGCACTATCGCTATCTCATGAAGCTGGCTTATGTCGTTGCAGCCTTCGACACACCGACGCTGACAGATGCAAATCTCAGCAGTGAAGCCCTAACTGGCCCACGAAAACTCTACGACCTTCTAAATTTGACCTATGATGGGCGCGACATGGTATTCCTCTTGGACTCATTTGATCGCAATGCATGTCCGGTGGGTGGGCAAGTCAACTCGAATTGCGTTTATGTCGACGCAGCCAATGTACTGACAACCTATGATGGCACCGGAGATCTGTGGACCGATATTGCGGTGAACACCTACCAATTGCAGGGCCTGCAGAATCTTTTGGCGATCCTCAGAGATGTCCAAGATACGTCCAAAATGGGGGTGCTAATCAATGGTCGCCGCACTCAGAATCCCGCTTCTCTGGCGATTCGGCTCGCAGAAGATGAAGCGCAAATCCGCTATTTCACGGACAGGCTAACCGTTGTTATCGAACATAGGGGTGGGGTGGGGCCATATTGTCCGGCCGGGGGGCCTTACGCACCGTTCATAGTCGATACCTCCTTAGCGGTCGCAGAACAGGATAAGCAATGTAATTTTCAAAACTTTACAGCGCCACAAGGCGGCAGTACAGAATGGAATAGCAAACTGGTTGGAACCATCAACGATGTCACCAACGTCAACAGGATGATGGATTTAATTTACCAGATTGACGATGGCTTCGATTCAGCGACACACATTGCCACAGCTACTTTCCCGAATCGTGGTATAGATAATCTCATGGTGCTGCTCAACAACATTAATCCCAACGCGGTACACCCAGGGCCGAGTACCAATAACGAACTGCGTACGGCTTCATATCTAATCGATAATGTGGCCCCAGACCCGGGGAACAACATCATAGCGAAACGCAACCGTATCTCTTACCTCGTGCAGTACCTAGGTACAACATACGATGTACTAAAAATGGCTTGCTACAACGCTGTGGCAGAAGGCGGCACTGCGGGCATGTCATGTTTCAAGCGAGGACTTGTTAATCAGGTTGCTAGCGGTTCAAAAACAGACGACGCGGCCTTGCCTGACCTTTCTGCCGCAGGTCAAAAATTGTCTAATCTAATCGGCTTCATCAGCGAGATTGAAGATATGCGATTCTTGATTAACAAAGTTGATATGACTCAACTCAGAGATATCATTGCCGGTCTTTTAATCAATAGTACTCAAAATACTGCTCTGCTCGTTAATCAAATTACTGGCAATGATTGCTGGGCTACGCCAACCAATTCGGCGGGGGCAGCACTGCCATTATCAGGCGTGACAGGTGCCGCAATAACACCAGGTCTCGGAACCGCATATTCAGGGCAAACAACTGTTACAATTCCGGGTGGCGGTACTGGGCGCGCTCTGGTCGACGCGAGTGGCCGTATAGGTGCAATCGTAATTCTTTCTGAGGGGTCTGGGTTAGCGCTTGGCTCAACTCCAGCGATTACCATCACTGATGCTGGCGGCGGAACAGGCAGCACTGCTACCGCCATCACTGGGCGATGTGTCTATAATCCCCCCAATGATTTTAGAGGGTTTCCTACTGCGACCTCGACTGGTGCTACTGGACTCGGTAAAATGGTCAATGTTATCAACCATATAACCGGTTCGCCCGGCACAATCGTCACGCTCATAAATGGCGTGACAGACGGAGATAAGCTAGGCGCACTCATAAATGGAGTAACGCGCTCGAGCAATTTAGTCGGCGTGGTGAACGGCACAGTTGATGCTTCACGAAACAACAATGCGAGCATAAATGACCTGATAAATCTATTGAATTCTCTTGCGCGCGAAGATGTTTACAAGATGGTCCACTTGATGGAGAACTTAGGCGATGCACGGGAAGTTGATGCGCTGGTCACAGTGCCGAGTATTGACCACGATATGATTGCCCAGCTGATGGCACCGTACAATTCGGCAGCCATCAATACCAGTTCAGGTATTGGCGTTGCGGCTTTGACTGAATTGGTTGCACAACTTCGGTATAATGGAGGCAACGCCGTAACAGCGGGTGCCGTAGCGATAGCTGGCGGAGGTGGTGCTGGTGCGACAGCAACATTTGGCACCACGACTGCAAACCAGGTCTCCGCAATCGAGCTGACTTCTTACGGCGCGGGATGTACGAGCGCGCCAACCGTGAATATTGCTGGGGTAGGTACGGGTGCTGCTGCAACGGCTATTTTTGATTCTTCTGCGCAGCAAGTTAGTCGTATTCGTATCGACAATGCCGGCAGCGGTTATACTGTAGCGCCTGCTGTCTCATTTACCGGAGGTTGTACAACCCAGCCCGTCGCAGCAGCGCGCGTTAATAGAATCGGGGCAGTCACGGTCACCAATGCCGGCAGCGGCTATGCAGCGAACCCCACTTGTACGGCAAGTGGCGTCAATGTTACGTGTCAGGCTAGCGGCAGTATTGCGGCGCCCCCTGGGGGATTATCCAGTTTCTACGGGGGCTCGGGCTACACAACTGGCGACGTTTGTCCAATTTCAGGTGCGGGTGGCTCAGGCGCAACTTGTACGGTGACGGCAACAGGTGGCGCCCTTACTGGTTGTTCAATAATTGGTAACGAGGTCGGGTATCCAGCCGGTGGTATAAATTACGGTCACGGTCGAATTGTCAAAATTGGCGGTCGGGCAGAGGCTGTGGCAACCATAACCGGTGGTGTTGTGACAGGCGTTACGATTACAAACGCCGGCTGTGGGTATCCGAATTTCCCCCTACCTGCGCCCGTAGTGGAAGTCGTGGGCTGTACTGGTGCGGCTCTGACTGCTACAGTCACGGCTGGCCGCATTACTGCAATTTCTGGTTTCCCAACGGGAACCGGCTGTCCGGTTGGGGCCAAAGTGGTGATAGGGGAAAATCCTTTCGTCTCGCATGCTGACGGTGCATCGGCGATAGTTAATCAATTAGTTAACGGGCGGCTGACTTTTGTTAGCGTCTCAGAGCCCTCGGTGAACGCCGCCCAGCTCATTCAGCTGATTGACCGCGATGCGACGGGCATCACTAGCACCGCTGGTGTTACCCGTGGTTATTCAATCACCTACAACGGCGCAACGCCGAACATTTCTGCCCGCGAAGCCATGGTGCGTCTGCTGCACCACGGTGTGACGATACCTGCCGCGAGCAGCAAGGGCTACTTCAGCGAAAACTTTGGTTTGGGCAGCGTTGTCGATATCGCCTCAGACGGCCTGACCGACAACCTCAAGTCAGGCGTAGCCCTGGGTGGCGCAGGCATTTGGACAAACGCTTATGCAGTGAATTTACCGGGTCTTGGTCCGCAGCACATCGCGGGTTCCATTCTGAACAATCTCAGCGGCGTCGCGCCGACGCAGACGCTGATCAACATGGTGAACACGAACACAATCGACCTGACAGATACGCTGCTCTTGCTCGGTTGCGGCGACAGGTCGACCTACAGCAATCTCACAGCTTCACCATTCTCGTGGCAGCAAATCTGCGCACAGATCGGCCCAGGGCTGTGGTAAAGGGAACGGACCAAGAGCCCACACGGTCATGCCCGCGCAGGCGGGCATCCACGCCCATGACGACATCAGCCTAAATTCCCGCTTGCGCGGGAATGACTTAATTAGTGCTATCTTTCCTCCGTGCGGCTCTGTGTCCTCCGCGGCTGATATTACCGAATGGTCATTACTCTGTGTATTGGTGATCAAAGCATTGCTAATTTCTTGACGAAGCGAACGGCCTTGCTTAAGTTCTGGTTATGGCATGCTCATGATTATCGCAACTGCAGTAACATTTGCCTTTGCTGCGTACTTATTTGCTGTTGGTCTCTCGAAGATGGTCGCACGTGAAGTTCGTAAACAAATTCCCAAGTGAACGAGCGGCTCCTCGTTGCATTGAGTATTGGCCTCGCAATCTGCCAGGGGCCATTGACGCCCCTCGGCTTGGTCTACCGGTAAATTCTTGACCGGCTGCCGTCGAAGCCCGGTCGACTTATCTTAATTTGCGTCTGCTCTATGCCTATCTGATCTTTGCCGCAATGCTGGTGCTCTCGCACTGCATTTTTCACATTCTGTTTCTGACGACCGCGGCCCCGCCAATTGCGTGGCTCGTGGCGCTGCGCTTTACTCTGGCCACCGTCGCGCCCGCGCTCTTCTTACCGGGGCTTGTGTACATCTTGTCGCCCAGCGGCGGCCGGGTACGCAAAATCGCGCTTTGGGTTTGCGGATTTATCACGTACTACGGCCTCACGATTGTCGTCGGCGATCTCGCCTATTATCGCCAGGCAGGCAAACACTCGACTGTTGAGCTGTTGCTCTATTACCAGAATTTCTTCGATGTCTCGCTGATGGCGCTGAAAGATTACACGTATGTTCCCCTGATCTACCTCGTTGCGGGCGTCGCATTCTTCTTTGGTTGGCGTGTGCTGGTGCGCAGCGAAAAGCAATTGCCTTCGGCGTCGGGTGGTGGCCGGCATTTCAGGCAGGCGGCCGTGGTGGCTGCTTTTGCTTTTCTTTCCCTGTTATTTACGCGCGGCGGTTTGCAGGGTAGGCCTGTTCGGCCTGCCGATGCGTTCGTGCACCTTTCGCAGGCGCACGGCGATTTTGCGCTAAACGGTATTTACACCTCGTTTTACTCGATGTTTAACCGCAGCAGCTTTCCCGTGATATCTGACGGCGAGAGTGTGGCGCGTGCGCGCAGCATTATCGCCGGTGATAACGAGCGTTTCATCAGCGACGCCCTACCTTTTTTGCGAGTTCAGCAAGGTTCACCTGCCATCAAAAAGAACGTCGTCTTTATTATTCTCGAATCGTGGTCGGCAAAACGGCTCGGGGTTTTTGGTGACAAGACAGGGGCGACACCTTTCTTCGATTCGCTCGCAGCGAGGGGCTGGTTTTTCACGAATGCCTATGCGACGGGTCGACGTTCGATTGCTTCGCTGCCATCGGCAATCAGCAGCATACCGACGCTTTTTGGTTCGCTGTACATAACGTCGCCCTTCGAGCAGAATTTTCAGCGCGGCATGGGCTCGGTATTCAAATCTGCCGGCTATTCGACCTCTTTCACCTATGCAGCCAGCGCCGGTTCAATGGGATTCAATGCGTTCGCCCGGCTTGCCGGTTTTGAAAACATTGTCACACGCGAAAGTTTCGCTGCAGACGCGCCGCACGACGGTGTCTGGGGCGTCTATGACCACGTCGCGTTCAGCCGCGTGCTCAGCGATATCGACGCCGCACCCAAACCATTCGTTTCTGTCATGTACACTCTGCATCCTCACCCGCCTTTTACTCTGCCTGCGGGCAATGCCTGGTATAACGAGACCATACCGCGCGCGAAATATTACAATGCGCTGCGTTACAGTGACCAGACGTTGCGGGAATTTTTCACCGCTGCCGAGAAAAAAATATGGTTTCGTGAAACCGTCTTTGTGCTTATGGCCGACCATGCGTTCGACGAAGCGCAGGGGCGCGATTCGTACCATATACCGTTGCTGATCTATTCACCCGGCTTCGTGACCCCGCGGCGTGACGCGCGTGTCGCGTCTGAACTCGACGTGCTACCGACGCTCGTGTCGCTTTTACAGTTACCAACCCTGCACGCCGCGATGGGTAAATCGCTGACAGCTAAAGGTGAACGTTTTGCCTTTATTGACATTGAACACGCGGGGGGATTCATCACCGAAAAAAACGGTGCGCTGCTGAGCGTTTTATTCGACACTGAGGGTTATAGCGGTCACTACAACATGAGCCAAGACGCGGCGTGGCAAAACCTGCTGCAGCCTGCACCGCTCGCCGCGGCAAAGCTGCAGGCTCTTAAAGACTACCTCGGCGTCATGGGCTATGCCATCGCAAAAAACCGCATAGCCCCTGCTAACCAGGCGGAAACTCGCTGATGCGCATTATCTTGCCCTTGCGAATTGCTAATCAGCGCAAATTCCTCCGCGAATCGAAACGATCCGCTATGCTAGGGGCGCAAAGCCGCCCGAATTTGCGCTGATTTGTCGCTCTTGGCGGCATCGCAATTCGCAACGCCAAGAAATTGCGCGGTGTGTATTAGGCTTCGCAAGTTTCCGCCTAGTTGGCCTGCGGGCTCAAAATTGCCCGATGGTTGACGTCGTGTCGAAATGGTAGCCTTAGACTATATGCAACACAAACGAGCAAAAATCGCGCTCATCGGCGCAGGACAAATCGGCGGCAACCTCGCCCTCATGGCGGTACAGAAGGGCCTTGGCGATGTCGTACTTTTCGACGTGGTAGAAGGCGTTCCGCAAGGTAAAGCCCTCGACCTTTACCAGTCAACACCCGTTGACGGTTATTCAAATACCCTGATCGGCACCAACTCTTATGACGATGTCAAAGACGCCGACCTCGTGATCATCACTGCGGGAATTCCCCGTAAGCCTGGCATGAGCCGCGACGACCTCTTGAACACCAACGCGAAGATCATGACCGACGTGGCGACGAACCTCAAGCGCGTTGCGCCTAACGCGTTCGTGATCGTGATTTCTAACCCGCTCGATGCGATGGTTTATTTGTTTCAGAAGGTTTCTGGCTTCGCGAAGAACAAGGTCATGGGTATGGCGGGCGTGCTCGACGCTGCGCGCTTTCGCACTTTTATCTCGATGGAAACCGGCGTGAGCGTGGCTGACATCAGCGCCTTTGTACTCGGTGGCCACGGCGACACCATGGTGCCGCTGCCACGCTACAGCTATGTCGGCGGCGTACCACTGCCTGATTACCCGGGCTTGACTCCCCAAAAAATTGAAGAGATGGTCGTGCGCACCCGTAACGGCGGCGGTGAAATCGTGGCTTTACTTAAGACTGGTTCTGCGTTCTTTGCACCGGCGGCTTCGGCGATTGCTATGGCCGAAAGCGTGCTGCGTGACCAGCGCCGTGTTTTTCCGGTGGCGGTTTACTGCGACGGCGAATACGGTTACAAAGACCTGCACATCGGCCTGCCTGTAATTCTCGGCAAAAACGGCGTTGAAAAAATCATTGAGATCAAACTGACAGCCGAAGAGAAGGCCGCCCTCGATAAGAGCGCCGAAGCGGTCGAAGGCCTAAAAGCCGACCTGAAGCGCCTGAACTTTATCTGAAAGTAAATAAGGAAGTGGCGTTCGCCACTTCCTTATTTACGCAGTAGCTGGCGCCGATAATGTAGAGTATGCGGCGGGTTTCCCTTGGGTTCTTGTTGCTCTCTGCGTTCGCGTCGGCAGAGCTTAAGGCCGAGACTGTCTGCGGCCCCGTGACCGTCAGCGCGACCTCAGGTGCGCCTTTTCAGACAGAAATCGAAAACGAGGTCTGTTCGCAGATCAATTCAAAATTTCAAACCGGCAACCTCTCTTCGGTGTTAGGGTATATGGCGCGCGCATACGCTGTCGCGGCGCAGGGCCGGGTTGCCGATTATGGCTCGAACATGCAGGTTTTTTCATTCGGTGCCGCGACCACGCTCGCCGTGAGCAACATTTCTGTGCCGACGGGCTATGGTGACCTTGAAGCCCTGGGCAAACGCCTCAGCGCGCAGACGGTGCCCGATGTGGGCACAGGGTTTTCGGCGACGGCGACGCTCGGCATCAGCCTAAAGACAACGACTCTTCGAAAAAGGGGTTGGTTTGATCCGAAGAACCTGAATATCTACGCTTCATTCTTTTTGCTGCCTTCAGTCAGCTACCAGTCTTACAGCATCGACGCGCTTTCGGGCAGTCTCTACCTACAATATAAGTTGCTGCAACCCCGCAAAGTGCCGTTTGCGCTCGTGACCTGGGGTGGCTTGGATATCGGGCTCGGCTACACGTACTCCACAACAAAGTTTAAAGTAGAGAGTACCGAAAAACTCGCGACGATCAACTTCACGAGCAACGGCAAGAACATCGTCTACGAGCCGACGGGCTCGCTGAGTCTCGCGTACACGACGCACGTGATTCCGCTTGAAGTGTCGACGAACGTATCATTGCTCTATTTCTTGTCGCTCGTCGTTGGCGCGGCTGCTGATTTTCACGTGCTGACAAATGCCGAACTTGCCGCGAACGTCTCGGGCGCGGTAAAGGTCGATGGCACATCGACGGCGGGCGACTATGCGCGCTTCAACACAACAGAAACCGGCAAGGTTAGCGGCGTGGGTTTTCGCATGTTTGCCGGGCCGCAGTTCAATATCTGGAAAATGCGGCTTTTCACTCTCGCTCATATGACCAGCGATTCGACCTATGGCGTTACCCTGGGGGCGCGTTTTTCATGGTGAGGATTTTTACCGGTTTCGCGCTGCTCGCCGCACTGCAATGTGGCCGGCCCTTTGTCATGAAGCCGCAGACCACGAACCACCCGATTATGGTGGGTGAAATTCGGCAGATCGGCGGTGAGAGGGTGCCCGTCGACGCGGCACGCAAGTTTGATTTCTCGACAGAGATTGAAATTCTCGACACGCCGACGGCAAACTCATTCGACTGGTACATTCACCAGCAGCACAAGCTCGACCACAGGCTCGCCGCCGCCACTCTGCTCGGCGCGCGTGACTGCCGCATCAGCGAAGTCAAATTCGGCAGCTACGTTTTTATGGGTGTCTTATTCTATCTCGACAAAGACTGGATTCGCGTATCGGGCTATACGGGCTCAAAGCTCACGCGCGACCCTGAGCGTTCTTATTATCTGACACCCGTGACAGTCAATCCTTCAAAAGCAGTTCGGGGTGATCGGCCAAAGCCAGGCCGCCTCAAGAAAGAAAAGCGTGCAGGTCGCAAACGCCGATGAGAAACGTGTCTTGGGTAATCCTCATTTTACTCGTGCTGCACTGCGCGGGCAGCCGGCATACCGTTTCTCTGAACGACATGCAATATGCCGTGTCGATGTCGCCGCAGATCTATGGCTCTGACGGTAAGATTAAAGCGAACGGTGCGGGCGTTGACATTATCGGCGATATTGAAGTGACGAGGCGCTATTGGTCGCTGGTGTACAGTTTTGTGCCGATCGGCGATACGAAGAAGCAGGTAGCCGATTTCAATCAGGTGATTGCGACGCGTGGGGCGCACGGCGTCGTGAACTTTGAGATCGAGAACGAAGGCTGCGATATGAATAATTTCGCCTATGTGATTGCCCCGGCTGTATTGCCGTTTTTTCCCGGTTGCAGCAAGATTACCTTCAGGGGTAAGCTCGTGCGCGAAAGCGGGCGTTAATGTTTGCTTTTGCAGACCGAATTGACAGCCACCGCCGCTGCTGTGGCTTGCTTCTGCATGGCCAAGTCTACCGCTAAGAAATCTACAAAGACAAAAAAAGCCGCTCCAGGCTCTGGCAAGCGCAACAGGGCAACGAAGGTCAAGACCGCTAAAGACGCGCGCAGGGTTATCAGCGACAGGCGGTATGAGGCGCGTAAACTCGTGACCCGGCTGACATTTATCGGCTTTTCATTCGATATCAGCTTTTTGCAACTGCCCGGCAGCATTTTCGTGCCGCAGCTGAATGCCCTGCTCGTCGACCAGTCGGCGGGCGGCTGCTCGCTCGTGTTTATGCGCGCTAACCCGCTGACCGCAAACCTGATCGTCGGCAACACCTGTATCATTCAGATTGAACCCGAACGCGTGCTCAAGGCGTCGATTCGCTGGGTAAAAGAACTCGACGGCAAGCTCGTGAATGCAGGCTTTGAATTCGAAGCCGGTTGATGATCGCCTCATCAACCGGCCCAATGCTTTACGGTGGGTCTTAATTCGTAAGACTCGTTCTTATGCTGTCTGACCTCTCGCGCGATCTGGTTTCGCGTAAAATATCGCCCGTTGAGCTCTTAAACGATACGCTGACCCGCATCGACAAACATGACGGCACCATTCGCGCGTTCATCGAGGTTGAACGCGATCTGGCGCAAAAGGCTGCGGCCGCGTCGGCAGAGCGCCATGCGCAGGGTAAAGCGCTCTCGCCTTACGACGGTATACCGATCGGCGTGAAAGACAATATAGTGACGGCCGGGCGGGTGACGCAGTGTGCCTCGAAAATTCTCGACGGTTATGTGTCGCCTTTTTCGGCAACTGTGATCGAAAAGCTGCAGGCACTCGGGTTTGTAACAATGGGCCGCCTCAATATGGACGAATTCGCGATGGGCTCGTCGACAGAAAATTCGGCGTTTCAAATGACGCGCAACCCTTTCGATACCGAGCGCGCACCCGGTGGTTCGTCGGGTGGTTCGGCTGCTGCGGTTGCGGCAGGCTTCTTGCCGGTTGCGCTCGGTTCAGATACCGGCGGTTCTATTCGTCAACCTGCGGCGTTCTGCGGTCTTGCGGGCCTTAAGCCCACCTATGGCACTGTCTCCCGTTTTGGTCTGGTTGCTTTCGCATCGAGCCTCGACCAGATCGGCCCGCTCGCGCACACTGTCAGCGATGTGGAGATAATCCACAATGCAATTAAAGGGCACGACCCGAAAGATTCGACCTCGATGCCCGATTCTGCATACCAGAAATGGTCTGGCTCGCTCAGTGACGTGACACTCGGCATCGACGAGAGCATGCTCGAGGGACTATCACCCGAGGTACGTGCATCGTTCGACAAGACGCTGGCATTTCTCAAAGGCAAGGTAAAGGCTGTTAAAAAAGTTCAGCTTGTGAACCAGAAATATGGTATCCCTGTTTATTACCTGACCGCAACGAGCGAAGCTTCGGCGAACCTGTCGCGCTTCGACGGCATTCGTTATGGCCACCGAGCCGCGAACGCAAAGAATCTGAACGAAGTTTATGAGCGTTCGCGCACCGAAGGTTTCGGCCCCGAAGTGAAACGCCGTATTTTGCTCGGCACTTACGCCCTTTCGAGTGGATATTATGATGCTTTCTATGGAAAGGCACAGGCTGTGCGCGCGCTGATTCAGAAAGACTACGCCGACGCATTTTCTGAGGTCGATGCGATTCTGATGCCGTGCACTCCGTCGCCGGCGTTTAAGCTCGGTGAAAAAACTTCAAACCCCGTACAAATGTACCTCTCAGACGTGCTGACCGTTGGCGCGAGTCTCGCTGGCATACCCGCTTTGTCGGTTCCCGGGCCGGCTGATGGTGACGGGGCTCTCAGCCTCCCGATTGGCATGCAGCTGCAGGGGCCGAACTTTTCTGAAGACCGGCTCTTTGCGCTCGGGCGCGCCATCGAGGCTGAGTTTCCGCAGAAACGAGCGGTACTCTAAACAAAATAAACTTTAGGTTCATAGCGCATGAAAATTTTTATTACGGGTGGCAGCGGTTATGTTGGGCGAAACCTGATTCGAGGCCTAAGAAAAAAGAAGCACAGCATTATCGCCCTGGCGCGCAGCGAAGCCTCAGCCGCGAAACTTCGGCAGCTCGGGGCCAAACCTGCGCTGGGTGATGTGCTCGATCATGCGGCCCTTGCCAAAGCGATGAAGGGATGCCAGGTGGTCATTCATGCTGCCGCAGACACCAACCACGGCGAGGGTACACCCGAACAAGAGCGCATCAATGTCGAGGGAACCCGCACCGTCTTTGCTGCTGCCCGTGAGGCAAAAGTCAAATTGGGAATTCACATAAGTACCGAGGCGGTTTTGGCCGATGGCAACCCGCTCATTCGCGTCAATGAATCGCACCCGATACCCGACCGCCATGCGGGCAATTATTCACGCACAAAGGCGCTCGCCGAAATCGCAGCGCTGGGTGAATCAAAGGGTAACCTTGCCGTTTGTGCCATTCGCCCGCGTTTCGTCTGGGGCCGCGATGATACCACCGCATTACCGCAATTGATCGATGCCGCCAACACGGGAAAACTCAAATGGATCGACGGTGGGCACTATCTGACTTCGACGACGCACATCGCGAATCTCGTGGCAGGTGTAGAGGCTGCCCTGGCAAAAGCAAAAGGAGGGGAGATCTACTTTGTCACCGACGGCGCACCCGTCTCGTTTCGCAATTTTGTGACTGAACTGCTCTCAACCCAGGGTGTCACCGCGCCCTCTGGCAGCGTGCCGCGCTGGCTCGTGCGGCTGGCATTGCATGTGACGACATTTATCAGCCGGGTCACCAGGGGGCGTATAAAGCCCCCGATGTCTTGGCAGGAGTATGGTACGGTGGCGCACGAAATGACAATCGATGACAGCAAGGCGAGGCGCGAATTGGGTTATCGGCCAACAATATCTGTAGAGAAAGGCTTGGCAGAGCTTCGCGTCAAATAATGGCACAGCTCTCGACACAACCCTATAAGGGCACGCGTGACTTTTTTCCCGAAGACATGCGCTTTCGTGAAGCGATGTTTTCAGTCATGCACCGGGTGGTGCGGTCGTATGGTTTTGACCAGATTGACGCTCCGATCGTCGAACCAGTCGATCTGTATCTCGCCAAAACCTCAGAAGAAATTGTCGGCCAGCAGATTTATTCGTTCAAAGACCGCGGCGACCGCCTCGTGGCAATTCGACCCGAGATGACACCGACGGTCGCGCGAATGGTGGCGCAGCGTTTTCAGCAAACGCCAAAGCCGATACGCTGGTATTCGATACCCAACGTCTGGCGTTACGAGCAGCCGGGCAAAGGTCGCCTCAGGGAGCACTGGCAGCTGAATTGCGATATCTTCGGTGCAGCATCAGAACAACTTGCCGATCTTGAGCTGTTGCAGCTCGCGGTCGATTTGCTGCGCGGCTACGGCGCAAGCGACGCGCACTTTAAAATCTATCTCTCACACCGCGCCATCTTGAATGGCGTGCTGGGCGATGAACTGCAGCTGCCGCAAGATAAATGGGCGAACGTCGCGCGCATGATGGATAAGCGCGCTAAAGTGAAGCCCGAAGCATACGCCGCGATGCTTGAAGCTGAGGGCGTCTCGGCGGGGCAGAGGGCAAATCTCGACCTTTTTCTGAATGACAAAATCGATTACCTGAAAGCCAGGCCGCAACTGGGTGGCGCGTCTTACATCGTTGAACTCATGCAGGCGTTGGAGAATCTTGGTCTCGGCAATTACATTGAATACGACCCTGCGGTTGTGCGCGGCTTTGACTATTATACCGGTATGGTTTTCGAGGTGTTCGATACGCACCCTGAAAACCGCAGGTCGCTTTTCGGTGGCGGTCGCTACAACAATCTTGTCGGCGCATTCGGCAAAGAGACGCTGAACGCGGTCGGCTTCGGAATGGGCGATGTCACGCTTGAAGATTTTCTGCGCACCCACCGATTGCTAAACGACCAGCCGCGCCAGGTAGAACTTTATATCGCGCTGCTCGACGAAAAACTCGCTGCTCACGCGCTTAAACTGGCGTCGCAGCTGAGGCAACGGGGCAAAACCTGCGAAGTTTCGCTCGGCGCAGCAAAACTAGGCAAGCAGATTCAAGAGGCCGAAAAAAAGCAGATTGCGCGGGTGATAATTTTGGGTGAAGATGAAGTCGCGAGCTCGGTATATTCGGTCAAGACCCTCGCGACGGGCGAACAGCAGAAGCTAACGCTCGAGCAAATCTGATAAAGCGCGTAGTCGCTGGCTACGCAAGCGACTTTGCTGCTTTTCGCTTTTGCGGTTTCGGAGGCCTGCTCACCGGCTGCTTTTTCAGAGAACTGCGAGTCAGATTTTCAGATTCATTGCCGCCGTGAAGAGGTGTTCTTGTGCCCGTGCGCCGTCGCTGTGCTGGAAGATGCTGTCTTTACTGAAAAAATTTCGGTACTCTAACCTCAGCAGATAATACTCCACAGGTTGATAGTTCAGGTTCGTGGTGAATCCGGCTACCTGAAAGCCGTTTTGTGTTGCGGTGTTGAGCAGAACCTGGTCTCTATCGAGCAAGTATTCGACGCGCGACGCTGCGTTCATATGATCGGTAATGAGATACCGTGCGTGCAAAGCGCCGGTATACCAGTGGCGATAGCCGTTATTTGCGGCATTCTTCTGCGCGCCGGCATCTGCTGAGAGCGCGAATTGCAGAATTCGAAATGGTGAGTATTGCAGTATCAGATTACTGTAGAACCGGTACTGGGTGGTCGCGTCATCGGGTGCGACATTGCCCGCAAAAGTGTTATGCACAACTTTCAGGTCTTTAAAAATTTCATAGCTGATTTGTGTGCCGAGACTCTTGTCCCGATTAGTCGGGGTAATGACCTGCCAGCCATTGAGAAGATGAAGCTGCAGATTGAGCTTCGCGGTCACTTCGTAAGACAGTCTTGCACCGGTGGAGTAATAGGGGGTATTGTCGGCCATCAGCGCACGGCTATAGTTCATATTGTTGTGCGACAGCCAGCTTTCAACGCCAATGTGACCGAAAAAAATACCGGCGTCAAGCCAGATTTTTCGAATAACCGGTAACCCACATAGGCCTCTTGCAGATTTCGGTGCGAAAGTTGATTCGAGTATTTGCCCGAAGTTGTTTCGAACTGATAATTCGCGTTTACCGAGGTGCCAAACTGCACCGCAACGCGGCCTCGTCCCGTTTGTCTTCGACCGAAGCTTCGAGGTGTGCAAGATTGATGTTGAACTCGCGGTCACGCGCAAGCTGCGTGAGGTATTGCCGGTCGCTCGTCGCAGGCCTGAATGCGCTCGCCGCAAAATACGTGTCAACGTAAAACCCGGCCTTGAGCGCCGGTGCGGCAGAGGGCTGAACAACCGAATCCGTTTGTTTAAGCTCAGTCGTCGCTGCCGGTTGGGCTGCGAGAGCCGCGCATCCCATTATTGCAACCACACAAGGTACTCGAAGTCTATGCAGCATATTGGCCTCCCGTTTGTTGCGGGCACTGACTTCACACAAGCGGCAGGTACTGTCAATAACATCGTGAACCGTGTTTCGGGTACATTTCGCCAGTACCTTAGCAGATTTTATACACGTTGTTGGGTTTTGTTAACGGCTTTTATGCGTGCGAACTGAACCCGTCGCGGCATATTCATAGGCAGAGAACGGAGCCTCACGGCCTGCAACGGCCTGCGGCAGTTCTCAGGGAGTAAATTTGGAAACCGAACTCGTGTTCGCAGCAATTACGGCAGTCGCGTTGCTTCTGTATCTCTCGTTCACCGTCGTGTGGCCCGAAATGTTCTGAGGAATATCTGAATATGAACCCAATAGACATTTTGCAGATATTGGTCTACTTCGCGGTGCTGCTCATATCGGCACCGTTCATTGGCCGGTATATGTCGCGCGTGTTTCAGGGCGACCGTACCTGGCTTACACCCGCATTGGCGCCGTGTGAAAGGTTGATCTGGCAGATTTCGGGTATCCATGCAGAATCTGGCATGAACGCGAAACAGTACTCCTCTGCACTGTTGGTTTTCAACATGGTCGGGTTCTTGGTCGTCTTTGCCCTGCAGCTGTGGCAGTCGCACCTGCCGCTCAACCCGCAGAAACTGCCCGATGTGCCTCTGCTGTTGGCACTTAACACGGCAGTCAGCTTCATGACCAATACGAATTGGCAGGCATATTCTGGTGAAAGCACCCTAAGTTATCTCGTGCAGTTGCTGGGGCTAAACGTGCAGAACTTTGTCTCGGCCGCAACTGGATTTACAGTATTGCTCGCACTTACCAGAGGTCTCGCCGGCAAGGGTTCTGAGTTACTGGGAAATTTTTGGGTCGACCTGACTCGTGCGATACTCTATGTATTGCTGCCGTTTTCTGTTATCTTCGCCGTAGCCCTCACGTCTCAGGGAGTTGTGCAGAGTTTTGGTGCGTACCAAGAGGTGGCGACGGTCGAATACCACCAAAAAGCATTATCTGAAGTCGCCAGGCATACCGCTACCGGCAAGCAGACACCTGTCGACGCGTCGCCTTTGGCGGCAGACGCCAGAACACAGTTGATTCCATTGGGGCCTGCGGCGTCGCAGATTGCGATTAAGCAGCTGGGCACGAATGGCGGCGGTTTCTTTGGCGTTAACAGCGCGCATCCGTTTGAAAACCCTACACCGCTCAGTAATTTTCTGCAGATGCTCGCAATTCTATTGCTTCCGGTGGCCTGCGTTGCGATGTTTGGCGAGATGATTCGCGCGAAAAAGCATGCTTACGCTGTGCTGACAGCCATGTTCGTAATATTTCTGGCCGGGTTTGCAGTGATGCTCTACTTCGAATACAGGGGAAATCCGTCTTTTGCTGGTTTAGCAAACTTCGAAGGCAAAGAACTCCGTTTTGGACTGACTAACAGCGTGCTTTGGGGCGCGGCGACGAGCGCGGCGTCAAATGGTTCGGTTAACGCAATGCACGACAGTTTTCAGGCTCTGCCCGGAATGATAGCAATGATCAATATCATGTTGGGCGAAATCATCTTCGGTGGAGTGGGGGCAGGCCTTTATGGTATGCTGACGCACGTGATCATCACGGTATTTCTTGCAGGGCTGATGGTAGGGCGCACCCCCGAATATCTCGGAAAGAAAATTGAGGCGCGTGAAGTTAAGCTGGCAATGCTCGCGATCGTTGCGCCATCGGCGGTGATTCTCATCGGGTCAGCCATCGCCTGAATCTCGCCGGCGGCGCTCACGAGTCTCAACAACAAAGGCCCGCATGGTTTGTCAGAAATTCTGTACGCTTTCTCTTCGGCGGCCGGCAACAATGGCAGTGCCTTTGCCGGACTCAATGCCAACACCAACTCTTTTAATACTGTGCTGGCGATTGCGATGCTTGTCGGGCGGTTCGCGGTGATTCTGCCGGTTCTGGCTATTGCAGGCAGCATGGCCGTCAAAAAAATTGCGCCGCAGTCTGCGGGCACTTTTCGCACCGACACTTCTGTATTTATCACGCTTCTTGTCGGTGAAATTGTCTTAGTCGGAGGTCTCACGTTCTTTCCGGCGCTTTCGCTCGGGCCGATTATCGAACATCTTCTGGCGCCGGCCGGGCGTCTGGTTTGAGGAGGACTCTCATGGTTGCACGAATTCAAAAAAATAAAAAGGGCATTTTTACGGGCCAGGTAATCCAATCTGCCCTCTGGTCTGCGTTGAGAAAATTTCATCCTGCCGTGCAGATGAAGAACCCTGTCATCTTTATGGTTACCGTTGGTGCGCTGTTCTGTACGGGCCTTTTGCTGCGCGACATGCTTCAGGGCAGAAGCTCGGGCTTCACCGCACAGATTACCCTTTGGCTTTATTTCACGACATTTTTTGCCAACTTCGCCGAGGCGATCGCCGAAGGGCGCGGTAAGGCGCGTGCCGACGCCCTGAGGCAGGCAAAGACGCACACCATGGCGCGTGTTTTGGTAAACGGCGCAGAACAGAAAATTCCGGCAGGTGAACTCACGCGAGGTATGGTTGTCGTCTGTGAGGCGGGCGACCAGGTTCCAGGCGACGGTGAAGTTATCAGTGGTATCGCTTCAGTCGATGAGAGTGCGATTACCGGCGAGTCAGCTCCCGTCATTCGTGAGTCAGGTGGCGACCGATCGGCTGTAACGGGCGGCACCAGAGTGATCAGCGACCGCATTGAGATACGCATCACTGCCGAACCCGGGCACTCGTTTCTCGACAAAATGATATCGCTCATTGAGGGTGCAATAAGGGCGAAAACTCCCAACGAAATTGCTCTGACGATTCTGCTCTCGATTCTTTCGATCGTCTTTTTGCTTGCGGTCGTGGCGATCTTGCCTTACGCGCGCTTTAGCGAGGCTCAAGGCGGCATTGCGGGTGCCAGCGAGGCAACGTCGATACCCTTGCTGATAGCGCTGCTCGTGTGCCTCATACCAACGACGATTGGAGGTCTGCTTTCGGCGATCGGTATCAGTGGCATGGGCAGGCTCATGCGAGCCAATGTGCTTGCGACATCGGGCAGGGCGATTGAGGCTGCCGGTGACATCGACGTTCTGTTGCTCGACAAGACCGGCACGATCACCCTTGGCAATCGCATGGCGTCAGAGTTCATACCGGCCACGGGAGTCGATGTCTGGCGGTTGGCAGATGCGGCACAGCTTGCATCGCTCGCAGACGAAACCCCCGAGGGACGCTCGGTGGTTGTGCTCGCCAAAGAAAAATTTAACTTACGGGGACGCGAACTGCTCGCGCAGCACGGCAACTTTGTACCTTTTAGCGCCGTGACCCGTCTTAGCGGCATCGACATACCGATGACCGAGGCTAACCCTGAGCGCATAATACGCAAAGGGGCAGCCGAAGCCGTGCGCGCCCTTGTGTTGTCGCGCGGCGGAGTATACCCTGTCGAAATCGGGCGTACTGTCGAAGACATCTCGCGTCGGGGAGGCACTCCGCTGGTTGTTGCTGAAAACAAACAGGTTCTGGGTGTCATTCATCTCAAAGATACAGTTAAACGCGGGCTGCAAGAGCGTTTTGCCGATCTGCGTAAGATGGGCATACGCACCATAATGATCACCGGTGACAATGCGCTGACGGCCGCCGCCATTGCTGCTGAGGCCGGCGTCGACGACTTTATTGCCCAGGCGACACCCGAAGCAAAGCTTAGGCGTATTCGTGATGAGCAGGCAAAAGGCCATCTTGTTGCGATGATCGGTGACGGCACCAACGATGCTCCCGCTCTGGCGCAGGCAGACGTGGGTGTAGCGATGAACAGCGGCACGCAAGTGGCGCGTGAGGCCGGTAACATGCTCGATCTCGATAGTAATCCCACTAAGCTCATCGAAATTGTCGAAATCGGCAAACAGCTTTTGATAACTCGCGGTGCGCTGACGACGTTCAGCATTGCGAATGACGTTTCGAAATACTTCGCAATTTTGCCAGCGCTATTCGGTGGACTCTATGCTTCGACGAAGTTTATCCCGAGCGGAGTCGAGGGGCTCAGCACGGGTGCTGCGACTTCGCTCTGGAAGCCAGAAACCGCAGACGGTCTCATCACCAGTACTTCGGCGGCAGGTCCGCTTGCGGCGCTCAACATCATGGGGCTGCAATCGCCAGAAAGCGCAATCTTGAGCGCAGTTATTTTTAATGCGCTGATCATCATCGCGCTTGTGCCGCTTGCGCTCAAAGGCGTGAAATACCGCGCCGAGGGTGCCGATCGCGTGGTGCTCAAGAACCTTCTGGTTTATGGGCTCGGCGGCCTTATTACTCCGTTTCTCGGCATCAAGCTGATCGATATGGCGATCACGGCGATGCATTGGGTTTGAAAGCGCAAAAGGAGGATTAATGAAACCCACAGAATTTTTGATTGCAACAAAATTGCTGCTCGTCATGACACTCGTCTGTGGCGGGCTTTACCCGCTGCTTGTCACCGGCATTGCGCAGCTCGCATTTGCTGAATCGGCCAATGGCAGTCTCGTGCGCAACGACAAAGGCGAACCGATTGGTTCTTCGCTTATCGCTCAGCGCTTTCGCGGTGAAGATTATTTTTGGCCGCGGCCGTCAGCCGGCGATTTCAGCACAGTGCCCTCGGGCGCGTCGAACAAGGGCCCGACCAGTGCCGACTTGAAGGCGTCGGTCGACGCGCAGCGAATCGCGCTGCAAAAGACGGCTTCTTTAGCGGGCGAGGCGCCGCCGGCAGAGCTGCTTTTGGCTTCGGCGAGCGGGCTCGACCGCATATCAGCCCGCGCGCGGCGCGCTTTCAGGTTGAGCGCATAGCTCGGGAGCGAAAATTCGACTTTGCACGAAAGGCATCGCTTTACGCGCTGATTGCAAGCATGACAGAGGGGCCTCAATGGCAGTTTCTGGGTGATGAGCGGATCAATGTTCTATTGCTGAACCTGGCCCTCGATAAACTTTGATCGGCATGTCTTATCAGCGCAAAGGCCATTTTCGACCCGATGCCGATTTGCTTCTTTCGGCAGTCAACAAGACCGAGACCGAACGGCGGGGTAGACTGCGCATTTTCTTTGGCATGGCCGCCGGAGTCGGCAAGACGTGTGCAATGCTGCGTGCGGCACACCGCCTCAAAGATGAGGGGGTTGATGTCGTGCTCGGTTTCGTCGAAACGCACGGCAGAAAAGACACCGCGGTGCTTATGGAAGACCTTGAACTTATACCGCGGGTTTCGCTGCCATACCAGAATGTTTTGCTTGAAGAGTTTGACCTCGAGGGCGCTCTGCGCAGAAAGCCGCACACGATCGTTGTCGACGAATTGCCACACACAAACGCTCCCGGTTCACGGCACCCAAAACGCTATCAGGATATTCTGGAACTGCTCGACGCCGGAATCAATGTGATGACTGCCTTCAACGTGCAGCACCTCGAAAGCGTCGCCGATTCTGTCGAAGCAATTACCAGCGTGCACGTACAAGAACGAGTGCCCGACAGTTTCGTCGACATGGCCTCTGATATTGAACTGGTCGATCTGGTACCCGAAGAGCTGATCAGGCGTCTTGAAGAAGGTAAAATTTATGCGGCCGATAAGGCTGTTCTGGCAGCCAATAACTTTTTTCGCAAGGGAAACCTGACTGCACTGCGAGAGATGGCGTTGCACTTTACGGCGAGCTTTGTCGACAACGAACTGCAGCATTACCGTACGCTGAAAAATATCGGTGAAACCTGGAAAACTGCCGAGCGCATACTCGTAGCTGTCAGCCCCAGCGCGAACGGCGAGAACCTGATTCGCCTCGCCAGGCAGCGCGCGTTCGAGCTTAAAGCAAGGTGGATAGCCGTCTACATTGACTCAGGGGCGAGCCTAAAATCTGAAGCGCAAAAATCTCTGGCTCAAAATATGAGCCTCGCGCGCGAGCTGGGCGCCGAAGTCATTTCGGTACGAGACACTGATGTTGTCACCGGCATTCTGCGGCTGGCAAGGCAGAAAAACATTACACAGGTGATCGTGGGCAAGCCACCCGATACGTTGTGGCAGCGGCTGACAGGCCGCTCGATTCTCGATCGGCTCGTCAGATCGAGCGGAAACCTCGAAATACACGCTGCTGGTGTGGCGGTGCGCAGCAAGTCTGCAGCAGATTTTTTGTCTCTGCAGAATCTGACTTCTTCGCGCAGGCAGTATCTAGCTGCGATAGCCACAACCTGCGCCACCACGCTCATCTGTATGCCGTTTCTCGAGACCATCGGCTATTCAGCGGTTTCGCTCATCTACCTCACCGTCGTCATCGTGCTCGGCCTTTTCGTCGGGCGTGGGCCACTGGTTCTTGCGGCGGCGATCAGTGCCTTGGGCTGGGATTACTTTTTTATTCCCCCCAAATATACCCTGCACGTCGCTCAGCTCGAAGATTATCTGACTCTCATCATCTACTTTGCTGTCGCCCTCGCCATGGGTACGCTGATGGCGCGGCTGCGCCAGCGCGAGCGTGCGCTCATGGCACGTGAAGAGCGGGTCGCTGCGGTCTATAGCTTCTCGCGTCTGCTGAGTCGTTCAACCAGTCTCGACGAAACCTTGCAGAATTGCATCGAATTTATCGCACAGTTCTTCGGCGCCCGCGTTTCGATAAATTTGCGCGAAAAGAGCGGCAAGCTGGCGCTTGAACCAGCCGCCGCCAGTACCCGGCGCATCAGCGCGAAAGAGGCGAGTGTTGCCTTCTGGGTGTTTGAGCACAAGAAACCGGCCGGCCGCTACACCGATACGCTGCCGCTCGCCGCTGCAACGTATTATCCGCTCATTTCGACTGGTGGCATTGTGGGCGTTCTGGGGCTACGCTTGCCGGCAAAGGCTCGGCTGACACCCGATAAAGAAGAGATTTTATTCGCGTTTGTCAACCATGCAGCAATAACGATTGAAAGAGATTTTCTTGCTTCGGAGCGCCGCCGTCTGCGGGTGGCCGAAGAATCGGAAAAACTGCACGAGGCGATTTTGAATTCGATCTCGCATGAACTGAGAACTCCCATTGCTGTAATTTTGGGGGCAGTCTCGGCGATGCAGCTTAAATCGACGGAAAACAATTTCGCTGTGCAGAGCGAATTGCTCAGCGAAGTGGATATTGCAGCGCGAAAGTTAAATGTGCTGGTCAGCAACCTGCTCGACATGAGTCGAATAGAAGCCAACAAGATGCGTCTCAATCGCCAGAGCTACGATCTTCGCAATACCATTACTGAAGCGACTGAACGGCTGCGTTCTGAAATCAGAAACGCGAGCCTGAGTGTTGACTTTCAGGGTGACGATTTTACCTGCGAGTGCGACAATACACTGTTGCAGCAGGCAATCATGAATATTGTCGTGAATTCTGTATTGCATAATGAGAACGGTGTTGCTATTCAACTGACCTGCAGTGCTACTGAACCCGGGAATCTCACGGTTGTCATATCAGATGATGGTGTCGGCCTGCCACCCGAACTCATCGACAGCGTTTTTGATAAATTCGTGCGTTCTGCTCAGGCGAATTCGGGAGGTACAGGCTTGGGGTTACCCATTGCGAAGGCAATCGTTGAGTTGCATGGCGGATCTATCACCGCATCGAACCTGCCGACCGGAGGGGCCTGCTTTAGACTCACTTTGCCCCGATGCATACCCACGGGAGAGAAATAAATTGGCCGCGATACGTGTACTATGCATTGATGACGAAAAACAAATACGCAGGCTGCTGAAGCTCGGGCTCGAGGCAGAGGGTTTTGTCGTCACCGATGCGACAAACATCTCAGAGGGGCTCGACGCGGTCGTCAGGCAGAAGCCCGATCTGGTGCTGCTTGATCTTAACCTTCCCGACGGTTATGGCCTCGATCTATTGAAGCGCATTCGCGAATTTTCAGAGGTGCCTGTCATTGTCTTATCGGTCAAAGATCTCGAGGCAGACAAGATTGCGCTGTTAGAAGCCGGTGCAGATGACTACGTAACCAAGCCCTTCGGCATGGGCGAACTGCTCGCCCGCATGCGGGCAATTTTGAGGCGCAACACAGTAGTGTCAACATTGCCGAAATACAGCGCGTTGGGCCTCGAGATTGATTTTGAGATGCGCGAAGTGACTGTGCATGGCCAAAAAATTCACCTCACCCCCCACCGAGTACAATTTGCTGTGTCTGCTCGCAAAGAACGCCGGTAA
This sequence comes from Turneriella parva DSM 21527, assembly GCF_000266885.1. NCBI lineage: Bacteria > Pseudomonadati > Spirochaetota > Leptospiria > Leptospirales > Leptospiraceae > Turneriella > Turneriella parva. The sequence goes on along the minus strand of NC_018020.1, from coordinate 333,394 downwards.
AGTTGTGACCACGCAACAGATCATGCGCGAAATCTGGGGGCCAGGCCTTGCAAATGAAACGGACTATCTCAGGGTCTACGTCACGACGCTGAGAAAAAAAATCGAATCGATACCCAATGCGCCCCAGCTCTTGATCAACGAGCCTGCCGTTGGCTATCGGCTGGCTACCGGCCCGGCAGTCGAATAATCTTCGTGTCTTTGCCCAGCTTCTTGCGCGCGTCGAAAATTAAGCGCGCACGCGAAAACGGCTCTTCTTCTTTCTCGGGGCTGGTCTCAAAAGCGGCGACGAGACAAAGCGACTCTGCCTCTGTCCAGAATGGGCGCTGTGCTTCGGCGTAAAAAGACTCCGATTTGCCAAAAAGTCGCGCAGATTCAGAAAATATGAAATCCCCCTTTTCATTCTTAAGATTCAAGAGTTTGTAGTTTCGCTCGACAATTTTGAGGTCGACGAGGCGCAATTCTGAGAAATTTCTCAGCGTACTCGCTGCCAGTATTTCGACCGCGTTTATTCCGTGCAGATCATCAGGATTCAGAAGTGCAACGCAGGTGGCGTCGATCGCCAGATTGGCACGACCCGTGTAAGCGTTCAGACGATCGCTGACTGCCTTGCCGGCCAGAACCCGGTAACGGTGAATTGCATGCACGGGGTTTGCGAGCGCAGCAATGAGCAGGGCAAGAAAAATGAGGCTCATGATACATGCTGCGGATTGCAGCTTTGTTGCGATACCTGCACCTTCGGATAGCCGCAGCTGGCGCAGCAGCGACAGCGCTTGCGCGGCGAGAGCAAGACCGAGTGACCACAGCAGAAAAGCCTCGCCCAGAAAGACTGCTGCGGCAAGTGGCAGCAGCATAAAGACTCTGAATGCCAAAGATCTGCTGCCAGCCAATGCGCCCGTCATGAGCATGAGCGTTACCCACAACCAACGGCTGCCGGTGAATTTAATCGCCGCCAGCAAAGCCGTTACCGCAGGCGCAGCAAAACCAAAGCCTTCAATGAAGTGCGCATCACGAAAGCGGTAAAAAAAAGCGACTTTCAGATCTAAGCGCCCCTGAGCCGCGAGGTCGAAGGTATTTTCCCATGGCGTGCCGAGAAATGCCACATACGCGGCAGCGCAGGCATAGGGCAGGTAGAGCCAGGCTGAGCGAAGCGATGCAGTTGTCATTGCACCGGCTTTTCAAATCTGCTGGCGATTTCTTGCCGCAGCCCGGCTGGCATTTTGGCGTCTGCTTCTTGCCGCCGTAGCTGCCGGCTGATCGCCCCGAGTTGGCGCGTGAATCGGCGGCAATAGATGCAGAGCACCCAATGGATTGCCATGCCGACACGCGCTTTAAAAGAAGGCTTTTCATCGCGGGCAGTTGAGGCATGTCTGGTATATTCTGAGCAGTTCATATTTAATTCTCTGTACCTTGAAAGCCCGCTTCTTCGAGGCAGCGGCGCAGGTGCAGCCTCGCCCGGTAGAGCATCACGTTAAGATTAGTCGCCGTCACACCGATCGTCTTACAGATTTCTGGCGTGGAAAATCCCTCTAGTTCGCGCAGCGTCAGCGCGATGCGCATAGGTCCCGGCAGGTGGCCGATGCAGCGCTTCAGATGCTCTGCGAGCTCGGCGCCCTCGAGTTCTTCAAGCGGGGTTTTGGCCCAAGAACGCGGCGCCCGCTGCTTTTGCCAATGGCCGTGGCTATCAAAACTTTCGCTTTCATCGTTCATCTCAGGTGCCTCGTACGGTATTTCGCGCGAGCGGCGCCTGAAGACATCGATAATTTTGAACTTGAGAATACCGATCAGCCAGGTTCGTTCGGCAGACCGACCTTCAAAGCCGGCGCTGCCCTTGATCGCCGCCAGCAATGTCTCTTGAATGCAGTCGGCAATGTCGTCGTCGTTGTCGAGACGCTGTCTGGCAAACGCATACAATGCGTCACCGTGTTTAGTCAAGAGGTCGTCTGCCTGCATGCGAGCACCCCGGCGACGCCGAGCACCTGAAAGAGCTTCTTCACCTCTTGCGGCGGCAACCAGTTTTCACGCTCTGCGCGCGCGAGCACGGCGCCGAGACGAACGGGCTTCATCAGATGACGTACAAATCGGTGCTGGCCGGCGCTGAGCGGCACGGCTTTGACGGCGAATGCGTCGCGGTAGCAAAGCAGGCGCTGCATGCCCGGCTGCGCGGCCGGCAACAGCACAACGCGACCCGCACGCACCGCGACGTAGCTCGGGCTCGCAGACCAGATTCGCGTGGTCGGCGCCAGAAAAACTTTTTTCTGCAGAAGACCTGATACGCCTTCGCGAAGCATCGCGTGAAAAATCTCAAATTGTATCATGTCGAGTTCTGCCAGCTTTTGCCACTCTCTCTTGCTTTCGTAACGCGTTTTCAACCAGCGTGGCAGATTATTGCCATAGAGCGCCAAATCTTCGTGTGTCGAAATGTTTTCGTCAATGAACTCTTTCTGAATTCTCTTCGCTTTGCGCTCACCCAGGGTTTTAAAAAGTAGAGGAAACTTGTCGGCGAGCGCACTCGTCAGACGAATCTGGTAGGCGTCGCGGTAAACCTTTTGCGCCGCGCGGGGCGAGAGCGTGCCGCAGTGCGTCTCTGCAACCGAAGCGGGGAGCGTATAAAATGTCCGTTGCCATTCGGCAATCGGCTGCGGTTCGGTGGCGATTACATTTCGCTGAGATTTGCTGGGCATCGCCAGAGGCGAATTAAACCGCGACGGCATGCTGACCGGTGTCGCGCTCGCGAGTCGCTGGGTTTCGCGCAGCAGACTTTCAAAGCCAGGTATACGGTCGTCGCGCTCGAGACTAAACCGCTTCTCGCCCAGGTGGTACCTTGCTTCGCGAAACAGGCGCACCACCGGGGCGTGTACCTTTTCTGCATGCGTGTCAAAAAGATGCGTGTGCATGTCGGTGAACCCGGCGAGGTGGTACTGCACGACATAAGCCGGATTAATCTCTCTCACAAACCGGCGCGCGTTAAAGCGAAAATTGGCCGCGTTCACATAAATATTGTTGATGTCGAGCAGCAGCCTGCAGCCACTTTTTTCTGCGAGTGTGTTCAGAAATTCGGGTTCGGGTATCTCGTTGGCCGGGTGCTCACGGTAGGCAGAGATGTTTTCGAGTACGAGCTGCCGTTTCAGATAAGTCTGCGCGTGGTCGATATTGGCGATCACCCGGCGCAGCATCGCCTCAGTTCGCGGCAGCGGTAGCAGTTCATGGTATTGCCGCCGGCGAAAGCGCGAGAAACACAGGTGATCTGAAATCTGAAAGGGTGCGATGCGCAGAGCCAGCTCACGAATGCGCTGCAGGTGCTTTGGGTTCAGACCCTCATAGCTGCCTATCGACAGCGCCACGCCGTGCAATGCAACGGGATAACGGGCGCGTATTTGTTCGAGCACGTAAAGCGGCGCGCCCTGCGTGCTGATGAAGTTTTCGGTAATGGCTTCGAACCAGCCGACGTTGGCCGTCGGCTGGCGAAGCAGATAGTCAAAATGCCGGGTTCTGAGTCCCAGCCCGGTCAGTTCGTTCGTCTCACATCTCCATCGACATCGGCTTAAATTTGCCCTTCTTGGCCTTGCATTGTGCTTCAGTCATCTTTTTCCAGCCCTGGCCTTTGCAAGCGTTCTGGCCACCGCAGCCGTGGTCTTTGTTTCCGCAGTCACCCTGGCCTTTGCAGCCATTGATACCGTGGCATTCGCCTTCGACAGCTTTCGCTTTGCCTTCTTTCGCTCCGACGCCGCCTGCAAGTGCAAGACCCGCCAGCGCCGCGCCCATTAATAAGTTTGTTTTTTTCATGAGTTCTCCCGTGCTGGCCGCTGTGCAGCCGGCACCGAGTGTGCATGCCGTGAACGTGGGTGGTGCGAAAAGAAAAAAGTACAAAAGTGCAGCTTCAATTTGGTGGCCGCTGCATGTGCCTGCAGAAATAATAGCCGAGACAATGAAATTGATTCGTTTGATTGGGATATCCCCCTTACTCGCGCTGCTGCTAATTCTGGCGGGCATTTCGCAGAACTGTACTGCAGGCGGTAAACGTGCGGCAGCGGCTTCTGACCCAAACGCGGGCAGGGTCGCGGTGCCCGATGCTGCCGAACTTGCGAAAATGCCCGGCATTGAGACAGTGCTCGCGCACCCTATTTTGCCACAGCACCGCGAGCTCTATTTTGACTGCATTGAAAACAGCGCTGGCATCACGGGGCTCAGGGCCCAGTTTGCTGAATTTGATCTTTTCCCGAAAGCACCGCACAATGACCGGGAGTTCTACCTCGCAGAAGAGGCGGGCTGGCCGTTTGTTGTCGGCTACCATGGGCGTTCGCGCATGCAGCCAGGCCGAACTGTGCTCGTCGGTCTGCGCGGTGAAGCCTCGGGCTTTCATAAGTCAGCCGCGACCGCTTCGTTCTTGCGCCTTTACCAAGATCTGCCAGCCGCCACGCTCGTGACCGTCGATGAATATCGCTACGTCGACAAGGCGACCGGCGGCAAAAAACCGCTTGCGCCGATCTGCCATCGCGGCAGATATCCCGATCGCTATATCAATACCGAATCGCCCGGATTCGAGAACGACGGTGGCAAACGCCTGCTCTGGCGCCTGACTGCGCACCGAAATCCGGTAATCATCGTTTCTTACAGCAACGCGACCACTCCACGCAACCAACTGCTCGATCGCAGAATAAGAAAAGGGCAGCAGTGGGATTTCAAACACATTAAAGACTATAAGAGCTTTCTCGGCGAATATCTGTTAAACACGAGTTTTCCCGAGGGCGTTTATCCCTTTATCAAGGGCTTTATCGACATGGAAGGCAATTACGAAGTGAATAAACCCTTCTGGGATATGCTTGCATACATCAAGCTCGAGGTAGAGCGCGACCCCGAAAAATTTTTTTATAGCGCGGCGCGCATTGACAAATACGATGCGTACGCAGGTCACCTGGCGATGATCGCGGCGCTCGACCTTACCGGCGTCGAAGATGCCGATGGCGTAATTCGCTTCACGAATGACCGGCAGAATGTGGTGCTCGATCTCGTCACAAACCCTTACGAACCTTTCTACCGCGGTACGTCAGGTGATATTCGCAAACTCACCCGCATGCAGGTTTATACGGGCAAACAAATCAAGCGGCCGCGCGCGACACACTTTAAAATGGGTGACTGGACAGTCGAGCGTGTGCTCACTACGACGAATTTTCTCGAATCGCTCAAACAGGCGCCTCTTGAAATCAGTCTGGCACGCATTCAATAGCCGAGGTTTATCATGAGTGTCTCTCACGCGATAAAGACTCTGGTCTGGTTTTTAGCCACGTTCGCCGTTCACGCAGCGCCGCAGCTGACGAAGTTAAAATTTTCACAGCATATCAGCTCGCGCTATAGACCGATCGGTGATGCACATGTGGGTAAAATTTACGACTGCATCGATGAATCGCAGTCGGCAGCACCTGTTAAACTCAAGATCAGAAACAAATCATTCGACTACTTCGAACCTGCCGATAGTTTTTCACACTACCTCGGCGAATTTCAGGGGTGGCCGCTCATGGTCTCCTTTGGGGCAGATGCCGATGAAGCAACTAAGCGCACACTCGTTATACCCTTTCGCGGCGATACGTTCGGGTACCACAAATCTTTTCTGACCCCTGCCATCGTTGACTATGCAGCCAAAGACCCACAGAAGCTGCTCGTCTTTCCCGGTGAATTCATCTATGTGAAAAAACCACCCGCTGAGCGCGAAGAAGGCGTGATATTGCCCGTTATGTCTCTTTGCCATAACCGCTCTTATTGGTTTGGCAGAGTGGGGCCCGAGTGGCCCCTCATCGAAGAGAACGCCTGGCCGCTCTTTGCTGATTTGTTTCCGTTCGATGTCGACTATGAGTTTATCGCCTACAGCAATGGTACTGTAAGCCGCAATGCATTTCTGCGGCGCGAGGCGACGCACGAGATCGAATCTTACAAAACGGCGGATTTGAGCCCCAAAGAATATCTCGATTACTATGTCAAATATCACTCCCCGCCCCCGGCAGGGGCCAAGCGCATCAAGAGTCTGATCGACATTGAAGGCAATTTTCGTATCAGCGACGATCTGTTTGACCTGATCGCATTTATTCGCGACGAGATCATGCCCGAGAAGAGCCGCTCGTACTATTCCATTGTTCGGGTCGACAAACCCGATGCATTTCCCGTAAACGCCATCATGATTCGCGCACTCGAGCTCGAAGCGAGAGAGACAGCCGAAGGGGTATTGCGCTATTCGAACGCGCAGGGCAATGTGGTCATGGAGGTGCTCGGCCGCAACGGGCGTGAGCCCTATGGCAGCGGCGGCAATAATCTGTTAAAAACTACAAAAGTTGAACGCTACAATGGTTTGGTGAAGCGCAAGACCATTTCGCATTTTGGCATCATTGATTTTGCGCTGAAGCCGGGAGAAAGCCGTTGAAACATCTGGCGTTGCTGTTCTTCTTGGTTGTATTTCTTATACGCTGCAGCACAACCGCGAAACTGCAGGTTACACCTGAACACAGAAATTTCATCGCCCCCGTGAGCGATAGCAGCTACCGTAACACCAGCATCAAAAAGCTCTTTCACCGGCTTGAGGAAAAGGGCGATGTCATCTGCGAAATGATGTTCCAGATGCGGCCTTACGACGAGGCTGTCGCGCAAGAATTTTCGAAGACCCTCGACTTTCGCAAAGACCCTGAAGAGAAGTGGTATAACAACGTGTTACCGACGATGCTCGCGGGCTGTTTCAATTTTTTCAAAATGAACGACCGGGGCGTGCACAAAAGTTTCGCGCTCATCGAAGAGCTGTACCCAGAGGCGAAAGACTGTTACACGGTTGGCTTTACGCAGTTTTATATGATGTTTCAGCACATGCGGTGTAAGCGGTTTGCAGCAATTGATATCGATTGGCGAATTCTGAAGGCACATTACGATTTTCAAGAGCTCGTGCGGGCAAACGAACGGCAGGCCGATGCGATGGCACTGCTGCAACGCTTAGAACTGGGCTGGGTGGCGCATTTTGACATGCGCCCACCCAAGCGGGAACAGGTGAAAAACGAAGTCTCGCTCTGCATGGAGACTGAAAAGGTGCATTGCCGCAGCGCATTCGATCACTATGTGAGCCAGCAGCAATTGCCGAAAACCGAATTGGTTCTGGGGTTTATACACGACGCGAACCTGGCGCCGCGCGCAGGCGATGTCAGCGTCGTCTTCGCGAGTAACGCCCTCGACTGGGAATACACCAGCCGTGAGCAGTTCAATAAACTGCTCGAATCGGCGCGCGATAGTCTCGGCAAGCGTGAAAAGATCGCCATTGTTTACCAGGCGGGAGATTCTGAAGATATCGCGGTCTATGAACTCGCCACGAACGCAGAGGGGGTCTTTACGGCTACGGTGCGCTGCCGCGACAACCTGCGCTGGTCAGATCGGTACAAGAAGTACCTGCGCGGTAAGCCCATTTATACCTGGTTCGATGAGATCTACCAGCGTGACCAGTTGAAGCAGGCGCCTCGGTGCCATGCGGGTGGCACCAAAAGGTATAAGACAGATTTTTCGGCTGCGCCGAAAAAGACACCTTAACAGGCTCCGGAAAAACTCCCGCAAACGCGAAAAGCCTCGTCATTTGCGTCCGCAAATGACTGCTAAAGCGCGCCGTCGCTTGCAAGCAAGCGACTTTGCTGCTTTTCGCCTTTGCGGTTCCGGATGCCTGCTAACAGGTTCCTTTTTCAGGAACCTTTTAATCAAATAAAAAGATTTCAGGCGAAATCCACCTGCCGCCCGTCTTGTGGGGCTCGTGGCCTGTTAAAAGTCTTGTGTCAGGTCTAATTGACTGAATAAAGGCCCGGTTCTTATTTCTATCGAATGCCGCCGCCGCCGGCAGTCCAATGCCCTGATGACAGGCCTCGGCGAAATAGCATTCATCGCCGGTGAAGATTGTCGGCACGGGTTGCGCCCCGAGCCGCACGACGAGCGAGCCGCGCGTATGGCCCGCGATATGGATAGCCTCGAGCGCTGGGCCAATCTGCATGCCGTCTTGAATTTGTCGCAGCCGATTTTGGTCGCCGAGCGTCGCGAATACCTTTGTCAGCTGCGAAGATTCGGGTTTGGCCGCCTCGCTTGCGTGAACATAGACGTTGGCAGACGTGAAAAGCCCCACGTCGAGTGCGTGGTCGAAATGCGTGTGCGTCAAAATGACGGTCTGAATCTGCTGCGGCATAATCTGAAGCTGGCCAAGAATTTCACTCACAGGCTTGAAGCCACGCAGCGCAAACTTCTTCACCAGCGCCGGGTCGCTGAAGCCGCAGTCGATGAGCGTAAGACCGCCATCCGGTGACCTGACCAGGTATGCAAGCCAATGCATATAGACCTTGCCGTTCGTTTGCCGTGAATTGACAAGACGCGCGGGGTAGTCGCTTTCAGCATATTTGAGAGCGTAGACCTGGGGCTTCTCGCCGGGTTTTGTACCCGCGAGCTGGCAGCCGGCGAAGAGCAAACTGATCGCCAGCGCCGTGCGTTTCATCGGCGTCAGCGGTCTTGTTCGAGAATGCCCTTCGGTATCGCGCTGGGAATCTCAATCGTACTGAAATCAGCGCGTGTTTTTGAGACTACCCGGTGCATCTTGAAATAATCCATGTAATCGTAGTGGGGCAGCAGCAGCCGCTTCTGGTAGTTGTATGCCCCGTGCACAACGTAGTGCCAAAAGCCTTTGAAGCCCTTGCGATAGGTCGGGTGCCACGGGTATTCGTGCACCGAGCGAAAGGTAATCGAGGCTTCGTCGAAAGGCAGCGAAAGTATGTTCTTCTTGTAGTTTGAATCGTTGTAGGTATAGTTCCAGAATTCTTCTGCGTTGCTCGGGTAATACACACGAATCGGCACGCCGAGCGCGCGCGCAGATTTGCCGATCGAACGCATCGACTTGTCTTTCAGCATGTCGCCGGGTACAATCGTGATACGGTCTTGCGTGTAGAGCAGCCGAATATACCGGTAGTTGTCGGCAAAGCGTAACCATCCGAACTCCCCCTGTTTTTTGTCTGGCGCTGCGCTGGCCTTGTAGTGCTTCGACAGGCTCGCAAAGTTATTGCGGTAGACCTGCTGGATAAAATCGAGATCGTCGCGGTCTTTGTAATATTTCTCCAGAATTTCCAACGCTGATTTATTGTTCTTCTTTTCGAATTTCTGCAAAAATTCTGGCACAGTCGGTGATTCGAGCACCATTGCGCGAATAATGCGGTGCAGCGCATTGATGTTCACATCAAAGTCAAACAGCCACACGAAGCGGCTGCGCGCTGCGGCGATGTACGAATAGTTTGCATCGGCGGCGACGCCTGCATACCCACCCCCGAGGTTACGAATGTACGGCGCGAACTGGTAGTTTTGCGATTCGTTAGGAGTGAAATACGTCACGGGGTCTTTGCAGTGCGCGGGAGACGTAAACTTTTCTTTGCAGATCGGCTTGTTGAGCGTGTCGGTCGCCTCGAGGTTGTGCAGTAGCGCTCGCTCAGACGCGCTGAGCGGCGCCGGGTCGGCGAGCGGCGCCGGGGGCGACTTCAACATCCACGGAGGCGCAGCGGTTGACGGAGCAAAGTCTGATGCGCAGCGAAACGCGAGCTTGTCTTTGGTCGTGTGCGCCAGCGGCGTCACTTCAGCCGATTGCGGCGCAACAGTCTGCTTAAGCTTCAGACTCGCATTGCACGGGAAAACCCCGCTGCAGATGCCCATTGGGTTGGCCGGTTCACAGAGGTTGCGGTCTTTTTGTGTGCAGCTCGCACCCGGTGAAAGCGCCCAGTCGTTCGACCATTCTCGGTAGTCGGTGCGCGCGAATGCGGGGTCGGTCAACCCCGCTTTGAGTTCTGCGACCGTGGGCATGCGGCGACCCGCCCAGGCGCAGTACCGCATCGCAGCCTCGAAGTTTAGCCCCAGCGCGGGGGCGCTATCTGCCGCGAGGGCCTTGGGTAATTTCGCCGAATACGCATTCTTTTCGCAGTGCAGATCAGCGACGCACTTTTGGTAGTCGGCATTGGTGACGACGTTCTGGTCAATCGAAACCTTGCCCGAAACGGCGCCCGCAGGCAAATGGCGGGTGACCGCATCTGAAGACAGGCAAATGCCCTGTGAACCGGCACAATTGTCGGTGTCGTTAGCGGTATAGCGAAAGGTGGATTCGACAAGTTCTGCCGGCAGGCTCGCCTTTTTCTGCGAGGTGCTGCAATGTACCAGAAACAGTATCGGCAGCGCCATCTGCGCGGCATTCGCCAAACGAATAAAATGCATTCGTGCAGGCAGGGTAACGAACACACTCCGTCAAGGAACGTGCGATTGAGTAGCCCTTACAGCAACTCGCTGAATCGAGTTGCTGTAAGGGAAGCCGCGCAAAAACAGTAAACAGGGCAATCCGCATTTTTCTGTTTTGGCTTGACGTTTTGTGCGGCGCGCAATCAGGGTCGCTATGGTCGCTGAATTCGATCACGCGCAAGGTCAGCAGACCACGGTCGCCGTCGGGTATACACCCGCTCTTGCAGGCGAGCTCACGCCCGATACCCCGCCCGATTACGTCTTCGACCTGATACAGATTTCTATTCTCGCCGCCGCGGGCGACGTGAAGCAGCTGATAGGCGCCGTTGAGACCGCCCGGGCGCGCGGGGCTGAGAATCGCGAGATTCTGCGGGCGATGTTTCGCAGCGACGACGCATTCGGCGTGGGTGTCGAAAGCGAAGAGTTTAGGCTTATCGCCGAGTCTCTGCAAGCGGGCATCATTCCTGTTCCTTCTTTTTAAGATGCGTCGCCAGTGGCCGGTTTTGCTGCTGGCGTTGTCGCCGCTCTGCCGCGAGCCGTCGCTGCAGCTGTCGACCGATCACATTCGGCAAGGCAAACCTGTCGAGCTTGCCCATGACCAGGTACTGACGGGAATTTTTCCCAAAGGCGAGTCACGCATTGTGGTGCGCCTGACGCTTGGCGAACCACAGATGCTGCGTGCAGAACTTGCGGCCGCTGAAGGCAGCGACACCCGCATCGCCGTTTTTCAAAACAGCGACAGGCCGCTCGTGGTGGTCGACGACCGACCCGAAGGCGTCGGCGAAGAGGTGTCGCCGATCTTGCTGACGGCCGGTGAGGCCCGCATCGAAATTTCTGCGACGACGAGCACACCCGGTATGCTCAAGTTCTTTTACCGTCGCTTTCGGGCACCCGCAGATGTCGAACGCGAACCGAACCAGACACCGGCCACAGCGACGCCAATGCCGGGTCTGCATGCTTCGGGTTTTTACGGGCCAGACAAAAATTTGGCCGATGGTGAATCCAGTCCCGAACGAGATTGTTATGTGCACACGCCGCCAACCAGCGCGGGGTTTTTAGACGTAAGGCTCACCGCAGTCGATGGTATTCAGCCATCGTTATTCGTCTATGGCGGCAAACCTGCCGCGCCGCTGGCAGTCAGAACCGGCGTTTACGGCAAAGTGCTGCAAATAGCGGGCGTCAAAATTTCACAGCAAGAGAAAATCTACCTGTGCGTTACAGGCACCCGCCAGAGCGAAACCGTTAGCCGTGACTATTACGACCTGATTCTCGAATTTTCTGCACACCAGAACCGCAATGAGATAGAACCCAATGATTCAGCCAAAGCAGCTACCGAAATAACCCAGGGTGTGATCACCGGCGCCTTAAGCAGCCGCAATGATATCGACTATTTCGCCTATCTGAACCAGCGTGAATATTCCGTTTTGGTTCGCATTTCGCTCGAAAGCGCAGCAGCGGCACAACTGCGTCTTGCGTTGCAGCAGCGCAACGGCCTGACGAGAAACTACGAATACTCGGCGCCGAATTCAGAAGTCATCGAGAATGCCCGGCTCGAAGCGGGCGAAAGTCTCATCTTCTCGGTGCAGCCGCGGCGCGCAGCGAAAAAAACTTTGAAAGCTGCCGCCTATGAAATCAAGGTCAGCGAATCTCAGTTCAGCGATGAAAACGAAGCTGAGCCGAATGGCCAGGTTGAAACGGCCGATACCCTCATCGACGCGACGTATAAATGGGGATTTATCAATCCCCCGCAAGATGTCGACTATTACAGGCTGCAGCTGACAGAGAAGGTGCGCCGGCAACTTCGCCTCGAAAGCAAGCTCGGGTGTAAACTCAGCCTCGAGCACCTGCGCGCGGGTAAGATTGTGAAAGTTACCCGCGGTAAGGCGCCGCTGGTTTACGAGGCCGATTTTGCCTCAGATGACCTATTGAGAATTACCTGCGTCGACCTTTTCACACAGCCGGCAGAGCGCGCCTACCGCATTGCGCTGAGTGAGCCTTAGCGCGAGCTACCGGATTTTCTGGTTTGCGCGCGCTGCGGCAAAATAAGCCTGCGCAGTGAAGACCTCAACCACTGTTATTCTGGCACTGCCGATGCTGCTCGGGGGCTTTGTGCAGTTCGTCGTCTCACAGTTCTACCAGAAATTTGCAACCGATACCCTGCTGCTCGACAGCGCGATCATCGGCGCCATTTTTTTTGCGAGCAGGGCCACCGACGCGGTGCTCGACCCGGTTTGCGGTTATTGGTCTGACCGCCTGCGCAGACGCCGCGTTTTTATAGGTCTCGGTCTCTTCGCGCTGGCGGGCGGCCTGATTTTGGCGTTCTTGCCTGCTCTCGAAGTCTTTGCCGGCGCGACCACGGCGAAATATGCAATGGCAGCCGTCGGCATTTTTACCCTGTACCTGGGCGTCACGCTCGTTTATATTCCCCATTATGCCTGGCTTGCGGCGCTGCAGCGCGTACTGCCTAAATTGCCATTTTTTGCCTCGCGCGTCGTTACCGAAAATTTCGGTACTATTCTCGGGGGCGTTGCGCTGGGGCTGCTCGTGCCGCTGCAAGAAAAATCAGCGCCGATGCTCGTTTATGCCGTAGTGGCGATGCTGTTGCCGCTTGTGCTGGTCGGGTCTATACCTGTCATGTTATACAATGACCCGGTAACCCCGGTCGATGCGGCAGGGCATTCATTCAGCCGAGCACTCGCGAAGCTCGCCGAAAACCGACGCTTTGCGCTGGTGGCGGCGATGAGCTTCTTCAATCAATTCGCAGCGACGACGCTGCTGGCAGTCTCGCTTTACTACACCGACTATGTGCTCGGCAACAAAGAGCTGGGTGTAACCCTCGCTGTTGTGTTCTTGCTCAGCGCAACGCTTTTTGTGCCGCTGTGGTCATTGCTCGCGCGGCGCACGAGCCGTCTCAAACTTTGGATGCTGGCCCTCGCAGCGATTGTGTGCATTTTTCCCACGGTGCTGCTGACGCAGGCGGGTCACACCTGGTATCTGACTGTGTTCGCGGTACTGGTCGGTGGCTTTGCCGGTGCGGTGATTCTTTTCGTGCCGCAAGAGGTGGCGTTCACAACCGGCGGCAAAGATACAGAAGAAGGGCTTTATTTTGCAGCGTTCACCTTCGTGAACAAATCGGCCATGGCATGCGCGCCGCTTGTGATCGGTGTGGCACTCAGCCTTGCGGGTTACAACCCTGCACAGAGGGTGGCTTCTGTCGGGCAGACAATTACTCTTCTTTTTGTCGGCGTGCCCGCGCTGGCGTTTCTTATCTCAGCGATTTTGCTGAAAGCCTACACCAAGGCTACGCGCGCCGCAGCACCCAGGTGACAATCGGCTCGACGCCCGTGCCAACTGGCAGGCCATAGTTTGCTACCGTCTGTTCGGCCTTTAGGCCCACTGCCTTAGCCGCGTGCCTGATTTCGGGTTCAGTAAAAATACGCTGGTTGTGCTCTTCGCTGCCCCGACCGCTGACAGTCACAAGCGTTTGCAGAATACCTTTCACCCGGTCATATTGGTGAGAGAATTCAACTTCACCTGTGGCTGACCGCATCGATCGCAAGTGCAGAGTTTCTGCGCGCCCCGGCGTGCAGCAGTCGAAGACATAGACCGCGCCCGGTTTCAGTACGCGACCGATTTCAGATAAGTGGTGCGCAAGCGCGGCATTCTCTGGCAAATAGTTGATCGAAGCATTGGTCGCGAGCGCCAGGTCGAATATGCCGTCTGCGAGTGGCAAAAAGAGCGCGTTGGCTGCTGCACGCGCACCAGTCGCGTGTTCAAGCATCTTGGGTTCGATATCCAGCGCAAGATTCACGTGCCCATAGGCCATTGCTATCGGAGCCATCGGAGCATGGCCGGCAAAGAGTTCCAGAATATGATGTTTACCGGGTCGCCCGATCGAGTTCAGAGCGAACCTAAACCACGCGGCGTAGTCGATGTCGGCCATCACGGCCGCATATAATTCGGGCCAGAGCGTGTAGGGTCTTATAGCCGTGCCGGTCTATTGCAGTTTAAAATCCGCAATGGCTTCTTTAACCCCGCGGGCGAGGTCGTCGAGCTTCAAAAGCTGCTCTTTCTTTTCAGGCGGGGCTTCGAGCAGCATGGATTCGAGTGTATCGTGCATGAAGCGCGACATCTGGTCGATGCGGCGAATGCGCGACTGCAGTGAATCGAGCATATGGTTCAGCTGGTCGGCGGTCGCCCTCAGCTCGTCTTTTTCACGCAAGCGAATACGCTGTGTCAGGTCGCCGTGCAGCGCGTCTTCGAAAGTGCGCTGAATACGCATCACCGGCCCCGCGATGCGGTGAGAGAACAAGACAAACAGTATGCTGAGAGAGAGTGCCATCACCAGAGCGAGAGCGCAGAGAGCGAGCACGCCGTAGAGCTTTACCTTCTGAAAGACAAGACCCGAGGTGGCGTCGTTCCCGAGCGTGGTCGATAGTTTCTGAATCAGCTCGGCGGTATTCTCGAACTGGTACTCGCGCGCGATGCTGTTCACGGCGTACATGAAACCGAACGCCAGCACCAGCACAAAGATCATCAGAGGCACAACGGCCGTGACGATAAACTTGCCCTGAAATTTCAGATCGATGACATACTTACGTTTAAGGGGCGATGGACGCTTGGCTTCGGTCATATCGCAGCACTGAGCGTGCGCTTGCCGATGTCAACAGAGTTATAGATTGTTGTCCATCAAGTCGTCACCTGCGATGTGCGTAGAGCTGCAAGCGCTCAAGGCAGATTCCAAAACGAAGTGCGAAAGGGATAAAGTAATGTAAGGCCGCTCCCGGGTTTCGAGGTTGATTTGCGAAAAACGACCACGGAGCCCCCGGATGCGACCCTACGTTCAACTATCAAATGATGAAAGACTGCGTATAGAAGAAAGCCTTGCTGAGGGCCTCAAGGCCAGCCAAATCGCCAGAAATCTTAAGCGACACCCGAGCACTATTTTTCGAGAGATTCGGCGTAATTCAATGCCACGACATTACAGCGCGCGGTGCGCCAGAGACGAGGCGCGAAAGCGCCAGACTAATACCAACGCCGCGAAGGTTACACCAGAGCTTTGGTCAGAGATCGGAGCATCGCTCAAGTCGACGCTGTCACCAGAACAGATCGCAGGCCGCATGCGCCTAGAACGTTTCGACGGTGTCTGCATGCAGACGATTTACAATCATGTGCGCAAGAAATCCGGCACATCGAATTTTTATCGCCTGTGCCTGCGCCGCAAAGGCAAACCATACAAGCGCAAAGTGAGGATTGAGGCTGAAAACAAAGGGTTTTTTCGCATTCACGACCTGCCAGCCGAAGCTTTGACGCGACGCAAACCCGGCTACTGGGAGGGCGATTTGGTCGAGGGTAAAATGGGCACCGGGCAGATTGCAACTTTCGTCGAAAGGCATTCGCGTTACTTGCTCGCGGCGAAACTGGAGCGCAAATTGGTGACACAGTTTAACGCTGCAGCGCGCGACCTATTCGCCGACATCGATAACGAACGGCTGCGGGGTATCATTTACGATCGGGGCACCGAGATGAGTGGCTACCGCGACCTGCAGCAAGTGCTGAACTGCGGCATCTACTTTTGTGACCCCGGCTCGCCATGGCAGAGAGGTACGAACGAAAACACGAACGGCCTGCTGCGCGAGTCTTTTCCCAAAGGCACAGATTTTCGGCGCATCGACCAGGAACAGGTTGACGCAGCGCTTAAATTACTAAATAACCGACCACGCAAGCGGCTGAATTACCGAACCCCGGCCGAGGTCTACTTTCGCAGCCCTATCGCACTTCGTTTTGGAATGTAAGCAATGGCTTCAAAATGGCGTAAATTAAGCGTTGCAACCGGCAGGTCGTGTTCGAGAGCCGTCGCTGCGATCCAAATATCTTCGTGATCAAGTGTCTTGCCCCGCTCTCTGAGTGCAGAGTAGATTTCAGCAGCCCGGTCTGCGATGGCGGGTGTCAAATCGATCATCTGGCATGCTTCAAAAAATCGCAACCTTTGCTCTCGGTGTTTCGCAGATTTTACGCCGCACAGCAGCTCGTAGCGTACTATAGAAGGGATACAAATATTTCCTTCTTCGAAGGACTCTGCAATGAAACTGACTTCTGGCGCGCCTCGAAAGAATTCGATCAGTATTGATGTGTCGGCTACGAATTTGTGTGCCATTGTTTTCGACGTTCGCGCAAATTGCTGAGTTCGTCTACAGCTTCTGCTGAGCTCAGGGACCCAAAAAGTTCACCCGCAATTTGCCTGCGTTTTCGCCGCTCGTTCAAATGACGTGCCCGATCTTTTCGCTTCAGGTAGCTTTCAACTGCCTCTGCGACTATGCCCGAAAAACCCTTCTGGTGATTTTCGGCCGCCTCAATATTCAGCTTTCGCCAGATATCATCGGGAATCTGGATCGTCGTCTTCATAGGGCCATATTACCATCTATATGGCTATAAGGCCAGAAAAAAGCCCACAAAAAAACCGCCGAAGGCGGTTTTCAGGTCATATGGTTTGCCCCGTCGCATGCCGTGCGTCGCAGGCCTCGGCGCTTGGCTATGCCAAACGCCTGCTAAAGCGCTTCGCTGCCTGCGTCGCACTAGGAAGGCATGCTTTGGAGGCAAACCTATTGCTGGGCCGGAAGGGGTCGAACCTTCGCATGGCGGAATCAAAATCCGCTGCCTTACCACTTGGCTACGGCCCAATAGCTTTTTCTACGGCGGGCGTAAGCCCGCCGTAGAAAAAGTAAATACACGCCAGTCGCGGCCGAGGCGTGCGCGAAGCACACCCGAATACGCTGCCAGCATCGTTTGCGAAACCGGTGTTTCTGTGGCGGCAAATAGCGCTGCCCCTGAACCTGACATTCCGACTACAAAACCCGAACCGAAGAACTGGTTCACCGTTCGGGCAATCGCCACCTTTGCCTGCGCCAGCAACCGGCTTTCATTCGGGAAAACCGCTGCCGCAGCCCGGTCAAAATCGTTTTGCACGAATTTCACACCAAAGACGACCTCGTCCGAATAGGGAATTTCGCTGAGGCGTAAAGCCAATTTAGATGCGGCAGATTCGCCGCCTGTCGCCTCGGCGGTGGGCAATGGCAGGCTTCGCACGTGCGCGAACATGCGTTCTGTCGAAAAGCCGAATGGCGGTACGCAGAGAAATCCCCCTATGTTATTGATTTCGAGTGCCGCAAGTTCGTGGCCAATGCCGTTGAGCATCGCTGCCCGAGCCTCAAGGCCGTAGCGCCAAAAATAGGGTACGTCGGCCCCGAGCTGTGTGGTTTCTTTGAGAAATAAGTCGGATTGCAAAGCCTCATTAATCTGCGCGCTTTTGTCGGGCGCCGCGGCTTTTGCCACGAGGCATAGCGCCTGAATCAGCGCAGCCGCATCTGACGAAGCGCCGCCCAGCCCTGAAGGCGAGGGAATACGTTTATCGACCGTGACCGCAACGCGCGGCAATTCTAAATCCGCATGGTCGCGCAGCCTCTCTCGCACCAGAGCTATGGTTTTCCATAGCAAGGGGTTCTTGAGCGCCCCCAGAGACAGCAGCCGGCGTTTGGGCGTAGGTTCGCCAATCGGCCAGATATGTTGAACGCGGTCGGCCGCTGAGAGCCTCACTTCGATGCGGTCGAACAGCGACACGGGCACAAACAACGATTCGAGGCGGTGGTAGCCGTTGGCAAACCGGCCGGTGATGCGAAGGCCGAGATTAATCTTCGCCGGGGCAAAAACAGTATGCATCAGGTGCTGCTGCGCCATGCATCTATTCGTCGTCAGCTTCGCCGAGTTTCTTCGCGACAAAAATCAGCCGGTAGAGCGCAATGCTGAAACCGACGCAGATGCCCACGAGTACGAGCCAAGGTTTGGTGCCGAACCTTGCGTCGAGCCATTGCCCACCCCAGACAAAACCAAAAAAGATTGCGGCAAATTCGGCGCCGAGCCAGGTGTAGCGCATCGCATTCGAGCGATTTTGCGACTCGTCGGTCGACTCGGTTTGTTTCTTATTCGAAGAGCGTAACTTTTTTTCGCGCTCTTTGAGCTCGGCAATTTCGCGGCGAAAGCGCTCTTCGTCCATTAGAACAGTATAGATGCTCGGATCAAGCGGACAAGGCGAAAGAGGCTGAGCGGTATGGTGTCTGCTATTTTTTTAGCCAGCTATACGCGCAGTTCAAAATCCGGCTGTTGTCAGGAAAGATCTTATGGATAACAGCACCTGCGTGACCGTATTTTCTGCGAATATCCGCGTAGCTATGACGGTAGGCGAGGTGACGAATGCTGGTATTGGAATTTAGCAACGTTGTGAACAAGCGTTCGATGATGAAGGCGATGAAAGAGAAGTCATTACCGTGGTCTGCAATCGAGTGCAACTTTTGTTTTTCCGCTTCGCCCAACCCGCTCCTGAGTATATTCACCAAGGGTTGAACGAAATCCATATAGGTATCCCAGAATCTGCGGTTGCCTACCCAGTAATTGCAGTAGAGTGCTGTCGAGCTGTCATGGATCTCTTTCGCCAGTTGGTTGGGGTAGCCCGCTGCCCTGAAAATGCCCTGTGCCAGCTCAAGAATTCCTGGATGATAAAATTCACCCTGCAGCCAAAGGTTGCAGAAGAATTTCACCTGCAAAGGAAAAGGATTGATGAAATAAACGTCATAGCCAGGATTTGCCTCAATGAAATTCAAAAACTTATCGCCCGACAGGCGGGTTTTGGCGCCAAACTTCCAGGAAACGTAACCTACGTGCGCGTCGGGCAGGATCTTGCCCGATGCATATTCCTTTTCAAAAATGTAATATTCGGCAAACTCGCGATTGGGGTTTTCAGTATTGTCAAAGGGGACAAATGCCTTTTCCAGCGTGGGCAGTTGAGCCGGGTCATAGTAAATTTGCGAAATTCTGATATCCATGCGCAGACTACTGTTTTCAGGGCTTGCTTAGTCTCTCATAGATTAAGCGGTGCGATCGTGCTATACTAGCTGCCTCAAAATGATTCAGGGCATACTTGCGGGAGCGCTGCGAATATGCAGACCATTGCTTCACCAGGCCGCCTAACTGCCGATGCAATGATTTCACGTCGCCTATATTATAGGCTATTCCCAATCTATGGTCTCTAACTATTGCAGCAGCAGCTTTGGCTGTATGGTTGACCAAAATCGGCAGGCCGGCTGCCAGGTATTCGCCCGTTTTTGAACCGAGTACAATTTCCTGCAAGTGCCGCGGGCCGCGGTTAGCAGAATCGTGGTAGCTGAATACTCCAAAGTCTGCCTGTGAAAGGGCCGCAGCGGTTTCCCTGGCGTTGTAGGTCCGCATAAACCGGCAATTAGCCATGAGCTCATTTCTTCTGTCAGGAAAATGCGTCAGCACTTCTCGATCAATACTCTCTCTGCTTGCCGGAGAGATAACCAGCAGGCTGGCTTTCCTGAACTTGCGGCGCACTTGCCCAAATAAGGCAAACAATGACGCAGTACTATGCCAGCTACTGCCACCCAGATCTCCGCAATACGCGAGTACCGGCGCGGCAATCTTAAGTCTCCTCATTCGCGCATTGGCGATCTTTACTGAAGGTGTGAATACGTCCGAATCAACACTGGTGAAAATCGTCTGAACTTTGTCGACAGGTAGTGAGAAATGTTCGCGTACGTATTCAGAAAACGGCTCGCTGACGGTGATGATACTGGCTGAGCAGGCATACGTGGTGCGCTCCGCCCTTTTCCATTGCCGGTGCCACCAGCTGCCCTCTCTGAGGAAACCCAGCTGCAGCAGTTCATCGACGTAGAGTCCGCGTGTATCGAACACGAGCGGGACCTTCAAACGAAGCAATTTTTTCGCGGCCGCCGCCACAATGGCGCCAGTATATGCCCTGGCATGGATGAGATGGATTTCTTGACGCCTGCAGATATTGGTGATCTGTTTCAGCCAGAAGAAGAATGCTGCGATGAATAGCGGGTGCAGCACTATTGCCATGTAGCGTGCCCGCACTGGCAGCCAATAGTAGACAACTTTTACGTGGATTCCTGCTTTTTCCAAGCGATCAATCTTTTCGTGCAGGATTTGCGCCTGCGCGCGATGCCGTTTCTTCCAGAAGACTGGCATAGCGCAGAGAAAAGAGTATGAAACCTGGGGAAAAACGCGGCGCGTCGTAATCAGCTGGTTAATGACCTGGTTTTCCAAAATGCCGCTGGTGAGCAGGTCCTCTCCCCAGGTCAGGTAGAGCACATTTTTTTTCATGGACACCTATATTTTTCAGGAAGACTGGATGCAGTGGAACATGTTTCGAAAAATTTACCGAGCGAGCGCGTATTAGAAATCAAGAGAATGTTACCGCATTGGTCTAAATCTGGGCGCTAAATATTCGTAGCCAATCACTGAATGACAAGATGCGCCAAATGAGAAAAGAAAAACTTGCCCTACCAGAGATTTGTTGTTCCAGTAATTCTTGAATCGACGGGTCAATCAGCCCATCGCTGGTTTCGACTGCCACCTTCAGACGCTTTCTAAACTCGTAGGGGGCGTCTTGCCGAACCCAGATTTCTTCAGGCGTGGCGAAGCCGAGTTTTGAATTGCGGGAATAAATCTTCTCGGGCAATACATTCTTGAGCCCTTCGCGGAGGACAAACTTGGTCCGACCATTATAGATCTTATAGTCATCGGGTAATGAATATACATGTTCGACAAGTCTGTAGTCGAGAAAGGGTACGCGCGACTCGACAGAATGTGCCATCGAGTCGCGGTCTTCGTAATGCAGCAGCATCTGCAGATTCGAACCCGTGAGCTGCGAAAGGCTCAGGTCGCGAATCGACCTGCTCGTGGTTATACCCAGCTGCCGGGGCAGATCGTATGCATCAAAACCCAGTCTTTCCATATGAAGCCAGTCTGGCGCCAGTTTTACGCCGCGTAGATGCTTCTTCAGGTACGAGCGGACAGGCATGGGCAGTAACGTATTGGCGGCAAACCAGGATAGCCGCCCCATATTGACCCCATGAATCTGGTGAAGGGCCTTCGCTTCTTGCGCGAGTTTCAGCCAGCGAAAGCTACGCACGAGGCTTGCGAGCCACGGCATAAAGTACGAGGCGTAACCCCCCAGCTGTTCATCGGCCCCTTGCCCATCGAGCATCACTTTGACGCGGTGCTTGTGCGCCAGCGCAAAAACGTTCCACTGTGCGAAAATACTCGTCGAACCGTACGGTTGATCCTGGTGCCAAAGAATTTTGTCAGAGATTCGAAATAGATCCTTCAGTTGTGGATAAATATAGTGCCCTTTGACCCCGGTATGCTTTACGACGACTTCAATGAATTCGCGTTCGTCAAATGCCTTTTCTTTGGCGCAGGCCGAGAATGTTTTCTGCAGGGCATGTGCCCCTTGTTCTTTCAGCAATTCATTCATGACACAGACTATTGCCGAAGAATCCATGCCACCAGAAAGGCATGAACCTACCGGCACATCGGCTCTTAGTCGCAAACGTACCGAATCTTTTAGCAGTTCGTGAAACTGTGCGGCTGCATCATTAAAGCTACCTCGGAATTTCTTCTCTGCAGGGAAAATATACCATTTAGAGGTGTCAATTCTGGGGTTGTTGCCGAGTAAAGCCTCCCGCTTTCCGTAGAAAAAGCTGCCTGGGCTAAACTGAAACACGTTCTCAAAAAAAGTTTCGTCAGTATGTTCATGAATGCCATAGACCAGAAAATCATAGCCGCGCCGCCTGTTCAGTTTGCTCTGCCAGCCCTCGAGCACCGTAAACTGTTTGATCTCGCTCGCGAATGCGAGGGCATCGCCAGAGCTGTAGTAGTAGAGTGGCTTTACGCCAAAACGGTCACGCGCCGCGAAAACATGATCGTTGCGCAGGTCATAGATCACAAAGGCGAACATACCATTGAATTTTGAGAGACAGGCGATTCCCCATTCATCGTATGCTTGAAGTATGACTTCAGTGTCACTGTGCGAGACGAATCGGCGGCCGCGCGCTTCTAGCTCGTTGCGCAGTTCAATGTGGTTATAGACTTCGCCGTTGTAGACAATTGCCAGGCGGTTATCAAATGTCATCGGCTGGTGACCCGCCGGGGAGGTGTCGACGATCGATAAGCGGCGGTGCCCCAACGCAGCGATTATCTGGCCTTCGCCTTTCTTCGCCGTCGAAAGGCTATTTGCGGTTAGCCGTGCATCAGGCAAGTAGGGATATTTTTTCTTCTGGCTCGCTGAGCGGCACGCGGCCGGAGTATCTTTGCCCGCGAAAAAAGAAATCTTACCGGTTGCTGAGACAGTCGCATAACCTTCGTCGTCAGGTCCGCGGTGGCGGATGACGTCTGTCATGGCGATGAACTCATCGCTCCGGAAATTGTTCTTGGAGAAGATCGCGGATATGCCACACATGTGTATTTCGTTGTCTCTTAAATAATTGTCCTATTCTTCCGCGCGGTTTTGGAGTTCCCTCAGCCTGATTTGCGCAATTCTCAGCAGTCGGGGATCAAGGTTTTGGCTGCAACAAGGCTGTAGATATGACTCCGGGCCGGTCGAAAGGTCGAGCATAGATTGGCCACAGGCGCAAATCTTGCTGATAGGCTTTGCTGGAAAGCCTGTGACCAGCGTAAACTCTTCAATTGACTTGGTGATAACAGCGCCTGCCCCTGCCATAGCGAACATTCCGATCGTCACTCCGCAGCGCACAATCGCCCCGGCCCCAAGCGAGGCCCCGGTATCGAGGATCGTCGGTGTGATTTCCCAATTGCGATTGCCTGCCCTTGGGCGTTGATCATTTGTGAATATCACGTGGGGGCCAACAAAACACCAATCGGCAATACTTACACCCTTGTAGATACTAACACCATTCTGTATGCGAGTATTTTCGCCTATAGTAGTGTCGACATCAACGTAGACATCCCTTGCAATGGATACACCTGGTTTAAGGTGTGCGCCTTTGCGAACGTGACAGAAATGCCAGACCTTTACGGCCGCGTCGAGTTTGGCACCATCCTCAACAATAGCAGTTGGATGGACAAAAGGAGGATCTTCAATTATTCCTTGGTTGGTCATTTCTTCTTGCTCCTGCGCACAGGCAGTAGGGATTTGTTGCCAAGGGTCTCCCGCACGATGCGTATCAATTCTTTTGCATTGGCCTCGGCATTGAGAGCCCGTGCCGTCTTCTCGGCATTGAGTCTGAATTTTTCGATATCTGCCGTGGTTAAGGCGTTAAGGCAGCTGGCCATATCCCGTGCCTCAAAAGAATCACTGACGACGCCCAGTTGATACTGCCGGACAATTTTTGCCATCTCAGTGATGGGGCCAATCGCCAGGGCGTTGCGCGCCTGGATTGCCTCAAAGAACTTGTTCGGCAGTGAAAAGCGATTGTTGAAGTTTACCGGCGGCGTCATGATTATCTGAATATCATACTTACTGATCGTAGGTACGATTTCTTTCAGGGGTACGGGCTTGACGAAGCGAATTTGCTCGAATCCTGCGTTACGGTTCACTTCTGCGGCCAGGGCCTTTAGTTGGTTCACGTAGTGAGTGTCATTGAATACCAACATCAAATCCAGCGTATAGCGGTCCTTGTCCTGCAATGCACCCATAGTCGCGATCATACCTTCAATATTTCGCGATCTGTCGGCAAGGCCGTGATGGATGATCTTTACGGGTCTTGCTGTTCTACGGCGCCGTATGGCATAATACGGCGATGCATTTGTAATGAGATCAATGGAAACGGAGGGGTACAACCTCTTGTATTCAGCCAGTATGCCATCGCAAACCGTGATCATCTTGTAGACCTTGGGGATGTAGGTGTTGCAGATATGCTGGATCATCGCCTTGTTGACCAGGCGCCACGTAAGGCTTTCTTCTGCCTCACCCAGTGAAAATTCATGGGCGTCATAGATGATCTTGCCAGCAAGCCCGAATTCCACCGCACTGGGGAGGCAATCGATTTCATTGACAAGAATAACGTCCACCGGTGTCTGTTGCAGAATCTCTTTCAGGCGCAACGGCAGCTTGTTGGAGAAATAAAATTTCCTGAACCGTTCCGGACTTCTTATCAGAAACCTGACTTTGGCAGCCATAAAGATACGGTAAACCGTGCGCAGAACCGCGAAAAGTGTTCGCAGCAGAATATTCCGGGAGTTCTTGAGGGCGACTATCCGCTGGCGCATCCCTCGCGGGCTCGCAGCCGTGCCGGAGTTGAAGATGTTGTCTGAGTTGTAAGTCTGGTGTTGGCTGTCTATGACGATGTGCTGGATTCTGGAGCTGAAATCCTTGTGCCGGGCACTGAGATTTGTCACCGTAACAAGGTCAAATGTATCCTGCAGCGCAATAACCTGTCGATAGACACGTGGATCTTTGTAAAGATCTGA
Source organism: Turneriella parva DSM 21527 (assembly GCF_000266885.1). Classification (NCBI taxonomy): domain Bacteria; kingdom Pseudomonadati; phylum Spirochaetota; class Leptospiria; order Leptospirales; family Leptospiraceae; genus Turneriella; species Turneriella parva. Next base: position 308,824 of record NC_018020.1, on the reverse strand, counting down.
ACTGGCCAGGATCATCACCCTGGGACGTCGGTCTCGCTTTTTCTGGAGGTTACCTTGTTTCATGTATATCGCTGTATATGCCAGCAGCCTTCAACCGGGCAATATAATCCTTTTTATCATTCATGAACAGCGCGGCGAGCGAGTATTTGTGCGCGATAGACCCAATTATGGAATATAGTTTCTGCTCTCGAATCACGCAGCCATTAATATAACTGTACTGCTCAGGGTTATAGTACCATTCGGGGGGTGTAGCCTTATTAATTATTTTGGTGAATTTTTGCGCAACATGTACATCTGTGGCTTTCCTGGCTACAAAACGCTGCATTGCTTCTCCGCGTTTGGCTATAGCGCCTGCGGAGAGACGCAAGATCCGCTTTAACTCAGTTTCGAGATTTTCGGGGTCTATATACCAGGCAGGAGGTATTTCCTCCGCCGGAATTCCCGCGAAAACGAAGCGTTTGTCGTAAATACCAATGACAGCTGGTTTTCCCAGCCATCCTGCCTCGGTGGGAAAAACCGGGAGTACGATATCGCTGTACAGCTGGTCGATGACGATGTCACAATCGCTTATGGCAGCCATCACTTCCTGATTCGTCTTGTTACGGATCTCTGTGAATTCTAGCCTGATGCCCGGTATTCTGATGCGTTGAATTACCTCCCGAATGCGGTCGCTCCCCTTGAGTTCCGGCGCGGATGGGGCATGAAGTATCGTGATGGTGCGCCTGCCCTTTGCTTTCTTTTGCTTCGCGGGAGGAGTGCTTCTGTGCGCGTTTGCGGTGTTAACCGGGCACAAAATAAAGGACCGGTCCACGACAGGGCGCGTGAAATACGCAGATATCGCGCGATCACAGACTACAGTTGCTCCCGTGGCCTCCAGTGTCTGAATATCCCGTTTCTTTGCGCGGTTGAGGGCGACAATTTCCTCGACAGGCAGATTCTGGTATGTTCCATCCATAAATGGGGGACGCGCATCTGACCCTTGCATCAGGAAAATGACCCTCTTGCCGATGCGAACGAGAAACCGGGCCCCGAAGTACCGCAATCTTTCCAGCGATGGAGTAATGGGAGTGAAAAACGTAGAGCCAAAGCCGAAAATGAATACTTCATAGCGCATAGAAGCATACAAGAAGAATAGCAGCTGCACAAGCAGCCGGGCGATGGTTATGGGGACACCCACGAACCCGCTGTCATACCGTTTGCGCAGTTCCAGCAGCTGGATTATGGTGCGTGAAAGAAGCGGCCTTTTCCGATTTGCGTAACCAAATGGATGTGCGCGAAATTCATAGAAGTTGCAGGTGTGGCCCAGTTGTCTGAAACCTCTCTCCAGGGCGCCGTGGTAGCCAGCGATTTCTATGAAGCCTATGAGTATACGCACGGGTCTGTACAAGAAATTGTCGCCCAGCAATTAAACGCTGCTCGGAAGCAAAGATGTAAGTTTTCTCAGTAGTTGCCCTAATCTTGCTTTTGCCCGCACGTATACTGGTATCAGAAAATACTGGATCTTAGCCACGCCAACCCGCATACTATTCTGGATGGTTGTGCGTGCAGGCGCGTTTTGGTTATTGTTCACGCTCCTGATATCAGCGATAATTCGCTGTGCGTGATGCTTGTAGTAAAGCTGAGGTTCGTTCAAAATCGCAGTCTTACAATCTGTGATCATTTTAAGAACGCGGTCCTTTTGACACATGAAGTCATGGACTTCTTGGAAGTTTGAGGCATCTGCTTTGAGCGGAATATAATGGATCCAGGGTTTTAGAACTCCGGAATAATCTCCTTCAACCAGAATTTGGCAGCTTTCCAAAATGGCCGCTTCAATATTTCGCGGCGACAGCGCCGTAAAACTATACTTGCCAATTTGGTCCTGTAGAAAGAGGGCTTCAATTTCAGGATATTGCGCCTCGGGGCGAACGGAGATGTATGCGCGTATCTGCCGCTGCAAATCGCCGGTTGAATCCAATATGCTACTGCCGCTGTTCGCGCCCAGAGTGAATTTGCAGTTCTCAATAAATTCATACCATTCATTATTGTGGAAAGTGCCGTGATCACCGACGACAATGTCTGCATTAAGATTAAATCGCCTAGCATGATCCTGCACCAGTTGCCCTATTCGCCATTTGTTTTCGCCAATCCAACCGAAATAAGGAGGTAATTTCTTTGCTCTATAGCCGATATCGATTTCTCTAGAATCAAACGGCTTGGGCTTTCGTTTCAGAAGAGCATCGCTGATGTAGCCTGTGAAAGCGGGAAAGATTTTGCCTTTTTGGGAATATTGTGGATACAGCACTCTCGCATGATCTGGCAAAACAGAATATACGATATTCACTTGCCAATCACAAAGCCATCGATCCAACAGAGCGCTGCAATCATATTCATCCTGCGGTAGTGCTATCTTCACAGCATTTCGTTTTGCCAAAAAGCGGTAATCTCGGAGAAATTTCTCGAAAACGCTTGGCTCACCCCAACGCAATCCTAAAACCGTAACATCAAGCACTATTGCATCAAATTGTATCTTCATTAGAATATTTGGTTTGTGCAACAATACGTTGTGAAACAAATATCTGTTTTCAGGTGCTTTTTTCCTCAGCGCAAAAATATGCTGTCGGAGGAACGCGGGCACATTCTTTCCAACTCCCAAATGGTAAAGGACGAGGACTCTTAGCGGACGGAAGCTCACTATTCAAACACCGATTCAGGCGTGGCTATTTGAGTAGATGCGACATGAAGTACGCGTGCTGGGCAATTGAGGATTCTATTCTTGAACGGTTTTGCACCGTCCAGTCGATGGTTTTCTGTATGCCTTCACGTATTTCTGTCTGGGCAGAAAAACCAAGCAACCTGTCGGCCTTTTCAGTGGACGCAAACCGCCTCCCTGATCGGTCCCAGTCTCTTGGCGGGAGCAGCGTTACAGGTGTCGGATTGTCAGTGAGTTCGTTGATTAGGTTCGCCAAATCTCGGATTTTGGTTTCGCGACCAGATCCTAGGTTGTAGACTTCACCGGCACTGCCGTAGACCGCGCAGCGAAACAAACCTTCGGCCATGTCTTCAACGAAAATAAAGTCGCGGCTTGTTTCCCCCCCATTATCAAGCGTCAGGGGCATTTTCTGGAGAGCGCGCCAGACGAATGTGGGTATCACGTTTCGCCATACAGTGTGGAGGGTACCACGCCATCTACCGGCACCTAGAATTTCTCGTGGTCCGTAAACATTCTGAAACCGTGCTTTGACGAATGGAAGTTTGTATCGAAGGTAGTAGTAGTTTCCATAGAATTCGCCGATTATTTTTGAGATCGAGTATGGACTGTCGTGAAAAAGGGATATTGGCGCGTTTTCTTCCGTGGGTTTTGCATCGTCGTAGGTCTTTTCCGCGACTGCGCAGCCCGCAGCCGCATAGACCACTTTCTGGAGATTGGGAAAATCCTTGAGATGGTCAAAGAGTTTGAGCGATGTCAGCGTGTTGTTGTGGTGGTCGGCGATCGGGTCGGCGATTGACGATTGGTTGCCGTGGTAGCAAGCGAGGTGGAAAACGTATTCTATATCGTGCGGAATCTTGGCCAAGATTCTGTCATCCGCAATGGAGCCAAAAACAAACTGCACGTTCTCGTTATCTGGGACATTGTCGATATGGGATGACAACAGGTTATCGACGATTATCACCGACCGGGGCTCTTCGCGCAATAGCCTGAGGCATAGGTTCGAGCCAACGAAACCGGCGCCTCCGACGATCAATATCTTCTTGTCCTTGAGGTCTGCCATTGTATATCAGTGCTTTTTATCTTCCACTTTCAAATGTGTGAACGTTTGGGTGATTCCATGTGTCTTGTACCAGTCAATAGCTTTTTGGATGCCCGTTTCTAGTGATGTCTTTGGCGTCCAGTCAAAGTCCTTATTTGTTTTACTCGGGTCGATTAGAATCGTGAAGACATCATCTTCACCGCGGGCACGCAATTCAACGGGTGTCTCTGGACTCATGCCTAATGCCTTCAGAGTCGCGTCAAAGAGTTCCTTTACTGAATAGTCTTTGCCGGTGGAGATGTGGTAGTAGCCGCGGGTGCCCGCACCGTCCACTGCCTTGATTACGCAATCTACGAGATCGTCAACGAAGATGAAATCGCGACGCGTATCCATGACAAAGCAGCCCTTGTTGCTCGTGAGCCGGTGATAGAACGTCGGCAGCGGGCCGCTGAGATTGCGCGGGCCATATGAATTCGCGAGGCGGAAGGAAATGAAGTCAAGTCCACTAAGCTCGATATATTGTTCGCCGCCAGTCTTGCTGATAGCATAACTACTGCCGCCTGGTGACTTGCCTGAAAATAGCGGATGATTAAGCGTAATTGGTTGCTCAATAGGATGCAGACCATAGCACAGAGAAGTTTGAAAATAAATAACCCGCTTCACACCCGTGCGCTTCGCAGCCTTCACAACATTAACAGTGCCAAGCTCGTTAGTCAGCACATCCTCTTCCCAATTTTCCGGGTCCTTATATGCAGCTGCTGCATGAACCACTATGTCTGGTTTGAAATCGTCGAACAGCCTATCAACCAGGACCTTGTCGGCAATGGTGCCTTCGGTAATTTGTAGCCCAACCTGTGCGGTAAGGTTATCGCGGCGGCCCGTGGCATAGTTGTCAATCACCAGGACCTGGTCCTTGCGCGCGAGTAATCTTTCAGCGATGTGAGACCCGATATGTCCCGAACCACCTGTAATTAGTACTTTCATAGTTAGCTCCTTCCCTTGCTTTTTGACATTCTCTAATTATGAGACCTATGATAAACCAGAAACCAGCTTGCGGTATTCGGGTGCCTTGTCGATAAACTCCTGGTGCCAGACTTCCAAGGACAGCAGGCCCCAGAGTTTGCGACTGAATTGCGATTCATTCTGCAGGTTTTGCAGTATCAGGTCGCTGTTGAACAAAGAACGCTGGCGGGCCTTTTGTTCACTAAATATATCTTTCACGTACGAATTGAGCTCGTTGGCAAACCACCGGTTAATAGGTACCGGAAAACCCATTTTATTCTTACGATTCTTGATGGATGGCGGCAGGTACTCGTCAACCGCCATGCTATAGATGCGCTTTAGCGTTCCGTCCTTGAACTTGATGTCCGCTGGAATCGTTGCTGCCAGTTCAACCAGCTTGTGATCCAACAATGGCACACGCGATTCGAGGCCATGGGCCATGCTCATTCTGTCTTCAACCTGTAGCAGGGCAGGTAAAAGCGTCTTGAAGTCGAAATGGGTCATGCTGTCAAAATACGCCTCTTTCTGGACATTGGAACTTAAGAATACTCTCTGAAAGCTCTCAAATGGTGAATATTCCCCTAGTTCTGACCATTGGATCTCGTCTTTGAGAGTCGGTGCCCGATTGATAAGATGGTAGTAGCGTTTATCCAGTGAGTCAAACATGCCTTGGCTGAAAAATTCTTTCAGCATGGGCTTGTAGTTTCGCAGATTGACCAGGTTTGGTATGATTGATTCATAGGTGACGACGAAATTGCCCTGGCTGAGGGTGCCGTCAATTGCCCCTTTAATACATTGCTCGAAGTAACCTATCAGGTAGCGGACATAACCTCCAAAAATTTCGTCTCCGCCTTGGCCACCGAGCACGACCTTCCGGTGTTTCGCTGCGAGTGCGGAAACCATATACTGCGGAAAAGAGCCAGGACCGGCGACGGGGGAGTCGAGATGATAAATGATGTTTCTGAAATTGTCAGAAAAATCCATATAGTCGATATCGATCTCATGCAATTCGATCCCGAATTGGTTGCAGGCATCGCGCGCGTACTGCGATTCGTCGAACTCTGCGCCATAGCCGGCAAACTTGCCGGTAAACCCCTTGAAATCTGGCGAAACTCCGCCGAGGCCTACAGCAATGGCTGCGATTGAGGTTGAGTCCACACCACCGCTGACATATGCGCCCACGGGCACATCGCTACGGCAATGCAGCTTAATGGACTCATGCAATAGTTCCTTTGTGCGTTCAGCAAAGTAGTGAGCCGTATGGTCAAAGTCAATATGGTAGTATACTTCCCAGTACTTGTGGATCAATAACTGCCCGTTTCTGACTGTCAATGAATGGGCGGGCTGTAAGATCTGTACGTCTTTGAAAAGGGTTTTTGAGTCGAGACAAAACTGAAAGGTGAGGTAATCCTTGAGGCCGTGCGCATCTGCCTCAAGCGATGGTAAAAAGGGCAGTAGTGCCTTTGCCTCTGAGGCAAAGTACATTTTACCTTCGACGATCGTATAGTAGAAAGGCTTAATTCCGAAGCGATCCCGCGCGCAAAAAAGTTCCTGCCTGTTGTGATCCCAAATGGCAAAGGCGAACATTCCGCGCAGTCGGTCAAGGCAACCGGCACCCCACTTTTCATACGCGCGCAGCAACACTTCAGTGTCTGAATGTGTGCGAAACTTGTCGGCACCGAGTTCTTGGCGCAGTTCGGGAAAATTATAAATTTCGCCGTTGAAGGTGATAGAGAAGCCGTTCTCGGTATGCATGGGCTGCTGGCCTGTTTCGAGATCGATAATGCTCAACCGCGTGTGGGCGAGACCGACATTCTCACGTGGATTAACCCAGATACCCTGTCCGTCAGGGCCACGGTGGCGGAGCAGGTCATTTATCACAGAAAGACGCCGCTCCAGCGCAGGGATACGGATTGATGGATCGATGCTAACGATGCCGGCTATGCTGCACATATTGTCGCTATTTTTTGATCATGCCAAGTAATCTACACTTCAACATAGTATTTTTCAGGAGGCGTACCAGCAGAACCAGCTTCGGCAGTTTTTCTTTAATACGAAGCTTGAGCCAATGCCCTTGATTCCTGCCTGCCAATCGTGTCGCTGGCAATCTTAAGACTCTCTGCTTCAGCGATGAGTGTATCTGCAGCGTTTTTTCAATGAATTGCACGAAATACGCGTAGGTCAGCTGTGGATTATTCAGGATTTCATGCGCACATTTTTCGTTTATGTCTTTAATCATTTTTGCGTCTCTGACGAGCGAAACTTGAGTTAATACATCTGAATAATCTTTCTTGATGGGGATATAGTGCCGCCATGGCCTTAATAATTCATTATATCGGCCTTCAACCAAAAATTGAGTCGTGTTGGTCATCATAGCTTCAAAATGTCGGGGCGAAATGGTGAGCAGGTTAAGTGAATTGTCTAAACCAGGAAAGCAGGCTGCTTCAACCTCTGTGAAGGTGGCATTTGGTGCACAACCCAGATAACTTTGAACTCGCGCCCTAATGCTGCCATCATGATCAAGCATGCTAACCCCGCTTTCACAGCCAAGGGTGCCTTTGCATTGTAAGAGAAACTCAAACCAAGCCTTGCCCAAAAAGGTAGCCTCTGGTGCAAATGAAATATCGACTTTTAAGCCTAGCTGCGCGCTTATGGCTAAGACATGTTCGCCCACACCAGTTTTATGCAAACCGTGCAGTCCAAAATTGAAATCCGCACGATATGCTCTATATCCGAAATCAAGAGGGCGATTGTTGCTTTGGCGTGCCTTGTTTTGCCAATGCGCCGTTGAATGTTCATCTATATATCCGGTCAAGACCGTGGCGATGGCGATGGATCGTTTAGTTAGTAACTCACCATAAATACGAGGCCAGTCATTCGGGTCGGGCGCAACGGTAAAAATATGTGAGATATGAAGTTCTGAAATTAATCGATTAATTCGCGTATTATTTATGAACTCGTCTTGTGGCAAAATGGCTTTTGGGCAATTAAACAATTTCAGAGTTTCGAGCTTGTTCAGGCAATTTACGAGTATCGAATCATCCGTAGACCAGCGAATGGCGCTCAAGAGAGTTGTATGAAAGATAACGTATTGAATATGAAGCTTCTGCACTAATTTTGTTGGGAAAGGGAAGTAGAGATTTATGTATACGGGCTGCACTAAGGCAAATTGTCGAAAACAATGCAGGTGTTTTTCGATCGTGTCTCGCAGCGGCTTGCCATCCGCCTGGTAGTACAAAATTAAAGATACGTTAGTTGCCATGATTGAGAATGCTTGGGTTTAGCCTTTTTGTTTTACTGCGGATTTTTTTATCGCATTCTCAAGTAATGCTTTGATTTTGGGGGTTTCAAGCCTCCAGTTAAAGTGGCGGGCAGCTTTTTGTGCATTTTTCTTTAGTCTTTGGCATTCCACGACGGATTGCGAGAGATGTCGAATCAGCTTTGCAAGATTGTCTGAATCAAGGGGATCAATTTCGATGCCGTTCATATATTCGCTACATATTCGGCCTATTTCGACAAGTTTAGGATCGTAAAGCACGGGCAAGCCTGCGGCAACGCACTGAAAAAAGCCATTAGGCAAGGCCTGGCGTAGATTTTCGTGGACTACGTAATATGGCATAAAGCCCAAATTAGCATCAGCTATGAAGTCAGTCACCATTTCTGGCGCAAGCGGGGGCAAGAAATGGATGCGTGAAGTAGCCCCTCTTGCCTGAATAGTTCTGGCATGCTCTTGGTAGCCGTCTCCAATAAACGCCAAATGAAGATTCGACCTATCAATGGCCATCATGGCTTCCATAATCGGCCAAACGGCTCTGCCTTCTACTGGTCGGCAGATGCTAACTATAAGAAAATCATGCTTCTTTAGCCGTAGCAATTTGCGAATCGTCACGCGATTGCGCTTAGGCAAGTATTGTGTATTAGGAATAACGACCGGGGTGCGTTGAAAAGTCTTTGTGTAAAGTTCGCCGACACCATCGCTAACTGTTACGAAACCCGCTGAGTACTTTATTAACAGGCGCTCTAGGATATGCAATGGTTGCCACCATTTCTGTTGATGTAAAGCGATATAGAAATCATGCGCATCATACACATAAGGTATATTGGCAGTCATTCGGCGCCAGAGGATTATGATGCCGAATTCGAGCGAATGGAGATAGTATAAATCGGCTGGCGGCAGGGTTCGCCGGATAGTACGTGCATTGCGGAACAAATCGACTAAAGTACGAAACCAAACCACAACACCGATAACCCTCAGCATTTGCTTCACCCCCAGCCAAGTCAGTATCCGTTTCGCAGTTCTCCAAGTGAACTCTAAAAGGGTTGATTTTCGGGTATTGTTTGCAAGAGCTTTCGTGGCAGCGGGCAGTGTGGGCAATTCGGAAATTGGATAGGCGCGAACGTTTTGGGTATCCCAGACAAGAGATTGGTAACCAAGCTCATGAATCGATCGTGCGATTTTCAGCGTCCGGCTATCCTTGTATAGCGGTAATGGTGTTATGCTGATAACTGTTTTTGGCATATGCGTGTGCTTGACGCCACTACGGTCGGCCCTCGGTGAAGCTCTTTTGGCGTTGCAGGTCCCATTGTAGCGTTGGGCGAATAACGCCACCATAATTGCCATTGTAATCTCTTCGCCGTCGCCCATCATCGTATGTTGTGAAACGCAGGTCAATGGGGACACGAAACGCAAAATTTTGCCAAAAAGAATTGAATACATTTATCCTGATTCGATATTCGGTACTGTTCAAGATGCCGGCCGGTATCGTTACCAATATAGAGTACCGACCGGGTTCCAAGAAAGCATCCTCATAATCCTCATAATTCTGACTCAGGGTTGAAAATATCTCTTGCTCGTCATTTGTCAGGAGCAATAATGCAATAAGCGGGCGGGTCTTATTCCTAAGAATGTCCAGCTCCAATCGGACAACCAAGTCACTATTTATCGAGAAGGTATCCGCTATTTGGAATGATCCTGATACGTGCATTTTTCGAATCCGTATGCATCCGTCACCCGGAGCTTTGTCTTCATCCCACTGTACTGAAGATGACGGGCCGGCAGATGTGTCGTTATACTGGAAATATTCACTCAATGCCTCTGGTAGAGTGCCAAATTTCTGGGTGCGACCGGCATGGATATGCAGACCTACAGTGCACATTTGCTTGAGAGCACCAATATTATGACTAACAAACAACACTGTCCGGCCTTTCCGCCCCACTTCCTGCATTTTTCCCAGGCATTTCTTTTGGAATTGTACATCCCCTACAGCCAGTACCTCATCTACTATTAGTATCTCTGACTCAAGATGAGCCGCAACAGCAAAGGCCAGACGCACATACATTCCACTGGAATAGCGCTTGACCGGTGTGTCAATGAACTGCTCAACTTCCGCAAAATCGACGATTTCGTCAAACTTACGGTCGATTTCACGCCGGGTCATGCCGAGTATTGCGCCATTCAGGTATACATTTTCACGGCCGGTCAGTTCGGGGTGAAAACCTGTGCCGACTTCGAGCAGACTCGCAATGCGTCCCCGAACTTTGAGCGAACCTGTGGTTGGTGCAGTAATACGTGACAAGATCTTGAGCAGGGTTGATTTTCCAGCGCCATTCCGGCCGATAATCCCGACGATGTCACCCTGCCGTACTTCAAAAGAAACGTCTTTTAACGCCCAGAAGAGCTCATCTTTGGTGTGGTGAACTTTTTCACCGATGCGGCGGTTGGGATCCTCTTTGCTTCTCAGACGTGCCCAAAAACTCTGCAGGTCTTTGTGTAACGAGCCAGTTGAGATGTTGCCCAGACGGTAAGATTTGGAAAGATTTTCGACTTTGATGACTGTGCTCATGGAGAATCTAAATTGTATCAATAAAGCTCTTTTCTGTTCTGCTGAACAAGAAAAGTCCAAGCAATAGGATCACCATCGTTGTCGAAAGACTGACCAGCAAATTATTGCCCAGCGCGGGTTGAAGATTCGTGCCATCAGCGCCGCCAAAAAGCACGAAACGGAAATTCGTCACCACTTGAGCCACTGGGTTCAGATGCACAAATATTCGATATTTTTCCGGCACCTGCGAAATCGGGTAGATGATAGGTGTTGCGTACATCCAAAGTTGCACTCCGAAGCCGACCAGGTAGTTGAGGTCGCGGTACTTAGTTGTCAGCGACGAAATGAAAATACCGGTCCCCAGCCCCAGTAGCGCTATTTGCAGCACGAGCAGTGGCAAGACCACCAAGAGCCAAGGAGATGGCCGAATCAACTGGCCACTAAACCAAAAATAGACATAAATCCCCGAAAGCAGCATTAGCTGAATCGCGAGCTTAATCAGCTTAGACAGCACGACCGAGATGGGTATCGAAAGACGCGGAAAATACACTTTGCCGAAAATTCCCTGGTTATCGAGAAACGTGCTCGAGGTTGAGGTAAGACACTCAGAGAAATAGTTCCATAGCACCAGTCCAGCCAGGTAGAATAGCAGTGGTGGCACTCCGTCGGTGGGTATCGACGCCAGACGGCTAAAAACCACGGTGAAGATGAGAGTGGTGAATAATGGCTGTATTAGGTACCATAGTGGCCCCAAAATCGTCTGCTTATAAAAGGCAACAAAATCACGCCGGACAAAGAGGTAGATTAGGTCGCGGTATTTCCACAACTCACGCCAGTTTATGCTGAACCACGACCTTTCGGCGCGAATTACGGTATCCCACTGCTCGTTGGTTTCAGACATCGGTGCCTATCTGTGAAATTCGTGGCTCAATCTTCTTAGCTAACAGCGGCAGCGACCGCAGTCACAATCGTGTCCTGATCTTTTTCGCTCAAGTATGGATGCATTGGCAGGCTAATGACCTGTTCCGCAATGCGCTCTGCAATAGGAAAGCTACCCTTGGGTTGGTTCAGATAACCGAAGACTGGTTGCAAGTTGAGCGGAATAGGGTAGTGAACAGCGGTAGGGACTCCCTTATCCTGCAGTTTTTTCGCAACTGATTCGCGATCGTTCACGAGGACTGTGTACTGTGCGTAGACACTCGTGTTGTGAGCCTCGATGAATGGGGTCTTAATACCCTTGGCGGCCAGGAGTTCTGAGTAGCGCTTGCCGATTTTGGCCCGCAGCTCAACCTCTTCTGGAAATATCGCCAGCTTGGGTAACATGATGGCGGCTTGCAGTGTGTCCATTCTGCCGTTGAGTCCTATGATCGGGTGGTGGTAGCGACGGTCCTGGCCGTGCAGGCGAATGTAGCCCATTACCTTCGCGAGTTCGTCGTCGTTGGTGAAAACAGCGCCGCCATCGCCATAGCAACCGAGTGGTTTAGAGGGAAAGAAGCTGGTGCTGCCAATAGTGCTGAGATTACAGGATTTTTTCCCTTTGTAAGTCGCGCCGAAGCTTTGCGCGGCGTCTTCAATGACCGGCAGATTGTGCTTCGCTGCAATTGCATTGATCGCATCAAAATCAGCGCACTGGCCATAGAGACTCACCGGCATGATTGCCTTGGTCTTCTTGGTTATCGCGGCCTCAATCTTGCTCGGGTCCATATTGTAGGTTTTTTCGTCGATATCGACGAACACTGGTTTTGCTCCGATCAATGCAATCATCTCGCCTGTTGCGATGAAGGTAAAGGGCGTCGTAATCACCTCGTCACCTGCCTTAACCCCGAGCGCCATAAGGGCAATAAGCAGTGCGTCCGTACCGTTTGCCACTGTCAGGCAGTGCTTTGACCCCGTGTACTGGGCCAGTTGTGTCTCCAGCTCTTTAATTTCTGGCCCCATGATATACTGGCCATGGGCGAGTACTTTGGCTATGTTCGCATCAATTTCCTTTTTGATGCGCGCCTGTTGTGATTTGAGATCAATAAATTCCATTTTCATACTCCCTTTCTTTTGCTCAAAGGCTATTTCGAATTCTCACCGACAAGCTCGACAACACCATCCGCAAGACGGTAGTGCTTCTGTGAGCCAGGGCAAACCGCCTCACCGTTGCCCACGAGTGGCAGTTCAAGTTTCTCACCAAACTGGCTCATCCAGCCGATCTGCTTTGCCGGTACACCGGCCATCAGTGCGTACGGCTTTACATCGCGGTTAACGACTGCCCCAGCTCCGATGAAGGCATACTCGCCAATAGTCACCCCACAGACAATCGTTGCATTTGCGCCAATCGTGGCTCCGCGCTTCACCAGCGTATTACGATACTCATCTTTTCGCACGACCGCCGAACGCGGGTTATAGACATTGGTGAAGACCATGCTCGGCCCACAGAAGACATCGTCTTCAAGAGTCACGTTGTCGTATACTGAGACATTGTTCTGCACTTTCACATTGTTGCCGATGACAACCTTGTTGCCGACGAAGACATTCTGTCCAAACGAGCATCCTTTACCTATTCTTGCACCTGCACAAATGTGTACCCAGTGCCAGACACGCGTGCCTTCACCGATTTGCGCTCCTTCGTCGACTATTGCTGTGGGATGTACTGTCATGTTCCCTCTAGTACTGCAGTGGCAGAGCCACCCGCTTGCCATCACGCGCTGACAAATAGGTCGCGATCAGGATTTCGAGGGATTTTAAGCCCGAGCGCCCGTCGGTCTCAGGTTCTGCCTCGCCGCGCAGCACCTTGATGACGTTGTCGTAATACAGTGGATGGCCAAAGCCGTAGACTGAAGTGGTCTCGTAGCTGGCCTTCTTGACTTCTTCGTCTTCAGGGCGTTTCTCTGAGAATTCCCAGTGTTGTATTTCGTTCACAGCAACGCCGCCCACGCGCACGGTGCCTTTTTCGCCGAGTATTGTAATTGAACCTTCGAGGTTTTTTGGGAAGGTGAGCATTGTAACGTTCATCGAGCCGAGCGCACCGGAACGCCAGCGTATGTTGACAACTGCTGTGTCTTCTGCCTCAATATCGCGAGCTAGTGTTGCCGTGTAGGCGTGCAGGCTTTCCACAGGTCCAATCAGCCAATCGATCAGGTCGACATAGTGACTTGCCTGGTTCATCATGGCTCCACCATCGAATTCCCATGTGCCGCGCCAGTCGCCAGCGTCATAATAATCCTGCGGCCTGGTCCAGAACACATTCAGGTTCACCATGTAGATGCGGCCAAATCGTTTCTCTTCCACTGCTTTTTTGAGAAGCTGCAGAGTGGCATTACGGCGATTTTGTTTTACGACAAACAGGTAGACACCTGCTGCATCGCATGCCTTGACCATGTCGAGGCCATCTTGCCAGCGCGTAGCCATGGGCTTTTCCGAAAGCACATGAATGCCTGCCTTGGCAATCTCGATTGCTTGCGCCGGATGCACGCCGCTCGGTGTAGCCACAGTTACGACGTCGAGGTCTTTTTCCTCGGCCAGCATTTCGGTGAGGCTTCGGTAACCGCGGGCCCCGGTTTCTTTTTCTGCCTTGGCGAGGGCAACGGGATCGATATCGCAGACGGCGACAAGTTCAGCATGGTCTTTGTGCACATTGAGCGAATCTATATGATTCTTACTGATGCGACCGCAGCCAACCAGCGCAAAGCGTATTTTGCGCCCGACGATTTTTTCTGACTTTTTGCTCATTTTTCCTCTTTAACCCTTTCTTAGCCACTGATGACACGGATTATCAGGTATGTGTGAGTTTAGCATAAAATCTGTGAACATCCGTGCAATCTGTGGCTAGCCTTTTTTCTCACGCCTTGACGACATGCGCGTGATTACCCAGAAACTTGCCCCGGGAGTCCACAATCAGCTTAGAATTCTTGAGTACCAGGTCATAATCGAACTTATCATGGTCTGTTGTAAGAACCACTACATCGTAAGATTTCAGGTTCTCGGCAGTTAGCGGCACACTCTTGAGATCAAAATGGTGCGCTCTCATTCGGGGAAACACAGGTACATGGGGGTCAGTATATTCAACGATCGCGCCCTTGTGTGTCAGCAACTCCATGATTTCCGTCGATGGACTTTCGCGCATGTCATCAACGTTCTTCTTGTACGCGATACCCAAGACAAGAATCCTGCTACCCTTGATTGATTTGTTAAGTCTGTTGAGCGCATCAGCAACTTTGTCGACCACATAGTGCGGCATGCTGTTATTGATCTCTCCTGCAAGTTCAATAAAGCGGGTATGCAGGCCAAACTCCCTTGCCTTCCAGGTAAGGTAGAATGGATCAATAGGAATGCAATGCCCGCCAAGCCCAGGACCGGGATAATAAGGAACAAATCCGAAGGGTTTTGTCGCTGCAGCGCGAATTACCTCGTGAATGTCGATGCCCATACGATCAGCGACAACTTTCATCTCGTTGGCCAGTCCAATATTGACTGCGCGATGGATATTCTCTAGTAGTTTGGTCATCTCGGCCGTACGGGTCGAAGATACCGGAACGACTTTGTCAATAACCCCTGAGTATAAGGCCACGCCAATTTCCTGACAAGCTGGGGTTGTTCCGCCACAAACCTTGGGTATGGAACGTGTATTAAAGTTCTTGTTGCCAGGGTCTTCGCGCTCAGGCGAATAGACGAGAAAATAGTCTGAGCCAACCTTGAAACCTCTTTTTTCTATGCGAGGCAGGAGCTCTTCGTCAGAAGTTCCCGGATAAGTCGTACTTTCAAGCGACATGACCTGTCCTGCGCGAATATGTGGCACCAGGCTGTCGACAGTATTGATCACATAGCTGAGATCGGGTTCTCTATACTTGTTTAATGGGGTAGGTACGCAAAGAATCAGCGCATCTACTTTGCCCGCTTCGGCGAAATCGGCCGTTGCCCGAAAGCCCGATTGCACAGCCTTTGCAATAGCTTCGGCCGGTATATGCTCGATATAGCTTTTGCCTGCATTCAGCTTGTCGATTTTTTCCTGGTCAATGTCAAAACCCACGACCTTGATGTCTTCTTCCATGAAGCGCAGCATCAGTGGCAGGCCGACATAGCCCATGCCCACAATGCCCACGATCGCTTCTTTCTTCTTGATTCTTTCCAGTAACGCTTCTTTCATGTTTTCCCCTAATTGGCTGCAGTAGATTTAGTAGGCACGATTGTACGTATCTTCTTGCCCTCTGGTTTATCCGTGAATATCCGTGTCATCCGTGGCCCAAATTCTCCTGCAAAAAAAGCCTGAGCTTGTCAGTGATAAATTTGCCCGCCGATCCGGTTCCGTAGAGGTTTCCACTGAACACAGGCCGCTGACTCGTAAAAGCATGGTGTGCGGCTAGAATTGCATCGCTGTTCGCTCCGACTAGCCGGTTATAACCAGCATCAACCAGCTCAACCCATTCCGTTTCATCTCTGAGGGTAATGCAGGGTTTCTGAAAGAAATAGGCCTCTTTTTGAACTCCGCCGGAGTCCGTGGCAATCATATGGCAGTTTTTCTCGAGACACACCATCTGCAAATAACCAATTGGATTAATGATTCTCAGGTCCTGGGGCCTCGGGTTGCTCCAGCTGCGCTGTTCCAGAAGCTTCCGCGTGCGCGGGTGCAGCGGAAGAATGACGGGTATTCTCTTTGATATTTCCGCGAGCGCATCGAGAATAGTCGCCAATCGCTCTGGTGAGTCAGTGTTTTCTGCTCTGTGGATGGTGGCGAGCACGTATCCCTGCGGTTCAACTCCGATTGTCTTCAGGTAATCAGACGTGATTCGCTCGCCGTAGAAAAGGGCTGCGTCGAGCATGACGTCACCGCTCAATGCAATTTTCGCATCGCTGAAGCCCTCTCGAAGCAGATTTTTTCGTGCCGTCTCGGTCGGGGCAAAAAGGAGATCTGACACATGGTCAGTGCATATGCGGTTGATTTCTTCAGGCATCTGCTTGTTGAAAGACCGCAATCCCGCTTCGACATGGGCAACCGGGATGTGGAGTTTAGCTGCAACCAGCGCACCTGCCAGCGTCGAATTGGTATCTCCATAGACCAGAACGCATTCAGGCTTTTCGGTCAGGCAAACTTCTTCAATGGCCTGCATCATTCGACCTGTCTGCGCACCATGATTTCCAGAGCCGATTTCCAGGTTATGCGCAGGTTTCGGGATGTCCATTTCGGAAAAAAAGACATCTGACATATCCGGGTCGTAGTGCTGCCCGGTGTGTACAATAACCTCATTGGCCCAGCTTGCGCCCCGGAGCGCACGCGATACCACAGCGGCCTTGATAAATTGGGGACGCGCACCGACTACTGTTAGGATCTTTTTCATGACTCTCAAGCCTGGATTGAACTCAAGCTATCTCCTCCGTGGCCACTTCTTTCTTCAGTTCTTTCACCGCCGCTTTCAGCTGGTCATACTCTTCCATCTTGCGCTTGAGGTAGCGAATCGTGACGCTCGCTTTCTGCTCAATGCCGCTGGGGGTGAGCAGGTACGCGTATGACAGCTTATTCTTATTATTCTTAAAATTCTGCGCCTTGACCCAGCCTTTTTCTATGAGTGCCTTGAGGCAGTAGTTGGCCTTACCGAGGCTAATACCCAAAATTTTCGACAGCTCGCGCTGGTTGATCTGCGGGTGCTCCGAGATCGTCTTGAAGAGTTTATGCTGCAGTTCGTCCGAAATCATATTTTTGCTTCATTGCTCAGCAATGTAGTAAAAACGAAAACCTAGCTTCGCCGGGTCAGTCACAGCTGACAAATTGACAAATCGGAGGTGAACACCGATGTGTTCAACAATTGAACACATGGGGGATTTCAGACGTTCTGGCAACAATTTTTAGGCCGCCGTCGGCGGAACATCACGATTTACAAATCTGCCCGACGGCAACCTCAACCTGCACCGATTTGTTGAGCGCGGGAAACGCCACCACGACCAGCGTTTTGCCCTGAATGCGTTCGATGACCGCTTCTTTGCCGGCAAACGGGCCGTCTTTGATGCGCACGGTTTCGCCTGCGGCCAAAGCCGAAGTATCGCGAATCACGAGCGATTCGGCGTAATTGTCGACTGCGAGACGCAGCAGCTCCAGAGCCCCCGCCTCGATAACAGTGGGAGCTCCCTCGGTGCTGACAAAATACACGGCCTGCGGCAGTTTCAACACCCGTAATGCATCGTGTTCGAATTCGATATGCACAAACAGGTACGAAGCGAACACAGGCTCTTCGACCCACTTGTAGCGGTCAGACCATTTCTTGCGGGTGCGCAAGAGCGGCAGGTAGTGTTCGATGCCGAGTTTTTGCAGTCCCTCAGCAAGCTTCTTCTCTGAGCGGGGGCGGGTGTAGACGGCATACCAGGCGAGTGTTGCCATAACTGCGGGTGCCACGAAGCTTTTCAACTGACAGGCTGACAAGTTTTGCTTAATTCGCCGCACCGCAGGATTATCGCATGACTGAAGTGAGTAAACGAAAGAGCCCCAGCGCCGGCCAGCAATGCCGCATCGCGGCGGTTGCGATGGTAAAGAATGAAGAAGACATTATCGAGTTGTTCATTCGGCACACGCTCTCGTTTTGCGATCGCCTCTACATTTGTAACCACAACTCAGCTGATCGTACCGTAGAAATCATCCATGCACTCGCGGGCGAAGGGTTTGACATACGCCTGACGCACAGCACAGCCGCGGGTTATCCACAGGAGCAAATCACGCATGGCCTGATCACGCACGCAATCGCCGAGGGGGCCGAGTGGATACTCCCCCTCGATGCCGACGAGTTTCCCGTCAGCGAAACGGGTTCGCTACGCGACGCCATACTGTCGCTTGACCCGGCGGTCGAATGGCGGTACGCCTGGCGCAATTATTTTTTCAGCAGTGAAGCGAAGCTGAAAGATAAGAACTTCTTTAAACGCTTCGATATCTATGGCGACAGCATGTTCGGCAAGTGCCTCTTTCACAGTAAGCTGTATTCTTCGCACTACTGCCGCATCACCAAAGGAAATCACTTTCTCAAATATGCCGGCAGGCGCAGTATTCCGCAGGTAAATCTGGTACCCGGTGTGAAGCTCGCGCATTTTCCGGCGCCGACCTTTGGTAAGCTGGTCTGGAAAAACATCAACTTCGGCATCATCGCCAGCAACCGTGGTTTTGACGAGATCGCCCAATCGGGCTGGATGCACCTCGATGTGAAAAATATATCAGAGCTTTATGCTTCGGGCAGCAAGTTTTCGAAGGGTAGCCCGCGCATTGCGCCGATCACGACAAAATATACGACCCGGCGCTTTGCCTCTGACGAGCGCTATGTGATCGCGCAATTGGCGGGTTCATACCGCGAATACCATGAGCGTGCCACGCGTGCGGGATTCAACCGCTTTCGCGGGTTAGACAAGTACCGGGAGCTTTTGAGGTATGGCTTTGTTGCGACGCTCAGTACTATCTGGAACGTACTCACCCGCGCCGGTCGCAAACATAAATCGGCGCATGGTCAACAGCTCACCTCGGGCATGGGTGGTTTCTATATCAATTTCACCGATATCTGAAGATTGAATAGAGATTTACCGGTTATCCCAAATTTGAACTGAAATCCCATGCCCACCCCCCGCAAGATCGTCTGCCTCGGTGCAGGTTACGTCGGCGGCCCAACCATGGCCGTGATGGCGTCGCACAACCCCGACATCCAGTTCTTCGTGACCGACCAGAACGAAGCGCGCATTGCGGCGTGGAATACTGACAAACTCCCTGTGTTTGAACCCGGTCTCGACGAGGTGGTCAGGCAGATTCGCGGCAAGAACCTGCACTTCAAAGTTATCACTCCGCAACTGCTGGCAGAGGCCGATATCGTATTCGTCTGCGTGGGAACTCCCACCAAGGAATACGGCGAAGGCAAGGGCATGGCCGCAGACCTGCAGTTTACCGAGCTCGCGGTGCGCGACATTGAGAAGCACTGTAAGAGTGGCACGATCATCGTCGAAAAGAGCACCGTGCCGGTGAAGACTGCCGAAGCGATTCTGAACATCGTCAACACGCAGGATAACAACAAGCGCTTTGAAGTACTCTCGAACCCTGAATTTCTCGCCGAAGGCACAGCTATCAAAGATCTGCAGAACCCCGACCGCGTGCTGATCGGCCACGCCGAAACCGAGGGGGGCAGGGCAGCGGCCGAAACAGTGAAGGCGCTCTACACCGCCTGGGTTAAACCCGAGCGTGTACTGCTCACCAATGTGTGGTCGAGCGAGCTCTCGAAACTGGTGGCGAATGCCTTTCTCGCACAGCGCGTTTCCTCAATTAACAGCATTTCTGCACTCTGTGAGAAAACCAATGCCTCGGTGAAACAGATCAGCCGTGCGATCGGCACCGATGCGCGTATCGGCTCGCGCTTTATCGAGGCGAGCGTCGGCTTTGGTGGGTCGTGCTTCAAGAAAGATATTCTAAACCTGGTTTACATCTGCCGGCAGAACGGCCTCGCTGAAGTGGCCAACTACTGGCAGGCGGTCATCGACATGAACGACTACCAGATGCGGCGCTTCGTCTCGCAGGTCATTGAAACGCAGTTCAACAGCGTCTCGGGCAAAAAAATTGCGATTCTCGGGTTCGCCTTCAAACCCGACACCAACGACACGCGTGAGTCACCCGCAATCTACGTCTGCAAGCGCCTGATCGAAGAAAAGGCGAAGCTGTTCATCCACGACCCGCAGGCGCTCGACCACGCGAAACAGGATCTCAAAGGTATCGATAGTACCGTCACCTACACCGAGAGCATCGACGAAGCGGTTGAGGGAGCTCATGCGATTGTCATACTGACGCAGTGGAAGCAGTACAGCGAGCTCGACTACACGGCCATTTACGCCAAAATGAAAAAACCAGCGTTCGTGTTCGATGGACGTTCGATTGTCGACGCGCAGGCTCTTTACAAGATCGGCTATAACGTTATGCAGATCGGCATTGCGCCGTTAAATCATTTTGCATGATCTTGCGAAAGTTTGTAGAGTCACTCAGTCCGCTAAAGGCAGGGGTATTTGCCTTCGCGTTTATTTCTCTGGTGCATGCCGCATACGCCTTTTTTCTGGCGGTCGATGTCCCCATGTGGGACCAATGGGATTCTGAAGCAGAGTGGTATAAAAGACTGGTTGCAGGCAATATTGATATCCAAAGCCTGATCGCTCCGCACAATGAGCACAGAATCGCGTTCACCCGGCTTTTCAACGGGGCGCTGTTCACCCTCGCCGGTGGTTGGAGTCCGGTTCTGGGCGTATACGCTCAGATTCCTTTGATCGGTCTCGCAGTGGCGCTACTCTGTGCCTGGCTGGTGAAATTTGCAGAAGATCGCAGGTTTGTCGCCATCGCTCTCACCTTACTCGCTTTCTCTTTACCGTTTTCCTGGGGCAACATATTGAACGGTTTTCAAAACCAGTTCTATTTCATGCTGCTCTTTGCCCTGATCGCCATGTACCTGGCCGCGACGGCAGAAAATACGACTGCCTTAATTCTGGCTGTATTCTTGTCCCTTGTATCGCCCTTTACGGTTGCAGGTGGTATAGGCACGATTATGGTGCTTTGGGGACTGTTTCTTCTGCGACTGTTTGAACCCAGCAAGCACCGCATTCGCTATGCTCTCTTCCTGTTAATTCTTTCTGTTGGTTTAGTTCTTCATGTACGACTACTCGTGCATGTGCCAGGTCACGATAGCCTGCATGCACAGAATCTCAAAGAGTTCATAGTCTCTTTTCTGAAGATACTGGGCTGGCCAGACATACCGATTGGTCTTCTAGCCTGGAGTGCAATTGTCCTGGCTGTATTCAGCTGGCTGCGCAGCGCGGGTGGCTTTCTGAAAGGCCTGACCTTACTATCCGGGCCAAAACGCTTCGCGTTAGGATTACTCGCCTGGTATGTCTTTCAGGCAGCGGCGACTGCCTATTCCCGCACACATTCCGATCTCATGAGTACCCGTTACCAGCAGAATTTTGCCCTTGTCATACCCATAGCATTCATCACGATGGGAGTTTTTGGGTACCATCTTGAGCGCAAGAAATTGGTTCGATGGGCATACGCAATTCTGGTGGTCGGCCTCTTAATACGGTCGAACAAAGAGCTGCCGTACCTGCAACGGACTCTTGAGAATTCGCATTTTGCTCGTAAGGCTATTCTTGAAGCAATGCAGAAAAGTGACTTTGCCATGCTCAAAGCGCAGGACAGCGATGGCAAAGTGGGGTATTTTCATGCGGAGCGTATCTGGGAGCAGATAAATTCTCCGGAATTACGCGGTCGCCACCTTTGGTTAGGGAGTTCAGTAAATAAATGAAAACAGCAATCATTACCGGCTCGGCCGGCCTTATCGGCGCAGAAGCCTGCAGGTTTTTTTCCGAAAAAGGTTACCGTATCATCGGCGTCGACAACGACATGCGCAAAGAGTTTTTCGGGGCCGAAGCCTCTACCGACTGGCAGCGCCAAGAGCTCGAAACGCAGCTGAAAAACTATAAGCACTATGCGCTCGATATCCGCGATATCGCCGGCATCGAAAAACTGTTTTCTGATTATTCATCTGATATAGAAATTGTGATACACACTGCAGCGCAACCTTCGCATGACTGGGCGGCGAAAGACCCTCACAAAGACTTTACCGTCAACGCGAACGGTACTCTGACCTTGCTCGAAGCTACCCGCAAGTTCGCTCCCAAGGCGGTATTCATCTTCACCTCAACCAACAAAGTTTACGGCGACACTCCGAATTACCTGCCGCTGGTCGAGCTCGACAAGCGCTGGGAAATCTCGAAAGAACATACGTTCTTTGAACACGGTATCGATGAGACCATGAGCATCGACAATACCAAACATTCGCTGTTTGGTGCGTCGAAGGTCGCCGCCGACGTGCTGGTGCAGGAGTACGGTAAGTACTTCAATATGAATACCGGCGTGTTTCGTGGCGGCTGCCTCACCGGGCCGGGGCATTCGGGCACGCAGCTGCACGGCTTCCTGGCATACCTGATGAAATGTGCTGTGACGAAACAGCCATACACCATCTTCGGTTACAAGGGCAAGCAGGTGCGCGACAACATCCACAGCTTTGACCTGGTGAATATGTTCTGGCATTTTTCGCAAAAACCCCGGAAGGGCGAAGTCTATAACGCCGGAGGCAGCCGGCACAGCAACTGCTCGATGCAAGAAGCAATTGAAATCTGTGAGCGCATCTCAGGCAACAAGATGCTGATCAAATACGACGAGAATAACCGTATCGGCGATCATATCTGGTATGTCAGCGATGTGCGCAAATTCCAGACGCACTTTCCCGACTGGAAGTACCGCTACACTCTGGATGAGATGATGCAGCAGATTCACGACGCCTTGGTGAAACGGGTATGAAAAAGCCGTCAAAAGCCGCCAAGAAACCGGTTCTTTCGGTGGTGATTCCCGCTTACAACGAAGAGCAGAATATTGCGCCCACGCTGACAGAAATTACCGCGAAGCTGCGTGCGGCGCAAATTCCCTACGAAATCGTTGTCGTGAATGACAACAGCAAAGATAAAACTCCTGAAATTGTAAGGGCGCTGCAAAAAAAAGACCGCGGCATCAAACTGGTGAACCGCAACCCGCCGGGTGGGTTTGGCCGCGCGATCCGCAGCGGCCTGGAGAACTTCACCGGTGACATCGTCACGATCGTAATGGCCGATCTCTCCGATGATCCTGACGATATTGTGCGGTACTATGATCTGATAGCCAACCACGGCTTTGACGCGGCGTTTGGTTCCCGGTTTGTCAAGGGCGGCAAAGTGGTTGAATACCCTAAGACCAAGCTCTACGTCAACCGTATCGTCAACAAGATGCTGCAGCTCATGTTCTGGACGCGGCACAATGACCTGACCAATGCCTTTAAAGCCTACCGCGCCGATGTCGTGCGTTCGTGCATGCCGCTCAAAGGCGCGCATTTTAATGTCACCATCGAGCTTTCGCTCTCGGTACTGATACGCCGTTACAAGATCGCCGCCTGCCCGATTCGCTGGTATGGACGCAAATGGGGACAATCGAACCTGAAACTGCGCGCGATGGGCAGACGCTATCTGGCGACTCTTATCAAGATCTGGTTCGAGCGCCTGCTGATTCTCGATGACATCATGGCTGAGAAATCAGAGGTTAAACCTGAATAAAACTTGTCGCATCCGGTGGCTTTAGTATCTTTTGCCCATGAGTGCCAGCTTTTTAATCTCGGTCACGATCATGTTCATTTGTGGTCTGTACCTTGTGGCCTTGGGGATTGGAAAATTAGTCGGGCAGCAAGTTGTAAGACACTTGCAGCAGAAGTGAACCACAAACTGCTCATTTTTCTCGGAGTCTCCATAATGGGGACTTCATTTGCCCTTCTGGCGACATACCCGGAATACCGGGGTATGACCGACGCAGTGGCTAATTTTGGCGCTATGGTAAGTCTGCTGCTCGCTCTCTACGCATTCTGGCGAGAGAGATAATCATGGCATTTAAATACTCCAACGTTCTCATCACCGGTGGCGCAGGCTTTGCCGGCTCGCACCTCGCTTTACTGCTCAAAGAGCGCTATCCACAACTCAAAATTACTGCGCTCGATAACCTGAAGCGGCGCGGCTCAGAGCTCAACCTGCCGCGCCTGAAGGCCGCGGGTATCGAATTTTTGCACGGCGATATCCGCAGCCGTGACGATCTGCTCGCCGTGCGCGAGGTTGATCTCATTCTCGAATGCTCGGCAGAACCTTCGGTGCTTGCGGGTCTCGACGGCTCTCCTGATTACCTCATACAGACTAACCTGATGGGCACGATCAACTGCCTCGAGCTCGCGCGCGTGCGCCGCGCTGATTTTCTCTTCTTGTCCACTAGCCGGGTGTATCCGATTGAGACCATCAACAGCCTTGCCTTTACCGAGGCGGCGACTCGTTTCGAGTTGGCTGACGCGCAAAAAGTGCCCGGCGCCTCGGCACGCGGCTTCACTGAAGAGTTCCCGCTTGCGGGTGTGCGCTCGCTCTATGGTGCCACCAAGCTCGCCTCAGAACTCCTGATCGAAGAGTACCGGTCTGCCTTTGGTCTGAAAACCATCATCAACCGCTGCGGGGTTCTGACCGGTCCCTGGCAGATGGGCAAGGTTGACCAGGGTGTGATTGTCCACTGGATCGCCTCGCATGTCTTTGGAAAATCCCTCAAATATTTTGGCTATGGCGGTACCGGTAAACAGGTGCGGGACATATTGCATGTGCGTGACCTCTTTAACCTGGTCGATCGCCAGCTGCAGCAGTTCGAGCAACTGAATGGTTCGCTCTTTAATGTCGGCGGGGGCCGTGAGATCAGCGTTTCGTTGGCGGAGCTCACCACGTTATGTCAACAGGCAACAGGGCAAAAGATAACCGTTGGGCCGGTGCTTGAAGACCGGGTCGCCGATATCCGCATTTATCTGACCGACAACAGCAAGGTCACCGCAGCGACCGGGTGGAAGCCAGAAATCAGTCCAGCACAAATCGTCAACGAAATCGCTCGCTGGATTATTGACAATAAGGCCATCCTTTCGGGAATTTTGTAACGGCCTCTTAATACCTGCTCAGACTCGATCGTAGCTTAGTTAATGTTTAGCCTGAAAAGTCTGTAGCGTACTTCGGTATTGAAGCCGAAGCCATTAAGTCTGTCGATCCATGCTCCTGCAGCCTTGAGCTTTTGGCCTTTTTCGGTCTTTGAAACCTGATGATGAATGGATAGCGAACTTACCGTGCGATCTGCCGCGTTCCTGTAACGCATTAAATCAGCAAAATCGGTTGTGGAATGAATCGCCGGGCTCACCAATACGGGTTTGCGCCATAGGTCACGTATGATTCGAAAAGTTTTTTTGCTTCCTCTCAGATCTTCAGAAGTTATGAAGAGCATAGGTGCCTGGAATAGAGTTTTCATGACGCGGCCTACAAGAGATAGGTCGACATTTGCCGTGATCAGGTATAGACTCTTATCCTGCGGCAATGAGATTGTCTCCCCAGGGTGTATGCTACCAGAGCGGATCTCTGTTAGCTGAGATTGTAGAGGAATGTTGCGTTTTCTCAATAGCAAATAATCTTCGGTTGAATCGGCCAATTCGTAGTGAGAAAGTAGATACAAGTAAAGCTGCGGTTCATCGCCCATAGGAAAGCGAGAATCAATAATATCCAGCTTGAAAATTATGTACCTGGGTGCACCATTATGCAGATATTTTTCCAGATTCTTGGTGCCAAGGTACTCGGTATAGGCCGAATATGACTGAAAAATGGGCCGGGGATCATAGTTTAATCTTTCCAAATAGACGAGAGAACTTTCCCAGGTTATGACATCGACCGTCTCGTTGCCGATGTTATCGCGCATCCTCTTGGGTAATGTATTGGTAATAGGAGCTAGATTGGGTTTGGCCAGGCGCGAGGCTATTGCGTGAAATGGCGCAAGTGGGTTCGCGTACGGCCAAAGTAGCGCTAACGAAGTGATGGCTGAGAGCACAATCAGAACTTTGGATTTTTTGTCAAAAGTCTCGATTGAGAAGAGGTATAGCAAGAATAAGAGTGTAGTGACGGATGCTGGAAATGCCAGAACATGCAAATCAGCACGCGTAAAAGATTGTTTGAAAAGTATAAAAAGAGCGACGGCAATTATTCCCAGTGAAAATAGTCGAGCGGCAGAACCGATAAATTTGCGAATATTCGCAGCTACGATCAGGCCAACAATTAGCAACAGGCCTGCGGCAAAAATGAAAGTCTTTAGCACGATAGGTTCTGGTTGAAATTTGTTCATTGCCTCGTTATAACCAGCGATTATGTCAATAGATGACCGCAGGTATGCAAGCAAGTCTGTATTCAAGAATCTCGCGAAAACGATTGGAAGAATTAAGGCGCATGCATAGACAGCAATATTCTTAGAGCTCCATGTGCCTTCGGGTTTGGGCTTAACCAGCAAATAACCGAAGAGAATTGCGAGGGAAATGATGCCATAATTGACTTTTATGAAGAGCAGAGTGGTGCCCGTTAGAACAATAGATAGAGAAATTATAAGCGATGGTTTTCTGATGCCCAAGAGAACTAGCAGGAGAAAAGACAAGAACAAAGCTGTTTCGAATTGGTAAACCGAACAGCGCAGTATGTACAGCGCTAGAAGCCAGGCTGCGACCATTCTCCAGCCAAAACTGCGCAATAACTGCAATGAGCCCACTGCGGATGTCAGCAGGAGAAGCAAGTCACCCATCCAGAACCATGGTTGCGGTATACCATGTGCGAAGCGCGTCGATAGAAACGCCAATGGACCGAAAGTGAAGATAATATCCCTGCCAAAAATCCAGTCATGTTGGACTGCATAGTTCATCGTCAGGACCCAGGAGTTGTCTAAGCCGGCCGAGATGCTTTCAGATGGTCCAGGTGGCAAGACAATGAGAGCTGTTACCAAGGCGACGCAGGCATGTTGCAGCCAATTTACTGAGGCAAGTATTCTCATTCGGTCAATCATCCGCGTCAGATTAAATTTTTCTATCCTTGGCGAAACATAAAAAATCGTTTTTTTATTGCCGCCCATAACGTCTAACTATATTATGTCACATAGATTGGTGAGAAAAACTTCAGGTTTTTCGAATCGGCGTCGACAAATAACGAAGGCTGGGCCGAGAGGTCTGGCCGGGGGTTTTCAGACGGGTGTCTCTGCGGAGACTATGAAAACAACAACAGTAACCACCCGTTTGATTGCAAATGCAATTGCAGGCAGCTCGCAGAGGGGCGCCCGCGAATACCAACGAAAGCCGGCCTTCTATCTCGTGCCAGCACGGGCTGAGAAGGCTACGCCTCCTCGGGGGCAAAGCTTTCGCGACATTCTCGAAAGAGAATTAGGCACTTCGGGTGGGCTCAGTGCGAGTTCAGCCGATGCCGAAACGACTCAAGTCTTGTCAGGGTACTGGGCGTAGCTTCGGCTACCCAGTACCCCTGATACGACCCATAACCCTGTAATCAGCAAGAACGCATAAAATGCCCAGGTGAACGCCGCTTCACCGGTTGCGGCAATCCGTTGGGGATTGATCAGGTTCCAGAGAGCAAAGACCGTGACGATGATGAGGCCGCTGAAGCGAAACACATGCGCCTTTTGCAGTACTTTTGGTTGGTGCGGCAAAAGATACCACACGAGCGCTATCGCGGCGACTATACATCCCAATAAAATAATGGCGAAGTCGTCGCTGTAGATGCCATGCCGGCGTTCGTCGTCGCCAAAGCGAATCTTGTACGCACGCCACGGCACGAAGGTAAAAAATGCAAGCAAGACTGTGAGCAGGGCGAATGCCTGTTCTGAATACGGCATCTGGCGAAAACGCGCCCAACGGTCTTTAAAAAAATCGGCCGCGATGCGGCCGATGGTTGCGGCTACCTGTGCGTAAAGCACAAGATAACCCGCGATCGAGGCGATGAATTTCTTGAAGAAATTCATCTAGCCCCGATCCCGAGGCGGGGTTTTTGCATTTAAAGGGATTGCGGCATTTCTGCGAAATGCTTTACCCCCTTTAAGAATCCCCGACTTCATATCAGTCTTATTTCATGGTCGCGGAATCTTTGATCACGTACGAACCGATTTCGTTTTTCTGAATCTGGCTCGTGCCTTCGTAGATTGTCAGAATCTTCGCGTCACGGTACATTTTTTCGATCGGATAGTCTTTCGTGAAGCCGTAGCCGCCGTGCAGCTGCAGCGCGTCATTGCAGATTGAAACCGCTGCTTCAGACGACATCAGTTTCGCCATCGCTGAGTAGCGAGCCGATTCAGGGTGATTGTTCAGCGAATATTTTGCCGCGCGGTAGGCCAGAAGGCGTGCCGCTTCGATCTTCGTTGTCATGTCGGCGAGCATGTGCTGCACTGCCTGAAAGTTGATGATCTTCTTGCCGAACTGCTCGCGCTGGCGTGCATATTTCACTGCTTCTTTATAGGCACCCTGTGAGAGGCCTGTGCCCATGGTCGCGATAAACGGACGCGAAGAAATCAGCGTCTTAATCGCGTGAATAAAACCGACGTTTGGCTTCAGACCCACGAGGTTTTCTTCTGGCACTTCCATGTCTTCCATGATGACCTGGCGCGTGTGCGAGCAGCGAATACCCATTTTCTGCTCGAGCTTGCCGAATGAGAGACCCTTGGTGTCTTTTTCAACAATAAAGCATGAGATACCGCGTGGGCCCTTTGCCTTGTCGGTGATCGCAAACACGGTGTAGATGTCTGCCTGGCCTGCGTTGGTGATCCACTGCTTGGTGCCGTTCAGAACATAGCGATCGCCTTTTTTTACGGCATGTGTTTTGAGCGCTGGTACGTCTGAGCCCGCGCCGGGTTCTGTAAGGGCAAATGCAGCGATCTTTTCACCCTTTGCAAGCGGAGTCAGGTATTTGATCTTCTGCTCTTCGGTGCCGCCGTGTTCAATCGGCAGAGCGCCGAGTTTTACCGCGCCTGCGCTCGTCGCAACACCGAGGCAATATTCGCTCATGACTTCGATCGCGAGAACAGTCAGAAAGGGTGAAAGGCCGAGGCCACCGTATTTCTCTTCGAACATGATGCCGAAAAGGCCGGCTTCGCCAAATTTCTTGAATATTTCATGGGGAAACTTCTCGTGTTCGTCCATTTCGGCGCGGCGCGGAACAATCTCGTTGCGGCACAGGTCGTGCGCCATCTCGAGCATCTCTTGCATTTCGTCGGTGATGGTAAAATCTAACAGCCCTTCATATTGTGACATTTATTTCTCCTTGGGGGTACGCGTAGCAATGCAGAGCGCCTGAGGCACTCCGCATCGCTTTGCTAGCTTAAAGACAGAGCAAATTTTCTGAACAGTCGGACAAGACGATTCCCTATCTTGGGCGCAGTGGCCCAACATCGTAAAGCACCAAAAATAGTTGACGACTTGTTCAACTTTGATGGTGCTTACAAAGTTGACGGATTGTTCAAGAATGTGTGGGTTGGCGCAGATGCCGCATTCACCATTCTCACGGAGGAAACATGTTAAACGAAAAGCAGATGCGCACCACGCCGACCAAAAGGTCTGAGCAGATACCGGTACGCAAACCGCAGTGGACCTTTAGTGAGTTAGTCGGGCAAAAGCCCCGGTCTGATTTCGGGCGCATGATGTTCGGCGCGATGAGCCTGGTTTTTCCCGAGGGCGAACGCTTCTTTATTCGCAGTGTGAAGCATTTTGCTTCGCAGATTCATGACGAAGGCCTCACGCAAGATGTCAAAAACTTCATCGGTCAAGAGGCGCAGCATGGCAAGCTGCATGAGACGTTCAATAAGGCCGTGCTCGGCCATGAGTACGATATCGAGTCGTTTCTCAAATGGTATAAATCCACAATGTTTGATTTTGTCGAAACACAGGCGACGAAGATTCTGGGGCCGAAACTCGCGCTTTCGATCACCGCAGCAGCTGAACATTTTACCGCGACCTGGGCCGCACACGGCTTAAGTTCTGGTTATCTCGAAGAGCACATTACCAACCAGACTCTGCTCGATTTCATGCAGTGGCATGCCGTCGAAGAAATTGAGCACAAGCACGTTGCCTTCGATGTTCTGCAAGAGGTCGACGATTCGTATCCGCTGCGCGTCGCCGGTATGCTGTTCTGTGCAACACTCTTGCCCTTTGTGATCACCGTAGCCTTCTTGTCGCTGATCAGGCAAGCCAAGAATCTGGATATCTTCGCTTTCTTTCGCGATGCAATGTCTGAAGGCAAGAACGGCGGCATCATGTCGTCATTCTTGCCGGCCATTGTTGAATACATGAAGCCAGGTTTTCACCCTTCAGATCACGACGACTACGCGATGGCGAGAGCTGTCGCCGAGAGAATCGAACAAAGAATGGAGAAGGTCGCATAACGGCGTAAGCGGCCATATGCGACCAGAAAAGGAGTTGAGTATGCCAACGAAAATACCACCATTGAGTTTGACCGCGGCCGACAGAGTCAATCGCATCAGCCGCTCGATTCGCATGGCCGACCGCTATCTGCGCAGGCACTTCACTTTTTTGAACCACCAGAACCTGATCGGCTTTTCGATCTGGCTCGGATCAATCGCCGGCATGATCGGCATGGCGGCGCTGTATTATTTCGATATGGCACCCGCCTGGTCAGTGATTCTTGTGAATGCGATACTGGCGTCGTTCTTGCATGAGCTTGAACACGACCTCATTCATTCTCTGTATTTCAAAGAGACGTGGATTGAAAAGCTCATGATGTGGGGCGTGTGGGCGTTTCGGCTCAACACCCCGAGCCCTTTTTACCGCAAGAAGATTCATCTGTTGCACCACAAAGAATCTGGCCAGTTTTCTGACATCGAAGAGCAGATGATCGGCAACGGCATGAAATGGGGCATCAAACGCATTATCACCATGCTCGACCAGGGCCTGGCGTTTCTGATCAACGCGCGCCGCGTGGGTAAGACTGCGCCCCGGCTCGACATGAAAGAGATGGCACGGGCGGCGTTTCCGTTTACGTATCTCTATCAGGGCACGTCGCTCGTGTTTCTGTTCGGCAACGCATATCTGCTTGCGATGCCGCACGTCGACCCGGCATTCGTCGCCAATGCAGACTTCGTTCAGCTCATGGCGCTCGTCAATTTCATGGCCGTTGTGATCGGCTTGCCCAACTTTATTCGGCAGGGCGCGTTGCAGATCGTGTCGTCGAGCATGCACTATTTTGGCGACGTGAACCCCGACGCAAGCGTCGGCCTGCTCGAGCAGTGTCAGGTGATGACGACACGCTCATGGTATATGTTGCCGTTTCAGCTGTTCTGCTTCAACTTCGGCAGCACGCACGGCATTCACCACTTCATCGTCAACCAGCCATTCTACCTGCGCCAGATTGCCGCTGGCTATTCGCACGCCGCGATGAAGAAATACGGCGTGCGCTTCGACGACCACGGCAGCTTCGCACGGGCAAACAGGTATGGTTCGACTGCGCTCACCACAGGTCACTCTTCTCTTCGCTCCCCCTCTCCTTTAGGAGAGGGGGTTGGGGGGTGAGGTTGCAAACCGTAGGTCGCCGGGTTGAGGTCAACGCACCGCTTCAAGCGGTGTTGAGCCTCACGCTCGATGCAGAGCGTTACCCCGAATTTGCGCCGTCGATAAAATCCACGGAACTTTTGTGGCATGATGTCGAAAGCCGCAAATACCTGATACGTTATGAATCCTCAATACCGGTGATTAACACGACCGCAGTGTCAGAGCAAGAAGTGCACTACGATATCGCCAACACGGTTTTTCACTTTCGGGAAACGAAGGGCAACTTTGGCCGGTTCGAAGGCTACCGCCGGCTGGCGAGCCTTGGGGCAGGGCGCTCGGCAATCGAGTCAGAAGTGCGGTATTCGTTCGCTGGTAACCGCCTGATGGCGGCGATGGTCAATAAGGCGACGCAGGGCATCGTGCAGTCAAATCTGGAGCATATTCAAGAGGGTATAAAGAGGATTGCCGAAGCAGGCAGGGCTGACCCGCTGCACACAGTGCTGGCCCGTCTGAGTGTCACGCCGCAGATGCTTTTTGCGCAGGGTGTGACGCCGGCGTTTCTTGAAGAGCACGGCATTCAAGGGCTCGAATTGGCCACTTAAATTGGCCGGTTTGGCCGGCGGGCATGTATACTCAACGTATGAGAGTTGAAGAAAGCCAAAGTTCGTCGACCTCGCAGGCCATTTATCAGGCCCAACAGGCCGCGCAGCAAGAGGCCTTGAACAAGGTAGAACCTGTGCAAAAAGACCAGCCCGCGCAGGCAACGGGCACTGCTGCTACCATCGACACCTACGCATAATTCGGTTATTTTGAGCGCCTGGGGCGCAAAACAACCGAAAATAAGATATGGCCGTAGACCAGGCAACCAAGAAGTTATATAACGAACGCATCGGGCAGCAGAAGCTGCAGATTGCAGAATACGAGAAAGAACTCGCCGCCTACAAGAAGGCGATGACGACCAACAAAAAGCTGAAGCCCTTTTTTCATCTGGGGAATATCAGCCAGCTGTTGCAGATCGTTAACCTGCAGATGGAGATGAACGAAATCTCTGAGCAGATGATGCAGGTAAAGAACAACTCATTCTTAGATAACGCGCGCAAGAACCTTTACAAGATCTTTGCAGACCTCGACGCGGTGGTCAAGGGCGATGTCGATGAATCGATCGATTTTAACCGCGATGAGCTCGACAAAATTGCCCCTTTCAACCCGAAGCAACGGCTGAACCTTTACCGCCACATTCGCCGCGCGATCGATAAGCTGATTCAGGCCTATGGCCAGAACACCAAATGGTTGTGGTCGTTTCCCGAACTCTATTCGAAGAGTGCGGTGCTAGGCAAGAACTTGATCGATTTTCGCGAGGTACAGTCGAAGCGCGACCCGCGTGAAGAGTTTTTCTATGATCGCAAAGAACTCGTGCAGCTCGTGAAAGATGACCTGCTCGACGCCTCGAACCGCTACCGTGACAAATACGAGATTTCGACCAAGGCGACCGGCGACCTCATTATGGCGATTAAGCTGCTCGACGGTCTGCGACGCGTGGCGACGGTCGTCAAAGACGACGCGATGGCCGCGAAGGCCAAGACGGGAATCGAATCTTACAAGGCGCGCATCGAAAGCGAAAAAGACGAAAAGAAACCAGTCGCCAAGAAATAGCCCACAGTGCCGCTGCAAAGCGGTGAAAACGCTTGACGCAAGGGTTGTTTGTTTGGTCAGACTCCCCCGTGCTGCTTGTTCGCCCGCGCTACCTGTTATACATCCTCATTTTTTTTCTGCCTGCCACGCTGACGGGTAATGCCCCCGACGAAAACACCGAAATCAGCTGGAAAACCCTGCGAGGCTATAACCTCAAGACGGGCAAAATGTCAGAAATGCTGACGAAGCTCAACGGCAAACCGATACGTATACCGGGTTTTATGGTGCCGCTCGATGATATGGATTATGAATCGGTCGGGCGTTTTTTGCTCGTGCCCGACCCGCAGGCCTGCATTCACGTGCCGCCACCGCCGGCGAACCAAATGATCTATGTGGTGATGAAAGGCAAAAAGAAAGCGCCCGTCACATGGGGAGTGCCCGTCGTGCTGTCGGGTGAGCTCAAGGTAAAATCGATACGCTCACAGTTCGGCGTTGTTTCGTTTCAGGTTGCGGGTGAAATGGTGAAGCCATACACGGGAAAATGAAAGCAGCTGCAGCCGTCTCTGCGATACAAATCGAGAATCTGCGCTTTGCGTACGCGCAAAAGCCGGTGCTCGAGATTGCCCGCCTCAAGATTGCGCGGGGCAGCCATACGCTGATTTCGGGCGACAGCGGTTGCGGCAAGAGCACTCTGATGAATCTCATCGGGGGGGTGCTGACAGGCTACTCAGGTAAAATAGAAGTCTCGGGCACCGAGCTCGCTAATCTGACAGCGGCGGCGCGCGACCGATTTCGCGCGGCGCACCTCGGTGTTATCTTTCAGCAGTTTAACCTGATACCGTACCTGAGTGTCACCGAAAATATTGAACTCGCGCCCAAACTTGCGAAAAAGCCCGTCGAGCCCGCGCGTATTCAGGCCATGATGCAGCATCTGCAAATCGCCGAACTCGCTGCAATGCCGGCTGCGAAACTCAGCCACGGCCAGCAGCAGCGGGTTGCGGCGGCGAGGGCGCTTGCTGCGGGTGCCGAGATTGTGCTCGCCGATGAGCCAACTTCGGCACTCGACGACCACAACGCGCGGCTGTTTCTTGATCTGCTTTTCAAAGAGGCAGAGGTGAACAAAACGACGATAGTGGTTGTCTCGCACGACCTTCGGTACCGCAAGCGCTTCGATCAGTTTATTGACCTGGCGGGCCTCAACCGTGCGATCGAAAGTGGGCATGGCAAAAAAACGGCAGGGCGAAAATCATGATAGCCCTTGTCTTCAAATCACTCAGAAGCCGCCTGGCGATTGCGTCTCTGACGGCCCTCAGTGTTGCGCTCAGCGTCTTTTTGTTTGCGTCGGTCGAAAAGCTGCGTGAAGGCGCGCGCGCGGGGTTTTCGCAAACCGTGAGCGGCACGCACATCGTGGCAGGTGCCAGGTCAGGCCAGATTCCGCTGTTGCTCTTCTCGTTGTTTCATATTGGCTCGCCGACGAGTAATGTTTCTTATTCAAGCTATTTGAAGTACAAGAAGAATGCATCTGTGGCCTGGGCACTGCCGCTGTCGATCGGCGACAGCCATAAGGGTTTTCGGGTCGTGGGCACATCTGCCGACTTCATGAAACATTTTCGCTACCGCAACCAGCAACAACTGCGCCTGGCCGAAGGTACTTTCAGCCTCGCGCGTCTCAAGGCAGTTCTGGGCAGCACCGCCGCGCGTGAACTCGGCTACAAGACCGGCGCCAAACTCGTGCTGACGCATGGCATAAGCGATGTGCAGGGCATTCATGACCATGACGCGAGCCCTTTTGTCGTCGAGGGCGTTCTCGAAGCCACGGGAACTCCCATCGATAAGGGCATCTATGTTTCTCTGGCGAGCATTGAACAGATGCATGAGGCAGAAGAACATGGCGAAGAGGGTGGCGCTGAAAGCGCCGCGCACAGAGATGAAGATACTGCGAAACCTGCCAGGGCCATCAAAATCGATAAGATCACCAGTTTTCTCATCGGTGTAAAGCAGCCGATAGACATTCTGCCCCTCATGAGGCAAATCAACGAAGACGAAGCCGAACCTCTGACCGCGATTTTGCCCGGCGTGGTGCTCAGCGAAATCTGGAACATCATGGGTTATGCCGAAAACATTCTCAAGCTAGTTTCGCTGATGGTGATGCTGACCGCGCTCTGCGGACTTTTTATCGCACTCTATGCATCGCTCGCCGAACGTTACCGTGAAATGGCGATACTGCGGGCTCTGGGGGCATCGCCGCGCCGCATCGCCTCGCTGCTCGTCGCCGAGAGCCTCATTCTCACCGTTTCAGGTATTGTGGCAGGGTATGCGCTGATCGCGGTCGTGTCGCTCGTGTTCAAGAATCTGCTGCTGCGCGCTTTTTCGGTCGGTGTCGGTGTATTTCCGCTGACGCAGGGCGAATTTTGGTTTGTGGGCGTATTACTTTTCGTAGGGCTCGTGGTGGCACTCGTGCCCGCGCTGCTCTTGTACCGGCGCGCGCTGGGCGAAGGGCTGCAGGTCAGGCAATAATGGGCCGGCAACCCCTCGATAAAGAGCGCGAGCTCGACCCGAAAGTTCGCAGCGAATACCTCGCGCAGCTGATGCCCCACTTTATCGAGCATGGCATGAGCGTGCACAGCATGGATTCGATAGTGCAGCATCTGCAGATCAGCAAGGCGACCTTTTACCGTCACTTTCGCTCGCGTGACGAACTCTTCGAAATTTTCATCGATCATCTTGTGGATAAAATTCTTTCATCCCGGTTTTTTTTGCATAATAAAGCTTTGCCCTACGAAGAGCGTTATTTGCTGACGTTCGCGGCGATTCTGCACGAAATCGGTGGCATTGGCTTTCTGTTACTCGCAGACCTGCGCACCAACTTACCCCACCTGTGGGAGAAAATTCGTGCGACCTATGCGGTCTACGAAGAAGAGCTGCACGCCTTTTTTCAAGAGGGAATCGACAGCGGATACGTGCACAAGGTAAACCCCTCGATTCTCGCGCATATGATTATTCTGTTTTTTCGCGAGCTGATGCGCCCTGAATACCTGCAGAGCCTTAACATGACGCTCGCCGAAGCCTTTATGGCGACGTTTCGCATTCAGGTACGCAGCATTGTCAGCAAACCCGATTTTTCGTTCGAAGCGATGGAAGAGCGCATGCGAACGATGTTTCCCGAACTCGAAAGCCTGTTTAAGAGGCTGTAAATAAAAAAGGGCCCGAAGGCCCTTCTTATTTGCAGCTTTTGGAAAAAATCAGGCCGCTTTGGCCATTCTGACCACTTCTTTGAAAGCAGCCGGGTCGAGCACTGCCATTTCGCTGAGGCTCTTGCGGTTGAGGCCGATTTTCGCCTTCACCACACCGGCAATAAAGCGGCTGTAGCTCATGCCCTCTTCGCGGCAGGCAGCGTTAATTCGCGCGATCCAGAGAACGCGAAAGTGGCGTTTCCTCTGTTTGCGGTCACGAAACGCCCACATGTCGGCCTTGAGCGCGGCGTCTTTCGCCGTTCTGTAGAGACGGCGACGACCAGCGCGAAAGCCTTTCGTGCGTTTGAGTATTTTTTTTCTGCGGTTCTTGTGTATTGTTCCGTTTGTAGCGCGCATTTCGGTTCCCTTACTTTATGCCGAGCAGGCGCTGCACACGCCCCTCGTCAGCTTCGTGCACGTAGCCTGCCTTCGCGAGGTCGTTTTTACGCTTCGCAGTCTTTTTGGTCAGAATGTGGTTCTTGCCCGCTTTGGTACGTTTAATTTTACCTGTCGCTGTAACGCGAAAGCGCTTTTTGGCAGCCTTGTTCGTCTTTTTGCCGTGCATTTGTCCAGAATCGTAAAATCAGACAGAGCGTCAAACCGAATGAGAAAACACTGAGCTGATGATAGTGTAGATTCCAAAACGAAGTGCGATAGGATAAAGTAGTGTAAGGCCGCGCCGGGGTTTCGAGGTTGATTTGCGAAATACGACCACGGAGACCCCGGATGCGACCTTACGTTCAACTATCCAATGAAGAAAGACTGTGTATAGAAGAAAGCCTCAGGCAGGGCCGCCATGCCGGACGTATTGCCAGAGACCTGAAGCGCCACCCGAGCACCATTTATCGTGAAATCCGCCGCAATTCAATGCCGCGGCATTACAGCGCCCGCTGCGCAAAAGATGCAGCGCGCAGGCGCCAGACGAATACCAACGCCGCAAAGGTGACCCCGGAACTCTGGTCACAGATCGGCGCATCGCTCAAATCGACGCTGTCACCGGAGCAGATCGCGGGGCGTATGCGGCTTGAACGCTTCGGCGGGGTTTGCATGCAGACGATCTATAATCATATCCGTAAGAAATCCGCCACATCGAATTTCTATCGCCTTTGCCTGCGCCGCAAGGGAAAACCATACAAGCGCACAGTGCGGATTGAGGCTGAAAACAAAGGGTTTTTACGCATTCACGACCTGCCAGCCGAGGCTTTGACGCGGCGAAAACCTGGCTATTGGGAGGGTGATTTGGTGGAGGGAAAAATCGGCACAGGACAAATCGCAACCTTTGTCGAAAGACATTCGCGCTACACCAAGGCGGCAAAAATCGAGCGCAAACTCGTTGAGCAGTTCAACGCGGCTGCACGCGACCTGTTCGCAGACGTCGATAATTCTCTGTTACGGGGTGTGATTTATGATCGCGGCACAGAAATGAGCGGATACCGGGACCTGCAACAGGTGCTGAATTGCGGAGTGTATTTCTGCGACCCAGGATCGCCCTGGCAGCGGGGAACGAACGAAAACACCAACGGCCTGCTGCGCGAGCCATTTCCGAAGGGAACGGACTTTCGGGAAATCGACCAGGAACAGGTTGACGCGGCGCTCGAATTACTGAATAATCGGCCACGCAAGCGACTGAATTTTCGGACGCCAGCCGAGGTCTACTTTCGGAGGTCGATTGCACTTCGTTTTGGAATGTAAGTAGCTGCCGGCAGCCAGCTATCATCAGCTCGGTGGAATGCCAATTTAATTGACGCACCGTCTCATTTTTCGTGCATCGCACAAGTCGTAGGGGGATTTACCCGTGCGCCGCGATAGAAAGTCGCAGATTGATGTGCGACGCACCAAGGAAATAACATAATGAAGATAATCAAACGCTATGCAAACCGGCGCCTATACGACCCCGAAACGTCGCGCACCATCACTCTCGACGAAGTAGCGCAGTACGTGCGTGACGGTGTCGACATTAAAGTCATCGATAATACCAACGGCGAAGACATCACGCGTAAGGTGCTCGGCCAGACTTTCTTGAAACTCAATGAATCAGACCATATCGGCAACCCCGTTCTGCAAAACCAGATGCTGAAATTGCTCATTCGCGAAAGCAAAGGGGGAGTTCTCGAAGTACTCAAAAAATTGGTACTGGCGGGTGTCGGCATGACACAGAGTACGCCTGATGAGCGCAAGACGCTGCTTGAAATGCTCATTAACCCATCAGAGGCGCATGAACAAGAGCAGCGCGCATTCTTAAAGGGCCTAGCCGACAAAGGCCAGCAAGAGGCCGACCGTGTGCTGCAGAGCATCTCTGGCCTCGTCTCGAATATCTCACAGTCGATTCAAGACAACATGGTGACTGTGCTCGACCCCAACGAGCGGGCGCGCAAGCTCGACAAGTTGCTCGGGCAGATTGAGACCATTCAGAAATCGATCAGCAAGTTCAGCAAGAACGGTTCGCCCGAAGAATCTTCTAAGTCGAACGCCAAAGCGGGCTGAGAAGCGAAGCCGCTTTCAGCTGGCGTAAAGGCGCATGCCGGTTATCTCTCCCCCACATCGACAAGGGCTGCTCGCACAGCTCAGAAATCTGATCATGGTGGTGTTGCTCGGCGCGGGGGCAATCTGGTTCGTGTGTTACCGTTTCGGCGAGACAACCGCTGAAAAGGCTGACAGGCTCTTTGCTGAAGGGCGATTTGCCGAGCTGCGAAATTTTTCGCAGAAGCGTCTGGCAGCAGGCGAGGCTAGCCCCATGCTCGTTGGCCATTATGCGGTCGCCGAATTTACCACAAACCCGAAAAGCAATCTGCAGTCGCTCTTGAGCAATATCGCTGCCGCCGATGAGCGCGTTATTTTTCGCCGCGAAGCGCTGGTGCGCATTGGGCAAATACCCTCGAACAATGCGCGCGCCGGCGAAGTTTTGCAGCAGGCGCTGCTGCTCGAGAACCCGCTGACACAGGAAACAAAGCAGGTGGTGCAGCAGCTTTTCAGAACATCGCATTCGCTCGCGGGGGCAGATATCGATTTTACCCGACTCGCAGAACTTTTTCCCGAATCGGTACGCAGGGTCAAGGCCCGCGAGCTGCAATTTCGCGCCTCGCCGGGTACCGAAGGCGCCGTGTTGCGGCGCCTGAAAGACGGCGAGACGCTGCTGCTTCGTCTCGTCGGTGAAGCGACGACGGTGTCAGGCAAAAAAGGGCGCTGGGTACATGCGATTGACAGCGGCATGGAATCGGGCTGGGTGTTTGACGCGTATCTTGAGAAATCCTCATGACTGAAATTGTGCCCTGCACAACGATGGCTGGCGTGTAAGATTTTTTGCTTGCCGCCGCTTGCCTCTGGCGCATGAATACGCAATGCATCCGTTCACGCGTGCTTTAAACGAGCGCAAGAAGCAGAAAGGATATCTCTTTATCCCCTATATAGCCTATGGTGATCCCGATGCAAAGATCACTGCAGAAATAATCACCAAGATGATCGAGGGTGGCGCGGCGACGGTTGAGATTGGCCTGCCGTTCACCGACCCCGTTGCCGATGGCCCGGCGCTCGAGCGCGCATTCAAGCGCTCGCTCAAAAACGAATTCAGGGTGGCCGACGTATTGGCCATGCTGCAGAAACTACACAAGAAGTTTCCCGGCTTTCCCTTTACGATCATGAGTTATGCGAATATTTTCTACCAGGCGGGCTTCAAAAATCTGCTTGAAAAACTTTATGAATGCAATGTCCAGGGGATTATCATACCCGATATTCCGCACGATGAGAAAAAATATATCATCGAGCGCGAAGGTCTCGGTGACATTCTGACCCGCATCGCGTGGATCGATTTCGTAACGCCGACGACTCCCGCTAAAAAAATTCAAGAGATTGCGCGGGATGCTCAGGGGTTCATTTATCTTGTCTCTTATAAAGGTGTTACGGGTCAGAAGAATTTCACGCTGAAGCCGCTGAAACCTGTGATCAAGGCGATTCGCCGCGCAACGCGCGTGCCGCTCGTTGTCGGCTTCGGTATTAAAGACAAAGTACATGCCAGCGAAGCGGCTAGGCTCACCGATGGTTTCATCATGGGCACCGTGTTTCACGAAATGATCGAGCACAATATCGAGCGCGCGCCTGCGATACCGCATGAAATCGGCTGGGCTCTGCCCGGCATGTTACCTTAGCAATCGACGCCGTATCGGCTGCTCTCGTTTGGTTTACCCATGCACACAGGCGAACAGATTGCACTCAGCAATCGCACCATCACAGCACATATATTTCGGGCAGCAGTTAAAGAAGCGCCGGCCGTCATATTCTTGCCCGACCTGACTGGGGTCGGCGAAACGCAGCTCGAAACGGCCGCGCTGCTCTCAGGTGAAGGTTTTACCGTGGTCGTGCCCGACCTTTTTAGCGAACAGGGTGCCGCACGGTATTGCCTGCGCATGTTTTTCGATGCGGCGTTTCTCACGAACCAGCCGGGTAACCAGGGTGTTACCGAAGTTTTTGAACTGATTGAACACGTGAAGCGCATGCCCGGTATCGATGCCGGCCGTATCGGTCTAATTGGTCAGTGCCTCACTGGCGGTTTTGCGCTGCATGCAGCGCTGCGTGATGACATCAAGGCACCCGTCGTTTTTCACCACAGTTTTGGTCTCACCGGCAGCGGTATACCCGAGCTCAGCGGCCGCGCGATCTGTAAACCCGTGCAGGGTCATTTCGTGCAGATCGACCCCATGTGCCCGAAATCGCGGGTTGAGCAGCTGCGCGACCAACTCGGCACATACCTTGAGGTCAACTATTACGATTGGCTGCCGCACGGTATACCCCACTTCTTTCGCCGCACCGACGAGGGCCGGCGGGCCTACATCAACATGGTGCGGTTTCTGAAAATGCAATTAGCTATCTGACGCCCTGGTTGTCCAGAGGCTCAAAAATCTGCGGCCTCGGCGTTTGCGAGCAAACGCCTGCCAATAGGTCGGTGACCTCTTGGTCGACGACTAAAGCGCTGCGCTGCCGCAGCTTTTTGCTCGAAAAACCTTGAATCGGCGTGCGGCCGCTCGACAACCTGTATTTGACGCCGCGTTTCGACCTCCATAAGCTCCGTAGCTAATGGCACAAGAAGCGCACAAAATCTACAACAAAGAGGGCGTGGCCACGCGCGAAGAACCGTGGATCTTTCGCACCTACGGTGGGCACTCGAACGCGCGGGCAACCAACGAACTTTACCGCACCGGCCTCGCGCGGGGGCAGACCGGCCTTTCGATTGCGTTTGACCTTGCTACCCAATGCGGCTACGATTCGGACCATCCGATGGCCCGGCCTGAAGTCGGTAAGGTGGGTGTGCCGATCAATTCACTGCTCGACTTTCGCATGATGTTCGACCAGATACCGCTCGAGAAGATGAATACTTCGATGACGATCAACGGCACTGCGATGTGGCTTCTGTCGCTCTACATTGCCCTTGCCGAAGAGCGCGGCATCGACCCGTCGCTTCTACAGGGTACGACGCAGAACGACATCATCAAAGAATATCTCGCGCGCGGCACCTATATCTTTCCCCCCGAATCGTCGATTCGCCTGATCGTCGACATGTATGAGTATTGCGTGCGGCACATACCGAAATGGAACCCGTCGAACATCTGCTCTTACCACCTGCAAGAAGCGGGAGCTACCCCGGTACAAGAGCTGTCTTTTGCTCTGGTGACAGCCATTGCCATTCTCGACGCGATTAAGGAGCGCAACTGCTTCTCAGAAGCCGAGTTTGAGCAGGCAGTCGGTCGCATTTCATTCTTTGTAAACTCGGGTATGCGCTTCATCGAAGAGATGTGCAAGATGCGCGCATTCGGTGAAATGTGGGACGACATCACCAAAAACCGTTATGGCGTGAAGACCGAGAAATACCGCCGGTTTCGTTATGGTGTGCAGGTGAATTCTCTCGGTCTCACCGAAGAGCAACCTGAAAACAATGCCTGGCGCATTCTGATCGAAGCGCTCGGCGTCACCATATCGCAGAAGGCGCGCTGCCGCGCATTGCAGCTGCCTGCCTGGAATGAGGCGCTGTCATTGCCGCGCCCCTGGGACCAGCAGTGGTCGCTCAGAATGCAGCAGGTAATGGCGTATGAAACCGACCTGCTCGAATACCCTGATATCTTCGACGGTTCGCCCGTGATACAGTCAAAAGTACTCTCGCTCATGACTGAAGCGAAGGCAGAAATTGAAAAGGTGCTCGCACAGGGTGGTGCCGTTGAAGCGATCAAGTCGGGCTATATGAAATCTCAGCTCGTCAAGAGCCAGGCCGAACGCATGAGCCGCATCATGACAGGCGACCTGAAGATCGTCGGCCGAAACATTTACAGCGAGGGTCTGCCGTCTCCGCTGCTCGGTGGGGCCGACTCGGGAATCTTCAAAGTCGACCATTCTGCCGCCGACGAAACTCTCGCGACGCTGAAGCAGGCCCGTGAAACGCGTGACAACGCGGTTGCTGAAAAGGCGCTGCAAAAGCTTGAAGCCGACGCGAAGGCAAATGTGAATCTGATGCCTGCGTCGATCGCCTGTGCAAAGGCTCTGGTCACCACTGGTGAGTGGGCAAACACGCTGCGCAAGGTGTTCGGCGAGTACCGGCCATTGACCGGCGTCGAAGGGCAAAAACTCACCTTGAGTGAAGACCGCGTCGTCGCGGTGCGAAAAAATATCGAAGTATTCAAAGAAAAACACGGCCACCGTCCGCGGTTCGTGCTCGGTAAACCAGGCCTCGACGGGCATTCAAACGGCGCTGAAATGGTCGCTGTTGCGGCCCGCCACGTCGGTTTCGACGTCATCTATTCAGGCATTCGCCTCACGCCAGAAGAGATTGCGCGAGCCGCCGTCGAAGAGAATGCAGACCTGATCGCCATGTCGATTCTCTCGGGATCGCATGTCGAGCTCGTCGACCAGCTGATGAAAACCCTGGTGAAGTACAAAGCCGAAAAAGAAATTCCGCTCGTGGTTGGTGGCATAATTCCAGAGTCTGATTTTGGCACCTTAAAGTCGCTCGGCGTTCAGCACATCTTTACTCCAAAAGATTATGATCTGATCGCGATTATGGAAAAGAACCTTGAAATCGCGGAGGCGTTCGCCTAAACGCCGTCGATGGCCCCGTCGCCGGTCGTAGGTGTAGCCGAGCGCTTTGTTTACCGCGCGGCGTTCAGTTTTTTCATTAAGCTCGTACGGCATTTTTCGCTCGGGGCCGTTTTGTGGCTCGTGACGTTGCCGGTTTTTCCCGTGCTGAATTATTACGCGTTCTTGTTTCTCGCAGGCACTGAACCGCGAGACGCGATGCAGGCATATTCGGCAGAGTGGTCGGCGTTCTGGCTCGGCTTCTGGGTAACTCTGCCGCTCTACGGCGTTTTTTCGGGTGCGCTTTGCCGTATCGGAATTCCCTCGGCTATCGGTTCGCTGCGCCGCGCAGAACCTGTGCTGGCAAAGTCGATTGCAGAATCTGAGCCAGAGCGGTTGCGCGATCTGTTGCGCCTTCTTGCCAAAGTGCCGTTGGGGCTTGCACAAGTCGCTTCGTTGATTTACATTGCGCAGGCGCTCTTCATCTATTTCGAAAGCTACCGCATTCGTGGGGATATAGTCAGAATCGGACTATTGGCGCTGATCGATGCAGTGGTTGTCATGATGCTGGCGGGGCTCGTCTATTCGCTGGCTGAATTCGGCTGCAGTTACCTAAGAGTTCAGGTCAAGCGCCAGCTCTCTGCGCTCGATGAAGCCTCGAACGATCTGATCTCGGGCCGATCGGGAATTCTGCGCTTCTTGTATCTTGGTTTTGTCGCCGCGACTTCGATTGTTGCGCTGGTTGCCTTTCTTTTTGCCAAGAATAACAACGCACTCTCTGAGGCGATTCAGTTTGCGGCTCTCACCTTCGTGATTTGCGGCACGCTGGCCTTCATCTATTTCTATACCTGGACATATTCTCTGAAGCAACTCAGTGAGGCGACGTACGCCGTTGCGATGGGTGGGCGCGGCCACCTGCCGATGATGTCGAATGACCGCGAACTGGTCGAAGTGGCAGTCAATTTCGATGCGGCAACCTATGAGATTAATACAATCCGCAATTACCTGACCGAACTCGTCGACGAAAAGACCAGAACGCTCTCAGAAGCCTACAACGAGCTCAAAGCGCTGAAGTCGAGACAAGATGGTGACTATTATCTCACCTCGAACCTGATCGAATCTTTGACCGAACTTCGACCTGAAAGCGAAACGGTCGTGCTCGATTCGCTGCTGAAGCAGTTCAAAACATTCGAATTCATGGGCAATACGAAAGAGATCGGCGGCGACATGAATGCGGGCTATGCGTTGCGCCTGCAGGGTGAAAAATACACGCTCGT
The DNA here is from genome assembly GCF_000266885.1 of Turneriella parva DSM 21527. Classification (NCBI taxonomy): domain Bacteria; kingdom Pseudomonadati; phylum Spirochaetota; class Leptospiria; order Leptospirales; family Leptospiraceae; genus Turneriella; species Turneriella parva. The sequence continues at coordinate 264,141 of NC_018020.1, read as the reverse complement.
GATCAATGCCGATGCCATGGGCAAGTCGCTGCAGGGCGCCGGCGGTGTGCTGGTGCTCGGCTCGGCGATTCGTTCGCTGATCGAGCGCACTCACATTACCGAAGGTCTGCGCAATCTTTCGCCCGAGCGCTGGCTCAAGAACTCTTTTCTCGAACTGCACCACCTTTTTTCGAGCTTTAACGGCAGCATGATGGCCTCGATGATCTGTCTGCTGGTGCACGATAAGTCGGGCTATACCGTCATGATCAATGCAGAGCACCCGAAGGGCATAATTCTGCGGCGAGGCGAAGCGGAATTTATTTCAAACCATGAAGGTCTGCGCAAGCTCGGCAATAATGCCGTTAAGGGCAGGCTCTGGGTTGACACCTTCGTTCTGCACCCCGGCGACGTTGTCATTCTGGGCTCTGACGGGCGGGACGATCTCGTCGTCGCCTACGACGCCGAGAGCCAGCCTGTTATGAACGAAGACGAGCGGCGCATTCTTGAAATCGTCGAAGCAGCAGAGGGTGATCTGCCACGCATCTACATGGGTATTCGCAACACGGGTGAAATTGTCGACGATATTTCGCTGCTGCGGCTTGAATATACTTCGCGCGCGCAAAAACCCGACGCCCAAACACTGCAGAGACTCTGGCGAGAGCATGGCGCGGCCGAAGAACCAGTGGCAAGACTCGACGCGTTGCGCAAAATTCTTCAGGTCGACGCCGACAACATGGCGGCGTGGCGGTCGCTGCTACGCGTGCATCTGCGTAACGAAAATCTCGTCGATGCGGCTTTCATCGCCGAATGTATGGTGCGCATCAGGCCCGAACGCGACTTTCTCATGTATAGCGCGGCCTTGCTCTATTTCAGATTGGGCAATTCTGAGAAGGCGCTGAATTTTGCCGATCGGCTTACGCTCAGAAACTGGCATGTCGAACGCTATTTGGTGCTTCTGGGTAAAATTCATGAGTCGAGACAAGACGAACCAGGTATGCGCGAGGCTGGGTTACTCTTAAATGAGCTCGAACCGGGTCATGAATATGCAAAAAAACTGCTGAGCAATTTCAATCTGGGTTAACTCTCTGAAAAGCTTCTGGCGCTGAGCTGCGGAAAAAAAGCTATCAATAACCTTTCGAGGCCGACGGCGATGCCGCTGACGCCCTTCATGCAGCTCAAGGTTTCAAGCAGTCTTTCGTCGAGAGGGTGCTCTGCAACACCACGCAATCTGCGGATCTCATTGTTTGCTGCCCACCTTTCCCTGATTGTGCCGGCGTCGTATTCTTCACAGTATGCATTTGCCAGTTCAAGTCCGGCATAAAATATTTCTGTGCGTTCAGCTATGCCATGCGTGACACGCGCCATCGCCGCAAGGCATTCAGGGTACCCTGAGACGCAAACCAGCCCGGCTTGATTCTTGATGACTGGCAAGAGCCAGGCATCGAACAACAGGTTAAAGCACGCGATTTCGGCATCCAGCGGGTTCACGTGGTGGGGCAGCGCACCAAAATGCTCTTTATAGACCTGTGTGTAGCGAAATTTATCTGCGGGCAGCGGGCGCTGCAAAATCTTCTCAAATTCAGCCGTTATCTGAAATTCGGTAACGCCTGCATGAAATTCAGAAATCCTCATAGTCGCTGCAAGGTGGTTAATGAGGCGCAATGCCTGTGAAATTATTTCAGCGAGCGTGTAGTCGCGGCGGTACCATTCAAGCATGGTGAACTCGCTGCTGTGGTTTTTGCCTGGCCTGTCGTCGCGAAAAACCGGCGCGATTTCATAGATGCCCTGCGCCGCCGGTGAGGCGCCCAGTTCTGCACTGAAGAGTTTTTTCAGCGCGAATTCAGGCGAAGTTGCGAGGTAGCCGAGGTGATTGCCGTCTGCACCGGTAATTGCAAAGCCGTCGATATAGGGTTCCATTGCGGCAGAAGACACGAGACGATTCGTTCGCACCTCAAGCAGATGTTCAGCGGCGAAAAAACCGCGCGCAGCGCGTATGGCCTCGCTGCGCAAAACAGCGGGATTCATAGCGGCGGGGGTTCTTTATGCAACACCGTTAACGCATGCGAGAGATTTTCATAAGACTGAAAACCTTGGCAAAGCGGAAAGTATTGCCCTTCGCGGCCATAAACGATTGTGGGAAAAGACTCCGCTCCCATTTCACGCGCACGCGCGAATTGCGCTTCGGCGCCCGCGAGCGCAGTGCGGTTCTTAAGATCGGCGATCGCTGAGGCGGGTACCCCAAAAGCAGCGAACAGGTCGCCATAACTTTCAGGGTCTGACAGCACCTTGCCCTCTTCGAAATTCAGACGCAGAATCGCGTGCGCGAGTTTCATCGTGTCGGTTTGGGGCTTTGTCTCGACCACGAGCGCAAACGCCATTGCGGGCATCGTCGAGTCTTGTATTGTTTCGCGCTGCCGAATGAGTTTGCGGTGTGCCTCTGAAAAAATCGCGCCGGTCATCTGTTCAACGCGCGGCATCGCGCGTTCGATATAATCGGCGAAATCGCCGAGCGGGCCGATGCGCGGGCCCAGTACAAGCCCGCCCGAAAGCGCAGAAAAATCGAACCGGTCTGAAAAATCTTCTGCCAGCCGCGCCACGACATTGGCGATGCCCCAGCACCACCCGCAATAACCGTCAAAGACATAAATTATTTCGGCTTTGGCACCTGCGGGCATAGGGCAGTTGTTCAAGACGCAGACAGGGCGAAAACAAAGGGGGTGCGCATGGTGGGCTCGAAAGCTCTGGCTGCTACCGGCATCCATGCCTCACGCAGCCTTCGGCCCTCCATGGCCTTTGGTCCGCGACTCGGATGGCATCCTTGCCAGTCGCTGACCTCAGCCCTCCGTGGCCTTTGGCTGCTACCGGCGTCCATGCCTCGCGCAGCCTTCGGCCCTCCCTGGCCTTTGGGCACACCAGGACTTGAACCTGGGACCAACGGATTATGAGTCCGCCGCTCTAACCAACTGAGCTATGTGCCCTTGCGGCACATAGCATCCTCTAACCAACTGTGAGCGAAAGCGTTTTTCCCAAAACGCTGTAGCTCTCCGTCTTCGGTGCTATGTGCCCTTTGGCACTGGGCCTTGCCGCCAAGTGCTTTGGTAATTTTCATTTTTAGAAAAAGACACACCGTCAAGCGGGTATTAAATATCCTATGTCAGAGAGAATAGCCGCAGGCGAAGGTCGCTATGAGGTTGGCTGCGGAATTTATGACGTGACTGGCCCGGCGGCAGAGGTCGGTATGATGGGTTTTGCCGAAGTGGCGCAGACAACGCAGGGCATTTATATGCGCCTGTGGTCGCGTGCGTTTATCATAGGCGACGGGCAGCGCCGCATTGTCTATGTCTGCGCCGATCTTTGCATGATCTACCAGGCGGTGAAGCAGGCAGTTGCTGAAAAGGTCAGCAAAGATGCCGTGCTCAAAGACCACTACAACGACAAAAATATTCTGATCAGCGCAACGCACACGCACAGCGGGCCCGGCGGATATTCTCACCACTTTCTCTATAATCTGACGACAAAAGGTTTTATTCCGCAGAATTTCGACGCGATCGTCGAGGGCATTTACCAGTCGATCAGGCGCGCACATGCAAATCTTGAACCCGCACAAATCTACATGGCACGCGGGCGGCTCGATGGTTATGGCTTCAACCGCGCGACGAGACCCTATGCGATGAACCCCGCAGAAGAGCGCGAGCGTTATGGCTCTGATCTCGATAACGAGATGACGCTGCTCAAATTTGTTGCGTTAGAAGTAAAGGGCGAAACAGAGGGCATGGATGCCCGAGGTTCGCGCGGCACACGAGGTGCCTCGGGGCGCGATCCAGTGGGCATGGATGCCCGAGGTTCGCGCGGCACACGAGGTGCCTCGGGGCGCGAACTCGGCATGATCAACTGGCTCGGCGTGCACCCAACTTCAGTCGGGCCTGCCAATCGCCTCATCGGCGGCGACCACAAGGGTCTCGCTGAATATTGGTTTGAAAAAAGCAAAAATGCGGATTTCAAAAGCGACAAGCCTTTTGTCGCCGCGTTTGCGTTGGCACCCGCCGGCGATGTTTCCCCCAATCTATGGGGCGTCGCCGATGGTATTCACGACTACGAACACATGGAGATCATTGCGCGCAAGCAATATGAAAAAGCGGTTGAACTTTATGAGACAGCAACCGAGGTAATTCAGGGGCCGGTCGACGCGCGCCACCGGTACGTTGACTTTTCGCGGCTGCACATCGACGCGCTGAACGTCGATACGGTACCCGCTGCGATGGGGGCGAGCTTTCTCGCCGGTTCAACCGAAGACAACGAGTCGCAGGTGAAGGTGTTTCACGAGGGGGTCACCGTTGATTCACTGCAGGGCAATGAACGCATTATTTCGTCGGCTATCGATTCTGCATTCGGTGCTGTGTGGCCAAAAACCCTTTCAGAAGATTTTATCAAGGGGCATGCGCCCAAGAAAATTCTGGTGCCGACAGGCCTTGCAACCTTTGACGGCAACCCCTGGACACCGCAGATTCTGCCGGTGCAGGTCGTGCGCCTGGGGCAACTTGCGATCGCGGCGCAGCCCACAGAAATCACGACCATGGCCGGCCGGCGCATTGTACAGACGCTGCAAGACGTTATGGCGAAAGCCGGTATTACGCATGCCGTGGTCGCCTCTCACTCGAACGCCTATTCGTCGTACGTGACGACCCGCGAAGAATACGCGGGACAAGAGTACGAAGGTGCGTCGACGCACTTCGGGCCCTATACACTCGAAGGCTTTCAGCAAGAATTCGCCCGGTTGGGCGCGGCAATCGCCGAAGGCAGCGGTGTGCCGCAAGGCGTTTACCCAAAAGATTATCGTCTGACACAGTTGACGCTGCAGCCAGGTGTTGTCTACGATGCCCCTTCAAAGGGCCGAAAATTCGGTGACGTGCTTGTAGACGCTGCGCCCGAATACCAGATCGGCAGCGAGGTTGTTGTCGAATTTCAATCCGCACACCCGCGCAATGACCTGATGACGATGCAAGATTTCGCGCTGGTTCAGCGCAAGACCGACGGAGGCGATTGGGTAGACGTCTGCGGCGACCGCGACCCGCAGCTGACCTTCACCTGGCAGCGCCTCAGGGGGGCCGAATCGAAAGCAATACTGCGTTGGAAAACGCAGTCCATGACAGCCAAGGGCGCGCGCGGCGCCGAGCCGGGCGAATACCGTTTGGTGCACCGTGGTGTCGCCAAAGCCTTCTGGTTCGGCCGAAAGACCCGCTTCGAGGGCGTCAGCCGCGTCTTTAGGCTGGTTTGAAAGACCATACCTATCGCCACCTTTGCGACCGTTTAGCAGGCTCCGGATGCCTGCGAACAGGATGCTTTTTCAGTAACCTGTTAGAAAAAATGGATTGCCCGGGCATGAACCGGGGTCTGCACGGTACCCTATGAAGACCCGTATGCTATTTCTTGCCGCGACCGTGCTTGCAACGCTAAGCGCCAACAACGACGAACAGATTCGCTGCGACGGTAAACTTCTCGGAGCGGGCCGATCGCGTCTTGAGGTGCTGCGCTATTGCGGCGAACCGCAGGACAAAGTCGCCTTTCTCGACGAACGGGTGATACACAGGCGCTTTTCGAATGTGCTTGTGGGGTCATTCAGAGAGACCCGGCAGACCGGCACGTACGTCGATACGTCACGCAGTGCCGTCAGCACAGAAACCAACCCGCGCGATAAGGAGCCGGTGCTAGCAGGGCAGCAGCCGCAGCAGGTACCCGCGCACCAACACGACGAGCGCCGTATTGTGACAGACACGACCGTGGTCAGCCAGAGTTCTTATACGCTGCTGTCTTCGTATTGGGAATGCCAGAAACAATCGGTATTTGTCGACGAATACACGTATAACTTCGGCAGCGGCAAGTTTATGACGTTTGTGCGGTTCGAAAATGGCCGGGTGAAAAGCATAAAATTCGGCGAATACGGATTTTAAGCGCATTGCAGCGTGACCTGAAGGTCACGCTGCCTGTGCTTTACTTGTAGCTGCGCTGGCTCGGGTGAACCACGTCGAACTTGAGCTCTTCTTTGTGCAGCTCTTGCGGCGTGTTGTCGCCTTTGTATTCCCACGCAGCAACGTACGAGTAGTTTGTGTCGTCGCGTTTTGCTTCGCCGTCTTCGGTCTGGTATTCTTCACGAAAGTGACCGCCGCACGATTCGTTTCGGTTTAATGCATCGCGTGCCATCAGTTCACCGAGTTCGATGAAGTCTTTCACACGACCCGCTTTTTCGAGCGAGTCGTTGAGCGAGTCACCGCTGCCGGGCACGTTCACATCTTTCTTGAAGTCTTCTTTAACCTGCTGAATTTCGCCGATCGCTTTTTTCAGCCCGGCTTCGGTACGTGCCATGCCGACGTATTCCCACATGATGTGGCCAAGGCGTTTGTGCAGTTCATCGACTGTCTTTTTGCCTTTGGTCGCAAGCATTGAGGATGTCTGGGTCTTCACATTATCTTCGGCTTCGTCAAATTCTTTGCCGACAGTCGATGGGCGGTCAAAACCGACGCCTGCGAGATAATCGCCGATCGTTGCCGGCAGAACAAAATAACCGTCGGCGAGGCCCTGCATCAGCGCCGATGCGCCAAGACGGTTCGCGCCGTGGTCTGAGAAGTTCGCTTCGCCACCGACGTAAAGCCCCGGAATCGTCGACATCAGGTTGTAGTCAACCCAGAGCCCGCCCATCGTGTAGTGAACGGCAGGGTAAATTTTCATCGGCATCTTGTAAGGGTTTTCGCCCGAGATCTTTTCGTACATTTCGAAGAGGTTGCCATAACGTTCAGCGATGGTGTGCTCGCCGAGGCGATCGATCGACGCCTTGAAATCAAGAAAGACCGAGAGCCCCGTAGCGTTGACGCCGAAGCCGGCGTCGCAGCGTTCTTTGGCAGCGCGTGAGGCAACGTCGCGGGGCACCAGGTTACCGAATGCAGGGTAGCGGCGTTCGAGAAAGTAGTCGCGGTCTGCTTCGGCGATGTCGTTTGCAGTAATTTCGCCGCGCTGTACGCGTTCAGCCGTTGCCTTGTCTTTCGGTACCCAGACGCGGCCGTCGTTTCTGAGCGATTCGCTCATCAGCGTTAGTTTTGACTGGTAGTCACCGCTCGTGGGAATACACGTCGGGTGAATCTGAGTGTAGCACGGGTTTGCGAAGAATGCACCGCGCTTGTGCGCGCGCCACGAGGCGGTCACGTTCGACAGCATTGCGTTCGTTGAAAGAAAGTAGACGTTGCCATAACCGCCGGTCGCGAGTACAACTGCGTGTGCAGCAAAGCGCTTAATCTCGCCGGTCAGCAGATTGCGCGTGATGATACCTTTTGCGTGGCCGTTAACGACAACCACGTCGAGCATTTCATGACGGTTGTACATCTTGACTGTGCCTTCATGAATCTGGCGGTTGAGCGCGCTGTAGGCGCCGAGCAGTAGTTGCTGGCCGGTCTGGCCTTTGGCGTAAAAGGTTCGTGAAACCTGAGCTCCGCCGAATGAGCGGTTATCGAGCATGCCGCCGTATTCGCGTGCGAAGGGTACGCCCTGCGCCACGGCCTGGTCGATGATGTTGACCGAAAGTTCTGCGAGGCGGTAAACATTGCCCTCGCGTGCACGGTAGTCACCACCCTTCACAGTATCGTAAAAAAGCCGGTAAACAGAATCGCCGTCGTTGTGATAGTTCTTGGCGGCGTTGATCCCCCCCTGTGCCGCAATCGAGTGCGCGCGGCGCGGGCTGTCATGAAACGAGAAAGCGTGCACATTGTAGCCCAGTTCGCCCATTGAAGCTGCGGCTGCAGCCCCCGCGAGGCCGGTGCCGACGACGATTACGTCGAGCTTTCGCTTGTTGGCCGGGTTGACGAGTTTGAGTTTTGATTTATAGTCGCGCCACTTGGTTTCGAGAGGGCCCTGAGGTATTTTCGCGTCGAGTTTCATTGAATAGACGCAACTCATCGTCTCGTTAGGGAGTAAACTAGGAATCACTCACAAAGGCAGACAATTTTTCGCGGTCTGCAAGACCGCGAATGTGTTGGGAACTCAGAACAGGTTCAGATAACGCAGTTGAAAAAAGACGGGTATCGAGGCAAAACCGACCGGAATCGCGATAGAATAGAGCAGGCCGATTTTCTTGATCAGCGGTGTGTACTTGCGGTGGTTGAGACCGAGCGACTGGAACGCGCTCGAAAAACCGTGGTTCAGGTGAAAGCCCATCAGCAGCATCGCCGCAACATAGAACCAGGCGTAGAAGCCACCCCACTGCGTTTCGAATGCCGATTTTACAGTGTGATAAAACGCGAGGTTGTCGGGTTCGTAGATGCGGTGCTTGAGTGTGAAAGAATTGATATGGATAATCAGATAGATCAGAATGATGGAGCCGGTTACGCCCATATAGGTTGAGAACAGGGCAGAGCGGCCGCCTTTGCCGCCTTTGTAGCCGACAGGGCGGGCCGACCTGTTGCGCAAGGTCAAGAGCAGTGCATCGATAATGTGAACGGCAAACCCCAGAACCAGCGTGACTTCGAGCACACGGATAATCGGTGACGTGCTCATGAACACTGAATAGGCATCAAAGGCCGCCCCGCCGTCGTTCTTAAAGAGCAAGAAGTTGCCCGCCAGGTGCACGGGAAGAAAGCTCACGAGAAAGAGACCCGACAGGGCCATAAGGTATTTTTTGCCCAGCGAGGTGGCGAGTAAAAACGGAGATGCTGCGGTTGCCTGTGACATACGCCAGCGCGGGTGATTCAAATGCTGCGAAAACAAAAAAAGCCCGACGCGGTAAGACGCCTTACCGGGGCCGGGCATACCTGAGACAGGTCGGCTTACTTGTTTGCCGACAGTATGTGAAAAAGCTGGTCCTTCAGGCCCAGACGCTTCTTCTTCTGCTCTTCCATGAACGCATCAGACTCGGGGCTGCCGTTGCGCTCAAGCGTTTCAATCTTGTGCGTCAGTTCAGCATATTCTTCGCTGAGTTTATGAAAATGCGCATCAGATGTCTTGAGGCGAATAATCAGGTCGCGGTGTTCGGGAAATTCGTGGTGAATGTCGTGGTGTGCTTCTGCCATATATGCATGGCGGGGTATTTAGACATGCCGTAAGCCATTTTTCTGCCAGACGGCAGTGCAAGAGCGGGCAATTCAGTTGGCCGCGTATCGGGCACAGGGGTTGAGGACTTAATGCTCAAACGCAGCGCCGAACAGAATCTCCGGTATCCGGTTTTGCTTGTGCATGGCCTGTTCTCGAGCAGCCGCACCTGGCATAAAACTGTCACGGCCTTCGTCGAAGATTATGACCTGCGCTATGGCGGCACGGTCTCGGCCCAGCCTTCGGCCAAAATACCTCCGCCGACTGCCGGTGATTTTTATACCTGGAACTTCTCGAGTAACCACCATCTGACCTACCGGCAGCAGGCCGAAGAACTCGCAGCCGGCATCGAGGCGATCTGCGCGCTCAACGCGGCAGACAAGGTTGTCCTCATCGGTCACAGCATGGGTGGGCTTGCTGCACGCGCCCTGGTGCAGCTTTACAGCGCCGACCGGGTCTATGCGCTCATCACCATCGGCACTCCGCATTACGGCAGCCCGCTTGCCTTGCTCAGAGAATCGACGCAGCGCGAAGCGCGCAATCTTTTCACCAAACTCACCCAGGTTCTCGCGCGTGCCGACGCACCCGGTGAGGCGAACCCGGGTTTTTTTCGCCGGCTTGCGCGCCGGCTCTTTCGCGTCACGACCGAAGCGCAGCAAGAGCTCGACGGCTTCTTTTCGAGTGAGGCATTCATCGAACTTGCCCCCGGCAGCATCGCGCTCGAAGAACTCAACCGTGCTCCATTGCCGACCGCTATCAGGTATGTGTTCATCACCGGCAGTCTCACTGACTTTGCGGCGTTTCCCGACCCGGTGTGGATTGCCCGCTACAGAAAACTCAACAGCATGTGGAAAAGACTCGCCGCAAACACAGTTCAGAAAATTTCGAACCGTTATTTATTCGGCCCTTACGAAGAGTTTCGCAGCTATCTCGCCCGGTATCTGCCCGATGCGACCGAATACACTTTGGCGCATTTAACTGATTTCGATGGCGCGGTGCCGGTGCTCAGCCAGATCATCGGGCACTTTAGAGATCCACCTTTGTTAAAGGCTGTCTTGCCGGTTTATGCCAGCCACACCAGGTTAACCAAGCGGCCGGCCAAAATTTTTCAGGCACTCGCGGTTTGTGGCGCGGTCGGCGCGTCTCAGAGAACATGACGGCGCCGCCTGAAATCCTCGACGTGCAGATTTCAGGCCTGCATGCAAATGGTTTTGGTGTTGCACACGTACCGGGACTAGGGCATCTCTATGTGCCGTTTGCTTTTCCCGGTCAGCAGGTCACCGTAACTCACATAAAAGAAGTTCGAAGTGGCCAATGGCAGGGCGAGCTTGTCGATAAGCCCTTTCATCACTGCAGTCTTGCCGGGCGCTGCGGCGGTTGCCTGTGGCCGGCAGTTGAATACGCAGCCCAGCTCAGAGAAAAAGAGCAGCTTTTCAGGCGCGGCATCGCCCGCATGCCCGCCATCGCGAACCTGCCGATCAACATTCACGCAGCGCCGCAGGCGACCGGCTACCGCAGCCGCCTGCACCTGCATGCGAACTTCTTTCAGCAAAAATTCGAGTTTGGTTTTTACGCGAAAGGCACACGCACGCCCTTGCCCGTAACCCAATGCGCGGTCGCAAGCCCTGCGTTGCAGCAGACCGTGACTGGCCTCACAGCGCTGCGTTCACAGAATTTCGAGGTCGTGCAAGACTTCGGTTTCGGCATCGAGCTCATCGATCTTGTCGAAGAGGGCAAGGTGCTCATGACGCTCTATTCAACGCCTGAACGCAGAGACCTGCTTCGCACCGTGCAGCCCGTGCTCGCGGCGGCTGACCGAAATGCAATCGTTGCGCTGGCGCATGTCGACGACGCGACGCTCTTTCGCTGGCAACGCATCGGCGACGTGCAGATGTACACACGCGCAGGCTGCTTTCAACAAGTCAACCGCGCGCAGAGCGACACCATTCGCGAAATTCTGAGGATTTATCTCACCGAGACAAACTCTCGCACTCTGCTCGACCTTTACTCTGGCAGCGGCAACTATTCGCTTCCCTTCGCGCGACTCGTCGCTTTGATACGAGGCTTTGATGAAAATCAGGTTGGTATCGGGGTGGCGCAGCACAATCTGCAACAAAACAACATTACCAATGCTCAATACACATGCGCCGACACTGCCTCTGCGCTGCGGCAGATGCTCAATGAGCCCGATTCACCTTCTCCCGATCTCGTCATTCTCGACCCTGCACGTTTTGGCATCGGCCCTGAAGTTCCGGCTCTACTGCAGCGGCTTCATCCGCGCGCCGTCGCGCTCGTTTCAAACCGAATGCAGGCATTCACGACCGACGCCCGCCGGCTTCTCGCGGCCCAATTCAGACCCACGAAGCTGCATTTGGTCGATTGTTTTCCGTTCACCCCGCACTGGAATGTGGTGAGTTTCTGGCGCAATACATGATTTAGATTGACGGAGTGTCGCCGACGCCTTTTCGGACTACTTACCTAACGCGCCCGTAGCTCAGCTGGATAGAGTGTCAGACTACGAATCTGAAGGTCAATGGTTCGACTCCATTCGGGCGCACAATTTTCCAAGGCTTTTCCCAGGCGCCCTAGCACCGAAGACGGAGACCTCCGCAGTTCGCGGACGAACTGCCTCGGTCACAGCTGGATAGATTGTCAGACTACGAATCTGAAGGTCAATAGTTCTTGCAGGTCAACGAAGCGCCGACGCGCAAGATTCTGCTCTTAACGAGATTGAAAAATCCGAGGCAGGCCTCTTGGCCGCTTTAGCAGCACTTTGCGAAGAGCAAAGTGCGAGGCCTCGGATTTTTCAGGCGGCGCCGTTGACCGACTCCATTCGGGCGCACATTTTTATTCTGTTTTGCAGGCGGTGAAGACCGCATCGTACGCAGACCACTTGTTGGTTTCGTAGTTCTTACCGTACATCGAAACCACAAGGCCTTGCTTGCCGAGCTTCCAGACAATTGTGTCTGATTTGGGGGGCGTGGGGTAGGGTGTCTTGCCCTTGAATTCAATGACCAGAACCGTGCCCGTTTTTGAACCTGTAAATGCCGAAGTTCTTGGCGCGTCTTCTTCGTAGTTCTCGCGGATAAATCTCCCTTTGGAGATTATGTTGTTGCTGACTTCGAAGCGTATTGTCTGCTTTTCTTTTAATCCTTCATTGGCAAAACACAGAGTCTCGCTTTTTTTGGCAGAAATACCGCAGACGGCAAGAACAGCCAGCGTCGCAGAGATCAGAGTTTTTCTCATGCGCACGATCTTCTGTACATGAGCGGGCGCCGCAAGTCTAATTCGTGGTCGTTGCCGGCTTCTTGGGCGCCGTCAGAAATTTCACCAGTACCGCGTCATATTCGGCGCGCGCTATCCAGTAATCGACTTCGGCGCCCACGAGGCGCAACGCGACTTCGGCCGCGGCCTGTTCGCGCAGGTTCACAATGAGCAGCGTCGAGTCACCGAGGTCGAAGCGTGATTTTTCAGCGCGGGCCAGTTTATCAGCGACCTGAATTTCTTCTTTGATAATCTCGAGGCGCTTCAGCGCATTTTCGAGCGCAATCAATGCGTCGTTCGCTTCAAGGTGAATCTTGTCGCGCTGGTAGCCGAGCTTTTGCTGCAAAATTTCTATCTTTGTTTGCGTGCCACCGATCTTTCCGTCTTGTTTTCTCGTCTGCAGGGGAACATTAAAAACGACGCCGAATTCAGCTTCCCATGGGTCGCGCCGCAGAGTGCCTTGCTGAATGTCGCGCGAGCCGGCAATGATCAGGTCGATCTGCGGGCCTCTTTGGTTCTCGTGAAAAGCCAGCGCGTTGCGTTCGAGTTCTATTTCGTTCTCAATCCGCCTGATTTCGGGGCGATTCTTGAGCGCACGCTGCTTGTCTGCGTCGAAAGTGCTGTTGTCGATTGCCACCTCAGGCGGAAACCCCGCGGGCAATTGACCGTCGCGCGGTGAGATCATGGTACCGTCGCTTTTTCGGTAATAGAGCGAAAGGTAGAGCGCCGATTTTTGCAGCAAGCGCTCGGCAGCTGCAATCTGCTCTCTGCGCGCCAGAATTGCGCGTTCGTTCTCTTGCAACTCAATCGCCGGTATATCGCCGAGTGCCACACGCCGTTTGATCTGGTCTTGCCTCAGTTCGGCAATTTTCAGCAGATCGCCGACGATGCGCCGCCTTTTGCCTGCAGACACCCAGTTCCAATAACTTGCGGCGGCGTCGCGGTACACGCTGAGCTTCTGCTCATCGAGTACATTTTGCGCAATCGTCTTATTGATCTCACTCTGTTTGAGCTCAAGCCTGTCGCTGTCGGTTGCGCGATCGCGCCATATCGGTATACGTCCGCCGAAACGAATTTCACCACCGGGGTTTGTGCGCCGCGGCGTATAATAATCGGGAAAATCACCCTGACTGAGCCGATAACCAGCAAAGAAAGATGTACCCCAGATCGGTGTCGGCTTCACAATATTCATTTCGCCGCGATTTGTATTGTAATATCCGGTTGTGTTGTTGACCGAACCCCTGAGCGCAAGGTCAAAGGCGCCCTGCGCGGAGAGAATATCAAATTCTGCTTTTCTGATTTCCCGTGTGGCGAGCAGAATAACCGGAAAAGTGTCTTCGAGATTCGTGAAAACATCGCTGAGGCCGACAGATGCAAGGTTTTCGTCGACAGCACCCCGCTGCAGGGGCAATGCAAGCTGGGTCGCGATGAGAAATGCGGCAGCGGCTTTTCGCATTACTATTTTTTACCCCGCATGTCTTCTGGAATCTCTGGCGGAAAGTCATTGAACTTTCGCCAGAGTTCGTAACCGACAGATACCCGGTTCAAGAACACCCACCCCCGCGCTCTGATGCCCTGCCGCAGTATCGAAGTTTCAGGCCAGGCCTCGCCGGGTTTTTCATCGGGCACCAGCAGCACGCGAAACTTGCCATGGCCATCGTCGGCATTGTCGACAAATTTCACCTTGGCGGGAAAAGTGCCATAGGCGCCTTCGGGCCAGCCAGAGATCTGCAGAGCCGGCCAACCCTGAAACATGATTCGCGCTTCACGACCATCGCGTACAAGCGGCACATCGTTGCCGTCGATCCACAGTTCAACGGCGCGTCGCCCTGATTCGGGAATCAATATACACAGGCCTTTGCCCTCTTTAACAAATTCAGCCTCATGCGAGACCAAGAGGCGGGTGATAATGCCGTCTTTAGGCGCCAACACCTCTTGCGTCTTCTGGCGTGACAGCCGCATTTCAATGCGCGGCAGATCTTCGTTGCTGCGGGCGAGCTCAGAGCGTGCGCTTTGCATCGTCGCCCGCGCGTCGTTGATAGCCGCGTCTGCGTCGCTCGCGATGCGCTTTGCATCACGCCTCATCGCTTTTTTTTCTTCTTCGGCAGATTTGAGCCCTGCGACCGCACGCTGCTCTTCAGTTCGCGTTCTTTTCAGCTCTAACTCGGCAAGCTCAACATTACGCTGAGAGGTAAGGCCTTGTTCCATGAGCGATTTTTGGCGCTCGTAATTCAACTTTGCCGTCTCGAGGGCGGCCTCGCTTGCGGCCACAGTCTGCTGCGCCTGCCTCACGCGTTCGCTCGCCATCGCCACACGATTCTCAGCTGCGCTCATCGCTTCGCTGCGCGCCAGTTGCAGCGAGGTCACACGCGATTCGATTGAATCGACCCTGCTGCGGGCCGCGCGCATGCGATCGGTGAGGGCAAATCGCTCTTGCTCAAGCCTCTCGGTAATCTGCGGATCGAGGTCAGAGATCGTCACGAGCAGATCACCCTTTTTTACCAACGAGCCTTCGTGCACGTGCCAATGCACGATTCGACCGGCGACGGGTGCTTCAATGGTCTGCTGCCTGTCAGTCGGCGAAAATGCCACGACCCTGCCCTCACCGTACGACGTCTGCTGCCAGGGCAGAAACAGCACGAAAAGCATCAGACCGATCGCCGAGAAGAAATACCAGCGCAGGTTCATGAGCTGCCAGCGCGGGTGCAGGTATGCCTCATACCTTTCGTTCTGAGCGGCAATCGTCTGCTCTGTCGGTGCGGGCGAAAGCGAATTGAGTTGCCGCAGCTTCAGCAATGCATCGCTGATGCTGAAAAAGTTCTCAAAATATTTGCCGAACTTTGAGAGAATATCGAGCATGCGCGAGACGATGATTTCTGCCGCAACCAGCTGCCCCAGGCTCATTTCTTTCTTCAGTACCAGATAGCCACCGAGAATCAGAACGATACCGTTGCCGAGCACATATATCGCCACCATGCCCACGTGCTGCCGAAAGACGATGGTAAATATGCTCGCTCGTTTCTGCAGGTAGTCGCGGCTCAGCTCTTCGAATTGGTTGCTGTCCAATTTTCGATTGTTGCCCGCTTTTTTGGTCGCGCTCTCTTGCAGCCATTGCAAAATGCGGTATTTGCTGTCCGACTCGGCATAACTTGGTGCAAACCCTCTTTTAAACAGAAAGTAACCGACTACATAGCCGGCGGTGAGCACCAGAAAAATATTGAAATAAATGAAGTAGGGGTGATAGAGGGCGATCACGAACATGCCGATGACGACCGCGATGAGCGATGTGACGCCGTCGGTGAGCAGTGAAACGATATCCTTTTGCAGGGCGAAGAGCTCCACAAAGTAGTTCATTTTGTCGCGTTCGCCGGGCGTCGTGGCCGCCAACGCCGACTGGCTGGCAGCCATCACCGTGCGGGTAAACAGACGACGCTGCAGAATTTCGATAAACCACACCTGCAGAATGCGTATACTGGCGCCGGCGAGCAAAAAGCTGATGAGAATAATCGTGAGAATGACGACGGGCTGCAGCAGACCACCAAACGACACCGCGTTAATGAGATTACCCACTGCGATCGGTACGATAAGGCCGAGCAGGCCCTGGATAATGCCAAAGCCGATAATGCGAAAAAATTCGCGACGCTCAAGTATATAAAGCTTCTTCAGCTCTTCGAGTAGTGCAGATCCGCTAAAGCCCATCTTTGATCTGGCAATATACAAAATAACAGACATGGCTGCACCAAAAAGCCGGGCAAACTACGCCAAATTTGTTTCGACATTAAACATTCTGGTCGGGAACCGGCCGGGTTTAGGTGGGGTCAGGCGTTCGGTTCGCAACTAAGACCGCATCCGTGCGGGTTGCGAACCCATGCGCGTCGTGCGCCGTCGGTTCGCGACAAAGTCCGCATCCTTGCGGGTTGCGAACCCATGCACGTTGTGCGAGTTCGGTTCGCGACAAAGACCGCATCCGTGCGGGTTGCGAACCCATGCGCATCGTGCGCGGTCGGTTCGCAACAAATACCGCATTTATGCGGGTCGCGAGCCCTTGCGCCTCCTGCGCGTCTGCAGCTAAGATGGCATCCTGCCAGCCGCAGACCCGGCGACTTCGTGTGCCTGCGGCGCAGCTTCGCTGAGCGCGCCGTCGGATCGCGACAAAGATGGCCTCGTTCCAGTCGCGATCCTCTGCACCTCGTGTGCGTTCGGCACAACTCACAAAATGCATTAGCATTTTTTCTGAAAAATGAAAAAAAGTGCATCGCTTTTTTGAAATCTTTCATCAAGTAAAAATATAATCCGTCGACATATATGGTAAGACTGGGCGGTCGCCTGCGGGTGACGGCGAGACATGAGGTTTCGCGCTTCGAATCTTCGAAGACCGGGCAATATACGTTTCACGGAGGAAACAGATGATTATCAACCACAACATGTCTGCGATCAATACGCACCGCGTATTGAAGTTCCAGAACTGGAATCTGGATAAAGATATGGAGAAATTGTCGAGTGGCATGCGGATTAACCGCGGCGGCGACGATGCTTCAGGTCTCGCGGTATCAGAAAAAATGCGTACACAGGTTCATGGCCTGCGTCGTGCTGAGCAGAATACTGAAGACGGTATGAGCTTTATCCAAACCACAGAAGGTTACCTGCAAGAAACTGCAGAGCTCGTTCAGCGTATCCGTGTTCTCGCGGTACAGGCTGCCAACGGTATCTACACTGACGAAGACCGCCAGCAGATTCAGGTTGAGATTTCAGAACTGATCGATGAAGTCGATCGTATCGCTTCACAGGCTGAATTCAACAAGATGAAACTGCTCACAGGTTCATTTGCACGCCTCAACCCAACTGCTTCAATGTGGTTCCATATGGGCGCAAACATGCACCAGCGCGAGCGCGTGTTCATCGAAACAATGACATCTGCAGCGTTGAAGCTGAGAAACCCCACTGTGTTGACGTTCATCTCGATCTCAACACCGGGCAAGGCGAACTCTGTAATCGGTCTTTCTGATGAAGCACTGCGCATCATCAGCAAGCAGCGTGCTGACCTTGGCGCGTATTACAACCGCCTCGAACACGCAGCGAAAGGGCTCATGAACGCTTATGAAAACATTCAGGCGTCAGAAAGCCGCATTCGCGATACAGACATGGCAGAAACTATGTCGAGCTACACACGCTACCAGATTCTCACACAAGCTGGTACGGCGATGCTCGCACAGGCGAACCAGCGTCCGCAAAGCGTACTGCAACTTCTCCGTTAACCGGAGCGTACTCAGCCCCTTGGCTGAGTACCTTCTTCATGCGGCTTGAGGCCGCATGAAGAAGCTCAATCTGCCCACGGGGGCGGATTGAGTTTTTTGATTCACGCTGCGCAGCAGCGTGAATCAAAAAGTACATCGCCGTACCACTCTGCAGCCTAAGGGATCTGCAAAACAGATCCTTTAGGCTTTTTTTTGCCCGTCTTGCTGAGCAAATTGTCTACTGCGGGCGGCTTTTGCAGACGTTAATAGAATATGCGAATTCTCATCAGCCAGTCTGAATCAGAAACCGGCGAAGAGCTGAACTATGAACTTGGCGAGTCGCTGCCGTTTACGCAGATTCTTGACAAACTGCAGGCATGGGCTGAATCCCAAGGGCTCTTCATTATCGACTACCGTGTCGCGGCAAAACCCGAGGCGGCTGAAAAGACCGAACTCACATCAGACGAAATTGACGTTATCAATCTGCAGCTTGGCGACCAGCTGCAGCTCGTCGAGTCAAACCTGCGCGAGCTGATCGACTATACAGACCGTGCGGGTTTGCATTTGGCGCGGACAATTCAAGAAGGCAAGTCGCTCAGCGAAAATGAGGAGCGTGATCTGAAAAATGGCGGCGCGTTTATCGCAGAGTCTTTCGACGCGCTCAGCCGCTATCTCGTTGCCGAGAACCCCGAAAACATCGCGGGGGCGTTGAACGCTCTCAATACGAATCCTGACCTGGTTGAAAAAATCAACGCGCTGGCGCTGCTGCAGAACCAGTTGCGGCTCTGGCTGCGCTATGCGGAGTTTTCCCGTGTGTCTCCCGCTGAGGCCGCAGGCAAGGTGGCGCTCTTTCGCGAGAAGTTACCGTCACTGCAGCAAGACGTCGAACAGATCGCCGCGCGCTTCACGCAGGGCAAAGAGCAAGATGCTCTCGTAATGCTCGAAACCATCTCATCGACGCTGATTGATGCCGTGGTGCTGATGCGCAAGGCCAACGACGCCAAGATGCAGATCGGCGAAAAACTGGTGGCGCTTATGGGGCAGCTGACGGCCGCAATCGACGCGCGCGATCTTGTGACGGCGGCCGATATAGTCGACTTTGATCTGCGCGATCTGCTGAAAGAGATGTAAGCGGCCTAAAGCCCTCACATCTCTTCGCTGACCTGGGCCACCTCGAAACGATCAACTTTGCCCGCGAAAAACAGCTCTTTCAGGTTGCGCATGCTCTCTGTCATATCAGATACGTAGAGTTCAACCGAAGGCCTCTCGCTTTTCGCCAGCAGATCAGCGTCGCGCAAAAGCTTCTGCAACGTCGTGGCAGTTTCAGCTGCGCTGTCGATCAACGTAAACTGCGGATACAGCCTCCGGATACTTTCGGCGATCAACGGGTAGTGCGTGCAGCCGAGCAGTAGGTATTCGACTCCGCTTTTGGCGAGCGGTTCAAGGTAGTCTTGCAGAATGAGATCCGCCGCTTTGCTGCTCGCATAACCCTCTTCGATGAGTGGCACGAGCAGAGGGCAGGGCTGCGCGACGAGCTTTTGTTTGCCACCGTTTCGGCCGAGCGAAGACTCATAAGACGCGCTCGCAATCGTGCCTTTGGTCGCAATGAGACCTGCTATGGCGCTTTGTGGCGCGCGCACGATGAGGCTGCGCACGGCTGGGTCGATCACCCCCAAAACCGGAATCTCGGTCAGTTCGCGAATCGCTTCGAGTGCATAAGATGACGCGGTGTTGCAGGCGACAACGATCGCTTTGACGTTTTGTTTGAGCAGAAATTTCGTAATCTCACGCGAGTACCTGATGATCGTCGTGCTCGACTTGTTGCCGTAAGGCACGCGCGCGGTATCGCCAAAATAGACGAGGTTTTCATGCGGTAGCACGCGGTGAATTTCGCTGAGTACGGTGAGCCCACCGAGACCCGAATCAAAAACTCCGATGGGCATGGAGGCCCGAGGCTCGGTCTGCACACGATGTGCCTCTTCGAGTGAGCCGATGGGCATGGAGGCCCCGGGTTCGCGCTGCACACGAGGTGCCTCTTCGCGCGAACCGATGGGCATGGAGGCCACCATCAAGACTCATGTAGCCTTATCGAGGCCGAATACCGTGTGTATCAGGCGCAGCGCTTCTTTGCCGCGGTCTTGCGAGATGACGCATGAAATTTTAATTTCGCTGGTTGAGATCATCTCGATGTTGATGTTCTGCTCGGCAAGCGCCTTAAACATGCTGGCGGCCACCCCGCTGTGCGATTTCATGCCGACGCCCACCGCTGAAAGAATAGCGATGTTTTCATCGGTCGAAATTGTGCCTGCTCCCCATTTTTGAATCAGCGGCTCAAGGCCTTCTTTGGCATCGCGCACTGAGCTTACCGGTAATGTGAACGAAATCGTGTTGAGCTTGTCTTTTCCCGTGGATTGAACGATGACATCGATATTGATGCGCTTCTCAGACAGCACTTCAAATATTTCAGCGGCAATGCCCGGCTTATCGGGAATATCGCCGATCGTCATGCGTGCATCGTCTGATTTGAGTGTAACACCGGTGACTTTGAGTTTTTCCATAATTAGATTCTCGCTTACGACTTTTGTTCCTTCATTATAATTGAAGCTCGATTTCACGTGAATGACGACATCGTATTTCTTTGCAAATTCAACCGAACGGCTATGCAAGACGCCTGCGCCGAGCGACGCGAGTTCGAGCATCTCGTCGTAGCTGATCTGGTCGAGCTTGTGCGCCGCTTCGACCTTGTTCGGGTCAGTCGTGTAAACACCGTCGACGTCGGTATAAATTTCGCATTCTCTTGCTTTGAGCGCTGCCGCGAGCGCCACTGCGGTTGTATCAGAGCCGCCGCGCCCGAGGGTCGTGATATTCTGGTTCTGGTCGACACCCTGAAAACCCGCAACGATGCAGACATGCCCCTGTTCGAGGTGCGAGTTCAGGCGCTGCGTATCGATGCTTTCAATGCGCGCATTCGAGAAATTGCCGTCGGTGACGATATTTACCTGACCGCCGGTAAAACTGCGCGCGGGCACGCCGATTTCATGCAGGGCCATCGCCAAAAGCGCGATCGAAACCTGTTCGCCGGTTGAGAGCAGCATATCCATCTCGCGTTTGGGCGGGTTGGTCGAAATTTTGGCCGCCAGGTCGACAAGTTCGTCGGTCGTGTGGCCCATCGCCGAAACGACGACCACCAATTGGTAACCCTTTTCGTGGTAGCTTTTGATGCGGTTTGCAACGCGCTTGATGCGCTCAGGGTCGCCGACCGAGGTGCCACCGAATTTCTGTACGAGTATTTTGCTCATGTTCGCCGAAGATTTTGCGTCAAATCTGAATCTAAAGACAGGGCGTCACGCGCCATAGAGCACAGACACCTTTTCTCTCGCAGCCTTTGCCCGCGCTCGCGCCTCATCAGTGCTTGACCCGGTCGCGAGCACAACCCCGAGGCGGCGCTCGCCGTCGATTTCGGGTTTCGAGAACAGGCGAATATTCACCTGCGGGTCGGCGAGCGCTTCTTCAATGCCTGTATAGCTTAAGTTCTGCGAGTGGCCCTCGCCGAGAATGACATACGATGCCGAAGGCGCCGCAAGCTTGATTTCGGGCAGCGGCATGCCGAGTAGCGCCCGCGCGTGCAGCGCAAATTCAGAATAGTTCTGCGAAATCATCGTCACCATGCCCGTATCGTGAGGGCGGGGTGAAACTTCACTGAACCAGACCGTGTCGCCCTTGACGAAGAGCTCCACGCCGAAGAGGCCATAACCACCCAAGGCGTTCGTCACCGCTGAGGCGATACGCTGCGACTCTTTGAGCGCTGCCGCGCTCATGCCGTGCGGTTGCCACGATTCGTGGTAGTCGCCTCTTACCTGGCGGTGGCCGATCGGTTCGCAGTAGGTCGTACCATTAGAATGTCTCACTGTTAAAAGAGTAATTTCATAATCAAAATCGATGAAGCCTTCGGCGATCATTCGACCCGATTTGCCGCGGCCGCCCTCGAGAGCATATTGATAAGCCGGCTCAAGATCTGCCGCTGATTTCACGAGGCTTTGCCCCTTGCCCGACGAACTCATGATCGGTTTCAGAACGAGCGGAAATCCTAATTTTGCTGCGGCATCTTTGAGTTCGGCGAGAGACTCAATAAAAAAGTAGGGCGAAGTTTTGAGCTGCAGCTCTTCGGCGGCCAGCTGGCGAATGCCTTCGCGGTTCATCGTCAGCTGCGCGGCGCGGGCAGTGGGCACAACCCTGACGCCGGCCGCCTCAAACTCGCTGAGCACTTCTGTTGCAATTGCCTCAATTTCAGGCACGATAAAATGAGGATCTACCTCTTTAATGACCGCGCGCAGCGCCTCTGCGTCGAGCATCGATACCGTGAACGCGCGGTGTGCAACCTGCTGCGCCGGCGCGCGATCGTAACGGTCGACGGCAATCACCTCGCAGCCAAGGCGCATGAGCTCAACCACAACCTCGCGGCCGAGCTCGCCCGAGCCCAAAAGCATCACGCGCGTTGCGTCGGGTTTTGCAGGGGTGCCAATGCGAATAGACATGATCATGACGCCGATGGTTTTAGAGTCACCCTGCATACTATTAGCGTGCCGCCGATAGGCGGCACGCTAATGTGACATAATTCTTGACACCCGCCAATTTCAGGCAGGCATAGCCTATGGAAATCGGCCTCGCGGTCTTGCTCTTCGTTTGTATGACAGCGCTGCTCTACGTGATCTTGTCGCTCAAAATCACGCGGCAGGTCGATCTGCAGATCAAAGAATTCTACAAAACGCGCATTCATAACGACATGAAAGAGTTTTATCGCGACATGGAAGGGTATACCGTCATGTTCGATTCACGCATCGAGCGGCTGCAGAACCTGCTGCGCCGCGGTGACGAGTTGGCGCGCTCTGCTGAAGGCGAGCGCGTGGCGCAACCGGCGCCGGTCGCGCCGCTGGTTGAAGAACCCGCGCCGATTGTGAAAGCAGCCAGACCCCGAAGCCCGGTGCAGGCTAAGGCGAAAAAGCTTTCCCCGGCGGAGCAGCGCAAAGCCGCGAAGGCTGCCGCCGCTCTCGCTGCCGAAGAGAAGAAACGGGCGCTGAAAAAATCGCGTGCAGCCGCCAGGGTCGAGCCTGTACCGGCAAAGTCGCAGCAGCTGAAAGCGGCTGCAGAACCTGCTGCGCCGCGGCCCGAGCCTCTGCCGGCGGCGAAACCCATGGTGGCGCCTGCTGCATACTTTGATGAACGCGCCGAGACAGCAGACGATTCAGCGATCGCTGAAGAGCTGATGCGCGATCTCTATGAACGCGATGAATTCAGCGTTGGCAGAACGAAACAACCGGAGCAGCAGCAAAAAGTTGTCATACCAGCGAAAATAAAAATTGCCGAAAGCACAGACGAGAGTGCAGAGAACCCGGCGATGATGAACTTCTTGTCGTCGATCGGTAAGGCGATCAAGCCGATGGTATTCGGTGAAAAGCCAGCCGCCGCAAAACCTGCTGCCGCGGCGGCAGCGAAAAGCGAGCCGACAATCGCGCGCAGCATGCCGGCGCCCCCCGAAGAACCGCAGTCAGATTTTGCCGCGGTGCTGCGCCGCGCCGAGCAGATCAAAGCGGAAAAAAAGGCGGAGCGAGAACGTGCTGAAATTTCTGCGCGCGCAGAATTTTACGCCACAGGCGATAATTTTCAGCCGCGCGCTGAAGTTGCAGCGTCAAGGCCTGCGCGGGTTGCAGAATCTTCAGTACCCGAGACACCACGCTTTATGGCAGCCTCTGCCGATCGCACCTTTCAGGTACAGGCGGCACCGCGCAATACGCTCGCCGTCAAAGAGCTCGACGCCCATACGAAAGGTTTTCTGATCGATTCCCTCGTGCAAGATAGCGGTTACCGCAAACAGGCGTTGAAGGCGCTGACCGAAAACAATGTTTCACTCGAAGAGATTGCACGCCTGAGCAAGATTGACATCGGTGAGCTTGAGCTCATGCGCCAGTTGGGTCGCTTCTAAGCGATGCGCTCGGCAAAAATTCAAAGTTCGTTGCTGCTGTTCTCGGCGTTTCTGATCGCTGCGTGCGGGCTGGTTTACGAACTTATCGCCGGCACGGTTTCGAGTTACCTGCTCGGCGACAGCGTGACGCAGTTTTCGCGCACGATCGGTGTTTACCTCTTCGCGATGGGGGTAGGCTCTTACCTGAGCCGCTTCATTCTGCGCAATGCCATCGAAAAATTCATCGATCTCGAAATTGCGCTCGCGCTTGTCGGTGGTTTTGCTGCGCCGCTGCTTTTTATTGTGTTCTCATTCACTGCGCACTATGCGTTCGTTCTTTATGCGCTGCTGATTGTTATCGGTACGCTGGTGGGTCTTGAAATACCGCTGCTCTTGCGCATTCTCAAAGACCGCATGAATTTTCGTGACCTCGTAGCGCGCGTGCTCTCGCTCGACTACATCGGGGGGCTTGTCGCCGCAGTAAGTTTTCCGATCTTGCTGCTCAGGCCTGAGGTGGGGTTAATTCGCGCCTCGATACTCGCGGGTATTCTGAACGTGCTCGTGGCGTTTGTGGCACTCTATGTCTTTCAGGCACAGGTGCGTCTGCGCCTGCTGCTCGTGAAGGCGTGCGCGGTGTTGCTCGTGCTGGTCGTCGCTCTCGTCTATTCGAAGCCGATTCAGGGCTTTCTCGACCAAGAGCTGCATAACGACCCGGTCGTGTACAGTGAACAGTCACACTACCAGAAGATCGTGATCACTTCATGGCATGAATATTTTTCGCTTTTTCTGAACAATAACCTGCAGTTTAACAGCTTCGATGAATACCGTTACCACGAGGCGCTCGTGCACGTGCCGGTACAGATGGTGCTCGACCGTCGGGGGCCAAAGGCTCCACTCAGAGTGCTGATTATGGGCGGGGGCGACGGCCTCGCGATTCGCGAATTTCTGCGCTACCCAAATGTGGTGGGTGTCGATCTCGTCGACATCGACCCCGCGATGACCAAACTCGCTCGCGAACACCCCTGGCTTAGAGATTTGAATCGGGATGCACTCGCCGACAAACGGGTGAATGTTTTTCATGAAGATGCCTTCATCTATATCGAAAAACCGAAAAGTCAGTACGACGTGGTCATTCTTGATTTTCCCGACCCTGGCAACTTCGCGATCGGAAAACTCTATTCAGACATGTTTTTTCACCGCCTGAAGCGTGTACTTGCGCCCGGGGCCGTAGCCGTGACGCAGTCGACCTCGCCCTTTGTGGCGCGCACAGCGTTCTGGTGCATTCACAATACTGTGGAGTCGCAGGGGTATAAAACCCTGCCATACCATGCATACGTGCCGAGTTTCGGTGAATGGGGTTTTGTCGCATTCTCCCGCGAGCCGCTGGCGATGCCGCAGAAGCTGCTGCTTGAAAATGAGATGCGCTTTCTGACCAGAGAAGTGCTGCAGTCGATGGCTTTTTTTCCGGCTGATATGGCGCGGGTAGCGACAGAAGTGCAGACGCTCATGACGCAGAATCTGGTGCACTACTATGAAAGGGAATGGCACCGTGCAACGCGATGAAAATTCTCTCGCGATCCACTGGTTCAGGCGCGACCTGAGGCTCGACGACAATACCGCGCTAAACGCCGCTCTGGCAACCGGGCTGCCGGTCATGTGTGTTTTTATATTCGACCCCAATATTCTGCGTCACCTAAAAATCAAGAACGACTCGCGTATCACCTTCATTTTCGACACCTTGCAGAAACTCGACGCCGATCTGCGCGCGCGTGGCTCAATGCTGCGCATTTTTTTCGATGCCCCGCTCAGTGTCTATGAACGGCTTTTTCAGAGCTTTAATGTGCGCGGCATCTGGTGCAACGAAGATTATGAGCCCTACGCGCGCGAACGCGACGCGGCCGTTGCCGGGCTCTGCAAGGCAAAGGGCGCAGAATTTCATGCGCACAAAGATCATGTCGTTTTCGCTCCTCATGAAGTTCTAAAAGATGACGGCAAGCCCTACAATGTCTTCACACCTTATTCGCGCCGGTGGCTCGCGAGATTCGCCGATGAGCCACCGGTTTATCATGAACTTGCCTCAAAGGGTAAATTTCTACCCGCAACCGCAGATCACCAGAATCCGGGTCTGCGCGCGATCGGCTTTGAAAGATCGGCGATTGCCGTGCCGCCGCCGCTTTTCGACGCCGCGCTGATTGAACACTACAGCGACACGCGCGACATACCGTCGGTTGCCGGCACATCACGCCTCGGGGTGCACCTGCGTTTCGGCACTGTTTCGATACGCGCTCTCGCCGCGCTCGCCGCCCGGCTCAGCCAGAAGTTTCTCGCCGAGCTGATCTGGCGCGAGTTCTACCAGATGATTATCTGGTATTACCCGCACACCACCAAGCGGCCGTTTCGGGCCATCTATGAGCAGCTCAAATTTCCCGGCAGCGAGGCCGACTTTAAAGCCTGGACGCGCGGCGAAACGGGTTATCCGCTCGTAGACGCCGGCATGCGCGAGCTCGTTGCGACAGGGTTCATGCACAACCGCGTGCGCATGCTCGTGGCGTCGTTTCTGACCAAACACCTGCTCTGCGACTGGCGCTGGGGTGAACATTTTTTCGCGCAGCACCTGCTCGATTTTGAACTTGCCTCGAATGTCGGCGGCTGGCAGTGGAGTGCGGGCATCGGCGTCGATGCGGCGCCATACTTTCGTATATTCAACCCGAGCGAGCAGCAGAAGAAATTCGACCCGAAGAATATCTACATCGATCGCTGGCTCAAGAATGATAACTTTTTTGGCACCGAAGCGCGCGCACCTATCGTCGATCACAGGTTCGCACGTGAGCGCTGCCTTAAGTTTTTCTCCACAGTACATCCCTGAAAAAGTTTTCGGACGAAAGGGAACAAATGTTCATGTTTAAGAAGATTACCACAACCACCGTTGTAGCTATTGCTACAGCGGGCTCGCTCATTGCCATTGCCGCCAACTATCCGATTACGCCGAATGAGGCTGCCGACCTGCATAACCTCGGGGCAGGCGTCAACACGCATGAAAGCGAATACACTCCTTATATCACACCCGATGAAAAATTTCTCTTTTTTCAGTCGAACCGCGACCCCGCAGCCGGCCCTGAGGGCGACTTTGACCTCTGGTATTCGATGAACAAGAATGCAGAGAAGGGAGTCGACCCGCTTTTTGAAGTTTCGGGCAATGTGGGCCTGCCGGTCAACTCTGAGAACCTCGACGGCCACCCGTCGTTGCGGCGTTTGCCATCGGGGGAGTTCGAAATGTACTTCTGTTCGTTCGCTTCGCCGACGCGGCCCGGCCCGGCGCTCACGAATATTTACCACACCGTCTGGAAAGCCGGCAAATGGTCAGTGCCCGAAGCCGTGACGGCAGTGAACTCTGAATTTCACGACCGCATGCCTTCTATTTCACAAGACGGGCGCTATCTGTTTTTCTCATCGGACCGTCTCGGCGGCAAGGGTGGCGACGACATTTGGTTCGTCGAGCGCGATGAAAAAACCGGCAAATGGGGGCCGGCATTCAATGCCGGCAGCGTGAATACGGCTGCGTCAGAGGTGACACCGTCCATTCACTCCGATGGAACTACACTCTACTTCTCGTCTGACCGCAGCGGCGGCGTTGGCGGTTACGACATTTATTTTACCCAATCGGTTTCGAAACTCGCAAACCCCGATGCCGAGCATATCGCCGAAAAGGGCTGGGCGAAGCCGCTCAATCTCGGTAAACCCTTTAACTCAGAATTCGACGACGAATACCCGACAGTTATCGCGAGCGGCGAAAGGGTCTATTTCACTTCGAACCGCTCCGAGGGCCTCGGCGCATTTGATATCTACCGTGCACGCGTCCCGCTGTTTGCGCGGCCGACGATTCGCCTGAGCCTCAGGGGAAAAACCCTCATCGCAGGTACAAACCGCGCGGTGAATGCGCAGATCAGCCTTGCCTCAGGTGAAATCAGCCAGCAGACGAATACATCCGACGAAAAAGGGAACAGCTTTAATTTTCAGTTGATTAACCAGAAAGAATATCGCCTGCAGGCAAGCGCAGCCGGATTTCGCAGAATCGACGAAGTCATCGACACACGCAAGGTTTATGAAAAGCCAGAAATCGACAAAGACCTGTTATTTGTGCGCGATATTAAAGTACCCAAAGTGGTGAACCTGCGCATAACTTTCGAGAATGCGCAGGGCAAAGTGATTTCGCCTAAGGCGAAACAAAAACTGCTGCCGAAGGCAACGAAATTTATAAAGTTCACTGCCGGCAAAAAGCAGCCACTCATTCGCCTCGATGACTTTGAAGGTAGCGAAGAAAAGGCGCTGTCGGCTCTCGAAGGTTTTGTGCTCGAGGTAGAGGCAGAAAAAAAGGGATTTGAACCGTTAAAAGAAAAGCGCAGCATTAGCGTGATGCTCGACCAGTACAAAGACAGCGTGCCTGAAACTCTTGAGGTGCGGTTCGTGATGGCGCCGAAAGGCAACAAGGTCGAAAAACCAGCGCCGGTTGCTGCAGAAAAAACAGATGAAGCAGAGCCACAAGAAGCCAAAGCGCAGAGACAGAAAACGCGGCTCGGCGGCGGTACATTCACGTTTCTGGGCAGAATCTATTTCGCCTCTGGTGTGCATGACGCCGCTGTCGGTGATGCGAAAACCGCAGCGAGACGCGCTGCCGCAGAATTCAAGAAGGCGGGCCGGGGCCGCATCTTTGTCTACGGGCACGGTGACAGCCAGGGCGACACCGCGGCCAATAAGCAGCTGTCAAAAAAGCGTGCGGCGTTCGTCAAGAAGCTGCTTGTGGCAGCAGGCGTGCCTGCGAAAAGCATTACCACGCAGGGTGCGGGCGAATCGCAGCGTATTCATAAGAACGACGACACCGAACAAAAGCGGCAAAAGAACCGGCGCGCTGAAATCTATATTTCAGTACCGCGCGAAAAATCTGAGTAAAGCAGCGAAGCTGCTTTACTCAGATTAAACCGATTGCAATCGTGGCTGCGTAGGTGAGGCTGAAGATACTGTTGACGTTGAAGAACGCCACCGGTATCTTTTCAAAGCGTATGTTCTTGACCGACCCCACCAGATAGTGTTCGTAAACGAGCAAGAAGACCAAGGCGCCGTAAAGCACCCAGGCCCAGATCGAGAGTGCGAGCATTGCGATCAGTACCGCGCAGAAGCTGAGCGAAACCAGATGCAATGCCCGGCTGATGATAACTGCGCGTGCCGCACCGAACCTGGCCGGTATCGAAAAAAGTCTTTCTTTCCCGTCGAATTCGATATCCTGCAGTGCGTAGAGAATGTCGAAACCCGCGATGTAGAAGCAGAGCGTCAGCGCCATGAACCATGATTCGGGCGTCACTGTCTGCAAGAGCGCAATCGAAACGGCGATCGGTGCCATGCTGATCGCGACGCCGAGCCATAGGTGGCACAGCCAGGTGAACCTTTTGGCATAGCTGTACGTCGCAACGATGGTTGCAGCGGGCAGGGCGAGAAATGCGGCAATCGGCGCGAGCAGCCATGCCGAACACAGCAATGCGGCGAGCGACACGACGCCAAAGGTGCCCACAGCTGCGGCGCTGAGTTTACCCGCTGGTATTTCGCGGTTCGCGGTGCGCGGGTTGCGCGCGTCGATTTCCCGGTCGATGAGCCTGTTCGCCGCCATCGCAAAACTGCGCATCGCCGTAAAGGCAATCACAATGAGGATAGAGTTCTGCCATGTAATCGTCACCCTGTCGGCATACCTCACGGCAATCACCGCGAGTTGTGCAACCGCAAAGGGCAGGGCAAACAGAGTATGTGAAAAACGAATCATGCGCAGAAAATGCGCTATCTGGCCCAGCATTAGTGCGCGACTGTCCCGACGACTTCGAGACCGAAAGCATCGAGCCCGACAATGCGGCGCGGGTTATTTGTCAGCAGACGTATCTTTTTGACGCCGAGGTGACCTAAAATCTGCGCGCCGATGCCGTATTGCCTCAGGTTCGAATCGCCGCTGCCGGCATCGCCCGTGAAAATCTGCGACGACTTCTGGCCAAGAAAGATAAAGACGCCTTTTTTTGCTTTGAGCAGCGACTGCATCGCGCTGTCGATGTCCATATAGTTTTTGCGGGTCGGGCTTTGAAAGACGTCGGCAAGTACATCTTCGCGGTGCACCCGAACCAGAACGGGTGAGCTGCCACTGACCTTGCCCAGTGTCAGCGCCACGTGCACATTGTCATCTGTTGCCGAATTGAAGTAATAGGCGGTGAATTCGCCCCAGCGTGTTTTCAGTTTTCCCTGATTCACGAGCGATACCGTCTGTTCGCTGCGGCGGCGGTATTCGATCAGAGCTTCGATCGTGAGAATCGGCAGTTTGTGCTCGCGCGCGAATTTCATCAGGTCGGGCATGCGCGCCATGGTGCCGTCGCTGTTCATGATCTCGCAGATGACGCCGACGGGTTGTTTGCCTGTGAGACGGCAGAGGTCGACAGCAGCTTCGGTGTGGCCGGCGCGAACCAGCACGCCGCCGTCGCGTGCCACGAGCGGAAATATATGCCCGGGACGCATGAAGTCGCGTGAGCGTGAAGCGGGGTCGGCAAGTTTCTTGATGGTGAAATAGCGGTCGTGAGCCGAGATACCCGTCGAAGTTTTTTCTTTCGCGTCGACGCTTACGGTGAAGGCTGTACGGCGCACATCTTCGTTGCGCTTGACCATCGGCTGAAGGTTCAGGTCTTTTGCGCGCCCGGCTGTGACAGGCACGCATATAAGCCCGCGGCCAAATTTGGCCATAAAGTTCACGGCCTCGGGGGTGGTGTCTTCGGCCGAAAGCACGAGGTCACCCTCGTTTTCGCGGTCTTCTGAATCTGTAACGACGAGCATTTTGCCCGCGCGAAAGTGCGCGAGCGCGGTTTCAACGTCGGTTATACCCGACTTAGTCTTTCTGAGAAGCGGCAGTGACTTCAGTCTTTTCAGCATGGGCCCTGCGCCGTGTGAGTGCGAAAGGTCGGCTTATTTATTGCGGTTTTCTTCTGTTTGTTTTTCGACGATATTCAGGTGCAGCGTCGGTGTGATGAGAATACCCATAGCCAGAATCGGCAGCAGCGCCAGAATTGTCGCCATCCACAACATCGGTGAGAAAGTCACGGTCAGGCCAATAAACGTCACCGCGCCGCCGAGAATGAGCAACTTGTCGATCAGGGGTTGCTTTTTTGCAGATGATTCCATATCGGCTGAAACCATCTTCGCGTTAGCCCGTCAATTCAGAAAGAGCTTGCTTGCGTGACGGGCAGGGCAAAATAAGACAGTGAGCCTTAAGAATTTATTGCAGCTCAGAACCGAGACTGAAAAAGTCGGTAGCCGGCCGGTCAATTTTATGACGTTCAGCGGCAAAATCACGTCAGATAATATTTTCGATCTCAACTCAAAGGTGAAGGCGATTTTCGAAAATGGCGTCTACGACTGCATTCTCGATATTTCGGCGCTCGAATACATCAACAGCACAGGCATAGCGCTGCTTCTGACGATAGCCCGCACGGTCGAACAGAATCGCGGCAAAATGTACCTTACCAAGCCGACGGCTTTCGTTCAAGAACTCTTCGACATGACCGACCTCAGCGGAAGGTTCTCGATCGTGGGCAGTCTCGACGACGCGCGGAGTCAGTTCAAAAGTTGATAGGTCTCGAACTTGCCGCCGGGGCAAGGCCCCCACGTCTCAATGCCGAAATCACAAAATTCGAAGCAGGTCTCGTCGCAGTTGAAAAGGCGCTTCGCTCGGTGAAACCCAAGGCAGGTTCGGCGCCGGCGCGCGGCCAGAAAAAGAATATGCTTGTGCAGCTGGTGAGCGACCCGGCGATTGCGAGGCTCAACCAGGCCTACCGCGGCAAGACTGGCCCGACCGATGTGCTCTCATTCTGCTACGCCGAAAAAGGTGTGAAAACTTTTGAACATGAACCCTACGGTGAAGTTTATATTTCTTATGCCACCGCTGCCCGCCAGGCGCGTGAAATGCGCCACAGCCTTGCCGATGAGCTGACGGTGTTGCTCGTGCATGGCGTGCTACACGTTATGGGTTACGACCACGAACGTTCAGAACGCGCGCGGCGCGAAATGCAGAAGCTTGAGTCGGCTGCGCTTAACCGACTCTTGCCCCAAAAGGCCGAGGGCCTCATAACCCGCTGATGGCACGCCGCAGAAAATTCACGAACACGCTGCGCAAGGTCTTCGGCCGCAAGAAGTCTCTGCGCGAAAAACTGATACAATTCTTTAAGGCCAACAAGATTTCAGCGCGCAACGAACAGATGCAGATGATTCTCGAGATCATGGAGCTTCACGAGACGCGCGCGGCGGATGTCAAAACTGCTGAAGTCAATCTCACGAGTGTTGCCATTGGCGCTTCTCTCAAAGAAATTGAAACCGTGTTTCGCAAAACCGGCCATTCACGTATACCTGTATTTGAGAACCGTGAGGGTCTCAGGCACTATCATGGCGTGCTGTTCGTGAAAGATCTGATTGCGCTCACACCCGCGCAGCGTAAAAAATTCGACCTCGCGAGCCACCTGAGAAAGCCACTCGTGGTGCCCGAATCGCAGAGTGTACTCTCGCTGATGCGCGAAATGCGCCTTAACCGACACCACCTTGCGCTCACGGTCAACGAACACGGCGACGTGACGGGTATGATCACGCTTGAAGATATTCTCGAAGAAATTGTCGGCGAAATTCAAGATGAATATGACAGCGTCAGCAAGCAGGTGATGCAGATCGAACCCAAAGTCTACCGGGTTGATGCACGCATGTCGCTTTCAGATCTGAACGACGAACTTGCTCTCAACCTGCCCGAAGAAAAATTTCATTCGGTGGCAGGTTTCGTATTGCATTCGCTCACCGGCGAACTCAAAGAGAAGGCGAGCTTTACCTACGGTAATGCCCGTTTTACTCTGCTGAAATTCAAGCATCGGCAGGTGAAGAGTGTGGTTATTGATCTTTCAGGGCGTGCCACCGCGTGAGTGTCTCAGGCACTAAAGCACGCGCCATTATAGTAAAGAAGAAAGTCGCCCCCGGTGAATCGCTCTACCTCGATTGCCTGCTCGATTCGGGCGATCTGCGCTCGTTCAAAATTCCGGGTATTTTGAAGTCGGCGACACGGTCTTCGTTTCATTATGAGCCCGGTGCAGTGCACGAGATCATTTTTACTGCGAAAGGCAACGAGCGCGTGATACCGCGTTCGATCGAGCTGCAGTTTTCGCCCTACGAAGACACGCAAGATTATCAACGCATGCATGCGGTCGCCGAAATTGTGCGGCTCGCCGACTATCTGAAGAGTGGCCCCGAGTGTGCCGAATTTTTTACGATTCTCTCTGACAGCCTCGCGGCGTTGCCCTATTCGGGGGCGTCAGCCTCGGTCTGCCTCGACCTCTGCTATTGGAACCTCATGGTCGCGCTCGGCCTCGCGGCGCACCCCGGCGATGAAGAACTCGAAAACACAGTTGCGTTTGATCTCGAATCGGGCCCGCTGACGGCACAGGAATATGCGGAGCGCCCCCGTGCGGCATTTCTGTTGCCCGGCGAATGGCTGCGCGGACTTTATGGCACCCCTGCCGACTCGAAAGTATCAGCAGCGGGCCGTGAGACGATCAGAAAGTTTTTATCGACTATCTGAATACGTTCGAAACGTGCGGTTATGATTCGCCATGTTACTTTGTCTTTGTTGTTGAGCGCAACTGCCTTTGCGGCGAAAAACACAAACACAACTAGAATCAACCGGCAGCCTTTGCCTGCCAACAATCTCGGGGCGATTTCCATCGGTGCAGAGGTTGCGATACGCCTCCGCGATTCTTCAGTAATTGAACAAGCACGCGTTAAGTCCATCGATGCAGAGTTCTTGCATATTACCGTTCGTGAAGAGTACTACACACTTGCATACGGAACGCAATATGAGGAAAAAGTGGAAGCGGTGCGGCGGGCCCGAATCTATCGCATTCTTTCAAAAAATAAATGGTACTCAGACCTTCCGATGTCTGAGGATGATCACGCGGGTTTCAGAGATTACGACGATTTTGCTAGGGCCAAAGGTGACAATGTAGAGACTGCCGATGGCGAAAAATACGTTGGTTTTGTCACCGCCGAATCAGATACTGAAATCATCATTTCAATGAGCGACGGCCTCAAACCCATTTACAGAAATGCGATTCGCGCCTGTCGAATCAGGGGAAAGACCTGCGATATACCGGGGTATCTTGTACCCGATTATGCTGGGCCTGCCATCGTCGCCTCGGCCAAAGGCACCAAAAATTTCACAGAAGCACTCGAAGCAGCGGTGCCGGGCGATGCGAAAGGAAAATCCTTCGGGGTAGCTGCCTTCCAGAATGCGAGCGGTAACAAAACGGCCGACGCGATGGCGGCATCTCTAAAATCGAAAGCGGTGGCGCACCTGACGGCGCTGGGTTACCGCGTCACCGACCGGGATGCCTTAACTTCGGTGCTGAAAGAAAAGCAACTCTCGCAGCAGGGCGTACTTGCGGGCAGCGACAAGACGCTCGACCAAACTGTTCAAAATGACTATATCGTCTCGGGCAATCTCGAGAGCGGCGGTTCGGGCAACTACCAGGTCGTGATTAATGTTGTTTCGACCCGGTCGCTCGCGGTCGTTTCGAGCAAGATTGCGCAGGTCGAGGCAACTGAAGGCGCCAGCAACCCCGATGCGTATCGCCACAATGGCTTTCATGCGAAATTTATGCTCGGGCCAGGGTTTGCCTCTTATGGCGTGAGCAATGTCGGTTCATTTGATTCCCTTGCGCTATCGGGTACCTCGTTCATGGTGCAGCTCAACACGGGGTTCGCAATTGAAGAGAATCTGATTCTGGGCATTAACCTAGGCTCTTCATTTACCAGCGAACCCAACATATCGGCGAGCCCCGATATTCTTACAGAAAAAAGGCTTTCGGGCCGCACGCTCGGCCTTTCAACCTGGGGCCCTTCGCTGACCTACTATACGCGCACCAACTACTTCATGACCGCGATGGTGGGGGCAGCGACTGCGATCTATGAAGATACCAGGCAGGCTGTCTCAGTCAAAAACGGTTTCGCCAGCGGGCTTGCATTTGGCCGTGAATGGTGGCAGAGCGAAAACTTCGCGATGGGCATCAGCCTCAACCTGATGTATTCTTCGATTGCGCTCACCGATCTCGAACTCTTGCTGAAGACTACCGGTGGCGATGTTAAAGATTCGGATTTCAGAATGTCACAGTTCGGCGTGTACCTTGCGTTCAGCGTCGCGTACAAATAGCCCGTGCGCCGCTTTGATTTAGAAGCGCCTCAGGCGCTTCTAAATCAAAGTCGATTAATCCCATTCAGAGCCGCGACCCTATACGCTTCGGCCATAGTCGGGTAATTGAACGTCGTCTCGACAAACCACGTCACGCGGTTGTTCGGCGCCGGCTGCGACATGATTGCCTGGCCGATGTGGATAATCTCAGCAGCCTGATCGCCAAAGCAGTGTATGCCGAGAATCTCGAGCGTCTCGCGGTGAAACAAAATCTTGAGTAAACCTGCGGTCTGCCCGGTAATCTGCGCGCGGGCGATATTACGAAAGTGGGCCTGGCCGACTTCATACGGCACCTTTTCTGCGGTTAGTTCGCGCTCTGTTTTGCCAAGCGAGCTGATCTCGGGTGCGGTATATATCCCCGTCGGAATTCTTTGTACCAGGTTCGCAAACGACGTGCCACGTGTGATGTGCAGCGCGACGAAACGACCCTGGTTGAAAGCGGCACTCGCGAGCGCCGGCGGGCCAGAGACATCGCCAACTGCGTAGATGTGCGGCAGCGCGGTCTGAAAGTTTTCATTCTTCTTGATCTGACCGCGGTGGTCGATTTCGATGCCGCTCTCGAAACCGAAGAGCCCCGCACTATTGCCGCTGCGCCCGTTCGCCCAGAGCAGCGCTTCTGATTTGATAATCTTGCCAGACTTGAGGTGCAGTTGTACCTCGTTGCCATCGCGTTCGACCTTCTCATATTCTTCACCGTGCTTGATGACAATGCCCTGTTCGCGTAGATGGTAACTCAGCGCATCAATAATCTCATCGTCGAGAAACTCGAGCAGCTTCGCGCGGTGATTAACCAGAGTCACCTTAATGCCGAGACCTTTAAAGATCGAAGCGTACTCGCAGCCAATGACACCCGCACCATAAATCGTGATCGAGCGGGGAGTGTAGGCGAGCTCAAGCACCGTGTCGCTGTCGAGAACATGGTCGTCGAACTTAATATCGGGCGGGTGGTAGGGCCTTGAACCCGTCGCGACGATAATCGCGTCTGCCTGAATCGTCTCAGTGCCACGCTGGCCCATCTCAATCTGAATTTCATTCGGCGTCACGATGCGCGCGCGACCGCCGTACACATCAACCCGGTTGCGTTCATAATAGCTGAGGTTGTGCTGAGCCTCGCGTTCGATAATCTTGCGCGCTGCTGCCAGCATCTGGGGAAAATCGAGCTCGCGGCTCGCGAAGTTAACATGACTTTTGACCAAGGGGTTCGACATCGACTCGATATACCTTTGTATCGAATGCCGTAGCGCCTTTGACGGAATCGTGCCGCGGTGCAGGCACTCCCCGCCGAGCGTTTCGTTCAGCTCAACAATTGCGGTGTGCTTGCCGTCTTTGGCGCACTGCATCGCCGCGCCTTCGCCGGCAGGCCCCGAACCGATAACAACGACGTCGTAGCGCGTCATTCGCCTTCTTCTTCTGCGGCTTTACGTTTTGATGAGTGGTAGGTGAAGCCGCGTTTCGTCGTGCTGAGCCAACGCGATAAGTACTCGATGCGTGCGCGCTCGGGTGACCCTTCTGGCAGCGACGGCAACAGCTCGCTGGCAATCGTTTCAATCGCGATGGATGTAGACAGATCACGCAAATAAAAAATCTGAAAAGCCTGCTTGATCGCAGAACGTTCTGCAGGCGTAAACCCACCGCGCTTCAGGCCCACGAGATTCAAGCCAAACGCCAGCGCGGGGTTGCCATTGTTCAGCGTAAACGGCAGAATATCGCGTGTCGCCTTGCTGACCCCGCCGATCACCGCAAAAGCGCCAACGCGCACAAACTGGTGCGCCATCACAAGGCCCGAGATCAGCGCATTGTCGCCGACTTCGACGTGCCCTGCAATGCCCGTTTTATTCACCATGATCACATTGTTGCCCACATGGCAGTCGTGCGCGACGTGCGCATCGGCCATGAAATAGCAGTTGTTGCCGATCGTTGTCTTGTTGCCTTTTACCGACGGCTGGTGCACCGTGATCTGCTCGCGAAAGACGTTGTTATCGCCAATAACCACCTCAGCTTCAGGGTTATTGAAGTGAATATCCTGCCCGTCTTCGCCAATCGTCGCGCCCGTAAAGAGCCGGTTGTTCTTACCCAGAGTCACCCGGTTGACCAGCGTCGCCTTGACCCCGATCACACAGCCGGGGCCAATCTTCACATCAGGCCCGATATAAGCCTGCGGGCCGACGACAACATCGTCAGCCAGGTTCGCCGGGTTTTCAACGATCGCGGTAGGGTGAATTTTTGCCATGGTTCACGGATGAACCTCGGTTTGCGGCGACAAGGATGTTATGGCCGCAAACCATAATCCACGGAGAGATCGGGGCCGACGGCGACAAGGATGTCAAAGACGTCACAACTTGCCGTCAACGGCAAGTTGTGACTGCCAATTCTATTGAATCGAAATTGAGAAAGTAGGGTTTGAAATTGTGCAGGTACCGTCTTGAATTACCTGTTTGTTGATCCGCACAGCTGCCCGCTTGTTCGTGGGAAACACCACTGGTGTGCCTAACGTTACCCCTGAAGTTGTGTCAACCGCGCTGGTTGGTGGCAACAGAACACGGGTACCGCTCGTGCTTGCAGACAGGGTGTTGTAATAAAGTACAACGCGTTGGTCGTTGCCTGTGCCACCTGAGCATGACACTGCAGTGCCGTTGATCAGTTTGCTGTCTTGACCATCGGCACAAATCAGGTTGTTTTGTGCGGTAGTGCACGCACCGGTTGATGCAGTGTTGACAATTTTTGAAAGCTCAACCATGATGCAGTGGTACGTGCCAGAAGCAATCTTGCCCTTCGCTAGAGTAGGTGTGCTCAACAGGTCAGACTGCACACCCGCCGCGCTTTCAATGAGCGTTACCGGGTTTGTGCATTCTGCGCTGGTAGACAGTGCGATTTTGTACACTTTGTATTTGATTGATGTTGCGTTGAGGAGCGCTGGGGGTGTAGATGGGTCTGAATCTTGGGCAAATAGAGAGCCGCAAAAAACACATGCGTAAATCAAAGTTACAAAATAGTGCAAGATTTTCATATTGCCTCTCCGGTGATCGTAAATTCTGGTTCGCTGTCTGCTGTTGCGGCATTCTCATCGCCAGATTTTGCGCAACCTGGTAATACAATACTCAGTAGCGCAATTATTGCGACTGCCATGGCAATTTTAATAATTTGTTTGCTCATCGTGTTCTCCTCTGTGTCGAGTCTCTTCAACGCGGCCTGCGTAATTTATCGTGTAAACAAGAATTTATTGAGATTGCAATTTGAGATCGTGAATGCTTGTATACTCAGAACGGTCGTTTACTTAACTTTGGCGACCATCTCATGTGAAAGCAGTCACATTTAGTCGTGAATTCTATTTACCAATACTTAACCCGAATTCTTCCGCACTAGAACCTGTTATTTCGTTGTCGCGACTTGTGGCACCGAAAGTGGGGCCGGCATGAGGAAAAAAGAATCCGTACACCCGGCCATTATACGTTGGGTTATTATAAAAATTGGCGCCCACGAAGATATCGGGGCGTCCATCACCATTGATGTCAGTCACTGCTACAGCCCTACCAAATTGGTAGAAGCCGCCACCATCCCCTAGGAAACGTACTGTCGCCAGAGTTGCTGACCCACCCGGAAAATTCGGAGCCTGCCCCATAAACAAATAGGCGCGGCCTGACATGACTGTTGAACCATGCGCACCGACAATCAAGTCACCAAAAGTATCGGCATTGGTATCAGCTATCGTCATATTCGTCGCAAAATAGTGATTCGCCGCCTCACCCGTATAAGTTGCATTCGGCACAGCCCCGCCGCTTAGTGTAATGCCAGCACCATTGACACCGTAAAAAACCCGTATATTTCCTGTGTTTGTCGTCACACCATAGCCGCCGACTACCAGGTCCGTGACGCCGTCGCCATTAAGATCACCTGCCGCCATGCTCCCGCCAAAAAAATTCGATGCAGTGCCCGTGTAGATCGACAGTGCAAAAGACGCTAAACTTCCGGTAATTGTGCCGGCTGAACCATAATAGATGTAGGCCCGCCCGGCACTTGTACTATGCCCTTCAGAGCCGACGGCCAGATCAGGATTGCCGTCTCCATTGAAATCGCCTAGGGCCATAGAGCATGAAAATCGCGGTGCAGTTACAGCTTCACCTTGCCCGGTTACAGATGAGGCGGCAGCGACCCCGCCGGCGCCCCCGAAATGCGCGTAGAATCGGCCGCGCTGGGTCGCGTTTAGAACGGCGCCGATAATTAGGTCTGCATAACCATCATTGTTTGCATTGCCAGCTATCAAACCTGAACCCAGTTGCTCCGCAGATGTGCCTGAAATGACTCGCGAAGGCGCGTTGGTTCCAGCAACGAAATTAGATGCACCGGCAGCGAGGCCGGCCGCACTGCCATTATACACATACACACGACCAAAAGAAGCGGAATTATCTATCGCTGAAACCGCGAGATCGCCGAAGCCATCACCGTTAAAATCAGCAAGGATTAATTGACGACCGAAGTTGTCGTTTATTGCCTGACCACTAATGACCGTGTTTGCTGCAATGGCGGTCGCGGCAATAACGCCGGTGCTGCTTCCGTGAAAAACATAGGCCTTACCCGTACTGGTTGTTGGTGCGTTGGGTCCACCTATTGCCAAATCAGGAAACCCATCGCCATTGACGTCATGGTTATTGCCCTTGCGCACACTGATCGTCACGACA
This sequence comes from Turneriella parva DSM 21527, assembly GCF_000266885.1. Classification (NCBI taxonomy): domain Bacteria; kingdom Pseudomonadati; phylum Spirochaetota; class Leptospiria; order Leptospirales; family Leptospiraceae; genus Turneriella; species Turneriella parva. Next base: position 224,664 of record NC_018020.1, on the reverse strand, counting down.
GCCGACATGTTGCCGGCAAGATCGGTCGCTCTGGCACCGATAGAATGCGTTGTGTTATTCACCCACGTAGCCGCACCGGTCGGCAACATGAAATTCCATGAGGGTGTACCTGTTGCCGCATTAAACAAACCGCCGTCGACCTGTACCTCTATTGTTATCGCGCCGGCCAGATTGTCTGTGGCTGAGCCGAGCACCTTATTCGTGTTCAAGGGACTGTTGTTTACAAGATTTGAGATGCTCACAGTCGGCGCCGTGTAATCGAACGTGATGCCTGTATTCGAGATTACGGTCGCGGCATTGCCCGCAGCGTCGCTGCATGCGTAAGCCATCGTGTAAACCGCTCCGTCGGCGAGAGTGGGGTTGTTGGCGATGATGATGCCGTTGTGCGCCCCGGCGTTGAGGTCAGAGCCTGTGACTGACTGCACGTGGGGCGAGCTCGCATCGGCTGCGCCACCGGTGCGCGTCCACGTGATGCTTGCGCTTGCGCAATTTTCAGAGTAGGTGAAGCTGACCAGATTGTTGTTGCGAAATGCGCCCGTCGCCGGCGCGGTGCCGGTGATCGTCGGCGCGGTGAAATCGTAGGTCACATTGGTGACCGTAATCGGCGTCGAGGCATTCGCAGCAAAGTCGGTGCAGTTGAATTGCACGCTGTAGACCGCGCCGTCGACGAGCGGTGGGTTGTTGGTGAGAGTGATGTTCGTCTTTGTGCCTGCATTGAGTTCGGTGCCCGTGAGCGCCTGCACGCGCGGTGAACCAGGGTCGGGGTTGCCGCCCGTGCGCGTCCAAGTGACATTGCCCGAGGCGCAGTTCTCTGACAGGGTGTAGCTCACCTGCGTGGTATTGCGAAACGCGCTGCTGGCAGGCGAAACGCCCGAGATAACGACCGCGCTCGGGTCGTAAGTAACGTTCGTGCGTGTGATGGTTGTCGCCACGTTACCGGCCGAATCAGTACAGTTAAAATCCAACTGGTAAACGGCGCCGTCGATCAGCGTGGGGTTGTTCGTGATCGTGATATTCGTATGCGTGATTGCAGTCATTTCACCGGCGGTGAGCGCCTGCACATGCGGCGACGAAGGGTCTGCTGACCCGCCGGTGCGTGTCCAGGTGATCGAAGCTGTTGCGCAGACTTCGGTGAGGTCGTAACTCACCTGCGTCGTGCTGACGAACGCACTGTCGAGCGGTGCAACGCCGCTGATGATCGGCGCGACATTGTCGAACGTAACGCCGGTCGAAGTTACCGTCGTCGCATTCTGGCCGGCGAAGTCCTGACAATTGAAGTCAATGGTGTAGATCGTGCCGCTCACGAGCGCGGGGTTGTTGGCAAGTGTTAGGTTGGTCTTTGTACCCTGCGTGAGTTCGAGCCCTACCAGCGTCTGCGCGTGCGGCGACGCGCCGTCGGCTGCACCGCCCGTGCGTGTCCAGGTGATCGTGCCCGTCTGGCAATCTTCTGAAAGAGCATACGATACCTGCGTGTTCGTTCTAAACGAACCCGTTATCGGGGCGACTCCCGAGATGACCGGTGCGACGTTGTCGAATGTGACGCCCGCTGCAGTCACCGTCGTTGCGGCGTTACCGGCAGCGTCGGTGCAGTTGAATGCGATATCGTAAACCGTGCCACTCACAAGTGCCGGGTTATTGGTGAGCGTGATGGCGCTGTGCGTGCCCGCAGTGAGTTCAGCCCCGACGAGCGCCTGCACCCTGGGCGAACCGGGGTCTGGGCTGCCGCTGGTGCGTGTCCAGGTGATTGAACCGGTGCCGCATGATTCTGAGAGCGTGTAGCTGACCTGCGTGTTCGTGACATACGCGCCCGGTGCAGGCGCAGTCGCTGAAATAACCGGGGCGGTCGAATCAATCGTATAGACCGCAGTCGCGACGACTGAATTATTCATCGTGGCTTTGCACGCCATCGCGTTCAGCGTGATTGTCGCGGGTACGTTGATCGATCCGACATAGGTGGTGCTGCCAGCAAAGCAGGTGGCGGTTGCATTGTCGCAATCGGCGTTGGTGCCGTCGTTGCGGTAACAGATGGTCGCGCCCGGTGTGGATGTCGTAAGCGTGACATTCTGCGTCGCATTGTACGACCCGCCCGCAGGTGCAAACACCGGGGCTTCAACCGTGTTGGGGGGAGTCGTGCTGACTTTCTCAAGCGCGTCGGTCGGGGCCCAGTTGAAATTGCGGCAGCCGGCCATCGCGATAACCGCAACAGCAAGAATGAAATATCGCATGATGGGTATTTTTCTGTTCACGTACGTTAACCACACAGGCTGCGGAGTTCCATGGCCCTGTGTTGATTAGACGCACGGCGACTGAAAAGTCAACAAATTCCGGACAAAAAAAATTCTATGGGATCTTGTGCGGCGCAAAAAACAAGTGACGATTTAGTAGGTTCCGGAACCTGCTTCAGGCCGCTTTTTCATGAGCCTGTAAGGGGGCGTCGTCGATCGCTTCGAGCGCCTCAGCGACCGGCCGTGGCGCTGGCTTGGGGCTGCGACGCAGTCTCGCCGTTCCTAGTTGCTCGAAGCGGGGCCTGAGGTGCTCGAAGCGGGGCCTGAGGTGCTCGAAGGCCGAATCAAATAACCCTGCACCGAAGGGGCAAAGAAAAGTGCGATAGTTCCATTAAAATGGCGCGCGCCTTTTTCTGTCAGAGAAAGGCAGGTCTTGCCAGAGAGCGCAATTTCACGGCCGTTGACCGATTCTGTATAACTCATCAATCCTTCTGATATCGCGAACTCTACCGCAGGGCCATACGCTTCTTCGAGGTTTTGGCCAAAGCGCTCTTTGAAAGCTGTCAGGTTGATTTCGCCGAAATAAAAGCTCACCGCGATCATTTTCGCCATCATGTGGGCTGCGGGCAGATCATACAGGTCTTGAATCGGTAAGAGACCTTTTTCGATATCTCTGAGGTAGGGCGTGAGGTTTTTGCCGGCCGCGCCCGAGTTATAGGCAATCGTTGTCGGCGAATAGGTCTGCGCGCCAAGGCCCAGACCCAGGTAGGGGCGGCCTTCGATCACCCGGTGCGTGAGGTATTTGCTCGTGCCCGTGTCGCCGCTGGTGCGGCTGTAGGTGTTCTTACCAGGGTTTGCCGAGTAGCCCGCCGAGAACAGCATTTCTTTCGCGATCTTCGCGTGCTGACGCGCCATGTCGAGAGTGACGCGCTCGGCCTGGTGCGAGATGCGTGTGAGCTTATAGCGCATGCGGTAGAGCGTGATGTAATCGGGGTCGAGGCGAATCGCGTGTTCGAGAGTCGCGCGCCATGATTCGGGTGACTGGTCGGCGAAGCCATACATCAGGTCGAGATTGAATTTTTCAAAGCCCGCGGCGCGAATGTGCTCGGTGGCGCGGTAATGGTGTTCGAGTCCATTTGTGTCACGGCCGAGCGCTTTTAGCAGGTCGGGCTGCGTCACCTGCACGCCCATGCTGATGCGCTCAATGCCCATCTGGCGGTATGCGTGAATTTTATCGGGTTCGAGCGAAGCGATGCGCGGCGTGGTCTCAATGCTGATCGCAAAATCGGGGCTGAGCTGAAAGTTGTGCTTCACCACATCAATGTGCTCGGCGATAAATTCAGCCGGGGGAAAAGACGGCGTGCCGCCGCCTATATCCCACCCCCACAGAGTGCGGGGGCCGAGCAGCTCTGCGTACATTTCGGTTTCGCGGTTGAGCGCGGTCATGTAGTCTCGCGTGCGCTCGAGCTCAGATTTGCCGACGACTGTGTATTCGCAGAAAAAGCAGCGCGTTTCGCAGAATGGTATATGGGAATAGAGGCAGATGTCGGGGGCGTCGGCAAACGCGCGCTCGACCGTCTCACGGTGCAGCGCGCGTTCGAGCCTGTAGGGTTTAAAGGTCTGCGAGTGCACTATCGGGTATGCGGTGTTCGAGATGTGGTGGTTCTGCTCGCCCGCCGCAAAAACGTCTGCGGGTGAAAATACCTGCCGGTCGGCTTCGACCGGCGCGGCAAAATAGATTTCGCTAACCTTGGGCATCAGCTGGTTTTTTTGCCGCCGAGAATGTTGACGGCGGTGAATCCGCGGGCTTTGAGAATGCGCATCGCAAGGTGGCCGCGCCGCCCCGATTCGCTGAGCGTCGCCACAATTTTGGCGCGCGATTTCTTGAACTTCTCGGCGAGCTGCCCGGTGCTCTCGCGCAGTCTTTCAAGCGGAATATGCATGTCGTGAAAGCCGGCGTGGCGTGCTTTGAGAGAAACGTCGACGACAAAATATTTGGCACGCGCCGCACGAATCTCTTCGTAGCTCGTCGTTGCGGTGAGGCCTGCTTCTTTCTGCAGCGCGACCGTTGCGGCGACGTTGAGCGCGTCGCGCGCCGTGCCATAAGCGGGGGTGTACGCAAGGTCGAGCATGGCGAGCTGGTTCAGCGTCAGGCCGCCTGCGAGTGCGGCTGCGACGGTGTCGAGGCGTGACTTGATGTCTTTGCCGGCCGCTTCGAGCGCAATCACCTGTTTCTTTTTGCGGTGGTAAAACAGCTTGAGGCTGATACCTTCAGAGCCAGGCATGTAGGGTTCGGTGTTACGGCCGTGCACGAATACCGAGCCGATGTTCGCCTTGCCAAATTTGCGCATCGCCTGTGAGCAGGTTAAGCCGACGCGGCCAACCTCGATACCGGGCAGGCGAATGATCTGGCTCGCAGTCATCGAGCGCAGCACCGCCTTACCGCCCGCGGCGTTTTCACCCGCGACCTGCGCTGTTTTATCAGAGACTGCCGCCTGCGGAATATAAACATGCTCTTTGCCGTCTGGCACGCTCACACAGATGCTGCACGCATAGACGTCTTTGACATTCGTCTCGCAGCGTTCATTCACGGCGATCGAGCCATCGCCCAGAAGCCTGACGCCTGCTTTCTTTAAAAGCTCGGTGCGCGGGCGCACGCCAATTGCCCCAACCACGAAGTCGGTGTCGATGCGCATGCCATCGACCTTCACGGCCACGATGCGATTGTCTTTATATTCGAAATCGGTGTGTTTGAAGCCAGCGACGATGCGCGCCTTATGCTCTTGCGCTGCGGTGGCAATCGATGAAATTTCTGGCGCGTAGTCGGGCAAGAAGCGCAGCTTTTTCTCAACCAGAGTCACATCGGCGCCGCCGCGAACGAGGCCGTCGAGTGCTTCGGCGCCCATCGAGCCACCGCCGAGAATGACAAAGCGCCGCGCGCCGCTGTCGAGTTGCGCCCGTATCGCGGCGAGGTCGTCGAGAGTTCTGAAATAGCGAAAATTTTCAGCGGCCTTCAGGCCAATCGGGTGAAGAGACGACGCGCCGGCAGCAAAAATCAGCCGGTCGTATGGGAGGGTCGAATCGCCCTTTTCATCTCGCAAATGCAGCAGCTTTTTCTTCGCTTCGAGCTGAACAACCTCGGTACGCGTACGCACTTCAATATTGTAAACCGATTGAAAAAAATCTTCACGCTCGCGGTTCAACTCTTCGAGCGACGCAACCTCGCCACTCAGGTGCAGCGAGAGCCCCGTCATCGCATAGCTCACCCGCGTGTTGCGTTCGAGCAGAATAATGCGGGCATGCTCATCAACTTCGCGCGCACGCGCGGCGGCGGTTGGCCCTGCGAGTGCCGCGCCGACCACGACGATTGTCTTAGCAGATGAGGATTTAGATTTTTTCTTCGGCGGCATTGCCGTAAGCATGGCTTTTACCCGGCAAGCGTAAACAAGAAAAATATCAATCCGCGTGAGAAAAAAACGGCCTTTTCTGGTATTTAGTATTTAGAGGGGGAAAAACCCACTCAAAAAGGAAGGAAACTATGAACACATTAGAAGACGAACTCGGCGGCGAATCGACGCCCACCGAAGCCGGCAAAGATGTCGGTAAAGCACGCACACAGTGGAACTGGATTCAGCTGTCAGGGCGTATCTCAACAGACGTTGAAAAGAAGACAGTCAAAGACCAGACAGTGATCAGCTTTGCGCTGCTTTTTGAAACGCAGCGCAAGACCGATAAAGAGGGCTCACATGCCAACTTCATTCAGATTGAACTCTGGGGCAAGATGGCAGAACTCTTTTATCCGTTGCTGGCGAAGGGCATGCAGATTCTCGTCACCGGCGAGCTATTTCAGCAGCGCTGGGTTTCGAAAGAGAACCAAAAGGCGCAGAAATTCTGCATTTCAGCGCAGGCACTCGCAATCAGCGACCACACCTACCGGCCGAGTTAAAATGTTGACGGGCGCTGAAATGGATGGTAGATTGCAACCGAGGACAGCAGATTATGGCAATTGAAACTTTGATTACCGTTGCCGCGACCATGATCGTCGGTCTTTCGCTGGGCCTGCTGTTCTTTCTGATCGACTTTTTCAGAACTCGTGAACAGCGTGATTGGCGGGCCGACTTTCGGGCTTTGCAGCTAGAGAACAACCGTTACCTGCAAAAAGTGCACGATGAAAATACGCGGTTTTTTCGCAGCATCGGGTTGACGCAGCAGCAAATTCTCGAACGTGTCGACCGGGTTGACTAGCGCGGCATTGACCCGTTAGTCGCCATAGCGTACCGGAGTTACGGGCTCGTCGTGAGCCGTAACCGGTACCTCATCGACAAACTGAAATTTATAACCCAGAAAAATACGGCGCGGCTTGGGAATGCCTGAACTCGCAAGATAACGGTCGTAATAACCTTTACCGCGACCGAGACGGTTGCCTTGGCGATCGACGAAGAGGCCGGGAACAATTACGATTTCAGGTTCAGCCAGTTTGCCCGCATCATCGACGAACCACATTTTCTCACCATCAACCTGCGGGTAAACAAATGCAGGTTTCGCAAATGCCTGCGATGCCTCGACAATTTGCCTCGCGGGGAGCTCGACTCTCATGGGAGTGTAGACTGCGATGAGCGTCGCCTGGCGCTCGGCTAAAGACAAACTCGCCTCTGCATAGGACCTCAAGCTCAAAGCAATACGTGCGTGAATTTGGGCGAGCGTGCCAGCGTCTTGTGCGGCGAAGAACGCCTTAGATAACACTTTGAAGTGATCGCGTAACGCAGCTTTATCCATAGCTATTGCGTAATCTGTTTGGGGTCTTGCCCCGAACAGATCACGCTACCACAAAGTTGATCATTTTGTTCTTCACGACAATAACTTTGCGTACGGTTTTACCTTCAAGCGCCGCTTTGACCGCATCGACGCTGCGTGCCGCACTTTCGAAATCCGCGTCGCTGATGCCGATTGCAAGCTCGGTGCGGCCACGTATCTTGCCGTTGATCTGTATCACTGCCTCGAAACTTGATTCGACCAGGTATTCGGCGTTGAACTGCGGCCATGGCGCAAGCGCGATGCTGCCTTTTTCACCGAGCGCCTGCCAGATTTCTTCAGCCACGTGCGGCGCGAAAGGGGAAAGCAGTTTGACAAAGGTTGCTGCCGCTTCTTTGCCGATCGACTCGACGCGGTAGGCTTCGTTGACGAAAATCATCATCTGCGAAATCGCCGTATTGAGTGACAGAGTCTCGATATCATCGCTGACCTTTTTGATTGTCTGGTGCAATACTTTCAGCACCGCTTTCTCATCGGCAGGGGCAGCCAATAGTTTGGCGCTCAGCGTCGGTTGCGCCGGCGCATTCTCATCGCTGTGGGTATTGCCAAAATACAGACGGTAAACGCGTCCCAGAAACCGGTAGATGCCCTCGATGCTCTTCGACTGCCACGGTTTCATCTGCTCCAGAGGCCCCATGAACATCTCGTATAGCCTGAAGGTATCGGCGCCATATTCGGCCACAACGGTGTCGGGGTTGACCACATTGCCACGCGACTTTGACATTTTGCTACCGTCTTCGCCGAGAATAATGCCTTGGTGCACCAGCTTCTTGAACGGTTCGACCGATGTCACGTAACCCAGATCGTAGAGCACTTTGTGCCAGAAGCGCGCATAGAGCAAATGCAAGACCGCGTGTTCGGCGCCCCCGACATAGAGGTCGACGCCGCCATTCAGCCAGTACTTCTCTTTTTCTGCTGAGGCGAACCTTTCTTTGTTCGCCGTGTCGGCGAAGCGCAGGTAATACCACGAGCTGCCCGCCCATTGCGGCATCGTATTCGTTTCACGGCGCAGCTTGCGGCCGCCTTTTTCATGGTTCACCCAATCAGGCAGGTTGGCGAGCGGTGATTCGCCCGTACCTGCAGGTTGAAAATTTTTGCTCTCGGGCAAGAGCAGCGGCAGAGCGCTCTCTTCTTCTGCGACCATGAAGCCGTCTGCGTCGAAACTCACCGGCACGGGTTCGCCCCAATAACGCTGTCGCGAGAAAAGCCAGTCGCGCAGCTTGTACTGAATACGCCGCTCACCCAGTTTTTCTTTTTCAAGATGCGCAATAATTTTTTCTTTTGCTTCGGGCGTCTTGAGTCCGTCGAAGATGGGTGAGTTGATGGCGACCCCGTCTTCAGTGACGGGTAGTTCTGCCGCGCTCTCGCGCGGTTGAACTACCTGTCGAATATCAAGCGAAAATTGCTGCGCAAACGCAAAGTCGCGCTCGTCATGTGCAGGCACCGCCATGATGGCGCCCGTGCCGTAACCCATGAGCACGTAATCGGCGATGTACAGCGGAATCTTTTCGCCAGTGACGGGATGCATTGCGTGCGCGCCAATGGCGACGCCCGTTTTCTCTTTTTTTGCCGCGTCGAGCTGTCTGTCGAGATCGGTCTTGAGCGCCGTTGTTTTGCGGTAAGCATCGATTTCGGCTTTGGCTGAATCAGCAGCAATTTTATCGACCAGTGGATGTTCAGGGGCGAGCACCATGAAGGTGACGCCGTAAAGCGTGTCGGGGCGAGTGGTGAATACCGTCAGCTTTTCGGGGGATCCCGCGATGCCGAAGTGTACCAGCGCGCCGGTTGACTGGCCAATCCAGTTTTTTTGCAGCTCGAGTGTGCCTGCGGGCCAGTCAACGTGTTCGAGATCGGTGAGCAGGCGCTCGGCGTACGCTGTGATGCGCAGCATCCACTGGCGCATCGGTTTGCGTTCGACCTTGTAACCTTTGCCGACCCATTCGTCGACCTCTTCGTTAGCCAGAACAGTGCCAAGCTCTGCGCACCAGTTGACGGGCATATTTGCGATGTATGCCAGGCGATGGTTGGCTATGAAATCCTCACGTTCTTTTTTCTTTGCATCACCTTCGAGGTCTGATGGTATTTTCAGTTCAGAGATCGGGCGCGCTTTTTTCGCAGCAGCATCGTACCAAGAGTTGAAGAGTTTCAGAAATATCCACTGCGTGAATTTGTAATAGTCGGGCGAAGTGGTATCAATTTCACGCGACCAGTCATACGAAAAACCGAGCGATTTCAGCTGCCGGCGAAAGTTGTCGATGTTCTGTTTTGTCGTGACCTTAGGGTGAATACCCGTCTGCATCGCGTAGCGCTCGGCGGGCAGGCCGAAGGCGTCCCAACCCATGGGGTGCAGCACATTGAAGCCCTGCATGCGGCGCTTGCGCGCGATGATGTCGGTTGCGGTATAGCCTTCGGGGTGGCCGACGTGCAGCCCCGCCCCCGACGGATAAGGGAACATATCGAGCACGTAATACTTAGGTTTTGATAAATCTTCGCCGGTCGCGAAAGTCTGGTTGTTTTCCCAGTAGAGTTGCCACTTCTTTTCGATTTCGGCAAAGGGGTAAGACATAGTGCTGCAATGCGATTTTGCGACAGGGCGAAAAGCGCAACCCGGCAAAGTAACAGGCAGTTTTTATTCGCTTTCGCAGGCTCCGGAAGAACTCCCGAAAAAGTGAAAAGCCTCGTCGTTTGCCAGCGCAAACGACTGCTAAAGCGCGTCGTCGCTTTGAAGCAAAGCGACTTTGCTGCTTTTCACTTTTTCGGTTCCGTTCGCCTGCTAACAGGTTCCTTTTTCGGGAACCTGTTAGAGCATGGCTTTGAGTGCGGTTTCGCCGGCTTCTGAGAGGCCTTCAAATTCAATGCCGTAACGCCGGCCGTTCTCAAGCGAGGTCATGTTCATGATTTTGCCGCTGAAAGTCGCGACGTTTTCGGCTGCGAAGTGCGCATCGAGCACGATCTTATCGCCGACGCCGGCAGTCGAGAGAACGCTGCGCTGCCCGGTGTAGATAAACCCTAACCCGCCGTGGCTCACGTCGACGATTTTACCCGATATCGGGTTATCTGGGTAACACCTCTTGGCGTCGAGATCGCGCTCGAGGCGCCGCATCAGTTGCCGCACGGTATGGTATTGGCTGATATTCAGCGGCGCCCGTGTACTGAATACCTGCACATAACCGACAATCAGTACGCCACGATAGCGCAGCGGCTCGCAAATTTCGCCGATATAGTCGCCCGGCAGACCGTCGGAGCGCATAACCTGTTCATATTCACTATGCGGCATCGCAACAACATTTTGTTCGTCGCCCTGCCTCTGCCGCGTCATGTCGGGTGCAAAAACCGGAAGGTTAAATTCTTGCAGCTTTTTCATGCGCACGGTCAGTCGGTTTGTGCGCTGTAGCTCGAACTTCACCACGCACTCTGGCACGAGCTCTTTAATGGCATTTGCGTATTGTAACAGCGTTGCATCGCGGCCGCTGCTCGTGCCTGCGTTCACCCGGTAAAATTCGGGATGCGGAATCACATTGCGCACCTGGCCCGCAAGTTCGCTGCCCGAAATGGCCACGCGGTTTTCATGGCGAATGCCGCGCTTTGTCAGGTAGAGCCGCAGCGGCTTGAGAATTTCAGTGCCCTTATCGGTTCTGCTGATAACGCTGCATTCGAGCATCATCGAATGGTCGTCTTTCGTCAAGAGCAGCGTGCGCGATTGCGCCGGCGCCATCTGGTGTAGAATCTCGAGATGCGGGTGTACATACTGTAGTGCGCGCGCCGGATTCTTCTGGTTATTTTCAACGATGTGAATCGGCAGACGGGAAAACAGTTTCTCGGTAATCTGGTGCAATTGTGCGTGATCGATAATTTTGCGCGCCTTGGCTGCTGCATCGGCTTCTGGTGGGTTGTGCATCTCTTAACTAATGACCGCCTTTCGTTTGTTATCTATGCCATTTTTCTGCGCTTGTCTATACGTATTATTACTGAATTTTTTAATGAAATGCCCTTGGCAGAATGTGCAGAAGAGAAAATTTGTACTTAAATTTGTTCTCTAATTTGTTCTCTGAGGTTCTCTGCCATCAACACAGATAAAAAAATTGCATTCATTACCGGTGCTTCAAGCGGTTTCGGCGCCGCGATTGCAGAGAAATTTGCTTCACGAGGATATAAACTCGTTCTGTTGGCACGCCGCCTCGAAAGGCTGCAGGCACTCGCGGGAAAATTAAACACCGAGTGCCATGCCATCGGCTGTGACGTGCGCGAGAGTGCGCAGCTCAGCGATGCCGTCGCGAATTTGCCCGCCGATTTCGCCGCGGTCGATATCCTCATTAACAACGCGGGTTTGGCTCTCGGACTCGAGCCTGCGCATGAGGCCGAGTGGGCAGACTGGCAGCAGATGATCGAAACCAATTGCACTGCGGTTGCCCGCCTGACAAGGCTCATTGCGCCTGGCATGGTGGCGCGTGGTCGTGGCCACATAGTAATGCTGGGCTCGGTTGCCGGCAGCTATGCTTACCCCGGTGGCAATGTCTATGGCGCGACGAAGGCATTCGTCGAGCAGCTCTCGAGAAATCTCAGGGCCGATTTGTCCCAGCACGGCATTCGCGTGACGCATATTGCGCCGGGTCTCGCGGGTGGCAGCGAATTTTCACAGGTGCGTTTTCACGGTGATGCGGCTAAGGCTGCGTCTGTCTATGCCGGCACAGAGCCGCTGAGGCCCGCCGACATCGCCGAATGCGTCGATTGGGCGGTTCTGCAGCCGCAGCATGTCAACATCAACAGCATTGAACTTATGCCGACCTGCCAGGCTCCGGGGCCACTCGCAGTCTATCGCAGGCCTCAAGGTTGAGGCATTATGCCTCGGGCAGACCTTCGGGTACGGCCCCGAGGCCTTCGCGTATCAGAGTCGGCGGCCAGGTGCGCACGTCGAGAATCGTCGAATACGCACCGCTGACAGGGCCGCACTCGACGACTGCATCGACGCGGCTTTCGTAGCGATCGGCAATCTCTTCAAAGTCATGCATATCTTCGGGCGGCAGGTCGAGCGAGCTGCCCATCAGCGGCAGATCGAGCTGTGCCAGAAGCGCAGCAATCAGCGGATGTTCAACGATACGAATGCCGACGGTATTTTGTTTGGTGACCGCATAGTGCGGCAGGCTTTTTGCCGCATCGAAGATCAACGTGTAAGGCCCCGGCAGAATATCTTTCATAAAGCGAAAGAGCTGGTTGCCCTGTGTGCGCACGTAGGTGCTCATCTGCGAAAAGTCGCGGCAATAAAGCGTCAGCGCCTTGTGTTTGGGTAAATCTTTGATGCGCTGAATCTGCGCGATGCTGTCTTTGTTCTGCGCCAGCGTGACGAATGCATAGACGGTATCGGTTGGCAGAACGAGTAGAGATCCCCCTTTTAATTTTTCGACAAGCTGTTTGACGAGCCTGGGTTCGGGGTTGTCGGAATGCAGGTAGAGTCGCATGCGCGACCCTACCTGGTTTGAACTTTTAGATCCAGAGCATTGCGCCGATCGACGCGCGCCAGCCGGTTGTGCTTACATCAGAGACTCCAAGTGCCTTGATTTCGCTCGGAACTGTTAAAGAACTCCATTGAATGCCACCCTCAGCAAAAACGTAAATTAGGGGCAGGACCTTGAGCGTCAGACCGAACAGGGTGTGGCCCGTGCTGCCGTAGTAGAGATAATCTGTGGTTACCGTACCAATAGTTGTTTTTGTTGAGTTGCCCTCGTAGCCGTAACCAAATCGACCGTATGGTACTACGCCTATAATATTGCCAACGACATCTGCGTAGACGACCAATTCACCGCCAACGCGAAGGTGCGTCGATTCGGGGGCGGTCGCAGGGCCACCCTTGATAGTGCCGTAATCCATGAAGGGACCCGCGCCAAAAGTAATCAGGAGTGGAATGCCTGCGGTGAAGCGTGCAAAGGCACCAAAGCCAACACCTGAGTATTTATTCGAAACGGAACCCGAAGAAGTCGACGAATCGAATGTCAGGCTGGTGTAGTTGCCTTGCACACCAAGCTGTGCGATTGAAAACGCGGGCGCGGCGGCGCCCAACAGAACTGCCATTATGGCGATAAGTTTAAGTTTTTTCATTAGTGTTTAGACGTACATATCGGGCGCCGCGGTCAAACTTATTTTCTTGCGCCCCATTTGCCCGCGCCGAGGGCAAATGGTTTAGTGCTTGTCTTGCCAGCCTTGCTGCCTGTAAGAGACATAATTTTGGGATCAAAAATGGGAGCATTTGACGCAAATATGCCCGGTCAGCGTGCGCCGAGAGTGCATTCGCCCTCAGAACTTGCCGCCGCGCTCGCACCCGGCGAATGGCTGAAAAATTTTATTCCCTTTGAAGAAGATGGCTCGCAGCGTTCGTGGCTGATGCCCTACCTCTTTGCGCACGGGGCGAAACCAGGCCGCAAAGTAACGATCATTGCTGCCATTCACGGCGACGAACTCAACGGCGTGCGCATGCTGCACGAACTCGCGAACCTTTTGCAGGGCACAGAGATCAACGGGTCGCTTTGCCTGGTGCCGGTGGCGAACCTCATGGGTTACGCCAACCACTCGCGCTATCTGCCCGACCGCCGCGACCTCAACCGCATGTTTCCCGGGCTCAAAGACGGCTCTGAGGGCGCGCGGCTGGCGCACTTCTTGTGGACGAATTTCGTCGCGCAGGCCGACTACATCGTTGACGTGCATTCGGGCAGCTATAACCGCTGGAACTTTCCGCACCTGCGCGGTAACATGAAAGATGAAACGATGCGCGAGTGGGCACGAAATCTTGAAGGTCAGGTGGTATTGACAAGTTCGGGCGTCGCAGGCTCGTTGCGCAAAGAGGCGGGCAAAGTAGGTAAGCCGGTGTTTCTGATTGAAGCCGGTGAAACCGGTCGGTTCGAAAAAGACATTCTGCGGCGTGGTTTGCGCCTGCTTCTGCAGATTCTGGTCTCACTCGAATCGATCGACCGCGGTGTGCTGGCTGAAGTCTCTGCGCGTTTTGATACTGAAATTGGCGTCCCCGACCATCCGACCGGGTATTACCGCAAAGCGGTGTGGCAGCGCGCAACGCACGCCGGGCTGTTTATGCCGCAGGTTGCACCTGGTGAACGCGTCGCTGTAGGGCAGCCGCTCGGTTTTATCACCGATCTTTTTGGCGAGCGCCGTGCAGAAATTCTTTCAGAACAGACAGGGTTCATTCTCGGCATGCACCTTCACCCTCAGGTCGTGCCCGGCCGCGCGTTGTTTCATATTGCTTATGACTTCAAAGAACTATGAATCTTGAACAATACCTCGACTCGCTGCGCAGGAGTGAGTCGGCAAATATTCGTGCACTCATTGAGCGGCCCGAAAAAGCCGCAAAATTCGCAGAAATACCCAAGGCACTAGGGCCCGAGCTTCGCCGGGTCTTAAAAGAAAGGGGGATAGAGAAACTCTATTCGCACCAGCAGCAGGCCGTAGAGCTTTATCTCGCACAGCAAGACTTTGTCGTCACCACGCCGACAGCTTCGGGCAAAACGCTCTGTTACCTTCTGCCGATTCTGCATTCAAAACTCAAAAACCCGAATGGCAAGCACCTGTTTATGTTTCCGACCAAGGCGCTCGCGCAAGACCAGCTCGCTGCCTACCGGGGTTATGCCGATGCGCTCGGCATGTCGTGGAACGTGAACACTTTTGACGGTGATACCCCTGAAGAAGAGCGGCGCGCGGTCAGAAAGGCCGGTGATTTTATTCTCACGAACCCCGACATGCTGCACTCGGGTATCATGCCGCACCACACAATCTGGAAGTCATTTTTTGAGAACCTCGAGACGATTGTCATCGATGAAATGCACACCTACATCGGCGTCTTTGGCTCGCATGTGGCGAATGTGCTGCGGCGACTCAACCGCCTGCTCGAACATTACAAGCCCAGTCGCCTTACCGCCATCCCTGGCTCCGGCGACCCTGCGACCTCCATGTCGCGTGGCCCACGCTATATATTCTGCTCGGCAACCATAGCGAACCCTGCAGAACTGGCCAACCAGTTGTCGGGCCGTGAGTTTAACGCGATCACAGAATCGGGCGCGCCCGAGGGCAGAAAATATTTTCTCTTTTACGATCCGCCTTTTTACGAAAAATTGCAAATTGCTGAGTCGCCTTATAAGGCTGCGGCGCGCATCGGTTCGGGGCTTATTCGCAATAACATACCGACGATATTTTTCGCGCGCTCGCGCAACCGCGTCGAAATTCTGACCGAGTTCTTGCGCTCGCGGTTGCCCGAAAGTCTTGCGCGCAAGGTGCGTGGTTACAGGGGTGGTTTTCTGCCGCTCGAACGCCGGCAGGTTGAACGTTCGCTGCGCGAAGGCACGACGCTGGGTGTCGTGTCGACGAATGCGCTTGAACTGGGCATAGACATAGGGGCATTAAACGCCGTCATATCGATAGGTTACCCCGGGCGCATGAGCTCGCTCTACCAGCAGTTCGGCCGCGCGGGCAGAAAAAAAGAACCGTCGCTCGCGGTGCTGATTGCCTCGCCTTCGGCGCTCGATCAATACCTGATGCGCAACCCTGACTATCTGTTTGAAAGTAAAGGCGAAGCGGCGATTGTGAACCCCGACAATCTTCTTATCTATCAAGATCAGATTAAATGCGCCGCGTACGAGCTGCGCTTTCAGCAGGGCGACAAGTTCGGCGAGTACCCGGTGGATCAGTTCATGGATAACCTTGTTGAAGAGCGGGTCGTGCTCGAAAAAGGTGGCACCTATTTCTGGACGAGTGACACGTACCCGGCTGCCAATGTGTCGCTGCGCTCTGCTGCGACCGACAACTTTGTCATTGTCGATAAAACTCACGCGGGCAATGAAAAGGTAATCGGCGAGATTGATCTGTTCTCGGCGCCGCTCTTTATTCATGACGAAGCAATTTATATGCATGCGGGCCGGCACTATTATGTGAATATTCTCAAGTGGGATGAGCGCCGTGCTGAAGTCACTGAAGTTAAATCAGATTATTACACCGATGCACATGAAAAGGTGCACCGCAGTATTCTGCATCTCGACGAGAAGCGTACCGAAAAAAAACTGACGCAGCATTGGGGCGAGGTTACGCTGCGCCGACAGGCATACCTCTATAAGAAGATCAAGATTGAAACTTCAGAAAATCTGGGTTGGGGGCAGATACACACGCCTGAAATTGAAATGCATACACAGGGCGCGTGGCTTGATATTTTGCCCGAGGCATTGCCACAAATACCCGCGAATTTCATGAGCGCGCTGCTCACCCGGTTCGCTTACCTTTTGCGGCAGCTGGCGCCGCTCGTGGCGCTCTGCGACCGCCGTGATATTTCTGTCTCGTCAAGTTACCGCGACGTGCATTTTGGCGACCATGCCATCATCTTTCACGACAATTATCCCGGTGGGGTGGGGCTTTCGCACAAGCTGGTCAGCAACTACGACGCGCTCTTTGCGCTCGCGCGGCAGACGGTTGAACAATGCAGCTGTGAGGCCGGCTGCCCGTCTTGTATCGGGGTTTGGGATGCCAAAACCGATGGCGACGCCGACCTGCCAGACGATCTGAAAAGCCCGGTACGTGTGCTGCTGCAGAATCTCACGTAGTGTCGCTTGGCCTGATGGCGCGCCGCGTTATGCGTACGAAGATAAATTTAGCGTTTTCGTCTCCGGAGCAACTTTGTAGACAGCCCCATGCAACGCTATCTCTTACTGACAGTTCTTGCCTTTGCCGCATGCAAGAAGCCAGTCGATTTGAAAAAAGAAGAGGCTGCTTATGACGCCTATCTTGAAGCGTTGCCAGAATTGCGGGTGGTACAGAAGAACATACCTGTTCAACTGAATGTTGCATACGTTGAAAATCCGCATTTACCAACTCTCGATGTCGCTGGCAGGCAGCGTGTCTATGCAAGCGTCGAAGCGCTGGCGCGGCGCGTCTATGGTTTCGATCTCAAGATAACAGAAACGCGGCAGCAAACAATTGCAGATTTTTTTGCCGCTGTGGGCCCGCGTTTCGCTGAGACACCGATTCGTTTTCCGTCAGTGGCCTTTCTGATTTCGTGGTTTGCGCCGAACCGAGACGCGCTTGTGGCAGAAACGATTGCGGCGGCACTCAAGAAACACTCTACTGAAAAGCTGGCAGAATACCTGGGTAAAGACACAGACCCTGCGGCTGCGAGCCGGGTGTTCTTGCAGAAGTTAACGTCGATCTATGCTGAAAAAAATGCGACCGGCAGGCCCCTGCTCAGTGCCACCAACAGGCAAGAAGAGGCATGGTATTCGTTTGGCCATTGGTCGACAATCTTGCAAGGTGAAAAAGAATTCGACTTTGTGCTGACGAATGTCGGCATCATCGGCGCAGACAATGGCATGCCGCTCTATGTTATCGCGCGCGGCGGTGTGACGAGTGCGTTCGTGGAGAACAATGCCTACCGGCCTTACCAGGGCGCGGGCATGCTGGGAGCGTATCCGTTCTTGTCAGATTCGCCTTTCTTTATAGCAGAGCGCGGCGCTCTCACAGCGACGGAAAAAGAAGAGGCGATTGCCTGGTTATGGCTGCATGAGCTCGGGCACTTATTACTTAAGAAAGAAGAGAACTATTCTTTCTCTGATTCGGTTCACCGCGCGCCGCCGAATCTGAAATATCATGAATGGGTAAAAACCGTGCGCGCCACGAAAGACCATCGCAGCGACAAGGTCGGCCTGATGAAAAAGTTCTGATGCTTTAGTGGCGTTCGATCAGATCCCACAGGTTGCCGTAGAGGTCTTTGAAAACTGCGGCGGTGCCGAATTCAGCCGCGGCCGGTTCGCGCACGAACGTAACTCCCCGCTCTGAAAAGTTTCTGAAATCGCGGGCAATGTCGTCGGTATAAAGAAACAGAAACACCCGCCCGCCGGTTTGGTTGCCAATGGCTGCATGCTGTTCAGGCGTCACGGCTTTGGCGATGAGCACGCTGCACGCAGACCCCGGGGGAGTCACCACGACCCAGCGTTTTGTGTCGCTGAGCTGCGTATCTTCGGTGAGAGTAAAGCCAAGTTTTTCGGTGTAGAAGCTGATCGCCTCGCCATAATCGGCGACGACGACCGCGACCTGACCGAGTTGCAGTTTCATGACCGTCAAAGAGTGATACGTTCGCGCAGGCTTTTTTCAGGGGCGAGCCGTTGGGCCGACCACTCGATGAAGAAGCGCTGGCCGCGCCTTAGGCTCGGCATTTCAGAGAGCGGCATGACGCCACGCAGATAATTTTCTGTCAGAAAATGAACCGTGTCAGTCTCAATACGTTCGGCGATAGCCGCAAAGGTTTTGCCAGACATGCGCGCGATATAGGCGTCGGCCATCGACTTCTTTAAGCGCGAAAGTTCTGCCGCACGTTCGCGAATAACTGCCCCGTGAATTTCTTTGTATTCGCGCCGGGTTGCGGGCGCACTGCCTTGCCGCCGCAACAGCCAATCGACGATCGGTGTGTTGCGCCGCTTTGAAAACGGGAAAATATGAATGTTGGCAAAATCAGCCTCGCGGCAGAATGCCAGCGTCTCTGCGAACTCGGCGTCACCCTCTGAGGGAAAGCCGACAATCACATCGGTACCGATGTGCACATCGGGGCAGAGCACGCGAACCTTCTCGATGCGGCGCATGAAGTTGTCGGGGGTGTACCCCCGGCGCATCGTGCGCAGAACGAACTTTGAACCCGACTGCAGCGGAATATGCAGAAATTTTGCCATCTTCGGGTGCTCAAAAAATGCCGCGAATCTTTCGTCGACATCGCCGGGTTCTATGGAGCTTATACGCAGCTGAAAATCGCCGGGCAAATTCAGAATCTGTTCAACGAGCGCGTGAAAACCCGTGCCGTTATCGTTGAACCAGCCGATGTTGACGCCTGTGAGCACGAGTTCGCCAAAGCCAGCGTCGATGAGTTCGCGCGCCGTATCAAGCGTGTTCTGCGTGTCGCGCGAAACACCGCGCCCCCGCGCCTGCGGAATTTTGCAGTAGCTGCAGCTCTTGTTGCAGCCGTCTTGAATCTTGAGCGTCGCGCGGCTCTTGAAATCGTGGCGCGACGAAAAAAAGAAGCGGTTGTTTGAGCTATCTGCCTCACCGCCGGCGATAACTTCTGCAATACGGTGTTTCTGGTCGTTCGAGACAACCCGGTAGACGCCAGGCAGCGACCGCAGCTCTTCGGCATCGGTTGTCGCATAACAACCTGTCACCACGATTTTCGCAAGAGGGTTGAGGCGGTGCGCGCGGCGAATCGCCGCACGGTTCTTGTAATCTGCCTTGTTGGTGACCGTGCAGGTATTCACGACGACAAAATCTGCCTCTCGCAGATTCTGCGTCAGCGTGTGCGCATTGTCTTCAAGGTTTGCCTTGATGCCGTCGCTTTCGAACTGGTTCAGCCTGCAGCCGAAATGGATTAGGGCAGTCCTTGGATGGACGTCCTCGGCACGCGACACCAGGTCGCTCTTGGTGCCGAGAGCAGTTTTTGCGCCGGCAGAAATATTTTGATTTAGTTGATTCAAGGCGCTTTGATGGCTTTGACACGTTCAAGGTTGCGTGTTGCCGCTGTTTTGATTTCCGTATTTTCTGAGCGACCTAGCTTCTCGTAGGCTGCCACCACATCGGCGCGCTTATCTTCGGGAAACTTCTGCTGCGCCCATTGCAGTTCAGCAATATTGGCACGCAACATTGCGTGCACATCTGCGTCGCGCATAGACTCGGCATAACTCAGCGCGATGTCTGCTTCGGCGAGGTTGCCGAGCGCGATCAGCGCGCGCGTCTCGGTGATTAATCCCCCGTACTTGATCTCTGCATTGTCGCTCTGCTTTGCTTCTCGCGCGAGACTCAGCGCTGCAGAAGGTTTGCCATAACCGAGTTCGGCGCGTGCCACATTGAGCGTGAGTGCGGCGGGAACAGGCTTGCCGTCTTCTTTCATGGCCGCGGCGTAGCGGTAACCGACCTTACGCGCCTCACGGTATTTGCCCTGCGCCAGCAGCAGAGCGACAATATCTTCGCGCACGTCGGTGCGGGCCTCGTTTTCATCGGCAACGATGCGCAGGTGTGCGATGGCATCGGCATAGTTTTTCTTGCCTGCGTGGCAATGGGCGACGAGCACCCTGAGTTGCGCCTGCCCTGAGCTTGTCGAAGGGTCTTTTATTGCTGGGCGAATCGCGGTGATGCAGGCGTCAAAGTTCTTCTGTTCAAAGTACGCGAGCGCCTTCTCATAGGCTGATTCGGGGGCTACTTTCTGCGCAGACGCCGCGAAGGTCGTGGCAAAAAGCAGTGTCTTTAGTGCGGTGCGCATACAAAGGCACGGCTCTGCTCACGAGACACGCCGAAAAGCCATAATATGATTTTTAACTGCAGCCTGAAAGCTTTGCCTGCGGTGGCCCATGCTGTTGCAGCTGCCCAACCCATGGGGCCTCGACCTATGGCTTTTGAAGTCAAATGAAACGGCGCCGCACCTTGGCGGTAACAAATTTCATAAACTGCGCGGTTATCTTGAAAGCGCAAAACGACGGTCGACTGGTACGCTCATCACCATGGCCGGGGCGCATTCAAACCACCTGCGTGCATTCGCCGCACTCAGCCGGCGCGAACAGCTGCGGGCGCATGCGATCATTCGCGGCGACGAGCTTAGAGATTACACGAGGCATTCGGCCGAGCTTCGCTTTGCTCTCGATCAGGGGGTGGATTTATCTTTTGTATCCCGCGCGGCATACCGTGAGCTGCGTGAGGCGGTGTCGACCGCTGACCGCGCGGCTCTGGTGCCCGATGCGCCATGGCGCGAGGCAGTCTTTGTGCCCGAAGGCGGCCTCGGCGCAGAGGGCGTCACGGGAGTCAAAGACTGGGCGCGCGAGGCGTCTGGGTTTGAGCATGTCTTTATCGCCTGCGCGACCGGCACGACCTGCGCGGGTTTCTTGCAGGCTGCGCACGAGAACCAGAAAATCTGCGGAGTTGCTGTGCTCGAGAATGCAGCCGCAATTGAGCGGGCAATCCATCTTTTGGCGCCTGAACATGAATCACGGTTTGAGCTTCTGAACGACTATGTATTTTCAGGCTTTGCCAGCACGACCGATGAACTTAAAGTGATCGCGGCCGAATACAGTACGCTCTGGCAGATAACCATCGACACAACCTATATGGCGCGCGCAGTGAAGGCAGTGCGCGACCGGGCAATGAGCGGTAAGCACAAAGGGAGGGCGCTGCTGGTTTATACGTACAATGAATGAAACTTGCCGAGAAATTCGCTGAGTGCTCCCTTGAACTTCTGAGGGTCTTCGCTCTGCGACTGCAAAAAGTTGTCGATGATTTCAGAGACTTCATTCGTCACCTGGCGGCATTCGACGGCGAGTTCGCGGCCCTTTTCGGTGAGCGATATTAACTGGCTGCGCGCGTCGAGTGGGTTGGGTGTTTCAGAAACGTATTCGATTTTTCTGAGCTTGCCCAAAAGTACACTCATGTTCGCGCGCTCACGCATCGTGAGAATGCAGAGGTCGGTGGCCGATTTCGAGCCGTGTTCGAGAAGGGCGGTCAGAATTGTTGCATAGGGCACTGTCAGGCCCAGTTTCGAGAGTTTGCCTTCAAGCATCGACGCCGCAATGCGCCCGCCACGAATCAGCAGCACTGCGCTCGGCGCATTCTGGTGAGACATCAGAGGGTTTGCGGGCATCAGCATTTTATTTTTCCGCGTTGCGCTTCTCGATCACGAGAACCGTGTTCGGGGCAGCCTGCATGTATTCGTATTCAAGAATCTGCTTCTGGCCTTCTTCGCTGAGAGCATAAGCGACAAACGCATCTTTGCGGGCATTATCGGGTACATAGACGAGAGCGAGCGCGCGTGCGAGCCGGTATTGGCCCTTTTGAATGTTCTCGACGGTTGGTAACATGAACGGGCCCTCTTTGTTGAGCGCATATTCGACGATGCGTACCTTGCCCTTGCCTTCAGATTTCGCAACGCCGACGCCCATGTACGCGATCGCTCCTGCATTGCTGGCGACAAAATCCAAAATCTCACGGTTATCGCGTTTGACTGTCGCCGTTGTTACGTATTCGGTATTTTTGAATGCACCATAAACCGCTTCGCCGAGATCTTTTCGGCGCAGCACATGCTCGCGTACAAACGCCTCGGTGCCTGAGTTGCGGTTACGCAGCACCGGCAAGATGGCCATATCGGGGCCACCCAGCTCTTTCCAGTTAGTGATTTTGCCCGAAAGAATCTGTGCATACTGGCTGAGGTGAATCTGCTTCAGCGGGTTTTGTGGATTCACCACAATCGCAAGCCCGTCGTAGCCAATTTCGACTTTTTCGAATTTACTGATGTCGGCGAGCGCCTCAAGGTGGGTTTCTTTAATCTCGTTCGAAGTCATGGCGATGTCGATGCGGCCGAGCGTCAGATCTTCGATGCCAGCCTTCGAGCCGCCGCCGCCCACCTTCGCTTCGAACTTATTCTGCTTTTTGTTGAAACCATTCGCGAGCAGCTGAATCGCGTCTTTCATGGTCTCAGACCCAGAAATTAGGATTTCTTGCTTTTTAGAACACGCGGCCATCGGCAGGCCGGCGAGCGAAATCCATATCAGGCTATGGAATTTCATAGCCAAGAGGCGCGCAATGGCGCATGAAAAGTTATTTCGGATAATTTTCATATTTAGTTAATTGCCATAATACAGAACTGAATCCGGCTGGCAAGGCATTTTGGGGTTGGGGACTAAAAATATCGGTTGGTTTGCCTGCGAAGCATTTTGAACCCTGCTTTACTGGCCTGTGGCAGCCAAGGCATTTACCCATGCGGTTTTTGGTTGTTGCAATCTTGCTTTGTGCCAGCTGCGAGAAGAGCACACGCAATTGGACTCGGCCGACAGGACTTTCAGCTGAAGAGGCAGTCGTCTCGACAAATGCGGCGCTTGAGACACTCTATGCACAGGGCTTTGAATCAGAGCGCCTTGACCTCGTGAACGGCGGCCTACTTGTTGGGGCCAGGTTCAACGGTCATGAAAAGAAGATGTTACTCGATACCGGCGCAACGTTCTCCAGCATTGGCAAAGGGCGTGCAGAGACGTTTGGCCTACTGATCGGAGACTTCTCGAATGAAGAGGATAAGGTATTCGTAACCTGGCTTGACGTACTAAAAGGACAACAATTGGCGCTGGCGCGATCATTTCAGGTCGCTGGTTACGATTATTCTCCTTGGGTTTTTGGTACGCATGAAAGTTTGCGGGGCGACCCACTTCTCGGTTCGGAGTATTTACGTTTCTCAGCCGCCGTCATTTTTACCCGTTTTCGATTTCTGGCGATTCAACCCGATGGTATCCCGGCCAAGTCTCTGGTTAAACTGCTGAAAGGGCATGGGTTCGCGGAATTGCCGATGCACGGATGGGATTATAGCGCGACTCTCAAGATTAAGCGCGGCAAAGGGACACCGATCAAATTCGGCGTGCCCTATGTGAACGTGAAAATGAACGGGCGCAGTGGTCGCATGTTGGTCGATACCGGCGCACACATGTCAATTGTCTATCGTGATCTCGTTGCCGATAAGGCAAATGAATTTTATCGGTATCAAGATTCTGCATCGATAGACGCAGCGGGCAACAGACAAGATAAGTATGCAGTTTTATTGGAAAATCTGGTCATCAATGACGCTTACCAAGTGAAACATCAATCGCTGTTTAATGCAAAAGACATTAGTAAGCGCAAAGCTAAAATGCAAGAATTGGGATTAGCCGAGGATAATCTAGACATGGGTGCCCTCGGGCTCGATTTTCTCGTTGAACACAACGCAATCATCGACATGGGAAATATGACCCTTTACTTACGATTCAACTAGGGCAACGGCGCGCGGTAGGTAGCTATTCGTAAGCAATATTCCATAGCTTAAACCCGCCGTTCACTTCAACGACGGCTTTCAGTATTTCGGAGTTGGCCAGCGTGACGGTCTTGTTCTCTTCCTTATCGAGAAATTCAGCGTAGAGCGGCAGGTCGCGGTGAATTTTTATGCCGTCGAGTTTTAGAATCTTTTTCGGCTGGCCCACAGTCATCTTAATGAGCTTCAAGCCACCAAAGCGTTCAAAGAGCTTCTTTGTGCCCTTCTGCCGGTCTGGAAGAGTCCAACCCCAGTAATCGTTCTCTGCGATGCTGCCATCTTTCGCCTCAGGCAATTGTTGGTAAACGGACTTGCGAAACTCACCAAAGGTGAGCAACCTGGCGTTCAGACACTGTGCATCGTTTGCTTCGATACAGCGCAAATGATGCTCTGTTAGCTCCTGAATGGAACCAAAGGGATCAGAAAGAGGCGGAAGCTTCTTTCCGCATGCCACGAAAATCAATAAGGTGAAGATAAATACTTTTTTCATGGTCTGTGGAAAGGCGGTCGGTTACCGACCGCCATTGACAAGCGTTAGTTCGCCGGGAAAGATACCCAGCCCATAGTTGTGCCCCAATTGTCTGTTTGGTTCTGGAAAGCGCCGATGAATGTGGCGGTCGCCATATCAGTACCATTTGGAGCGGCTGCAGGGTCTGCATACGTGGCAGTAATTGCCGCCGTTGGCCGAAACTCATTGATGCCGCTTGTAGCACCCCAGAGAACACCTTCTGAGGGTCGGCTCAGTGATGGAGTCGTGCATGCCAGGTTTGTGGTTACGTTGTTGGTGTTGCCATCTGGAAAAGTTACTGCCAGGGTGTTAGCCACGCAGCCAGCAGGCTGGTTCGCTCCAGAGCAAAACAAGCTATCGGCTGTAGTCTTGGCTGTCGTGAATGTTGCGTTGGTGAATGCACATTCAATTACATTCGACTGAAAGCGCAGGTCGAAAGACGCTCCGTAGTTGGTTGCTGGCGTATTGCCTGCGTTGGTAATTGAGTTGGCTGCAACTGCAATGACGCCATTCGCACCCCAAACGTGGGCGATGTAAGAGTTGTCGAGTTCCATAGTGCCGCTTGCACGCACGCTGATTATGCCCTCGACTGTCTTGTTATATGAGCCAAGAATTGTGAAGTTTGAGAGCTTTGCGTTAGTTGACCGGTTCGCGTCTGCACCAACACCATCATATTCGATGCCCTGGTCGCCGTCTTTAGGCACAGCTGCTACGATGTAGCGGGCAGTACCTCTCCAGCCTTCGTCGACATCAAATGCGTCATCTTGATTGTTGGTGATGAGTGCGTAGTTCACGTTTACTGCACCGCCAAATATCTCTATGCCATCGTCTGACCCGCGATGAAACTGCACGTGGTCGATGGTCGTTCCACTGCCAACACCCGCGAGGAACAAGCCGTTAAATTCTTTACCACTCGCGATTTCGCGACCAGCAAATTCAATGCGCACATACTGCAGCGTACCGCTGTTGTCAGTGTTGCCCAAAGTGCCCGCGCATGCGTTGCCTGCGTCACCGCAACCATAAGGACCGGTGAAGATTTCTGAGTCAGTCGCATAATCTGCGCTCGCTGTGTTATTCGTAGCCGATTTGCCATGAATCACGATACCGCCCCAGTCTGATGGATTGCGTGAACCTTGGTTGCCACCGCTGGTGAAAATCACGGGGTTGGTGTCCGTGCCTATGGCGGTGATTATGCCACCACGCTTAACCAGAATGTAGCTTAGCGTACTGGTCGAAGCGAGTACGCGCGCACCTGCATTCACAGTCAGCGTCACGCCGCTGTTCACCTCTACTTTGCCGCGAATCGCGACGCAGGCATTAGCCGCGATTGTCTTATTCGCTGTAATAATGCCTTCGATTGTCTCACTTGGCGTGCAGACGGGGTTTGATACAGTCGAGCTTGCCGCCGCCGCATCCTCAGATTTGGCACACGAGACTGCGAAAGTTGCCGCAACCGCGAGTGCCAACCATTTTGTTGTTGGTTTCATTCTTTTTCTCCTGTTAATTTCTTTCAGCATTTATGTACTGCGTTGCGGCGATTTCTTATAGTTTGTAGGTCAGACCAAACGAAATGTTCACACCTCGTCGATACGTCTGAATCTCTTGCCTTTCGCTGCCGCTCCCTTGACTGACTTCAATTAGTGGATTCAGAATATTACCCACGGATACTTTCAAATCCATCTTCTCGCCGAGTTTTTGTTTACCGATCATGTCGAGGGTGCCGTAAGTTTCTTCGTACGTATTCGGCAGGCCGTTGACACCCACCTGGGCAATTCTTCGGCCAAAGATGTTATAGAGTACCGCTACACTGGTTCCTGATTTTTCCCGGTCGTAGTAGAGACCCGCATTTAACAACCAAGGTGACTGACCCTGAAGCGGTCGATTTGGATTGGTCTCTGCCGTCGTGAGGTTAGGATTCACTGTAATCTCTGAGGTCACATAGGTTGCGTTAAAGAGCGCAGAAAATTCTTCTATATAGCTGGTAATGAATCCGAGTTTCTTGCGGACTTCAAATTCAGCACCGAGTAGTTTCGCGCGGGATTGGTTCACGTACGTAAACTGTAGGTCGTCTGCAAGGGCGCCTACGGTCGCCTCGATTGGGTTGCGAATGTCTTTGTAGAAGCCGCTGATAGCTATAATCTCACCCACCGCAGGAAACCATTCGATGCGCGTGTCATAGTTATTGATAGTTGCAGCCGAAAGATTAGGGTTACCTTTGATCAAGGCACCTGTCACGAGATCGTCAAAAACTCTGAAGTTTGAGGCTTCGATGAAGTCCGGTCGGTTGAGTGTTTGGCTTGCCCCGAAGCGAATATTCAGATCGTCAATAGGCGTATAAATCAAATTCGCCGCCGGCATGAAGTTTGTAGATTTCAGTGCAGCATTGACTTTCTGATTTCGCGCAAATATGTTGAACGATTCGCTAGTCTGCTCCCATGATTCGGCGCGCACACCCGTAACAAGACGCACTCTTGGAATTAAAGGCACGTCAAATTGTG
The DNA here is from genome assembly GCF_000266885.1 of Turneriella parva DSM 21527. Classification (NCBI taxonomy): domain Bacteria; kingdom Pseudomonadati; phylum Spirochaetota; class Leptospiria; order Leptospirales; family Leptospiraceae; genus Turneriella; species Turneriella parva. The sequence continues at coordinate 197,790 of NC_018020.1, read as the reverse complement.
TATAGCCGGCACCTATGGCGAGCTTAGCGTTGTAGGCATCAAAGCCTTCGGCCTCAGAAGTGCCAGTGACTTCTGACATCATGGGCGCGCCGGTGAGAAAAATCTGCTCAGCCGTTTGTGTCAGGTCGATTGCAGTGTTCGTTAGGTCATGAGTAAAGCGGCGGCTGATCGTCTCACGATTTCGGTACGAGCCATCAGCACCGAGCGTGAATTTTGACTTAAGACCCGACCATTGTTCAAACGGTATTGACCAGCTTGCACCCGCCTGGTAGACCTGCTCATTATGCTTGTTAAAGTACCGCGTCATGTTGCGCGTCTGCTGAAATTGGCCGTCAATGCCGTACCGAGTGACGCGTGTATCCGGCGTGTCCCGGCCAGCGAGAGCAACGGTACCGAACCAGTTTATCTCTGAATCCAGAAAGCCCAGCCGGTGTTCGCCAGCGAGCTGGTTAAAGATTAGACTCGATTCTTGGAAACTAAGGATGGTTTTGGTTCCTTGATTTGAAAAATCGTATTGCCCCTTATTCTGACGGGTTGTGTCAGTTGATTTATGGGTGTAAAAGCTGTTAAGCTTGAACTTCGATTGCTTCGAAGATGCAAACGCCGTGGAAATCTGAGCGCTTTTCAGCGTAGAATAGCTGAAGTCTTCATATTTATAATCAGCAGCAACCGACTTGTCGGCGAGGTAGCGTTTGAAGGTGCCTTTTTCTGTCTGTGAGCTTTCCTGAAAAAATCCAGAAACGAGAAAGCCCAGTTTGCGGGTCTCGTCTATTTCGTACGTTTTGCCAAAAGAAGCTTCAATTTTTCCCGCTGGCCTGCCCGAAATATCCTGACGAGACCAGACATTGCTGAATTTCTTCGCGAATTCGATTCTCTCAGCGTTCGTGAAACCTTCACCGAAGCTAAAGGGCGAAATCTTGTTATTTACAACGCTCGCGGGCAAAGCCCTGCCACCGTCGTCATAGCCGAGTGCATCGAGTGAGCCACCTTTGTAAGTACCGAATGGCTGAAAGGTAGTGATTGAATTCATACCAAAAGACAATCCCACTTTTGCTTCGCGTTCGTCGGGGTAGTCTTTCGTATTGATATTGATGACGCCGCCGCCAAATTCACCTGGCAACTCTGGCAAATAGCTTTTGATGATCGTGACGTTGTCGAGCAGTGATACGGGAAAGATATCCAATGGTACGACACGCCTTGTGGGTATCGGTGAGGGTACCTGCGAACCATTAACCTGGACCATCGAATAACGTTCAGACATACCGCGAATGAAGACGAACTGCCCGCCCCCGACGATGCTGACGCCTGTGACGCGCTTCGCTGCATCAGAGGCATCGCTGTCAGGCGATTTGCTGATCTGCTCAGCCGAGATCGCATCTTGCGCCGCCGCCGCTTTCTTCTGCTTGCTGAGCAGCGAGGCAGCAGTATTATCGACCCGCTTAGCTGTTACCACAACCTCTGACGAGACTTTGTAGTTCAGCGTCACGTTCGCGACTGCTGCCTTGCCGGTGCCGACAGTGACTTTCGTTGCCGAGGGCTGGTAGCCGGTGATCTGGTAGGTGACGGTCTGCTCGCCGACGGGCACGTTGGTGATGACGTAGTTGCCGTCGATGTCGGTGATGCCATAGACGCCGAGTTCTTTGATCACTGCGGTGACGCCGATCATCGCCTCGCCGTTAGCAGAATCGAGCACGCGGCCACGAATTGTGCCGGTGGCGCCGCTGGTTGCGACGGCCGCGGGCGCTGCCGCGGGTTTTGCACCCTTGCGTTGTGCGCCGATACCGCTGATCGAGACGAGCAGCATAAGGGGGATTAATCCCCGTGCTGTTCTGGTCGCCGTGCGGCTGAGATTACCCTGTTTCTTGGGGCTCTGGTTCATTTTGTAACTCCTTGTTTGTGCTGTGCGTTATGGTGTAAAGCTATATTTAGGTATTTAGCTAAACGGCAAAGTTAATTGGCTGATTAACTATTCATTCGAAAAAACAGGCAGAAATTTTATTTCTGCCTGTTGCTCGCATACCTTAGTTGAGAACGAATTTTACGCGCTCATAATATTTGACTACGATTGCCTTGCCGGCCGGGCCGATTGAGGGTTTGAAGCGCTTGGCTTTGTAGGTTTTGGCTGCGGCTTCGTCGAGGCCCATGCCGAGCTTTTTGCCGACGGGTTTTGCGCGCAAGACCTTGCCGTCTTCAGAGATGACAATCTCAAGCGTGACGGCGCCTTCAATACCGGCGGACCGCGCCTCAGACGTGTAGGCAGGGCGAATCTCGGGTGAGAGGTCGACAGGCATCGTCGCGCCGCCGACTGCCGCGTTCACCGCCGTCGCAATGCGTGGGTCTTCTTGGTTCGGGTCCGGCGGTGTCTTGTCTTTCAAGAACTCGTTGCCGAAAACTTCGTCGACCTCTTCGCGTGGTTTGACGTTCTTCTTTTTGAACGGCTGCACCACGTCGCCGAAGTCGACGGTCACGGCGAGCTTGTCGAGCTCTGAATCGTCGGGGCTCCAGTCGATTTTGACGACGGTGATCGCAATCGATAACACCAGCAAGATCGCCCCGAGCCAGACCGACTTGTTGCGGCTTACCCAGGGAATCGTCTCGTAGTTCTCGAACGTGTTCGAAAGACCCGGGTAGACGAGCCGGCCGTCTGTCAGGCGAATGCCGTCAAAGCTCACGACGCCGCTGCGTGAGCTACGTTTCTCCCCCCACCCAGCCTCCCCCCGCTTGCGGGGGGAGGTGCCAAAGGCGGAGGGGGGACTTGTGAGCGTCATAAATCCTACTTGCCTTTTTTGGCCGAATCGACCGCAAGACCGACTTTGCTGATGCCCGAGAGTTTAACGTCATCGAGCACTTTCAGCATGTCGCTGTACTTTGTATCTTTTTCCATGCGCAGAATCACGGCAACGTCGGGTTGCGCTTTCTTCGCTGACGTGAGGCGGGGTCCAAGTTCTGCGAGGTCTTTGACTTCTTTGTCGCCGATAAAGACCTTGCCGTTGGGCTTAATCGTGATCGCGACTTTGTGCGGTTCGCGTTTCATCGCCACGGCGTTTACCTTCGGCAATTGAATCGGCACGGTGCGGTATTTGGTGAACTCGGCGGTGACCATCAGAATGATCACGAGCACGAGCATGATGTCGACGAGGGGCACGACGTTGATGTCGCCAATGACCTCGTCGCCAGAATCGTTACCTACTTTAGCAGCCATAGTTTTCTCCTTTTGCTCCCCTCTCCTTCAGGAGAGGGGCTGGGGGTGAGGCTTATTTACCGCTCCGCGTCGCGCGGCGCAATGCGACGATAATGTTGGTCACTTCTTCTGAGTTTGACATTTTGCGCTTAATGACCGATGAGAAATAGTTGAAGAGCATGACGCACGGTATCGCCACGCCAAGACCCATCGCGGTTGCCACGAGTGCTTCAGAGATACCTTTCATTACCACTTGTGGGCCTGCGTCGGCAGCGCCCGCGAGGTCGCGAAACGCTTTCATAATACCGAGAACCGTGCCGAGAAGACCGATAAACGGCGCGTTATTGCCGAGCGTTGAGAGAATCGGCAGGCGGCTGCTCAGGTAGCGGCGCTCGGCGACGGTAGCGGCATTGGCGTATGACTGAATTGTATCTTCATCGTGCTGCCAGCCTTTGAGCGTGACGGCGACGATTCGGCCTTCGACACCATATTTTGGGTCAGAGACTTCTTTTGCGAGTTCTTCGCCGGTTGCCGGGTTCTGGCTGAGCTTTTCAGTCACCAGGCGCACGAGTTCGGCGTTGGCCGACTTGCTGTTCAGAATTACCCACAGGCGGTCAGCGCCGATGGCGAGCGCGACCAGAAAGAGCGCCATGAGAATCCACAGGGCCGGGTCTTTGCTGTGAAAGATATTGAGTTCGCCCGCTTCAGCGAAAGCTGCGGCCTCTTTGTTACCTTCGGCGCCGAGGGGAGCCGTTTCCGCTGCCGCAGGGGACGCCGCACCAGCGGCTGGGGCGCCTGCTGCGGGGGCTGCCGCCGCCGGAGCGGCTGTCTGCGCCGTGACAGACATCGTCACGAACACGACGCCGAGCGAAAGAACGAGAAAAAGCAAGGTCTTGCCGGTGCTTTTGGGGCTGTTTACGAGGTTTTTGAACATGGTATCTCCTGTTTTTGGGGTTCAAAGTCTGAGAATGAGTCCCTTGGGCTGATTCTCAGACCTTGCCATACCCCTCTGCGGCTGTATCTCAAGACTGAGATATATTGTAAATTGTAAACTTAGCTAATTAACTAAGTGTATGCAATTGGTGCAGTGCCCAGAGTTTCCTCACAAGGAAACAGTAGGCTGTCGGCAGAATGCCAGTCCAGTTCCGTTCATGGCCCTGAAAATCCATAGCTGAGGTCTGCCAGAATCAGCCTATGCTATGGAATTCCATAGCTGCGCTGAACTCCGAGCTCTTTGTCGGCCTGCCGCTCATGGCAGAAAATAGCATTTATCGGTAATTTTGGGCATTCGGTCGGCGTTAGGCATTCTTCTGTCTTCATCTCCGTGTCCCTCCGCGGCCTCCGTGGTTTATCAACGAGGTATTCACATGGTTCATCGGGCACTACCGAGCTACGTATATTTCGAATTGACACCGGCGTCAGCCCGGTATTACCCTGCCTGATGCGCCGAGTACTGCCTCTCGTCTTGGTATTTACCGCATTTTCACCCGCATTCGCGGCCCTCAAAAAAGTCATTATTCTACCGATCATCAACATCGACAAAGACGCCAATTTCGCCTACCTTGAGGGCTCGATCACCGACAGCCTCAAAGAGCGTCTGCGCGAGAAATTTGCGTTCGACGAGCTCGCCGAAGAAAAATGGACGCTGGTCGCAGAACAGAACTTTATCCTCAAAGACGACTTTCACACCCGCACTGCGGCAATGAACCTCGGTATTCTCGCCAACCAAGATATTGTGATCAACGGCGGATTTAAACCCGTGAACAAGAAACTCGCCGGGGGCAAGATCAAATCGAGCATTCATGCAACGGCGCACCTGCTCGACGTTAAAAAGAAGAAGACAATTGCCACGATTGAGCTCGATCTGCCGGCAGACAGCGAGCTTTTCACTGCCGTGGGCCAGGTCGCCGACCGTATGGAAGCCGAAACCCGCAAGGTTATCCCGAGTAAAGAAGATGCAGCACGCTCAGGCCTTACGGCCGAAAGCGCGCCGTTTTTCTCTGATTTTAGCCTCGGCCTCAGGGGCGGTGGCGGCGTCTACGTTTCGGGCTATGCGAAATATTTTACCGCGCAGCTACCGGCTTTGGGGGCGATTCTGCACGCCAATATGCCGCGGTTCGGGGGCTTAACGACCGAACTGGGTTTTACATTCATGGGCCACCGGCTTCGAGAGGGTAACGATGCCGCGATTCAGCAGCTTGGTGCCTCAGCGACCACAGCCAATTACATGGCATCGTGGAGCTTAGGGTACCGCATCGGGCTATCGGCACGCTGGTATCTTGAACCACAGCTGGGTGGCGGCTACGTCATGCAAACGACTACAGTCACAGGCAGTGGCATCAATTCGACCCTGAATAACGGCTTTCCGTTCGGCAGGGCAGGGCTCATGACCGGTTTTCGCGTCAACCAGCTGATCGACCTGTCGGTGAGCGCCGAATCACTGGCCTATGTTGAGCAGGGCACCATGACTTTCTTGCCGCTCGTACTCGCCGGGGTGCACTACAAGTTTTGATTTGCGCCTTATGTCGCTTAGCCTTTATAACCGAATAGGGTGAGCCACAAGAAAAAGCAGCGTCAGACCGGTCAAAGAGCACCCGCTTCAAATAAACACTATCCTAAAGAAGAATGCGGCATCGTCGGCGTTTATAACGTCGAAGAGGCTGCGAACCACGCATACCTGGGCGCCTACGCGCAGCAGCACCGTGGCCAAGAAAGCGCAGGCATCGTCTCGTCTGACGGCGAACGCCTCTACCGCTACGCAGGCATGGGCAAAGTTGCGGATGTATTCACGCCACAAAAGATTCGCCAGCTCATGGGCCGGCACGCCATTTCTCATAATCGCTATTCGACCACCGGCGCGAGCTTCTTGCGCAACGCGCAGCCAATTCGTTTCGAATCGCGCCTCGGCACCATGGCGCTCGCACACAACGGTAATTTAACCAACGCACAGACTGTTCGCCGTTCGCTCGAAGAGCTGGGGTCGCTTTTTCAGACGACGATCGACACCGAAGTGATCAGCCATCTGGTTGCGCGTTCGCGCGCCGACAATTTTACTGACGCGCTCATTGAAGCGGTGACGCAGATTCGTGGCGCGTATTCGCTCGTTGTGCTCACCGGCGACACGCTCTATGCTCTGCGCGACCCGAACGGGTTTCGGCCGCTTGTCATGGGTAAAAAAGATGACGGCTTTATTTTTGCCTCTGAAACCTGCGCGCTCGACATTATCGACGCCGAATACGTGCGCGACATTGAACCGGGTGAACTTGTTGTTGTGACCCCGCGCGGCGTGACTTCGCTTTTTCCGTTTGCGAAAACTTCGCAGAACCTCTGCATTTTCGAATATGTCTATTTTTCGCGGCCCGATTCTTTGGTCTTCGGCAAGTCGGTCTATAACACGCGCCTGCGCATGGGCGAAATTCTCGCAGAAGAGTCGGGCGTCGAAGCCGATCTTGTGATGCCCGTACCCGATTCATCTTCTGTAGCTGCGCTCGGTTATGCCCGCCAAAGCGGATTGCCCTACCACATGGGCCTCATTCGTTCGCACTATGTCGGCCGCACGTTCATCGAACCTGATCAGAAAATCCGTGACTTTGGCGCGAAAATCAAGTACAATGCGATCGCCGCTGTTGTGAAAGACAAGCGCGTCGTCGTGATCGACGACAGCATTATGCGCGGCACGACGACCCGCAAGATTGTGAAGATGCTCAGAAACGCCGGCGCAAAAGAAATTCACGTCCGTATCGCGAGCGCTCCAACACGGCATGCGTGTTATTATGGCATCGACATACCGAGCCCGTCAGAGCTGATCGCGGCGACGCACACGATTGAAGAGATTATCAAATACCTGCGCGTCGATTCACTCGCATACCTTTCGCTCGAGGGCATGCAACGTGGCGCGGCTGATATCGAAGGCGGTTCTGGCAACGCCGGTTATTGTACTGCATGTTTCGACGGCAAATATCCGGTGAGGCTCGATGAAAACGAAGCGATCTACTCAAACCAAAAAACGCTCTTCAGCGAATACGAAATCGAAGAAAGCGCGTAGTAAAGCGCGAACTGGCTTGCCTGTCGCAGACACGCAAACCAGTTCGCGCGTACTCATTATTGCAGGCGAAGAATCGGGTGATCTGCTTGCCTCAGCGATCGTACGCGAGGTATTAAAGAAGAAAAAAGTAAATCTCTGGGGCTGTGGTGGCCGTAGGCTGCGCGAGGCGGGTGTCGATGTGCGCGTCACTTCTGAAGAGTTGTCGACGGTCGGCTTTTTCGAAGCGGCCAAAAACTACCGGCGGCTCACCAAAATTATGGATCGTCTCGTTGAAGAGGCGGTCTCGAACGGCACGACCGAAGCGTGGCTGGTTGATTTTCCGGGGTTTAATATCATGATTGCTGCCAAGCTCAAAGAAAAGGGCATCAAATGCACCATGATTGTGTCACCCACCGTCTGGGCATGGAAATACAAGCGTATCTTCAAAATACGCGACCGTTTTGAGCGTGTGCTCTGCCTGTACGATTTCGAACCTGAAATTTACAATAAGATCGGCGTCGAGGCGCACTATATCGGGCACCCGCTGACGACCGAAACTGCAGATTTCAAGAAACGAATTTTGCGTGACGGTAACCCGCTCATGAAAGTGCCGCAACTCCGTAATGTGTTCAAAGAAAAACGCCCGATTATCGCGATCATGCCCGGGTCAAGACCTGCCGAAATTGAGCACCACACCAGCCGCATTCTCGACGGGGTGCGGCTTTTTCAGAAGAAACACCCGGGTTACGTATTTGTTATACCGGCGGCCAATGAGAATATACATGCGCAGCTCTCGAAATATAACCTGCCTCCTGATACGTACCTCGTCGAATATGGGGCGCCCTATGTATTAAATCTGGCGAGCGCTGCGATTGCGTGCTCTGGCACCGTAACCCTCGAGTGTGCGCTCTTTGGCGTACCGCACCTGATTCTTTATAGATCCTCCTGGATGTCTTATACAATCTTCAAGGGTGTTGTGCGCATACCTTATATCGGTATGGTGAATGTGCTTGCCGGAAAATTCATAGTACAAGAGTTTTTGCAGCACCGCCTCAAGGCGAAGCACATGGCAGACGAACTCGAGAAGATCTTGCAGAACACTGACTACCGCAAAACACAGCAGGGTGAACTTGCAAAAATTTCCAAACGCCTGACGGCATACGAGCCTGCAAAGCAGGCGGCGAAGATTCTTATTGATAGAATTTGATGCCTGTGGCATCAAATTCTACTAAAAAAAGCTAAGTCTCGCCTCATAACCGCCCGAAGATTGAAGTATGAAAGCCTCACTTCTGTTTATTGCCATGTTTGCGCTCATCGCCTGCCGCGCACCGCAGGCGCGTACCAACCCCAATGACCCTGCTGTAACCGGCGTCGCCAACCGCGGTGAAGACCCTGTTCTGCAAGACGGCACAATGGGCGAAGAAAAAACACCTGCGCTGACAGCAGAAGGTTATGCTGCATGGTACGGCAAAGAGCTGCAGGGCAGGCCGACGGCGAGCGGCGACCTGTTTGATATGAATAAGATGACCGCTGCACACCGCGATTACCCGATGAATTCACTCGTTCTCGTCAAGAACCTTGAAAACGGCAAGAAGGCGATGGTGAAAGTGAACGACCGCGGGCCCTACGTCGAAGGCCGCGTTATGGACGTGAGTTTTGCCGCCGCCCGCGAGCTCGGTTTTGCCGAGAAGGGAACAGCAAAAGTGCAGCTTGAGCTGGTGCAGGCCGGTGAGGACAACTTTATGGCGAAGTCACAAGGATGTGACGAGGCCGACGTTGGCAAGGACGGCATCTGTGCGTCGGCCAAGGCAGGTAAAGCTAAAAAATCAAAGAAGAAGCGTGAGGCTTCAGAAGAAATCATAGAACCTGCTGCCGACCTCGAGGCCGATGACGCTGCGGATGAAGAAGACGATACAAAAATCAAATCAGCCGGCTCAGGCAAAGAGAAAATCACGTTTCTCGATGGCAAAAAGCCAAAGGGTTTCACCGTACAGGTTGGCGCGTTCAAGAAAAAAGTAAACGCTGAGCGCCATCGCGATGAAATTCTCGAAGCGTATCCTCAAAAAGCATTTATCGCAACCAATGGAAAGTGGCACTTTGTCTGTCTCGGTGATTTCAAATCACGCAAACAAGCGAAGGATTTCTTAAAGAAACTCAGCGACGACGGTGTTGAGGTAATGTACCGCGGCAAAGTGGGCTAAGCGGTTCCTGAATGGAACCGCTTAGCAGGCGCACGGCCCCGAATAAAGCGCAAAGCAGCGAAGCGGCTCATGCCGCGTAGCGCTTTAGCAGGCGTTTGCGGAAGCAAATGCCGAGACTTTGCGCTTTTTCGGTAATCGGGCCGGAGCCTGTTTATCACAGTATTAGCCATATGACACAAAAAAAGGGCCGCATGGCCCTTTTTTTGTGTCTGAGGCTTTATTCAAATCTTGCCGATAATCAGTGAAGCCGGTTTGATTTATGCTGAAATGGCTCAAGAACACTGAGAAATCCTCATCTGTCGAGATCAAAGGTGAAGCACGCCCGCCGTGGATTCAGAAAATTCGCGTGCCCGTGCCTGACAAACCAGAACCTGAGCTGCAGTGGAAAAGTCGCCTCGCCGAAAAGCTCGGCGAAATGCGCCACACAGAAAGTGCACCAAAGCCGACGCGCGTGGCGCAGCTCGACGGCTATGCATTTCACATTGCGCCGCTCGATATCGCGGCCGCAAACATCATGCCCGAAACGACGGCTGAAGCAGACTTGCCCCGCACACCGGCGCACGATGACAGGCCGCCGCAGCGCGTCGCGGTCGGGCCGGTCGCAGCGCCGACGGAATATGCATACACGCTCGATGCGCCGCGACCCAAAGCGCAGCAGCCGGGCGAATATAACCTGTCTTATTCGACGCTAGACTATGCGGGCGGTGATGAGTTCGACCTTGAGCGCCTCTTTGATGCCGCCGATTTTGAAGTCTCCCGCCCATGGTCAGCGCCCGATGCCGCGATCGACGCACTCGACCCGCTGCTGCAGGGGGCACGTGTCGCTGTTGCACCGGCCGAAGACACTGCAGAAATTATCACCATGGATATTGCCGCTGACGGGCAAGACGAATCATTTGAAGAGTTGCTCGAAAAATCTGAACCCGTAGCACCGCCGGCGAAACCAGCTGCAAGCGCAGAAGCCGACGGTAAGGCCAGCGTGAGACTCAAAGCCGAAGCTCTCATAAAACGCGAGGCAGCGCCGAAGCCAATGCCCGCGGTAATCGATCGCGCTTCTGTCACCCCGCAGGTGCACGTGAGCCGCCAGCGCGAAATTCTGTTCCCTTTACTGAAGACGCAGCGCCACGCACTCGAGTTTTCTAACCCGGCAGAAGCGCAGAATGTCATTGCGAAACTCGAAGAGACGCTCGACCAGTTTTCGATCGAAGGGCGCGTCATCGGTATTCAGCGCGGGCCGATCATTACGCGCTACGAACTCAAGATGGCTGCCGGTATCAAGGTAAACCGCATTCTGGCGTTGACCGACGAACTCGCGATGGCGCTCGAGGCGATGCGTGTGCGCATCGAAGCCCCGATTCCCGGGCGATCAACCGTCGGTATTGAGATACCCAACAAGCAGCGCGTGAAAGTTTTGCTCGGCGATATTCTGAACGACATCGGCTATAAAGAATTCGGCGGCGAGTTGCCGTTACCCCTTGGCCGCGACATCGCGGGCAACCTTCTGCTTGAAGATCTGACGCGCATGCCGCACCTTTTGATTGCGGGCGCGACAGGTTCGGGCAAATCTGTTGCGGTGAATTCGTTCATCTCGAGTCTCATTCTGCACAAAACCCCCGAAGAGGTGAGGTTCTTGCTGGTTGACCCCAAGCTTGTCGAGCTTTCGGGGTATAACGACATACCGCATCTGTTGCACCCGGTGATTACCGAACCCAACAAGGCGATTCTCGCGCTGAACTGGGCCGTTGAAGAGATGGAGCGCCGCTACGAAGACCTGGCAGACATGAGTACGCGCGACATTCGTTCGTATAATGAGAAGGTGCGAACGCAGCGCGGCAAGAACAAGAATATCGGCGAAGAAACTCCGATTATGCCATACATCGTCGTGCTGATCGACGAGCTCGGCGACCTGATGATGGTGGCGGGTAAAGAAGTTGAATCTTCAATCATTCGCCTTGCGCAAAAGGCGCGGGCCGTGGGTATTCACTTGATTCTCGCAACACAGCGTCCGTCGGTTGACGTCATCACTGCGCTCATCAAAGCAAACTGCCCGGCGCGTATAGCGCTGCAGGTGGCGCAAAAAACCGACTCACGCACGATTCTCGATGGCAATGGCGCAGAGCAACTGTTGGGTCAGGGTGACATGCTATTCAGACATCCTTCAAAAGCGCAGCTGATACGCGCGCAGGTGCCGCTCATCGAAGACAATGAAGTTGAGGATGTAGTCGCGTACGCAAAGAAGCTCGCGAAGCCGGTTTATATTACCCTCGAAGACCCCAAAGGTAAAATGGGCGAACTTGAAGCCGGCGACGAAGAACTGTTTGAAGAGGCCTGGCAGATTATTGTCGAAAGCCAAAAGGCATCGGCGAGCTATCTGCAGCGTCGCCTGCGCATTGGTTACAACAAGGCAGCGCGTCTCATCGAAGCCTTCGAAGCGCGCGGCATGATCGGCCCACAGATTGGTTCTAAGCCACGAGAAATTATTGGCACAGGCCAAGGTGGGCCAGGCCGCGCGCTGTGACACCAAACGAGTGAAAATGTAGCGTCTGTGTCAACTCGCCCTAGCGAGTTGACACAGACGCTACAAATGTTAATAAGTCCCCATGATGAGCAGGCTACGGAACCTCTTCCGTAAGAACCCAGACAGAATACAGTACCGGCAAGAGTTTGTCGCCGATATGGATCGGCAGCTGAATGGCTTTGTGCGCATTGGTTCGGCGATCGCCATTTTTGCCTGGCTCGATTTTGCCTTTAATACCGATAAGAAGCTGCACCCTGAATTTCCCGAGCTGCTGTATTTTCGTTTAGGGCTGACGGGCATTGCGATTCTGGTCTTTTTGGCGACGTTTATACCGCAGCTCAGCAGGTTTGGGGCGCTCTCGATCAAGTTGCTCATTGGTTATGTCATTGTCGCTACCTCATTCTTCACCGGGCGCATCGCAGACGACCCGAACTATGTTTCGGGCCTGCAGATTGTGGTGATGATACCGATTGCAACGCCTGTCGCGTTTCGGCTTTTTCTGGCGCTCGAGACCATCTCGATTCTGACTTTCGTGATTTCGGTGCTCGTTCACAAACCAAATCTCTCTACCCCAGCGGCCGCGTATTCGATGAACAACCTGCTCATATCATATGTGATCGCAATCTCGTTTTCTTTTATGCTCGACCGCATTCGTTTCGGGTCGTTTATGAAAACGAAAAAAATTGAACTCAAAAATATTGAAATTGAAGCCCAGATCAAGCGCATCAACGAACTCAAGACCCAGCAAGACGGCGATTATTTTCTCACTTCGCAGCTGCTGCATCCCCTGGCGCTCAACGAGGCCGTGCCATCGCGAATTCGCGTCGAGTTTTTGACCGAACAGAAGAAGAAGTTTCAGTTCAGGCAATGGCATTCTGAAATCGGCGGCGACATCAGCTCGTCGAACAGCGTGATTCTGCGCAACAAACGTTATGTTGCCTTTATGAACGGTGATGCGATGGGCAAGTCGATTCAGGGGGCAGGTGGCGCCCTGGTGCTCGGCACGGTCTTTAAGTCGTTCTTGCACCGTACGCAAAACGATGAGATGAGCCGCTTTGTATTTCCCGAGCAGTGGCTGCGCGATTGCTACGAAGAATTAGACCATGTGATGATCTCTTTTGACGGCCGCATGCTGGTTTCAGCCGTGATTGGGCTGATCGACGAAGACAGCGGTTTGCTGTATTACATTAACGCTGAGCACCCGTGGATCGTCGTGCTGCGAAACGGCGAAGCGTCTTTTATTGAAGAAGAAATGACGCTCAGAAAACTGGGAATGCCCGAAAACGAAGAGCTGTTCAGAGTGAAGACGTACCGCCTGCAGCAGGGTGATGTGATCTTTGCTGGTTCAGACGGTCGCGACGACATCTCGATGGGGCGCGACGAAATGGGCAACTCGATGATTAATTCTGATGAAACGCTGTTTTTGCGTACCATCGAAAAAGCGAATGGCGATCTGCACGAAATTCGCCGCCAGCTGCAAGAGCGCGGCGATATAACCGATGACCTGTCGCTGATTCGCATTACGTACGACGGCACAGGCCATGAACCCATCACGAAATCAGATCTTTCGGTGATTCGGCGTTATGCGCAGAACAAAGATTACGAGGGGGCTGCGCAAGAGCTCGATAAGCTGTACGCTGAAAATCCGCATGACCCCAAAATCGTTTATGAACTAGCGCTTCTGAATTCGCGGTTGAAGCACTTCGCCAAAGCAGCAGCTCTGGGCGAAGAGTATTGCAACTATGACCCGTCAGATCTCGGCATGATCTACCTGACTTCGCGGGCATTGAAGTATTGCGCGAACGGCGACAAGAGCCTGCTGAAGCGTGCGGCCGATTATGGCGAAAGGTTGATTCTGCGCGAACCGATGAGTTTTCATGGCATCGTGAATCTCTCTGATATCTATCGCCGCCTGGAAAAAAAAGACAAGGCAGCATTGCTATTCAAGAAAGCGCAGGCTTTTGACCCTGAAAATCGGGCCGTCAAACGGCTTGAAGGTCTGCTAACAGGTTCTTGAAAAACAACCGCTCGGGCAATTAGCCAGGTTTTCTGCGGTTGTTCGATGCATCGAGTATACGCGCCTTCGTGAGCATCTCATAGAACAGATCCATTCCCTTTTGAACCGGGTCGTCTTCTGGGGTTATTTGCACTAACCCTTCGTATTCGAGGTTCAGCAGTCCATACATCCAGGCCCAGAGTGTGCGGGCAATTTCCAGCGAGTTCACGCTTTGGTTCAGAAATTCACCCTCTTTTGTGCTTTTGCGTATCGCGTGCAGAAATACTCGAAACGAAGGTTGAACATAGCGGATTTTTTTACATATAGCCGGCGTTCGCCGTTGCTGAACATGAGCCGATGCAGCTCACGGTGGTGGGTGCCGAACGCCCAATAGGCGTGCGCTATTTCGCTGAGCTTCTGATGAAGATCAGTATGTTTGGCTTCAGCCTCGCGAAGGCGTCGTGTCAGATCGGCTTCACCCTGGCTGATCAGCGCCTGCAGAATCTCTGACTGGTTTTTGAAATGCACATAAGGGTTCGCCAGAGAACATCCGCTTTTGGTCGCAAGGCGCCTCGGTTTACGTGCCCACAAAGACCGCATTGCAAAGCCACGCCGCGCGCGCCGAAGAGATGAAACAACTCATCAACCTCTGGATGGCGGCAAACGGCTATACGAAGGTCAATCTCATGGGGCATTCACAGGGTGGCCTCGATGCACGCTATATGGTTGCAAATCTGGGCATGGCATCGAAAGTACGTGTTCTCACGTCGATTGCAACCCCTCACCGCGGTGCACCGATGGCTGACATCGTCTTGAACGTGATTCCCTCGTGGTTGCAGCCGCACGCAGTTGCAGCGGTCGGGTACCTGAGTGGCATTTTGCTCTATGGCAACACGAAGCAAGATCTGGCAGCTTCGCTGAAAGACCTGACAATAGCGGGTTCGGCGGCATTCAACACCCTGCTATGGGCCGGATCTGCCCGATTACCGACATCGGCGCGCTCTTTTATGGTCAAGGCACGCAGTTAGATTGTATGGTGCCTGTCTCATCGGCAAAATGGGGCACATACAAGGGTACACCTTCAGTTCCGCTGTACTCAACCGGTGTCGACCACCTGCAAAGCGCCAACAATGTTCTGGGAAATTGGTTCGATCTGAATGGTTTCTACCTCGACATGGCAAAAAACGCGATGGCGAATCAATAGATAGCCGAGTTTTCCACGCAAAACAGGCCGGCTAGCCGGCCTGTTTTTGTTTGACGTTAGCTTCTGCAAACAAAGGATTATCAATATGAACAAACGCAATGTACTGCTGGCAGCACCGATTCTGTTATTGTTCTTTCTGCTCGCGTGGTTCTTGTGGCCTGAATCAGAAGAAGACAAGAAGATCAAGGCGCTCAAAACACAGGCCTTGCGCGCGGCGCAGGCTGCAAACCCGGCATCGGGTGAATACCGGCAGTTCGCCGCCGATAGCAAATCACTCTTTACCGAAGAAAATATGTATACCTATGCGCAGCTGATTGAAATGGCCCGCACCGGGCGCATTTCGCTTATTGCAGAACTTTGGAAACTGCGCCAGAAATGCGACAGCCGTGGCGCCACCGAACCCACAAAAGAGCAGGCCAGCGAAGCTGCACCAGCGCCGAAAATGAACGCCGAAGAATGCAATCTGCGAATCGAAGCCTTTATACGCGAGCAGTATCCTGCGCCAGATAATGAGAAGCTGCTGAAGCTCTTTCGCGACTATTTGCGGTACGAAGACACAATGCGGCGATTTATCCTGCCCGAAAATCTGAGTGTCGAAGAGCGGCAGCAGCAGATTAAGAAAAAGCGGCGAGAAATATTCTCTGAGAGCGACGCGCAGCTCGTATTTGGGTATGAAGAAGCGCGCACCGACACGCAAGAGGCACTCGCAGAGTTTATTAAAAGCTCGGCAGCATTGCCTGCGAACGAGCGCGTGCAGAAATATTTTGACCTGAGAAAAAAATCGCTGGGTGATTACAATGCGGCCTACACAGAATCTGAGCCGGCGTACACGCGCTACGAAACCGAGCTTATGCTGCGCGGCGATGAAATGCAGCGAAAAAATTCGGCCGCCGTGGAAACACAGCAGATGCGTGAAAAGTATTTCGGGCGTGATGCTGCGCGGCGTATGGCACAGGTTGACAAAGAAGTACAGCAAGAGCGGCAGCGAATCGAGGCGTATGAGGCTGCGGCTCAGAAGTTCAATCAGCAAAATGCCTCGCTGTCTGAGGTAGAGCGCAAGACAAAACTCTCAGAACTGCGCGTTTCACTGCTCGGCAAAGACGAAGCCGAAGCCTACGAGCGCCGCATGCAATACGAAGAGTATCTTCGCACGAATAACCTGAAATAAGTTTGTCCGGCCTGCGTAATTATTACTGCCGGCAGGCGCTTTTTGCGATAGGGCACGCCGTGTGCCTGCTGCTCGCTCTCTCACCGTTCGATATCTGGCCGCTCGGGTTTGCAGCACCTGCACTGATGTTCTTAGCCAGTGACGGGCAGCGCGGGGCCCGGCCTTTGCAGATCTTGGCCGCGTCTCTGATGTTTTCACTCGCGACAACCGCAATCACCTTTGGCTGGATAGCGGGTACAATATGGCGGTACACGGGGCAGAATCTTTTTCTGGCATCTCTGTTGGCGATGGTGTATGCCATCGTGTTTCAGCTGAAGTTTCCTCTGGTGTTTTTTGCTCTGCGCTCCCTGCGCTTAACTCTGCGACAGGGCGCAGCGCCGCTCGTGGCCACGGCCTCGGTTGTCGCAATTGCCGATGCGCTCGCGCCAGAGCTTTTTCCCTGGTCGTGGGGTAACGGCATCGCGGGCGAACCTCATCTAAGGCAGATTGCGGCGATCGGTTCTGTATACCTTGTGGGCTTTTTCGCAGTGTTGGTTGCGGCAGTTCTGCTCGCTCCGTTACTGCGCAGGCGTAGCGACTCGCAATCTGCGTTCAACCTGGGCCCGGCTTTGCTGATCGCCGCGCTGATTCTCTGTGCGCTGTTGTTTCGCTACTGGCCTGACACTGCGCCCTCGTCGCCGCCGCTACGGGTGGCAATAGCCCAGACGAGTATCGGGCCGGCACCTGCCGCCAAGAGCAGCGATGAAAATTTCGCCCGCGAGGCAATAAACCGGCTGTTTGCGCAGTCTGTCGACGCCTTACAGCTGCATGCGCCGCTCGACCTGATTCTTTGGCCAGAAGCATCGATGCCGTTTCACAGCGCATCGCCCAGTGTTGCAAACCGAAATATCTATTCGGTCACTTTCGACGGGGCGCTCGAATATCTTCGCAGGCGTGCGCAGGTCGCCGTTATCTACCATGATATGCATAAAGAAAGCAATGCTTTGAGATCGCGCTTTGCTGCACGCGGCGCTGATGTTCCCGAGGCGCAGTATTTCAAAAAGCGCCTTGTTCCCTGGGGCGAATACCTGCCGTTCGGCGCCCGGCGGTGGTTTCCCGAGGCGGGCAATTTTACACCCGGCTCGTTGCGACCGCAGGCGCTTGAATTGCCGCTTGTTGCCCAGCGCGAGCATCTCACCTATACGCAAATTCAGGGCGAACTTTCTCTGGTACAACAGCCCGCTGTGCTGCGACAGAACTTTGATCTCGGCAAGACAGCGCGCGTTTTGCAGGTTCAACCATTGCTCTGCTACGAGGCCCTGTACCCTTCAGATGCGCAGACACAGACAGCGGACGTGATTATTAATCTTGCAAGCGACGCATGGTTTGGCGATGGTTTTGAGGGCGCCCAGCATGCTTCGGCGACGGTGCTGCGCGCGGTTGAAAACGGCAGACCGATGCTCAGGGCGGCGATGAGCGGCATCAGTTTTGCGGTCGATAACCGCGGCGAGAACCTCGTGGCGCGCACCGGACAGGGCAGGCCAGAAACTCTGTTTGCAGAGATTCCGCTGACAACGCGCAGAACCCCATTCTCAGTTCTGGGGATGATTAGTTTTTATGCGCTCATGTTCGCTGCGTCATGGCCGTGGCTGCTCTCGCGCCTTACAGCTTCTCGTATTCGAGAAAATAAATGAGTGCACCTTCGTTACGGTGCAGGGTCTCGAAAAAGCTGCGCGGTCTGCCCGCAATATCGCTGACTGCCAGGTAAGCCCCGTGAATATTCTTCAGGCGGGGTTCACCTTCGAAGGCCTGCATCGCTTCGCGCGAATAGGCATAGTTGTCGGTGGCAAAGGTGATTCTGCCGCGCTCTGCAGCTATGCGAACCAGTTCGCCCACGAAATCAGACGAGATAAAGCGGTGTTTATGGTGGCGCGCCTTAGGCCACGGGTCAGGAAAATTTATCGTGATCGAATCGAATTGCGACGTGTCGAAGACTCCCGCAAAGAACCAGGCGACGTCGAGCACCAGATAGCGAATATTCGCGATACCCGCTCGCTTCTGGTCTTTGCCCGACGTGATGACACGCGCAAGTTTTTTTTCAACCGCAATGTGCATCGTTTCAGGTGCCTGCACGGCGAGCGCGCGGGTAAATTCACCCCAGCCGCAGCCAATTTCAAGGGCAAACCTATCAAAACCGGCAAACGCATGGCGTACGTTTAAGGGAAAATGATCGCGTTCGAACGGGAGTGCGAATTCGCCGGCACGTTTCGCTTTTTTCGCGAGAATTGCCGAGAGTTTGGCCTGCAAGGCC
Source organism: Turneriella parva DSM 21527 (assembly GCF_000266885.1). Classification (NCBI taxonomy): domain Bacteria; kingdom Pseudomonadati; phylum Spirochaetota; class Leptospiria; order Leptospirales; family Leptospiraceae; genus Turneriella; species Turneriella parva. The sequence goes on along the minus strand of NC_018020.1, from coordinate 179,208 downwards.
AAACTGCCAGCCTCAAGCTTCATGCTGCTTCGGCGACGTATTCAACTGTCACAATCGAACCCACCGTGCTTGAACCCGGAGTGCGGGCTGTCGAACCGTCGGTTTCGTGAAAGGCGATGTCGAGCTTTCTCACGAGGTTAGAAATAATGCGCAGGCCCCTGCCGAACCGCAGGTGTTCAATGAGTGAACCGTTCAGCGGAATCAAAGCTTTGCGTGCCTCACGGTATTCTTTGAGGCTGCGCAGAAAGCTGCCGAGATCTTCACCCCTGGGTATTTCTTCGAACACATCAGAAAGTTTGAAGCCGCCGCCATAGTCGAGTACGCTGAGGCTAAAAACGCCATTTTGCATCGTCCATTTGAGCACGATGTTTTCGGCACCGTTGCGGGCGTAACTCGCGAGAATCGCATTCGCCACCAGTTCATCGGCGACGAGGGCAAGTTCAAATACGCTCTGTTCAGACAGGTCAAACATGCCGGCGACCGATTCTATGTACCCGCGCACGTGGGCAACGGCAGACAGGTCTGCGGGAATAAAGCACACACCGCGCTCGAAACGGGTCTTGCCTGCCAGCCGTTGGTCTTGTGCGGCCCAGTCACAAAACAGTATCTGCGTTTTTGTGGCGGGAGAATTTGTCGCAAATTCTTGCACGGTCAATATGATATTCACGAGGCCTTCTTGAGGGCAACCATTTTTGAGAGACGCTCTGTTACGCGCCCTTTGCCCAGCAGGTTCAGATAAACCGGCAGTTCGAGCCCTTCGAGCCGGCCTGTTGAAGCGAGCCTGACACCCATGAAGAGCGGCTTGCCTTTAAGTCCCGTCTCTTTGCCGACGGCATTAATCGCATCTTTTATAGCATTCTGTTCCAGTGTATCTGTTGCATCGCCCATCTGCTCTATTTGACGTAGCATTGCCCCGGCGAGCGACGAAAAATTTTCTGCTGCAAAGTACTCTGATGAGACATAATTCTCTAACACCGGGTTAAAGGGCAGGTAGAAGTCTGCCAGGTACTGCTTAATCTGCCCGAGCGTATCGAGATAAACCCTGAGCGAAAGCAAAATGCCGCGCAGACGTTCATTATCCGCATTGCACTCGCCAGAAGGCACAACACCGGTCGCCGCGACGAAGGGCAGAATTTCGGCGATGAAATCATCGTCGGGAGTCGCACGTATGTGCTGGTTCGAAAGCCAGTTCAGTTTCGATTTGGGAAAAAGATAAGTCTCGAGCTCAGATATTGAAACCTGCGCCAGATCGACTTCTGCCGCTTTGGCGAGGTCGAATACATCAAACATCGCCGGCGATTTGCTGCAACGGGCAACGTCAAAGATCGATTTCTGTTCGGCGATCGACATGTACTCTCGGCCGTCGGGCGACGACCAGCCCAATAATGCCATATAGTTATTGAATGCGCGCGCCGTGTAACCGAGGTCGCGAAAAGCGGTGATGGGAGTTGCCCCGTGACGCTTCGAAAGCTTTTTGTGGTCTGAGCCGACGATTTCACTGACATGCGCCCATGCGGGTACCTTCCAGCCGAAGGCTTCGTAGATCAGAACCTGGCGCGGGGTGTTTGAAAGATGGCCAACGCCGCGAATTACGTGCGTGATGTCCATAAGATGATCGTCGACGACGACCGCATAGTTGTACGAAGCAAAGCCGTCAGATTTGACGATGATGAAGTCGCCAATGAGCGCCGTATCGAAGCGTACGGTCCCCTGAACCATGTCTTCGACAACAACCTCTTTCGAAGGCGTGCGAAATCTCAAGGTGTGCGCAAGCCCCTGCGCCTTTTTCTCAGCCACTTCGTCTGGGGTTAACGCACGGCATTTGCCGTCATAGACATAGGGCAGGCCCATGGCTTCACGCTGTTTCTTCTTGCGATCGAGTTCATCTCCCGTGCAGAAGCACGGGTACGCCTTTTTTTCAGCGACGAGTTTTTCGCCGTATTCTTTGTAGATATGCAGGCGCTCAGATTGTTTGTACGGGCCGTGCGGGCCGCCGACCTCGGGGCCTTCGTCCCATTCATAACCGAGCCATTTCAGCGAGTCGATTACCTGGTGGTAGCTCTGTTCGGTCGAGCGCGCCTGGTCGGTATCTTCAATGCGCAGAATAAATTTTCCCTTTTGCGACCGAGCATAGAGATAGTTAAAAAGTGCGGTGCGCGCGCCACCGACATGCAGGTAACCTGTGGGTGAGGGTGCGAAACGGGTGCGGATTTCAGACATATATGTTTATGGTTTCAGTTTTTCAGACGGCTCGTGATGTGACAATAACCGAATCTCAAATCGCCGGACACCCGGTCAATGATTAGACATAGTGGTTTACGACCTGTCTGACAGGTCATTTCTGAACGCGATTCTGCCATGGGGCAGGCCGGCGATAAATGAAGCGAGATCTGCAGCGGTTTCAGAACCAGGTATTCGATGTGCTCGTTCTGGGCGGCGGCGTCAGCGGCGCCTCAATCGCTTGGGATGCCGTCTTGCGGGGTTTTTCAGTCGCGCTGATCGAACGTGCCGATTTTGGTCATGCGACTTCTGCATCCACCTCAAAATTGATTCATGGCGGCCTCAGATACTTGGCGCAGGGTGATATTCCCGTTGTGCGCGAATCGCTGCGCGAACGCCGCTATCTCGAAATTAACATGCCGCATCAGGTTTTTCCGATGCCGTTTCTCATGCCGTTCTATGACTTTACACCGACCCCCCGCTGGATGCTCGGTATCGGCCTCACGCTCTATGATGCCCTCGCATGGGACAGAAATTACATCGACGACCCTGACAAACATCTCGACGGCAAACGCTGGCTGACGCGTGAAAAGGCGCTGCAGATTGAACCGGGCCTGAATCCCAACGGGCTGCGCGGCGCTTATCATTATTATGACGCTCTGAACCGGCACCCGAACCGGTCGAACCTCGAGTACGTGCTTTCTGCCGCCGAACGCGGTGCGCAGGTTGCGAACTACGTTGGCTGCTCCGATTTTATCGTCGAAGAGACTGCGTCGGGCAAAAAGGTTTCAGGGGTCATCGCCGAAGACCGCATCAGCGGAAAGCAGTTTCCCATACGCTCGCGCGTCACGATCAATGCGACAGGGCCGTGGGGTGACATGGTGCTCGCGAAGCTGCATCGAAACCCCGAACATAAACTTGTTCGCTCGAAGGGTATACACCTTCTGTTTCCCAGGTTTCACAAGAATGCGACGATTGGCATAGAAACACGCGATAAGCACCATATCTTTTTGATTCCATGGGGTAAGTATTCGCTCTTGGGTACAACCGATACCGAATATAAAGGTGACCCCGACGATCTGAGCGTCACCCGCGATGACGCGGAAACTTTTCTGAAGCAATACAACGATTACTTTCCGCAGAAGAAGGTGCTCGGCGATGTTGTCAATTCATACGCAGGCTTAAGGCCGCTCGTCGCCGAAAGTTCTGTGACTTCGACATATAAGGCATCGCGCCGCCACGAAATTGTCTACCACAAGAAGACAGAGAATGTCGACGGACTCGTTTCAGTCTTTGGCGGTAAATGGACAACTTCGCGCGCGCTCGCCGAGCAGACGATTGATCTGGTCGAACGTAAGTTTGGTTTTCCACGCCGCCGTTCGGTTTCGCACAAGACACCTGTCGTGGGCGGGGCGGTCGGTTCACGGCTTGCCACCTTTATCGCCGAAGCTCACGCCCGCTGGGACAAAGTATTCGCACCACAATTGATCGAGCACCTGATTGAAATTTATGGTGCGCTCTATGAGAGAGTGCTCGATTACGTCATTAAAGACAAGTCGCTGCTGCGCCCGATAGAAAACGAATATCCGTTTATTTTCGCAGAGATTTGCTACGCGGTTGACCATGAAATGGCGCTGACGCTGAGCGACTTCATGAAGCGCCGCTGCGGCCTGGGCAACATGGGTTATGTGTCAGATTCGGCACTTGCCGCCGTCGCGTCCCTCATGGGCGATCTCTTGCGCTGGGACAGCACCCGTCGCCGCGAAGAAATTGCCGAATTTAAGAAATCGCGTTCGATTATCGGTTAACGAAACTCAGCCATGCAGATTTAGCAGGCCTGGACCCATATGCACGATTATTCTGAACTTGAAGAATTTCTCAACGCTCAGGGTATTCGCTTTGATAGCGATGTAACTTTAAAAGAATATACCACCTTTCGCCTCGGCGGCGCGGCAAAGGTGTTCGTACAACCCCGGCATGCCGATGAACTGGCGCTGCTGCAGGCCTGGCTCGCGGGCCACGCTCTGCCGGTGTTTCTTCTCGGCGGCGGTTCAAACCTGCTGGTCTCAGACGAAGGTTTTGCGGGCGTCGTGATACATCCGCAATTTGGCGAAGAGCCTCGTATTCTGCACCAATCAACCGATCGGCTGCAGGTTTACGTGCCTGCGAGTGCAAGAGCGCCGCTTGCGGGCAAAAAGATTTCAGCCAAGGGCTTTGCCGGTCTCGAATTTTTAACGACAATACCCGGCCACTTTGGTGGGTCGGTGATACAGAACGCGGGCTGTTATGGTCATGAGCTCAAAGATTCTCTCGTGAATGTTGAACTCGCGCACCAGGGCAATGCGCAGACGCTGCCGAATATTGCCTGCGATTTTCGCTACCGCGACAGCCTTTTCAAGCGCGACAGCAGCTACTGGATAGCCGGCGCCACTCTTGAGTTACCAAAGGGGGATGCAGGGGCGATTGAGGCCCGCATCGCCGAATACAAAGCCCGCCGCATTGCATCACAGCCCAAGAACCGCCGCTCAGCCGGCAGTATTTTCAAGAACCCGCCAGCGGATATATCAGATAAGAAAGCGTGGCAACTGATCGAGGCAGCAAATCTGCGCGGCGTCAAAGAGGGCGGGGCCGAAATTTCAGCCGAGCACTGCAATTTTATTGTCAATAATGGCCACGCGACAGCTGCCGATGTCTATAAGCTGATTCGCCTTGCCGAACAGCGCGTGTTCGAGGCGACGGGCGTTCGGCTCGAGCGCGAGGTTGTACTCGTCGGCAACTTCGCAGAGCTTTGAGTCATATGCAGGCTCTGGAAATACCCCCGAAAAAGCAAAAAGCCTCGTCGTTTGTAGAGCGGTTTCTATGAAACCGCTCTACAAACGACTGCTAAAGCGCGTCGTCGCTAAGCGACTTAGCTGCTTTTCGCTTTTTCGGTTTCCAGAGCCTGCTGGCAGTTTCCTTTTTAAGGGAACTGCTAATGGTAGGGTTTTGCTGCTTCGCGGTACGCGTCAGGTGAAATCCCCGTTTCTATGATGCGCTTATACGTGTCGAAGCTCTTGCGCTTTTTTCGCGCGAAGCCGTTCTTATAATCGGTTTCGACGAGGCCGAAACGCGCATCGTAACCTTCGGCCCATTCAAAGTTGTCGATCAGCGACCAGTGAAAGTAACCGCGCACATCGGCGCCTGCCTCGATTGCGGCTGCGGTCTCGGCGAGGTGTGTGGTAATCAGGCGTTGCCTGAGTATGTCGTCGTGCTTCGCCTCAGCTGTGCCCGATTCAAGAATATAAAGGGGCAGCTTATATTTGTTATTTGCCGTGAGCAGAATTGTCTTCATGCCAATCGGATAATCTGCCCAACCGAGTTCATTTTTTATTTCGCTCTCGTCGCTTTCGTCATGGTTCTTGACTTCAAACTTTGTTGGAGAAAAAATATTCGATTTAATGTAAAATCTGCCGTAATAATTGACGCCGATAAAGTCTTGCGTGCCTTTCAGATCTGCGATGGTCTCTTCAATATCGGTATTTGTTACCTTCAACACACCCGTCTGGATAGCATCGGTGAAATCCCAGATGAAGGCCTGCTCGACTTTGCCCGCAATAATGCGGTCGAGCAGCGCATAGTTTCTGTAGGGCGCAAACTCGCGGGTGTGTTGCGTGACTCCCACCGAAGCCTTGACGCCGTTCTTGGTCGAGAAAACCTTAATGATTTTGTAGGCCAGCGCGTGCGCTTTCAGAAGCGACTGCATGACGGGCGCGACGGCTTTTTCGTTTGGCCGTTTCTCCATCGGGGGAAATATGCCCTGCATATAACCCGAATAGATGTAGACCATCGGCTCGTTGAGCGTTGTCCAGACGCGCACGTCTTTACCCCAGCGATTAACGACGAATGTGACGAAGCGGCCGAAATGTTCGAGTGCGTCAGCTCTTTCCCAGCCACGCTTGCCGTCTTTTTCGGCGAAAAACCATTGCGGCGAACTGAAGTGAAAGAGTGTCACAGAGGGTTCAATACCGTTACGTTTGAGCTCCGCAAAAAGTTTGTCATAGAATGCAACGGCAGCCGCATCGGGCTCTGTTGTTTCAGCTTTGGGGAAAAGTTTATCCCAAGCGATCGAGAAGCGGTAGGCGTTGTTGCCCATCTCTTTCATGAGCGCCACGTCTTCTGCGAGCTTCTCGTTGTGCGCGGTTTTTTTTGTGATGACGTCGGCAGACCAGAGATGCAGGTCTTTGATCGCAGCGCCTGCAACGGCCTTGCCTTCGCCTGCGTAACTCTTGCGAATCAGTTCTGCCCAGTCGCTTGCGGTCGTTGCCTCAAGCTGCTCGGCAGCCGTCGCAGTGCCCCACAAAAAGCCTTTGGGAAACTTCAGCGGCTGCGCAACTTCGGTGCGGGTCAGCTTCTCTGAGGTGCGCGATTTGCCGCAGTGTGTAGCGAGCGCCATAAGAGACAATAATACGAAAAAACTGAACTTACGCATTCGGTAGCACTTGGGTTTCGACCGAAATTGTCAAATCTATGCCAACCGGTGTCGAGCAGAATCAACCGTCGCACTACTCACGGGCACCGGCCTTTTCGAGCATGGTGATAATATTCGCTGCGCCCAGAATCTTTGCAGTTGCAAGGGGGGTCTTGCCGCTCGCCGTTGTGGCATTGGCGTCGAGTCCATATGAAAGCAACAACCGAACAGTTTCGGGCTGCTGTCGCTCAATGGCATCAAACAAGGCTGTGCGGCCATATCTGTTCGCGTGCCGCGGATTCAGACCCTTCTGCACCAGATACTGAATGGCTGCATTGGCGCCATTGCCGGCAGCGGCGGCCACGATATTATTGCCATTCTTATCAAGGCGTTGCAGCTTCGCGCCGCTGGCGAGCAGCAGTTTTATCGCCTCTATGTTGTCAGAACAGGCCGCGCTCCACAATGGGGTGTAGTCGTCGTTGTCCGCAATTTCAAGTTTTGCGCCGGCCCGCAGCAGCACCTTCATCGTATTCAATCTGGCTTTTCGCGCAGCAAAATGCAATGCAGTCATGCCGTTTCTATTCGACCGGTCATTGATGCGGGCTCCCCGCTTTAGCAGAAAGGTTACCATTGCCGCTTGATCGTTGTCCGCTGCGGCCATTAGCGGGCTACCCATTGTCTGCTGGTGCAGATTGATGCCACTTGCCAACAGCCTCTGCACGGCTGGCAGATCGCCCTGGTGGGCACTCATGACGAGCGCATTGATGCCCGTTGGCCTAATGACGATTTGCTCTCCCTTCACTGCCAGTGCTGACACATCGAGTTCGCAAAAGGCGATGAAGCTGCCTTCTAATTCTTCTTTCCCGGCCGAAATGGCGATTCCCGCAGCAAAATTGGGTTTGATCGAGCTGACGTTTCGCGCAAGATTGTCGATGTCTTTCTCTTGCAGAGAATACAGGTTCTGCCTGCCGGCTTTACTTACCCGGCCTTGATAAATGGCAACCGAATCTGCATTTTCGAGCACAAAGGCCTGCTGACTTCCCGTGTCGCACGCGTTTCTCATCGCAATTTCGAAACGATCCATGAATTGCTGCATTCTCGCCGTGCGCGTAGACAAACGGCCTGAGCCAGATGCGCATTGGGGTGCGAAGATGCATGAGACAAGAATGTACAAGGTGGCTTTTGTGAACCGGTTCATGATTCCCTCTAGATTCTCAGACAATTGGCAGGCGCTTGGCTTAGGTCAAATCATCAAGTGCCCGGTCAGTCAGTTAACCAACCCTTTGCGTCAGCATGCCGACCAGGCTCGTGAATTCTTCTGGCATGAGTCTTTTGGCAAGATCCATCGCGTGCGCATCGAGACCGATCAGCAGCTTCTTCTGTTTCTTCTTTACTGCGCCGAGAATTGCCTTCGCTGCGTCTTCGGCCGATGTGCTCGCGATGCTGTCGAAGCGCGAGGTGATGTGCGCCTTGTCATTGCCACCGGGCGATGCGTGCACCTTGGCATTGCGTATGATATTCGTCTTGATGCCACCGGGATGCACCGAAGTCACGACAACAGGCGAGCCTGCGAGTTCCTGGTGTAGTGTTTCGTTGAAACCATAGACTGCATATTTTGAGCAGTTGTACGGCCCGTTATTCGGGAAAGGCACGAAGCCATTCACGCTACTGATGTTGACAACCGACGCCTCTGGCCGGGTCTTGAGGTGTGGCAGAAACGCCAGTGTACCGTACACGACACCCCAGAAGTTCACGTTCATCACCCACTCGAAGTCTTCGTAGCTCACCTGGTCGAGTGGCTGCAGTACGGTAACGCCCGCATTGTTGATAACAATATCGACCTGACCATGTGCCTTGACCGCAGCGTCGGCGAGCGCATAGACCTGATCGCGTTTCGCGACGTCGACAACGTGCGATGTGATCTTCGTCTGCCCGTAGAGTTCACCGACAGTGGCTTCAAGATTTTTTTGCACCACATCGGCGAGCACCAGCTCAGCGCCAGCTTTTGCAAGCTGGTGCGCGAGCTGCCGGCCGATGCCCGAGCCTGCACCCGTCACAACGGCGACTTTGTTTCTGAGGTCTTTCATATGCAAGCCTCAAAAGAATGAGGCTCGCGTCAAGATTATCGGTGTGTGAAGTCACTCAAAAATGCCTTGAATTTCTTTTTCGTACAGCTCAGTAATCACATGCCGCCTGAGCGAAAGTTTTGCCGTGAGTTCACGGTCTTTCTCCCACAGCTGGCCCATGACGGCAATGCCGCCAATGCGCTCGAAGGCCTTGAAGCCGTTTTCACCGCTGATGAGCCGATGCGTTTCGGCCTTCAGCAGTTTCTTTACCTCTGCGTTTTGCGCGAGGGTTTGCAGATCGGTGCCAAATTGTTTCAGGGCCTCGGTGCGAGGTACGATGAGAGCCGCTAAAAATTTCTGGTCTTGCCCGACGACCATACATTGTTCAATCAGGGGGGATTCCAAAAGCTTCGATTCAATCGGCACTGGTTCGACATTCTCGCCATTCATCAGCACGATCGTTTCTTTACTGCGTCCGACGATTTTGAGGCAGCCATTTGCCGTCATGATCGCCAGGTCGCCGGTATTCATCCATCCGTTTTTCAGAACTTTTGCAGTTGCCTCGGGATTTTTGTAATAGCCAGCCATCACCTGAGGGCCTTTTACATGCAGCTCGCCTTTTCTGCCAAAGTAGTCTCTACCGGGATAAATCGTCGCGCCGGTTGCGATGTCGACGAGGCGAATTTCGGTCTCGCTATAGAGCGGACCGACCGAACCGATCACCGCGTTTTCAGGCAGCCGCACCGAGATGATCGGCGATGTTTCGGTCATACCATAACCTTCAAGTACCGCAATGCCGATGTCGTTGAAAAATTCGTCTATATGCAGGGGCAGGGCGCCGCCGCCTGAAATAGTCGCGCGCAACCTGCCACCGGTTGCTGCCCGAATCTTGCTCAATACAACTGCGTCGAGCAGCAGCGCCGGCACGACGGTCGCGATGATCACCAGAGTTGAAGAGAGAATTGCAGCCATACGCATGAAAATATTCTGCGGCAGAATCTGCAGGTTTTGGCCTCGCATCTCGCGCAGCGCCTGGCGGTAAACATGATTCACGCTGATCGCTGCATGAAAGAGAGCACGTTTGATGGGTGAACCTTCGGCGACCTTCGTTAAAATGCCGTTGTAGATACTCTCCCACAGGCGGGGCGCCGATGCCATAAACGTGGGTTTTACGCTTTGCATATCGGCCTTCAGATGCTTGACGTTTGTGTAAACAGTCTTGGCGCCCGAGGCGATCGAAATAATTTCAAACGCGCGCTCGAAAATGTGCCAGATCGGCAGAATGGAGAGCATCACATCATGGCGGTTGAAGCCCAGCGGCAGATTGCGTATCTGCGAAATAATGTTGCCGTGCGTGAGCATCACACCTTTAGGCGCGCCGGTTGTGCCCGAAGTGTATATCAGCGTAAAGAGGTCGTCGGGCTTTATCTCTGCAACCCGACGTTCGATCTCGATCTTTTCGATAGCTTTGCCAGCGGCAATGAGGTCGTGAATGTTATGGCACTCCAGCCGGGTTTTCTGGTAACTGAACTGGTTTATGAACACCACATGCTCGACGCCAGGCAGCTTATCGAGAAGTGAGGCGAACTTTTCCCAAATGCTTTGGTTCTCGACAACCACGATGCGGCAACCCGCGTGGTTAACAATATACTCAATGTCGTGCTCGGTTGCGTCGGTGCCGCGCGGTACATCTGCAGCCCCGGCCAGAATCACGGCATAATCGGCGATCATCCATTCGATGCGGTTATCGGCGAGAATTGCCACATGCTCTTTGGGCTGCAGCCTGCAGACTTCTATCAGCGCCGCCGAGAGATCGAGGCCCGCGTCATAAAGCTCTTTGTAGGTCGGGCCGTCGAACTGGCCTGGGCCATTGCGCGTCAGAAATGATTTTTCAGCAGCATAAGACATTGCCGCTTCACGGTAAAGCTCAGCGACGTTGCGGAGTTTGTTTTTTTCCATGCCTTGAACGTAGCACGGTTTTGGGCCGATGTCGCCCTGAATCACGATTCTGGACGTTTTTTTTCTCTTATTCCCGATAAGCCCCGGTTTTTTGCGAAACCGGTCGGTGTCTGGCCGGTTTCGAGTTTAAAGGCGGCATTGAATGCGCTTTTCGTGGCAAAACCGCATTCGTACGCAATCCTCAAAATGCTTAGGGGCTGATCGTCGGCGAGCCGGCGTTTTGCTTCTTCGATGCGCAACCGGTTTACATAACGGTTGAAGTTCATGCCAAAATTATCGTTGATCAGCTGCGAAAGCTGGTCTGGTCTGAGACCCAGTCTTTGCGCCAGATCGGCGATGCGCAGATTTTCTGCTGCGAACAGTCGCTCGCCGACGATGAGCCGCTCGAGCTGCTGCACTTTGGTTTCACTGCGGCCCTTTAAGCGATCGTAGCGGCGCGCGTCGCGCACCAAAAGTTCGGGAAAGTGCTGGTTGCGTGCCAGTGCGACAAATGCGAGTACCACCGCGAGTGAATAGGCAGAAAGCGCCAATACTTTCACATTCATCCAGTCGCCACCGATTAGCGTTGCAATCATCATTGCTGTTGCGACGGCGCAAATCAGCAAGAATACACGCATGGCCCTCAAAAATGAAAACTCGTTCGCCGTCAGCCGCGAGAAGAATGGCCGCAGATAACGAACCGATAGCAGAAAGTATACGAGCGGCGCAGTGTAGGTGATAAGAAATACCACCCGCAGCGACGGTATTACGTATTCTGGCAGAGGTTGTGAATGCGCGAGCATTTGCCTTTTGGACTCAGCCGAAATGGAGTAGATGTCGCTCATATAGAGCGTAACGGCGAGCGCCAGCAACAGGTGCAGAAGATAAACTGGCTTAAGACGAAAATTGGGTTCGGCGACGAAGCGCAGAAAGAAGTAGATTGCAGGCCCCGCAAGCATCACGATTGGCAGGTGCACAAAGGCAAGGTGCGGCAAAGATATGTAGCGATCGAGAAGAAACCGGGTGAAGAGCAGCAAGATCGCCGCGAAAATGAAAAAAAAAGCGCCTCCCAAGAGGCGCACGGTTTTGCGGTGCCTGCCCAGAACCAGCAGCAGCCCCGTATAAAAGGCCGTGCCGGCTCCGATTGTGCCCACGAGGCCGGTCAGCTCGGCCATAGATTGCGGTAGGCTATTTTGGTTTCCTGCGGAGACCTGCGTGATTTGCCCGGCAAATCAACCCGTAGATTGCAGAGCAATCTACTTGGCAGTCTGCGCCAGAATCTCTGCGACGTCGAGAGTCTTGACCGACTCTTCTTTCTCCATCGATTTGACGCCGTCGGCTACCATAGTAATGCAGAATGGGCATGCGCTTGCGACAGTCTTAGCTTCAGTCGCGACGAGCTGTTTCGTGCGCTTGATGTTGACGCGCTCGTACGTGATGCCTTCGGCTTTGAGCGCGGCTTCGTCGCGCGCGTGTTCTTCTTCTTTCCACATCTGCGCGCCACCGGCACCGCAGCAGAGGCCGCGTGACTTGCTGTCGACCGCTTCGACCACCTTACCGCCCGTTGCTTTTTCGAGAATCGAGCGCGGCGCCGAGTAAACGTCGTTGTAACGGCCCAGATAACAAGAGTCGTGGTAAGTCACCAGGCCGAGTTCTTTCGCCTTTGATGGGTCTACCTGAATTTTATTTTCTTTCAGTAGCTTGTCGAGGTATGTCGTGTGGTGTTCAACCTCATAGTTGCCACCCATCTGTGGGTACTCGTTCTTCAGCGTGTTGAAGCAGTGCGGGCAACCCGTAACGATCTTCTGCACGCCGTAGTTGTTCATCGTCTGTATGTTCATGCCGGCAAGAGTCTGAAACAGGTATTCATTGCCCGCGCGGCGCGCTGAGTCGCCCGTGCAGTTTTCTTCGGTACCCAGAATGCCGAATTTCACGTCGGCCTTATTCATGAGGCTCGCAATCGACTGTGCGATCTTCTTGTTGCGGTCGTCGAATGCGCCTGCGCAGCCAACCCAGAAGAGAACGTCTGGCTTCTGGCCTTCTTCGTTCCATTTTGCCATCGTTTTGATGTTGAGGCCTTCTGCCCATTCTTCACGTTTATGAGAACCAACGCCCCATGGGTTTGACTGGTTCTCCATGTTGGTGAGCGCGGTTTGCAGTTCGCCCGGCAGAGCACCCTCTGAAAGCACGAGAGCGCGGCGCATACCGATAATCGCATCGACCTGGTTGTTGCCCACGGGGCAGGCTTCTACGCAGGCATAGCAGGTAGTGCAGGCCCAGAGCGATTCTTGCGACGTATAGTTGTCGATCACGCGCAGTTCAGTCATCGCAGAAATTTCTTCGTCAGTCTTGCCGGCTTTTTTTGCCGCGTCAACTTTGTGCATCTGTTCCATCAGCGCGTGCTTGAGGTCGCCCATGATGCTCTTCGGGTTGAGCTGCTTGCCGGTGCGGTTCGCAGGGCATTCAATCGTGCAGCGGCCGCATTCGATGCAGCTGAGGCCGTTCATGTGGTCTTTCCATGTGAAATCTTGTACGTTCGCCGCGCCCCAGACTTTCGCGTTTTCAGTATCGAGAAACGCCAGCTGGCCTTTCGGTGTTTCTTTTTCGAACCAGAAGTTGACCGGCGCCCAAATCAGGTGAGCGTGTTTAGAGTTGGGTACAAATGCCATGAAGGCGAACACAGTCATGATGTGAGTCCACCAGCCGCCGATGTACCAATAGCCGGCGTTCGCCGAAGTTACGCCCCATGACGCAAGCAGCGCGCCGACGCTTTCGCGAATCGGCAGGCCGTGCGAATGGCCTTGCAATATTCCGTGGGCGCCTTCTGCAACCAGCGTCGAAATCATCAGTGTCGAGATCATGCCGATCACGATCATTGATTGACCCGAAGGGCGGTCGAGTTCATAGGCGCGGTAAACCCAGCGGCGCAGCGCGAAGAACGCGAGGCCTGCAAGTACTAAAAGCGAGAAGACGTCGAGCGCATAGTCATAGACGAAAGCAAAATGCGGTATAACCTTACCCATGAGGTCAGGTATTGAAAATTCATAACCCGTCGTGCCCACGAGGGGCATCTGAAACGGGCCGAAAAATCCACCAATCAGCTGGCTGGTCGTGTGGCCGCCATAGACAAGAAAGCCGTAAAAGATAAAGATGTGAAAAATACCGCGCACGGGCTTCTTCATGAGCTTCTTTTGCAGCAGAACGTTGATAACGATGTTCTTGATCTTCTGGCCAAGTGTCGATTTGATCTCTTGCGCCTGGCCGAGGTGCGCATAGCGCCAGTATTTCATGACGGCATAACCGGCATAAGCGAACGAAGCGATAAATGCCACTGCAAAGAGGGCAACCTGTGCGATTTCCATGGGTAATTATCGGAGTTTTTGGGGGAGTGTAAAGAGAAAAGCGGCGCACATTGCGCCGCTTTTCTCTTGTTGAGAATCGTTCTCGACTTACATGACGAGACCACTCGCGATATTCGGGCTCTCGGGGTTTACGACAAGTTGTTGTTTTAGCGGATGCACGAGCAAGTCCATGTCTTCAAGCGGAATCGCACCCAAGAGTACTTTTTCGCCCAGCACGAGAGCTCCGGTGAAACAGCTGCGGTTGGCAAAGCGAATCTGCACGGGCCCCACATAGGGGCAGAGCACCTTTTTGTGGTCGGCCAGGGTGACCTCGCGTTTCTCGAGCTCGGCAAGATTCAGTTGAATTCTCACATGCTCAGGTATGCAGAGCATGAAAGCCCCGGTGTCGACCAGAGCGTCTGTCGACAGGGGGCTCAGCGAAGCATCGCGCGGGTTCGATAACTCGATTGTTGCGTAGACGAGATCTAGAGGGGCTGCGCGGAAGGTCGCCATATGGGATATTACAGCATCACGGTTAAACGACAAAATTCAGGAAAAGCGGGCCTAAGCCCGTTCATAGAGCGATTTTCGTGTCGAAAATCGCGGAACTTTTCCTGAATTTTGTCATTTACGACCTTCCGCGCAGCCCCCATACCTTTTCTTGCAGGCGACGGGTCTCGCGTCAATGAATTCTACTGGCCGGCCGCAAGCACCTGCTCACGTGGTGCCGGCGATTGGTTGGCCTGCTGCGACGCAATCGTCTTCGCCTTAATCGCCTTCGGAACCTCTTTGAAATTCCAGACGAGTCCGAAGAGTCCGAGAAAGCGCAGAATGTAATAGGTCATGTCGATCTCCCACCAGTAGAAGCCCATGCGCGCAGACGCCTGGTAATAATGGTGGTTGTTGTGCCAGCCTTCGCCCATGGTGGTGATCGCAAGCAGCCAGTGGTTGCGCGACTCGTCGCCGGTTTCGTAGCGCTTCGAGCCCCATTTGTGCGTCAGAGAATTGATGGTGAACGTCGAGTGGTAAGTGATCAGCGTGCTGAGGAAAAAGCCAATCCACAGGCCGGGCCAGCCGGCGATCAGAAACGAAACGACGCCGAGAGTCCACGGGGCTATCCAGTCGTGTTTTGAGATAAACCTGATTTCGGGGTATTTGGCGAAATCTTGTATGTCTTCGATAGGCACGCGTTTATTTTCTTTTTTGAAGATCCAGCCGATGTGCGATTCGTAGAAACCGAGTTTTTTCATCGAATGAATATCGAGATCGGTGTCGCTGTGCTTGTGGTGCCCCCGGTGGTGGCCCGACCACCACAGCACGCCCTTTTGACCGGTTGTTTCGGCGCCGAATGCCAGAATGAACTGAAAGATTCGGCTGGTTTCAAATGAGCGGTGCGCGAAATAACGGTGGTATGCCGCAGTAACGAAGAACATCCTCACCCAATAAGAGACGATGCAGAGCACGACCGCTTTCCAGGTAACGCCTGTGTAAATTGCTGCGAGCGGTATAAAATGCATCGCGATAAACATCTTGTCGCCGCTGAACCACGAGCCGATCTTTGAACGGCCGGTAATTTTGTCGGCTTCGGTAAATTGTGGGGTCTGCGTGCCCTGAACGGGCAAATCTGTCGTCGTCTTCATATTTCTGAGATGGCGAACCTGCGGCGCGGGTTGCAAAAAAAATGAGGATTTATCCTTTTTCTTCGCGACACTCTGTAGGGGTAGGTTTAAACCTACCCCTACAGAGTGTCGCGCAATGAATCTCACACGGGCAGAATTTTTACGTTACACGGCCGCGCTGGCAGTACCTCTTGCCACCGGCATGCGCCTCGATGCATTACCGCTGGCCCCCGATTTAAATCGGGGGCAAGCGCTGGCAAATATACCTTCAACGGGTGAGAAACTGCCGCGCGTTGGCCTGGGCACGTACAAGATATTTGACCAGTTACAGCCGCAGCGTGCCGCGGCTTTGCTGCAGAATTTCTATAAGCTGGGAGGCCGGCTCGTCGATTCGTCGCCCATGTATGGCCCGGCAGAAGAGGTGACCGGTACGGCCTCGGTTGCCGCCAACATCAACGACAAACTCTTTCTTGCCACCAAGGTCTGGATCTCTGGCCGTGAACAGGGTGTTCAGCAAATGGCTGAGTCGTTCAAAAAATTGAGGCGCAAACAAATCGAGCTCTTTCAGATTCATAATCTGGTCGATTGGCGCACGCAGTTGAAAACTCTACGGTCATATAAAGATAAAAGGCTCATTCGCTATATCGGACTTACGCACTATTCTACATCCGCCTTTGGCGAATTGAAAAAAATAATCGAAACCGAACGCATCGACTTTTTGCAGATACCCTATTCGATCGCCGAAACAACCGCCGCGATGGGCAAAGATTCGCTGATCGAGACCGCGGCCCGGTGCCAGGTCGCCGTTATTGCGAACGAACCGTTTGCGCAGGGCCGTCTTTTTAGCAGTGTCAGGGGCAGGGGGGTGCCGCCATGGGCCATCGAACAGGGCATAACAAGCTGGGCGCAGTTCTTCTTGAAATTTATTCTGGGCGATGAGCGCGTGCCGTTCGTTATTCCCGCGACCAACAAGTTGCAGCATCTGCAAGAAAATATGGCTGCCGGGGTGGGTGATTATCCCGGGGCAAGTGTGCGCGCCCGTATGCAAAAAGATTTTTTGGCGACACGGTAGCAGCGCCGTATATGCCGTCTCTACCGATGTCGACCGAACGCTGCAAAGTGCTGATCAAAGATGTGCCCGAAAAGGCGTATTCCATCGTCTTTATCAGCGGTATTCTGAACCTGTTTACCGCCAAGCAGGTGCGCGCCGAGCTTGAGCCATTGCTTTCGGCCGAACGCGTACGCGTGGTCGTCGACATCGAAGAACTCGCGACCATCGACTCATCGGGCATCGGCGCGCTGGTGAATTTTATTCTCGCGATTCGCAAACACGAAGATGCACGCGTCGTCTTTACCACGCCAAGGCAGGTAGTGCTGCACATTTTTGAAGTGACGAAACTCAAATCATTCTTCACCATCATTGAAGATTACGCAGAAGCCGAAGCGTATTTTGCCTAGACTGCTTTATGACAGGCTTGTCATAAAGCAGTCTAGGTTCATTAACAAACGTTTACCCTTATTTTGGCGCACCATGCGCCGCGCCGCCAATCTAATCTCGAATGCGCGCCGTGTATGCGACTGCATACGCGGCGCGCGAAAACAACAAGGCAAAATTTGCGTGAAGGAGTAAGCACGAAAAATATGAAACTAACAGGACTTTTCCTGGCACTTATTACGGTCTCGGCCCTCTCGGCTGAAGAATCGGTTATCTTCGTTCATGGCCGCTCGGGCAGCCACTGCGATGCAAGCGGCGGATACACCACAGACGTGAACAACTATTGGGGCACTGCGAAGAGTATTACCACCTCTGCCTCACGCTACTATGTCGGCTACGACGGCGCCTCTGACCCACGCACATGGGGCAGCTGCCGTGCTCAATCGAAACTCTACCAGGTGCTCGAGGCAAAATGCAAGGGCTCTAACTACTGCACGATCATCTGCCACAGCGCGGGTTGTTATGCATCAGAATATTTCATCGATAAGTCGGCGACGACCTACAACATTCGCCGCATCTGGGCTTCGTCAAGCGCGGCCGGCGGTTCAGAACTTGCCAACGCAGCTTTCTGGGCGTCGAACGACATGGTTGCGGCGCTCAAGACCGGCAATGCGCGCGGTTCGTACAACCACAACAACATGAAGGGTATCGGCGTCTATGCGATCGCAGGTTACGAAGCCACCTGGACTGGTGCGTCGGTAATTCTGCCGGGCGAAGACGACGGTGCAGTTGCATACCACAGCACTTGCGGTCTCAACACAACCGGCAGTTTTTCAAACTGCCTCGGCGCAACGCGCTTCTCTTATCACTACATCTGGAGCGGTCGCGCTTCGGGTACCGAGTGGTCGAGCTCTAAGAACGGCTACCACAAAGTACACACGGGTGACGGTTCTAACTCAATCAATACTGCCGCAAAGCTTGAATACAATGCCTGCCGCAGTCTCGGCTTAGGCTGCAAATAATCCCCCACCGCCCTTCGGGCACCTCCCCCGCACGCGGGGGAGGCAGGGAGGGGGACATTATTCGCCTTGTATCTGGCTCTCCATATCTTTAATTCTCGCCTCTTTCTCGGGTGACGTCCACTCGGCGTTACTGAAATCTTTCAGGGTGTATTCTTTGACCGTGGTGTATGACCTCGCGGTGTAGGGCATGTAATAGAGCAGCGGCTCTTCAAGCGGTGTTGCATTCGCGATCGCGTCGACCTTGGCCGGGTCGCCTATCCAGCGGGCGGGAAAAGGCAGGTTCTCGCAGGTGCCGCGCAGCTCGCGCATCGTGAAGCGCCCCTGGTAGCCGTTGTCATGGAATATCTTGCCGAAGAAGACGAATGAAACAGGGTGCAGCCCCGGTGCGAGCACCGAGTTCGTCGTCACCCAGTGCGTCGGGTTACCGCGTGAATCGTAAAGATTTGCCTGAAAGATAAACTTACATTCACGTTTTACATCCACAATGGTGTCGATGACAAGGCTGCCATTATCGAGCCGCTCGGTAAAATTGTCGGTGAATTTCGCCGGGCTGATCGGGCTTGAAAAGAAGGTGTGCGAGACTTCAATCGGGTCTTTGTTACCCTTGGCCTTGATCTGCACGACGAGCTTCAGGTTGCCCCAGTATTTTTTATCTTCACCGGGAATCTTGTAGCTGAAGGTTGTGATGCCGTCATCGGCAACCCCGTCGGGTGGATAGCCCGAGTCGTTATAGTCGGGTGTGCCGAGGCGCGAGCGCGTCATGACGGGGTCGCCGAGCACAAAAACATCGCCGAGGCTGTACTGCAGCTTTGCGCCGTTCGAATCGGTTACCTTCAGCGCGACAATGAGCTCGTCGCCGAAAGTCAGTGTGTGTCGGTTTGCGGTGAACTGGTAACGCGGCAGGCTTTCGTAATATTTTCTGAGATCGCTTTCAATTTCGCTGTCTTTTTTTCCCGACTGCTTTAGGTCTTCGATGCGCTTTTTAACCCCGGCCTCGTTGTTGAGTGCCGGGTCATCGATGAGCGGCAGCGGTTCGTCGACGAGTTTCCACGGGTCGATCAGGTCGACCATCGTGCTGTCGAGCGGCCGCGAAAAATCGGGGTATTGTGCATGCAGTTTGTATGCCTCGAGCATCGCGCGCGGCGACGGATTGCGATTGAGCATGCGCTCGAGTTCTGCGGGTGTGGCAAACCCCTGGCTGCCGAGACGGCTGAAGCTGCGCGGCAGGTTCGCGTTTGCGCTGTCGTCTTTACGGGTGAATGACCAGAAGAACAAAGAGCCCATCGCGACTGCCACGAATATTGCTGCGTAGTACCATTTGAATTTCATCTCTGCCTTTTTGTACCGGCCCTCTCAGATGGCAATTCTGAAAACTATTCGCTGCACGCCTGCGCCATGAAATTATCGGGCAGGTGCGCGCGCAATTTTGGCATGATCGCCGCCAGCTGCCTGTGTTCGGTCGTGCTGAGAGCAGAAGTGAAGAATGCCTCGATGCAGCGGCTATAGACGGCCCAGGCCTTGCGCACTGCCGAGATGCCCTTTGTCGTGATCACGGCGTGAAAACCTCTGAGGTCGCTCGGGCATTTCTCGCGTTTCAGGTATCCCTGCTTTTCGAGGGTGTTGACGATTTTTGTGGCGCCGCTCTTCGTCAGAATGCAGGCTTTTGAAAGGTCGTACATGCGCAGCCGTTTCTCAGGTGCCTGATAAAGCTCAATGAGGATATCGTAAGCGGAGAGTGGTATGGTCCCTGCCGCTTTCAGCTCGCGTTCAATGCGATAGACTACCTCTGCATTGTAGGCGAGCAGGTCTCGCCATGCGGTTATAGGCGTCTCTTGGTCTTTCATGCCGACAAATTACGAACTTTTTGTTGACGAGTCAACTAAATGGGGTTAGCTTCATGTTATTGGTTGATTAGTCAACCAATGGCTGCCCGATGTTACGGGCGCTCGCGAAATGAGCGGTTAACGCAGAAAAACTGCCGAGTCCGGTGTGGCTGGGCATCTTTTCTGCTCTTACCCGAAAAAATCTTCGCGATCGCTACAGAGGCAACGGGCAGAAAAATTGAAGGTATAAGGAGATTTATATGACAGATTTAATTCAAACAATCGTGGCGACAGACGCAGGCTGGTCGGGCCTGGTACTGCGCGTAGCGCTCGCCGTGATGATTCTGCCCCACGGTGCACAGAAGCTTCTGGGCTGGTTTGGTGGCTATGGGTTCAAAGGTACAATGGGCTATTTCACCGGAACCGCCGGCTTACCGGCAATCGTGGCGTTTCTGGTGATCGTCGGTGAGTTTTTTGGCGGCCTGATGCTGCTTTCGGGGGCAGGCACCCGCATCGGCGCACTCTCGGTAGGTCTCATTATGCTCGGCGCAATGTTGATGGTACACCGCCAGAACGGTTTTTTCATGAACTGGTATGGCGCGCAAAAAGGCGAGGGCGTTGAGTTCTTCATTCTCGCGATCGGCATCTCTGCAGCGCTCGTGATCAGTGGCGGCGGAAACCTTTCAGTCGATTCGCTGATTAAACTCTGATGAAGTTGGGGCGCGCCCCAACTAGAAAGGCATAGGGAAATCGCGGCGAACCGCCGCGATTTCATTCAAAACTTCTTTGCTGAGTTCCAGATCTACCGCCGCGATATTCGTCTTGAGCTGCTCTCTGCTCGTCGCCCCGATAATCGCTGCAGTCACGAATGGGCGCGAAAGCACAAAAGCAATCGCCATCTGCGCAACATCGATATTGTATTTTTTCGCGACGGCGAGATAGCGGTCGACTGCCGCGTGCGCCTGCGGCGTGTCACGCTGGTTGAAACGGCTCGAGAGTGTCCAGCGGCTGCCTGTGGGCCGCGCGCCGCCCGCGTATTTGCCGGTGAGCATTCCCGATGCGAGCGGCGACCAGGCCAACAGGCCCACCTTTTCGCGTATTGAGATTTCCATGAGGTCGGGTTCGTGCAGACGGTAGAGCAGGCTGTATTCGTTCTGAATTGACTGCATCCGCGGCAGGTTATTCGTTTCGGCTGCGTGCAGGTATTTCATCGTGCCCCATGCCGTTTCGTTGGATAATCCTACATACCTGATCTTGCCTGCTGCAATCAGCTCTTTGAGCGTCGTGAGCACCTCGACGAAATTGTTTATTTCGTGTGCGTTCGTCGGCGCTCTGCCCTCCGTGGCTCCGCCGACCCCAGGTTCTCCGTGCCCCAAGGTCGACTTTTTAATCTTATATGTCCACTGCTGGCCGAAATGGTATGAACCGCGGTTTGGCCAGTGCAGCTGGTAAAGATCGATGTAGTCGGTCTGCAAACGTTTGAGCGACCCTTCGACCGATGCGGTGATGCTCGCGCGGTTGATGTCGCTGCCGTCATGAATCCACTTGAGGCCGTTGCCGGCGATCTTCGTTGCGAGAATAACCTTGTCACGGTTCTTGCGGGCCGCGAACCAGGTGCCAATGATGGTTTCGGTCTTGCCGTATGTGTCGGCAGAAGGGGGTACCGCGTACATCTCTGCGGTGTCGAAAAAATTCACGCCTTGCGCAAGGGCGTAATCCATCTGTTCATGCGCGTCGGCTTCGGTATTTTGAAATCCCCATGTCATCGTACCGAGGCAAATGGCGCTCACGTCGAGATCGGTGGTGCCGAGGCGACGGTAGATCATGGTCTGGCAACGCAGTAGATCGTGCCGTTGTTGGTGCAGCCTTGTATCGTGCCTGTATTCAGCCATGCAGATGAAGTGCTGTTGAAATCGCCAACTACGGAATTATTGACCGAGCCAACTGTGAAATCTCCGCAGTTATTGCTGCCATTGCTAAAATACTGACCACCCGCTTGCGTGCCTGTCCAGACAACGGTAGCAGTCGGGGTACCCTTATTTTCTGTGAGGTTAAGCGGCGCAAGCAGGTTGCCGCTCAAAAGGCCGGCGTAACCCTGAGCAATCTTTTGCCCGTTCATATTTGCCCAGTTGGGGCCACCGGAAGGCACTGAACAGTTGAGCTGTTGACCATTGGTGCCGGCGATTCGGCAGGTCATGTCATAAGCCGCCGCGCTCATGAAGGCGATAAAATTATTGCTACCTGACAGGCCAGCATTTGCTGCCATGGTGCGACACGCGCAGTCTGCTCTGAGCAAACCCTGAAACGTGGCGCAACCAGTAAAAATTCCAGCAGAATAGGTACCCATATCGCCCGAGGTGTTCACTGACCCGACGAACGCGGTTAACGTCAGCGCGCTCGCGGGGTTCTCGAGGTAATCAGCCAGACCGATATTTGTGCAGCTGCTGCCTGAGGCTAGCGCGAGCAATAGCGATGGAAAGTATTTCTTCACGGCACCTCTCAGAACATGCCCGTGATTGCCAGCGCCGCACCGACTGTATTGATCGGTTTCGAATCATAGTACATGCGGTATTCGGCGTCAGCGCCGATTGCGAGCCACGAAAAGATCAAGAAGTGAATGCCCGTTCTCGCCATGAAGAATGGGTTCTTGGCATCTTGGCTGATCGGCTGAAAGCTGCCCGTGCTGCACTGGGTGTTCTGCGAAGAACACTCGGTGCTCACCGATAGCCTGCCGTAATAGTAGCCCGCGCCGACGAAGTTCGTCCAGCGCCAACGCGGCGAAAGGTCGAAGAAATAGCCGACGGTTGCGGCCCCTGAAAGGTGATCGAAGTTCGTCTGGTACGGTGAGTTTTTACCATAAGATCTGAGGCCAGAAAAAGACGTAAACGCGCCGATATGCCAGGCGTTTTTCAGGCGGTAATGCCCGTAAAGACTTGCGGCGGGTTCTGTCTTTACATCGGCCGCGTCGCGGTTTACCAACGGATACATTGGACCAGCGGACAGAGCGAACGACCAATTGATATCTTGCCAGGTTTTCGATTTTTCTGTTTTGTCGAGCTGCGTCTTGCCCTTTTTGTCAAGTTCGGCCTTACCCTTTGCCTGTTGCTGTTCGAGCGCAACTTTGGTGATTTCGGCAACGATGTCTGTTGCGACCTTGTCGGCTGCCTGAAAGATAGTGCTGTCGACGCGGTTCTCAACGGCAGGCAAAAGCCTGAACTTGTCGGTAGAGCCGAGAGAAATATTGGTGTGGATTTCGATTTCTTCTGCTTCTTTGTTGTAAGAGAAATCACCATAGATCAGAATATCGACGTCAGCCTTGCGGCAAATTTCGGCGGCTTCTTTTGCGCCGATGGTACCCTTTGACTTTGCCCTGATTTGTTCAACGACCGGGTCGACCTTGCTTGAATCAACTTCGGTAAATTCGAATTTCTGGTGCATCGATGCGGTAATCGCCTCTTTCAGTGAACCCGGCATATACTCAAAGTTCTTGGTGCCCGTCTTGTCTTGATACAAGAGAATTGCGACGCGCGCGGCTTCAGGCGAAGCTGTTTGGTTTGCAGCCGCTGCTGTCTCTTTAGCTGTTTTTTTCGCATTGCGACGGGCAGCGCCCAGCTCAACGCCCGGTAGAGCAAATGTTGCTACGATGATATAGAGAAGGTGTTTTTTCATCTGCGGTATTTCGCCAAGCAAAAGTGAGAATGTCAAGAATATCGTCGTTTGCCTGCGTTGCCTTTCATGGCGCGATCAACCGGTATTCTTGAGTCCCGCCGCTATACCGTTTATGGTAAGCAAAAGACCGCGCCGCAAAACTTCGTTCTCAGGTTCTTTTCTCAGCCGCATCAGGTAATCGGCCTGCAGAATATTGAGCGGGTCGAGCCAGAGTGAGCGGTATTCGATTTCGCGCCGTAAATTCGCATCGTATGCAACAAGGCTGCCAGCAGGTGAAATTTCGCTAACACGGCGAATGGTATTCGCGAGGCGCTCGTGAATCTGGTTCGCCACAGGCTGCAGAGAGGCGTCGACAAGCCGGCTGTCGTAGTGCGCGGCGATGCGCGCGTCAGATTTAATGAGTACCATTTCGATCAAATCGATGAACGACCGAAAGAAATACCATTCACTGCGCATACGCAGTAATGTATCGCGCTTGTCTGATTCGAGAATTTTGGCGAGCGCAGTGCCCACGCCCAGCCACGACGGCAACATGAGACGCACCTGCGTCCAGGCAAAGATCCACGGTATCGCGCGCAGTGCGTCTATTCCTTGGGACACGGATGTCCCGGGTTCGCGCGGCACCGGATGTGCTTCTTTGGGCGAACCTTGGGACACGGATGTCCCGGGTTCGCGCGGCACAGGATGTGCCTCTCGGGGCGAACCGCCGGAGCGACGTTTTGCGGGCCTTGAGCCTATGTTCAGATTTCCCAGTTCTTGTTCGGGTGTCGCCGCTCTGAAATAATCGATGAATTCGGGTGTTTCGTACACGAGTCTTCTGTATTCGGCCGCCGCGCTTTCAGAAAGCGATTCCATGACATCGCGAAATTCTTGCGGCGGCCCCGGCGGGGGTTTCAGACTTGCGGTGAGCACAGCGCTCGTGTAGATTTCGAGGCTGCGGCGCGCGACGGTGGGCAATCCGAATTTTGCCTGAATCATTTCACCCTGTTCCGTTACCCGCATGCGGCCCTCGACAGAACCCGGCGGCTGCGAAAGTATCGCCAGGTGCGAGGGGCCGCCTCCACGGCCAATAGTGCCGCCTCGCCCGTGAAAGAGCGTGACTTCAACGCCTGCTTCTTGTGCAACTTTGATGATCTCTTCTTGGCAGCGAAAAAGGTTCCAGGCGGCGGTGAGAATTCCCGAATCTTTCGAGCTGTCTGAGTAGCCGATCATGATTTCCTGTTTGTTGCCTATGAGCGCACGGTACTCGGGTATCGCGAACAGCTTACGCAGAATCTGTGGAGCATTCACCAGGTCGTTGATGGTCTCGAACAGCGGTACCACGCGCAGCGGTGTTTTGCGCCCTGTCACCTTCTGCAAAAGCTGCACGGCGAGAATATCAGAGACGCTTCTCGCCATCGATATGACATACGCGCCCAATGATTCAGTTCGAATGCGGGAAAGCATTGAGAAGGTATCGAGCACCTCGCGCACCTCTGCATCGCAGGCGAGGTCGAGCGGTATCAGCGGGCGACGCTCTTTGAGTTCGGCGCAAAGGAATGCAATCTTTTCATTCTCGGGGTAATCTGCATAGTTTCCGAGCCCGAGGCTCTGTGTGATGGCGCCGAGCGCCTCGCGGTGGCGTGAAGACTCTTGCCGAATATCGAGCTTCACCAAATGCAGGCCGAAGACCGAGAGTCGTCGTAACAGGTCGGTGAGACGCCCTTCGGCAACGGCGTGCATATTGGTGGCGATCAGCGAGTCATACACCACGGTGAGTTCGCGAATCAGCTCGCCCGCATTTCGGTAGTGGCCCTGAACTTCTGAATGACCGCGCTGCAACAGGTCTTCGAGCCGGGTGCGCGTCGAAACCATGCGGTTGTGAATGCCCTTTAGGTAAACCCGGTAGGGCTCGTGCGCATTTTCGGTTAGTGCCGCGAGTTTCTCGTCGCCTGAGCGTAGCGAAAGTTCAAAGCGCAGTTTGTCAATTTCACGGTCGTAAAGCACCGCGGCCATCCACTGGGCGAGCCAAACCGCGCGTTGCGTGACGGCCGCCGTGACGTTGGGGTTACCATCGCGGTCGCCACCCATCCACGACGCGAAACAGATCGGCACTGCCTCAAGCGGCAGCGCCTTGCCTGTTTCTCGTTTCAGCAGGTCTGAAACTTCGCGCAAATATCTGGGCAGCTCTTGCCAGAGGGTTTGCTCAAAAACCAGAAGGCCGCCATAGGCCTCATCTGTCGGCGTAGGCTTTTTCTTTCGGATTGCGTCGGTTTCCCACATGCCGAAAATCTCGCGCCGAATCGCTTCGGTGTTCAGTTGCTGCTCATAGTGCGGCACGTCGCTATACGCGCGAATTTCGAGGTGGCGCGCTATGTTCGCATATTTTTGCATGAGCGAGCGCCGCATGATTTCAGTGGGGTGCGCCGTGAGTACAAGCTCAATATGCATATTGGTCACGGCATCGTACAGCGTCTCTTTGGAGATGCCCGATTCTTTTAGAGTTCGAAAAGTTTTGCCGAGATCGGCAAGTGTTTCGCCGGCCGCTGCGCCGCGTTCGATGAGTGCTTTATTTTGCTCTTCGGCAATATTCACGAGGCTGAGGTAACACGACAGGGCCCGCGTGATCTTTTCGGCGCGCTCGGCATCAAATTCAGCAAACTGCTTTCGTAGCGCTTCGAAATCCTCATTTTTTCGGCTGCTGCGATACGCAGCTGAGTTGTGCAGTACTGCAGAAACCTGATCCAGAAATTGTTCACCCTCTCGCTGTCTGATAACTTCGCCGAGAATGCCATGCAAGAATCCGATGTCTTCTTGGAGTCTCGCGTTGGCGTCTGTGCTTTTCATTCTGTATTTGGGGCAGATTCTGCTCTAAATCACTCTCTGCCCCTTTGCAGCAATTTTTGCGCCCGTTCTAAGGCGCGGTTCGCGACCTCGGTATAAGAGAAAATTTGAGGCTGCCGAAGCCGATAAACTTTTTCTCACCGACCGGCAGCAGCAGCAGCAGGCCCATGAGACCAAAAAAAGCGAAACCACCCCAGACCCACCGTACGAGTGGGTTTAGCCATACCTGAATAACGAGCTTACCCTTTTCGTCGCCGCCCAGCTGCAGGTAGACGTCGGCGTTGAACTTTGAAATGATCGCGGGTTCAGAAGTGTTCTGCGTGTCTGAGTAGCGCCCCTCTCTGAAATTATACATCGGGTAGGTGCGAATTTCGGTGGTGTCGCGTCCCACAAGAGTATTATCGCGGTAGACCGCAACGGTCACCATGCGGGTACCGTATAGGGGAATGCGTGCACCTTCGGGCTGGCCTTTCTCTTCGTAATTTTCGACGTGTATTGTATAGCCGGCAAAATGCTGCGCTTCACCCGGCGAGAGCATCAGTCTGCCCTCGGTGCCGAACGCGAGCCCGGCAAAGCCTGAGAACAATATGGCGAGCGAGATATGCACCATGTAGCCCAAAAAGCGCCGCTTGTTCTGAAAAAGTACAAGTATAATTGCGAGCGGCAGATTTTCGCCGCTATAGGTGCGCCGGCTGAGCGCAGCGCGCAGCCATTCTTCGAGCACACCTGCCACTACAAAAGCCGCGGTCGCAAACGTGATGATCGCCATTACTTTTGATCCGTTCCATTCGGTGGCGGTGCCCCCCACGATTAAAAACGAAACACCCGCAGCGAGCACCGCAGCGAGCACAGGCAGTCGCAGGTTTTTCAGCAGCGAATGCCAGCTTGTTGACCGCCATGCGAGCAGCGGCCCAAGCCCCGTGAGAAACAGAATAAGAATGCCCATCGGCGCCATAAATCTGTTAAACCATTCTGCCGTGACCGATTCACGTCTGCCTGAAATCGCTTCGCTCATCGTCGGGTACATGGTGCCGAAAAAGATGATAAAGAGCGACGCCAAAAGCAAAACGTTGTTGAACAGAAAGCCGACTTCACGGCTCATCAGCGATTCGATCGGTTGCGCCGACTTGAGCGATTCATAACCGCGAATAATTGCATAAGTGCAAAAAAACATCGTCACGACGATGAACCCCAAAAAGAACCAGCCGAGATTCGACTGCGCGAATGCATGTACCGATTGTACGACACCTGACCGCGTCAGAGCGGTGCCGACGACTGTCATGATAAACGAAATCGAGACGAGCACCATGTTCCAGACTTTGAGCATGCCGCGCCGTTCTTGCACGATGATCGAGTGTAAGAATGCCGTGGCTGTCAGCCAGGGCATGAGCGATGCATTTTCAACCGGATCCCAGGCCCAGTAGCCGCCCCAGCCAAGCTCTTCATAGGCCCATTTGCCGCCGAGCAGAATGCCGACGCCGAGAAAGAACCAGCTGAACAGAGTCCAGCGGCGCACGTGCTTAATCCACGCTACCGGTGAAGCCGACTGCGAATTCAGCAGCGCTGCCATCGCAATGGCGAAAGGTACTGCGAACGAAACATAACCCAGATAAAGAATAGGCGGATGTATGATCATCGCCCAATGCTGCAGCAGCGGATTGAGCCCACGGCCCTCGGCATGGGCAAAGAGTTTCTCACCTTCTTGAAATACCCTGAACGGGTCAGATGACGGTGCAAAACAGCCGATCGCGGTAAAGAACAGCGAAAGTGACATGAGAATGACAATCATCCAGGCTTCGAGGGCCGGCTCTGCTTTGCGTATATGGAGTATCGCCAGGTATGAAAAGAGCACGACGAGAAAGTTCCACCAGAGCATTGAGCCTGCCTGGCCCGCCCAGAGCGAGGTCAGCCGGTAAAAAACCGGTAGCTGCAGGTTCACGTGCTCGGCGACGTAGACGATCGAGAAGTCTGCGGTGACGAGCATATAGAGCAGTATCACCACGCAGATAGAGACCGCGATCAGGTGCAGCTCGAGCGCAGAACGCGCCGATGCGAGCAGCGCACCGCGCTGGGGTCTGCGAATGTGCAAAGCGGCCATAATGGCCGAATATGCCGACGTGGCTATTAGCAGGTTAAAGACGATTGAGGCAAACAGGTGCATTATTTTTCCCCTTCGAGAATTGCCCCGATGCCCGCGTGGTTGCGGTGGGGCTTTTCACTCCAATGAATTTCGATTGAAAGCTGGCCAATTTTTTCTCTCAGATAAGAAGCGACGACGCGCGCGCGCAGGTTGGCGATGCGCTCCGCGTCGCTGTGGTCGGGGTCACCAAAACCAAAGACACGCAGCCTTTGCCCCGGTCTGATGCCGAGGGCCATCAGCTGCTTCTGCGTGCCATCGGTCAGGCGAATCGAACCGCGGCGAAATGCCATGAGCAGCAATGCCTTGCTCTCGTCGGTCTCTGCGCCTGCCGGCTTCTCGCTGCGCGCGACCACCGATCGGCCGCTGACATCGACCGATTTTGCTTCGATGCGGCGGGGCGCGATGACAACCGGCCGGGTTGAAAGAACTTCTTCAGTATAGATTGGCAGGGTTGAGCAGATGATCATGAGGATTAAGAACGCTCTCATTTCACGACCTCGACTGAGTATCGACCTGCCGCAATGTCGGGCGCAATATTGAGTTCACCGCTGTACTGGTAGCCGCCGTCGATCTGTTGCTTCTTGAGTATGATGGTCTGTACTGTCTTGCCACCTGCGGTCTTGAGGCGCGCTTTCAGGTTCATGCTGCGCTCGTCAAAATAGCTGACAGGGTACACCTGCGCAGGTTCAACCACCGGCGCGGCGCTGAACTGTTTCCACATTTTCAGATTCTGCAGCGGAAAGCGGTATTCGCGGCTTGCACCGTTAATGTTTTCGCTGATCACAATCGCCGTTTCACCTTCGGCGAGAATCTGGCCGGGGCTTGCCTTGACGTAAACTTCACCGGGCTGCAGTTTGATCGTGCTTAAGTCTAACTGAAACGTGAACTTCCCTTTTTCGGCGCGCACGTTATAGTCGATTTTCTGCTCGGCACCCGAATCATTGACATGCCAAAGATAAATCAGTATCTCACCCGTTGCCGCGTTGGTAATAAACACGGTTGGTTCGTGTTTCTGCAGCGCGGCGCCGAGTTCAGTCGCGACAACCTGTGTTGCGCCCGCTGAAATATCGGCGGGATTATACCACAGAATGACGGCAGAATCGCCCGTGACCCGGCGGTCGGCGCTGACTGCGTAATCCCACAACGTGTCGGCGGCGTTCTGCCATGCAGCGAAGGCGATACGGTCGGGCGGCACGAGGCCCTCGCCGACCAGAATGTTCTGTAAACCCGGTTCAAGTTGCCTTGCAGTCCCGGCGGTGTCGGGGTCGAAAACCTGCCACATGACAGACGCAGTAGGGGTGAACTCCACTTCGTTACGAAAAAGCTGGCTCGCGCTGCCCGCCGGTATCATGAAAGGCACGCCGTCATTCTGACCCGCCCAGGTATCGAGCAGAAGTCTTAATCCCACCTTGTGTTTGACCGCAGAGCCGTTGCGGATCTCATAAGTGATGCGTGTTTTGACACGATCGCCGGCCGGCTCGGGTTTAATTTTCTGCACAATGGTGACACCGGTCTTGCCGATCGCAGCTTCGCAGACCAGTGTGCCGTCTGCAGTCTTGCTGCGGCTCACCTTCTGTGACTCGAGGCGGTAGTCGGTGCCATCGACGCGCACGGTGGTGAAGGTGGTGCCGATGCCGTCGGGCAGAGTTCCGTTCGGGTGACCGTAAATGAGATCGAAGCGCTTACCTGCATGCGTGCCGCCCGCGCTGAACTGTCCGCTTGCAGAGATGGCGACCTCGCTGCCGAGTTCGCCTGCGACGGCTTCACTTGTGAATTCTGCCTTGCGAAAATTTTTCCGGTGGCTGTCATAGCCATCGTTGGCCACGATGGGCGCCGTCTGCAGCGCATAATCGGCAGGCGTCAGTGCAATCAGAGATTCTTGCTCGAGCGAATATGCGGCCGAGAGTGTTTTCAAAAAATCAGCAGCGTAATAGGCGGCCGTGAAGCGCAGACGATTGCGTGCAGCGTCAGCCGTTGCAGAATTGACACGAATACGGGCGACAAGGTACGGCGTTTCGAAGTCGACACCGGCAGGCGACAGGGCCATATCGGCGCTGTCTGCTTCAAACATAAAGGGCGCTGGCACAGGGCAGGTACCCGCAACGAAAAGCGGCGACGCAAATCCGCGGGCTGTAATCAGCTTTTCGCGCGGTTCGGTGACGCGCAGTTTGCATTTAACTGCAGGGTAGGCCTCGACAAAATCTGCGGCGAGCGAACGGTTACGCGGGTCAGAAATCATCTGCGGCGACTCTTGCCGCATTTTCACGAAGGCCGCCACGAGTTCTTCATACCTGGCTTTGTCAGAAATACCTTTTTCGCGCAGCTCGGTGGCTTTCGCGAGCAGGCCTTGCAGGTCTGCCGGCGGTTTTTCGGGGGCAGATGCACAGCCCGCTGCGAGCAAAAGGCAACAGAGGTATACAGATGCGCGCATGCGTTACTTTAGCGCTTCGCCACAGGGCGACAATCATTGCAGAAAAATCAGAGTTTACTCAGTCGGTTCGCCGCAGTCGCTAGCGTCGAGGCGACGGTCTGCATTGTCTCGTCGCTGAGGTTCTGGTCGTATGAAAGCCGCACGACGCCGAGCGCCTCGCTTTCGCTGTAGCCCATCGCCAAGAGCGCCGCAGAGGCAGTCCGTGAACGTGATTTGCACGAGGTTCCGGTTGAAACGGTGATGCCCGCTTTGTCGAGCGCCATGATCAGAAAATCGATCGGCACCCCTGGCAAGAGCAGAAGCGTGGTGCCGGGGGCGCGCTGCATGTTTGCGCCGATAATCTCTGCGCCCTGTAAACCTGAGAAAGCGCTTAGCAAATAGCCTTCGAATCTCTGCGTGTGCGCTTTCCACTTGGTGAAACTCGTCTCTGCGATGCGGCGCCCCAGCGCTAACGCGAGCGCAATGATCGCTTCGACGTTATGGCTGCCCGCTCTGAGCCCGTGCTCCTGATTGCCGCCGGCAAGCAGCGGTTCGTTGTCTGAAAGCACATTTTCAGGGGGAGTGATAATGAGGCCTGCGCCAAAACCCGCACCGACTTTGTGCCCTGTCGCCGTTACGTAACAACCCCGGTCGGTCAGGTATCGGATAAACCGGGGCTGCAGGCAGGTCGGGCCGTCGGGGCAGAGCTTGGGTATAAGCTGCGAGGCATCGGCGAGAACCGGTATGCTCTGTGAAAAAAATTGCTGCGCGAAATCTTCTAAAGGGAGTACAAGGCCGCTCTCGTTCTGAATCGCCATCAGCACGGCAAGGTCTGCGGCGCTCTGTGGCGATACGGGTTCAATGGCTCCATCGCGCGAAGCTTTCATGAAGGTGATGTCGGCCTCAGGGAATCGTTTTAGCGGCTCGGCGATTGAAGGGTGTTCGAAAGGCGAACAAATAACGCGCAGCCGGCGCTCGCCCCTGCGTCGGTAAAATTCCCGCAGCAATAAGTTATTCGATTCGGTTGCAGAACCCGTGAAAATTATCTGCTTTGGCTGAACGGTAAATATTTGCGCAATTTGCTCCCGCGCCCATTCAATCTTCTGGTTGACCAATTGCGATTCAAGCGACAGGCCCGAAGAATTGGCAAAATGTTCAAAGTAAAATGCGCGCGCCTCACCCAGGGCTTCATGGTCGGGCGGGTGAGTCGAATTAAAATCGAGATAAACTTTCGCTTTCATTGCGCAGAAGCTCCAGATGAAAACGCAGGCGCTCAAGATCGCGCCTCGTCGCCGGGTCGCGCAGCGTTTTTGCCTTCAGCGCATTCGAGATCACGTTTTGCGCACGAACAAACTCTTCGCCGCGAACTGCGGTCTCAGCCAATGCGTAGAGATAATCTTCGCGGTCGGTAATGCCGGCGTCATCGAGCGAAAACAGTTCGTAATGGCATTTGCGGGCAATGCTGCTGCTCGAGTGCCGCGCCTCGGCCAGTAGCGCCGCAATCATCGCTGTCAGCGCCGCCGGACTTTTCAGTGTAAAGTAAGCATTGCGCACGTTCTTGAGTTGTGCGGGGTCATACGGAGTGCGAAATCGGGTTGCGTCGAAGTGGCGCACGAGCAGCTCACGATAAATATTGTCTTGCTGCCGCTTCTCGCGAAACTTGGTCTCGAACAGTTCAGGGTCTTTGTCGTACAGCCTGCCGTTATCGCTGTCGTACATCTGCTTCTGCAGCGCGTATTCGCGGTAGTCGAGGGCCCGCGCCCATAATGGCGCGGTTTCTCTGAGCGCGCAGGTTGCCCGGTAGATTTCTTCGGCGAGCTCAATCGCGGGCACGAAATCGGGTTTTTTCTGCATCGCCGGCTCGACGTATTTTACAAAGATCTCCAGCGTCTTTTTGAGCCCCTCTGTCTGGTGCTGTGCGATGCGAGCCGCGACGGTGCGCGAAGCTGCGAGCTCGCCAAGCGCCGTTGTGCGATCGGTAATCTCAACCGAGGTGCGGTAGTCACCGCAGCCACTTTTGAGTCCGTTTAGATAGGTAAAAATGACGGTTTCACTTTCTCGGCGCAGAAATGACGAGTAGGGTTTGCGTGTGACTGCAGCCGTGAGTGTCTCGGCAGCCGACTGATTCTTGTCGATGCTCGTCGCCGCGAGTTCGTGCAGAGCTTTCCAGCCTTGTTCGATGAGAGCACGCGCCTTGTCTTCGTTTTCGGCAAAAGCGAATGGTTTTGAGCCATGCCGCAGTGTATCTGACCAGTCGGGCGATGAAAACATGCGCGAAAGGGTTTTTAACAAACCAAACCGCGCAGAAAATATGACGGCAAAGCTGATGAGCAAAATGCCTGCGATGCTGCCGTAGCGTGCGATCGGGTTTTTCCAGATGCGGGCAAAAAGGTACTTCAGCATTTTACCCCTGCGCGCCCTCAGAAGGTGGGCGCGTTTTCCAGCGGCGGTGTACCCAGAAATATTGTTCAGGGTATTTACGAATTTCTTTGGCCATTTCTGAAACCCAGAGCTGCGTCAGTTGCTGGGCCGCTTCACGCGACGATGCAAAATCTGATTTGCCTGCAAAGCGATAGAGGGTGCGCGCATAAAACCGATAACGGCCCTTACCCTGAAAAATGCAAAATGCGACCACCAACCGTGCTTTGCCGAGGTACGCCATGACCGCAGGCCCCATGTGCGTCGATGCCTGCTTGCCCAGAAAATCTACGAACACACCTTCGCCGCCGGCATCCTGATCGGCGACAAGGCCAATCGGTTCTTTTCGCCGCAGCAGCGGCACGTATTTTTCTGATTCTTTCAGGTAGATCGCACCGCCGCCGCCATAACCCTCACGAATCTTGCGCACCATAAAATCGACATAGGGGTTCGAAAGTTTTTGCGCAGCGAAGTAGATCTTCAGCCCCACCGACGCATAGGCCGGAATCGGAATCTCCCAGTTGCCGAAATGGCCTTCGGCAAAGACGACACCCTGCGAGCGGTCTTCGGCGATCGCGAGCGCCTCTTCATCAAATGTCACGTATTTTCTGATGAAGCGCCTGTTTTTCATTTTCCAAGACTGCATCAGTTCAAAAAAACTGCGAATCGTATGGTCGAGGTTGTTGTTCACAAAGCGTTTCAATTCTTTTTCATCGGTGATCCCCAGAATTTCAGAAACCTGTCCGCGAATGCGCCGCCGCGCCGAATTCAACAGCGGTGAAAGTATTATGCGAAAAAAACGCGCGACCGAATGCAGCATCGAAAAAGGAAACAAGTTAATGATGCCGAAGAGCAGCATCACGAACGCAAATTCGATGACGTGAGAAATCCGCTTTTTTAGAGGGAAATATTTCTTTTCTTCGGGCTGGCTCATGGTTGTTTTCTTTCGCTGCCGCGTACACGCGGCTCTTTCGCACGCATAAGTTTACGGTAACGGTAGTTGAATGTCTGCCGGGGAATATTCAAGAGCAGCGCCGCATCAGACTGGTTGCCATTCGCCTCTTGCATCGCCCAGGCAAGCACGCGTGCTTCTTCGGCCTGCAGAATTTCTGGCAAGGTCTTGCCTGCGTAGTTGACCTCACCCCCTCCGCCGTCTTCGACGGCTCCTCCCCCTCTCCTTAAGGAGAGGGGGGTGGGGGGTGAGGTAGCCACCAGCCAAAAAATATAACCTACTGCGCGCGCTGCCGGGTTGTCATAGTCGCGAATCGCCTTGCAAGAGACCCGGTAGCCACGCGGGCCGGCTTTCAGTACAACTGCGCGTTCGATGTCGAGTTCGCCTTTCATCGCACTTTCGGTGATGGCATCTTTCGCCCGCTGTATCAGGTCGGCGCTTGAAAGATGCATCGCATCGCGCAGGCGAATTTCGGCGAACGCGCGGTTGTGAAACATTTCATTGCCATTACCATCGCAGGCCATGAGCGGCAGGTCGAGCGCTGCGAGCGTGTTGATCGCCAGCCGACCGCGTTCGATTTCGCGGTGCAGATTTTCGCTGACGGCACGCGTTGCCTCTGCAGCGGTCGGCGCGGGTTTTGCAAATTTTGGCGGTGCTTCGCGAAC
Source organism: Turneriella parva DSM 21527 (assembly GCF_000266885.1). Taxonomy (NCBI): domain Bacteria; kingdom Pseudomonadati; phylum Spirochaetota; class Leptospiria; order Leptospirales; family Leptospiraceae; genus Turneriella; species Turneriella parva. Next base: position 144,220 of record NC_018020.1, on the reverse strand, counting down.
GATGGTGAAGGTTGAAACGTCACCCTCTTTCTCCCTCTCAGAAGACGGCGACGCTTCGGTCACCTGAGAGGAGAAAGGGATGTTCGCACGCCCCTCTCCCCGCGGGAGAGTGGTTGGGGGTGAAGGTACAGCCTGAGGCTCACTATCTACCTGCGGTGCAGGTGGGGTCCAGATCTTGACCTGCGGAATTTTGCCCTGCGCCTGCAGAATTTCGGCGCGGCCCCAGAGGGCGTTAAATTCGAACTGGCGGTTGACGGTGGCCAAACCATCGCCACCGCTTTCGTCGAGCCGGCGCAGCAGCTCTTCAGAGGTCTCGGCTGGCTGCATCGCCAGATAGGCACCTTCGGCTTTAATTTCACTCAGCGCCTCGATCAGTGAGAGGCGGTCAATCTGCCCGACGATGCGGCCGCGTTCGACCACTGGCAAGATGTCGGTCTTGTATTCCATGAAGATGCGCATCAGGCGATGCAGAACGTCGGCGTTAAGAAGCTCGGGTGCGGTCACCGGTGCGAACAGTGTAACTCAAACGTGCGCCGTACAGAAAAAAGCGCCTTCCATAAAACGTGAGCTGGCCGCGCTGCTCACCGGGTCTTGCTCCGTTCGAGGCCGCATAGCTGACCCGGTCTTTGAGAGTTTTCTGCATCATCTGCACCGGAGTGAAATATTCGTCGCATTCGATCATGCGCTTCTGACCGCGCAGGTCGAGGTACGCAACGTGCAGCCGCGGGGTCTGGCCGAATTTGCCGCCTGCAGGCAGTGGTGAGGATAGATAACCAATCTGTTGTAATTTTTCGGCGACGGGGCCGGGGGCCGTTTTTTTCACGAGTTTTTGTACCGGTATGGCGAAGTGCAACCCTGACGCGCCGATGAGCAGCAGTTTCACTGGTTTCGCCACCTTTTGGCGTACTGGCGCAGGTGCCGTCAGAACCGCATCGGCATCGGGATATTTTTCGCGCAGGCGAGCGAGGTTGGCCTCATTCAGAAGCGCCTCGCGAATTTTGCCATAGAGCCGGGGTTCGAGTATTTCGCTTGCGAGGTTAGTGCGCAGCCGGCTCAAGAGAAAGCCGAGCGCATTAAAGTGCCGGCGTTCGGTTTCATGGCGCAGCAACAGGTCGTTCAGCAATGTTTCGACGAGCCTGATGCGTTTACCCGCCGCTGCCTGAGGGTAGTCCTTCAGTTTCTCGCGCACACCGCCGAGCGTCGACAGCAGAGAGGCGTAAGCGGCTTTGAGTGTATGCCGGTTCTTGTCGGCGAGCAGAAAAACTTCTTCAGCGCTCTGCGCCTCGCGCTCCAACTCGTTGAAAAGAATCTGTATGTTGTTGCGCGGCATTGCTCTGCTTCAGCCCAGAAATCGAGTAGCCAGAAAGTGTACCCCAAGCGCGAGCGGCGCAGCGGCGAAACCCGCTGCGACGTCGTCGATCACGATGCCGTAACCGCCGGGCAGATCTTGCAGTTTGTGTATGATGCCAGGTTTGGTGATGTCGAAAATTCGAAACAAGACAAACGCCGCAATGTAAGCGAAAGGTGATGCCGGTATGAGCGCGCAGGCAAAGAAGATGCCCGCGAATTCATCGATGACCACTTCACCCGGGTCTTCTTCACGCCATTCGCTGGCAAAGATACCCGAAGCGTAAACTCCCACGGCCGTTGTGACGAGTGCCAGGGCGAGTGCCCACCACGAAACGGGAATCGGGCCGAGAAAGATGACACCCTCACCGGGTAAGAGGCGCGCGCCCACAAAACAAATGAGCAACGCGAAAACAGAACCCCAGGTGCCCGGGGCCTTCGGCAGATAACCTGAAAAGAAGCCGGTTGAAACGATCTCATGCCAGGTCACCGCCGCATGGCGGCCGAGCGCAGCAGGTGCAATGTAGGTTGTTGTCGCAGCGGCAGGTGGTTCGTATGAGCGCGGTGCGCTCTGCATTTTCTGCCGTTGTCTTGCTGCTGTCTTTTTTTTCGTGGCCATATCTATACGCTATAACCGGCCAGACGGCGCAGCGACGTGCCGGGAAAGTAGTGATCGAGAATGCGCTTATACGAATTACCGCGTTCATCAGCCTGTGCCTTGGCGCCCCACTGGCACATGCCGACGCCATGACCGAAGCCACGGCCCGTGAGAATCACCGAGTCACCCTTACGCGCGACACCAAAGAACGTCGACTTCACCTTGATGGCGCCGAGCGCCGTACGAAACTTATCGGCGCGAATGTTTTTTACACCCGAGGCCGTGGCAATCGTCAGCGTCTTCACGCGTTTCGACGGGCTGCGTTCAGCAACCGTCACGTTGCGAACGCCACGCGCATTCAGACGCCGGGCTATTTCAGAGAAGGGTATTTTTACCTGCCATTTATAAACTGGCGCCGCCGAGCAATAGGGCGAGTTCTGCACGTTTAGGTACGGCACGGGTTTGCCCCAGACTTCTTGCGCCGAGGCGAGGGTACCTCCGCATGAAGAGTGAAAGAATGTCTGCGCGAGGGTGTCGCCGTGGTAGAGCACCTCGTCATGCGTTTCGCCGACCGCGTTACGCGCGCCCGTGTCGCCTTTTTTGACGCCGCCATACACCTGAAAGTTCGTCGTGGTGTCGACGTCGAATGGTTTGGCGGTGCGCTCTTTCATTTTGACGAGCAGGTAAGTGCGCGCGACGACCGCCTGCGCTTTGAGCGCCTCAGGGTGCCAGTTCGGGCTCATCTCGTGGCTCACCACCGATGTCAGGTATTCATCCATCGGTACGTGGTTGACGTAGAGCCAGCCGCCGCCTTCGCGTTTTGCCTCGAGCGCGCCGAAGTAGCGTTTTGACTTCAGCACAAAAAAGCCCTTAGGTTTCAGCATACCTTCTTCGGCAAGAGTGATCGAACCACTGCCGCGGCGCGTTACCCGGCCCGAGGTGAAGGTGTAATCGTCGGCCTTAACCTGCAGCGCTTCACCGGCATGCAGTTTCACCCGCACCGTGATGCCGCCATTGCTGTCGTGCGGCAACGCCGTCTGCGATGAGGATTTATAAATATAAGGAGAGAACTTACTCTTGGCGTTGGGGCTGCACGCCGTTAAAACCAGGGCTGAAACCAAAAACAAAGGAAAAATGATACGTTTCTGTGATAAATCCGCCCAAAACTGCATATTCGATTATCGGCAGAAGGCGCAGCAAAACAAGAGAGTTAGGGGTTAGCGAACCTTGGTTACTCTCCCGCGCCACTCAGGGGAGAAATCTCGCAATCAGAGCCACTTCGCGATATGTGCCCCGGTTTTTTTGAGGTACGCGCGAAACAGCTCGGGCACTTCGGGTAATACAGAATTTGTAATGCTCTCCGTCGCTGCAATCTTCGCCGAGTAGGCACTCAAGGCGGGCAGACCTTCGAGAATGTCGGTCGGCAAATGCGGGGCGAGCCACGCGAAGCGTGCAAAGAGTGGTGCGATCGCGACATCGGTCAGTTGCATCGTGTCGCCAGCGAACCATGGGCCTTTGAGTTCGGCGGCAAAACGCTTCAACCCTGCGCGCAGCTCTTCAGTCTTTGCGGTATAGTCGGCCTCGGTCTTGACATGCGTCCACTGGTATTGCAGCCCCAACAGATGCGATGAGAACTCAATCCACGCGCGGGCCTTCGCTTTGAGCAACGGGTCGGTCGGGTGAAGCGAGGGCGGTGTGACCTCGTCGAGATATTCCATGATGATCGCCGATTCGAAGAGCACGTCATCGCCGACCTGAAGCACCGGTACCTTACCCAGAGGCGATAACTTCAAGAACCAATCGGGTTTGTTTGCCAGATCGATGTATTCGATATCAAAATCGATGTGTTTTGTCTTGAGCACGATCACCGATCGCTGTACGAACGGGCAGAGCTTGAAGCTGATGAGGCGGTATTTTTTCATGGAGTCTATTTGCACTGCGGTGCGTTGGTCGACATGGCGGTCGTCAGGTCGGGTGAAAGCTGAATCGTATAGAAGAAAGGCGATTTGCCTGAGCAGCTATAAGGGCTCTGGTCGATACGCAGGGGCGAATACCAGCTGTCTGCCTGTATTTGCACCGAGTTATTTTCATACGCCAGCTTTTTGACGACGATTGAGTTTGTCTTGCCGTCGTCTTTGCGTGCGGTCAGGTACGTGCCGGCCACGATTTCACCGTCGGCCTTGCGTATCTTGAGCAGCACGATCACTTTAGCCCCGCCGCCCTTACCGTAAGATTTCTGCCAGCCGCTTTTCGTGAAGCGGGTGAAGGCAATCGGGTTGTTCGCGCCGCCGTCGGTGCTAAAGGCAATGTACAAGTGCTCTTTGTCGGCTGTTGCGGCAATCGCACGCGCATCTACGGGTGATGCGTCGATATCTTTGCGGCAGAACACCTGTTTGCCGCTCTGGAAAAAAGCGACGATCGGGTTCTGGTTATTTTTCGAGACCTGCAGCGTGCCCAGTTTCACAATGCCGTCTTTGAGGGGCGTCTCTTTGACCATGACGGCCCCTGAGGTGCCAAAGTCGCAGTTGCTCGCTGCCTGCACCTGCCCAGTGTTCGTCAGAAGTACGGTGAATACGAGTGTGTTAATGAAAATGAGTCGCGTGAACATAGTGCAGCCTGCGCTGTACTCGGGCAGACGTAAACCAAGAATTGCCCTATGGTGCGACTGCAGAACCTGCGAGTCTTGACGTCTTGTCGCTGCTGCGGATACCTATTCTCTATGATACCCCTTGAGTGGACGATTGAGTACAGCACGGGAATTCCCAAAATTGATTCGCAGCACGCATACTTGTTCGAACTCGCGAACAGACTCTCGCGGTCGTTGGCCTCAGGGCGAAGCGACGAGATCTTGGCGAATATCATTCAAGAGTTGAACGAATACGTGACCACACATTTTGCCTACGAAGAGTCAGTCATGCAGAACGCGCACTACGATGCGCTCGTTCAGCACCAGGCGATGCACCAGAAAATGCGCGAGCAGCTCGGCGAATATGTCGTGCAGTTGCAGAACAAGACGCTCAGCGCGCAGGCCCTCAGCAAGTTTCTCGAAACCTGGCTGACGCAGCATATTCTGCACGAAGACATGGCCTACATACCCGCAGTGGCTGCGAGCGCGGGTAACGGATAAATAATCATGAATTTTCTTTCACTGGCCTTTCTCGCTTTCTTCATCGCCTCGTTTGTCATTTACTGGAACCTGCCGCAACGCCTGCGCGTGGGTTTTTTGATACTCGCTTCGCTGTTCTACTACGGCTTTTACAGCCCGGCGTTTTTGGCACACTTCGTACTCGTTATTCTGATAAATTTTTTAATCGCGCAGAAGCTTGCAGCCGGCCGTTCGCGTCCGCTGGTTATTGCTGCCGTATCGCTGAACATTCTGCACCTCGCATTCTTCAAATATTTCAATTCAGCGATTGCGTTGCTGCTGCCGCCGGGCACTGCAAACCCCGAAACACTGAAGGTGGTCATGCCACTCGCAATCAGCTTCTATACTTTTCAATTCATCTCTTTTCAGGTCGACACCTATCGCGGTCAGGTAGAAAAACCTGAAGCGGCAAGGTTTGCTCTTTATATGCTGTTCTTTCCGCATTTGATTTCGGGGCCGATCTTGCGGTCTTCTGATTTTTACCGCGCGGTGGGTAACCCCGTCGCTTCACGCGAAATGCAGACGCGCGGCCTCTACCTGATTTGTCTGGGGCTGGTGAAGAAGCTTTTTATCGCCGACGTTCTGGGTTACCTCATTAACTCCGTGTATAAATCTCCGGGGGATTACGGCAGTACAGACGCCTTGCTCGCCATTCTGGGCTATAGCGCACAGATCTACTGTGACTTTTCGGGATTCATCGATCTCGCGCGTGGTATGGCGAAACTCTTCGGCTACGACATGCCGAACAACTTTCGCAGCCCGTATTTTTCGACCAGTTTCTCAGAACTCTGGACACGCTGGCACATTACCCTGTCGGTATTTATTCGCGAGTACATTTATTTTGCGCTCGGCGGCAATCGCGTTTCGCAGCCGCGCCAGTACTTCAACCTGATGGTGGCAATGGTGCTCTCGGGTATATGGCACGGCGAAACGATAAATTTTCTGATCTGGGGTGCACTGCACGGCATCTACCTCACGCTCGAAAAGCTCGTCAAACTTGGCAAGACGCCCGCAAATCGCTACACCTGGGCGCTGCGCAACCTCTGGGTGATTACCGGCTGGAGCTTCGCGTTCGTGTTCTTTCGCGCACCCGACCTGGCAACGGCACTAGCCGTGATTTCGCAGGTGTTCGTTTTGAAGAGTGCGGCGCTGACCGTCTGGCTGGTGCTGCTGCTCATTGCCGCGACCTGGCTCGTGCAATATCTGGAGCACCGGCGCGAGAACCTGCTGCAGCTGGTTTTGCCGCGCGCGGCCTGGGTGCTGCCGGTAATGCTGCTCGTTATCTATTTTTTGATATCACGCATTCAAATACCCAGCGAGGCATTTATCTATGTCCAATTCTGAATCCAACAAACCACTCATGAAGCGCTGGTTGTATTATCCTTTAATTCTGCTGGCGCTGCTTTTTGCCGCTGATAAACTGCTGCTGCTCACAGGTAAACCGTCTGCAGGTGCGGTTGAAGGTTCAGGCATTCAGCTGACCGAAACGGCCCGCATTCGTCTGGACAACGAAGCAAGTTTCGTCGCCAAAAAGAGGGGCACTCTCACGGGTTGTGGCAGCGCCTGCCGCACGGTACTGGTCTTTGGCAGCTCTCGCTCTGAACGCTTCAATCTGTTGAAGCAAGAGGCAAGCATTACCGAATTTCTCGCAGCCAAAGAACGCGACCAGATTCTTGAGACCCAGTTTCTAGTCTATGCTCAGGTCGGGGCGCAGATGGTCGTCTATTACCATGCGGTCGACCGGCTGTGGCGACAGAACCTGATACCCGATGCAATTGTCTTTGAGCTGGGCCCCGAACTGCTCGAACTCGAGCACCGCAACAACCACGGAAAGTCAGAATTCATCTTCAGCGACGAGTACGACTATGACTATTACCGGCTGCTCGAAAAATTCGGAAAAAAGTCCGTTTCAGAAGAAGCGCGTGCGAGATTGATTTTTGCCGGCTATGCGCTGAAACCCCGGCCAGAACTTCTGATTTCTGACTACCGCGCGAGACCACAAAACGAACGACCGCAGTACTCTATTCTCGAGAAGTATATTCGCGGCTATAAAGATTATCTCGATTCAGACCTTACAGGCAAACTGCGCGATGAGCGCATCGGCCAGTTTCTGAGCATGTATGAGGGCAATTACAAGATATTCGCAGTCGACCCGCTTATGGACGAATCATTGCGCCGCATCGTGAAGCTCGCACGCGACAAGAATGTGCCGATGCTGCTCTACAAACCGTTTGTGCACGAAGAGCTGAACCGGGTGCTCGACAAAACTCCCTATGCGCCCGCGGTCGAAAAATACGCGATAGACCTGCCGGGCGGCAGTGTGAAATTCCATTTCGCCAAGCAAGACGATTACAAATGCAAATTCTGGTCTGACGCAAGCCACTATTCGACGCGCTGTACGCCCGAGATCATGCACCACCTGCTGCGCCAGCTGAATTTCTTTCGCTAGCAGGTTCCTGAAAAAGGAACCTGTTAGCAGGCATCCGGAACCGCAAAAGCGAAAAGCAGCATAGTCGCTTGCTGGCAAGCGACGTCGCGCTTTAGCAGTCGTTTGCGCACGCAAATGACGAGGCTTTTCGCTTTTGCGGGAGTTTTTCCGGAGCCTGCTAGCCAACGTAACCCTGAAGCCACACCCAGTATTCGCCATGCATGTCGGCGTGTATGGTCGTGATTTCAGGCACAGAATAAGGATGTCCAGCTTTAATGAATGCTATCGCCTCGGGGGCGACTGCCGACGAGGTTTTAACGAATAACTTTACCTCGTTCTCGCGTACGATCTTGTTTTCCCAAAAATATACAGAACGCATGTCGGGAAAAATATTCACGCACGCAGCAAGCTTCGCGCTGACAATTGCATCCGCCATTTTTTCTGCCGCTGCCAGATCGGGTAATGCCGTCAGCAGAACGATGGGGTGGGGGGCAGGGTTCAAAGTTCAGGGGTGCCGGCTATCGGCGATGAACGCCCACCCGCAGAAGCCTGACGCTCTGCGGGTCGACATTTCATGCTAGTTGGCGCCGGCTTTCGGTTTTGTAATGATCTTTTCGTCGCGCGGTACTGCGTAATAGTATTCGGGGTCGTTCGAAAAGGTGAAAAACCCGACATATTCTTCAAACTTGAAATAGTAAGTCAGCTTGTCTTTTTCAGATTGTTCATAGTTCGACGCTGAGATTTTTACCTTTTCGGGGGTCTGGTAACCGTAGTAGCGCACGAGCAGGCGGCGCAGCGAGCGCTGAATATTGGTCTCGAGAAATTGTTTGCGCATTTCTGGAGTATCTTTTCCCTTTTCGATATCGTCTTTCGTCTTAAAAAATTCGTCGCGAATCGGCCCGGCTGAAAGTGACGCGGCGCCTGCGCATAGAAGCGCGAACATCAATAATTGCTTTTTCATAGATACTCCTTTATCTGCGGTCACACCGGTTTGGCGGGCATCTCTGGCCGTTTTTCACCGAGGCGGTTTTCTTCACCCGCGATGATACGCCTGATATTAGACTTATGCTTGTAAATCACAAAAATGCACGCGATACACACAAACGCGAAAAGTTCGCAGTCAGCCGGTAGGGTATGGTTGATAAAAAAGAGGCCCGGCAGCAGGGCAGCCGCGACGATGGAGCCGAGCGAAATATAACGCGAAACGGCGACGACCAGAATAAAAACCGGCAGCGCGATCGCGACTGCGAGTGGCAAAAGCGCCGTCATTACCCCGAGGCCCGTGGCAACACCCTTACCGCCGCGAAATTTCAGCCAGACGGGAAAGACGTGCCCGACCAGCGCCGCGAGTGCGGCCGCCAGCGCATAACGCTGCACCGAGGCATCAGCTGCGAGACAGACGTGCAGCACGAGCAGAACGGGCACCAGACCCTTCACGGCATCGAAGAGCAATATGGCGACACCCCAACCTTTACCCAAAAGCCGCATTGCGTTCGAGGCGCCGACATTGCCAGAGCCAAATTGCCTGATGTCGACGCGCTTAAGGCCGTAGGCGGCAAGGTAAGCCGTCGGTATTGAACCGCACAGGTATGCGCCCAGAACGACCCAGGCTAAGGTTGCAGAATTCACAGAGGCGAGTGACGATTAACGCAGTGGCGTCAAGATATTTGAAGCCGTCAATTGAGAGCAGTCAGAACTTCGCCGCGGTCGGTTCTGACAATAAGGCGGCCATGTTGCGCCACGAGTTGCAGCGCGGCAGGGGTTTCATCGACCTGCCAGTAGTGCACGGGTTCGCCCGTGTCAGCGCGCAAGAGCGTGACAATACTGCCCTGCGCCATCGCAATGTAGTCGTCTGCTGAAGCGAGCGAGCTCACGCGGTCATAGGTCGACATCCAGCGTAGTGCACCGCTCGTGTCGAATGCCCAGAGTTTGCTGAAATCGCCGTCAGTCGTCGGTGCAATAACGCGGTCTTTCGCAATCAGCGGGCTGTTCGTCGCTTCACCGTGCGTATCGCCCTGCCAGTTCAGGTCGCCGGTCATCGCGTTCAGCGCAAGAACTTTCTTCTTGTCGGCTATCGCGTAGATGTTTTCGCCGCGCCCATCGCTCACAGGTTCAAGGGCCGTGATTTTCGAATCGGTCTGCACCATGTAGTCGATATGACCGTCATTGATGTTGATACCATAGATGCGACCGTCGGCACACGCCACGGCCATGGTCGTATTCTTGATTTGCAGAGGCGATACGTCGATGCGATCGCTCACGTTCTGCATCCACACAATCTGGCCATTGCCTGCGTTGATGAGATAGACGGCGCCAATCGTCGTCGCCACGCCGACAAGAATGCGGCCGCGGTCTGTAAAGACGAGCGGTGCCGAAGTGGCTGATATCTCTGGCAGACGCGCCTGCCACATCACCCGCCGCGACCAGGTGTCGATGCCGCTCAGTCTGTTATTGAGGTCGAGCGTCAGATGAAATTCACGACCCTGGGCGGGCGTGATCTGGTTCTCCCAGATTGTTTCGACGCCGTCAGGGCTAATGCGCTCAATCGAGGGGCCAGTCGGGTTTGCGCCGCCGGCAATGATAAGGCCCATGCCACTCGAGAGAAACAGACAGCCGATGAGCGCCGGCAAAACAGCCACCGAGGGCACAAGGCTGCGCGTTCGCCTTGCGTACACCTGCGAGGCGATTTCACGCGAATTGGCCGTGAGGTGCCCTGCGAATGTATCACTGCTGCGGCCAACCAGAGACCTGAGATGCCCCTTCATACCAATACCTTATCTCTCATCGGCAAATAGTCCGAAAAAAAGTGAGGATTACCCCCGTACTGACGAACGCCATACCGCAGCCCGCTGCTGCGGGTTGCGGTATGGCCCAGATTTCAAAGCTCTTTTCCCTTGACGCACTTAATCTGTGATTTGCCTTGGGTCAAGGGCTGAGCCAAGCTGTACACAGTTTTGGGAACCCGAAGGCCTTTACATGGGTCTTGGGTTATGGCACATAAAACCACACACAGGAGCTTCAATGATGAGACACACTAGATTACTATTGGCTATGCTGGCACTTGCCGTTATGGCAGGCTATGGCTGCGGCAGCAGCAAGGTGGCCGACGACCCGCGTGACATTATATATCCTTCAAGCGTTGAAAAAGCAGACGCTGATGCGGCGATTGCAGACGCGCAGGCAGCCTACACTGCACTCGGCGAAGACGGCAGCGCTGAAACCGGAAAAGCCAAAGAGGTGCTCGACAAAGCAAAAGAATTTGCGATTGAAAAAGAGTACGAAGCGGCCTGGGCCGCGGCCATCAAGGCGAAGTCATATTGCGCACTCTCAAAAGTATTGCAGCAATCTCGCGCTGCGGGGCTCAAATAGCCACGCGTGGGCCTAACGCCATTATTTAAGGAGACCTAGAATGAAAAACCTGATTAAAGCAATACTCGTCATGAGCATGATTTCCCCTGCGTTTGCAGGCATGATTAAAGAAGCGCAGGCACAGCGCGAAGTCGACGACGCAAAACAGTCGCTCGCCACCATGGAAGCGCGCAAAGAGCTCGCAACATTTCTGCCCGAGCAAGATGCGTACCGTGCCCGAATTTTCTTCACCAAAGCGCAGAACTTTCTGAATGACAGTGAATATGACAAGGCGAGCTTCTACGCGATTCTTTCGACCAACTTCGCGAAGATGAGCATCGCGCGGGGCCTCTTGGCCAAAGCAGAGCGTGACAACCTTGAAGCCCTCGCTTCAGGTAAAGCTCTCGAAAGCGTTGTGCCCACCCTGAAAGGTGCAGGCCTCAAGCGCAAAGGTGCAAGCCCGGTTTTTTCAGGAACATATGACCTGAAAGCCCTCTACAATATAAAGCGCGCACCGAAGGCAGACGAAGTGCCTGCGCTCAGCGATGATATGCAGGGCAAGATTGCCGACATGTCGCCCATTCTGCAGGCACAGAAAGACGTGAAAATTCAGCTCGTCGCGAAAGGCAAAAGCGAAGAGCACGCGGCAAAATATGGTGCGAGCGTCAAAGACGCATTGATTGTGAAAGGCATCGAAGCCGGTCGCATCGAAGTTGTGACGAAAAAAGGCAAAGATTCTGTTGAGGTCACCCTCGACGGCATCAAAGCGAAATAAACCTATTCTGCTTAAAGGCCCGTACCTTCGGTGCGGGCTTTTTTATGCCCTCAGTGCATCTTTAAAATAACCGCCTGCTCACGGGCGCGTGTCACTGCAGTATAGAGCAGCCGATGATCACGCTCGGGGTTCTTTCGTGTTTCGTGCACGATGTGCACCATCTGGTACTCTGATCCCTGGCTTTTGTGTATAGTGATCGCGTACGCTATTTGCCAGTGGCGCAGCCGACCGAGCGGCAGACGCTTCACTCTGCCTGCGCTTTCGATGATCACATGCTCGTGATTTCCATCGTTAAATATGAAACCTGTATCGCCGTTAAAGAGTTGCAGCTCATAACTATTGGCCGTTACCATAATCGGCGTCACCCGGTTTCCCGTGCAGACTGCCGCAATGCGTCGGTTCAACGCCGAGGTGCCGTGGCTGCCCTCGTTGCTTTCGCACAGAATGATGCTGCGCTGAAGCTGCTGCAGAATATCTTTCGCCGCTTTTTGCCAGGTCGTCCCAGGAAAAGGCGTTTGGGCCAGCCGCTCGGCGAGCGCGGTGAACCCGGGCGTGCGATAGATTTCCCGAGCATAGTTTTCGACGTGAAGATTCAGGGCCTGCGTGTCTTGAATTTCAATGAGGCGAATGCCCTCTGATTGAGCAGTTACGGCTGAAATGCCGTCGCTCTGCAATGCCGCATAAACGGCCGCTTTTGACGCAGAAAATCGATGGGTGACTGTGAGTTCAAGGTGAGTGAGCAGACCTTGCTCGGCCAGAAATTCCAAAGCGGGAGCAATCGCAATGCCGTCGACGGCCGGCAGTTGCCCGATATCGCCCGCGAGCACGACCTGGGCGTGCAGCGGCAGCGCCCCGATCAGTCGTGCAAAGAGGCCGAGATCAACCATCGAAATTTCATCGACGATGAGAACATCGACAGGCAGCGGGTTCGGCGCATCGTACTTTGCCCGGCTGCCGTCTGGGCTCAGTTGCATCAACCGGTGAATCGTGAGGCATTCGAGCAGCAAATTGGGCAGCGCTTCGAGCGCTGTGAAGCGTGCTGCAGCTTTGCCCGTGGGCGCGGCAATTGCCACGCGCACCGGTGAATCTGTCTGTTTTGCGGCGAGCGACTCGACAAAACGAGATATTTGGTAGCTCTTACCGGTGCCAGGGCCACCAGTTACAAGAGTGTTTACCCCGGGCATGATGGCAGCGCTGCGCTGCCCGCGCGCACGGTTCAGAGACTGCAGAAAGAATGTAAACATGTCTTTGTACCGGCCCGGAATAAAATGCATTGCGCCGTTTATCTCGGTAAGGTCAAAGTATTCGGTTGCTAACATGCCGGCGGTTCGCTCTGAAGCTTCAACGGCAATTTCGCCCGCGAGAAACTGTGAGATCAGACTCTCGCGCTCAGCCAAGCTCAGCGGCACTTGATTCCAGAGGTCGGCGTCGGCGATCAACTGATCGGTGAGATATTTGAATTCAGACATAGGCGTATTCTTTGAACTGAACTCCGGTGGTTTCACCACTTTTCAGATAGCGCAAAAATAGAAAGTAGCAGCCCCTGACGCGGCGGCCGCTTTCAGGGTACAATTCTTGCAAATATCGCTGCAAAGCTTCACCATAGATTTCGCGCTGCTTATCATAATGCAACTTGATATAGTCATCGAGGTCTGCGGGGGCAACTCCCGCGAGTGAATTGCTTTTGTAGTCGAGAATGTAATAATCCATGTCGTTGGGTGTGAAAACCATGTCCATAAACCCGGTCATGATACGCGTCACCGGGCTCGCAGGCATGCGGCGCAGCTCAGCATGCGTGTCTGCACTGCTGTAGAACGGCATCTCGCGCCAAAGGTTTGTCTGCGGCAGTTCACTGAGGCGGGTGTGTTTGGCCGTGTCGACAAGCGGCAGGCTGGCATTCGCGCACTGGACAACAATTTCAAGAATTCGGTTCGCGACTGCTTCAAGCATATCGTCTTCGACCAGCTGAGAAATTTCGAGGGCAGCGCGGGTCTTCTGTAGAATGGCGTTTGCTTCGGCAGTGGTTTTGCTCTTTAATCCCGAGAAGTCACAGGTTTCCAGCAGTGTGTGCAAGAGTTGGCCGGTTTCGGCGCCGCGCGGCAAAATGTCATCGGCAAACTCGACGGCTGTAAAGTCGGCTTTGCTCAGCGAAGAGAATGACTCGCGTTTCAGAATGCGCAGCGGCACATCTTTGTGCTGTGGCAAAGGCAATGGCGCTGCCGGGTTATCGAACAGACCTGGCTCAACGGACGATGGTTCAGCAGGCCCGTTGGAATCGATCGCTACCGCGGTCGTCGCATCGGGCAGGCGGTGCAGGGTCACTATCTTGTTCACTTTCGGTATCTGGTCATAAAGAAACGCCGCAGTCGGTCCTGGGTTTGCCACGTGCAGCGCGGGCTGCGCGAAAATGAGAAGTTTATGCTTGGCACGGGTCAGCGCCACATACAATAAGTTGAGCTGCGTAATCTGCGACTCTTCGCTGCTGGTCATCAGCTTATCTGCGCCGCTGTCAAACGCATCAATGTCTGCCGGCACGACGGCATGGCCTGCGGCATCGTGAAAGAACGGAAAATCGCGCCAGCGTTTGTCGCTTTCGCCATCGGCCAGCACCACGAGGTTCCAATCGAGACCTTTCGAGCTCTGCACGGTCAAGAGCTGAACGGCCGCCGCCGATCTGAGCATGTCGCCGCTGGCCGCTTCGGCGGCATCACGGTCTTTCAGCTGGGCCACGGCCTTTCGCAGAGTGAAATGATCGACGATGTCTTTACCGCAGCGGTTCAGAAGATTTTCGAAAAGCGTACGCCAGGCGTGGTATTCTACTGGGTCAGCATCATGTTCGAGTATCGCATGCAAGGGGCGAAAATTTTGAGCCAAAGCCTGCAAAAAATTGATGATCTTTCCCTGGTGCAGCAAGGCCCCGAGATATTCATAATGCCTCAGCGCATCGGTTTGTCCCAGCATGAAGACTGTGGTGTTGGCCTGTGCAAGACCGAGGCTGGTTTCATGGGAAAACGAATCGACGAAAACCTTCAGGTGTTCGATGTCGAGTCGCCTGACATCGGGCTTTTCACCGTAATAGGCATATTCAACTGCCCGTGCACGAAGCGCATCGGCCATCACAGCCAGGGTACGGTGTTTGAATGCGATGACCGCGATCGTCCAATCTGGGTGCGCGGCCCTGATCGCAGAAATTCGGTCGGCGGCCTGCGCGCAGAATACTTTGGTTGATTGTTGCGAGTAGTTTTCAGCGTACCAGATTTCTGTACCGCTCGAATCGTCGCCGGTAGAAACGACCTTGTCGTTCGTTTCTGCGGGGGAGTACGATATGCCTGCGCGACTCCAGACCTCGGCGGTTGCCGGGTCAGAGAAGAAGTCATTCAGGTAATGCAAAATCTCGGGCACACTGCGGTAGTTTCGCGTCAATTCGTCGGTCAACGCGCCCAGACCCATGAGCTCAGTTCTTGCCCGAAGGTACACAAATACATCCGCACCGCGAAATTTATATATCGCCTGTTTAGGATCGCCCACAACCACGAGAATGGTCTTTCTGGATTGCAGGTCTGCGAGAAATAGCGTTCTGAATATTTGCCATTGAATTTCATCCGTATCTTGAAATTCATCGATCAGGGCATAGTGGTAACTCTGCCTGATGGTCGCGGCGAAATCGCTGTCTTTGACCGCTTCGGCCATGAGCGTTATCATGCGCGAAAACGACATTGAGTTTGCCGTTTCGGCAATTTCGTGCATGCGCCTGACAATCGCCGCGAGCGTGAAATTGAAGAATTCCGCTGCGTTTGCAATTGCCGACATTTCGGGTGCAGGCGGCGAAAGTGGCAGAGAATTCATGCTGAAACACCAGAGCGCGCGTGAGCGCAATGCCTGGTCAAAGGTACGGTTATTGCCACCCGAACCGAAATCAGACTCATGCAAATGACGCGCGAGCTCATCGGCATCGAGCTGAGTCCAGATTTCTCTGTACACCCAGGCGCGGGCTTCTTCAAAAAGTTCGCTGTCGCTCACACCCTCACCCTGGGTTCGTGCCAGAGAGTAGAGCTTACTGAGGCCGAGGCTGCGCAGGCAGAAACTGTGGATCGTGCCGATGGCGTTTAGCGAAAAATTTTCCGTGGCCCTTTTTGCAGGCTCTCCCGGCATTGAGCGGAGTTTTTCATAGATTCTCGCCTTCAGCTCGGCCGCCGCCTTCTCGGTGAAGGTAACGCAGAGAATTTGGGAAATAGTCGCTTTTTCTTGTGCGATAATTTCGGCGACCAGGTTTACGAGGCGAGTTGTTTTTCCTGACCCCGCCGATGCCTCTATAAATAGGTGTTGCCCAGACTGAATCAGCTTTCTGATGTGCGCCTGTTCTTCTTCGGTGGTCACTTTTTGCTCCGTTTCGCAGCTTTGGGTTTACCTGCATTGACTATTGCATTCGCGGCGGCGAGCGGCCCGATGTATTGTCTGCAGAAGTCGAAGCTGCGCCGGTCTGCCGCCAGATCGAAAAAGCGCTTTAGAAAGACAGAACGGGCAGGGCGCTGCGCGAATTCTGAATCGCTCTCATGCCAATCGACGAGCTTTTTCTCTTCGACGGTCGCCAAAGTGGCAAAGACGCTCGTGCCAAGACTCGCGACATCGAACCAAAAGACCTCTCTTGCTGCCAGCGCGGCGACGACATCCCGAAGGTAAGCCATGCTGTCGAAATCGGGCAAAGCCACTTTGCATATTTCTTTCATTTGAAAATCAAGTGTTTCAGGCTC
The DNA here is from genome assembly GCF_000266885.1 of Turneriella parva DSM 21527. Classification (NCBI taxonomy): domain Bacteria; kingdom Pseudomonadati; phylum Spirochaetota; class Leptospiria; order Leptospirales; family Leptospiraceae; genus Turneriella; species Turneriella parva. Next base: position 127,828 of record NC_018020.1, on the reverse strand, counting down.
TTTGGCTTTGCTATGAATGGCAATTTCAGAAAAACCCAGGCTCAGGGTATCGGTCAAAGCGTTCTGCGCGCAGTCGAGCATGCAGCGCAAAAGATGCAGCTCCAGAATCGGTGAAAGCCTTCGTTTACTTGTCGCTGATTCGATTCGGACCAAGAGTCCGCTTTCGGTGTCGAGATAGAGATCATGGCACTCGCCCGTAATTCTGGCAGCACCGATATCAACTGCGGGCAGGTAATAGCGGTCGATCCGTTCTGCGTCTTTTCTCACAAATGCTTTCTTAATTTCCGCTTTAAACACGATATCGATACGTCGGTATTTGGCAATCGTATCTGCGGTGAATGCTTCGAGCCGCCGCACATTGTCACTTTTGTCGAGCAAGCGCATGGCCTGATCAAAACCGCCGGCAGGCAGTTCGCCGCTTTTCTGACGACGTCCCACGAACTCAACGGGCGAACGAGAGATTTTTCCAGTTTTCAGAGCATCTTTAAGGTAGTCTTCACAAAAGGCTGCCTGCTTGCTTTTGCCTGTAGCCAGCGCAGGTTCAGAATATTTGAATTCAGCCGGTTCTTCTGGTAAGGTCACGCGCTGCGACAGTATGTGCAACGCCGGATTCATCAGAAATGCATGCAGTTCCCGTAGCGTCGGCGGAGTATCAGAGTCGCCCGCCGGAAAGTCTTGCAAGAGTATGTCTGTGAGTTTTTTGTTTCTTTTCTGGCTGGGTGTGTTCAGGTAGTTGATCGTCAAAACGTCGTCGTCTGCTGCGATCACAGTTCGCTGCGCGCGCCCGTCGAGCATTGTCGGCGCAAAATCTTTAAGGTATGAGACCGCCAGGCCCTGAGTCGGTAGCGCACTCTCGAAGCGCGCCAATACCTGCGCCGGATAGAACTCCGCACCGGTTTTTGCGTCGACATTGCTGTAAGCCAGAATGACATGTTCGCTGCCGCCATAAACCGCCTGCAGCATGGCAATCGCGAGTTGCTCGTCGCTGCTGAGGCGGGTCGGGGCCTTGCGGAACTCTGGCAGCATATAGAGCCTGTCATCATCACGGGTGGTTATCTTGTCGCTCAGATCAAAGAGTACCTGAACGCGGCGACCATAGGCCGTCGCGCCTGGCTGCGCGAAGGCGATGCCATCTGCCGGCTGGCTCACGCGTAAATCGAGCCCCTGAATCTGGTTTTCGGTGATGGCCACGATCTGCCCCAGAGACAGAGACTGCGATCCGGGTATATTTTCTATGCGTTCAAATAGCTGCAGAACGCGCTGTTTCTCGTTACCGGTACCGAAAAGGGGTGACCGCAAGGTTTCGCGCAGCCGGGGCAGAAGCCTTTCGCCTGTTTCCCGTTTCAGGCGGTTGACACTCTCTTCGAGCAAAAGTATGCTTTTCAGCAAAAGTTCTGTGTGCTCAGCCGAATCGAAGAGCCGCAGAGTTTTTTGGCTGCCAAGACGATCTTGAAAAAACAGCGCGCGGGCGAAGCGAGAGAGCGCGTTGGTGAGCGAATAGGCCTCAAATGCAGACTTGTGGTCTGAGCGAAAACCCTGTGCCCGTTCGAGCGCAAGTTTGAAGTGCAAAACATCTTCGTCGCTCACCCTCAATGCCTGCATGGTGATGGGGTTCTGCCAGTACCTCAGCAATATCTCGCGATCAATGCCTGATTCTGCACCAACGGCAAGAATTTTCAACAATTCAACATTCGCCTCAGGCGCGGTTGTTTTTGCAGAGCGGCAGGTCGCAGTTAGCCTGCGCATTGCAAACGCCCGTTCGAAAGCTGAAAACTGCGCATCGACATTGTGCAGTGCGATCGAAATGTCAGTCTGGCGCAGACCGCTGCCCATCAGCTTTTCATGGCAGATGTCGCCAATAATCTCTGCTGCACGCCATAGACCTGGCAAAGCCGCAACTTCAACGCGGGCTGCCAGGTTCTCACTCTCTTCAATGTGTCTGAAAGAAACCTCAACGCCCGAAAATTTTGCCGTGTGTGAGAGCAAACTGCGATAGCCTGCAAATTTTTCTCCGATTGCCTGCATGAAAGTGTCGGGCGAAGCCTGCAGTTCGGCAAAATCTGTCGCGTAGATCGTGACCTGAACCGAACGGGCAATGCTGCAAAGCGCCCGCAGGTGGTGCGCTGACAGAATCGGCATGCCGAAAAGAATCAAACCTGCCTGCGCGTTGCCTGCTGCCGGCGGTGGTTCAATACTGAACTGCCCGCCGAGCAGCGCTGAAGTGTATCCAGCTTTGAGCAGCGTGTCTTTCAGCGTTTTCCATAAAACGTCTGCAGGGCTCTTGGCTTTGAGTGAACTCAGCGCCTCGGGTATGTGCAGCAGGTAGTCATACCATTCACCCGCGAGTTTTTGCGCGAGCGCCAACATGCGTGCTTGTGTGAGCTGAAGACGGTCGTAGCCCAGCGTATTCAAGAGATTATCATGCGCGCGATCTTGCAGAATGCCGAGTAAGACAATCTCGAGGTCAAATAGAGTCAGATTGCGTTCTGTTGTCGGTTTCGCTGGCGGTGCGGTAAACCAGCTCTCATTGGCGTTGGGCGGCAATGCGTGGCGGCAACGCAGTGAAAAATTTTCAATCGCGCTTTCCAGAAACGGAAAGTTGACTCCCATGACTACGCCGTCATCTTGAATCAGGTTTCGTTGCAGATAAGTTTCGGTGTCAAGATTGCCGACTACAATGGTCTGCGGCGTCTGCGGCAGCAGATGCCGGCGGTCAGTATGCAGCTGTTGTGAGAATGGTGCATAAAGTGCACGCAGTGATTTGCCATGAATATATTCAATCGACACAGATTAGACCAGAGCCTGACGCAGCATCTTCTCGAAAGTGGCCCGCGGCACTTCATACGCGCCAAAAGATTCTGCGATCTCAGAGGGCACCTGAAAATCAAAGAATTGCGCACCGCTGCCGAGCAGTTGTTCGTACATATTCACGAGCGCGATTTTGCCGGCGTTATTCTGCAGATGAAAAGTCGATTCGAGAAACGCGGCCCGCCCGAGCACTACGCCGTATATGCCGCCAACCAGGCGACTATCTTCATAGGCCTCCCACGAATGTGCCCAGCCGAGCTCGAAGAGCTTCACATAAGCCGACTGCATTTCATCGGTAATCCACGTCTCTGGCCTGACCCTGGCACAGAGACGAATCACCTCGGTGAATGACGAGTCGCAGCGAATTTCAAGATTGCTGCGTTTCAGTGCCTTTTTCAGGCTACGGCTGATGTGCAGCTCGCCGGCACGCAGAACCGTTCTTTGCGGTGGGGAGCACCAGAGTATCGGCGGCTTTTCGTACCACGGGAAAAAGCCGTGAGAATAAGCGTAGAGCAGCGTGTCAGGTTCGAGGTCAGCACCCGCCCCGAGGTACATCGATTCGCCTAAGCCTTCGGTCGACGGGAAAGCATAGCGCGTCGTAAAAACGGGCAGGGATTTGCCGCGGGTCACGGAGCCGCTGGCTTCTGAGTGTGGCAAATTTAGTTTCGGCGGCATCTCAATTTTCGGGACTGGCGTAGTTACAGTTACCCCCCCTGCCAGAACGATATTGGAATAAGCGTGTCATTGAAAATAAAATATTACGGCGTCAGGGGCTCTCTGCCTGTCAGCGGCTCACAATTCGACAAGTTCGGTGGCAACACTACCTGCTGCCTTGTAGAGCACAACGGCACGCGCATTGTTATCGATGCCGGCACCGGCATTCGTATACTCGGTCTTGAACTGATGCAGTCTGACCTGCCCAAAACGGGCGGCAACATACACCTGCTGTTTACGCACAGCCACTGGGACCATATTCAGGGTTTTCCCTTCTTTATACCTGCCTTCTTGCCCAACGTGAAACTCGACGTCTACGGCGAAACCAAGACTGTTCCCGGCCTCGATGGCCGCGATGAAGTGTGGGATATCGAACGCGTTCTGCATATGCAGCAGCATTTCATCTATTTTCCCGTCGGCACCAAATACATGTCGTCGAACAAGACATTCCACGCGATCGATGCCTCTTCGCGCTTTCGCATCGACGGCATCGAAATATCTTGTTTCGCCCTGCACCACCCCAATTCGACGCTGGCGTTTCGCTTTGATGTCGATGGTAAATCGTTTGTTTTTTCCACTGACGTCGAGCATAACGACGACATGCTGAGGCGCCTCGCCGAATTTTCTCAAGGGGCCGATGTGCTTGCGTATGACTGCCAGTATACAATGGCCGAATACAACGCCGGCAAAGCTGGTTGGGGTCATTCGACGTACGAAAGCGCGATCGAGATCTGCAAACGCGGCTCGGTGAAGAACCTGCACATGATTCACCACGACCCGTTACACAGCGACAATACACTGCTGCAAATGGAAGCTGATGCGCAGAAGCTTTTTCCCGCAGCGAAGATGATACCCGAAGGCTACGAGCACAAGTTCACATGACGCTGCGTTACTTTTTGAAGCAGATCGTCGCTGCTGCGGCTGAACGCGTGGCAGCCGATGGCGCGCTTTCATTACCCGAGGGTTTTGCTCCGCGTATCGATTACACGCCCGATCTCAAGTTTGGCCATTACGCAACACCCGCGGCAATGGAACTCGCGAAAGCATTTCGCCAGAACCCACGCGCGATCGCTGAAAAACTTATTGCGGCAATCGACGCTGCGCCATTTGCAAAGATTGAACTGGCCGGTGCGGGCTTCATCAACTTCACTCTGAATCAATCTTCGATCGGCAAGATCACACCCTTTGCAAATCTCGCAGACTGGCTCAAGGCCAACGAAAACGAGACGCAGTCTGAAAAAGTTATCTTTGAGTATGTTTCAGCCAACCCGACAGGGCCGATGAATATCGTTTCAGCGCGCGCAGCTTCGGTCGGTGACAGCCTCACGCGTATCATGAAAGCGGCGGGTCATCAGGTTGCGCGCGAATATTATGTGAACGATTATGGCAACCAGGTTGAAAAACTCGGGCTTTCATTTGCGTATCGCTATTTGCAGAAATTTAAGGCCGTGACTCTACCCGAAGATTGTTACCAGGGCGAATACATTATCGAGTACCTCGATGCGATGCTCGCAGCGGGGCAGGTTCAGGCTGATCTGCTTCTGACAGCTGACAGCGTAGCGGCGCTCGATGAAGCAAAATGGCTGGCCTCTGCGGCGAAATTTTTCGCGCCGCGCGGCGTGACCGCAATTCTGGGCGAGCAACAGAAAGATCTTCAGGCCTTTCACACCGAATTCGACCGCTTTTTTTCAGAGGCAAGCCTGCATGAGAGCGGGGCAGTGCTGAAAGCTGGCGCCGAACTGGAAAAACGCGGTAAGGTCGCCCTGAACGACGGTGCAAAAGTTTTTTTGAGCAAAGAATACGGAGACGACAAAGATCGCGTGATTGTGCGCTCCGACGGCCGGCCAACATACCTGCTCGCCGACATTGCTTACCATGCCGACAAAGTGGCGCGCGGCTTTACCACAATCATCGATATCTGGGGCCCCGACCACCACGGTTACATCGCCCGGCTTTCAGGCGCGCTCAAGGCGCTGGGCTTTGGCGAGAAAGCAGGCGAAACCTTTAAAGTTATTATTGCGCAGCAGGTGAACCTGCTCGAAAACGGCGAACCCGTTGTGATGTCAAAGCGGCTTGGCAAGTTTCAGACGATGCGCGATCTGATACAGAAGATACCGGTAGACGTGTGCCGCTATTTCTTTGTCACGCGGGGCCTCAACACGCATCTTGACTTCGACCTGACACTTGCGCTCGACCAGTCCAAAAAGAATCCCGTGTATTACGTGCAATACGCGAACGCGCGCATCCATTCGATCTTTCGCGAATGCGTTGAACCGGCGGGCGAGATCAATATTGAACAGTTGGCCGTGAATGCAGCCGGTCAGGCCGAGCGCGAGGCATTGCTCTTCTGGTTATTGCGTTTTCCCGAGTTGGTGCAAGATATTGCGCGTAATTATGAGATCCAACGAATGCCCGAATACCTCTACCAGACGGCGACGCTGTTCACGACGTTTTATCACGCCAAAAATAACCGCATTAAAGACTTGCTCGCAACAAATGCCGGTGAGGCCGCAGCTCTGCTGTCACTCTGTAACCTGACGACCCAGGTGCTCGAATCCGGGTTGGGACTTTTGGGAATCACGGCGCTCCGTGAAATGCACAGAGATGAATAGCAATAAAAAAGGCGGCTGACGCCGCCTTTTTTATTGCTATGTCGGGTGTTATTTAGCTCTGCCGCCAAGAGGGCATCGTGCCCGCGGCAGAGCGTGTAACATCGTGTTACTTCGACAATTCAGCCATTGCGAGTTCGCAATCTTTCTTGATGCCTTTTTTCTGAATTTCCATCAGAACTTTGCAGCCCACGATGTCGCCTTCTGGTTTGCAGTTGGCTTTTTTCACTTTAGCACCTTTCATGCGGCCTGCGAGGTCTTTGCCCACAGCTGAACCTGCGAGTGCAAAGTTGTCAACAGTTGCTGCAGCCTGAATGTTTGCGCCGCGGCAGATTTCGATCACTTTACGCTGACCGTCGATACGCGCAGCTTCTTTAGCTGCTGCTTCTTTCTGCAGTGAGCTCTTGAGGCCCGCAGGTGAAATGCCGTCGCCTTTAACGATCAGTTTGTCTTCGCCGACGAAGCCTTCTTCGAGTGAGTCAACCGAGCCTTCGCCCTGGCTGATGTCTTGCAGGCCTTTTGTGCCGCCGCAGTATGTCGCGAGAAATGCAACTGCGAATAATGCTGTGTACGCTAATTTCTTCATGTTTTCTCCTAAAATCTTGATTTTGCCCCGCTTTTGGCCGGGCTGCCCTTTTGGACTTGTTGCAGTATTGCGTCTTTGCAATCCCAAGTCAAGCCGAAAGGCCTAATTGCGGCCGGCGGTGAATAATGAGGATTTCTCTTCGTTATAGCCGTCGGTCGCGGGGCGCCAAACGCCCCACAACCTATTAGACGGCCGGCAACTGTGAATGGGTCATTTTTTTCATCATGGTTGCCCGCCTGTCTCGAACCCCGGTGTTGAAACATGCTCATTGTAGACCGCGAAGGCACAGCCGAAGAGGCAAAGAAGCTCGGCCTCAAAGATGGGGAGTTTGACCTGATTGTGGGGCATCTGGGCCGTAAGCCGTCTTTTACCGAGCTCGCGATGTTTTCGGGCATGTGGTCGGAGCATTGTTCGTATAAGAACTCAATCCTCCTTTTGAAGAAGCTCTATTCTGAATCAGACCGACTGCTGGCAAAGCCCGGTGAAGAAAATGCCGGTTCACTCAAGATCAACGACAAGCAGGCAGTTGTCTTTAAGGTTGAGTCTCATAATCACCCGTCAGCCGTTGAGCCTTACCAGGGCGCGGCGACCGGTGTCGGCGGCATCATGCGCGACGTTTTTACTATGGGCGCGCGGCCGATTGCGACCTTAAACTCGCTGCGATTTGGTATGCCCGCAAAAGATCAGAGAACGCGCTACCTTTTGCGCCGTGTCGTCAAAGGCATCGGCGACTATGGCAACAGCCTCGGCATCGCCAACACGGGCGGTGAAATCTTTTTCCACGAAAGTTATACGCGTAACCCACTGGTGAACGCGATGACCGTGGGCGTGGCCGACATCGACAAGATGGCGACCGCGAAGATTCCCGGTCCCGGAAAGTGGGTTGTGTATGTCGGCGCAAAGACCGGCCGTGACGGTATTCACGGCGCGAGCTTTGCCTCTAAGAACCTCAGCAAAGAGTCTGAAGAAGAGCGAAGTGCAGTACAGGTCGGCGATCCGTTTCTCGAAAAGCTCGTCATGGAAGCGACGATTGAATGCATACAAAAGAAGCTCGTGCTCGCAATCCAGGACATGGGCGCCGCGGGCCTCGTCAGTTCTTCTTCAGAGATGGCAGCCTCTGGCAATGTGGGAGTTCGCCTCGATCTGGAGAAAGTTCCCGCGCGCGAGACCGGCATGGTGCCGTTTGAATTTATGCTCTCAGAAAGCCAGGAGCGCATGCTGATGGTGATCGAACCCGGCAATTGGGACAAGGTGAAGGCTGTTTTCGATAAGTGGGAGCTCGACGCAGCGGTGATCGGTGAAACCACCGAAGGTAAGAATCTGCAGATTTTCATGGACGGTAAATGTTACGCCGACCTCACCGCAGAAATTCTTACCAAGAAAGCGCCGCGTTACGAACGTGAGCAGAAACCCGTGGCGATGAAGCAGGGGGCAGCTGATTTGAACCAACTCGATGAACTGCTGCAAAAGGCGGATATATCGGGTGTGACAAAACTTTTCGCGAAGCTGCTCGCACACCCAAACCTCTGCTCACGGCAACCGATCTATCGGCAGTACGATACCGACATCGGTCTCAAGCGCGTCATTGGGCCCGGACAAAACGGCTGCGTTGTGCGCGTGCCGCATTCTGATTCAGCGCTCGCGGTCACGATCGATGGCAACGGCTACTACATCGCGATTGACCCTTACAAGGGCGCGCAGCACACCGTTGCCGAAGCGGTCCGCAATATCGCCGCGACCGGTGCCGTACCGATTGGCCTCACCAACTGCCTCAACTTCGCGAACCCGTATATTCCCGAGAACTACTGGTTCTTCGCGCAGGCTGTGACCGGCATGTCTGACGCGTGCCGCGAGTTCAAGGTGCCAATTGTGAGCGGCAACGTCTCGTTCTACAATGAATCTGAAGATGGGCCGGTACTGCCGACGCCGACCATGGGTGTGGTTGGCCTGCTCGAAAAGGCAGTGCATGCCGTGCCTGCGGCGCCTGCGGATTTATCCTCGAAACTAAACCTGTTTCTCTGCGGCAAGTTTGCCCCGTCGCAGCAGGCGAGCCAATACCACTATGCCGAAGGCAAACCGCTGGGTGGTCCATTACCATCGTTGGATCTCAAAACCGAACTTGCCGGTGCGCAGAAGCTCGCGAAACTCGCCGGGGCAGGTGTCCTTGCCGCGGCAATCGACCTTTCAGCCGGTGGCCTCATGCGCGCAGCCTGCCGTGTGGCGTTTGCCTGCTTTGAATCGAGCGGCAAGATGCCATCGATCACACTGGATATCACGGTGCTGGGCAAGGGACTCGCCGACACTCTCTTGCTGGGTGAAACAGCGCATTGTTATCTCGTGGCCGTAAGCGATGCTAACGCATCGGCGCTCGAAAAAGAACACTCCGCTGAGTTTCCGGTGGCGAAGCTGGGGAGCTTTGAAGCGGGTGGCGGAAAGTTGAAGCTGGGTCAGACTGAAATAGCTCTCGCTGATCTCTATGCGGCCTGGGCAGGTGGATTGAAAGAATATTTTCGATGACTGCCTTTGTTTGTAGGGGTAGGTTTAAACCTACCCCTACAAACAAGAAAGACACCGTGCTTACATAAAAAATATCGCCGTAAACACGGCAAAAATATACATTCCGCCCATGCGGACAAAAACCACGCTTGAGCTCGAGGCACCCGTATACCGCAAGCTGAAGACAATGGCGAGTAAAGAAGGTAAGACGCTGAAGAAGCTCATGGACGAGCTGATCGTCCTGGGTTTGCGCGGAAAAGAAGCCCGTGGCAAAACAAGATTCGTCTGGCCGGGAGCTGTCGACCTTGAACCGAAAATAGACATTACCGACAAAGAACTGGTCACCAACATACTCGACCGCCAGAAACATGTACTCGATTGATGCCAATATCTTCATCTATGCTGCCATCAAGGGCGAACCCCGGCAGGTTGAGGCGGAGCAGTTTTTGAATCGTATTCTGTCAACACAGGAGCCGTGCTTCTTGTGTTGGGAAACTTTGCACGCCTTTGTGCGCATTGTCACTAATCCCGCAATCTTCCAGCGGCCGATGCCGTTTGCCAAAGCCTGTGCGTATGTCGAAAGCGTTATGGCGATGCCGCAGGTCGAAATGTTAGCACCCGGTCCAGAATCCTTTCGCCTATTGGCCGGCTATGCCGAGATCATGCCGGTCAAAGGTAAGCTTGTTTCCGATGCCATTATTGCCTCACAACTTGAGGCCGCCGGGATACGCACGATTTACACGAATGACCGGGATTTCCATAAGTTTCCGGCTCTCAAACCGAAGAACCCGTTCTCTTCCCGCAAATAGTTGTATTGCCGAGCGGCTATTCTTTGCTTAGATTGTATTCACAAATGCGCACTCCCGAGCATCCCATTGACAGCCAATTCACCGACCGCTGGTCTCCACGTGGTTTCGATTCCACTTACACGCTCAGCTCAGAAGAACTACACTCACTGCTCGAGGCTGCGCGCTGGGCACCCTCGTCGTCGAACGAACAACCGTGGAAATTCTATGTTGCAAAAGATGCCGAAAGCCGTGCGCGGTTCAATGCTTTCGTAAACGATACCAACCGCACGTGGGCGAGCCACGCGAGCCAGATTATCGTGGTCACTGCGCGCAAGAATTTTGCCGCTTCGGGTAAGCCCAATATCCACGCCTGGTATGACACCGGCGCGGCTGTCATGGCCCTGGTGCTCGAAGCTCAGCATCGGGGTCTGGTTGCCCGGCAAATGGGAGGCATTCTGCGGGACGTCATTGAACGCGAACTCTCAATCGATACGGGCGAAGAAGATATTATCTGCTGCGTCGCGCTGGGCAAGCGCGGGGGAACTGACCACCTGCTCGAAAAACACCGCGAACTGGAAAAACCCAACAGCCGCAAACCACAAAGCGATTTTGTTTTCGCGGTCTGATATGGCACTTTCGGCCGAAGTCCAGAAACTCGTCACCGAGCTCAAACTGGTTGAACATCCCGAAGGTGGTTGGTACCGCGAGACTTACCGGTCTCCGGTGAAATTGCAGACAGACAAAGGGGAGCGCAACCTCGCTACGCTGATCTATTACCTCTTGCCCGCGGGCGTCGAGTCGCGCATCCATAAAGTCTCCTGGGACGAAATCTGGCTCTGGCAGGGAGGGGGCGTGCTCGATGTGCGGAGTTATATCGGTGATAAATATCAATCCCACTTATTAGGCCATGGGACTGGCGCCATACCGCAGCAGTTGATGCCGGCAGGAACATGGTTCAACGCGGTTGTGATCGAAGGCGACTACGTGCTCGCGGCGTGCATGGTCGCGCCTGGTTTTGATTTTGCCGATTTGACTTTTCGATAATGCTGCCGGTGCCTGCGAAAAAAGTTGCCATGCCGACCAAATCATCGCACACTGTGCCCGTGGGCGTACAAGAAGCTCTGATCGCGATCAATAGCCTCAGCAAAGACCAACAGCTCGAGCTCGTCGGCAAGGTTTGGGAGAATTTGGCTCCGGAGTCTCCGAGCCCCGATTGGCATCGCGCGCTGATTGAGCAACGGCTTGCAGATGCAGAGAATTCTGCAAGCCATGCTGATACCTGGGAGAATGTAGAAAAACGCATTCGCGCAAGGCTTTGATTGGCGCGTAAACTCCTGGTTTGGCCTGAAGCAGAGGCCGATTTAACCGCCGCCGCGATCTGGTATTCTGAAATCCGAGCCAATCTTGCGGAAGCCTTTCTGTCAGATTTTTCGGCAATTGTGCAACTAATCCTCGACAATCTCCAAATGGGTGTCGCCTATGGAAAAGAAGTCCGAAAGCTTGCCTTAAGAAAATTCCCGTACATCGTCTACTACCGAAATTCCGAACAGATAGAGATCGTCGCTTGTTTGCACGCAGGTCGCGAACCAGGGTTGTTAGCTCAACGCGTACAGCATTGAATCTATGTATTCCTTACTGATTCCGAGTGTGTTGTAGCAATTGCTACAATAAATATTGACGACTTGTTCGCTTTTGCCGATATTTCGCCTATGAAAGATACCCGCGAATTCATGGCTGCTGAGGCCGTCAAAATGAACGGCGCCGCCGTGGGCATACCCACGCGCAACCTGCAGTTTAAACACCCCGATGAAGTGCCGCGCTATTTTGCCTACAACGGCAGCGTGGTTGGTACAACACTGAAAGCAGTGTTCTCGGCGATCTTTCCCCCGGGTGAGCGCTACTTCGTCGAATCGGTGCGGCACTTTCGCGACCAGGTGAAAGACCCGGTGCTCAAGGCAAAGATCACCGGTTTCATTGGCCAGGAAGCGATGCACGGCCGCGAGCACGAGGAGCTCAACGAGTGGTTCGAAAAGCGCGGTTTCGACATGGCATTTCCCGAAGCGCAGATCAAGTTCAGCCTGTGGTTGTGCGAACGGTTTTCCCCTTCGCAGCAGCTCGCGATCACGACGCTCGCCGAACATTTCACCGCGCACCTTGCTGAAGAATGGCTGACGCACGAAGAGTTTCGCGGCAGCACGCACGCAGAAATGCTCAAGCTGTGGACCTGGCATGGTATCGAAGAGCTCGAGCACAAAGAAGTCGCGTACGATTTGCTGCAACAGGTAAGCGAGAACGAACACCTCGAGCGCATTCTCGCGGTGCCGATCATCGTTACCTGCATGGTGCCGGGAATCCTCACGTCATGGGCATACCTCATCGCGCGCGAAGGCAAACTCTTCGACGTGCAGCGCAACCTGAGCGACCTATGGGCACTCTTCAAGCCCGGCGGCTTTCTGACGAACGTGCTCGTGCAGATGCCGCAATTTCTGATGAAGGATTTTCACCCCAACCAGCGTGACACGCGCGCACTGGTGGAGCGTTATCGCCAGGAGTACTTTTCGGAGAAGGGGACTGTGGCTGAGGAATTTAAGAATCGTAAGGCAGTAGCTGGGTAATTTTCGCAGAGATTAGACCACCCTGCAAGCGCCGCCAAGAAAACGAAAACGCTGTGTTGCCTTTTAGGCAACACCACGCGAACGCTTCGCGGTTTTCGTTTTCTTGTTTGTGCCTGGCGGCACAAATGCGCGGCGGTTTCGGGTGGTCTCCCGGCTTGTAAGCTGCGCTTACAAGCCTATTACCATACCACCATCCACACGAAGGATCACGCCGGTAATAAAATCCGCATCAGAAGATGCAAGAAAGCGGACTGCCTTCGCGATGTCGGCGGGCTCACCGCGTTTTGGCAGTGGGGTCTGCTTGATAACTTCTTCTTTCCACTTGTCGGGCAGGTTGCTCGTCATGTCAGTCAGAATGAAGCCCGGGCACACGGCATTGACAGTAATGTTGCGTGAAGCGTATTCGCGCGCTGCAGTCTTCGTAATCGCAATCACCCCGGCTTTCGCTGAAGCGTAGTTCGCCTGGCCGGCGCTGCCGACGAGACCTGCAACCGACGAGATGTTCACGATCTTGCCGTACTTGGCTTTCATCATGACCTTCGTTGCTGCCTGGATGCCGAAGAACACACCTTTGAGGTTAACGGTCTGCACGAGATCCCAGTCGGCTTCTGACATGCGCATCAGCAGGTCGTCGCGTATCGCGCCGGCGTTGTTGACCCAGATGTCGAGGCGTCCGAGTTTTTCCACCGCTGCATTGGCGAGCGCGGTCTGCTCTTCTTTCTTGGTAACGTTGCACGAAACACCGATTGCTTTCACCCCGTACTTCGCGGCGATTTCATCGGCAGTTTTTTGTGCGCCCTCGCCGTTGATATCAGAGATGACAATGTTGCATCCCTGTTCTGCGAGAGACTCTGCAATCGCGCGGCCAATACCGCGCTGTGAACCCGTAATTACTGCTACTCTGTCTTTGAACATGCGTCGAAATCTATCGACGCGTTAAGGTGTAAAGTTGTATTGTAGCGTTTGCTACAGCAAGATGATCTCCTTGGCCAGTGACCTTGCGGCAAGCCTGGTCGAACTGCTAATTCGGTGGCCAAGGAGGGGCCAACTGAGAGCATTTGTTTTTGTTGCCAGCACAGGTTGGCTCAGGTTATACTCGTGCCGTGAGTACATTTACTCTCATCATGGCAATCGTCGGCATTACCTCAGGCATTTACCTGTTGGCGGTTGGTCTGTCGCGCATGGTTGCCAAAGAAGTCGCCAAGAACTCTGCGCATCGATGAACGAGCGCGTCCTTGCTTTTCTGGGTGCGGGTATTGCGACAACCCTGCTCTTACTAGTTTCGACGTACAATGAGTTCAAACCTACCGTAGAGACACTAATTCAGGCCATCGGCCTGGTTGGAGCGCTACTCGCGGTTTATGAATTCTTTCGCGGTAAGTGACCGCAATAGGCTGTACTATCAATGCTTTTCACCCTGACTCAAAAGCCAGCCCTAACGCATGGCGAAGAAGGAACTCGGCTCCGTTTATAATCCGCAGGGGCTGCAGGAAAAGTGGTACCCGCTCTGGGAAAAAGAGGGCTACTTTGATTACCATAAGAATACCGGTAAGGCGGATGCAGATCTCAAACCCGAAGATTGTTACAGTATTGTTATACCTCCGCCTAACGTCACCGGGTCGCTGCATCTCGGCCATGCGCTCAACCACACACTGCAGGATATATTGATTCGCCACCAGCGCATGCTGGGTAAAGCTGCGCTCTGGGTGCCGGGCACCGACCACGCGGGTATCGCGACGCAGAACGTCGTCGAGAGGTTGCTCGCGAAAGAGGGCCTGCGCCGCGAAGACATGGGGCGCGAAAAGTTTGAAGAGCGCGTGTGGCAGTGGAAAGCTGAATCGGGCGGCATGATCACGCACCAGCAGCGCCAGCTCGGTGAGAGCGTGAACTGGGACATGGAGCGCTTCACGATGGACGAAGGCTTAAGCCATATCGTTCGCCGCGTGTTCGTGCAACTCTACAACGAAGGTTTGATCTACCGCGGCGAGCGCATGATCAACTGGTGCCCGAAGGACCAGACAGCGCTGTCGAACATCGAGGTGGAGTATAAGGAAATCGGCGGTCACCTCTACTACGTGCGCTACCCACTCGAGGGGGCGGAGCATGATGGTAAGAAATACCTGCTCGTTGCAACCACGCGCCCCGAAACAATTCTCGGCGACGAGGCGCTGGCAGTGCACCCTGAAGACGAAAGATACAAGCATTTGAAAGGCGCGAAAGCTAAAGTACCTTTCCTCAACAAGCTAATCCCGATTGTCTTTGATGATTCCGTCGACAAGGAGTTCGGAACCGGCGTGGTGAAAATTACCCCGGCGCATGACTTCAACGACTTTGCCACCGGCACGCGCCACAACCTGCCGCTCACGAACGTCATGACCGACTCGGCGCACATGAACGATCTTGCAGGCCCGTACAAGGGCTTAAGCCGCGAGGCCTGCCGCAAGAAGATTGTTGAAGATTTAGGTGCATGGACGCACCAAAGCGCCGGCGGACAGGATGTCCTCGGTGCCGGCGCCGAAGGCGGCCTGATTGAAAAAATTGAACCGCATAGACACAGCGTGGGACACTCGTACCGCTCGGGTGCAGTCGTTGAGCCGCGCCTCTCGCTACAGTGGTTCGTGAAAATTCGCCCGCTCGCCGACAAGGCCGTGAACGCAGTCACTTCAGGTGCGACGCAGTTTTACCCCAAACGCTGGGAGAACCTGTTCTTCGACTGGATGAACAAGATCGAAGACTGGTGCATCAGCCGCCAGCTGTGGTGGGGACACCAGGTGCCGGCATGGTATTGCAGTGACTGCGAAGGTGTGACCGTGAGCGTCTCTGATGCGACGGAGTGTTCGCACTGCAAGTCGAAGAACATCAAGCGCGACAAAGATGTGCTCGATACGTGGTTCTCGTCAGCGCTGTGGCCATTCTCGACGCTGATGCCACAGGAGATTGCAGAAATCGAAAACGTGTGGCCATCGCGCTCCCCCTCCGCCTCCGGCACCTCCCCCGCTAGCGGGGGAGGACGGGAGGGGGACTATCCAGCTCCAAGGAGTCCTCTCCTGGATAATTTCTATCCCACTTCAACTCTCGTCACGGGTTTCGACATCATCTTCTTCTGGGTGTCGCGCATGCTCATGATGGGTATGCACTTCATGCACAAGACGCCGTTCGAGAAAGTGATCATCCACTCGCTGGTGCGCGACGCCAACCGGCAGAAGATGTCGAAATCGAAGGGCAACGTTGTCAACCCGCTCGAGAAGATGGACGAATACGGCACCGATGCATTCCGTTTCTTTCTTATCAGCATCATGCCCGACGGCAAAGACATTATCTACGACGAAGCGCGCCTCAAGGGTTACCAGGCATTCTGCAACAAGATCTGGAATACCGCGCGCTTCATTCTCATGAATACACCCGAGGCATATGAATTACCGAAAGCTGCGCCAAAACTTTCTGCGATCGACGAATATGTGCTGCGCGAGCTTGATGTTGCCATTGCCAAATGCGATGCAGCGCTCGAAGGTTTCTACTTTGCCGACTACGCGCTGGCGATCTACGACTTTCTCTGGAAAACTTTCTGCGACCAGTATATCGAGATGAGCAAGGTTGCACTCAAAGATGACTCGATGCGCGACGGCGCGCTTTACACTCTCTACACAGTCTTTCGCGCGGCGCTGCGCCTTTTGCACCCCGCGATGCCATTTATCACCGAGGAACTCGCCAGTGTTCTGCCGGGCGGTGACGCAAAATTGCTCACGGTGTCAGCTTGGCCAAAGGCTGGCGCACACGCACCTACAGCCGCCGCCGACAATCACACTGCCATAATGCTGGAACTCGCGGGAAAAATCCGGCAGGTGAGGGCCGAACTTTCGGTCGAACCGGGTGCTAAAATCGCGGTGCATGTCATGCTCGAAGACGCCAGCGCGGCGGATTTCGTGCGTTCTCACTCCGCCTTTTTGGTGAGCCTCGCAAGGCTCGGCGAGGTGAAATTCGACAAGCCGGCTACCAAGATGATACACGCTGTGCTGCGCAAGGGTGTCGAAGTTTACCTTGATCTCGCTGGCTCGATTGACATCGAACGGGAGAAGGGGCGCCTGGAAAAAGAAATCATTTCCATCGAAAAAGGCAGACAAGCAGCGCAGGCAAAACTCGACAGCCCGCAGTTCGCCGATCGCGCGCCGGCCGAGCTGGTCGAGGCCGAAAAGCAAAAACTCGCCGATTACAATACCCGCCTTGACAGAGTACGCGACATGCTGTCTTCGCTCTCTTGATCATGAGCGTATTCAAAGAACGGGCTGAAAGAAGATACCAGATTATAGAAGACCAGGCTAAGATGCCCGGTATGCTGCGCCAATACGCGGCTGGCAAAACCTATATGATCAAGGGTTTTTATGAGAAGATCGAAGTCAAGGTTCTTGATTTTAAAGACCCGAATTGCCTGATCATTGATTCGCTGCGCGATCTTGAGGGCGAGCTGACGCTCTACCACACATTCAATAAGCAGCTCGAAATAGTCGGCGCTATCAGCGATAAGCTGCCCGGAAACCAGTACAAGTTTTCAGTCGCGCACGTCAAAATCGCGGCGAACGAACGCAAATCTGCCCGTTACGCCATGAGTTCAGATCTGGTTGTCGTGAACAATATTCGTGCCGCGCGCAATACGATCAACGCCTCGCTCTTTAACGTACCCACTTCGGTTAAGATTCACCTCGAGAAATTTCAACAGCGGCTAAAAGATTTTGCTGATGAAGTAAAAGTTAAGATTTTTGAAAAAGACGATGAGAAAACAGAACTTGTTCGCAAGACCATGAAAATTCTCATGATACACGACACGCAAGACTTGCTGTCGTATATGCCCGAAGACACCGATGGGTTTGTCGACTACCGCGAGCACCTCAATACCGAAATTGGTACAGTAATGGAAGACTATCGCAAGAAGAAGATCGTTTCAGAGATGATCGTGCCCATCATCTATCTGGGCCACGACGGCGCCTCGATTCCGCTCGGCTTTATTCAGCTGATTTCTCACGAGAAGAAACTTGGCATTGATACAGCGCTCGAACTGAAAATGCTTGCGTTTGAAATGGTCGACCAGATGCGCGATTCGAACACGATGCTGATCAACAAACGCCAGTCGATCGCCGATATTTCACGCGGCGGCATGCGTCTCGTTGTGACCGACCCCGAACTCAAGAAGTTTCTGGTGCACCAGAAGGGGTTCAGCTTCGATGTAATTTTCAAGTTGCAGCAACCGATAACTGTATTCACGCAGATATGTTATACCGGGTATACTCCGCAAGATGATCTCGCGATTGGCGTGGCTATAAAGGGTTTCTCTTCGCGCAAGGGCGAAAGCGATCGGTACCACCAGTACATCGATAATCTGGCAAAAACACCTTAAAGGTACCAAAATCATCTTTACGTCGCGGCGAAATCAGGTCAGGCGGTAGATTATGCGTGTTCTTGATATAATCAATGCCAAAAGCGAGCCGAAACCGCAGGTAAAACAATCCGACTCTGTGCTGGCGGCAGTGAGGCACATGCTTTCGATAAAAGAGACGGGCCTTTTGATTCTCACCCCCGCAGGCGATGTTGTCGGCATTATTACGCAGAAAGACGTGCTTCGGCTTATCGCCGAGCGCTACACGCAGCTCGAAAAAGTTGAAGTGTGGGAGGTCATGTCGAAGAATCTTACGACGGTACCTTCAGAAACGCCACTCGACCAGGCGCTCGGTCTGATGACAGAAAATCACATTCACCACCTTCCCGTGGTGCGCGACGGCAAAACCGTCGGCCTAATCTCGTTAGACGATATCATTTCGGCGCGCCTGAAGCGCACAGAATCAGAGGCGCAGCTGCTGAAAGACTTTATTGCGCAGCAGTAGGTTCTACCCGAAGATTCAAGGGTTGCGCAGCATCCCTTGAATACCAAAACAAGACAGAAATGCCAAAAGAAATCACCCATTGTATTCTGGCTGAGCGGGCAGTGCATACACTTGCAGCGGCCGCGTCTCCCGATAAACATGCTGTTGGGCGCGAGATTGTTTTTATAGCCGAACGTCTGCCGCAACTCTTGTACTTCGGGTCGGTTTCACCCGATATTTTTTTCTACGACATCAAGCTGCCTTGGGAACTTCGCGTGAAGCACCGCGGTCTTTTTTGGGGCGAATTGATTCACGGTACGCAAGGTGAAGACTCGCTCGCGCATGTTATGGTGATGCTCGATACGCTGCGCGACGAGCGTCTGCAGGCCAACATAAACGCGGGCAGGGCATTTTCAACCGAGCAGCGTGACGGTTTGCTGCTCTTTGTGCTGGGCTATCTTTCACACGTCGCCCTCGATACCGTGATGCACCCGATTGTATACCATTATGCCGGCAACTATTATGCCCCCGACCGACGTGAAAAGCTGCGCTCTGAAGCCAGGCACCGCGCCATTGAGACTGTGCTCGATCTTTACAATCTCGCGGCGATTGATTCTGATCTGAAGAAATTCAGGGCAAAGCACAAACTCGCGCTGCCTGAAAAATGGCGCGATTTGGTGCTGGCCTTCTATACACAGTCGATTCTGCTGGCATTTCCCGAAGAGGCTACACGGCAGTTTGGGTCTTTGACTCAGTCTGAAATTCGCCGGCATCCGCTGATTGCGGTTGTCAAACGGTGTTACAAGAAGCAGAGCCGATTTAACCGGCTTTTTCAGAATGCGGGCATTGCACGGTCGGGTTTATGGTATAACCGCAAGCGCCAAGACAGGCTGCATTTCAACAGTAGCCTGCTTTACCCGGCAGTTTCTTACAGTGCGTACCTTTCGAAATCAAAGGGGGATTTTTTTAAGATATCAGATTTGCAGTCTTATCGCGATCCCGTGTCTAACCGCGAGCAATCCATTCGCCCTCAGGCTTTGCAGCGCCGGGCACTCGCCCGCTCGCATGCCTTCTTTCGCGCCGCTTTCAACTATGCAAGGGGCTTTTCGCACAGACAAGACGCCCGCAGAGTTCTCAAAGGTTACAGCCTGAACAACGGTCGCGTCGCCGTGCCGACAGAAAAAATGCAATACTTTTCGCCCTTACAGATTGACGGAAACTTTCGTTACATTACCCAAGCGCACCACAGGAGCAGCACATGAAAATCATCTACGGAGTTACCGCTTCGATAGCGGCCTATCGTGCCTGCGACATTGTGCGCGAGCTGGTGAAGCGGGGCCATGACGTTCACGTGGTAATGACCCGCACCGCCGCCGGGTGGATTAATCCGGTCGTGTTTGGGGCGTTGTCAGAGAACCGCGTCGTGGTCGATGACGATTATAGATCCTCATTATCGCAAGACGCAATGCAGCACATAGAGCTGCGCAATGATGCTAAATTGCTGCTCGTTGCCCCGGCGAGCGCCGATTTTATTGCGCGGGCAGCCCAGGGCAGAGCCGACGATGTGCTCGCCGCGACGCTGCTCGCCTTTACAGGCAAGGTCGCGCTTGCCCCGGCGATGAACCCTTCGATGTACGCGCACCCCGCGACGCAGAATTCTCTAAAGGTCTGCAAGAGTTTCGGTTACCATATTTTTGACGCGGCTGACGGCGAGGCCGTGTGCGGCGACGTGGGTCAGGGAAAAATGATGGCCGTAAGTGAGATTATTAAAGAGACAGAACGCTTGCTCGCTTTCTGAGCGTGCCGCGGCGACGCTATTTTTTCGCCGTGGTGCGCGGCTTCTTTTTTGCAGTCGCTGCCTGAGCAGTTTTGCGTGGCTTGCGCACCGGCTTTTTCTCAGGCGCTTCGACGGCTGCTTCTGCATCGCCAGACCGGTTGATCTTTAGCAGGTCTCGAAGGCCCTTGCGTGCGGGTTTTGGGGCCGTTTCGGCTTTTGCTGCGGGCGATGACCTTTCGTTAGCGACGCGCTCTTGCAGGTCGACCATATCTTGCGCCTGTTTAATTTTTGCGCTGACAATCTGGCGAATCTGGGCGGCGCGCAGGGGTTTTTCGAGCACAGGAAAACCATGCGCTCTCTGCGGGACAGCGTCGAGGCGGTGTGTCAGAATCACAAAATCACTTTCTGCCAGGCCGGGGTACCTTTTGACCGCGTGCGCGACGAAGTCTGTGCCCTTCATGCTCGATTCGGTGTTCTGTTCAACAATGACGAGAAAAACACCGCCCTCATTATAAAGCTTGGCCATAGTGGCGGCCTTTTCTTTGCTCTTTTTGGCAGATGAGGTGGCCGCTTCAACCTCGCTTGCCACGAGATCTTCTGGCTTGTCTGGCGTTTGCCGGTTGTAGAAAACACCTGTTTTGTCGAGCAGCGCGACGGCGTCGCTGAAACGAAATGCCTGAGCAAAATCGAGCGATAAATCGCGCAGCATAACCTTGAGGCTGTCGATAAAGCTGTGATTATCCTCGATGATAAGGACCTTGAATGTCATTAGCTCCCAAAAATGGGAGTCAGACACACGGACAAGCGTTTGTGCTTTTCGCCCTGTCAGCAGCAGACGTTTGAACCCATGATCGTTGTCACCGGTGGGGCGGGTTTTATCGGCAGCGCTGTGGTGGCGCACCTGAATTCACTGGGTGAAACCGACATTGTCATCGTTGACAATCTCGAGGCGTCGACAAAGTGGAAAAACCTCGTCTCACTGAAATACCGCGATTTCGTGCATAAGTCGCAGTTTCTCGAAGCTCTGCGCACACCTGCATTCAAGTCGGTGAGCGCGATTATTCATATGGGTGCATGTTCGGCGACAACCGAACAACAGGGCGACTACCTGATGGCGAATAATTATGCCTACACGCGCTTCATCGCCGAGCACGCGCTCGAAAAAGGCATTCGCTTCGTCTATGCTTCGAGCGCCGCAACTTATGGAAGCATTGAGGCAGGCTTTAACGACGACGATGCGACAAGCATGACCCTCAAGCCTATCAACCGCTATGGCTATTCAAAGCAGATTTTTGACGAAGTCGCGATTCAGAACGGCTGGCAAAAACACATTGCGGGTATAAAATTCTTCAATGTCTACGGCCCGAACGAATACCATAAGGGTGACATGTCGAGCGTTGTCTATAAGGCGTTTCACCAGATATCAGAAGTGGGATCTCTCAAGTTATTCAAATCTAACCGTGCCGAATTCGGCGACGGTGACCAGAAGCGTGACTTTGTCTACATCAAAGACTGCGTCGATGTTATTTCGCAGCTCGTTACCAAACGCAGCGCGAACGGCATATTTAATCTCGGTTCGGGCGTGGCACGCAGCTGGAACGACCTTGCCGCGGCAGTTTTCGCTGCCATGGGCAAAGAAAAGAATATTGAATATATCGATATGCCCGCCGCACTCAAGGGCAGCTACCAATATTTTACCCAGGCCAATGTCTCGCGGCTGGCCGAAGCAGGCATTGCGTTGAAAAAAACGCCGCTCGAAGAGGGCGTCACTGACTATGTGGTCAAATATCTTCAGCCCGGTGAATTGAGGCTGCAAGATGCGCGATAGGCAAACCGAAAAAGGAAAACCATGAACGAAACAGCAAAACAGATTGATAAACTGATTAGAAACGTGCCGGATTTTCCGAAGCCGGGCATTCAGTTTAAAGATATTACTCCGGTGCTGCAAGACGCAAAGACGTTTGCGCTGGTCATCAAAACTCTCGCCGATGGGTTGAGAAATGAAAGGCTCACCGCTGTTGCCGGTATTGAATCGCGCGGCTTTATTTTTGCGAGCGCGCTTGCGACTGAGTTGGGTGTGGGGCTGGTGCTGCTGCGCAAACCCGGCAAGCTGCCCTGGAAGACGCTGCGCGCAACCTACCAGCTTGAATATGGTACCGACGCGATTGAAATCCACGAAGATGCGGTGAAAGAAGGCGATCGGGTTGCAGTCATCGATGACCTGCTGGCGACCGGCGGCACGGCGACCGCCGCGGCCTGTCTGCTCAGAGACGCCGGTGCCGAAGTGGTGAAGGCAATGTTTGTTATTGAACTCGATTTTCTGCAGGGCCGCGAAAAACTGCGTACCGCCGGTTTCCCGGCAATCGAAAGCCTGCTGCATTATTGAGACATGGATGTCTCAGAGGCGGCAACAGGCACGGATGCCCTCTGTGTTGACGCCTTGGACATGGATGTCTCAGAGGCGGCAACAGGCACGGATGCCCTCTGTGTTGACGCCTTGGACATGGATGTCTCAGAGGCGGCAACAGGCACGGATGCCCTCTGTGTTGATGCCTTGGACATGGATGTCTCAGAGGCGGCAACAGGCATGGATGCCCTCTGTGTTGACGCCTGGGACATCGATGCCGCCGAGACGGCAGCGCGCTCGCCTGGCCGGGCTTTATGTGCATCTGCCGTTCTGCGACGTCAAGTGCGCATATTGTGATTTTTATTCGGTTGCCGCAAGGCATGTCGATGCGGCGTTCTGGCCGCGCTATCTCGTTAAACTCAAAGCTGACATCGACTGGCAATACCAGCGCCTTACCGAAGATTCTGCCAGTGTAGTGCTGGCGTCGATATTTTTTGGCGGAGGTACCCCGTCAAAGGCCCCGGCATTCGTTTTCAGCGAAATCATCGCGCACGCGCGTTCTGTGTTCGCACGCAGTTTGCCGGCGATCGAAATTTCAGCCGAGGCGAACCCCGAGTCTTTGACAGAACACGTTGCCAAAGACTGGGCAGCCTCAAAAATCAATCGCGTCAGCATCGGCATGCAGAGCCGCGACCCGGCGGTGCTGAAATATCTTGGCCGACTCTACAACAGCGGGGCATATGAAAAGGTCATACAGATCGTGCAGGACGCAGGTATCGATAATATCAATACTGATTTTATCACCGGCGTGCCTGGGCAGACGATCAGAAGCACGCTCACCGACATCGATTTCGCGCTGGCAGCAGGTGTGAAACATTTGTCGCTCTACCAATTGACGATTGAGCCGGGCACGCTGCTGAAATCCCGCATTGAGGCGGGGCGGCTTGAAGCTCCCGCAGACGGCCGGCAACTGAGACAGATGCGCATTGCCGCCAACCACCTGCAGCGGTCAGGTTTCATGCGTTACGAGATTTCTAACTTCGCGCTGCCGCATTTTCGTTGCCTGCATAACCAAATCTATTGGACGCACCGGCCGTACCTGGGCGTTGGCGTCGCGGCGCACGCTTTCACAGGCGAGCGAAGATTTCTGAACGTTCGCTCGCTCGACGGCTATACGGCGGCCGAAAGTCTGCCCGAAGAAGATACCAACGTTCAGCCGCGTGATGCGCTGATCAATCGCCTGCGTCTGCTGCAGCCGCTGGCTGTGTCGCGCCTGCTCGGCTATTTCGAAGAAGCGCAGCACGCGAAGGTGATGGCAGTGCTCAAGGCGGCAGAGGGCAGAGGGTGGATTGATATCACCACGAATACCATTCGGCTCACTGAAACTGGTCTCGCATTCACCGATTCAATCATCGCCGAGCTCTGGAACATCTGACAGTTCCCTGAAAAAGGAGCCAGCTGGTTCAGTTCCAGAGAATCGGCGGCCTGACGTCGACCACATATTCGAGTACTTCAGTCGAAGCCTGGCTTGGCCGGTACTTGATCGTTGCCCTGACGTAGCGGGGCATCTGCCGGCGCGATTTGAAATCCCAGCTTTCTTCGAAGTCGACCCCGTTATTCGAGCCTTCGACGCGAAATTCTTCAATAAAGTTCAGAACCGGTACCGCGATGCCACGATAGAGATTTTTTGGGTCGATGAACATGTCTTCTGAGCGGTATAGGGTGTAGTCCTGACCGGCAGGGCTTTGTTCGACGAAATAGGCGACCATGAAGCTGCGCGCCTGCAGCACCGACGGATTCGCGTTCAGCGCCGCCGAGGGAAATACAAATGCATCGAATCGTTTGCCACCGTGCAGCTCTTTCTCGACAAGAAAGATCTGGCGCACATTGTACTTTTCAAATATCAGATTCGCCAGATCGTAACTGATCGCCACACCGACGTCGATGACTGCGGCCGACTGGCTCGACACCTGCGTTTGCGCGGTGGTGAGTTTTTTCACCTGCAGATAAACGCCCATGAGTGTCGTGAAAATAAAACCTGAGAGACCGATGACGATCAGCAGTTCAATGAGCGTGAAGCCGGCGAGGCGACGAATGCTGCGCATCAGATGCCCAGGCCCCGGTAATAGTCGAGCTCATACTTTTCTTTTTCGTTGAAAAATACTTCGACATGAAAATGCAGCAGTTTGAAGGTTAATCCCGTTGCACTTTTTGCGGTAGAATTACGCTCTTTGAAGTATTTGCCTGCGGCGCTGTTGGCCACGGCGTTGCCTGCACCGAGCTCGTCGGCAATTTTCTGCAGGTCGAGCTCTTGCTCACGAATCACGTACGCGAAACGATAGCCCGGCGAACCCTGAAATTCTCCGCTGCCGCTGTCGGTCTTGTTGAGCGCCTTGATCTCGTGCATCTTCTTCTTGGCCATGGTGATGGCGCGGTTGAGGCTGAGTGCGCGCTGCCGCATCGACATCGCGTTCATGAGGCTCGTGATGAGCAACCCGGTCATCGAAGCGGCTATTGCCATTGCCATCAGAACCTCGACGAGCGTGAAACCGCGCCGCCCTTTTTGCAGCAGGTAGAACCGAAACCTTCTGCGCAGCGTCATTGTCGCAGCACCTTCTGCCGCTCAAACTGCTTCAGGTCGGGCAGATGCACCGGCTGCAGGTTATACCGCGGTATGTAGACATAGTTCGGTTTCGTATCACCGAACTGGAGTATAACCGAGTCTGAATTGCCAGTCGGGTAAAAGTGCACATTGATGATCGGCCCCGTGAGCTCAAGGCCCGAACTGCTGAGTATTTTAGTCAGCACAGTCGGTATCTTCTGCACCGAGCTGACCCATCTCGGCTTCGGCAGCTCTTGTTCGGCATTTTCTTTATCGCGTTCGCGTTCGAAACGGTAGCGCTTCATTTCGGCGAGTGCCTGCAGCGACGCGTCGGGGTTGATTTCGAGCTTCGGGTCATATTCCCTGAGACCAAAGGTCTTTTTGTCGAGATTGATTTCGAGCGTCAGCGTCTTCGACAGAATGATCGCCTGCCGGCGGGCATCTTGAAAATAGCCTTCAAAGGCGATATCCTGATTGCCAGAGAGGCGTGCCTGCATGAAGCTTGTGAGAAGGTTATACGCCATCAGAAGCAATGCGCCGCCGATCGTTAAGACGACCATCAGCTCAACGAGCGTAAAGCCGGCCTGCGCCGAGGTACGCCGCAGCCGGGCCAATGACAGTTCGTGTGCTCGGGCGAGGCTCACTGCGGTAGCAGCGCATAAGCCCGTTGGAGTGTCAGCGAAAACTAAGAATCGGCGAAAAGCAGCAGCAACTAATGAATCCTCATTATTTCTTTTTTCTTTGCAGGCTGAGCAAATTTGCAAATAAACCCCATGGCGCAGATAAAGAAAACCGCAGCAAAGAAAAAAAACTCAAAGGGTGACATCTTTGTATACCCCGAAAAAATTAACAGTCGCGTCGCGTCGGGTACCGGGCATTTCAGGCTGCATGTGCGCTTCATCACCACCGAAGAAGTCAAAGAAATAAAAGATTTGCCTTCGTACTTCAAAGCCGACCCCGGCAGCACCGCGACGCTCGTCGCCGGCCTGACCGTCGGGCTTGGGCCACTGGAAAAACTGGACGCCGAAATTTTTGCCGACACAGTGGCGGCGGCACTCGGCAAAGCTGCGGCCCAGCTCAAAGAATATGAGATTGTCGCGAGCCAGGCGGTTCTCGAAAAAGTGGGATTTCGTACCGCCCTGCGTCTCATTACCGTCGCGCAGCATAATGCCGAATACCCCACCGACTTTCTTAAAGGTGCGGATGCGCGCAAAAAAGTTACTGTATCGGCGACCGTCGTGGTTGTGCCGAAGAGTTTTCTCGCGGCGGCCGCTGAGATTTATAACTCTGCGCTCATCGAAGCGCGCCACGTGGCGGCCATGCGGCAGACACAGGCTTTGCCCGGCAACTACCTGACACCGCAGACGATGGACGCGCGTTCGCAAGAAATTGCGACGCGTTACAAGCTGACACGTAAATCGTTCGGCCGTGCTGATTTGACGCGTATGGGTGCGGGCGGCATTCTTGCCGTGGCACAGGGCTCTGAGCGCGAGCCACGGCTCATCGTGCTCGAATACCGGCACGTCGGGGCGAAAAAAACTCTCGCGCTCGTGGGCAAAGGCGTTACGTTCGATACCGGCGGCATTTCTTTAAAGCCCGGCGCAGATATGCACGAAATGAAATATGACATGTCGGGCAGCGCCATGGCGATTGCAGCTCTTGCTGCGATCGCAGAGCAGAAGATTCCCGTGAATGTCGTCTGCGCTCTCGCGATGGTTGAGAATATGCCCTCAGGCAATGCCTTTAAGCCCGGCGATGTCTACACTGCGCTGAATGGTAAAACAGTCGAAGTGCAGAATACCGACGCAGAGGGCAGACTCATTCTTGCCGATGCGCTGACCTATGTGCAGCAGAACTACAACGCGAACCTGATAGTCGATATGGCAACACTCACCGGTGCCTGTGTCGTCGCGTTAGGTGATTTTTATGCAGGGCTTTTCAGCAACAATACCGCAGCACGCGACCTCGTGGTCGCTGCCGCAGAAGAAACACGTGAACCGGTGTGGCCGCTGCCCGTTGGCAAAAGATACCGTGAACTCTTAAACTCCGACATTGCTGATCTCAACAATATCGGTGGTCGTTATGGCGGGGCATCGACCGCTGCCGAATTTTTGCATGCGTTTATCGAAGACGGGCAGATGTGGGTACACCTCGATATCGCCGGGGTCGGCATGATCAAGAAGCCCTTTAACGTCTACACGGCTTCGGGCAGCGGCTACGGCGTGAGGTTGCTCGCTGAAATTGCCCGAAAACTCGCTCAATAACACTAAGGATAAAAAATGAAACACAAAGCAGATATCGGTATCATTGGCGGCACGGGGGTTTACGGCGTCGAAGGCATGCGCGTCACAGACAAGGTGCGTGTCAAAACGGCGTGGGGTTACCCTTCAGATGAAATCACACTGGCAGAGTACCATGAGGGTGATAAAGCGATTACTCTCGCTTTTCTGCCGCGCCACGGCAAGGGGCACTTTATACCTCCGACAAAAATACCGGCGCATGCGAATCTTGCTGCGCTCAAGATGCTCGGCTGCGAGGCCGTTGTTTCATTCTCTGCTGTGGGCAGTCTGAAAGAAGAGATTCCCCCCGGGCATTTTGTTCTGCCGAGCCAGGTGATCGACCGCACACGCCACCGCCGCGACACCTATTTCGACGAAGGTATCGTTGTGCACGTTTCATTCGGTGACCCCATGGACAACACCCTTGCGACTATTCTCGCGGGGGCGATTCGCCAACTTTCTTTGCCGCTCGCCGAAAATGAAACGCTCATCTGTATGGAAGGGCCGCAATTTTCGACGCGGGCTGAATCGAAACTTTACAAGTCATGGGGCGCAGGCATAATCAATATGAGTGTTTTGCCCGAGGCGAAGCTCGCCCGCGAACTCGAACTGCCCTACCAGATGATCTGTATGGCCACCGACTATGATTCATGGCGCGAACACGACCACGCCGTGACGGCCGATGAAATTATGGCCGTCGTCAAAAAGAACTCCGACAATGCGCAGAAGGTTCTTAAGGCCGCGCTGCCCCATCTCGCCGCGAAAAAGGGCAGTCTGAACAGCCTTATCGGTTCGGTGAAATTTGGCATTATCACGGCTCCCGAGAAGCGGCCGGCCTCGCTGCGCAAAAAATATAACACCGTGCTGCCCGGCTATTTCTGACTGCGCTTTATCGAAAAGCCTTTTACAGCGCCTCGCGGCATCTGTGCATAGCGCATGGTTTCGCATAGCTGGCCCCCGCAGAATCAGGGCGCGAAAAAGCCGCATGTCGTCATTGTCGGCGGCGGTTTTGGCGGTCTCACCGTGGCGCGGCGTTTGAGGCGTGCGCCGGTCTACATTACCCTCATCGACAAGGCGAACCACCATCTGTTTCAGCCGCTGCTTTACCAGGTTGCAACCGCTTCGCTTTCTCCGGGGCATATCGCGATGCCGCTCAGGGCGATCTTTCGCAGCCAAAAGAATGTGCGCGTGCTCATGAACCGCGTCGGTGAAATTCGTGCCCAGGAGAAAAAAATCCGATTGGTTTCGGGCGACGAATTTACGTACGATCATCTCGTGATTGCCACCGGTGCGCGCCATTCGTACTTCGCGCACCCCGAATGGGAAAAAAATGCACCGGGGCTTAAAAGCCTCGCCGACGCATTGCGCATTCGCCAGAAAATTCTGGCGACATTCGAGCAGGCAGAGGCGATGCTGGCGATCGGTAAAGAAGACGATGCGGAGCTCAGAAAGTTACTGACGTTCGTCGTCGTGGGCGGCGGCCCGACTGGCGTCGAGATGGCCGGCGCGATTGCCGAGATTGCGCACCACACGTTAAAGAAAGAATTTCGCGGAATCGACCCGCGATCAACGCGCATTATTCTCGTCGAGGGTGGCGAACATCTGCTGATGGCTTTTCCCGGTTCACTGGGTGAAAATGCGCGCCGCGTGCTCGAAAAGCTGGGCGTTGAGGTGCGCACCGGCGCTGTCGTCAAAAGCGTCATGTACGATGGCGTTTACATCAATGATGAGCTCGTCTCGGCCGCCAATATTTTGTGGGCCGCTGGCAACACGGCTTCGACGTTGCTGAAAACGCTCGGCACTCCGCTTGATCGGGCGGGGCGCGCCGTGGTGAATGCCCAGCTCTCGCCAGAGGGTTTCGACGATATCTCTGTCATCGGCGATGCAGCGCATTTTGTCGATCAGGGCACCGGCCAGCCCCTGCCAGGCGTCGCCCCCGTGGCAATTCAGCAAGGGCAGTACGTGGCCAAAAAGATTCTGGCGACGTCTAGATCCGCCAAACTTGCCGACTTTCGCTACTGGGACAAAGGCTCTATGGCGACGATTGGCCGTGGTCGGGCCGTTGCCAAAGTCGGGCGACTGCACATGACGGGTTTTATTGCGTGGCTCATGTGGTCGGTAATTCACGTGCTCTATCTTGTCGGTTTTCGCAACCGCTTTGCAGTCATGATTTTGTGGATGTACAGTTACGTCACGAACAGCCGCGCCGTGCGACTGATTACCTCTGATGATTTGTAGAAGATGGCCATTTACTTTTGCCATCTGCCTTTTAGCGGCAGGTGTTCTTGCATGCAATTCGCGCACTACAAAGAAGCCTGAGATACCCAGCTTCGATGCCGGCGACGAAAAAATGCGGCCGCAGGCCGCGCTCGACGCTGACATCGAAAGTGTCGCGACGCCAGAAGTCACCGTTCAGGGCCTCAAAACTGATCCGCCCGTGATCGCGAAACAGAAGGGCAAAAAGCGTGGCAGGTTTCAATTCAGCGGCGACGAATTCGTCAAAGAGAGCGGGCAGAATCCCTTTGAAAACAAGAACGACACGATCATACGCCTAAAGGGGCATGCCAAGCTCAGCGCCAAGAACGTGAAGATCTCGTCGCCGCAGATCGAAGTTTATGGCGATGACGGTAAAATGGCGTATGCACGCGGGCCGGTTGAGATAATCGACACACGCAATGCCACGCGAATTACTGCAGACGAGGCGCTCTTCATCAGGGCCGAGAACCGGGCCGTGCTGCGGGGCAATGCGAAGCTCAATGCGGTTTTCGCAGGCAAGAAAAAGAAAAAAGAGAAGTTGCAGCTTACCTGCGCAGAAATTGAGCGCAACTTCGATACGTCAGTTTCGGTGGCGAGGGGCAAGGTTGTTGCAACGACGGCGAGTGGCGTACTCTACGCAGACAGCGCAGAGTTTCTCGAAACGCAGGACACGCTGCGTTCGCGCCAGAACCCCCGTATATTCTCAGGTGAAGACCTTTTTCTCGCCGATAACATACAGTGGAACATGAGCAAGAACACCGCTGAATTTCAGGGCCATGTGCGCGCTTATTTCAGCCGCAGCGAAGAGGGACAGAAAAAGAAGAATGTCGATTCGGCGGTGAGGGCATCCGAAGGCACGTTGGTACAAGATGATAGCCTGCTGCACGGCCAGCGTCTGAGCCTGCGCCGAAAAGTTTCCATTGAACGCAAGAGTTATTCAGCCTACAGCGAAGAAGCCGAAATTTTCGGTTCAGGCGCCGAACTGGTAAAAGCCCGGGAACAGGTGGTGCTGATCAACCGTGAAGAGAACAGCAAGTCATTCGGCGACGCTTTCGAATGGCTGCGCGAAACCGGTTACATGACCCTGACAGCGCGCAAGACCTCGCGCACACGCACGATTCTCTACAACAAGAAGTCTGTACCGACGGCCGAAATCGCCGCGTCGAGCATTACGCGTGCAAAAACCGGCGCGAACCCACAGGCGCGGGGCGACGTGCTCATTATGCAATTCAGCAAAGACGCTGCAGCACCCCCGGTGCGTATGGGCGCAGAATGGGCCGAAGTGCGGCGCGAGCAGAAAATTATTCAGCTCAACGGCAGCCCTTATGTAGAGGCAGAACTGGGGCGCATCGGTGCCAGAGACATTATTCTGCATTACGAAGAGCAGCGCTATGAAATGCTGGGCATCTTGCCGGGTGTAGTGGAAAAAAGAATGACAGATTCGGTTCAGGGAGATTAAGAATGGAGAATTGCCTCTTTTGCAGATTGGTCGCGGGTAAAATACCCGCAACCCAGGTTTATGCCGATGACGAAACGTTTGCGTTCAAAGATATTAATCCGGTTGCACCCGGCCATATTCTCTTGATACCGCGCCGGCACATGGAAAATATGCTCGACCTTGATGACGCCACCGCTCTGGCGATGCACAGGGCGCTGAAGAACATTGTCGCAGCCGAGAAGCTCGAAAAAGGTTTTCGCGTCGTGGCGAATACCGGTGAACACGGGGGGCAGACAGTGTTTCACCTGCACTGGCATATACTATTCGGTCGGCACATGGGTTGGCCTCCGGGTTGATTTGGCTTTATGGCGCGTTCTCACCGCATTCTGCGATGGTTGCGCTGGGCTTTTCTGGTGCTGGCGCTCGCTTTCGCCGGGCTCAGCATTTGGTTTGTGCTGCGCATCGAACGGTTCATTCTTGCACGGCTGCCGCGTGAGGTTGTCGTAGCCAATCTTTCGGTCTCGTTTCTCACCAGCCGATTTGTATTGAATGATGTGCAGATTCTGGGCCGCGAAGCCGGCGCCTGCCCGGCTAAGGTGCTCGCGACTCTGCGCCAGATCGAAGGCGACTTTCAGCTCAGGCAGCGCTTGCTGAAGAGTATTACGCTCGCCGATGTTCGTATTACAGCCGAGGGTCTTGACCGGCGCTGTTTCTCGAAAGACACGAACCAAAGCGATTTTAGTCTTCGTCAGTATACATCCGCCGCAGGCATCATATTCGAGATTCGCGGCGCTGACATACCGCTGCGCGAGATTGGCGCGGCGCGTCTGAATACCATCGCCACTCTGGTCTACCCCGATGAAAAGACCGTGGCGATCAAGGCAGACCGTATAACTCTGGCCGCAAAGAACCTGAACGTTACAGGCCGCAATGTTTCTCTGGCGCTCGAGCGAAATGGAAACGGCCTGCAGCTGCAAAATGTGTCGGCGAACGTGACGGCGCGTCACAGTGACCTGTCAAAGCTGCCCCGCCTCAGCAGCCGTAAACTCGTCGTTCGCGCCGGCGAAGCCGAACTGAAGCTGACCGCCGAACTCGCGCGTTCACAGTGGTCGGTGTTCAGCGCGGTCGAGCTCAAAGGTGTGAAAGTAGGGGGAGCTCCCCTTTACAACATGCCGATGGGGTTATTGCAGCTTTCGCCCGAGACACTCTGGCCGATGGCTGAAGACACGCCCGGTCTCTTCGAATTCAGTTTCAAGACACTGGCGACGACCGAAAGATTGCCTGCAGTGTATGCAGCCGATTTCAGAATTGCCCTCACGAACAAGGTGCGTAAGAATCTCAAAAAGAAGATTCCCGTGCTGCCGTTCTGACTTCGGGTGTCGCTCACGCCCGGTTTTCAGAACAGAGAATTTCGGCGTTTTCCCGGCGAGCGGCTGCCTGTATATGGTCGGCCATGGACAACAAGGTGCTGATCGATATTGAAAAAGCCCGGGGCGAGGTAATTCGCGTCGAAGTCGGTGAATTTAAGGGCAAGAAACTCTTGCATATTCGCACCTGGTACACCAATGAAGCGGGCGAGCTTGCGCCAACGAAAAAGGGTGTGGCACTCAGCTATGAGCAATTTCAGAAATTCAAGAGCATCATAGGCGCCGTCGATGATATAATGAAGAATGAGTAACTTTCTGGCCAGCTATTTCACATATGGGTTGTTTCTCCCTGGCCTGTCGCGCGGCCTAAACCCGGGATTCGCATGAGCGCCGAACTCGTTAAACGTTTTGGCTCGACCTACAGCGCCGGGCAGACTATCTTTAAAGAAGGTGACCACGCCGAAGAGATGTTTATCATTCACCAGGGGCAGGTGAATATATCGAAACGCGCTCGCAATGCCGAGCAGATTCTGGCGACGCTGCGAGATGGCGATTTTTTTGGCGAAATGGCCCTCTTCACCGATTCTGCCCGATCGGCGACGGCGACCGTCGCCGTCGAGAGCACAATCTTGCGCATAGACAAAAAATCGTTCGATTACATGGTGAATGGCAATACGGCTTTTGCGATCAACATGATTCGTAAACTCTGCGAGCGCCTCAGAAATGCGGATAACCAGATCAGCGAACTTTTAGTCTTTAGCCGCGAGACACGGGTGCTGAAAGCGATGTCGGCCTATTGGAACATAGAGGGACACAAAGATGCTTCGGGCGAAGTGTTGCTGCTACCCTATCTTGGTTTT
Source organism: Turneriella parva DSM 21527 (assembly GCF_000266885.1). Taxonomy (NCBI): domain Bacteria; kingdom Pseudomonadati; phylum Spirochaetota; class Leptospiria; order Leptospirales; family Leptospiraceae; genus Turneriella; species Turneriella parva. Next base: position 94,434 of record NC_018020.1, on the reverse strand, counting down.
TGCGATTATCTGAAGAAAACCTATGGCATTACTGTCGAAGACGCGAACCAGAGCCTCTTGAAGCTGCGCAACCAGAATCTGCTGCACATTCGTAAAGACCTCGCCGGCAAGCAGTACATATCGTTCTCGCCGAAAATTTTCGAATACTTCAATATCGTGTAAAGGTTCTAAAGCGGGTCTCTTTTCCATAAACCTGTTACGTGCCGCGCGACAGCATCAGGTAAAGGCTTGTCAGAATTACCTGCTGCCGGCCTGCGTCTGCGGTTTCACGGCAAAGCGCATCGGCCCGCAGCAGTGCATCCATCACCAGGCGAATGCCATCGGGTGAATATTTATTGATCAGCGTATTGTAGCGTTCGGCGCTCTTTTTCAGAGGGTAGCCGGTCATGGGGCGCGTCGAAATGATCTGCCCGATTTCGGCGAGCTGCATTCCCGAATCGCGGTAGTAATAGAAACGCAGCGACTCGCTGAACAGGCGAACAAGCGCCGCGATAAACTGCTCGCCGCTCTCGAGCGCGTGGCGCTGCAGCAGCTGCAGGCATTCGCCGATATTGCGCTGCGCAGTCAGGTCGAGTAACTGAAAATGCAGATTGCTTTCGGCGCTCGCCGCGGTTTCTTCGACGTCTTCGATACGAATTTCTTTTTCGTGCAGGCGAAAGGTGATAAGCCGGTCGAAGTTCGCGAAAGCGACCTTCTGTTGCCCCGCAGACTTGTCAACTAAGTGTTCGATCGTGTCGCGGTCGGTTTTGAAACCGAGCGTTGCCGCGCGCGCCACAAGGTGATCGACCAGATCGGGCCCTGAAAGCGGTATGTCTTCGTAAGTATGGGCCAGGTCTTCAATCGCCTGAAGTTTTTTCGAAATCTTCTTTTCGCGAAATTGCAGAACGGTGACGGTAAACTCGGGTGCCTGTGGAATATCGTGCAGATAGTTCTGCAGCGCGCGCGCGTTCGCTTCGATGCGTTTCAGCAGCGCCTCGGCGTGGCGAACAAGAATCAGCCTGCCCGAGGGAAACATAGGCATTGTCATGAGCTCGGCATGCCAGCTGGTAATTTCATTGTCGAGGCCCGAAAGGTGTACTTCGTCGCAGCTGCCATATGCCCTGGCGAGTTTCTGCCTCAGGGTACCGAGAAGTTCTTCAAGCTCGTCGGCGCTTTCGCCCACGTAGATAATGTAGGGCGTCGGTTCAGTGCTCGCGTCGAGCTTTCGGCAAAATGCCGCGAACTTGCCCGATGACTTTGCGGTCATTTCAGTTCAGCCCTTCGCCGCCGCAAAGCCGTTATTGGATGAAATTTCGGTATACGGCGATTTTAAACCTGCTTCGAAATAGAGTTCTGCCGCTGCGGCCACCATCGCCGCATTGTCGGTACAGAACTGGTTTTCGGGCACAATTAAAGGCACACGCAATTTTTCACAGAGTTGGCTGAGCGCGCGGCGCAGCCTTTGGTTCGCGAGCACTCCGCCTGCTGCAATAACCGGGCGCTTTGGGTTGAGGCCAATCGCGTGCGCGAGGTTGCGCACAATGTGTTCGACAATGCGATCCTGGTAGAAGAATGCGAGCGCCGGCACTTCTTCGGGTTTTGCCGCGTCAAACCTGCGCAGCAGTGCCGTCTTGATGCCGCTGAAGCTGAATTGTACCCGCTCACGTTCGAGGCTTTTCAAAATTAAGGGAAAAGGATTTTCTGCGTCGAGCTTCGCTTCTTCTCCGGTTAGAAATCCTCTTCGTTCAAGGTAGAGCGCCGCCTGCTTTTCGATAGCCGGCCCACCCGGGTAACCAAGCCGAAGAATCTGCGCGGCTTTATCGAGCGCTTCGCCTGCCGCGTCGTCGAGCGTGTCACCAACGAGCTCTGTTTGGCCAACACTCGACAACCGGTAGATAGCTGAATTACCCCCCGAGAGAATCATGCCGAGCGCGGGAAACTGCAATTCATGCCCCGACAACCTGACAGCGGCGAGATGCGCCTCAAGATGGTGCACGCCGATCAGCGGAACCTGAAAATGGCGGGCGGCGGCGCGGGCCGTCTGGTAGCCGACCAGCAGTGCGCCGACAAGGCCCGGACGCGTCGTCACGGCCACATAATCAAGATCGCCGGGCGCGAGCGGGTGTGCTTTGAGAATTTCTGCCAGCAGCGGTGTGAATTTTTCGAGGTGTGCGCGGCTAGCGTATTCGGGTACAATACCGCCATACGGCCGGTGCATCGCGATCTGGCTGAAAAGGGGAGCGCTGATCACACGCCGGCCATTTTCGACGAGCGCAACGCCCGTCTCATCGCAGCTTGATTCAAAGGCGAGGCCGAGACCCATGCGGCATGCGCGGTGCTGCAAACAGGGCGAAAAAGGTTTTTCAGCGTGTGTGAGTGCCCAGCCTCGCATACGCCCCCATGTTTCCCCTGCTGTTTATTGTATCGCGGCTCGCGATGATTTTCGCGGCGCACCGCGAGAATACCGACTGGTTCTCGTTTACTTTCTTTTTGGTATCAGGTGGATTTCTCGAATTCATCATCTGGCACACGTTCGCCGGCCGTCTGCGCGCCCGTTTCGTGAGGCCTGCATTTGCCCCCTTTGCAGACACAACTTTCAATCTGGTCTATGCCATCGTCTTCATCACTGACCTGCGCGTGTTTACTGCTTTCAGGCGTCCGCTCGATCTGATGCTCGTGCGTGAGGCGTTCAGCGCGATGCCCGCTGAAACCATGATTTCACTGCTGTCGTTGACTGACTGGCTGTTCATAGCACTCGCGCTGCTGACACCCTTCGCCGCGCGTTTACCGATCGTCAGAATAGAAAATCCCATGCGGATGCCGCGGGCTCTCTATGCGCTCACAGTCTTATTGGTTTGCACCGGATTTTTTGCAGGCCGGTGGGCGCCACAGATCGCCGCGCCGGCGGTGCGTGTGCCTCTGCTCGTCGTGCTGAATCTGTTTCAGAAGCCGACGGGTTTGGGGGCCGCCGTGGTCAAGAGCCCGGACAAAAACCCGGCCGAAGACTTTTCAGAATTACCAGTCGGTTCGCTTGCCGCATCGGCGATCGCCGCCAGAACGAACGTAATCCTCATTATTCTTGAGAGTACCGGTTCGCGCTATGTATTCGATGCTGCGCTGACCCGGCCTGGACAGGGCATGCCGATGCCGTTTTTGTACTCGCTGTCGCAGAAGTCGCTCTACCTTGCGCGCCATTATGCGACGGCGAACAGTTCGCCCCGGGCGCTCTTCTCAATTTTTACCGGACTATACCCTGAGCCAGTGCCCGAATTCTTCTCGTTACGCCCGTCGCTGCACATCAGAACCTGGACCAGTTATTTGCCGGCCGCTTCTCAATTTCTCGTCACCCCATGCGCAGTCGAATGGTATTTTCCCCTGGGCCTGCTGAAGAACAACGGAGTCGAAGAGATATACGGTCAGCGCCAGCTCGAGTTTTCTGAAAAGCGCACGCACCCGGCCGAAGGGCGCAATGAAGAGCAGACCGCAGATTTTTTTGTCGCGCGTGTGCTAAAAGCTACGCAACCATTCGTCGCGACCTACATCAGCTTTGCGCCGCATTACCCATACCACGATTACGGCGAACGCTGGCATATAACACAGGGTGACGAGCGCCTCGATCGCTACGTTGACAACCTTCGCCTTGTCGACGCGCAGATTGAGAAAATCCATGCGGCGCTCGAAAAAAGCGGGTTGCTGCAGAATACTGTGATCGTTTTGGTCGGTGACCACAGCGAGGCATTCAGGCAGCACAGGGGAAATTATATTCATTCGTTGCACAGTTATGAAGAAAATCTTGCAGTACCCGCACTGATTTATGCGCCGTCTTTGATCAAGCCGCGGCGTGTCACGTCGGTGACTTCGCACGTCGACATCGGCCCGACGGTACTGAACCTTCTGAAAATACCCTACAAAGCGAAGCAGTTTCAGGGCGTATCGCTGGTGCGCCCGTTCGATCGGGAGCATATTCTCGCGTATGGCAATGAAGAGACGGTGACCGTATATTCGAAAGACGGTTTAAAGACGCAATACCTGCGCACGGGCATCTGCCGCAGGTTTGACCTCGCCGCTGACCCGGCAGAATTGAAGCAGCTGAATTGCCCGCCAGGGCTTGACGCACTCAAAGCCGCGCGCAGCTACAAAGACCAACAGCTTGTTTTTCTCGAGAAGCTGCACAGCCGGGCGCTGCGCCAGCCCTGATCGGTTTCTGCACTAAAGACCTGAGGCTGTTATTCGAGTTCGAGGGTCGTTTCGAATACTTTTTCAAAACTCTCTTTTTTACGGTTAAAGGCCCAGCGCTCCATCTGGCTTTCTGCGTTCGTGTCAAAGCCCATGCGCCAGGTACGCGCGTCGATCTTCGTGCCCCTGAGGCCGGTGATCGAGCTCGAATAGCTGCGATCGAGGCTGTCGGCGATTCTGAGCAATACCGAAAGTTTGATGATCGTGTCTTGTTTGCGCGCCGAGAGCCGTTGAAATTCAACGTGCGATGCCTTGGGGTTCGACTTACGGTGGTACCGCGCAGTGTGGGCGATAATGTCGCGTTCATCGTTGTTGTATCCCGGCAGGCTCATGTTGCTCAGCAGGTAGAGGGCATGCTTGTGGTGCTGAGAATAATCGACGAACTTGCCGATGTCGTGCAGCATCGCTGCAGCCTTGAGCAGATCGCGCGCATCTGCCGGCAGCTTGTGCACTTCTGCGAAAATATCAAAGAGCTGCGCTGAAAGCGTGGCCACGTGCTGCGAATGGCCGCGGTCCATCTTGTATTTGTCGACGATCGTTGCAAGGCCCGCCTCGCGAAACTGTGCCTGGCTGCGCAGGTAGACGTTCTTGTTGACTTTGTTGTAAACGTAGTCAGCGAGCGCACCGTCTCTGAGTCCATTGGGCGAAACCATAAAACGCGTCATGCGCGTATGCTTGAGTAGCGCCAAAAGCAGGGCTGCCCCTGGCAAAATGATGTCGCGGCGGCCTTCGTCGATGCTCTTCAGCTTCGCGAGTTCTTTTCGGCTCATCTGCGAAAGCTGGTCGACAACCTCGGCAAAATCGCGCACTTCGACGACAGGCAGTCTCAGGTCTTCGCGCAACGAAACACCCATTTCACGCAATATCTCGAGAATTGTGCGAGCGGTACCACCGGTCGATAGCCCCGCTTCAGGCTTAAACCGCGCTATGTCTGACAGAAAAGGTTCGACCGACCTCTGCACATAGCGATCGATCAGCTTCACGAGGTCTTTCGCCTCGCTGGCGAACATTTCGCGCAGCCGAACAGTGCCGAGCCTCAGGCTTTCGACAAAGTGTATGTCGTCGTCGTTACAGACCAGAATTTCGGTCGAGCCACCGCCGATGTCGTTGACCAAGAAGTTGCGGTTGCCGAGCGAAGTATGCGCTCGCACGCCGCTGTAGACGAGCCGCGCCTCTTCAAGGCCTGAGATGAGAGTGACATTGATCTGCGCCTCGCGACGCGCGCGCTCGATGAAATCGCCGCTGTCGCATTCTCTGAGCGCCGCAGTCGCCAGTGCTACCGTCTGTTTGCACTTGAATTCTTGCGTGATGCGGCGAATTTCTTTGAGTGCCCCGATCGCGACCTCGGTATTTTCGCTGCGTAACTTTCGTGTCAAAAAAACATCGGCACCGAGGCGGGCGGGAAACTTCTCGCTGAACACCAGGTGCGAATGGCCCTCGGCATTCACTTCAAAGATTTCGAGCTTTATGTTGTTTGAGCCAACGTCGACGATTGCAATATTCAAGTGGTTTCCTCAGAAATGACTGAGGCACTTGGTTGAAAATCTGCCGCGAACGGCAAACCAAAAATATCCAGTATCACCTGCGGAATATCGTTCAGCGCCTTGACGCGGCCGGCAAATAGCGCTGCGTGTTTGCCGTGAACCCATGTACCCACGGGGTTCTGGGTGTGCGTTTTAACTGACAGGTCTTCGAGATTTCCATGGTCAGAACTGATGACGACCGTGTCGCGCTCTGCGTCGAGCTCTTCCCACACGCCACTGAGAAAATCGTCGACCTGGCGAATAATGCGCTTCGCTGCGCCCCAAGATTGCTCATGGCCAACCTTGTCGGTAAAAAAATACTCGAACACCACCATGTCATAATTCTGTGCGATCTGCACGAGCTTGCGTCCGCTGGCGCGCGCTGAACCGAAAGGAATCTTCATGCCATTCTTGCGCAGAAACCAGTTGTTCAGATCCATATAGAGGCTGCGTCCCTCGAGGTAATCTTCAGTGGTGAAGTAGGGGCGGCCCGAGTGGCGTTGCATGAGCGATGAGGCGGATAGCATACGTTCTGCCCGCGGGTGTTCAAGGCGCTTCAGGTACCAGCTCGAATATGAATTGACCAGCGTCGCCTTGAACCCCGCGTCATTCATCACTTTGAGCAGATTTTTTTCTTTGAAATAAGGCCGCAGCGTGAATGTCGGGTAACCGTTCACATGCCGCCCGAGTATCATCGGGCCGTTGTAGCCGGTGAACAGCGCAGTTTGGCCCGTCGCCGACTGTGGCAGGCCGGGAATACCCATATGCGCATCGGTACTGAGCAGCTGCCCGGGCAGTTTGTACTCACGACCCCCGTGGCCTGCGAAAAAGGGATTATCGAACCTCGCGAACGGGTTCTTTGACCTGTCGCCTGTGCCGATGCCGACACCATCGAGAAAGATATAGATGATGGGCCCAGGCCTTTTCATAATTGATTCGTGATTGTTATTGCACCTTTGGTGCAATAACAATCACGAATACTACCCATCGTGTTACGCCGGCTGCGCGCCTGAAAGCAGATCTTGCCCAAAGGCCGGGGCCGGGTTGTTCGGCGTCTTTTTGTCGCCGCTCTTTTCAGGTGGCGGCGGGGGCAGAGGCTTGAGTTTGCGGCCGCTCATGATTTCGCGCAGTTCTTCGCCCGAGATTGTTTCACGATCGAGCAACGCCTGCGCTACCTGATCAAGACGCTTTTTGTTCTTTTTCAGCAGAGTGCGGCCGCGCTCGAATGCGGTGTCGATGATTCGCTTGATTTCTGAGTCGACCAGCTTTGAATATTCTTCTGAGTGGTCGCCTTTACGCGAATAGTCGCGGCCAAGAAATACAGCGCCATTATCCGCACCGCTGAGGCGCATCGGGCCTACGCGATCAGACATGCCCCATTCGGTGACCATGCGGCGCGCAATTTCAGTCGCACGTTCGATATCGTTGGCAGCGCCAGTCGTGACGTCTTCAAACTCAATTTCTTCAGCAAGGCGACCACCCATGAAAACAACGAGCTGGTCGAGCCAGTAGTTGCGTGAGCGCATGTGCTTCTCTTGTTCTGGCAGGTGCTGCGTCATGCCGAGCGCACGCCCACGGGGGATTATCGTCACCTTGTGAATTTCTTCGCCGTGCTCGAGCAATTCGCCGAGAATTGCGTGGCCTGCCTCGTGGTACGCGATTATTTTTTTCTCTTCAGGAATAATAAAGAATGAACGCCGCTCAGGGCCCATCAGAACTTTATCGCGCGCATTATCGAGATCGGTTTCTGTTACCTTCTTGCGGTCGCCGCGCGCCGCCAGCAGCGCAGCTTCGTTGATGAGGTTCGCGAGGTCGGCGCCGGTGAAACCCGGAGTGCCACGCGCAACTTTCTCGAGTGAAGCACCTTCTTCAAGCGGCACCTTGCGCCCATGAATCTTGAGAATCGCCTCACGACCCTTGAGGTCGGGTGTGTCGACGACGACCTGGCGGTCAAAACGGCCGGGGCGCAGTAGCGCAGGGTCGAGTACATCTGCACGGTTCGTTGCTGCGATAATGATGATACCGTCGTTTTCTTCGAAGCCGTCCATTTCCACGAGTAGCTGGTTCAGAGTCTGCTCACGCTCGTCATGGCCACCGCCGAGGCCTGCACCCCGCAATCGACCGACTGCATCAATTTCGTCGATGAAGATGATGCAGGGCGTCTGGCGTTTCGCCTGGTTAAAGAGGTCGCGAACGCGGCTTGCACCCACGCCGACAAACATCTCGACGAAGTCAGAACCTGAAATTGAGAAGAACGGCACGCCGGCTTCGCCCGCAACGGCCTTCGCGAGCAGAGTCTTGCCGGTGCCTGGGGGGCCGACGAGCAGAACACCGCGGGGAATCTTGGCGCCAATGGCCTGAAACTTTTGCGGGGCCTTTAAGAAATCCACAACTTCTTTGAGTTCTTCTTTCGCCTCTTCAACGCCCGCAACATCGTTAAACGTGACGCGGTTTTTCATGTCGGGGCCGATTTTCGGCCGCGATTTGCCGAACGTCAATGCGCGGTTGCTGCCCGACTGTACCTGGCGCGCCATCATGAACCAGAAGAAGCCGACTATCGCAATCCACGGAAGAAGTGGCATGAGCGTGCGCCAGAAGAAACTTTCTTCGACTGCGGCGCCCTTGAAATATTTCACCTGCTTCGTTTTCAGAAGTTCAAGCAATTCGCCGTCAGGGTACGGTATTATTGTGCGGAATGTCAGTTCTTCGTTTTTATCGTTTTTGAAGCGGCCCATGATCTGGTGCCCCTGAATCGTCAGGGGGCTCTGCTCTGTGGTGATGACAGACTGTTTTTCGATCAGGTCGAGAAATTTGGAATAGTGAATTTCTTGAACTTTGCCCTGCTGTTCTTGAAACACTTCGTACGTCAGGGCTGCCATAATGACGATGAGCAAGATGAGCGCGATGTTTTTCATGGTTTTATTGGGGCTTCCTGAGCCGAGTGGGCCGGGCTTTTGTGGTGTCATGTTATTCGTGTCTCCCTAAAATACGCAACGGCTGAGCGCCTGAAATTCAAGTGTAATTGCAGATAAGTGGTCAATTGCATTGCCATTTTGGCATTCTTGCACTCACAGAATAACAAAAAACGGTGGTATTGCCAAAAATACTTGACCCCGCTTTTGTCATTTTGCCCACGCGTAACTATGCACGAAATGAATGACGAGCTCGAAGCGGGCCTCAAAGCGAAGATTTACCTCGCATCTGACGATGACGACGATGACGATGACAAGCCAGAGAAAGAGTTCGACGACGAAGACGAAGAGACGGTCGGTGGCGAACGTGAAATCGCGATCAGCTATGCCTGCGAAGACTGCGATTACCGGTGGGAGGTCTACCTAGAAGAAGAAGACGACGAACTCGACGACACGCAATATTGCCCGATGTGCGGCAGCGCCAATACCAGCCAGATCTGAGATACCGGCGCCGCCCTGCATGTCTTACCGCCTGAACGCGCTGGCGATTGCCAGCATTTTGATTGTCTTGATGCTGCTCATCAATAACCACCGCGTTCAGGTGCAGATTCTGTTCGTCAGCACCCTCATGCCCCTCGGCGCGATCATGTCTTTGTGTATCGCAACCGGCGTTGGCCTGACTTTTCTGTTTCTGAGTATTTCGCGCAGTTACATGCGCCTTGTTCGAAGAAAGATTAACCTCTGAATCTGCGGCATTCGCCGCAGATTCAGATTGTCTTACCTGCCGCTCTGCAGACGCTTAATGCGGTCTTCGAGCGGTGGGTGGGTTGAGAAGAGTGCCAGAATGCCGCCTTTGTTTGAAATTTTCATCGCAGCCAGCGCCGGTGCCTGAGAATTGTCAACCAGCTCGTGCGTGCGGCGCAGGCGATCGAGCGCAGCGATCATCTTCTGTTTGCCCGCGAGATTTGCCCCGCCGGCGTCGGCGCGGTATTCCCTGAAACGCGAGAACGCGGCAACGACCAGCGAGCCCAGCAGCGTGAAGAAGATATCAAAGACGAATGTCAGAATAAAATTCAGCATGCGCGGAAAAGCGTTCTCTTCGTCGCTGCGGCTGACCGCAGTGCTGATAGCGAACGCGAGCACACGCGAGAGAAACATGACGAAGGCGTTGACAACGCCCTGCACGAGCGCCATCGTCACCATATCGCCGTTGGCGATGTGTGCAATTTCATGGCCGAGCACGCCTTCGACTTCATCCCAGCTCATGCTGTGCAAGAGGCCTGTCGAAACGGCAACCAGCGAACTCGAACGGGTTGGGCCCGTCGCGAAGGCGTTCACTTCTTCAGATTCGTAGATTGCAACATCGGGCATGGTTGTCAGTCCCGCTGCGCGCGCGAGGCGGTGCACGGTCGAAACGAGTTGCGCTTCACCACCCGAAGCATTGCGAGGGTCGATGATCGTGAGCCCCATCATCCACTTCGCCATGACCTTCGACAGGGCGAGCGAGATGAAGGCACCGACAAAACCCCAGACGAGGCAGATAATCAGCAGCTTCTGCATGTTGAGGCCATAGCCGCGGCCCGCGCGCTCGACATAGTGCGTGACGCCAAAGACGCTCAGCAAGATCGAAATGGTCGCGACGACCAGAATGTTCGTCAGAATAAATAGAAACACGCGTTTGAACATTTTATCTCCTCTTTAAAATCAATTATATGCCTGAAAATATCCAAGCCCGGCACTGTCGGCCATTTTTCGTCCCGGGTGGTTCAGCCCCCTCAGCGGTAACCCGCGCCAGCACGTTCGCGCTTTGGTGACGACGAATGGCCGCAGTCTTATGGCGAATGCGAAAAGCGCACGAATACCGTGTCAGACGGGCCCGATTCATGGTCGGCAAATTCTTGCGCGTCAGTGTACGCGTTGTCGCATGCAGTCACCCAGAAGTAATAGCCCAGACCCGGTGCGAAAAACGGATACCGGCTCTTGAACCGTGGGTTCTGGTCGGCGTAATACTTGTTGCGGGCGAGCAGATCGTTCGTGATCGTCAGGCGCACCGGCACCCGGTGGAGTATCGGCTCACCTTTGACTGTTGCGCCCTGCACAGTTGTCGACGTGTAATAGACGGCACCCTCGCTTCTATGCGGCTTATGGCCGTAGTAGACGATGTAGCGCCCGCCCTTGACCACATCGAGTTCGCTGTTGGGCGCAATCTCGAGCGTCACACTTTCTGCTGTTGCCTTGACGACCCGCGGTGGCAGCGGCCTTTCAGGCGGGGGATTTTCCCTGTACTCAAGATTGAACGCTTTTAAAGCCGGGGTCGCTTCACCGGCATTGTCGGCCGTGAGCTGCGCATGCAGCTGCAAAAACCTGCATTTACTGCCTGCAGCAGTCGCGAGCGGCTGAAAGGGCAGAGCAGCCGGTATGAGTGCTGCGTCAAACCTGCGGTTGTGGCAGCGAAAACTGAAGTCGGCGTGCGTGCCCCGTGGCAGTTCTGCATCCGCACTGATTGTATTGATATTGCTCGCCGAGAAACCCATGTCGAATACCTGCGTCGTGATGCTGCCGCGGCGCTGTGTGTAGCGATCGCCATAGGGCTCGAGCGCGCCGTAATGCCTCTGGTCTTCGCTGTTCAGTACCCGGTTCGCAAACAGAATGTTGTCGGCATAACCGCGAAACGGCGAAAACAGCGACAGCGGTGCCGCCTTGAGCGGAGTGAAGTCGAGAGCAAAATTATCGCTCTGTTCACGCTTCAGAAATTTCACCGTCTGCTCGCGCCCATTGACGTTGAGTTCGACCCGGCCCTGCGCCTCGTCGTAGCTCAGAATAATGGCGTTGCGTTTCTGCGATTTGACTTTGTCGATAGAAACCAGCTCGATGCTGTCGAGTATCGTCTCAGTGCCGCCGATTCTGCGCAACAGGTTCGTGAGCTTAACGCTAACGTGTCCGTTCTGCAGCGCTACGGAAAACAGGTAGTGCCGCCCGCCCTTGAAATTTTCACGCCGCAGAATCTCTGCATTGGCTGCATGCGGCTCAATTTCTGCAGAAAAGCTAAAGTCGCCCGCTTCACGCCTCTGTGTGTTACCCGAAAGATTCAGGTAGTCGGGCAGCTTCATGCGTACCAGGTGCGATGGCAGCGTAAACAGGCCTGCTTTGCCCGACATGCTATTGTGCACTGACAGTTCGACGGCAGATTTGAGAATGAGCGACTGGTGTGCGGGGTTTGAGAACAGCGATTCAGACTCAAAATTCATGAAAAGATCGTCGCCGCCCGGTTCGCGTTCGCTGCGGCGCACGAGCCGCAGCACGCTTTGGCGGCCGAGCTGTGTGCGTTCAACATCAATCAGCTGAAAGGCTGTGAAATTGTCGCTCGCGAGAAAGCGTTTATTGCGCGTCGCAGACGGCCGTGTGCCTTCTTGCGCCAACAGGCTAAAACTGCCCGCGAGCATCAGCAGCGCGGCAAGTTTGAGTCTGTTATTTTTCGAGCGCCGAAATTTTTTCCACGCGCCGCGCATGTCTGCCACCTTCAAATTCGGTATTCAGAAATAATTCGGTCATGGCTGTTGCGGTCGCTTCGTCAACGACCCGGCCGCCCATCGCAATGATGTTGGCGTCGTTATGCCGGCGCGCCATTTCGGCGGTGTATGCATTGTGGCAGAGCGCGGCGCGAATGCCTTTGATTTTGTTCGCGGCAATCGAAATACCAATGCCACTGCCGCAAATCAAGATACCGCGGTCAAACTCACCCGACGCGACGCGCTTCGCGAGTGCCGCGCCAAAATCGGGATAATCGACCGAATCTGAGCCATGCGTGCCGAGGTCGGTGATGCCCAGAGCCGAAAATTTCTGCACGAGGGCGTCTTTGAGTTCAACGCCGCCGTGGTCTGCTGCAATGGCTATTTTCATGTGTGCCAATACGCCCAAAGCATCAGCACTCCCTGCAGGGGCAGGCGCAGTGCGAGCGCCCATTGGGGTATTTTCATTCCTGCCCCGCCGCTTGAGAAGTGGTAGAGGTTTGCCGGGAAAACTGCGACCAGCAGAGCGATAACTCCCCACGCTGCCCAGGCAGAGTAGGCGGGCATAATGAGCAAAATACCGAGGCCGATTTCGGCGACGCCGCTCAGGTACACGATCGGTTTATGCCACGGAATGTAAGGCGGCATGATGCGCATGAAAAACTTCGTCATCACGAAGTGCCCGATGCCCGCGAGCGTGTAAAAGCCCGCCATGCCATAGAGCGACAGGGTCTTCAGTTCCATGCGGCATTGCACTAATGTGACATAACATAGCAAGAAATTTGCGCAGCCGGCACGGTAATCGGGTCACCCATGTGACCAGGCGGGAACTCGCGAAGCATAACAGACTAGGCGCATTTTCTTGCCCATGCGAATTGCGATGCCGCCAAGGGCGGCAAATCAGCGCAAATTCTGGCGGCTTTGCGGCCCTCGCATAGCGAATCGCTTCGATTCGCGGAGGAATTTGCTTTGATTAGCTGTTCGCATGGGCAAGAAAATGCGCGTCAGCAAGTGCCCGCCTGGACACCCGTGCAAATTTCCAATTTCTCGACGGCCTGTCTCATGCGTAGTTTGCGGTGGCATATGCAACTCGCGCGCCGCCTTGAACTGATTGAGCCATCCCCCACGCTCGCCATCACGGCACGCGCCAATGAACTGAAGGCCGAGGGCAAAGACATCGTCGGCTTCGGTGCCGGCGAACCCGATTTCGACACACCGGCGCACATCAAGGCTGCCGCGATTGAGGCGCTCAATAAGGGGTTCACGAAGTATACGCCGGTATCGGGCATTCCCGAGCTCAAACAGGCAATCATCACCAAATTTCAGCGTGACAACCAGTTGGATTTCAAACCCAACCAGATCATTGTCGGTACCGGGGGCAAACAGGTGCTCTACAACTTCTTTCTGGCTGTGATCAACGACGGCGACGAAGTTGTATGTCCTGCGCCTTACTGGGTGAGCTATAAAGATATTGTGCGCCTCGCGGGCGGCGAGATGAAGCTGATACACACCACGTTTGAAAGTGGCTTTAAGCTGTCACCGCACGATATCGAAAAAAATGTCAGTGCGAAGACCAGGGTTTTTATTCTCAATTCGCCTTCGAACCCGACCGGGGCAACCTATACTCCCGATGAGATTCGCGCCCTTGCGGCGGCGCTTGAGAAGTATCCCGATCTGCTCGTCGTGACTGACGACATCTACGAGAAGCTCGCCTATGGCACCGATGTTCTGAATATTGCAACCGCTTCAGAAAAACTGCGCCCGCGCACCGTGGTGGTCAATGGCCTTTCGAAAGCCTATTCGATGACGGGATGGCGCCTGGGTTACGCGGGTGGGCCAAAAGAAATTATCGCAGCGATGGACATGATTCAGGGGCAATCGACGTCTAACCCCACGAGTTTTTCGCAGAAGGGAGCTGTCGCCGCTCTGAATGCCGAGCAGCAGTGCGTCGAAGACATGCGCGTGGTATTCGAAAAGCGCCGCGACCTCGCGTTCAATCTGCTCTCGAACCTCAAAGGACTCAGGGTTTTTAAGCCGCAGGGGGCGTTCTACCTTTTCCCTGATATTGCAGGTTTAACCGCAGCGCCCGGCTGGCCAGACCTGAAAAAGCGAACCGGCGAAACCGATACGGGAAAAATATTCAGCACGGGCCTTCTGAACGAGAAGCTCGTTGCGGTAGTGCCCGGTTCGGCGTTTGGCTATGAAAACGGTTTTCGCATTAGCTATGCGACGAGCGAGGCGCAGATCGAAAAGGGCCTCGGCCGCGTGCGCGAGTTTGTCGACGCCCTCTGGGCATGAAGATCCCGAAGGGGATCTCAGGCCGTTACGTCTACTGAACCTGCGGCGAGAGACGCGGCCGCTTCTTCGCCGGCCACGCGCAGCATCTTGTCTTCAAGCGCGAGCTTCGCATCGCTCATTTTCATCAGCGTCTGGCTCATGTCTGCCATGCTCGCTGCCAGATTCGCAATCGGGTCGATTTCCATAATATATCTTCGTATCGGCGCCCGGGTCAACTTGACCCGAAGACGTACGCGAAAAAGCAGGCTGCTGGCAGGCAGCTCACTACAGATCAGAAAAGCCCGCAAAAAAACTTGCCATATAGTGTATATGCACGTACATTACGTGCGTATACACTATATGGAGGCGGTATGAACCCGACAAACCTGGCGAAAGAGCTTGAATCTGAGGCGTGGATAGACTTTCAGGACTGTGACCCGTTTGGGCACCTGAACAATGCCCGCTACCTGAACTATTTCATGAGGGCGCGCACAGACCAGCTGAAAGAGAGCTATGGCTTTGACCTCTATGCGCATACCGCTGAAACCGGCAATGGGTGGGTGGTTGCGCAGACCCATCTCGCGTACCTTATACCCGCGAAGTTCAATGCAACCGTGACGATTAAGACGCGCCTGCTGCACTACGATTCTTTCAGAATCGTGCCAGAAGCCTATATGGTCAGCCGCGACGGTAAACGCATTCACGCTCTCGGGTGGATCGAGTTCATTTATGTGAACACGGCAAAGGGCAGGCCGGTAAAATATGACGAGGCGCTGCAGAGGTTCTTCGCGGCGATCAGCACCGAAGAGCCCTGGGGTGGCGAAAATTTTGCGGCCCGCGTCAAAGAATTGCAGAAGCTGAACAGGTCTGGCAGCAAGACCGCCTTAGAGGCAGTTGTGAATTAACCTGACGGCAATTTCAGTTCTGCATGGTCTGGTATCTCAACTCTCTTCATGCGCGAGGTCTCGCCGCTGACGATGTGCACAGCTGATTTTGCGATATCGTAGAGCTCTGCAATCCTTTCGATGACAGCCTGGTTTGCCTTGCCGTCAACCGGAGGCTCGTGAATTTTCAGAATAAGAGTACCGTCAGCCCCAAGCTCGACGCCAGGCTTTTTACTGCGGGGTTTGACCTGTACTCTGACGATCACAAATCAAAATCGTAGATGCGGTATTTTTTGTATTCGATACCGCTGAAGTGACCGAACAGGTTTCTCAGAATCATGTTCTCTTCAAGCACGAGCGATGCCTCGACTGCACGCACCGAAGTGTGCTCATATAGATAATTGCGCGTCGCAAAGAGTACCATCGCGTCGATGCCCTGCTTGCGGTATTCGGGGCGTATGCCAAAGAACATGATGCGTGCGCGAGAGATGCTCTTCTTGCCCAGAAAAAAGCGCAGCAACCGCACAATGTCTGAATTGCCAAAGATGCTGCGGCGGCGCAGAAATTTTTCGTTCAGGTCAAGCAGCGTGCCGATCACGGCAACTTCGCGCTCGCCATCCATAACGAATAGCAACAGATTCGGGTCGGCGACCATTTTGAGAGTCTCGGCCATCGCCTGGCCGTCATCGCTCGTCAGCGGCAGAAATGCCCAGTTGTCTTTCCAGGCTTCGTTGTAAATTTCAATAACCTTGTCGACTTCGGCGCGCAGGTTTTTCATGTCCATCTTGCGAATGCGAAAACGCGACCGGTGCGTCATGCGTTCGAGTAACTTGTTATCCCTGTCCCATTCGACGCTCTCAACCGGATTGAGGTAAGCGAAGTAGTCTTTCGCCTTGTACATACCGAACTTTTCTGCCATCTTGGGGTAATACCATTTTGACATCGTGAGTTCGACTGTCGGCGCGTCGTGAAAACTGTTCATCGCCCACGACTGAATTTCGTGTGTTGCGTTGCCATATTGGCCCGGGCCGCGCATTGTTTTCATGCCCTGAGCCTTCAGCCATTCAGCAGCCGCAGAAAAGAGTGCCGTCGATACACGTTCATCTTTGATCGATTCGAAGAAGCCAAAGTTGCCGATTTGTGTTTTGTGGTGGTTGTTATAGACCTGATTCACCGAAGCTGAAATACGCCCCACGACTTTGCCGTCTTCATACGCAAGCCAGTGCCGTACGCTCGCATGTTTGTGATAGGGATGTTTTTTTGTGAAGAGACCTTTGATGCCTAAGAGTCCGTTGCCGAGCAGTTCTGCGTTCAGCTGCGGTATATACTTTTCTTTGAGAGAATAGTGTTTCCAGGGAAATTCAGCAAACTGCTTTAGCAGCTTGCGGTCGTTAAGACCGAAGTCTTTTAAAGCAATACTCATACAGCGCTATCTGACACAGACAGGTATGGTCAAGGCAATAGCTGACAGCTCAGTCTGAGTCGGCCTGTTCGTTTGCGAACGACGAATGAAGCGCGAAATACCGGCGAAAGGGTTCGCCTGGATCAACTACGCTTGAGTTCAGCGGGAGAGAAAGTTTTGCATCAGCGGCAAGAATTCGCGTTCGAGTGCCTGATAGATATCGCGTTTGAACGGCACGATCTGGTTCGTCGCTTCAGCCATCGGCATGAAACGCACGCGCGCAAATTCTTGCGTGTGTGTTTTGAGGTTCGCTGATTCTGCCGGGTGGTTCCAGTACGCGAGGTACCAGCGCTGCTTTTGCCCGGCGTAGCGGTTGGTTAACCCGGGTATCACCAGATCAGGGGGAAAATCATAATAAAGAAAATCGCTCGTGACGGCTACGAACGCGTCGACCGCGATGCCTGTCTCTTCGTAGAGCTCGCGTCTGGCGGCTGCGTCAAAGTTTTCACCTTCGTCGACACCACCTTGCGGATATTGCCACGCACCCGGGTTGTCGAGCCGCTCGCCGACAAGCGCCTCGCCTGCGTCGTTGAAGACGACGATGCCGACATTCGGTCGATAGGGCAAATTTTTCTCTGGCATATGGGTCTTGCGCTCAGGGTTGTGGGTGGGTTTGGTGCGTAAAACGATATTCGCGTAGCGTGTGAACCGGGTTCACAGCTGAACATAACTTGACCGCCGCGCGCGAAATCTCAGTCGGGCAGATGGCATACAGCACAATCAACGAGATTTTTTATCAATCCAACGAACTTTACGGCAAGAAGAAGCTTTTTTACTCCAAGAACGAAAAAAAAGATTATGTCGGCACAACATTTGGCGAAGTGCTGAAAAATGCAGAGAACTTCGCGATCTCGCTGATCGATATGGGCGTCGCCGCCGGCGATCGCATCGGCTTTCTCGCTGATAACCGCGTCGAGTGGATTATTTCAGACATTGCCGTTCTGCTCACGGGCGCTGCCAATGTGCCACGCGGCACCGATGTGACTGTCGATGAAATCAAGTATATTATGTCGCATGCAGAATGCAAAATCTGCATCGTTGAAAACGAAGCCACGCTCAAAAAGCTGCAATCGGTGATCAAAGATACGGGTGTGCAAACTATCATTGTACTCGACCCCAAATACAAGAGCGACGCCGAAAACATTTTGACGCTGCAGAATCTTCTCGCAAAAGGCGCCGCGGCACGCGAAGAGAAACTCGCAGGCCTCAAAGAGCGCTGCGATGCGGTCAAAAGCGACGACCTCTTCACCATTATTTATACTTCTGGAACAACCGGCCTGCCGAAAGGTGTGATGCTTTCGCATGGCAACATGGTATACAATATCAACGAAGTGCCCAAGGCGATTGGCCTTCGCCCCGATGACAGCATGCTTTCGCTTCTGCCCGTATGGCACATCTTCGAGCGCGCGGTCGACTACGGTGCGATCGCCAAGGGTATTCCGCTCTATTATACCAATGTGCGCGATGTGCGCGATGACTTTGCGAAGGTAAAGCCCACGTTCATGCCGTCAGCCCCGCGCCTGTGGGAGAGCCTCTATCAGGGCATTATGCAGCGTATCGAAAAGTCTGAGCCCGCACGCAAGGTCATGTTCGAAACCGCTTACAGAATTTCAAAAGAGTACAAAAAGGCCGTCGACTACCTTGCGGGCAACGAACTCATGCAACAACCCGAAAGCGACGCCGACCGTCTGTCGCGCACCGCTTCATCGCTCTTCACTGCAGCAAGCCTCTATATTCCCGCGCGTCTCGCAGACCGTGTCGTGTTCTCGAAAATTCGCGAGGCGATGGGCGGCCGTTTTCGCGGCAGCATCTCGGGCGGCGGCGCTCTGCCCGCGCACGTCGACGAGTTTTTCAATGTCATCGGTATTCCCGTTTATGAAGGTTATGGCATGACTGAATGCGCGCCGATTATCTCGGTGCGAACCGAAGGCAAAATTATTCAGGGCAGCGTCGGCTTTGTGCCCAATGGCACTGAAGTCGCGATTCTGAACGACAAGGGCGAACGCGTGCGCACGGGCGAAAAGGGCGTGATTCATGTACGCGGGCCGCAGGTCATGAAAGGGTATTACAAAAACCCCGAAGCAACAGAGAAGACCATCAACAAAGACGGCTGGCTGAACACGGGGGATATAGGTTTCTTCAGTTTCAACAACACGCTTTCGATTCGTGGCCGCGCCAAAGAGACGATAGTGTTGCTCGGCGGTGAAAACGTCGAACCGGTACCGATCGAGAACAAACTTCTCGAAGACGCCCAGATCAACCAAATCATCGTCGTCGGTCAGGATAAAAAAACACTCACGGCGCTTGTGTGGCCGAACCTCGAAAAGGTCAAAGAGGTCGCCGGAATCTCAGCCGACCCGAAATCAGACCTCAACGCGAACAAAGAGCTAGTTGACCATTTTAACAAAATCGTAAAGCGCCAGGTCTCAGCCGACAACGGCTTCAAGGGCTTTGAGCGCGTGACAGACTTTCGCTTTCTGCCGAAACCCATGGAGGTCGGCGAAGAAATTACGAACCTCTTTAAGATGAAGCGCAACTTCATCGCCGATAAATATGCCAAGCTGATCGACAGCATGTACTGAGGCGACGATGCGTATTCGACCAGCAGGGCGAACTGCCAAAGCCAAAAGCGCATCGGGTAAAAACCGCCGGCGCTCGGCGCGACGCAACCGCAGCGACCGCTCGCCCTATACTGCGCGGCCTTCGTTGCAGAAGGTCAATATCGATATCATCGCAGCATTTCTGCGGCGCTTTCCGTTGAAGTTCAGCACGGCCCGCCTGACGCTGCTTGAGATTGCCGATAAGGTTCTCGAAAAAAAAGTGCAGATGCCAAGGCCCGCGAAACTCAAGGCGCACATGGTATTCGAAATGCTGACGCGTTCGGGTGGCCGGGCGCGCGCCGGCGTCACGGGTGCGTGCAGCGAATGGCGTGGTGCGTTCAAGGGAGGATATCCCGTTGTCACGACGGTGAACTCACAACGGGGGCATCGCCTCAATGTCGACGCACGAAAATATATTCTTGAAAACCCCGCACGCGGCCGACGCCGAAACTTTCGCACGATACCCCAGAATTTGTGCGGCAACGTCAAGTGCGTGAATCCACGGCATATTCGCATGGTGCCGATTAACCCTGACAGCCACCAGGGCGAAAACCATCCGCGCTCGAAATTCACCGACAAAGACGTCGTGAGAATGGTGAAAGAATACAACGCCGGCTCAACGGCGCGCGAAATTGCCAAGAAATATGATATCCAGCTGACCTACGTCGAACAGATTATGCGCAAAGAGAAGCGTACCGAAGCGACCGAAGGGCTCAAGATACGCGGCCGCTTCGGATTTCGATGACAGTTGCCCGAATAAGCCCACTGCGTACGGGCCTGCGGAATCAAAAACTCAAAAAGTAACAGCGGGCGGCGCCCAAATTCGGGTGCCGTCCCGCCTGGTTACTCAAAAAACCCTGCGTAACCTGCTGGACACCGCGTTTTTGAAATGGAGTGAAGCCTATGGCAATCAAAATTGGTATCAATGGGTTTGGCCGCATCGGCCGAAATGCGTTTCGCGCGGCATGGGACCGCAAAGATGTCGAGATCGTCGCGGTCAACGACCTGACCGACACGGGCACTCTTGCGCACCTGCTGAAATATGACAGCGTATTCGGCGTGTGGAACCACGAAGTCTCGCACGACAAAGAGCACATCATTGTCGACGGCAAGAAGATTCACGCGACTGCGATCGCGAAGCTCGAAGAGCAGAAATGGGGCGAATTTGGCTGCGACATCGTGATCGAATCAACCGGCCGCTTTACCGACGCGCACCAGGCGAAGACACACATCGAAAAGGGTGGGGCAAAACAGGTAATTATCTCAGCGCCGGCAACGAACGAAGATGGTACATTCGTGCTCGGGGTGAACGAAAAGAGCTTTGATAAGGCAAAACACAAAATTATCTCTAATGCCTCGTGCACAACGAACTGCCTCGCGCCGGTTGCCAAGGTGCTGCTCGAAAACTTTGGTATCAAAAAGGGTCTCATGACCACGATTCACAGCTATACCAACGACCAGCAGATTCTCGACCTGCCGCATAAAGACCTGCGCCGCGCGCGGGCTGCTGCACTTAACATGATTCCCACTTCGACCGGCGCGGCGAAAGCCTTGTCGCTGGTTATTCCCGAGCTCAAGGGCAAACTCGACGGCATTTCAATTCGAGTACCGACACCCGACGTCTCGGTCGTTGACCTGACGGTCGAAACCGAAAAAGCGACAACGAAAGAGGCGGTGAACGCTGCGCTCAAGGCCGCGTCAGAAGGCGCGCTCAAGGGCATTCTCGGCTATACCGACCTGCCGCTCGTCTCGAACGACTTCAAGGGCAACCCGCTGTCGTCAATCGTCGACGGCCAGATGACTGCCGTTATTCAAGACAACATGGTGCGCGTGCTCACGTGGTACGACAACGAGTGGGGCTATTCAACGCGCGTCATTGACCTGGCCGTATTGATCGGTAAGTAGGCGCACCCTTCGAGCGCCTCAGGGTGCGCTATTTGCACTCTTGGCCGTTCGGCTGTGTCTGCGGCTTGGGTCGCTGAGGTGCTCGAAGCGACCCTGATTTATCTCAGCGCTTCTTCTAACGCATCGACCACGGCGCGCATCACCTTGATGCGGGCGTGGTTTTTGTTATTCGCTTCAACCAGAATCCATGGTGCATACGCCGTTGAGGTGTTGGCGAACATGTCGCACGCAGCGGTTTCATAGGCATGCCATTTGTCGCGGTTGCGCCAGTCTTCTTCTGTCAGCTTGTATTGCTTGTACGGGGTAATCTCGCGGTCTTTGAAGCGGGCGAGCTGTTCGTCTTGCGTAGTGGCGAGATAGAACTTGCGCACAGTGACGCCAGCTTCGGTCAGCGCGAGCTCAAAGTCATTGATTTCGCCGTACGCGCGCTGCCACTCATTCTCGGTGCAGAATTTTTCGATTCGTTCAACCAGTACCCGTCCATACCACGACCGGTCAAAAATATGCAGCTTGCCGTCGCGCGGGGTGTTGCGCCAGAATCGCCACAGGTAGGGGCGCGCTTTCTCTTCGTCGGTCGGGGCGGCGATGCCGATCACGCGGTAATGCCGCGGATCCATGCCGGCAATAACGCGGCGAATCGCGCCGCCTTTGCCCGCAGCGTCAGGGCCTTCGAAGACGAGCGCGAGGCTCTTTTTTGAAGTCGACATCTTGTCGGCGAGGGCCGCAGCTTTCGCTGTCAGAATTTCGAGCTGCTCTTTGTATTCGTCATCATTGATTTTTTTGTTCTGGTTCAGGTCGGCAATGTAGTTGCGCGGCGCTGTCTTAAACCGGGGGCTGATCTGCAGGTGCACCGCGCCCGACGGGTGCAGTGCCTGGCGCAATTTTTCGACAAGCGCTTCGCCTGCGGCCAGTTCGCGCGATTTTTCAGAAGCCGCGTCGATGATCGTCCACGGTGCGATCGTCGTGTGGGTTTGGCTCAGCACCTCAAGGTCAACCTTCTGAAAACGCTTGCGTTTGCGCGCAAACTTGCGCGCGAGCGAAGAGATGCGCCAACGGGTTTTCGCTTTTGCCTTCTTGGCTTTGGCGATCGCCTTCTGCGCATCGAGCGACAGGTACATCCAGAATTTAATGAGGATTACCCCCTCTGCGATCAGCATTTCTTCAAGGTTGCGTATTTCACCGAGTTGCCGTTCAAATTCTTCTTTACCGATGTTCTTAAACGCCCGGTCGATAATGGGCTGCGTGTACCATGAGCCAAAATAGATACCGATGCGGCCGCGCGCGGGCAGCATTTGCCAGAAGCGCCACAGCGGCGGGTGTTCGGCTTCTTCGCCTTGCGCTGTCCAGAATGCGTTGGTTTCTACGCCGCGCGCATCGAGCCATTCGAGCAGCTTACGTGTGGTTTCTCCCTTACCAGAGCCTTCGACTCCGTTCATGAGAATCAGTATTGCCCGATTCGATGTGGCGAGTTCTTTTTGCAGCGACAAGAGCCTGAGGCGAAGGCTTTCTTCGCGCACCTTGTAGTCGGCCTTGTCGACCTGCACGGCGGCAGTCATGTTTTTCAATATTGCTTTCATGGTTTTCTCTGGTCAGAAAAATGGCTGAGTGGCCTGCTGCAATGTAAATTAGTCGCGCATGCCGGCAAACATAACTACGCCCACCATTACGTTGAAAGAGTTTCTCGATCGGTATCCGTGGCAGAAGACTGAGACGGGTTCGACAAGGCCGCAGAATTTTCTGTGGAAATTTTCACTGCCAGAGGCTGTGGCAGACCTATGGCCTTTTCTCATTGATACATCCACCTTTAACAAATTGCTCGCCCTGCCGCGCATGACCTATGTCGAAAAAGATGGCCGGCTTTTCGGCAGTTCGGTCAACGCAGGCATTCTTTCTGAATGGGAAGAGGTTCCCTGGGAATGGGAATACCATAAGGGCCTGAATAATGCACGCATCTATTCGAAGGGTTTCGCCACCTATGTGCGCAGCCGTTACCTGCTGGTGCCGAACGGTAATGCGACAGATTTTTATGTCTACTTCGGCTGGGTGCCGCGAACGTGGTGGGCGCGTCTGCTGCTCAAGGTCGCAATGCCGCGCCTGCGAAAAGATTACGAGCGTGCGCTTAAGAAAATTACCGAAGCGATTCATACGCGCCGCGATTTTGAATCGCGCCAGCGCGCAATCTACGCTGAAACCGCGCCAGAAGAGAAACCCGTCGACGCAGAACACGAAGCGCGGCTTGAGGCGCTGGTTAAGCGTGCGGTCGAGGCAGGTGGCAATAGCGAAGATCTGCACGCGCTTGCTAAGCATATCGTCGAAGCGCCCGAAGAAGAGCTGACGCGGCTAAAACCCAAAATGCTGGCAAGGCAACTGTCGCGGCCGCTTGAGCAAGTGCTCAAGACTTCGCTCTATGCGACGCATGCCGGTATTCTTGCCCTGTCGTGGGATGTCACCTGCCCGCACTGCCGCGGGGTGAGAAAGTCAGTCGGCTCGCTGGGAGACCTGCCGCAAGAAGAACGCTGCGATGTCTGCGACATTAATTTTTCGACTTCTGAAATCGGCAATCTCGAAGTCATTTTTCAGGTGAACCCTGAAATTCGTAAGGTTGAGAAAAAGTTTTTTTGCGCGGCCGAACCGGCGACAAAAAGACATATCTACCTTCAGCGCCGGGTTTTGCCGCAGACAACGGTCGAGCTCAACACCGATTTTGATAACGGAGAATACCGGGCGCGCGTTATCGGCGACAACCGCTATACGCAGATATCAGTCGGTGCGGGCTCTGAGAAAAAACTCGCTCTGAAAACAGGCCTACCGCAGCTCAGCACTGCGCCTCAGCCCGACTTTGTGTTTGCGAACGAGACACCCGCGCCACTGACGCTCGTCATCGAGCGCAAAGACGAAGACAACGACGCGCTCAGGCCCGCCGAAATTTTCGGGCTGCAGACGTTTCGCGATCTGTTCGGCAGCCAGACGCTGGCTGAAGGTCTGAAGATCGAGCTCGGCACGCAGAATATTCTCTTCACCGACATTGTTGGCTCGACTGCGCTCTACCTGAAGAGCGGCGACGGCGAAGCGTTCACCGCAGTGCGCCGCCACTTTCAGCGCACTTACGAAGTGATTCGGCGCAACAACGGCGCGGTTGTTAAGACCATCGGCGATTCGGCGATGGTCGCATTTGCCGACGCCCTGCAGTGCATCAGGGCCGCTGTCGAATTACAGCGCGAATTCAATGGAGACCCGGCGACCGGCGCCGTGCTGCTGCGGGTCAGCATTCACAGCGGGCCATGCCTGGCTGTGAACCTGAATAATGGCATCGACTATTTTGGTAATACCGTAAATTTCGCGGCCAAGCTGCAGCAAATGGCGGGCGCGCGCGAAATCGCCTACAGTGCAGAATTCGCGCAAGATAAGCGCGTGGCGGAGTACCTGCGCGCAGAGAGACTGCAGCCAGAACTGAAGCCGTTCAGCGCAACCTGGACAAGCGCACCTCTGCAGATACCTGTCGTGCGTATTGCCTGAAAAACCTCGTCGGCTACTGCCCTGTTTTGATTTGACGCTGCAAAGCGCATTCAAGTCGCTATTGTATGCGTTTTACGGTTCTCGCGTTCGCACTTGCGGCATTTGTTCTGGCATGTAAATCAACGGGAGAGGGTTCAGTGCCCTCGGCAGCGGGCGCAACTTCGGCGCTCGTTGCGAACCAACCGATCAAGGCCGATGTGGCTCATGCAGGTTACCCCTCAGATGCCGAGGTTGCAGAAATGCGCGAGGCCTTCTTTAACCGGCCCGCGGAAAACGAAGAGGTGTTTCGCGTCTTCGTAACCTCTGACGGCTTTACCCGCAAGCAAATCGCGTTTAATGAAAATATCAGCGTCAAAGAAGACCTCGCAGGCGATCAGGCGATTGCTGAAGAATTTCGCAAATTCGACATGGTGAATAGTCTGCAAGAAGGGCAGATTCGCGTAGAACTCTACCCGACGACCGGCAAACCCTATCGCGTTCGGCAGTCGAAACCGTCGATTATGAAAGAGACCGACAAGATTATGAGCGACGATATTACACGCTGGCAGCTGCAGTTTGCCAAAACGGAAATTGTGCCCAAAGATTTCAGGGTCAGTTATCAGGTGGTGCTGCGAAAGAAGATTACACGCGAGCAGGCGCTGAAGATACTCAGCGAGCAGAACAAAAAGAAGAAGTAGGTTACATGTCAGACACAGAGAAAAAAGAAATTATTATCAGGGTAGGGCTCGACAAAGACGCTATTCCCGAATCGATCAGCTGGCTTGCCCCGGGAGCATCGAACGGCGAAGAAAAAGCCGATGCATTCATGCTCTCGCTTTTCAGCGGCAGCGAAAAAACCACGCTCGGTATCGACTTGTGGACAAAAGAGATGCTCGTCGGTGACATGAATATTTTCTTCTATCAATCCCTCAAGAAAATGGCCGATGTGCTTGATCGTGCCACTCAAGACAAAGAAGCAGCGCAGCTCGTGCGCAATTTCAGCCGCGAATTCGGCAAACACGTAAAACTTCTGCAAGATTCATGACGCTCGCGCTGTCACTTCTCTGCATTGCGGCTCTGCTCTTCGGCATGCCGCTCTTTATCGGTCTGGGTACTCTCGGCACGATCTACCAGCAGACGAACGCTGCGGCAATTGGTACCGATAGTTTTGCCGACATGACCCGACAAATGACAGTCATATTCAGCGACCCGCTCGCTAAATTAACCGGGGATCAAAGCGCACTTTTTCTGACGATTCCTTATTTTACGCTCACGGGCTATCTCATTGCGCATTCAAATTTTGCAAAGCGGGTGATTAACCTGTACCTCATCGCAGTGCGTCGGGTCGGCTCGGTGGGCACTTTTGGTCTGGGTGTTGTGTGCATTTTTATCGCCGCTCTTTTCACGCCCCTGACCGGTGCTTCTGGCGTCACGATCGTCGCGATCGGCGGCATTCTGTTGCCGATTTTGACGGGTGTCGGTTATTCTAATCAGAGGGCCGTCGGCCTCATTACGGCCTCTGGCTCAATTGGTCTGCTCTTCAGCCCCAGCCTGCCGGTAATGCTCTTTGGTATCATGAGCGAAAACAAGGCCGACATCAACGAACTCTACCGCTCGGGTCTGTTGCCGGGCCTTGTGCTGCTGCTGGCGCTGGCGACGGTTGTGCTGCTGCATTCGTTCACCGCAAAGACGGCAGCGCAGGCGAGCGAACTCAAAGTACAGCTCGATGCAGCGGTGTTTTCTGCGCGTGACGCGATAAAGCTCGGCGCAGAGCTCGCGGCGATTCCGCTGCTCTACGTGCTGATGCACTCGCGCTTCATGGTAATCACAGAGCTCGGCGTATTTTTTCTGCTCTATTACCTGGTACTCGAAGTTTTTATCTTTCGCGAGATCGGCTGGTCTAAGCTCGTGCAGGTATTTGAAGAAGCGATTGCGATGGTCGGCTCAATCATCATGATCATCTTTTTCGCGATGATTCTGACGAACGCACTGCTCTACGACGCGCTACCCGGCAAGATGTTTGCCTTTATCAGCCAGTACATTCACTCGCCTCTGACGTTTCTCATGCTGCTGAATATCTTTCTGCTGATCGTCGGCGCATTGATGGATATTTTCTCGGCCATTATCGTCATTTCACCGCTGATTATTCCGATCGCAGAAAGTTATCAGATTCCGATGCTGCACCTGGGCATTATTTTTCTGACGAATCTCGAGATCGGCTATCTCACCCCACCGGTAGGATTAAATCTTTTTCTGAGTTCACTGCGCTTTCAGAAGCCTATGAGCGAAGTTTATAAGTCGATAATCCCCTATCTTGTCGCTTTGATACTGGCGCAGCTGCTGATAACCTATGTGCCGTGGCTCAGCCTTTGGTGGCGCTGACCCGCAAATATCGCCTCAGGCGCGGCTGAGAGCCGCCATCAGCATCGCAAAGGTAAACGGCTTTGGTATGTAGTCGTCCATGGTCTTCAGGTAAGTCTGCCGGTCTTCGGTTTCGACATTGCCGGTAACCGCGACAAGCCGGGGTGGCTTGCGCATGCGGTCTTTAACGAGCCGCGCAACTTCGGTGCCGTCCATGCCGGGCATCTGCACGTCGAGCAGAACGACGTCGTAGGCGCCCGTCAGAATTGCATCGACTGCTTTAAAGCCGTCGTCGCATTCACCGATATTCTGAAACCCGAGTTTTTCGAGCATCGCGATCGTGAGCATGCGGTTCACATCGGTGTCGTCGACGACAAGAATACGCAATGGAATTCTCTGCGCGAATGCCGCATCGACCTCTGACTCGGCATTCGCCGCAATGGCACTGGCATTCGTTTCGGGCAGAGACACCTTGAAACGAAAGCTCGAGCCCTTGCCTTCGGTGCTTTCGACGTCGATGTGCGATTGCATGAGTTCTGCCAGGTGGGCGCTAATCGAAAGCCCAAGCCCGGTGCCGCCGAATTTTCTGGCAGTTTCACGCTTTGCCTGTTGAAACGGCATAAACAGGCGTTCGCGCTCTTCTCTGCGCATGCCTATACCCGTGTCTGTGACACTGAATGTACACGCGCCATCGCGGTAGAGAGCCTCGACAGTGACCGAGCCTTTCTCGGTGAAGCGTAGAGCATTTGCTGACAGGTTCATCAGAATCTGTGTAATTCTGAGCGGGTCGCCCTGAACTGCGGCGGGCAGGCCAGAGCTCTTGATGCTGAACGATAAACCTTTTCTTTCGGCGGCATTGGCGAACATGCTCTTGATTTCGGCGAGCATTGCAGACGGGTCGAAGGCTATCGTTTCGAGGTGCAGCTTGCCTGCCTCGAGTTTCGAATAATCGAGCACGTTGTTCACCAGGCTCGCCAGCGTGTGCGCAGTACCCGAAAGGGTCTCGACATATTTTTGCTGTTCTGCGCTCAGCTTGGTGGTTTTGATGAGCTCTGTTGCGCCGATTACCCCGTTGAGCGGCGTGCGAATTTCATGGCTGAGCGTGATCAGAAATTCACCCTTGGCCTTAATAGTGGCATAGTTTCTCTCAGCGACGAGGTAGTCTTCACGCTCCTGAATTGTCGCGGCGAGCACCATCGTCATGACGGTAAAGACCCCGATGTACAGTTCGAGCAATAGCAGTGAGTCGTTTATCGACAATTGGTCGCCGCGCATAATGGCGAAAGGTCCCTGCTGCCTGATCGTGTAATAGATCGAAGCGAACGACAAGATGATGATTGCGCTGACCGCTCCGTGCATCTTGAAGCGAAAGATCGCCCAGATGATGAACGGAATCGGCAGATATGTCAGGTCAAAGCCGGCGCGAAAGACAGCGTACGAGAGCGCCACGAGGGATGAAATGAGTACAGGTGCTTCGATACTGCGGTCGAATGACCAGCGGATTGCCGGCAGCTTCGATCAGGTATAGACGAACGGCGCCACGATAATGAGCCCCTGCATTTCGCCTGTCCACCAGGTGAGCATCACCCGCCAGTAGGTTTCTGGCGGCACAAAACCAAATGCGCGCAGTGACGTGACGCCCGTGAATGCACTCACCGCTGCGCCGGGCATGGTGCCGACGGTCAGAAAAATCAGAACGCTGCGCACGCGTGTAAACGGATTTGCCCTGCCGCTGTATTTTTGTATGAAATACGCCGCGAGCAGCACACTGCTGGTGTTACCGGCCGCGATCAGGGCCGCAGTCGGCAGGTGCGGATTATGCAGGTAATTTGCGAGAAACGCACCAGCAAGCACGCCGGGAGCAATTCGATAGCCGCGCAAAAGTACCAGTGCCAGCGAAATACCTTCTGGCGGCCAGACGGGGGAAACCTGCGAATGCAAGAACGCCAGAAAAAAGCCAAGCTGCGCGCCCGCAATATACGCGGTTGCCACCAGCAAGATCTCGAGAACGTAAAAGGCATTTTGTACTCTTTTATTGATGACCCAAGAGTACACGCCGCCGCTGCGGGGGCAAGCAGAAACTCTTGTGTTAGAGCGTGGCGAGCGCCTGCTGAAGGTCTGCGATCAAATCGGCGGTGTCTTCTAGCCCCACCGAGAATCTGATCAGGTTGTCGTAGATGCCCTCTTTGAGTCTGGCGTCGGCATCCATATCGGCGTAGCTCATGACCGATGGCTGGTGCACCAATGATTCGACACCGCCGAGTGAGGCGCCGATTGTTGCAAGTTTCAGCGCTTCAACGACCTGGGTCGACGCTTTAAGCCCCGCGCTCTGCGAACCGTCTTTTCCCTTTACCTGAAATGAGACGATGCCGCCACCGCCGGCCAGCGTTTTTTTTGCGAGCGCATGGTCGGGGTGCGATTCAAGCAGCGGGTACCAGACCTTTTCAATCTGGGGCTGCTTTTCGAGAAAACGGGCAATCTCGAGCGCTGATCGATTATGCTCGCGCATGCGTACGCCAAACGATTTAATGCCGCGCGAAATCAGGTAACACTGGTGCGGGTCAGGGTTGCTACCGAAGAGGTTGCGAAATGACCTGGCTTTTTCGATCAGCTCCTTCGACCCCAGAACCGCACCCGCGATAACGTCATTGTGACCGTTCAGAAATTTCGTCAGCGAATGCGTCACGAGGTCGGCGCCCTGCCTGAGGGCATTAAAATTCATCGGTGAAGCGAAGGTTGCATCGACGAGAGTGTAGATGCCTCTGCCACGCGCGAATTTCACCAGAGCTTCGATATCGACGAGGCGCAGGTATGGGTTGGTCGGTACTTCGACAAAAATCAATTTTGTCTTTTCGGTGCAGGCCGCTTGAATCGCTTCAAGCGAAACACCTGAATAACTGATGCCGATGCCAAAGCGGGCGAGGTGCTGGTCAAAGAGTTTAAAGGTGCCCCGGTAGCCTTCGCGCAGCGACACCATGTGGTCGCCCTGGCCGAGTAGCCCGCAAATCGCCGTTGCGATGGCATTCATGCCGCTCGACATGACGATGCAGTCTTCTGCCGACTCAAGCGACATCAGGGTCTCTTCGAGGGCGCGCTGCGTCGGCGTGCCATAACGCGCATATTCGGCGAGGCGGTCAGACTTCTTGTCGTAATACGCCCACAGGCCCGCGACCTCGTCGAATGCATAGCTCGCCGTCTGGTAAACAGGAGTGATCAGCGGCTGGTGCGGGTCGCGTGTATTGTCGTGGCCTGCATGAATCGACCGGGTTGAAACCCCGCTTGCGGGTAAAATCTTGTTTCTGTCTTTTCGCATTGTTTGTTTTTATTTTTTCTTGTCGAGAAACGCCGCCACCGCATCTTTCACGGCACCGAGCGTTGGCTTCAGATCAACCGGCAGATTTTTATGCGGCGCAGTCGATTCTGGGGAATGGTAGTTGATTTTGAAATCGGCAAACTTGAGGCCGTGAGCCGTCGAAATCACGACGGCCGATTCGTGTTCGCGAATCACTCCGGCGGCCTTCAGCTTTTTGAACGCCGCCAGCGCAACACCTGTATGGGGGTCGACCAATAAACCCGCCTTGTCGCCGAGCGCCGCAGCATCAGCGAGCTCGCGTTCTGACGCCTGTTCAACGACGCCGCCAAACTCTTTGAGCGTAGCGATCGCCTTTTTGACCGAGATCGGGTTGCCGATGCGGATTGCAGACGCCGCTGTCTCTTTCGCCGTGATAGGCTGAAAATCTTTGAAGCCGTTTTTTGACGCGAGGTAGAGAGGGTTGGCCGCTTCGGCCTGTGCCACCGCAATGCGCGGCAATGAGTTCACGAGGCCGAGTTCATAGAGCATCTTG
This sequence comes from Turneriella parva DSM 21527, assembly GCF_000266885.1. Classification (NCBI taxonomy): domain Bacteria; kingdom Pseudomonadati; phylum Spirochaetota; class Leptospiria; order Leptospirales; family Leptospiraceae; genus Turneriella; species Turneriella parva. The sequence goes on along the minus strand of NC_018020.1, from coordinate 63,446 downwards.
AGGCCCGCACTGAGCGCCGAAACATTGCCGAGGTTACCGCCGGGAATTATGAACCAATCGGGAAGTTGCCAACCGAGTTGTTGCGCAACTTCGATGCCCACAGTCTTCTGACCTTCGATGCGCAGACTGTTCATCGAATTGGCCAGGTAGATGTCTTTCTCCAGGGTGAGCTGCTGCACAATCTCCATGCAGCCGTCGAAGTCGGTGTCGAGTGCGAGCACGAGAGAACCGTTTGCGATCGGCTGCATCAGCTGCGCGAGTGAGATCTTGTTCTTCGGCAAAAGTATGACGCTCAAGATACCCGCATACGCCGCGTACGCGGCGAGCGCAGCCGAAGTGTCACCCGTCGAGGCGCAGGCGATCGCGCGAATCGGCGCACCCTTTTTGATCATGTGGTTCACCTGCGAGACGAGCACCGTCATGCCGAGGTCTTTAAACGAACCCGTGTGGCTGTTACCGCAGAGTTTTACAAAGATATCCTGGTGTGCAAATTGCCGCGAAAGTTCGGCGCCCGAAAAAAGCGCTGTTGCGCCTTCGCCGAGCGTTACAATATCTTCAACGGGCAACTCGGGCAAAACCCATTCGCGTTTGCCCCAGATGCCCGAGGCGTCGGCCTTATTCTGCGAGCGCCAGCGGCTTTCAAAGAGGTCACGCCAGTCCTGAGCCGATTTCTTCTTGAGCGCGTCCATGTCATGGCGCACCTCGAGCAGATCGCCTGAACCGGGGCAGCGATAGATAATCTGGTCGAGCGCATACCTGTCTGTGTATTGCGGATTTATACTTTGAAACCAGGCTTGGGACACATGCGCAAGTTTCGCCCCGAAACGTGCGGACAAGAAGTTAACAAGATGCGCGACCTGCCGTGCAACCCGCGATCAGCGAAAAGGCTTTGCTGTGGCTTTGGCGGTGGTAATGTTGGCAAATGAGATTGGGTTATCGCCTCGCCTTTGCAGTGCTCGCACTCACGTTTATCGCGACGTTGCCGTGGGCGCCATACGGCGGCAGTTTTGTGCCCAAGGTTGCGCCCATTCTGCTGCTCATTTGGGCGACGCTGCAGGCGCCACGCTTTGCCGGCAGGGGTTTGCTCGTCGCGGCGATTTTCTTCTCTGGCGCAGGCGATGTCATTCTCGATTTAGTATTTGAAGGCAGCTTTATCGCCGGACTTGTTTCGTTTCTGACGGCGCATGTTTTCTATGTGGTGCTCTTTCTCAAAGGCGCGAGGTTTCGTCGTAGCTTGGCCTTCGCCACGCTATTGGCGCTCAGCTTTCCCGTGGGCATGGCGCTATTCTTGTGGCCCCATCTCGGGCCGATGCAGCTGCCGGTCGCGCTTTATATCAGCGTGATTGCCTCGATGCTTGTGACCTCGCTGCACAGGTCAAGTCTCAACCTCACAGTGGTAGCCGGGGCAATAGCCTTTGTAATCTCTGACAGCATATTGGCGCTGAACAAATTTTACTCCCCCTTTGTCTGGGCGCGTTACGCGATTATGGCGACCTATTACCTTGCGCAATACCTGATCGTGACCGGCGTCTTGAAAGAACAGGCGGATCTAGCATAGCGAGAAGGGTGTATTTTCATTTTCATCGTATGCCCTGATTTTAAGCAAACCCGTGTTACAGCTGCTCTTAACTCCGTTACAAAAGCAGGTTTCGTGGTTTAGAATTTTCAACTATACCTCGTTTAGGCTCGTTGCCGCGGCGATCACCGCGCTGCTGCTTGCCTATTTTTTCGGGCCGCGCTTTATTCGTTTTCTGCGCAGGTTGCGTTTCGGCGAGTCTGTCAGAAACGACGGCCCCGAATCGCACCAGAGCAAAGCGGGCACCCCCACGATGGGGGGTATGCTCATCATGGCGAGCATGAGCATTTCAATTCTGCTCTGGGGTAACCTGAGCAACCTTTATGTGATGCTCGTTTGGCTCGGCACGCTCGCGCTGAGTGCCGTCGGCTTTATAGACGATTACAGCAAGTCGGTGCTCAAGATCAGCGGCGGCATGAAGGCGCGTACAAAGTTCTTCTGGCAAATCGTCATAGCGCTGGGGTTTGCGATACTGGTGTATATGTTTCCATATACGGCGAAAGGCGCGCCCGAGCAGGCGACGAATCTCTACCTGCCGTTTATGAAAAATCCGCTGTTTAACATGGGTGTTTTCGCCGTGCTGTTCTGGATGTTCGTGGTCGTGGGCACGAGTAATGCGGTGAACCTTACCGATGGGCTCGACGGCCTTGCCGCCGGCATCTCGGTTGTGGTCATCGTGACGCTGGCGCTGATCGCGTACATTACCGGTCTCGATGAGATTACGCGTTACCTGCTTCTGGTGCATGTGCCCGAGGCGAACGAAGTTTCTGTCTTTTTGGCCGCGCTTGCAGGGGCATGTGTCGGGTTTCTCTGGTTTAACGCGCACCCGGCAGAAGTTTTTATGGGCGATACGGGCTCTCTCGCGATCGGTGGTTCAATCGGCATGACCGCGATTTTAATTCACCGTGAAATTCTGCTCATGATTCTCGGCGGCATTTTTGTCGCCGAGGCTCTCAGCGTAATCTTACAGGTAGGCTCTTACAAGCTGCGCCAAAAACGTATCTTTCGTATGGCGCCATTGCACCACCACTTTGAACTCGGCGGCTGGCATGAGAATAAAGTCGTGATTCGCTTCTGGATCGTCGGTATTCTGCTGGCGTTGATATCTGTTTCGAGCCTGAAAATATTATGAGCACGCAAATAAATCTGCGCCTGCCGCAGATTTATTTGCGTGCATAAAGCACGTAGCTACTCGTCAGCGGCCGGCCGCGCCAGCGCATCTTAGACTTCAGGTGGTAGAGCGACATTTTCCAGTATCGACCGAGGTCGCTGAACGTTTTTATATCCCCCCAGGCTTTGCGCCATTTAGCGCACAGGGAAAAATCAACCGGATAAAATTCTCTGAACTCGCGAAAGCCAATTTGCGCGAGCAGGGTCTTGAGGCCGGTCGCCGTGTAATAGACCAGGTGCCCGGGAAGGTAATAGTGGTAGTCTGCACCACCCCTGACGGCCTGCCAGCCTTCAAAGTTCGCCGTTTGAATCACGAGCACGCCGCCCGGTGCGAGCAGGCGATAGGCTTCGGCAAATGATTCGCGCGGTACGCTGAGATGCTCGGCAACTTCGATCAGTGTAATGGCCGCAAAACTGCCTGGGGAAAAAGTCTCGCGGGCGACCTTCGATCGGGGCAGGTGCGTCAGATCACCCTGCCAGAGGCGGGCAGGATTGTTTTGCGCCGCGTTGATCTTATTGCCCTCATCAACCGCAAACCCTGAGACGTCAAGGCCGGTGGCCTCGAAAGATTTAGCCGCCGCGCGCACGAATGTCCCGAACGCACAGCCAACATCAAGAAGCTTCGGCCGCTGAGCAACCGAAGCATTGATTCTTGTAACAGGGCTGTTGCCACCGTTACAAAATCGCTTTATCGTTTTTATGCGGGCATGGTGTACGAAGTTGTGGTAATACTCTTGCTTGCGTTCGTCCTGGTAGTTGAAGGCAGACGTGCCGGTGTAATAGCCCTCGTCGTAATAAGCGTCGGCGTTCTGGGGAAAAGGATGCTGAAATTCAGAGTGGCAGTCAGCGCAGGCAAAAACGTCGAAGCCATGCCGCTTGATGCGATATTTCAAAGCGGTGTTCGCTGAGCCGCAAACGGGACAGGTCGTTTTTTTCACCGTTGGTTTTTTATGCCGTTTGGCTTTCATTTTTCGGCAAGAATCATGTGGTGTGCGACGAGGCCCTCTTCACCCAGCGGCTGCCGTGCGATATAGCCATACGTGGTTTTCGAGAAATGTTGAAAAAGCGCGACTGCCACACTCTTGGTGAAGAGTTCGGCATGCCCGGTTGCGAGGTCACCCGATCGGAGCTGTGCCTTCAGGTGAGTGTCAGAGTCAGACCTTAATGTGAGAAAAACCTGCCCACCCGGTTTTAAGATGCGCAGAATTTCAGAAACCGCTCGGGGCACGTCGGCAGACTGCAGATAGTGCAGAACGCCCCAGCAGAGAACAAAATCAAACGATTCGGCCGCAAAAGGCAGATTGGGCAGGGCAGCCTGAGCGGCAGTTACCTCGCTGCCCGCTGCTATCACGAGGCTTTCGCGCGAAAAATCGCATGCAACAACCTTCTCAAAATGCTGCACGAGAAGCGGCAGGTGTCGACCGCTGCCAGTGCCCAAATCGAGACTGACCGCATGCTGCTTGCCGGCAAAATTCTTGCGCAGCACGCGCACGACATTCTCATCGGGAAACTGCTGCCGCGAGCGGTCGCGCGTATAGTGGTTATCCCAGACTGATTGGTTAATCATTGCACACGGCCTTGCGGCCGGTTCAGCTGAGCGGTGCGGGCCTGCTTATTCAAAACATAGAGCTTCACGTACTTCGTGAAGGTCGCCACTGCCGAATAGTACGTGATAATAATGCCCGCCGTGCCATCGAGAAATGAGAGCTCGAAGAAGAATTTGCGCACAATTACCCAGCCAGAGCGAAAGAACACGCCGGGTAGCGATACGCGGCGGCCGCGTGCGTGCATCGCCTGCGCCGCGAGCTCTGAGTAGTTGCGTATGGTTTTCAGGTGGTCGTCGATATTACGAAAAGAGTAGTGCAGCAGGTCGCCCGTGAGTTTGCCGGTTTTTTCGGGCGGCGTGTTGATGATCTCGTGCACTTTGTCGCCCTGCCACTCAGCGAGGCGACGGTTATAGAGCCTTACCTTGTCGTCGGGGTACCAGCCCGAATGCCTGATGAAGCGGTAAAGGTACCAGGTCAGGCGGTTGAAGCGAAAGCCCGCCTTGTCGGTGCCACTGCTCTTCAAGGCCAGAATTGAATCGCGCAGTTCGGGGCTGAGGCGTTCGTCGCAGTCGAGGTTGAGTATCCAGTCGAATCTGGCTTTGCTCGCGGCAAAGTTCTTCTGCGCGACATAGTTGTCGAATTTGCGGTAAAAGATTTTTTTTGTGAATTGTTTTACGAGGGAGATTGTTTTGTCGGTCGAATGGCTGTCGACAAAGATGATTTCATCAGCGACGCCGGCAAGTGACAGAAGACAATCCTCAATGTTCTGCTCTTCGTTAAGACCGATGATGCAGGCTGAAATTTTCATAATGCTTGCGCCGTATCTGGCAAGCGGCGTCAGCCGCTTGTCAGATACGGCATTGGGTTCACCGGGTGATCCATGATGCGAACCTCGTAGTGCAGATGCGGCCCTGTGGCGCGGCCGGTAGAGCCGACGCGGCCGATGGTCTGCCCCTTTCTGACATAACTGCCACAGGCGGCATAGAGGCTGCTCATGTGGCCATAGAGTGTCTGAAAACCGAACGGGTGCGATATTTTGACCGCGAGGCCATAACCGCCGCTGTAGCCGCAGCCGATGACGCGGCCGTCTGCCGCTGCATAGATCGGCGTGCCTGTCGCGTCCGCGAGGTCGACCCCGGTGTGAAAGTCTTTGCTGTGCCCGAAGGGCGAGATTCGCCCGCCGAAAAACGAAGTGAAGTGTCCGCCGGCGAGGGGCCAGTAGTAGGGTAATGCCTGCTGCACCACTTCGCGTTCTTTCAGAAGCTGCTGCAGCATCGTAACGGCATTTCGCGTCTGGTTGAGGTCGAGCTTAAGTTTGCGGTAAAGCGTGATCTCGGGGTAGAAGTAGAACCCTTCTTCTTGTGACTGGCCCTGCGCGATTTTCAGTGTCGTCTCGAAATTGAGAAATTTAACTGTGCGGTTTTCTTTGTAGCTGAGGCTGCGCGCAAAATCTTCGCCTTCAGCGTCGAGCATCTGCACGGCGCTGTCGTGCAGAATATCATTGTCGAGAAAAACGGGCTGGTCGCCCTCGTGCAGCTTTGCCTGCTTAATGACTTTGACAAATTGTTTTTTAAAGAAGTCTTGCTGTACGACCATTTCATGGTATTTCTGTACGTAGAGCTCACGCTCGTTGACGTAGGCGCGGTCACGGTCTTGCAGTTGGTCGGCCTCAACCTGAATGTTGCGCTGCAGGCTCACGGCAAATACCGAGGCGACGATCACGAATATCAGCGAAAATATGGCGAGCGCAATAACATAATTACTGAGCTGCATATTGACGATCGCCTTATCGTTGTGCGGAATCACCAAGAAGGTGATACGCTCGTTACCTTTTTCGCGCAGCCTTTTGCGCACCGCAGCTGCGCGCTTTTCAATGCGCTGGCGAATCGTCAATTGCGTTCCCCGAGAATTTTGCCACCTTCGGTTTCCATCATTTTCGCTTTGTCGAGAATGAGGCCGTCGCGGCTGTCTGCCGGCATCGGCATACCGCCGTCGAGATAGATGGCGCCTTTGGGGCAGGCTTCTTCACACAGCCCGCAGTAGATGCAGCGCAGCAGGTCTACCTGAAACGACTTTGCGTATTTGTCTTCGGGGTGCAGGTATTGCCTTTCAGGAGTGACTTCGGCGGCGACGATCTGAATCGCATCGGCAGGGCAAACCCACTGGCAGCAATAGCAGGCGGTGCAGCGCTCCTGGCCTTTTTCATTGCGCTTGAGCCGGTGCAGGCCGCGAAAACGCGATGACAGCGGCAGTTTTTTTTCAGGGTATGAAACCGTGACCATGCGGCGAAGAAATGCGGATTTCAGAAAGTGCTTGAGGGTTACCCACATGCCGGCAGAAATCGACATGAAGTAAAACTTCTCGTACCATCTGAAAGCGTACTTCTTATGAACCTGAATCGTTGCCATTAGACTGTCGCTCCCACTGGTGTCTTGAGGCGTGAGAGAACCTGGCCCACAGACTGCAGACCCTGCACGGGCTTCAGCACCGCAGTTGTAGTTTTCGTCACGCCGTTCTTATCGACATACCGACCCTCATGTTCGGGAAACGCCAGCACCGGAACTGCGAGCGCCGCGCGCAGTGCTGCAGAATTGTGGTGCGTTGTGAAAACCGCGGTTTTTACCCACGCCGCTTCGCCTTCAATGGTCTTGAATAGCTGAGTCTCTTCGACGGCGGCAGCAATTTCAAGCCCCGCGACATGCGCGCTGTGCTCGTCCGCGCCGGCAATCTGGTACGCATAAGGTGCAGAAAGTTCATTAATGACAATCACAAGATCAACGTTGCGGATTTCCGATTGTAATGCAACAAAATTCGTGAGCTCGGTTGCACCCTTGTCTCGCAGGTATTTTGCGTTCGGGCGCAAATCGCCGCTAAGCAAGAAGTCGTAGCCGGCACGATTCTCGAAGGCAGCCGCAGTAGACCTAAAATCCCATTTGACCTGTTTGCCTGCGGCGCGCCATTCGCCGATTGCGGCCGCGACCGAATCGACGTCGTCGGTGCATTCAGTTGCACCGCCGAGTACAAGAATACTTCGGGCCGCTGCAATCTTCTCCGCGAGATCGGGTAACACCTGTTTTGAAGTGGCCTGAGCGCCGGTCGCGACGTAGTGGTGCAGCCGGTCGGTTGAAAAGTGTTTACCCGAAAAACGGCCATAGTCGCAGATGAAAATGCCGTCGCTGATTTCGCCGCTTTGCGGCGCAGCTGCGGTGGGCATGTATCGGTAAAGGCTGTTGTTCTTCACGTTAGTCGATACTTTGCACAGCGTCGAACAGCCATGGCAGTGCGATTCTTGTGATTCATACCACCAAACACGGGATTGAAAGAGCGTGTTTTCGTTCAACAGCGCGCCGACCGGGCAGATATCGGCGAGCGCGCCCTGGTAGTTGTGGTTGAGGTATGTCGATTTTTCTCCCGATGTTTCGGGCGGCGTGTACGCAATAATGGTGTCGTTGCCGCGCGCGAGCATTTCAAGGTCATTGACCCCGACGATTTCACGGTCGAAGCGCACGCAGCGATAGCACAGGATACAACGGTTGTGGTTGATAAGAAGGTTGGTGCCGATCTTCTCTTGCGGTATATTGCGCTTCTCTTCTTTGTATCGTGTCGTCTCGTGGCCCAGCGCGAACGAGTAATTTTGCAGGCGGCATTCGCCCGCCTTGTCGCAGACCGGGCAGTCGAGTGGGTGATTGATGAGTAAAAATTCCATTACACCCTCGCGCGCTTTGACGATCTTCTCGCCGAACGCATTGATTTTCATGCCGTCTTTAATGGGGGTGTTGCAGGCCGCCTGAAACTTGGGCACGCCTTCGATTTCAATGAGGCAGATGCGGCACATGCCGACGACAGAGAGTTTTGAGTGGTAACAGAAGTGCGGTATCTCAACGCCCTTTTCTTTGAGCGCATCGATCAGGTTCTTTTTCTCGTCGACCTCAAATTCGGTCCCGTCGACGAAGATTTTAGCCATGGGCACTTTTCGTAAGCGAAATCAGGGTGTCTATTTCTTGTTGTTTACGGTCTACCGGTTCGTGAGGGTGAAAACTGCCAACCCACGGCTTTCGACGAAAATTCAATTTTTCCGGTCTCTGTCGTGCCAGCAATCGCCCCCCCTGGTAAACCTCGCAGGGCAATCGTCGGCAAAGCGCCTGAAGTCTCGGTGGGCCAAGGTTGCCCGTACCTCAGGCCTGCCGGGCTTTGCACGGCTACTGCTTGTTCACGCCGGGGCTGATGGCAACACCTGAATCAATCATGCTTCCGGTAACCTGTTTCACATAGTTGGTGGTGCTCACGGCATTGGCCGTATATAGCATGATTGAATTCCCTGCCGCATCCTGCATGTTTATGGTACACACTTTCCAGACCCCCGTTTCGTGGTAATTCTGGAGTGTCACGGTACCCTCGAAATACGTTCCCTGGTTTGTTACAACCCCGTTCGTGATTGTTGTTCCGCCGGTGCCCGCGCTGATCCGCGTCGGGCTACAGAGCTGAAAGGTGCCATACTGGAATCCCGACCCGGTCTCCGTGTAATAAATCCTTACCGTGACGACGGCTGGGTAGGTGCTCGTTGAGGATGGCGTTGCCGTCACCGATGTGATCTGCGGCGGCGTGATGTCATGCGTTGTGCCTGTGACATTGATGCTCCCGCCAATGGCAACACCTGAATCGATCATGCTTCCGGTAACCTGTCTCACATAGTTGGTGGTGCTCACGGCATTGGCCGTATATAGCATGATTGAATTCCCTGCCGCATCCTGCATGTTTATGGTACACACTTTCCAGACCCCCGTTTCGTGGTAATTCTGGAGTGTCACGGTACCCTCGAAATACGTTCCCTGGTTTGTTACAACCCCGTTCGTGATTGTTGTTCCGCCGGTGCCCGCGCTGATCCGCGTCGGGCTACAGAGCTGAAAGGTGCCATACTGGAATCCCGACCCGGTCTCCGTGTAATAAATCTTTACCGTGACGACGGCAGGGTAGGTGCTCGTTGAGGATGGCGTTGCCGTGACCGAGGTGATCTTGGGCGCAAATACATCATAAGCCACGGTCGTCACCGTGACGGTGTAATTGACCACAGTGCCATCCTGTGCCTGAACAGCGTAGATCACTGGTGCCGAGAAGTTGTTGGCGGTGACATCGCTGAATTGCGGGTTGCCGTTCACCCGCACAATCTGGCCATTGATTCTGAAAATCGCGACGAGGTTTGTCAGGTCGGTGCCATTTGGTACCCGCACGGCGATATTCGTACCATTGAATAGGCCGAAGTCCGATGTGCTCGCAAACGTAAAGTAGGCAATACTTGCCGTCGAATTGGGTGCCGCGACGGTGAGGGTGACGGTATAACTGTAGAGCGTACCGTCGGCAGCCTCGATCGTGTAGACGACCGGCTGAATGAAGTTGTTGGGGGTGACACCGCTCGTCTGCGTCACACCATTGACTTTGACAACCATGCCGGTGGTCGAAAAGGTTGCGATAAGATTTGAGACGTTGGTTCCGTATGGTACCGTTGCAGCAATCTGCGTTCCGCTCACGGTTCCTGTTGCACCCGCGGCGGTAAACGTAAACAATTCAATCGATTTGTCGTCCACAGCTGCAACGTTTACGGTGACCGTGTAGTTCTGCGTCGATGCGTCTGTGGCAGTCACGGTGTAGACGACCGGGGCGGTAAAGTTGTTTGCTGTAGTACCGCTCACCTGGTTGGTCGCTCCGACAGCGACGCTGCTTCCTGTTCGCGAAAAGACGGCGATAAGGTTTGAGACATTGGTGCCGTGCGGCACGTTGACTGCTATGTTGTTACCCGAGATAATTCCCACTGCATTGAGTGATGGTATCGAATAGCTCGTGATCTCTTTTGAAGTATTGAGCCCCACGTTCGCCGTTACTGTGAAGTCGCGCGTAGTGCCGTCCTGTGCCGTCACGGTGTAAACTTTGGGTGTGCTGAGATCAACCTGAGTCGAGTTGCTGACCTGCGCCACGCTGTTGATCTTAATGGAAATACCGTTATGCTGGAATATCGGCGTCACATTGATTACGTTGGTGCCGAAAGGCACATCGATGGTGATCGTGTTCCCTGATAAACGCCCCACATAACTGCCGAATCCGTAAGATAAGATTTCTTTTGTGGGATTATCCGCGTTCACGGTTACCGTATAGTCCTGAAAACTCGCGTCCTGCGCTGTGACCCGATAGATGACCGGTGAAGAGAAGTCATTGGCGGTGACGTTACTCACCTGAATCGTTGCCCCGATGGCGATGCCGCTGCCGTTGTGCGTAAAGACTGGCACGAGATTGCTGCGGTTTGTGCCATAGGGCAGCGATATCGTGATATTGTTACCGCTGATAGTCGAAACCCCGCCCAGGTTTGGAAAACTGAAGTAGGTGATTGCCTTTAGGCTTGAACTTGTCGTTACAGTGACGGTATAGGTCGCGGTCGAATTATCTTGTGCATGGACCGTGTATGTTACGGCGGTGGAAAAATCGTTGGCTGTGACCCCGCTGGTCTGTTGGGTGCCGCCGACTGTCAGCGACGTACCATCAATGAGAACGACTGCTCTGAGATTATTGATCGCGGTTCCGGTGGGCACTTGTACCGAAATATCGGTGCCGCTGATCTGTCCCGTGGCCGGTATGGTCGGAAAAGAAAAATGGGTGATTGTTTTGGCAGAAGACGTACTCGGCGTCGTGTTTGAACCGGCCGGCTGGCCCTGATTGGCGCCTGAATCAGGCGCGGCGCAGCCAATCGCCAGCATCAATATGGTCATGATTAGCCCGCCTCGCAGGCGTGTGGTGGGTGGATTGATCTTTTTCATGGCATCTTCTCGCACACTTTCTCAAAAATGTCCATAGGGCATCTTGCCCTATGGACATTTGGCCAGAGGCAGCTATTATGCTGCCAGTTAAAAAAGGAGATAACTATGAAAACTTTAACTAAGCTGACGGTACTTCTGCTCCTGGCTGCTACGGCGGTGGCAGCGGGACCCATAAGGTATGCTACGACAGCGCTGAAGGTACGATCAACGCCCGGTACTGATGGAGACCTCGTCACGGTGCTTAAACCCGGAACACCGGTTGAGGTGGTGGGCGAAGAGGGTGAAGAGGTGACGATTTCAGGCGCAAAGGGTAAATGGCTGCAGATTCGCCACAGCAGCGATAGCCACACGCAGTTCTATGCGTTTGGCGGATTTCTGAGCCAAACCGATCCTTTGGCCGATACGCTTACCAGGACTGAGGCGGTTTTTCTCGAAGACCTGGCCTGCAAGGGCAAAAAAGGAAAATTGGGGTGCAAACTCAAGAAACAGCCTCCAGCTATGATCGCCGACCGCGCGCAGAGGCTTTGTCGCCTCAAAGGGGGGCATCTGTTCACCGAAAGCGATTTTCACAAACATTCGACCAGATTTACGGATGAGGGGTTTCAACTGGAGGTCTTGGTCGTCCGTCAAGCTGGTGACGTGGGCATGACACGGTGCTATTATGAAGAGTTTGAGGCCTCGCTTATTTGTCTGTCGGTGCATCCATTTTCTACCCAGGTTGAAACTTCGGGTGCGCTCTGCGTCAAAGACTGAGGGCTCTGTCAGATGACCTTCCCCTGCCTGAGGCAGGGGAAGGTTTGAACGTGTTATTTCGCCTTGCGAACGCGCTTTTGTGGCAGCGCAGCCTGGCACTCGGCGCCCAGTTTGTCGCGGTTCTTGAACAGGCAGCGCATCGAGTGCTGCTTGCGCTCTTCTTCTGCTTTGCAGAACTGCTGCACGTCTTTTTCGCAGGTTTTCATCACCTTTTCGTAGCGCTCTTTGTGCTCGGCGCGTTTCGCGATAAATTTCTCTTTTTTCGCCTTACATTCAGGGGAAAGCTGGTCGGCGTTCGCCTTCATGCAGGCACGGAGTGCTTTTTTATCGCCTTTTTGCGCGCCGCAGAGGCGCTCGATATCGGCTTTGCAGGCGCCGCTTTTATTGCCCTTACGCTGGCGGTTGCCTTTTTCTGCAAACGCAGGGGCCAGCGCGATCAGCGTGGCCAGAAGTATGGTAAATATACGGTTCATGATGTCTCCTTATTGGTGCATAGTTAGTACGCTTTACAAATCACTACCGGACTCGTAAAGAATGTAGCAGGTTTCTTACAGGCGCCCGATAACCGCCTGGGCCAGACCCTCGACGCGAAAGCTCGCCGGGTCGGCGGCAAAGGGCTCGTATTTGGCGTTCAGTGAATAAAGAAGAATTTTTTTGCCTGACCTGACCAAACGTTTAATGTAGGCACGGCCATTGTCTGAGCAGGCGACGACGCTGCCGTCGGGTACCTCGGCTGCCGTTTCGAACAGCACCAGATCACCGTCGTGTATGCGGGGCTCCATCGAGTCGCCGTGGGCACGCACAAAAAAGGGGGATTTCAGGTGTACATGCATGAACTGCGGTGGTAGCTCGATGCGCTCTTCAACGTCACCCGAAAGCAACGTGCCCGATGGCCCGCAGCGCGCGAGGCCATAGAGATTGACCAGAAAGAGGCCCGACTCTTCGGGCGGCTGCCTCACCCGGTAGTCGGCCGGGTTCATCGGGTTGCGTTCGATATATCCCTTTTTTTCAAGCTGCTGCAGATGAAAGAAGACAAGGCTCGGCGTCGAGAGTTCAAGACTCTCTTGCAGCTCGCGGATTGTATACCCTTCGCCTGACAGCTTGGTCAGTAGCTTGAGCAATTGTTTTTGGGTGGGATGTAGTTTTTTCATAGAACAAAAATAGAACAAATTGGTTGCTTTTCTATTCTTGTTCTATAGTGTGGCTGTAAAGTAAATTCTGCCTCACCCCGCGCAAGAGCGCACCCCTCTCCTAAAGGAGAGGGGTAAGAGGTGGGGCTCCCCCTCTCCTTTAGGTGAGCGCCTTCGCTCTCCGTCATCGGTGAGGGGGTTGGGGGGTGAGGTATGTTTCATAGGGCTACAAATTTCAGCATCGGGGTAAATCCTCACAACGAGCTAACGCTCGCCAACGCGTACCGCCTGTGGGACTACAAGGGCAACAACCGCTCGATGGCGTACCTGACCGGGGCATCGGCTGTTTTTCCGCTGACGCAGGTCTGGCAGACGCGCATGGCAATCGCGGGCATCAAGACGCACACAATCGACTGTGCGATGCGCTTTAATACCTATGCTATTTCTGACGAGGCGCTGCGCCAGCAGGTTTCGCCCGAATCGATCGCTGACAGCATCACGATCACCCGCGCTTTCACACCATACCAGATTCTCGATGCAGTGCAAGAACTGAAAAAAAATGAAGTCGTCTTCATTCTTGCACCTGCGAAACAGTTTTTTGACGGCGATGTCGCCTTCGATGAGGGGCTGTTTCTTATCCAGAAGCTGGTGAGGTTTTTTGCCAATGCGCATGAGCGCGGGGTGGCGCTCTTCGTCGTCGAAAGGCCGTCATACGCCGCACCCGCGTTCAGCACATTTCTTACCGATCTGAAGCCGCTCGTCGCCGGCAGCAGCTTCAACCTCACCAATGCCGGGGCCCCCGACGCCTGGCGGCTGCGCCACAGCTCGCATGGCAGAATCAGCAAAGAGATTCTGAGCCTGCCCGGCTCGGCGCGCATGCGCGAAAGTACCAACAGTGCACACCTGCTGAAAAATACAACTCTGCCCGGGCAAACCGCGCAGATGCAGTTTGCTTTTTCATAGGTCATGGTGAGCTCGTCGAACCATGACAACTAACTTTCACACTCTTTTAAGGAGAAAAAAATGAAACCGAAGAAAAATTCCCTCGCGACAAGTAGCCCAGAAGAGCTGCACCAGCGCCTGCTCAAGCTCTCGCTGTGGGACTCTCTCAATAAAAACCGCAAACAGCCGATCTCGTTTGCATTCAAGGTGAATCCGCACGACGTCATTAACCGAGCGCTTTCTGTCGAATATCTTGCGCGCATGCGGCAGCGCGAGAGCTCTTGCTGATATGGGCCGAACTGTCGTCCCTTATTCCCTCGTCATCGAACAGGTCATGCACCGGTTCGATAACTACCGCCGCACGCTGCGCCGTGAAGACCGCGAAGCTTTCGACGAGCTCATGCGCGTCGCCAAAATGCAGGTGCAGGCAGGTGTCATGGCGCAGCACCCCAACGCCTTCGACTCGATGAGCATGGCGATGCTGGTGCAGCTCAAGCGCGAAATCAACGAACTCAAAAAAAATATAAAAAGCCAGGGAGAACTATATGCAGGGGTGGAAACGCAATAATATCAAGACCACAGTGTCGCTGCCGGCAGGGTTTGTTGCCCTGTTTGGGGTGTGGCAAAAAGCCTGGCTTAGGGCGCTCGACGCGTGTCTCGCAGATACGCTCAGCAGTAAAGCATGCCGGGATAGGGCGAGGTGTTATAATCATGCAAGAGACAAATATGAGATTGTGCCGGTTTACTGGCCGGTAGAGGTGTATAATAAGTTGCATGCGTTGGCTGCGGCACAGCGCGTGAGTGTCTCGTCGCTCGTCTATAGCATGATCGTGCGAATGCTCAGTCGTGCAGAGCCGGGGCGAACTACAGGTTTCAATAACTATTCCATGAAGGTCAAAAAATGGTCGAAAACCGGAATCCATGTTGAAGAAAACATAAATTTCAGACCACAAGCCAAAGAAAAAGACCACCCACCGCTCGCAGCCTGACCCGTGCATTTCAATGCCATCACCCGGCATCAGCGCGCGTTGGCATTTTGCTGGCTATCTGTTCGACGCCTACAGCGTCGGCGACCAGATTTACCTTTGGTTGCTCAGCGACGACCGCCACCTGCTGCAGGTTGCTGAAACCTTTTATCCGGTTATTTATGTGCACGCCAATACCGAAATCTATCGCAAGGTGGTGGCACGCCTCGCGGCCACCGGCGCGCTTGCTGCGCCACCGCGTCTTGAAAAGAAGCTGCTCTTTTATGAAAACCGAACCATCGATGCTCTGCGCGTCGAGATTGCTGACCCCGGCATGCTCCTGGGGCTGAAGCGCCGCCTCTTCACGCTCTATGGCCGGTTTGACATCTATCACTCCGATCTCGACCCTGTTTCGAGTTATCTTTCGTCGCGCAATCTTTATCCGCTGGCCCCGGTGAAGGTACGCACCCAGCTCTCTGGCCGCAGCAACCGGCTTGTTGCAATCGAAACTTCGGGCAGTGCGTACGATCTCGAATACCAGCTGCCGCCACTGCGCATTCTGAAGATGGCGCTTCAACACAGCCATCGTCTTGGTGTCAGCGCGGCAAATCCGTTAATTTTAAAAATTGAGGATAGAGACTATACACTCGCCGAACGCCGTGGTGAAGACTATATCCACAAGCTCAACCAAATCATTCGCACTGAAGATCCCGATTGCATAATTTCTGCTTACGGCGACCAGGTGATATTGCCGTTTTTATACGAAACAGCGCAGAAGAGCGGGGTGCGGCTCGAACTGGATCGCGATCTCGCAGCGCCGATCAGCCGCAACATTCGCAAAAAAGGTTCGAGCTTCAACACCTACGGCAGCTGGATCTACCGATCTGCTTCGTACCCGCTCTACGGGCGCTGGCACATCGACCAGCACAACTCATTCACGTTCAAGCACACCGACCTCGCCGGCACGATCGAGCTTGCGCGCATCAGCCGCATGGGTGTGCAGCGTCTGGCGCGCGCTTCAACGGGCAATGCGCTCACCGACATGGAAGCCGATGTCGCGATCAGAAAAAACTATCTGGTTCCGTGGCAGAAAAGCGCGCTCGAAAACCGCAAGACGTGGTACGAACTGCAGCTTTATGACAAAGGCAGTCTTATCTACCAACCCGACATCAGTAAGGGAGTCGTGCGGCACAATGTCGCGCAGCTCGATTTTTCGCAGATGTATCCGACGATTATGCACAGGCATAATATTTCGCCCGAAACGATCAATTGCCCCTGCTGCCGTGATGATGCCAGCGTGCCGCGCGTTCCCGAAACGGGTTATCATATCTGCAGCAAGCGGCGCGGCGTTGTTTCCGATGCGCTCGCGCATATTCTGTCGCGCCGGCGTTATTACAAGGCGAAGCTGCAAGAGCCGCTTGACGAGAAGCTGCGCGCTGTTTACGAGCAGCGTACCGACAGCCTCAAATGGATGAATGTTGTCAGCTTTGGTTATCTCGGCTTTCGCAATGCCAAGTTTGGCAAGCTGGAAAGCCACGAGAGCGTCACTGCATTCGGGCGCGATAAACTCTTAAAGGCGATTCAGCTCGCCGAGCGTCATGGTTTTGAACTCGTGCATGCGATCACCGACTGTATCTTCATCGCCAAACCCAACGAGAGTAATTTCAGCGCTGAAGAAATCAACCGCCTTTGCGCCGAAATCTATCGCGAGACCGATGTTGAGATGAGCACCGAGGGTATCTACTCATGGGCGCTGTTTCTGCCTTCGCGTACCGACAGCCGCATGCCCGTTGCCAACCGTTACATGGGGCGTTTTCAGACAGGTAAGTTTAAGCTGCGCGGTATCGCTGTTCGCCGAAAAGATATGCCGCAATACATCACCGATTTTCAGCGTGAGCTGCTCGTGCTCATTAAAGATTGCCTCACCGCCGCCGACGTGGCGGCGATGTATGGGCCGGCAAAGCAGCTCTACGAAGAACGAATCGCAGAGCTCACGGCTCAGAAGGTATCGTGGCGGCTCTTGCTGCTGCGGCGCACCGCAAGCCACGAGCTCGAAGACTACCAGGTGATGAACGGCACATCGCTCAGCATGCATTCGCTTCAGGCGGCGGGTATGCACATTGCCCCTGGTGAAAAGGTACGCTATTTCGTCGTGCAGCAGAACCACCGCGATCTTTCGCGGCGCTACATGGCAGAAGAAATCGCCGAGCAGCGTCGCAGTGAGTATCTGCACTACGATGCTGCTTACTATGTGAAGCTGCTCTTTGAGTCGTTTGCTGAGATATTTGCCCCGTTTATTTCGCAGAAAATACTCTCACCCACAGAGAGTCTGCAACCGGAGATTTTTGACCTTAACCCAAAATCTTAAACCTGCTTGACCGCGATGTGGCGATGACAGGCCTCGTCCTGTCCATGCCCGAAACAGTACCTTACGTTGCTTTTTTTGATCTCGACGACACCTTGCTCGCTGATAACAGCGGCAAAGTCTTCTGGGATTATTGTGTTCAGAACAAGATTTACTCCCCCCTGCAGATGGGTTTTCTGGGCATGTCGCTCTTCATGTATCTGACGGGTTTTGACGAAACCGAAGATTTTATCCGTAACTGGGCAAAATGCTTTAAAGGCTGGCAGACCGAAAAGATGGAATTTGTCACGCGCGAGCTTTTCGACCAGAAGATACGCGATCTGATTCGCCCACAGGCCCGCGAGGCCGTCGAATACCATAAGAGCCGTGGTGCAGAGACTGTTATACTGTCGGCATCGACGCGGTATGTATGCGAGCCCGTCAAAGATCACCTCGGCATGCACGCGGCAATCTGCACTCCTCTCGATGTCGAAAATGGCGAATTCAACGGCCGCCTCGGTGGGCCCTATGTCTTCGGCGAGCAGAAACACCTTTCGGCGCTCGACTACTGTGCCCATAAAGGCATCAACATCACCGACTGCTATTATTACGGCGATGCCTACACTGACCGCTTTGTTATGGAAGCCGTCGGCACGCCGGTGTGTGTAACCCCCGACAAAAAACTCAGGGCGCACGCTGCAGAAAATAACTGGCAGATCGTCGAGTGGTAAAGGGGCGCGGCCCTTTCGTATATCGGGAACTTGCGCCAGCAAGTGCCCGATATGCCGCTTCTAACCCTTTTGCTCGCCACACCGTCGCAGATTTTAGATACGTCGTCTGACAGAAGGTTCATGGGTACCTACAGCTTTTCACCAGAATTTGAAAAAAGGTTTCTTGAACTCGAGAAGAAGTTTCCCCGGCGCTCATCGCTGGTCTTGTGGTCGCTGCATCTTGCGCAAGAAGATATTGGCTATATCACCCCCGAAGCGGTAGACTATATCGCCGGCCGGGTCGGGGTTTCGCCTGCCTGGGTTAAGGGCGTCGTTTCTTTTTACTCGATGTTTCGCGAGAAACCGATCGGTAAATACCACCTCAACGTCTGCAGCAATCTGATGTGCCAGATTATGGGCGCCGACAAGATCGAGGCGACAATCTGCGACAAACTGGGCATTCGCGACGGCGAAACGACCCCTGACGGCAAATTCACCTATACGCGTCAGGTGGAGTGTCTGGCGGCATGCGGCTTTGCGCCGGCGATGCTGGTCAACAACGACTTTCACGAGACTCTCACCCCTGAAAATGTGGCACGGCTCATCGATGATCTTGCGTCAAAAGGTTGACGGTCTGTCTTATTTGCCGTTTGTTCCGTACTGCTTATTTAATTAAGCATTTGCTGCCTTAGCTCAGTCGGTAGAGCAACTGCCTTGTAAGCAGTAGGTCGTCAGTTCGATTCTGACAGGCAGCTAAGTTGAATGGGCACGCCCATTCAACGGTCTCTGCCGCAGGCAGAGTTCTTAGGGTAGGTGGCCGAGTGGTTAATGGCGCCAGACTGTAAATCTGGTCTCTCCGGAGTACGAAGGTTCGAATCCTTCCCTGCCCACATTTCTATTCCTGCTATCCCGCAGGCTCCAGTTATCATCCAGTTGATACCGAACCGGGTTCTCCTTGGATTCATCCGGTAACAGATCCTCTAACCCGAAGTAACGTAGATTCCCGATCGCGGTGAATTCATTTAACGCCAGAGTAGAGTGCTTCGGATTCAACCATCCGTAAGACCGGAACGCCCGCTTCAGAATCCCCTGACGACCTTCAGCAACCTGTGTATGTATTCCGTTCTTCGACCACCGTTGCCGGGACCAGGTGTGTCGTTTGTCTTTAGACTTCAACGAGTGATTGATCGTGCGATGATTCATAGAGGGTAGGGAGTATCCGCCATCGGTGAATACCGGATTGTGTACGGGAATGTACTTGAAGAGAATAGGGTTAACGGTCTCTGCTTTCTGATTCGGTATTGAATCGAAGAATGCCGGACCGTTCTTAACCGCTACAGTATTCACGAGTGTCCCGACTTGTTCTCCCCGGCCATCAACCGATGAACTCCGGTAGATACTGGATGTCTGTCCTTTCCGGCGAAAGCGTTTCCGGCCTTTATTAGATAGGTTTCCGACGCTGAATAACACAAGAGTATCAGCCTGGGGAATTGGCTTATCCTTCACCAGTTCAGTTAAGTCAGCTTCTCTATCCCGGGGAAAGCGGAAGTCCCCGAACTTCAGTTTGTTATCCCGATAGAAAGCTTCCTGCATACGGGGTACTAAGTCCGATGTAAAGAGTTGAATCCGGCGTTTAAGAAGATAGGCAGTGCCCGTTGAAGATAAACCAAGACGGCGTTTGATTTCCGCAACGGTCAAAACCTTCGGGTATTGTACCTGGGCTTCCTTCAATAGATAGCTAATTGTCCAGCGCGGCACGCGGAGTTTCCGGAAAGGCCCGGCCAGCTTGCTGTGTTCTTTATGACAAGTGGGGCAGCGGAGTACAAGCTCCCGCGTCGGGCTTTGTTTGGTGACCTTCTCCCCGCAGCAGATTCGCGGATAGAATTCGCTGAGGATTAGGTCAGTGAGTTGGGTGTAGTAGGTGGTATCAATCTTGATTCCCCGGCTACGATTTCGCCGCTTAGTCCGGCTGTGCGTGGTAGCAGGATTGAAGATATGGCCCAGCTCTGGTGTTGAGCCGGTAGAAACCGCTGAATCCAACATGAACCCACCAGGCCTGCCCAGTTCGGGCTGGCAAGCAGTTATGGTAGTCCACAGATTCCGGCAACGATGAGGTCGAGTGGACTGCGATGGAGTCTCACGTTTGCCTGTTGAATGATCAGCGAAATACGATTGCAGGTAAATGACTGCCATTTGCGTTCGAGCGATCGGAGATCGATTAGAGAAGTTGGCCATTGGCATACCAATGGATTATTTAGTCCCCGGATTTCAGCTTGGCAACTTCCCCAATACTCTATTGAACTAAGCACCAGACTGAAATCTGATCGTGTACACGAGAGTAGAACTCTCTCTGAGTCGCTACGGTGTCCAAGGACACCTTTCGCTCCTCGCTTCACTCGCCCGCACCGAACCTAATTATCCAGAGAGATATGTTATAGGTTGGTAAATGGAATGCTGGCAAGTGAAGCGAGCAGCTACGCCGACTCAGGAGAGAGTAGCCTTCGGCACGAAAAGGAAAAAGGTCACCGGGATCATTAGTCCCGATGACCTTGAGTGTTACGGCTGCGACGACTTTTCCTTTAGGAAGTCAACAGCCGTTTTAGAGAGAGAGGCGACGCTGAAGATGAACTTCGGGTCTTGTTTGAGCGCTTGTAGCCAATTCGCCAAGTAGCTCGGGTGTTGAACCCGGTCTGAATCCACGCCAAGTTCTGCCGTTAGAAAGGCGGCACCCAATTCGGCGGTGAGCTCTTCCTTCGCATAGTCCGGTGATCCGAACACAGCACCGGTAAGACGGTTGAGTCTGTCTTTGGAGCCGGACCAGTGAACCAATTCATGCAGGTGCGTAGCCGTGTAGTCGGCATGCGACATGAATCTATCCTGATCCGGCAGCTGGATTGTGTCAATGGAGGGGACATAGCAAGCCATGTCCCAACCAAATTGCACATTGTGCTCGATACCGCCAATAAAGCGCATGGCGGCTTCGCTCGGTTCATCCTCATGAACGACCGATCCGGGAAACTTCTCGGCATACCTGGCAGGGTCAATATCGCTCTGTGCGAGATTAAACACCGGGCAGAGCCGAAAGACTCTATACTTTTGTCTTTTGGTCGGTTCTTTGGGATCGGCATTTGTCGTGTTTGCAGTATCGACTACCAGCTCTTTGCTGAAGACAATCTGGGTCGCACGCTCACCGGCCTTCACGGAACCACCAGCTTTCTTGATTTGCTTGAAACTCGCCCAAAGCGGATGCTCGTAGCCCTTCGCCATGGATTCAAATCCAAGCAGCATCAGGTTCAGCAGGCCCCGGTAGGCGTGGCCTGAGGTGAAGTTCCTGGGACCACCAGTGATCCAGGGTTTTACCCATGCCTTTAACCCCTTGCCATTCTCGAGTTGCTCAACGATTTTGTTCGTCACAGCGTCGTAGATATTTGTCATATTAACCTCAGAACTGTGGGTGGCACGTTGGCCAGGCTCCCGTGCAGTCCAAGGTGAAAGGCGAATAAAGAAAAGGCACAGGGATTAGCCTGTGCCTTGAATGGTTATGGTTCAGCGAGAACCTTGATTTGAGAAAGTGCCCGATGGATGTCATCGCGCAACTGCGGCACCAGTTCGTCGCAGTATTTCATGGCGAAGTTCAATGCCGCCTGCATACCGCGAACTAAACCAACTGTCTTGATCACTTGCTCTTTTGTTCCGTGGATTCGGACATAATTGAGCTTTGTACTCACTTCGTCTGAGCCTCGATCCAGAAATACCGTCAGCTGATCTGGTCTGACGCACTGAACGTAAGCCTCGTCGATGTGCTTGATCTGAAACTCCGCGGGCACTTCTAGAGCACCTACCTGGGTTTGTTGTTGAACTGTCATGGGAACACCTCGACGGTCCGGGGGTGAGTTCACCAAGTCCCGATAACCGCCGGGGTGAAAGGATTGAAATAAAGGGGAGAGTACCGAAGTACCCTCCCCATGCGTCACTTAGCGACTTTCCACAAGATCAGATAGCCGACTGCCGCAATGAAAAGCCCTGGCAGAACAGCCAGTACGCCTTTCAAAAGTGTCCAGCCCAGGAACACAGTCAATCCAACTCTTGCGACTTTGATCGCAGTATGTCGGACTGCCACTTGATTTTCTGTGCCGTTCACGATGATCTCGTTAGCTTGGTTCATCAGTCTTTTAAACATGTTGTTCTCCTAAACGTTGTATTGACCAACTCGAAAGTTGATTCGCGAATAAGAAAAGAGCCCCGGGTAGTTAGTCCGAGGCTCTTTGCTATTGCTGACATCGAGTGATGTCGCACCTGTTTGAGGGTATGAGATATGGAATCTCACTTTCCCCGCATCTTTCTTGTGAGTTTCAAACTGCAGAGTACGCGTAGTATCTCCGTTTCAAAGCAATAAACTTGTCTTGGTCAAGGCGATGAACTCGCGCGGCGCTGGATACTTCTGTCCAGTCGCAGTCGCCCTGTTCAATGCGCTTGAGCAGATGAGCGAACACCTTCGCTTGCTTCACCTGAACTGCTCGCAGCCATAGCGTGTACGCTTCGCCGCGGGTGAGCCCTGAAGTTATGGCCCGTTGAATAAACTGTTGCATCTTTCGTCTCCGTCGGATGCCGCCTTGGTCTCCCAAGTGCGGACTTGCTCCAACGGGGATCGAAAGAATAAAGGCAGAGCCATATGACTCTGCATGCCCCCCTGGGCGTGGACCCGAAAGCCCACATTAGTAACCGTTCAAACTACCTACCTGATTTCCCACTTTGACACGAACACCTTGCCCTTAGGCCCCCCATATTACGCTGCCGGTTGCGCCGCGCAATTAGCTGAGCATAAGATCGCTTCATCGAACTTCTTACGTTTGCGTTCCAGGAATACTGTCGCGCCTTCATAGAGATAGTGGTGCAAGGCAACGAGGGCCTTCTGATTAGTTGCCCGGACTGCCCATATAGTCTTGTCCCGGCTGATGCCGATATATTCGCCCGTTGCGGCTTGCAATGTGTCACGCAGGCGTTGTGCAAATGATTCATTCGCCACGGAGATTGAGAATCGGAACCTGACTATTGACTTATACTTTCCCCGGGAGAGCGAGTGAGTCACATAGCCATCAGCATCGAACATGCCCCGGATGAAGTGCCGTAGCAAATGGTCAGGTATCGACGGGAAATCAGCATAGTCAGCCTTGCGGTTGCCGTAGCCCAATGCTACGAATGTCTCATAAAAGCGCTTCCGACCAAATAGTATCCGAACCGTTCGTTGGACCTGCCAGTTACCTTCCTTGGGCTCATAGGTTCGAATCGACGCTGGTTTGTCTCCGACCGTAATCGCCAATTTACAGAGATGATGCCGATCCTGTTCTGCCAAGGATATGCCAACGGTCTTCTTGCTCGGTGATAAGAATCCATCACCGTAGAACATGCCTAGCCAAAAAGCCTGTTCCTCAGTCGTTATGACAGCAAAGTATTCTTCGTTGTAAGTTCGGCCGTGCCGCGGCCGTGCGGGATTGTGGTTTGATTTATCCATGCCACAAGCGTAGCATGTGGTTCCGTCTGGTTACCTTGGGGGTCTCAGATGGTCTATCGCCAAGGTCTGATTGATATATAGATAAGGAGTGTCATCCTTCTCAATTAGGGACAGCGGTCCCTTACTCGATGATGGCAGATACTTCACCGGGTGACCAAGCAAAGCGACAATCATTGACCGCGTCCCTAATAGGTAGCAACTCCTTCAGAGGCGTGATGCTTAACAGGTGTTGTGCGCTGCGCCAGTCATGAAATGATGCGATATTCTCACATGCTTTTTATTGCCTGTTTGTCAAAAGGACTTGTCAAAACATCCCCAGAGAGACCGGTTCAGGTACTTCCCACTAACAACCCACCCGAGGGACAACGAAACCCCAGAGGCCGGATCAGAGGGAGGGGAACCGAGAACAAACGGAAAGGAGAATGAGAAGATGACAACAGACATCAACACACTCAACCACCAGAACACCCTCGGGGACAAAAGACGGAACAACCCGACGGACCGGCGCGAAAGGGAACAACCCCAGGCGCCGGCACGGAGTGACACTTCGCCGACGAACAGTACACCCCTCACAGAGAAAGGATACAAGGACGTCGCCGGAGCCCAGCTCGTGGACTCGCTGAACCCTCGGTCAGAGCCCTCGGGGACTCCGGAATCTAAACAGTCACAGCCGGGGGGGCGCAAGCCCCCCTTGATGTGCCATCCAGCCATTACATACGACGCAATGTGTAGTCTCGCGGGGCTTCAAAGAGCCCAGATTAGTCTGATAGAAGAACTTAAACGAAGGGGCGAAGGGTCAAAGCACGCCTTATCCTATGAAGATTTGACAGAGCTGGGAGCACTCTTGCGTTCCCATCAGTACAGTCACAGGCCATGCCGGCTCATGACGATCAAAGTCGGCAGTAAGAAGAGAGATATTGATTCACCGGATTGGTTAGACAGAATTGTTCAGCGAACATATGTTGATACGATATACCCGCTGGTGCAGCAAATGGCTTGCGATAGCAGCCATGCATACCTTTACAAGCGCTCGATCCACACCGCACTCTGGCGGTTAATCATGAATATTGAGCACTTCGGTTATAGCCATGTCTTTCGTACCGACATTGAGAGCTTCTTCGATTCTATACCGCATGCCGAAATGGAAAGGGTGATTGATCTGCATATAAGGGATATTGAGCTTAATGCTTTCTCGCATGAGCTGCTTCGGGTAGCCGAAGGCTTCAAGAATAGCAAGGTAGGATTGCCAACCGGATGGCTGATACCACCCCTTTGGGCAAACATGCTTTTAACACCAGTTGATGCCCGGTTGGAATCCGCCGGGCTCAAATTCTTCAGGTACGGCGATGATTACGGAATTCTTCAACGAAGTAAGCAGGAAGCCGAGTTTGCGCAAGGTCTACTGGAATCGGCGCTGAAACCCTTGGGTTTGCATCTCAAGCCAGGATACTCCCACAAGACCTATACGAGAAAGCTCGAAGATGGACTGATTGTCCTTGGTCATGAAATCCGGCGCATAAACAACCGTTTGACAGTGGCTATTTCAAAGAATAGTCTTGCGGAGACTCGCCGGGAACTGCATGGGAAGATATGCAGCCTGAGATATGCTGAGGATGCGGGCAGGATCGCTGGTGAAATCTGGCATATCGCTCATGGTTGGTCCGGCAATGCCGTGCATTATGGGACCGGATTTAATCATCCGCGTTTTGCACAACTTGCGGATGCAAACACGGACCTGTTGACGGCAATCAATTCATTGCCGCCTCAACGGAAAGCCTTGCTTTTAGATAGTCCAATGGGCAAAAGGTTCGACGGGCAGAGATTGCTTATCATTCGTCCATTGGTGGATATGCCCTTAATTAAGGAGGTGGCTGCGTGATAGAGGATCGCAGGCATGATGCACCCCGGCTTCTCATGGCTTTGGCGTCACGTGGCATACTTCGGATCAAGCATATCTGCCTGTACTTTTTCTCGCCGCTGATTCGCATTAATTGTAAACTTCCCTTACGTATCATGAAAGACATGCCGCGTAATTCTCAATCAACTATGATCAGCAATGCGGTCGCACATCACGCATCGCAGGAATGGACGTCACCTTTGCGTTCATTTACGACTCCGCAAAGGCAAACAAAACTAGGAGGTTCACATGAACGTGAATCGAATAGTTGGGTTTGCTCGGCGTGGGTCCAGCAAGCTCAACTCTAAAACAACTTCCCACACAAACAACATCGAGTGGTGTTCAGTCGCACTGACTGCAATTGAACGCTCGGCGCGCATAAAGAGATCCAAATACGGACCTTGTTTTTATGCGTATGCAGAAAGGAGGTTTAACAATGAAATCAGCAGCAAACAAGGGAAATGAAATGGGCGCTGGTGGAAATAGTCGTGGGAATCCGTTGCTAAAAGTCGATGTTACAGAGCCGATGAAGATAGCCGAACTCGAATATCATCCCCTGCACGACAAGTTCGTCGGAGACGCCGTTACTGTAAACCTGGAAGGAATGGCTGAAAGCATCAGGCAAAATGGCATGCTTGATCCGATAACGATTTTGCCCAAATCAAAATTGGTGATCGATGGATTTCACCGAATCGAAGCAGCCAAGATAGTTGGCTTAAAAGTTGTTCCTGTTAGGAGAGCCAAGGCAGAGTTAACTGAGGAACAAGTCCTGAAATTGATGTATCAATCTCTGGTTCATCGCAAGCATGTGACGAAGCAACAGCGAGTCGCCTTATGGGTCACTTGTTACGGCGGCGAAGAGACATTCAAGGCGAACTATAAGCGCGATAAGGGACCATTACCAGAAGGCTCAGACCTGATCACAAACCAGATGATCGCTGCCCAATTCGGGGAGAAACCAAACACTGTAAGTAAATACGTGAATGAGGTGCTTTTTCCGAGCGGTGATGAAAAGCAGGAAACAGGTGAAGCTAATGCCGAAGGAAAGTCTGAACTAGAGACACCCAAGATTCCAGAATCTACGCCAAAGCGAGAGCATGATCCTGAAGTATTCAGAAGTCCGCAAGGTATTAGGAATGCGCTTCAATTG
Source organism: Turneriella parva DSM 21527 (assembly GCF_000266885.1). Classification (NCBI taxonomy): domain Bacteria; kingdom Pseudomonadati; phylum Spirochaetota; class Leptospiria; order Leptospirales; family Leptospiraceae; genus Turneriella; species Turneriella parva. The sequence goes on along the minus strand of NC_018020.1, from coordinate 36,947 downwards.
TTTCAAGTCGCCTATCAAGGCGGCGATGAAAGGGTGCGCAAGATGATGCGCGAGGCGGTGCAAGAACTCATCAGATTCTTTGACGCCTGCGAAGGAGGTGCAACATGACCCTTACTGGAATCGAATGGTGCGTATTTACGTGGACAGTGGTTCATGGCTGTTCCTTTATCTGTAAAAGTCTGAACTTGACCTGACACACCCATTTTCATGCTGTCTGTAATTTCAAATCCAGCATTTTGTCTTTCGCTATACTGAGCGAGTCTTTGAATGTTGCCAGAGGCGTTTTGCCGAAGCAATATTTCCCCTGATGAGTGCGCTGCGTGTTGTAATCGTAAATCCACTCATCAAGGTCTGCCTGCAATTGCTCCAAAGAAGTGTAAACCTTCTTTCTGAATGCAACATTGTAAAACTCATTCAATATAGTCCGGTGAAAGCGCTCACAAATGCCGTTCGTCTGCGGGCTCTTGGCCTTGGTTTTTGTGTGGTCGATATTCTCCAAGGCCAGATACAGCTGATAATCGTGCTCTTCCCGGTTGCCACAGTACTCGCTGCCACGATCGGTCAGAACGCGCAACAGCGGAATCTCATGCTCGTCAAAAAACGGGATGACTCTGTCGTTAAGCATATCGGCTGAAACCAGAGAATTCTTGCGATCATAGAGTTTCGCAAAAGCGACTTTCGAATACGTGTCGATGAAGGTCTGCTGATAAATTTTACCCACACCCTTCATATTTCCCACGTAAAACGTGTCTTGTGACCCCAAATAACCAGGGTGCTCCGTTTCAATTTCACCGTGACTTTCCTTCTCATCTTTTGCGCGTTCGAGCGCAACCAATTGTGCCTCGGTAAAGATCCCCTTTTCCTGAGCCATTCGCGCTTCAAGGTATTTCAGCCGTTTTTTAAACGTCGCAAGATCATGGCGCAGCCAAACGCCGCGCACGCCAAAAGGGGAGATGATGATACCTATCTTGCGCAACTCGTTGGACGCCCGAACCTGACCGTACGCGGGGTATTGAAATGCAATTTCCCGTACCGCTTCCTCGACCTCTGGAGCTACACGATTTTTCAGCAAAGGCTTCCTGCGGCTGATCTCCTGCAATGCGAGCTCGCCACCCTTGTCGTAAAGCTCCTTAAACCGGTAGAAACTGTCTCTTGAGTAACCGAAAACCTTGCAAGCTTTCGATACGCTGCCCAGCTGCTCTGCCAGTTTCAGCAGACCAACCTTGTTCTTGATAATTTTCTGTTCTGTCGTCATAAACACTCCTTTTTGTTAAGAGAGTGTCAGATAAAGTAAAAACTATTACACTTTATCAGCTCCGGCTGCCTTTACTGCTATGCAAAGTTCGTAGCGGAGATGAAGGATAATATTGTGAAGATTTCAAAGGGTGTATATAGTAACGGGTTCAAGGTAACCGCGGAAATGGATCGCCTATTTGATCCTTTCAACCTGAAAGGGCGCGCGGTAATCTTCCTGTCATCGATGGGGGACTTGTTCCACATGGAAATGCAGAAAGCGTTCACCCTCAGTGGCAAGCTAATCGAAGGGGGCAAAATAGCCCTTGAATTTATTCAGTTGGTGTTCCTGGTCATGGTCAGCAATCTGCAACATATCTTCATGGTGTTAACAAAGCGCCCGCACATCTGGCTGAAGATCGCTGACAAATTGCAGATTAGCGATAACATTTGGCCGGGTACATCCGTTGAATCGCCAGAATGGTATAGTCGTATCGAAACCTTGAAAAAGATACCAGGCAATGGACGCAAGTTTCTATCTCTTGAGCCTGCGATTGCCGACTATGACGGCCTCGAAGAACATGTCGATGACGGCCAGATATCTCTGATCATAATGGGTGGAGAGTCTTACGATACGAGGCCGGAAACATGGGTGGACGCGAAGATAAGACGGGGTGAAATCAGGGAGGCCATGCGCGAAGCCGCTATTGCTGAAGAAATTGGCCTGCGCAGTAGTCGGCAAATGAGTGTCAAATCTGCAATCGCCGTTAAGGAAATCTGCAAGCGCCAAGGAATATGCTTCTTCTTTAAGCAGTATAGCTACCAGGGGTCGCATAAGCAGCATCGACTTTTGCCTGATGTCACCGTCGAGGAGTACGAGCAGATTCTGGCACAAAATGGTTGGGCTCATTCAACAATTAATGAACAGATAGAGCTGATTGGCTCCAATCCGGAGCTATTTCGAGCAAAGAAGTTCTCAGAATTTCCGGAGCCAGCGTTGTCCATCATGAAGGAATGGAAACCGGAAGTCTTTGAAGACGAGGAGCAGGATGGCTGAATGATGATGCAGACCTTGGGGTGCGTATAGTAAATGGGGCGGGGTATAATTCTTGCCTTTTCATTGACAACGCGCCAGAGTCTGTGCATAATTCCTTCGCAGGCTGAAACAGTCTGTAGCGGTTCTTCCCCGCTTCTACATAACGCGTAGTTGTCGATCCCGCCAAGCATGGCCGGGAACGGTGTGCCTACGCGTGCATTGTCTCGGGGAAGACCTGTTCGGCGGGGTCGCTTTTGAGCGGACCTCGCTGTTTAAGGAGGTCTAAATGGAAACTCAATCTCTTACGGGTGATGCCGCAAAAGCGGACGTGTCAATCAAAGCGGCTTCACGGGTGCTGTGGTCAAAAAGGGGAACCCCTTGGGATGCGATTGCTATACTTTTGCTCAGAATACCGATGGCGGCCGCGATGGAAGCTAGATCAAGTAGCACAAGCATAGCGGTACCAATCGCTAATTTGCTCGCCGTATATGGGGTTGTTCGATTGATTATTTGGTTAATCAGCTTTCGCAAAGGACTCTTGATTCTGGAAGGAAATAGCCTGACTCTGCGGACACCAGATTTGGCGATTCTCGCACCGCTTGACGACATAAAAGCTGCCGCGCGTGGCAACGCCATTGATCCGAAAACAGGAAACAAGCTCAAGTTCTGGCAGGGTAATTCCTCCCGAGGCGGAAAGGTTGACATTGGCAACGTAAGCTTGCCAAATGATACACCTGCTCAATTAATCGCCAAAGCGGCGACTTAGAGAACGATTGAGGAGCCAAGATTATGAAGCTGATCGGACAAGCTAAAACGACTCTCATCGTTACCATTTGCATTCTCTTTGGGCCCATGACATACGCTGCAGATGGCATCGATGAGCTGTCTATGGCCATTTGGCAAAACGATCTCGGCAAAGTAAGGTCGCTGGTAAATACTGGTGCTAACGTCAATGCTGGTCTGCCGGTTGCGGTTGCAGCTGATAGGCAGGAGATTGTGGACTTTCTTATTGCCAATAAGGCGAACGTCAACTTCAAGGAGACACCTCAAAGTGAGTCGATTCTGTTTTCAGCCGTAGATGCAGCATCTCCTGAAATCGTCAGTACGTTGATAAAGGCAAATGCCGAACTCGGGACTCGCGATTCAGAAGGACGAACCATATTGATGCGCTTGCTGCTGGGGCGTTCCCGTCCAAAAGGTGGCACCCTTATCGCCCAGCAGTTATTGGCCGCAGGTATTGACGCTAATATCAAGGACAAACAAGGTAAGACCGCATTATTCTATGCCACTGGATGCGAATATGCTTCTTTTCGCCATTATTCAAGTGCCGATATTGTTCGTCTGTTAGTAGCTGCAAAAGCAGATATCAATGCCCGGGATAATGCTGGCGCGACGGCGATCATCGAAGCGGCTGGATGCGACTCAAAGGCTGTGACGTCATTAATAGCAGCGAAAGCGGACATAAATGCTAAAGACAATGAAGGATTAACGGCCTTAATGCTGGCGGTTGATGCGCATGACTTAGATTGTATTAATATGCTCGTCGCTGCAAAGGCCAATGTCAATGCTAGGGATCGGGCTGGTAAATCAGTATATCAGCACTTTTTGAGCAGTCATGAAGGTTGCGAGGGTAAAGGCGACGCAGCGATTGACAATATTCTGAAGCGAGCCGGCGCCAAAGCCTCTCATTAGGTTCGCATGGAGGATAATATGAAACATCAAAAGTCTCTCTTAGAGAAAAGATTGGGCCTACGAGGGTTCATCTTTGTGTGTTTTGCAGCATCTGTGCTTGCATTGTTTGGCTGCGGCAAATCCAATTATTTGAAAGTAGGTGAAAATGCCACTGTAACGGCGAAAGAAGGTCTGTATATTCGTGCAGATGCTTCTGCGCAGAGTAAGAAGATCGGCTTGGTACCTACGGGCCAAGACTTCCAGGTTCTCGCAGAAGGTGCCACAGAATCCCTGTACTCAATTAAGAGCCGATGGTACAAGGTCAGCTATCGTGGTAAAACTGGCTGGCTCTGGGGTGGGCTCGCAACTCCCGCAAGTACATCTGCTACTGGCCGAGGCTATTGCATAGCCGAGGATGACTTGTGCACTACGCAGATTTGCGGTGCGTACGCTGAATTGAAACCAGATGGCACATATCGTGGTGAATCTGTCGGTTGTGGGGAGACCGGCCATGTCTCGGGCACTTGGCGTCAGAACGACAATGTGATAGAGGTCGATTACACAGTTTACCCTCAATGTTACGAACAGTGCGGTAATGTTTCGCCTGAGAAATACACTGAGGCACATAAATACTCGGGTCACCGCACCTACCGCCTCCTGCCGAATAACAAGGCCACCTATATAGATGAGGTAAAGGGAAATCGGGAACAATCGAAGCGCGCATTGAATGTGACTCGATTATGAGGTTTCAGTGATCATGCCCAAGTTTGCAAGATTTTTGCTCTTCTCTGCCATGCTCTTCGGAACGCTTGCAATCGCAGATTCGGGAAGCGATCTTGAAAAAGCTATCTCTCAGCGAAGCTCCAAGAAGCTTCGGAAGTTGCTGAAAATAATAGGCCCAGATACACTTATTTCAAGCCCCGAAGGTTACCCAGGTCAGTCTCTGCCTGCTTTGGTGTATGCCGTAGAGATCGGTGATCTGACAGTCGTGAAAACCTTGCTGGAGGCCGGGGCTTCAGTAGATATTCGTGGGACATCAGAGCAGCTTACGCCGCTTATTCTGGCAGCCTGTGACGGAAAGAATGAGGTTCTTCAAGTCCTTATTGAAGCAAAGGCAAACCTGGATCTGAAGACAGTACCAAACGAGTGGGCCCGTAGTTATACTTCGGTGAGCGCCCTGGCTTGTGCGGCAAATAGAAACCACAGGGAGGCCTACGATCTTCTGATCGCGGCCGGAGCGAAGGAGGATTTTCCCCTGCATTCGGCAGTCATGTTGAATGACGCCGATTTAGCCAGCCGTGCCATTGAACAAGGAGCGAATGTCGATCTTGTCGACGGCTATCTATCTTCTCCGCTCATGCATGCAGTGAAGAAGGGCAATGCAGAATTGGTTAGAATACTCCTGGATGCAAAAGCCTCACCCGATATTCCGAGGCAGGTTAGTCATGAGACTGTGGACGGGAGGCCGCGAACCACTTTCAGCTCAACCTACTTAATTGGCTCCGAGCCAATCTATGTGGCGACAAAGGCCAAGAACGTAGAGATTGTGCGGATGCTTCTTGAAGCCAAGGCTGATCCAAATGTCTCCGATCTATCTAAGCACACGCCGTTGTGGCTGGCAGTCGAAGCAGGAAATATGGAAATCGTTCGACTCCTTTTGGTGGCCCGAGCTTCGGTAAATATAAAAGACCGTCAAGGCGAGTCGCTGATCGACATGGCGAAACGTATTAAGTCAGACCCGCAGATTTTGCAGATGCTGTCTGAAGCCAAACCATGATAACCACGGCACTAGTATTCTGCACGTGCTCGGGTTATTGGTGCAGAGAGATTCTTACGTGTTCAGAGATGACGATACTTGCCCTTTCGGCACACGTGGCAAGTGACGCCATTGACACCGGATTGACCTGTCTTGCCGAATGGTCCCTGTGAGGTGCCGCAACCATGTAAATTGCCCGCATGGCCGGTTGAGTTACAACGCACGTCGCCGCAATTATCGCACTTAACAACTACACTTCCGAGATTGCATCGAGGACATTTCATGTTGGTCTCCTAAAGGTCAGTATTCATACACGTTGCACGGGTCTGTAGATTCCAAAACGAAGTGCGATAGGATAAAGTAGTGTAAGGCCGCGCCGGGGTTTCGAGGTTGATTTGCGAAATACGACCACGGAGACCCCGGATGCGACCTTACGTTCAACTATCCAATGAAGAAAGACTGTGTATAGAAGAAAGCCTCAGGCAGGGCCGCCATGCCGGACGTATTGCCAGAGACCTGAAGCGCCACCCGAGCACCATTTATCGTGAAATCCGCCGCAATTCAATGCCGCGGCATTACAGCGCCCGCTGCGCAAAAGATGCAGCGCGCAGGCGCCAGACGAATACCAACGCCGCAAAGGTGACCCCGGAACTCTGGTCACAGATCGGCGCATCGCTCAAATCGACGCTGTCACCGGAGCAGATCGCGGGGCGTATGCGGCTTGAACGCTTCGGCGGGGTTTGCATGCAGACGATCTATAATCATATCCGTAAGAAATCCGCCACATCGAATTTCTATCGCCTTTGCCTGCGCCGCAAGGGAAAACCATACAAACGCACAGTGCGGATTGAGGCTGAAAACAAAGGGTTTTTACGCATTCACGACCTGCCAGCCGAGGCTTTGACGCGGCGAAAACCTGGCTATTGGGAGGGTGATTTGGTGGAGGGAAAAATCGGCACAGGACAAATCGCAACCTTTGTCGAAAGACATTCGCGCTACACCAAGGCGGCAAAAATCGAGCGCAAACTCGTTGAGCAGTTCAACGCGGCTGCACGCGACCTGTTCGCAGACGTCGATAATTCTCTGTTACGGGGTGTGATTTATGATCGCGGCACAGAAATGAGCGGATACCGGGACCTGCAACAGGTGCTGAATTGCGGAGTGTATTTCTGCGACCCAGGATCGCCCTGGCAGCGGGGAACGAACGAAAACACCAACGGCCTGCTGCGCGAGCCATTTCCGAAGGGAACGGACTTTCGGGAAATCGACCAGGAACAGGTTGACGCGGCGCTCGAATTACTGAATAATCGGCCACGCAAGCGACTGAATTTTCGGACGCCAGCCGAGGTCTACTTTCGGAGGTCGATTGCACTTCGTTTTGGAATGTAAGGTCCGGGGATTTGACAAGCCATTTCATTGTTTGACGTCATACGCAGATTCTCACGCATTGGGTGATCGAATTCTACCTGATTTAATAGCAGACCCTAATGAGCCAAACACACCAAGAACATATTCAGTTTATCTGGAACATCGCAGAAAAGCTGCGCGGGCCTTACCGGCCGCCCCAGTACCGCAAGGTGATGATTCCGATGACGGTTCTGCGGCGTCTCGATTGTGTGCTGGCGCCGACTAAGGACAAGGTACTTGAACAGTTCAAGACCCTGAAAGGGGGCAAGCTGCAGAATATCGAACCCATTTTGCAGCGTGTGGCCGGGCAGAAGTTCTACAATACCAGCAAGCTGGACTTTGAAAAACTGCTCGGTGATCCCGCCAATATCGCGGCTAATCTCGTCAGCTATATGACATCCTTCTCGCCATCAGCCCTGGCAATTTTGAAGCACTTCAATTTCGAGGATGAGATTGAGAAACTGGAAAGCGCGAACCGCCTCTTCATGGTCGTCAAAGACTTCGCAGCTATTGATCTGCACCCGAGTCGGGTGTCGAATATCGAAATGGGCTACATCTTCGAAGAGTTGGTGCGTAAGTTCAACGAACAGGCCAATGAAGAAGCCGGGGATCACTTCACGCCGCGCGAGGTAATTCGGCTGATGGTGCATCTGCTGTTTGATCCAGACGATGACACGCTGACGAAGAAGGGTATCGTACGCACAATCTATGACCCTGCTTGCGGTACTGGTGGCATGCTGTCGATCGCCGATGAATACATCCACGAGCACAATCCGCAGGCTAACCTGGCCCTGTTTGGTCAGGAATACAATTCTGAATCGTATGCCGTGTGCGGATCAGACATGCTCATCAAAGGCGAGGATGTGCAGAACATCGCTTTTGGTGACACACTGGGTGACGGCAAGACGCGCGATGGTCACCCCGATAAGAAGTTTCATTACATGCTTTCGAACCCGCCATTCGGCGTTGAATGGAAGCCCGAGGAGAATGTTGTCCGCAAGGAATATGAAACGCAGGGTTTCAATGGCCGCTTCGGGGCAGGGCTGCCGCGCATTTCAGATGGCTCGTTTCTTTTCTTACAGCACATGATGTCGAAGTTCCATAAGCCACCGGCCGACGGTGGCGATGGTTCAAGATTGGCGATTGTATTCAATGGATCGCCGCTGTTTGCCGGCGATGCAGGTTCGGGTGAGTCTAACATCCGCAAATGGATTATTGAGAATGACTGGCTCGAAGCGATCATTGCGCTACCAGACCAGATGTTCTACAATACCGGCATCTTTACCTATCTGTGGGTCGTAACCAACCGTAAGGTTGAAGCGCGTAAGGGCAAAGTGCAGCTCATCAACGCGACCAATCTGTATCAGAAGATGAAGAAAAGCCTTGGCAATAAGCGCAACGAACTTTCTGCCGCGCACATCGACACGATTGCGAAAATCTATGGTGAGTTCGCAGAGACTGAGAACAGCAAGACTTTTCGCAACCAGGACTTTGGCTATCTAAAGATTACCGTTGAGCGACCGCTGAAGCTGAGTTTTCAGGTAACACCGGAGCGAATTGAGATACTCAAAGCGCATTCGGCTTTTGAGGCGCTGGCGACTTCTAAGAAACTCAAGGACAAGAAGGCCATCGCCGCAGAGATTGCCGCGGGTGAGAAATTGCAGTCAGATATTCTGTCTGCGCTGGGCCGTATGGATTCAGCGCGTGTATGGAAGAACCGCGATACATTCAAGGCGGATCTCGAAGCTGTGCTCGAGGCCGCAAAGCTCAGTCTGCCAGCACCGGTGATGAAAGCAATAATGAGTTCGCTGTCTGAGCGCGACGAAACGGCAGACATCTGCGTGGATCGCCATGGTAAGCCAGAACCTGACACCGATTTGAGAGATACCGAGATCGTGCCGCTGCCAGAGGCGTCTAAGCTCCCAATCAAAGATGATGATTTGCCTGATTTCAAAGTTCATTGCGAGGATTATCTGAAGCGTGAGGTGCTGCCGCATGTGCCCGATGCGTGGATCGATCACACAAAAACCAAGGTAGGCTATGAAATACCCTTTAACCGTTACTTCTACAAGTACGAACCACCCCGACCGCTGAAAGAGATTGAGTCTGAAATCAAAGCTATCGAGCAAGAGATCATGAAGATGCTCAGCGAGGTGACTACATGATTCGTTCGCCTAGTTGCCACGGGTTTAAACCCGTGGCAACTAGGAGGGCTACGAGGGGGCAATTTATATTTGACGAGCCCGGGCAAAATACCGATATTGTTTACAGCAAACCCGCCAAGCCTCTGTGCGCAAGTGCAAGCTCAAATCTGGCGGGTCTTTTTATGTCCTGAGGGCTCATGGAATACACCAAGCCCCCGTTAACCTATGAACAGCAAGCTGATCAGTTGATTTCGCGGGGCCTACTCGCTGATCGCGCGCAATTAATTCAACGCCTCAAGAGCGTGAACTATTACCGTCTCAGCGGCTATTGGTTTCCGTTCAGAGAATATCCCAAGGATAACTTCAAGCCAGATACTCGCTTCGAAGCCATCTGGAGACGGTATGCCTTCGATCGACGTCTGAGACTCATGGTTATGGATGGCATCGAGCGCATCGAAATCGCGCTTCGTGCCGATGCAACCTACCACCTCGCGCACAAGCACGGAGCCTTCGGGTATTTGGAAGCCCACGCTTTACCTAATTTGTCTGTGGACAACCATGCCCGCTTGATGACCGCCCTTCGTTCAGAATATAGTAAGAGCAAAGAGGTTTTCGCCAGCCACTTCGGAAATAAGTACGGAGAGGATCATGACAGTCTACCCATTTGGATGGTCACCGAGCTCATGACAATCGGACAATTGTTTACTCTGTTCAGGGGCATGTCAAAAGGAATGCTGAAGTCAATCGCAAAGACGTATGGCGTTGCGGGCCCGGTGCTCTTTTCATGGCTAGGTACGCTGCATGCAGTACGAAACATATGTGCGCATCACAGCAGGTTGTGGAATCGAGAGTTAGGTTACAAACCTACCTTTCCCGACTCTGCGGAATGGACAGAGCCTGTTGCAGTTACCGATAGACGGGTCTTTGGTGTGCTCACAATTCTCAAATACATGATGGATAGAGTTGCTCCCCAGAGTTCATGGCCACAAAGGCTCATGGATTTGCTCAACGAATACCCTGAAATCCCGAGGCGTGATATGGGGTTTGCAGATAATTGGACAGACGTGCCGATGTGGAGTGATCAGAAGTGAAGGATTCGGGTGTTCCACCGAATTGGAAGGCGCGAAGGTTAAAGTTCGCAGCAATTGTAAATCCGGTCAAATCTGAAGTAGCGCATTTGCCGATCGATACCCAGGTATCCTTTGTGCCGATGGACAACATTGGTGAATACGGCGGGATACGGTTGGATGTCGAGAAGTCTATTGAAGATGTCTACACTGGCTATACATACTTTAAGGATGGCGACGTCGTTATCGCCAAAATCACACCTTGCTTCGAAAATGGGAAGTGTGCAATAGCTACTGGGTTGAAGAACGGAATCGGATTTGGTACGATTGAGCTGCATGTTGTTCGCGCGGATCGCAAGCATTCGATGCCGGAATTCCTGTTCTATTACTCAATTAGCCATAAGTTCAATAAAATGGGCGAAGCGGAAATGTATGGTGCCGGCGGTCAAAAACGCGTACCTGATTCCTATGTTCGCAACGAACGATTGTACCTCCCACCCCTCGACGAACAACGCGCCATCGCTGCCTTTCTCGATCACAAGACAGCGCAGATCGACGCACTGATCGACAAGAAACGGCGCATGATCGAGCTGCTGAAAGAGAAACGCACCGCCCTCATCAGCCACGCTGTGACGAAGGGCTTGAATCCCGACGCGCGGATGAAAGATTCGGGTGCTAAGTGGATGGGAATGATTCCGGCGCATTGGGAGTTGAAGAAACTGAAGTTTCTGTCAAAGTCGATCAAGACAGGTAAGACCCCAGCATCGGAAAGTGCTGAGTATTACTCAGATGAAATAGACTGGTATGGCCCCGGTGATTTCTCTGATGATGCGACTGTCTTGACGGAATCAAAGAGGCGGGTATCTCAGCTTGCGATAATCAAACGCGAGGCACCATTGTTTAAAGCAAATAGCGTGTTGCTAGTTAGTATCGGAGCGACGCTGGGGAAGGTTGGTTTAATTCGAAGTCAAGCATCATCGAATCAACAAATCAATGCAATTACGCCAAATGACGATACCGATCCAGTATTTCTAATGCATTTTCTTCACGTCGTAAGAAAACAGGTTTGGAGTCTTGCGATGATAACTACATTGCCTATCCTCAACCAAGAAAAGACTGGCATCATTGAGGTCATTACACCCCCACATGCTGAGCAAATAGCAATTGGGGAATATATTCGGGTTGAAGCCGCGAAAATCGACCGTTTAATCTCTTCGACTCAGCATGCGATCCAGAAGCTGCAAGAGTACCGAACTGCGGTCATTTCCGCTGCCGTTACTGGCCGGATAGACGTGAGGAATAATGGCGCTGCTTAAATCTCGTCGCAATCTTCTCGTTGCCACGGGTTTAAACCCGTGGCAACGAGAACAAGAGGGGCAACGAGGGGCAACGAGAAGAAGAGAGACTATGAGGAAAACAAATCATGCCAGGCCATAGCTTTCACAGCTTGAACTATCATGTGGTTTTCACCACTAAAAGGCGGTTGCCCTTGCTTGCGCCTGAGAAATGGTTATTGCTGCGCGGCTTTCTGCAAGAGAAAAGCGAAGATTGGGGCGTACACATTCACATTGCCGATGGTAGCGATGACCATGTGCATTTGTTGCTTTCGTGCCCGCCTCGACTGGCGGTTGCTGATTGCGTCAAGCACCTGAAGGGTTTTACGTCGCGCAAGGTCGATGGCCTATATTGGCAGAATGGCTACTATGCGTTTACGGTAGATCGGTTGGGGTTTAACCCGGTTTACCAATATATTGAGAACCAGAAAGTTCATCATGCTCAAGAATCGTGCCGAGATGAAATAAAGGCCCTTCTCACCCCCCTCGTTGCCACTCGTGGCCACGGGTTTAAACCCGTGGCCACGAGATTACAAGACCACCAGGGCGAGAACATAGAACAACCCTTATGAGTCCCCAAACCAACGAAGCCGCCCTCGAAACAGCGATTGAGCATTATCTGCTCAACGTGCACAAATACAAAAGGCTCGAAGACGCCGACTTTAGTCAGGATATTGCCCTCTTCAAAGCCGAGATTATTGCTTTCGTCAAAGACACTCAGGCCGAAACCTATGCCACCATTGAACGCACCAACGACGATCGCACCGATAAGCTGATTATTGACGATCTGGTTAAGGCGCTGAATTCCCTCGGTGCGCTCGAAGTGATGCGCCATGGCTTCAAATGCTTTGGCCGAACCATTCGCATCGCGTACTTTCAGCCCGCGCATGGCATGACACCCGAGCTCGAAGAGCTATTCCATAAGAACCGCTTTCGCGTGATTCGCCAGTTACATTATAGTAGCCAGAATCGCAACTCGCTCGATATGGTGATTGTCTTGAATGGCATACCGATTATCACCGTCGAACTCAAGAACCATTTCACAGGCCAGAATGTATCGCACGCACGGCGGCAATACCAGAACGACCGCGATCCGCGTGAGATTATCTTCACCTTTAAGAAACGCACCTTAGTGCATTTCGCCGTTGACCCTGATCTCGTTTACATGACGACCAAGCTTAATGGCGCGAGCACGTATTTTCTGCCATTCAACAAAGGACAGAATGAGGGTGCTGGCAATCCAGTCGCACCAGCGGGCAAACACAGAACCCACTATTTATGGGAAGATGTTTTCAGTCCCGTCGTTCTGCTCGATATCATTGGGCGATTCTTGCACATAGAGAAGAAAGAGCGGCAGATTGAAGTGACACGCGCAGGCAAGAGTGATTTGCAGAAGGTGACCAGCGAATCGCTGATCTTTCCGCGCTACCACCAGCTGGATGTCGTGCGTAAACTACTGGCAAACGCTAAGGCCAAAGGCCCTGGCCGCAACTATTTGGTGCAGCATTCCGCCGGTAGTGGAAAGAGTAACTCAATCGCCTGGCTCGCCCACCGGCTATCCAGCCTGCACAATGACAAGGACGAGAAGATATTCCATACGGTGATCGTTATCACTGACCGGCTGGTGCTCGACAGGCAACTACAAGAGACCATCTATCAATTTGAGCACAAGCAGGGTGTTGTGGTCAAGATTGACCGTGATTCTGCGCAATTAGCAGAAGCTATTCAAAACAGCACACCCATTATCGTCACGACGCTGCAGAAGTTTCCGTTTGCGGCAAGCCATATCGAAAGGCTTGAATCGCGTAACTTTGCCATCATTGTCGATGAGGCACACAGCTCGCAGTCGGGTGAGGCTGCCACCGAAGTGCGCCACCTGCTTTCGATGAACGAAATTGAGCAGACCGTCAGGCAGCGTGCAGAAGAGGAGGATCTATCCGATATCGACGAGGCGATACTTAAGGCGGCAGCGGGCCGCAGTCGCCAGAAGAATCTCAGCTACTTTGCTTTCACTGCCACGCCCAAGGAAAAGACCCTCTCGATCTTTGATGAACCCGGTGAGAATGGTAATTCCCCATTCCATTTGTACAGTATGCGGCAGGCGATTCAGGAACACTTTATCAAGGATGTTCTGGAGAATTACACCACATACAAAACCTATTACAAGCTGGTGAACACGGCGGGGGAGGACCCGCTCGTCCCGAAATCCAAGGCTGCAAAAGCATTGGCGCGTTTTATGAGTCTGCATCCGCACAATATTGCTCAGAAGACCGAGGTGATGATAGAGCATTTTCGGCACCATACGATGCACAAGATCGGTGGTCGCGCGAAGGCGATGGTGGTGACATCTTCGCGCCTGCATGCTGTCCGGTACAAAGAGGCATTTGATAAGTATATTCAGGACAACAACTACCAAGGGATCAAGACACTCGTCGCCTTCTCGGGAACAGTCATCGATAAAGACATTCCGGGCGTGAGCTACACCGAAGTCGGCATGAATGGTGGCATCAAAGAGAAAGAGCTTCCGGAGAAGTTTGCCACAAATGAATACCAGGTCTTGCTCGTGGCAGAGAAATACCAGACTGGGTTTGATCAACCGCTATTACATACCATGTACGTAGACAAGCGGCTTGCAGGCATTCAGGCGGTGCAGACTCTCTCGCGCCTCAATAGAACCCATGCCGGTAAGGAAGATACCTTCGTACTCGACTTCTATAATGAAACTGAAGACATCTTTGAATCGTTCAAGCCCTATTACAAGATAACCGAATCAGGTGGCCATGCGGATTACGCCAGGCTGGCCGAACTCAAGTCAGAGATCGACACGGCGCAGATTCTGCATCATGATGAGATCGACGCTTTCTGTAACGTGTTCTTCGCTCCGCAGGAAATCGAGTCGAAAAAGGATCACGGGCGCCTGGAATCTATACTGCAGTCAGCTGTAGACCGGTTCAAAGACCTGGCCACCGAGGCCCGCGAAGACTATCGTGCCAAGCTGAAATCCTTCCAGCTACTCTATAGCTACCTTTCGCAGATGGTTCCCTTTCAAGATGCAGAGTACGAGAAATACTATACAGTTATTCGGTACTACATCAAGAAGTTGCCATTACCGATCGGCGATCCGATACCCGAGGTCGATGATGACATAAACCTCAAGTACTATCGTCTGCAAAAGATCAGCGAAGGGCGGATTGATCTTGAATCGGGTACTGCCAACCCATTGAAAGGCCCTATGGATGTCGGTACTGGAAATCCCGACGAAGAAAAGATCAGGCTTTCTGAGTTAGTCGATATGCTCAATGAACGCTTTGGCACCGACTTTACCCAGGCCGATCAGCTATTCTTTGATCAAGTCGCCGAAGAGGCCGTTAATGACGAGGCCTTGCAAGCCGCAGGTCGCGTTAACACACTCGATAACTTCAAGCTCGTTTTCGATCAGGCACTCATGGATTACTTCATCAAGCGCATGGACGGCAATGAGAAGATCTTTACGAAGCTGATGAACGACGAATCGTTCAGGGCAGTGGCGTCCGGGCATTTGCTGAAAAAGGTTTATGGGCGGATAAGGGAAGATGGGTAGGGCAGAGACCGGAGGTGCGACGGACGCCCAATTGGATGTCGCAAAACAGGTATTGGACGCATACCAGCATGTAGCCGGCCGTCAATTGAACGCCTTTACACACTTGCTTGACAAGAGCCGGGCGCTTGCCGGTGAACTTGAGGCCAAGCATATACGTATAGTTGAGCAGGCCAGTGCCTTGATCGCTCGCTATCGCCAGACCGAGCTATCTGAGATCAATTTGCTGCGATCGTTGCCGCTTTACCTCGATGAGAACAGCTTAAGCGATATTTTTGCGCAGATACTCAAGGAGTCTCCGACATATGCCGCCGGCCGCAATATTCTGATAACTTGGCTCTTCAGCCTCAATGTACCGGAAGCTCACGTGATTGCTAACGAACTGGCTAAGCCAGATGTCAGGTATCGGGTTCACCGCGAATTCGATCTGGGCTACACTATACCGGATATAGCTATTGTGGGAGATACTTTTGTTATCTTCATAGAGAACAAACTTCGATTTGGTCTGGAAACGTTTACTGATGACCATCAGACAAATCGGCAGGCGCGGGCACTGCGTGAATATGCAGAACGGCACGGTATAGAAAAAACTGTGGCCATCTTGCTCTCGCCTGACCGGTCAGTGCCGATAAACAAGGTGTTTGTGTCGGCTACTTATTCATCCTTGGTCCAGATAATTCTGCCTGAAATAGAAAAGACCGGAGACTCTCTGCTCTCTAGTAGTGCGCAGGCTATCTTCAACCTTTACGATTTCTCATAAGAGGCGCCGGAGAATAAATATGATTACAGACAAATGGATAAAGTTCCTGTTGGAGAATCTGGAGGATGCCAGGGGCTTTCAGCAGATGTACCAGCACGGCAATATAAAGATTCCCAAACTGTATAGTAATGAAATGCTGCGGGCAATATCAGAAGCTCTGCAGGATGACACGCTATCAGATATCACCTCGGAGCTGGAAGAGGGCTATTGGTGGTCTTTCAGCAGGCACTTTGATAAAGCTGCCGATATCGGCCTATACTGGGAATATGTTGATGGCGGCAATATGACGATTGATGCCGAGCCCGACGAAGATTCAGCGCCTTACATTGGTTTGTACCTTAATGAAGGCAAGGCCTATTCATGGGAGAAGATTTATAGGAAACTGCAGCCATTAAATGGCAAGCACGGTATCCATATCCTCAAAAAAGCCTCCGACGATAAGAGTATTGCCTGGGTTTCATTGCGGGATTCTGTCCATTTTGAATGGTTGTTACAGGACTCGAAGATTCGCGAATCCGTGAAAAAACATGTGCTGGCGGTTATGAAAGCGGTGTCAGCGGCCTTGAAGTAGGGGAATGCTAGCAGGGTCACTGTATAATGCGGGCTAAATAGTTGATGCTCGTACTGTTGTAACTAGTGAACGAGCCGCCAATGACGATCTTTCCATCAGGCTGGATGCCCATTGAACTTATGCTGCTGTCAAGGCCGGTTCCAACAACAAACGTCGTATCGATTGAACCATCGGGATTCAGGCGCGCAATCCGATTCCTTCCAGTCCCATTGTAGGTCGTAAACCCACCCCCAAAAAGAAGTTTTCCATCTGGTTGTAAGGCCATTGTCAAAACCGTGGAGTCAAAGCCACTGCCTGTTGCGAAAGATGAGTCAAGATTCCCGTCCGGGAGGATACGCAAGATTCTAAAATGCGGAACACCTTGGTAGTTTTCGAGGCTACCCGCTAATACAATCTTACCGTCCGTCTGGAGAAGCATCGAAAACACCCCCCCGGTCGAGATTCCGCTCCCTGGTGCCAAGGTCGTATCCAACGAGCCGTCACTATTGATTCGCGCAATGCGGTTTCGAGAAACACCATTGTAGTTAGCAAAAGTACCTGAGATCAATATTTTTCCATCAGGTTGCACACCCATGGCTAATATAGGGTTGTCTGCACCGGAGCCGGGGTTGAAGCTCGTATCGAGTGAGCCATCCGCATTTAAACGCGCAATTCGATTTCGTGCTGTGCCATTGTAGCTTGTAAAGAATCCTCCAATCACTATCTTGCCGTCGGGTTGTACAATGATTGCCATGATGCTGTTGTCCGCTCCGGTTCCTGGGTCAAAAGAAATATCAAGGCTGCCGTCCGTATTTATGCGGGCTATCCTGCTTCGAGGAGTGCCGTCATAAGTGGTGAATCCTCCACCGAAGAAAGTGCCTCCACCAATAAGAATTTTCCCATCACTTTGTATGGCCATGGAATATACACTGTTGTTCGCACCGGTGCCGGGGTTGAAGGTCAGATCCAGCGTGCCGTCTGCGTTAACTCGGGCTATGCGATTGCGCGAGATTCCGTTATAAGCTGTAAATAACCCTCCGATTATGATCTTTCCATCAGTTTGAATTGCCAGTGATTGAATGACATTCGCGCTGCTACCCGGATTGAAGGTGGCGTCAATTATACCGCCATTAAGTTTCTGCGAGGCCGGCGCGTAGAGGATCATGTTACCGAAACCGTCTCGAACCAGTACTGCGAAATGAAAAGTTGCACCAGAATTCAGGCCAGTCACAGTGCGCGATGTTGTACCGGAAGTCCAATTCATGACGAGGTCAGAGCCAGATTTGGCGTTTGCCAAGGCCACGGAATTAATATTTGCCGCACTTGTATCATCTTTCACTAACTTGTACTGCAAACTAGCTGTGGCCGTAATGGCATCGGAGGCTGCTCCCCAGTTTACTCTAACGCTGGTTTGCGTAATATTGCTGAAGGTGATAGCGGTGCCTGCAACAGGCGGGAAATCAATCGTGTAAGTACCCGATGAGATACTGGAGTTGGTTGCTCCGACCCGTGTCGCCATGGCCCGCAGTATTGTGGAACCGCCTGCAGAGATATTAACCGTGGCTCCATTGGCAATCTGTGTCCCGAAAGAACAGGTGCCAGGTGTTGCTGCGGCAGGGAAATTACCATCGGTTGTATAACAGATATTTCCACCTGCATTGTTAGAGGAGGAAATTGCAATATTCTGTCCTGTTGAGTAGGTCGCCGCCACAGGAGAAAACTCAGGGCTAACCAACGTGCCTAATGACGTGGTGCTCTGCGAGGCCGGTGAATAGAGCCCAATATTTCCGGCAACATCACGGACTAGCACAACAAAGTAGTAGGTGGCCAAGGGAGCGAGACCGTTAGCGGTGTGCAGGGTAACGTTGGATGTCCAATCCATGAGCAAATCCGCACCGGTCTTTGCATTTGCCAGAGTAACCGATAGTATGTTTGCCGCGCTTGAATCGTCTTTGACCAGCTTGTATTGCAGAGCCGCAGGCAAGTCAACATTGTCGGACGCAGCACCCCAATTGATTGTGATGGTATCTGACCCGATCCCCGTGAAGGATATGCCCGTTACAATTGATGGAGCAATCGTATCTGGTCCGCCAACCGTAGTCCCCGCCGTCGACTCTTCGGGTGGTAAAAAGGTCTGGTTGATTTTCTCTAACCGATTGCATGAGAGAAAGACCAGAATAATCGATATCAGAACCTGTGATGTTTTCTTCATAACTTTGTGCCTATAGCCGAAGGGTCATGCCGCCACTAAAGACGACAAACCCAGATACATTATTGGCATAAAAAAGATTCGTGTATTCAGTAATTAGTTCGAGTGTCACCATGCTGTTGATTTCAAAGCCCGACCTGATGCCGAACGTTAAAGCAGGCGCCGAGGCAGTGAATAATGCACTATTGGCTGGCTGTGAATCGACACCCAAGGGCTTTCGGGGTAGGTTATCGTAATTCAAAGAAGTCTCGCCGAAATAATACCCTGCTGCTGCAAAGGGGGACCAGTTAAATCTTTGGTACCCTGGCATTTCATATCCTATACCAGCCCTTATAGACACAAGAGTCAGTTTGCCTTGAGCTTTTTGAACGTTATTCTCCACGGCAAAGTCTTTGCTCGCTGTCTGGTATCCTAAGTTTCCCAAGGCATAAAATGATCGGTAGACGTTGTTTCGAATATACCCCAACTGAAATGTCAAAGCGGAACCAAAGTCACCCGGTTTCAAGATGGTGTCAGAGGTGAGTTGCCCTTGATTGCCACTCGGAAACGAAAACGCAGAGATGCCCGTAGAAATGGTCAGCAGATTCGGTGTGCTCGCAACCGCTGTTTGCTTTTCTTCGGCGAGCATTCTCTTCCACTCATCCTTATTGGGTAGGACTGCCTGGCATTCTTCTGCGATTCGTTCTGCGATCACACCGACGGAGGCGAATATCTGACTTGAGGCAGGTCCTGTCACCTCTATAGTCTTAAGGAGCTTGCGGTTACCGATGTCGAAGATTCGTATCTCAGTGGTAATTGTTTCGTTCTCAACGCTATATGAACCGTTGATTACAACATCCTGTTTCAAGAGTAAGCCCATTTGAAAGGCAACAGATTGTGTGTGAAACTCATCGGTCATGAACAGGTTAGCCTGAGCGAAATTTATGGCTTCTTCACGGGGGTATTCTTGAAACTCGAACTTACCCTTGAGCATTTCCCTTACTGCGTCAGTAATTGAAGCCTCGAGATATTGGTAGTTTTCATCGTCTTCGATATTCTTGAAGTCAAGAATCAAGACTCGCTTTAGATCGGCAGCGGTGATTTTCGGACAGCTGCAAATGAATAGCAAAGCCGTGAACAATCTTAAGAACGTGGTAACAGCGGCCTTGATAAAAACCTCACCTGAAAACTGGGAACAAATATCATCTGGGAAACGCAACTGTCAATGAATATCCTATAGGCGGGCAGAATGCGCAGAGCCATCAATTCGGTTGTAATATCAGTCAGGTAGTCACGGTCCTTGCATAGGATACCAGTCGTTGCGCATGTCACTTCCCATAAGGCCTATTCAGTCACCGCAAAAACAGACTTTACGCCAGCGAGATTGAGATCTTCAATGCCCATTGATTGAGGGTGACCGTGAGGCTTAGTCGACCATGAGCGTGCTGATAATACCGTGCTATTTAAAAGACAGATGGGATGTCGAATCCTTGCACCGCTTGCTGAATAGCGTTAAAGGCCAGTCAATGGAATTCGAAAAAGTATATGTAGTCGACGATGCCAGTCCAATGGAGTACTCTCTATCACATTCCTTGGTTGAGCACATAAGACTTACGGAAAACGGGGGGCCGGCGAAGGCAAGAAATGTCGCAATTGAAAGAGCGCTTTCATTAAAGGTAAGTAATATTCTATTCACTGATCATGATTGTATCCTTGATGTTGACTGGAATCGACACATGACCAGATTCCTCAATGAGACCGATTTTGGAGCCGTGGGGGGCATGACGTATTCTTGGGGAAAGACATTGTTGGATTACTATCATAACGTCAATGGGACGCTGGCGGGAAAATGGCTTTTGCCCGGAAAGAAAGAGCTTTGGTATATGCCATCGCTAAACTTTGGCATGAAACGAACGGTTGCAGAACAGTTTCCTTTTGATGAGCGATTTCCAACAGCAGCCGGCGAAGATGTCGATGTATGCTTGAGGCTCCGCAGTAAATATAAAATAGGCTTTTGTCCAGAAGCCCGATTATGGCATGACTACGGCTATAAGAATTCTATCTCAGGGCTCTTGAAATTCATAAGATTGTTCAAGAAATACAAGAGCTCGAGTGCTACAGTGTATGAAGGGCACACAGTGCTAATGTGGGATTCATCTGAGTCGATCTACCAGGGGAATATGTATGAGTCTGATTTATAGACTTAAGGCAAGTAAGCCAGGGATCTCTCACGTCATATATGATTACCTGGGTGAAATACGTCCGTTCGTTAAGCGAATTGAACGATGGTATTTGGTGATTCCGCTGCTTCTGTTGAAGACCATTGAATGGAGCATCTATCGATGGCATAAAGCTAGTGCTCGAAGATTCTATGGCATCAAAGGTAACGAGCTCATATACATGATCACAAATCGTTGCAATGACCGGTGCCCAAAATGCGGAATATGGGAGCGGCCAGAGTCTGATGGCGATCACCTGAAAGTGGAGCACTTTATCAAATGTCTCAGGCGCCTTCATCATAATCTCTATCAGGTGACTCTAACTGGTGGGGAGCCGATGTTATTCAAGAAAGATGTGATGAGGATTGCTGAGGAAGCAAAGCTGTTAGGTGTGCCCATGGTCATGGTTTCCAACGGTAGGTTTATAGATGAGGAATTCTTAGCTCGTTATTTCGAACTTGGTCATATTCTGGTCATATCCGTAGATTCGGTAGGCAGAGAAAAGTGGAATGAATTTCGTGGCCGGAATTCTTTTGATATAGTCATGCCCAAGATACTTAGAGCTAAGGAGGTTTTGGGGGATAACCTGAGGATTCAATCTGTCTTGTCCAAGCAGTCTGCCGAAGAAATTCCAAAAGTCATCGAATTTTGCAAGCGTCATAATATACAACACAACACCCAATTGAATCAGGATTTTGGCGGAACATGGACAAATCTCACAGATGATGTCGTCGCTTATGATAACGCCACTCCCTGCGCAGCTCGCAAGAATATCTGCGTGTATCCGAATGGCGATGTTGTAAAGTGCTTCGATCATCGGCGCATTCCTCTGGCGAAAGAACCGCTCGGGAATATTGGCAAAGAAGATATCCTTGAGATTCTCTGCACCAGACGCTCAACGGAGATTTCAAAGATTATGAAGACATGTAATTTACCGTGCAAGAATATGTCTTGCAATAAGCCTCAGGCCCTCTTGTTTAATTGATTAATGCCACTCGCCGACGTAGTGATTATTCGTGGCGCACCAGGCGCTGGAAAATCTCAAGCCGCAAAAAGTCTGGCGAATTACTTTCCCGATGGCGCGAGAATAGAGATCGATACATTGCGGGCCATGGTGATTTCTGTTGATTGGACAAATCAGGATGAGCATATCAAGATTCTTGAGCTATCCACTCGGCTTGTGAGGGATTTCGGGAAGTTGGACTTGACCCCCGTTATTGTCGTAGATACATTTAGCGGTGACAAAATTGAGGCATTTGTGTCGCAGTTGAAGAAGTTAGACTCAGCATTAGCCATACGCACTTGCGGATTATATGTTACCGAGGAGGAATTGGAGAAAAGAATCAGAGCCCGAAGTGGCGCTGAGTTCAAGGATATCGGTGTTTGCAAGAAGTTGAATGCTTACGTCGTCAGGAACAAATACCCGGATGAATTTCAAATTGATACGACAGGTTTATCCCCCGATGACACCGCCAAGATTATCTATGAGTGGCTGACGCAACGGTGAGCTTCGATGGGTAGGCCGCTCCCTGTTACACAATGCAGCTTCTCATAATATGTATTGTGTCACTAAAGATGTGACATAATGCACAAACAAATTGTATGATGTGACATAAAACTTATTGACGATGCAGTTTCACGCATGTACCTTTACCGTTAGACGCTAATGGCCAAGATAAGGCGGAGGATTTAATGAGCAATACTTTTAAGATGCCGGAAAAGAAGGCTGTGATCTTTTGGCCAGTAGGGACTGGCGATTCAAGTACACTGGTTGTAAAGCCAGGAAAGACGATTATGCAGATCGACTTGCGGCATTTGGAAAAAGCCGAGAATCCTGAAGAGCCAGAATGGCCTATAATTGACCATTTGGTAAAGTCCCTGCCTAGACGTGAGGGGAAGCCTTACCTATCTGTATTCGTACTAACGCATCCGGATAAAGACCACATTCAGGGATTTGAAGAATTGCTGACTAAGGTTACGATTGGCGAACTCTGGCATACGCCCAAGATATTCCGTGCCCGGAACGATCAGGAAGCCCTCTCAAAGGACGCAAAGGCATTTCGAAAGGAGGTCAACCGTAGGCGCGAAGCAATCCTGAAGAATCCCAGTAATATCAAATCTGGGGATCGGATAAGGATCATTGGTTATGACGATATTCTAGCAGATGACAAATATAAAGAGCTGCCGCCGGATTGTAAATCTCATCCGGGGGAATTGGTCACCGTATTAGATGGGGAGAATCTTGAATCGGATTTCCATGCCTTTATCCATGCTCCATTTAAAGACGATCAGGAAAAGGATAAGAACAGCACGAGCCTATCGTTAAATATTTGCCTGAAGCAAGCGACACAATTTGCAAACTTCATCTTCTTCGGTGATCGCGCATATGATACGATTCTCCGCATATTTGATACCACTGAAAACAGTAATCCTAGTAATAAGAAGCATTTGGAATGGGATGTCATGTTGTCCGCCCATCACTGTTCAAAGGCCGCAATGTATGTTCGAGAAGAAGGTAAAGAAGACTATGTACTTAAGCAGGATATTATGGATTATTTTGAGAAATATGCCAGGAAGAATAGCGGTTTCATAGTTTCGAGTTCGCACTCTAATTTTACAAGTGATTCAGGAGATAATCCGCCTCACAGCAAAGCACGGATGCAATATTCAAAGATTGTCAGCGCCGGGCATTTCGTTTGTACCCATGAATTTCCAACAAAAGTATCTCCTGAACCGATTGTCTTCACCGTTGATGAAAAGGGGCTATCATTTCTGGACAAGCGTGAGAAATCCACATCGCTTTCCAGTATTAAAGAAGGCGTGGTCGCTGCTAGGGGAAGAGCAGAACCGCCAAAGACTCAGACAACGTTTGGCTTGGATTAATGACAATAAGCCAAGACACGGCGATCTCTGAGCTCAAGCAAATTCGCCGATTCACGAGAAAAGGCCACTTTGAATTTGAAATAGAACGCCTGGCGGACGATAAGGCTCTTATCATCCGCTTCCAACTAAGGATTGGGCTTCTCCAAACACAAAATGGTGGCCTTAAGTTTTGTGAGGTCGAAGAGTTCCTGCTTAGGATACCAGCTGATTATCCATTTGTTTATCCAGAGGTTTGCGTTGCACATAAAAGATTCGCTGGCTTTCCCCATGTGACTTGGGCCCACTGGATATGCCTCTACCAGAGTAGATCCGATTGGAATCCCTATGACGGAATGTTTGGCCTTGTCGATCGCCTTTGTATTTGGATTGAGCGAGCAGCAATAAATAATATGGATCCAATGGAGGGACCACTAGAACCACCACATGCATCCCAAAATCAACAGCTCCTGCCATTCGTAATTCGGCCCAATGCACCAGTCAATGCAGGGGAGTTCTGGTTCGGATTGGCTGCTTTAGAAGTTCGGGATAGTTATGTCGATCTTGTGAATTGGATTGCACCAGAAGTCGGCACATTGCCTGAAAAGGTCGCGCTGGCTGTCTTCCTGCCATGTTCGATGCCAATAGAGTTTCCGACTCGTGGCAAAAGTCTATTCGCTGAATTTGAAAGGCAGGGGATCCTTAAGGATGAGATACTTAGATGGCTGGGATTAAACGCTAAATTGGCTTCCGATAAAGAGGGAACTTACCTTATTCTCGGTACACCAATGAGACGAAACGAAAACGGCCAATTGTTGCAACATATTTCCGTTTGGCATATTGAAGCAGAACAAACTGAAGGGCTTGGCCTTCAGGTCTCGGATGAAAAGGATACTCACGAACTCGCGGAGTTGCGCACCAAGTTAGGTGATTCGATCTATGAAATGCTCTCGGCTGCCAAGGTGTCATGGTGCAGGGTGCTTGAGGATCGATCGGAAATCCTCGTTCGACGGGATAGAAGTTCAAACCTTCACTGGTTTTTCGGGAAGAGAGTGTTGCTGGTTGGCTGTGGCGCTATCGGGTCTTGGTCTGCTGAGATCATCATCCGGGCTCAGCCTCGATCAATCAAATTAGTTGATAACTCTATTGTGAAACCGGGTGTGCTTGTGAGGCAAAACTTCAGTCAATCGGATATTGGTATGAATAAAGCGAAAGCACTCATGAAGCGATTGAAATCCGTTTCCACGAAGACAGACATTGAGGCCGCTGACGTGGAAGGTTTCAATTTCATCATGAGCGATTTATCGCAGCTGTTGGACTATGACATAATTATCGATTGTACCGCATCGAATATATTTCAAATGCGGCTTGAAAGCGCTTGGCCGGCCATCCGGGCAAATATTAAGTCACTGCTGTCATTTGCAATTGATGCCGACGCACAGCATGTTATCGGGGTATCCATCGGCAAATTACACTTGGGTGGGATTTATGATACCTATAAACAGTTAAAATATATTCTATGCTCGGATGGGCGAAGAAACAACATAGCAAACTCGTTCTATGCAGCAGATGTGAGAAATCATTTATTCCAACCCGAACCTGGATGCTCTGAGCCGACGTTTTCAGGTTCTTGTGGAGATATACAAGCGTTAACGGCAGCAGCTTTGAACATAGGTATTAGTACGCTAGCTTTACCGAATACCGCTCGCGGCTTCGCATTTTCCCGCCATTTGAATAGCGATGAACAGCCTTTTCTTGAAACCATTGATTTTCCGCCCGCCTTCGAACAGCTAACCGGCCACTTAACTGTGCGAATACTTCCAAAGGTGTTCACCGAAGTCGCCACAGCTATAAAGGAAAATGCATCTTTAAGGTCCCCAGATCATGAAACGGGTGGTCTATTATGGGGACAATGGGATCACATTTTGGGGATCATTTGGATTCTTGACGCCTCGGGTCCCCCGACAGATAGCAAGCATGATGCTTTACATTTTCAATGTGGCATCCTTGGGACCGTTGAAGAGCATCGATCGCGTATCTCTCAATCAAAGGGATTATCTGGCTTCATCGGGCATTGGCATACTCACCCCAATTCGGTGTCTGAACAAAGCAGTATTGACCAATTGAGCATGGCGAATTTGATCACGGCTATCGATGAGAACCAAAAGCGCGCGATAATGTTAATCTTCGGAAAGGACGCTGGACAACACACAATTGGTATTTACCCTTATGAGAGTTTGATCGCGACAGACAGTATCGATTGGGTTGTTAATGCAAGCGCACAGATGCAATTCCCAGCAGGTTTCCTTTGATTGGTCTTGTATTATCCGGTGGAGTCCACACATGGTTAGCATTTCATTTGGGATGCGTGCGCGCACTGAATGATCTGAATCACTTATGCGATGAATTGAAAAGGTGGTAATTTATGGCAGAAGCTAAATCATTAAAGGATGGGAACCTTTCATTGCTTCTTTCTTTCATGGGTTTCCATGCTATTCTGATATTCTGGTTGATGTTAGATGTCCCGCTAAATCCCGCTGACCTTAAAGCGATAGCACAATTCAAGTGGTTGCAGAGCGGCTTAATTGGCATTTGTTCGATTGCACTGATATTTCTAAATCGACTTGGCAGCCCTCACATAAAAGCAGCTCTAGTATTCTGGAAATCAAAGTATCCATACCCAGGTTGTCGCGCCTTCTCGAAATTAGCTCAGGGGGATGACCGGATTCAAATGGAAAAGTTACGCCGAGCCGTTGGTGGGGAGTTGCCACACGATCCGAAATCCCAAAACATTGCATGGTATAAATTATATCAGGTGTAAAAGTCTGAACTTGACCTGACACACCCATTTTCATGCTGTCTGTAATTTCAAATCCAGCATTTTGTCTTTCGCTATACTGAGCGAGTCTTTGAATGTTGCCAGAGGCGTTTTGCCGAAGCAATATTTCCCCTGATGAGTGCGCTGCGTGTTGTAATCGTAAATCCACTCATCAAGGTCTGCCTGCAATTGCTCCAAAGAAGTGTAAACCTTCTTTCTGAATGCAACATTGTAAAACTCATTCAATATAGTCCGGTGAAAGCGCTCACAAATGCCGTTCGTCTGCGGGCTCTTGGCCTTGGTTTTTGTGTGGTCGATATTCTCCAAGGCCAGATACAGCTGATAATCGTGCTCTTCCCGGTTGCCACAGTACTCGCTGCCACGATCGGTCAGAACGCGCAACAGCGGAATCTCATGCTCGTCAAAAAACGGGATGACTCTGTCGTTAAGCATATCGGCTGAAACCAGAGAATTCTTGCGATCATAGAGTTTCGCAAAAGCGACTTTCGAATACGTGTCGATGAAGGTCTGCTGATAAATTTTACCCACACCCTTCATATTTCCCACGTAAAACGTGTCTTGTGACCCCAAATAACCAGGGTGCTCCGTTTCAATTTCACCGTGACTTTCCTTCTCATCTTTTGCGCGTTCGAGCGCAACCAATTGTGCCTCGGTAAAGATCCCCTTTTCCTGAGCCATTCGCGCTTCAAGGTATTTCAGCCGTTTTTTAAACGTCGCAAGATCATGGCGCAGCCAAACGCCGCGCACGCCAAAAGGGGAGATGATGATACCTATCTTGCGCAACTCGTTGGACGCCCGAACCTGACCGTACGCGGGGTATTGAAATGCAATTTCCCGTACCGCTTCCTCGACCTCTGGAGCTACACGATTTTTCAGCAAAGGCTTCCTGCGGCTGATCTCCTGCAATGCGAGCTCGCCACCCTTGTCGTAAAGCTCCTTAAACCGGTAGAAACTGTCTCTTGAGTAACCGAAAACCTTGCAAGCTTTCGATACGCTGCCCAGCTGCTCTGCCAGTTTCAGCAGACCAACCTTGTTCTTGATAATTTTCTGTTCTGTCGTCATAAACACTCCTTTTTGTTAAGAGAGTGTCAGATAAAGTAAAAACTATTACATATCAGGCAAACTCTGGAAATCCTTCAGTCTTAAGCACGCACAAAGAATACTTGCTGTTTCGGGATATGACTTGGCTGACGGTTCTGACAGCAATACTCACCGCGATTGCGTTGCTTAGCCTAAATATTAAGCTTAAGATTATCTTCCAATACATTTCGGCGTGCAGCATCTTGTATTTATGTTCGAGCACGATCGGCCGGCTCGCAGGGAACAGGTTCGTTCGAACAGTAATGGCCGTTTCAAGTGCGTCTGTCGAAATACCGCAGCTGGTAATTCCGACAAAATAGGTGAATCGGAATCGTTGATCTTGCACTTTATTTGACCTGCAGGCGAACAGCTGGCATTTTGACCAAAGAAGTGGTCGGACTTAGTTACGGAGATTGAACACCAAATATAGTCTGGAGATCATTTTGCTTCAATTGGTACTCATCGCTATCCGGGTCGGGAAGATTCGTAAACGCTTCTACAACTTTATGGATTCGCTCATAGTCGGCCAGAAGCCTTCTAACAGCATTTCGAAATATGCCATGCAGGAGTAATACTCGCTTTGTTTTGGCAAAAGTAGTCGCTTCGATAAACCGGCGGACAAGTTCGTAATCTGTTCCTGCTTCCTTAACAAAGTATCTGAGATTATTCTTATCTACGAATAGGTATTGAGCACAAATGCCACTTATCCGAATTACTGCATCTGCAAAGTCATCCTTCCGAGATTCTACGAATTTGATTGTGCCTTCAAAATCATCGCATGGCGAGAGTGGGCCATTTAGTTCAAGCCGCTCAATTGTTTTGCCAAACGAAACTCCAGCTACAGCATGCCCAGCCTCATGGTATGCAATCGACAGGAACTTTGGGTCATGGGCGTGCGAATGCATGGGATTATGCGAACTCCCAATCGGTATTTATGGCAAATTGTCGATGAAATCTTTAGCTGCCTGGATGGCACGTTCCTTTAGCGTATCCCGGATTTCGAGCTTTTCCGCAACCGGAATTCTTATCGGTGTCCAACTCGCCACCGGCTGACCTGCCAGAATGATGTTCACCTTTTCATCACCAGTCATGGGTTCTAAGGTTACTCGTATTGAATAACCTTTGTGATTCTCTTCTGCAGTGACCCCCGAAAACCGGACAGCTTAACCTGCTGCCATTAGGTTCCTGTATTCAACCGGCGAACGCATCTTCAAGCCTTTATGGGGCGCATGATGGTTGTAGTCATACATCCAGTCTGAAATCTGCGGCATTACTTTCCACGCGGATTCAAGGCGATTTATGTAAACGTAATCGCGCTTGAATGTTTTCACAAATGCTTCGGCCATACCGTTGCTTTCAGGGCTATAGGCAGGCGTCGTGCAGACTTGAAAGCCGATGGAAGATGCAAAATGAACCGTTTCACGGCTCGTGAATTGTGGGCCATTATCACTGAGCAGTTGAATGGTGTGTGGGCATTCAGCCTTGCCAAAGCGCTCTTCGACTGCACCGAGCAGCATGTCGCGAATGTTCAGACCGTCGATGCCGACGGTGCTGCTAAAGTGATTGATGACTTGCCGATCGTGGCAATCCAGAACAAACGCCACCCAGACGTGAGTGCCATCCCAGGTAAGCACGCCAAATATATCCATGCACCAGCGCACGTCACTTTTCGCCGTGATGATTCTGCCATCATGCACAAGGGTGCGACGGCTTGCAACTTTTTGCAGCAGCAACTGGTGCACCTTCATCAATCGGTAGACGCGCTTCTTATTCACGCGTGAAAAGCCTTGTTTTTCAAGGGTTTTGTTGAGCATTGCTGTCACGCGTCTATACCCGTAAGTCGGTCTTTCATCACAGATGCGTCGGATTTCCGGCAGTACTCGTTCATCTACCGTCTGGTCGGTTTTATTTCCGCGTCGTGAGGATTTCAAGCTTTCATAGAGGTTGGATCGAGATACGCGCAATACATCCGCTACCTGATTCACTCGAAACCCTCGATGCCGCGCAATGGCTTGTGCGAGATCAGTTTTTTTTCGCGTCCAATACGCACGGCTTCCTTGAGGATTTCAACTTCTTCCGTCTTACGACCCAAAATGCTCTCCAGCCGACGGATGCGCTCTTGGAGCTGCCTGACCTGCGATACGGGCAATACTTCCTCTTCGCTGCCAACAGCCGTCAGAGCGCCAGCCTCTTTCAGCTTTTTCCATTTGAAAATCTGCGTCGCTGCGATTCCATGTTTTCGGGCCACATACGACATGCTCATACCGGGCTGTTCGGCCTCTACCAGAATCTCCAGTTTCTCCGCGACCGACCATCTGCGCCGCCGCTGGACGGTTGTGACTAACTCTACCTTAGCCTTAGTACTATCATTATTCATATCACTACTCCTATGTCTTAGGAGCAGGATAAGGTGTCCGGTGATTTAGGGGGTCGCTACATCTTCAATCATAGGCGCAAAAGCTCTATGGTTTAGCAAGGTCAAACTGTTTATATTACGCCATTATCAAGGTTTCAAGCCGGCCGTAGTATTCACAACCAGATGATCGGGGGTAGAGTTGCGACATGCATTGATCTATGGGATCATGCGATGTAAATGGCGCAACATTGCGCATCACTCCTGAGATGCCTTAGCATTTACAACTGTTATTAGCTTAACTGCAGTCTTGCCCCAGACATGCAATTGCATCGTCGATACCTTAGGATTGCCACGCCTTGCGTATTCGTTGAAATGTTGGATTAACTGATTGACATGCCCCCAATCATCCCTTGGCTTTGACTTCCAGCCCATATTCTGCCCCCCTTGTCCTGATTACAGCTGCCGCTAATGCCACGATCTCTGCTTCGGTCAGCTCGCGGGAAAGCTGAACAATGCTCCTGTGCACTAGACTTACATTGCTGCGCACGTGCTTGCCCTTCTTAGCAAGCGGTATCTTGTGCGTGATCATCGTAGTCGCCGGGGTTAAATCCCAGCCGGTTAGCCTGCATTTATATTCCTGTTCAACTTCCAACAGATACCAGAAGTCCTGGGAGTTCATCCGCCACTTGCTCATGCGATCCTCCGTGCCTTAGCGTGCCACCGCTTGTTAAACTCAGGAACTGCAGCCTTGGGCATGATGTAGAGTATTGGCAGCAGTGCTGGAGATAGCCGCCGGATATCGTAGTATTCGATGATCTTGTTCTTGGTCTTACGGTTGAGATCGATGGTTTCGATTAAGCCAGCGGCAGTCCAAATACCCAATAGGCGATAGATATGCTTACCGGATATACGGTGCCTTCGGGCCAGATCATGAATCTCGATAAGTGAATCCGATGGGATGGTGTGCCATATACTTTCCGCAAGTGTCTGGTAGTAACGTTGCTTCCGGCGCTGGTCTTGTGTTGTCTTCCCCTTGAGCCATCGCCGATACCTATGGTTCTCCAGCTGCAAGCGTCGGCGAATCTTCAGGTCAGGAACTTTGGTTAGCGTGTCCTTGATCCTTTGGGCATCCGATTTACGTTCATCATGCTGGATTTCCAGCAGTGTCTTGGCATCGTAAGTTTGTTTGCTGACGAGCTCAGAAACAGGCCCCCGATGGCCGGGCATATTTCTATTCCTGCTATCCCGCAGGCTCCAGTTATCATCCAGTTGATACCGAACCGGGTTCTCCTTGGATTCATCCGGTAACAGATCCTCTAACCCGAAATAGCGTAAGTTCCCGATCGCGGTGAATTCATTCAGCGCCAGAGTCGAGTACTTCGGATTCAACCAACCGTAAGACCGGAATGCCCGCTTCAGAATTCCCTGCCGGCCTTCGGCAACCTGCGTATGTATTCCGTTCTTAGACCACCGTCCCCGTGACCAGGTGTGTCGTTTGTCTTTCGACTTCAACGAGTGATTGATCGTGCGATGATTCATGGAGGGCAGGGAGTACCCGCCGTCGGTGAATACCGGATTGTGTACCGGAATGTATTTGAAGAGTATTGGGTTAACCGTCTCTGCTTTCTGATTCGGTATTGAATCGAAGAATGCCGGTCCGTTCTTAACTGCTACTGTGTTCACCAGAGTACCAACTTGTTCACCGCGGCCATCTACTGATGAACTCCGGTAGATACTGGATGTCTGTCCTTTCCGGCGAAAGCGTTTCCGGCCTTTATTAGATAGGTTTCCAACACTGTAGAGTACCAAGGTGTCCGCTTGCGGTATCGGTTTATCCTTAACCAGTTCAGTTAAGTCAGCTTCTCTATCCCGGGGAAAGCGGAAGTCCCCGAAGCGGAGTTTGTTATCCCGATAGAAAGCTTCCTGCATCCGCGGTACAAGGTCCGATGCGAAGAGTTGAATCCGGCGCTTGAGTAAGTATGCAGTGCCCGTTGAAGATAAACCAAGACGCCGTTTGATTTCCGCAACGGTCAGCACTTTCGGGTACTGCACCTGGGCTTCCTTCAAGAGATAGCTGATAGTCCAGCGGGGGACCCGGAGTTTCCGGAAAGGCCCGGCCAGTTTGCTGTGTTCTTTATGGCAAGTGGGGCAGCGGAGTACAAGTTCCCGCGTCGGGCTTTGTTTGGTGACCTTCTCCCCGCAACAGATTCGCGGATAGAATTCGCTGAGGATTAGGTCAGTGAGTTGGGTGTAGTAGGTGGTATCAACTCTGGTTCCCCGGCTACGATTTCGGGGCTTAGCCCGGCTGTGCGTGGCAGTGGGATTGAAGATCTGCCCACATCTTTGTCTTTCACAAATCGATATCCAGCACTATAGGGCAATGGTCTGACCCTTGGTGGTCGTTGAGGTGGCGTATCTCGCGCACCTTTGGGTATAGCGGTTTGTCGACAATAAAGTAATCGATCCTCCAACCGATATTGCGTTCGCGGGCGCGCGACTGCATTTGCCACCAGGTATAGCTGACCGTTTCGGGGTAGCGGCTTCTGAAAACGTCGACCCAGTTATCGGCGACCAGCCGGTCTACCCACGCGCGCTCTTCGGGTAAGAAGCCGACATGCTTTTCGTTTTCTTTCGGCCGCGCGAGGTCGATAGGGTTGTGGGCGACATTGAGGTCGCCGGTGAAGAGCACGCGTTTCTTTTTCTTGCGCAGGGCGGCGATATACTGATGAAAATGATCGTAGAAAACGAGCTTCTCGCGCCAGGCTGCGTCTGATTTGCCTCCGTTCGGGAAATAATTTCCGAATATGACGAGGTCGCCGGCCTCGACCCCGAGCACACGGCCTTCGTGGTCGTTCCAGTCGGGCATGCCGCGCAGAACCTGCATTTTAGCGAAAAGCCCTGAGCGCACGAGCACACCGGTTCCCGAATAGCCGGGTTTCTCGGCGCTATGGTAATGAGCCTCGTAACCATCGGGTTTGAGCAACGCATCACTCAGCTGGTCGGGTTTGGCTTTGATCTCCTGCAAGAAAACAATGTCGGGCTTTTCGGCTGCCAAAAGCTTCACCAGCTCACCTTTTTTCTCTATGGCCCGAATGCCGTTGACGTTAAACGAGGCGATGCGCATGCCCGTAGCAAACAGAATCGCGCATGAACCGAAAATCATTAAACATACCTCATATTGGGCTGCGAATATGCCGAAATTTAAACGTCGGGGTATGGCTGCCTGACCCATAAAATTATGTACCTTGCTGTATCAAAACGCATGCTCTATCTGCTCGCGGCAGTTGCATCAGCTACGCCCGTGATGGGGCAGTTTCTGACGCCCGAAGATACAGTAAAAATACCACCGCCGGCTGATATTCCGGTCGGGCCCGCAACCCCCGCTGCACCGGCGCCTGCACAGAGCGCGCCCGCGCCGCAACCATCGGCGATAACGCCGCCGCAGCTCGACAGCTATTTCGCCGATTTTGCCGCATACCCCCGCGCGAAGAGTGTTATTCTTTCGTGGCACCTGATTCAGGGCCGTACAATCGAGAAGCGTATACAGCTCTACCGGTTCACCGAAGAGCCGAAAGTGATTCATGATATTTCGAAGGGTACTCTGATCGCCAAAATGACCGGCGAGATCAATATCTATGAGGATGTACCCCCCTCACGCGGCACTTATTATTATGCGATCTTTCTCGAAACGGGCCGGGGCCTTGAACCCGGTGCGTTTAATGCTTCGCGCAATCTGGTGGGGCCTGCATTCTACCAGACAGCAGGTGCTGACTTCACCCCGCCAGCAGCCAGCAGCCAAAAGGTAACAGAGGCGCAATACCAACGCCCTGAATTTACTTCGAACGAAGTTGACGCAGAAGACGACGAGAGCGATTCTGCAGACGAGCGACCGGCGCGGGCAAGCTCTGAACGCGGCATAAATTCCGTAATTCGCACGACATTTCTCGCGGGTGATTTTAGTGGAGCGGTGAGAAAGCTAAAGCCATTCTATCGAAACAGCTCACCGAAAGTGCGGGCCAAAGCAATCTTCTACACCGGCATGGCGCGATATCGTCTCGGCCAGTACGATCGGGCGCTGAAATACTTCGAGCATGCCCTGACAAGAAAGTACTACCGGCGAAACGCCGAATTCTGGATCAATCGAACGCAAGAGAACCTGAGGTAATATGAAAAGTGTAACAGTCTGGATAGGCGCGGTCATCTTCACAATCGGGGCGGGTGTTTTCTTTATAGAACGGGAATACGTTTCAGGTCATAAGGCTGCCAGCGTGAGGCTTGAACAGGGCAAGCTGCAGCTCGAGCGCTTCGACGAAGACGGTCTCAGAAAGGGCATCGATGATTTGACAGCTGTGGTAGCACAGTTTCCCGAAAGTACTTATGCGCGCGAAGCGCGTTACCACCTTGCCGAAGCGTATGAGCGCCTCGGCATGCGCGACGTCGCGCTCGGCAAGTACAAGAAGCTCAGCGAAATGCCGCTCACCGACGAGCTCAAGACAAAGGTTCGCTTCAAAGTGGCGAAGCTACAGATCATGAGAAACTATTCAGACGAGGGCATGAACCAACTTCTGCAGCTTCTAAACTCAACATCTGAAAAGTCACTGCGCGCCGAGATTTATCTTGAAATCGGTAAATATTACCAGCGCAAGGGACTGACTGCCGACGCTAAGCGTAACTTTCAGAATGCGCTGACCGAGAACCCCGATAATCGCGAGGCGCGTGCTGCGGCTGGCCTCGTCGACAGCGACTATGGCAATTCAGTTGCGATGCACGGCATTCTCGACAAAAAAGGCGAACAGCCGACAGAGTCGCAATCAGAGAACAAGAAAAACGAGAAAGCGGCCACGCCTGATAACGGCAATCTGCGCGCCGGCGTTCAGGCTTTTGTGAGCGGCGACTACCACCGGGCCGTGAAGCTGCTTACCGGGCCCGCCGCACGCGACACAGCTGATTCTGAAGAGGCGCTCTATTATCTTGGCAATGCCTACCTCAAGCTAAAGCAGTACCGCAACGCGGTGCATTTCTTGAACAAGGCAGTCAGCAACAAATACCGCGACCGTGACGAGGCGTCTTATATCAAGAAGGGTGAGGCATATTACCTGAACAACCAGTACCAGCGCGCGCTGCACGTTTTCGGTTTTGTCAGCCGCCACTACCCGAACGGCAAGTATGCGCAGATTGCGGCCGACTGGGAAACTGAAACCCGCCGTATGCTGGGCGATAAGGTGTCTGTGGCGCATGCCGCTCAGGGCGATGAGGGCATCGATGATGATGATGACGATGAAGACGGCGACGTCTTAGGTGGGGTCGCACTCGACGGTGACGAAGCAGCGCCGAAACCCCGCAAAAAGAATACATACGCCAAGAGCGAAGAAATCACGCTCGACGATGACGCCGACGTGACGCCTTAAGGCTTCAGAACTTCAGCTCTTCAACCATTTCGTCTATCTGCATCTGCAGAGCGGCGTCGGTATCGAGCAGTTCGCGCACCTTTTGATCGGCATGCAGCACGGTCGTGTGGTCGCGCTTGCCGAATGCACCTGCAATGTAGCTGAGCGTTGCACCTTTAATGAGGCTCTTTGCCAGGTACATGCACACATGGCGCGCGAGCGCAACCTGTTCTGTGCGGTTTGACCCCATGATCAATTTTTCGTCGACGTGCAGCGTGCGCGACACGACTCGCAGAATGTCTTCAATCGTAATCTGGTGAATTCCATTCTCTTGCGGCAGCGCCTTCAGCGACATCTTGGCCATCTGCAGGTCGATCGGGCGTTTCTCTTGCTGCGAAGTGAACTGCAGAATACTGAGCGCCGCTTCCATGGGGCGCACCTGCGAGGTGAAACGCGTAGCGAGGTATTTGATGACGTCGTGGCTGACTTCGATGTTCGCCTCTTGGGCCTTCGTCTTTAAGATCGCGATGCGCGTCTCAAAATTCGGAGATTTTACATCGACGATCAGACCTTGTTGAAAGCGGCTCTGCAGTCGGTCGTGCAGTTGTGGCAGCGCCTGTGGCGGGCGGTCGGCTGAAATGACGATCTGTTTCTTGTTCTGGTAGAAATAGTTGAATGTGTGAAATATTTCTTCTTGTGTGAAATCCGCATTTTTGCTGATGAACTGCACATCGTCGAGCAGAAACACATCGACGCTGCGGTAGCGGGTACGAAAGTATGCGAGGTTCTTGTCTTTCATTGCCTCGATCAGATCGCTTTGAAAAATTTCAGAAGGGCAATACTTAACCTTGAGCCACGGATAGGCTTCTTTGACATGGTTGCCGATCGCCATCATCAGGTGCGTCTTGCCGAGCCCGACCCCGCCGTAGATATAAAGAGGATTATGATAGTCATTCGGCTTCTGCGCTGAGCCGAAAGCGGCCGCATAGGCGTGCTCGTTTGAAGGGCCCTTGATAAACCTGTCGAATGTATAATTCGGATTCAGATCGATACGATTCGGGTATGCGGTTTCAGACTTTTGTATCCGCTGTGTTACTTGCGGAACTTCGGCAACCCTCAGCGCAGCAGCCGGTGCGGTTGCCTGCTTAATGATGACGTCACCGTGAAAGCCCAAGAGCGAAGCCTCTTCAGCGATTTTACGCCGGTACTGGCCTTCGAGGTGCCGGGCGACGTCAGGGCTGGCGCAGCTGATGACGAGTTTTTCCCCTTCAGTGTTCGCCTGCAGATCGGCAAAGAATACCGAAAACACCTGAGCCGGCATTTTCTTCTTGAGCTGGGCTTTCAGCGCCGGCCAGAGCTCGGTGTCGGCAGCGAGCGCGTAATCTGGTGTCTGAGGCCCTGACTGTGGGTCGGTAAAGAGCATGGAAATTTCTGACAACGGCGGTTAAAAATTCAAGCGCGTAATTTCAGCAGACACAGCTATA